>JBBJOS010000003.1:289450-345920 GCA_037723965.1 Pyrinomonadaceae bacterium | reverse complement strand
TCATAACTCTCATTTTACAGAGAGTTTCGTGTGTTGTTTAATTAGACCATCTCAATGAAAAGATACGACGAGGAATACAAGAAAGAGATCATCAGGAAGTATATGGCAGGGGCTTCGGTGGCGGGGTTGTCGCGGGAGACGGGTGTATCCGAGGGCGTGATTCACAAGTGGAAGAACGCGCGAGTCCGGACGGAGGAAGGCGGGCCGGACAAGGAAAAGCTTGAGATGCGGAAGAAGATCCGGGAGCTTGAAATGGAGGTAGAGATCCTAAAAAAGGCGGCACTTATCTTCGGGAGGGGCGGTTAGCGAGGTTCGTTTTCATTAACGAGAGACAGGCGAAATACCCAATGCGGGTGTTATTGCGGGTGATGAAAGTGAGCCGATCGGCATATTATGCGTGGTCGGCAAAGGCGAAGAAGCCGGGCGGGGAACAGGCATCGATCAGAGCAGCCGTAAAGGACGTGTTTTATTTTCACAAGCGGCGATACGGATCGCGGCGGGTCTCGGACGAGTTGAAGGAGAGCGGGATCAAGCGGGGCGTTTTGTGGTCACGCGTGTGATGCGTGAGGAAGGTCTCAAGGCGAAATATCTGCGGGCGTTCAGGCCGCGAACGACGGATTCGAGGCATAATAAGACGCTGAGTCCGAACTTGCTGAAAGACATCTCGGATGCGGTGTTCGGGGCCGGAGAGAACAGATTTCTACAGCGGGCTGGGTTTGGTTCATTATTCTATTCGGAAGTTGTATTGGCACGCTGTTTTGCTGGATTGGTCTGCTTTTCAAAGACAGCTACCGCGTATGTCGCTCCTGCGGGATTCGTTTAGGTTGAATTGTGGCAATGGTTTATTCAGACCGGCATAGTGGGACGGCTAGCTGTGTTACCGGTGCAAAAAATGGCTATTGAGGCAAGTCTTGTTAGGCTTACTGTGGTTAGAGGATTGTCTAGGACTGCATCGACTTATGGGGGTTATCTGTTCATTTTTACGACGACACTTTCACTAACTAAACCTAACAGGAAAAAGTTTTACTCGTCACCAAACTGAGAGAAATATCTTTATAGTCACACAAAATTATTCAATGTGTACCCGAAAGTGTACCTCAACAAAAAAGGCACCTCGAAGGTGCCTTTAAGTTATTGATTTTAATGGAGCCGTCCATCGGAGTCGAACCGACGACCTTTCGATTACGAATCGAATGCTCTACCAACTGAGCTAGGACGGCTTATAGCGTGGAGACGCGACAACGGTAATTTTACCGTATCGGGCAACACCAGTCGAACTTCAAAATATACTTTTCCAGCCAAAGGGCTGTCAAGTAACGCGGGTAAAATGTGCACTCGTTCTGAGTTCAAGCTTCAGTTCGTCTTAGTTATTAGGCCTAAGCAAGCTGAAGCTTGAACTCAGAACGAGTGCATTAATGCAATCGGCATTAGTTTACTTTATAATAAGCGTTATATTCGATTATAAGCGTGATGCTCAGATTATTCGGTTTCGATTATGGCGGAAACTTTTGAAGACAGATTAAAACAGGCTTTTGGATTTGCGACGATGGCGGTTATCGCTAGGCGGCTGGGGATTCCGCATGCCACCGTGCGCAATTATTTTCAGGGGCGAATGCCCGCTCCGGATGTTCTGATCAAGATCGCCAATGAAACGAGCGTATCGCTGAACTGGCTATTGATCGGGACCGGCGAGATGTTCCTGGCCGGTTCTCAGAAACTCGACCTGGGGAAGCTATTCGATCAACGGATAGAAGAGATCGTCGATGCAAAGCTGGCGGCGAGGCTGATACGAGAAGTGCAGGACCTGGGCGAAGTCGATCTGCTGCCCTCATTCGATGTCGAATCGGCTGTTCTGAAATACGACAATCCGCATATAACGATGAGCGAATGGTTCAAACACGAAGGCCGGGAATACCCGCAGGATTTCGGCGTCCTATTTTTTCAGGGCTGGGAAACATTTACGAGTGAAGAAAAACTCGATGCCGTACGCGATGCCAAAAAGGTGCTGGACCGGACTTTGAAGAATATATAACCTGAACCGCTTTGTCCGGCTGTGCATGTATGATACGCTGTATCAGGCGTGAAAAACGCTCTCATTAATCATGCTTTTCTTCCTCGAAAAAATATCAAAGCTTCGCTGTCAATGGAACAAGCAGCCATTGACAGAAGACGATTTTTATCGCTTGTGCCGCCGTCAAAAGGTGGTGGTGCAGGAAATGCCGCTGACAGTTAGCGGGTTTTATTATTGCGTTCTCGGCAAACATTACATAGCGATCGACAGCAAGTTGAAGCATCATGAGAAGCTTTTCGTTATGTTTCACGAATTCGCGCATTACCTTATGCACGCGCCTAATACGAACGAGACGGCAAATTTTCACGGTATCGGAAAGAAGACCCGGCATGAGGTAGAGGCCGATGCTTTTGCGATCTGTGCCTTAATTCCGATAACGTGGATCGAAACACGCACCGCACAGGAACTTATTGAAGATGAGGGCCTCCCGGCCGAAATAGTCCTGGAAAGACAAAAAATTTACGATTTACATCGCATCTAGAACTTGCCAGACTGGTAATTGAAATTAGTAAATTTTTAAACGCTGCAGCCGCGAACATTTGCGTCTTAATTCGGTTGGATATACTATAACGCCGGTATTCAACGTAACATTAACAATATTAGGAGGTGGCTCTATGGCTGTAAACGAGATCGTTGACCGGCAAAGGCTCACACGGCAATTTTTCATCGTCGTAGCATTATCATTTCCGCTGATAGTTGTGGCCGGATTTGCCCGGACGTATTACCTCAGTAGTATCTTCAACGGGCCGCCGATTCCTACTCTGCTGGTGCATTTGCACGGGGTCGTAATGACGTCGTGGATCTTGGTATTCATGGCGCAGGTCTGGATGATTTTTTCACGGCGCATTAAGCTTCATCAGCGGCTTGGAATGGCAAGTATCGCGCTCGCCGTTTTGTTGATCATCATTGGGATTTATACAGCGGTTGCTGCCGCAAAGTACGGTTCGGCGTCTACTCCGCCCGGATTTCCGCCGCTGGCATTCATGGCCGTGCCGATTTTTGACATAGTTATGTTCGCGATCTTGTTTGGGGGCGCGATTTATTACCGCCGCCGGCCCGCACCTCATAAGCGGCTTATGCTGCTGACCGTTTTAAATTTCCTGCCTCCGGCAATCGCCCGGCTTCCGATCGATGCAGTAACGGCGGCCGGGCCAATCGCGTTCTTCGGCATTCCGGACCTGCTCGCGATCATTTTCGTAGTCGTTGATACATGGAGAACCGGTACGCTTAATAAGCCATTTGCATTCGGTGCGCTGCTGATGATCGTCTCGCATCCACTGCGGCTTTGGGTCGGCGGAACGGAAACCTGGCTTCAGTTTGCGTCCTGGATCACGGGATAACAAATAGTAAATCAATGAATTTAAAAGGCCGGAGACGAATTGCGGTTTGTCCTCGGCCTTTACTTTTATTTCAGCATTCCTGCAACATCCTCTCTTCCGTAACCTGCTTCGGACAAAGCTTGCTCGGTTGTGATGCCGATCTGCTGTTTTAGAATAATGTTCTCTAAAAACTCGCGTTCCGACATACGGTCGGCGTCTTCCCAGGCGGTGATAAGGCGGATGTCGTCGCCGCGGCCTTCGATCTTCAATGCAAAAGCCATCAGGTCCGCCCATGTTTGCCCGAAAGATTCCTGCCGGTCGCGGACCTTTGCGATGAAGCGTGTTTCAGCCTTCTTCAAAGATTCACCGCTGTAACTTCGGTTCGTATGCGGCATCAGATAATGCAGCGGCGTGCCGGTGACGCTCGCCATATCGATGCGGAAACTGTCTTTGACCCGCAGAAAATGGTCGAGATTGGCTGATTCGAAATCGCCGAAACGGGCGTTGGGATTTTGGGCGATCCACAGGTGATCGATTCCGGCGGTAAATGGAGCCGCCGCTTTGCCTTCGTTGTCGTATTCGATCTCTATTCCCGCCGCCCATCGCTGCCGGTAGGCGGAAAATTCCATCGCGACCAGCATATCGAGAACCGATTTATTCAATCCGTCCTGTACAGGAATAGCGGACAACAATTCAGACTGGCCGGGCATTCCGAGGTCGGCATTGTTCGCAAAATGAAAAACTGGGACGACGCCGTATGGATTAACTATCGTCGAGATCTGCACCGGCTCGTTTTCCGTATCCGGGTGTCTTGCGTCATCCGCGAAGCTGACAAATTCTTTTGCGTCAGGCAGTATTCGTCCGCTTTCCCGTACTGCGGCATATCGCTCGATGCGGTCCGGATAAAAAATGTTGAGGCGTGTACGCTTATCGCGAGTACGCCAAAGTTTCGCTGCCCACAAGATTTTTCCCGGTGAATCTTCGTCATAAACTGCCGTGATATTCGCGGCTTTGTTCGGATATATAATAGGATCACCGTCTGCATCAGGCCAGACGATCGCGTATGCGTCGCCGTTTTTAAGGACTTCCTTATGCACCTCACCGGCACGCGTCGCCATTCGGTTTCGCTGCCAGATGCGTTCAGCATGAGAGCCAAGGGCAGAAGCTCCCGATTCTACCCGAAACTCGGTGATCTTCAATTTGTCCTTCACCGCGTCGCATATTGCCGGACAAAGGTTCATCGCAAACTCACGAAAGAGCGAGCCGAAAGTGTTTTGAAATTTTTCGGTCGCGAACATCAAATTGTGTTCGCCGCGATGATAGCGTTCCGTTTTGTCGTATCGCGTTTGATTGGCGCGAAGGCGTTCTATTGCTTGTTCGAAATCAGTATTCATAAATTTTTCCTTTTAGATTTAATTTTCGGATGTCATTTTAATAATGCGGAGACCGCGACGCCGATCAGTACATCGCCGATACGTTTCCACGGCGACATTTTTTTGGTTTTTAGTGCATCGATAAGCTTGTCCTGACCGGCGATCACGGAGTCTTTGGCCGTGATGGTTTCGTTTTTCGCCGCGAGCGCCGTTTGTAATGCTTCGGCTTCGCTTTTGCGCGATGCGTTTAGTTCGGTTAATAAAGCGACGTGTTCTTTCCCGATCCTAAGATTTTCATTCAACATCTCGTTTTCCCGTTCGAGTGCGGCGGTGAGCAATCGCGTTTTTGCCAATTCGTCGGCTGCGGCGGCGCAGGCGTTGATTAAATTCTTGCCTGAGTCTTTGGACTTTGGACTTTGGACCTTGGACTCACTCGCACGCATGTCCGAGCTTGGCGAGCTTGGCGCAGAGCTCGCCGGCGGTTGAGGTGATTGAGCGAATGCGGCGGGCATGCTCCACATCGGAACGAGCAGCGACAGTATTAGAATTGAGTTTTTCCAGTTCTTCATCTTGTTTCCTTGCTATCGCCTGAATGACGGCGATTTGTTGTTCGAGGTAAATGGTTTTTTGTTTGTATTCTGCGGCTTCGGTCTCTTTGGCGTTTGCGAACACTGCGGCTTTACCGGCGGATAGTTTCGCGTCTTCAACTGCCGCTTGCAGTTTTCCCGTCGTATAATTCGACCAAAGATAACTGCCGAAAATGGATGCCAAGACCAGAATTCCCGCGGCGAGACAGAGTTTAATTTTCAGTGTCATGGTTTTGTTCCTGCTCCTTGGTTTTATCGCGGTTCCGCAGATATATCTGCAGCATCACATCGACCGTTTTTCCGATACTGAAAAACAGGATCGGCAGAACCACCGCCGAAATAATCGTGATCAGCGTTTTAGTTTCTATGGCGGTAAAAACGGCCGTCGCCGAGCTGAGCCAGGCTATTAGAATGTTCTTGAAGTCATGCATAATTTCCTCCTGTTTTTCGTGACCGCTCTCGGATCTTGCCGAGAGCGATCTGCCGGTATAAATAAAACAGCCCGAAGGCCGCGGCGATAATTGCCACAATCAGCCAAACCTCACGCGGCAGGCCGATAAAGAATGCGAAAATTGCCCACGAGCTTTGCCAGATAGAGCCCGCGACAGTCGTCCATAAAGACTTCGCGGCATCTTTTCTCGTAACCACGGTTGTTACCGCTTTTTCGAACCGGTCATATCTCGCCGCCGTTTCGATTACCTTCGCCTCGATCCTTTCCAGATGCGAATTTTCCTCTGCGGCAACCGGCGGTTGAGCCTCAATTTGCGGATCGTCTGAGGGTTTCGGCAGGGAATTATGCGGTTTTGGGATAACAGGCCCGGCCTGAGTTTCTGCGGGTGTATCGAGCGGCTCAACCGCCGAGTCTTTTGCGTTTTTCGCCGTTTGGCGCGAAAACATTTCGTTCGTTAATTTAATGCCGTGGACAGTTAGCGGAAGTTCGAGATCCCAGCGCCCCGTGGCTATCTGATCGAGAAAAAACCGTGTTCGGTAACGCGTATTCATCAGCCGGGGCACTCTCAACAGCCAGGCATCACGCTTACGAACATACTCCGTAATCCACGCTTTTTCGGAATCGCACTTACCCACCCGGTCGCGGATCTTTTCCCATGAACCGTGATTGATCGAATCGTAAATGACAGCCAGGGAAAGCGGGAGCGTGAAGCCGGAGCCGCGGCACGCCTCGATCGCGGGTTTCAGATAACGCTCGAACGCGATCTGGTTCTGGGCAAAACGCATTTCCCGCGACACCGCAGCGGCCTTGAGAGCCTTTTTGAAGCCTTTATCGATGGCAAGCGAATTTATCGACCGGGCGGAACGGGCCTGCAGTTTGAGTAAATGGGCCTCCAGTACAGTCCGCCCGGGCTTGCCGCCGTTTGCGAGGTAACAATTTACAACCGCCAAAAGCGATCCAGACCGGTGCGTGAACTGATTTATCCCGTACGAAACTCCGGCTCCGTCATTCAAAACAACGCAGGCAGCGTAATTGCCGAACGGCTTTGAAGTCTCGAAAATATTGACGATTGCGAGAGCCTTTAATTTATCGGTATTTGAAAATTCCATATTGGATCCTTAGTTCGTTTCATACATGCAACAATATATTTGCAATAAAACAAAAGTATGATAGTCTAAAACGGTCGGACGATATTGGGCGACTTAAATATGAGAATGTTTTCGCCGCTTACACACCGCCCGGCCATAAGCAGAATACGGATTCGCAAACACGAAATAAATACTAATTGTTATGAAATATAGCGTTTGTTAAGAAACGAATGAATGGAATGATTTGGAAGGATGGAAAGCCTGGAGTGATATCCGGCGGAAGGGAGTGCAAAAGATATGAGAGAATTAAAACAAGTATTGGATTTTATGCCTCGGCCAAAGGTAAGGCTCAGCGAGATCGAAAGATTAATAAAAAAACACAGGATCATCGTTCCGCCGCCGTCGCGGCAGACGCTTGCTCGAATGTGCGAAGACGGAACGTTTGAAACAGCGGGAACCGGCCCGACCTCTATCGGCTGGCTGGTGTTCGAAGATTCGTTTCTAAAATGGGCAAGGGAAATGGACGGAGCGGATGAGAATTAAGAATCTATTGAGGTCCCGGCGATGTGATTTGAGAATATGTTACTTCGGCCGAATGAATATCCTGATCTTCATCCAGCCGGAAATATTTCCGCCCGACAATATTACCGTTCGTGCCCTTTTCATAGGAGAAAAGCGTTTGCTTCGGTACACCCTGAAAGTGTTTTTTTTCTACCTGCCCATCGGTGTGGTGCAATTTTGCGGTCTTCATAAATAAGTGGTTTCCGGGATTCAATCGAACGATAGCGCCGGCAAAGTGCAAATATGCACAGGCGTTCATCATTGCAGTGACTGAAAGTTCCGGTATCTGAATAAATTAACAGGTGCGTTGAAAAGGGATGATAACACTATTTGATGGAAAATAACAGTTAAATAAATCAGTCTTTTTCGAGCCTGTTAAACCTTCCAAATCATTCCTTTCATTCCAATTATTCCATTCATTCCAATCGTACGGATCGGTGTTCTAATCCGCGAAAATAACGTTTAGGCTCCTCGGTGTATGAACAAAACAAATACACAAAAACGAGGAGACGAAACGGAAAACGGTGAAATTGCAATCACCGTGACCGAGCCGATCTCCGAAAGCAGCACCGAAACCGAAAGGTTGCGGACGGAAAATGAGACCTTAAAAACCGCGATGAAAATGCGCGACGCGCGTGAGCAGATGACGCAGTCGCTGGTAAAAGCCGGAGCCATGTCGCCTGATCTTCTATTCGATTCGGCGAAGGCAAGTTTGCAGTTCAATGAGGAAGGCAAGCTTTTAAACGGCGCGGCTATTCTCGAACACCTGAAGAAAACACTGCCCGAACAATTCCGCACCGAAAAGCCGCAAGGTTCTATCGACGGCGGGGCCGGACGCGGCGGCGCGGGATATTTGACGAAGGAATCATTAGCAAAAATGACCTCGGCCGAGATTGGGAAACTTGATTGGCAGGAAGTCCGGCGTGTGCTGGGCGACCGTTAGCCGGTTTTCAATGTGACGCAAAAATCACTGTGATTGTGTCGGGCGTCACTTAATCAATAACTTAAATTCAAAAAAGGAAAAACTATGTCACTACAATTTATACCTACCGTTTGGGCGGCACGATTGCTTGCCGCTCTGGAAAAATCTCTCGTATATGGACAAACGAATGGGTCGAACCGCGATTACGAAGGCGAGATACGCGAAGCCGGAAATACGGTCAAGATCGCGTCGATAGGCGACGTTACCATCGGTGATTACGAAAAGGACACCGACATTTCGGCACCGGAAATACTTACCGATTCGGATCAAACGATGCTGATCGACCAATCGAAGTATTTCAATTTCTATGTGGACAGCATCGACCGGGCCCAGCAGAACGTGAACGTTCTGGACGAAGCAATGCTCCGCTCTGCGTGGGCTTTGCGTGAACGTGCCGATTCATATCTGGCCGGCGTTATGGACGCGGGCGTGGCGGCGGGAAACAAGATCGGTTCGACCGCCATACCGAAGGTGCCGACGAAGGACGATGCCTACGAATACCTCGTCGATCTCGGCGTGATTCTCGACGAAGCGGACGTGCCGCTCGAAGGGCGTTTCGTTATTGTCCCGGCGTGGTATCATGGCCTGCTGTTGAAGGATGAAAGATTCGTCAAGGCCGGAACGTTCCAAAGCGACACGGCTCTCGCGAACGGACAAGTCGGAAATGCCGCGGGATTTCGCATTCTGAAATCGAATAACGTCCCGAACCTCGCGGCGGCGAAATACAAGATCATCGCCGGGCATTCGATCGCGACCGCCTACGTCGAACAGGTCGTCGATCTGCAAACCTACAAACCCGAAAAGCGTTTCGGAGACGCGGTAAAAGGCCTGCACGTTTACGGAGCAAAGGTCGTGCGCCCCACGGCGTTGGCGGAGTTGATCGCTAACAAAGCGTAACGCCGCCATCTTGGCGGCTGTCCGGCGGGCATCTTGCCCTCCGGACTTTTTACTATGCGTCGGCAGGATGCCAACGCGACAGCCGGCGGGACGCCTGCGCTACTTAAAACTATGCCTGAAACACCAATAGAAAAATTAAAGAAAATGACCGCGTGGGACACCGAACCCGCGTTAACCCTAACCGAGCTCGAAGAGATACTATCTCAATCGAGCCTCGCCGATCTCGAAGGCCTCGCACCCGAAAGCGAGGATTGGACACCGACTTATTCAATGAACGCCGCCGCCGCATCCGCCTGGCTAATCAAAGCCGGGCGGGCAAGCTCGCTAACCGAAATCGATCCACCGGGATCTGGAATTGTGACATCGAAAGTATTCGACAATTGCAGTGCAATGGCAAGACTTTATACTACAAAAAGGAATGCCACCGTCTTGATGCGATAATAAATTCGTATAAGCATATATGTTGAGTTGAAAGAGACGGCTTCACGGCCGTCTTTTCACGTTTAGAGTTAACGGTTGCGGCCGTGATAAAATCACGCTCAAATGGGTAAAACGGATCATATAAATGTAATTGGCGGCGGACTTGGCGGTGTTGAGGCGGTGTGGCAGGCGGCGGAGCTTGGGGTGAAGGTGAAGCTTTTTGAGATGCGGCCTGTGCAGCAGACGCCGGCGCATCGGACGGATAAGCTGGCGGAGATCGTTTGTTCGAATTCGCTGAAATCCGATGAATTCGGCTCGGCGCCGTTTTTGTTGAAGGAAGAGCTGCGTCGGGGAAATTCGCTGGTGATGGAAGCGGCCGAGGCGACGAAGGTCCCGGCGGGCGCGGCTCTGTCGGTTGACCGGGCGAAGTTTGCCGAGCTTATTACCGAACGCATCGAACGGCATCCGAATATCGAACTCATCCGCGAAGAAGCGGTGGAAATACCGGCGGATGAAATAACGATCATCGCGACCGGCCCGCTTACGTCCGAAGCTTTGACGAAGGAAATAATGAAGCTGACGGGCGACGATCAGCTTTATTTTTATGACGCCATCGCACCGATAATCGCCGCTGATTCGATAGATATGAGCATTGCCTTCAAAGCGGCGCGGTACGGTAAAGGCGGTGACGACTACATAAATTGTCCGATGACGCCGGAGCAGTACGCGGTCTTTTTTAACGAATTGATCGAGGCCAAGTCAGTGCCGCTTAAACGATTCGAAGACACGCACTGGTTCGAATCGTGTTTGCCGATAGAGGAGATCGCGCGGCGCGGCGTCGATACGCTGCGGTTCGGCCCAATGAAACCCAAAGGCCTGCCCGATCCGAAAACCGGGCAGGAATATTACGCCTGTGTGCAGCTCCGGCAGGAAAATCTAATGGCGGACGCCTATGGCATAGTCGGCTTTCAAAATCATTTGAAATACGGCGAACAAGCAAGAGTTTTGCGGACGATTCCGGGCCTCGAAAACGCCGAATTTTTGCAGTACGGCCAAATTCACCGCAATACATTTATCAATTCGCCGAAGATCCTGAACGAAACTCTTTCAACGAAAATGAATTCAAAACTATTCTTCGCCGGGCAGATAACCGGTGTCGAAGGCTACGTCGAATCCGTCGCGACCGGCTGGCTCGCCGGGCTAAATGCCGTGCGCGTTCTGCACGATCAGGAAATGATCACCGCACCTGCGACATCGGCGATCGGGGCTTTGTGCCGCTACGTCTCAAACGTCGAAACAAAGAACTTTCAGCCGGTGAATATTACGTTCGGATTGCTGCAGGAACTTCCGGTCGAACTCCGCAAAAAACACAGAAACAAACGCGAGCGGCACATTATTCAAGTCGAGCTGGCATTAAAAGATTGGGATGAATGGATGGCGGAATTGTCGGGTGCTGTGCAAAATGCCGTCGAATGAAACTAATATTTTTACATCCAGGCGACCTTGACGCTTTTGGCTGGTTCATTGTTGCAATTTGGGTACTCCTTTTTCTCGCCCTAGTTTTTGGGGCTGTATATCTCTTGTATTACCTCGCAAAGAAAAATGGTGAAAGACTCATCCGCAAACGAAAGACGAAGGAATCGCAGTAAATGCCAGATCCGGTAATAATTGCTGCAATTTTCTTTGTCGCTATCCTCTATTCCTCGGTCGGCCATGGCGGGGCGTCGGGGTATTTGGCGGTGATGGCTTTGCTGGCGGTTGCGCCGGAGATTACGCGGCCGACGGCTTTGCTGCTGAATGTTTTTGTGTCGTCGATCGGTACGATTCAATTTTACCGGGCCGGGCATTTTTCCTGGAAGGTTTTTCTGCCGTTTGCTGTTACATCTGTTCCGTTCGCGTTTATCGGCGGGATGATCCAATTGCCGGCGGCCGTTTATAAAATAATTTTGGGCCTGGTTTTAATTTTGGCGGCGTTAAGGCTGGCGTGGAAATTTACGGCCGATTCGGAAATAAAAGGACCGAAGATCTGGCCGGCGCTGATTATTGGTGCAATTATGGGATTGCTTTCCGGACTCGTCGGTGTCGGCGGCGGTATTTTTCTAACGCCGGTTTTGCTTTTGATGAATTGGGCCGAGACGAGGCAGGCAGCAGGAATTTCGGCGATGTTTATTTTGGTCAATTCGATTGCGGGCCTCGCGGGCAATTACGCGCAGGTCGTGAAACTTCCAAACAATGTGTGGTTTTGGATAGCGGCGGCGGTCGTTGGCGGTATAATCGGCTCGACGCTCGGCAGCACGCGGTTCGATTCGATCACTTTGCGGCGATTGCTGGCAGTGGTGTTATTATTTGCCGGCGTGAAATTGATTTTGGTGTAGGCATACATTTTACGGGTTTCGGTAATCAAACGGAGTGGAAATAGTGCGATTGTCCATCATTCTTATTTTAGCCAAATGAAGTTACTCCTTCTCATAATTTTAATTTCAGCTTCATTTGCGTTCGGCCAGTCCGGTCGCGTCAAACCTGCTGAAACGCCGGCGCCGAATCCGAAGATCAAGTCAACGGTTGTTTACAAACCGACCGGTGACAAGCAGATTTTCGCGATGCCGACACCGACGCCGATGGAAGCGGGCAATGACGAAGCAGGCGTGATCAAGGTTGATTCCACTCTTGTGCCGATTCCGGTTTCCGTATTAGACCCGAGCGGCCGGTCTCTTTCTAATTTCAAACTCGCGGATTTTGAATTGCGGATCGACGGCAGGATAGTCGAGATCAGCGAGCTTTCGCGGTCCGAAACGGCAATACGGATGGCGATGCTGTTCGATAATTCGTCAAGCGTGATGATCGCCCGCAAATTTGAAAAAGACGCCGCTATAAAATTCTTCCGCCGCGTGATCCGGCCGGAAAAAGATCTTGCCGCATTATTCAGCGTTGCGACCACCACGCGGCTCGAACAGCCGTTTACGAGAGACGTTAATTCGATCATCGGGGCCATCGAAGCATTCCCCGAACCGGTCGGAGCTACCGCTCTGCTTGACGGAATCGAGCTTGCGTCGAATTATCTTGCCGACGTGCAGGGCCGCCGCGTGATCGTGATCGTTTCGGATGGCGACGACACCGCCAGCGACACTACGCTCGAAAATGCCCTAAAGACTCTGCAAGTCACCAACTGCCAGGTTTATGTAGTAAAAACGACCGATTTCGAGAACTTCGTACGTACGAAATCGCGGCGCGGCAACGCCAACATTCGCCAGCTCGCCGCTGAAAGACGGATGATCGACATCACCCGGCAAACCGGCGGAACGGTCTATTCGCCAATCGACGAAAAAGAGCTCGACGACGCATTTCGCCAGATCGCCGCCGAACTTTCGCAGCAATATATTTTGAGCTACTATCCGGAAAACGACGAGCGCGGCGCATTTCGCGAGATCTCTCTAAAGGTAAAAAATCAGCCGAATGCGGATGTCCGGACGCGAAAGGGTTATTATGTGCCGAAAAAGTGAGCGCCGGAACGCGTCTCCATTATGTTCGAAGAATCGCTTAACCAATTTCTCCAGCACATGCGTTACGAGCGCAATGTGAGCCCGCATACGCTGCGTAATTACGCCAGCGATCTTGGGCAGTTTCGCGATCATTTATTGAAGATCGAGAGCCGCGAGGATATTGCCGTCAAGGATATCGACCGCCTTACAATCCGCGAATGGATGGCGGAACTGCATGCGAATCATAAGAAGACCTCTGTTGCGAGAAAGCTTGCTTCACTTCGCACATTTTTTCAGTTTCTAGTCCGCGAAGGCACGATTGAAATGAATCCGGCAAAACTCGTCGCGACGCCAAAGATCGAACGGAAACTGCCGAATCATCTTTCGATGGAAGATGTCGTTCGCTTTATCGAAACGCCCGATCTGAACACCGATCTCGGCAAACGCGACCGGGCGATCATCGAATTTCTATACGCTACCGGCATCCGCGTCGGCGAATTGGTAAGCATCGATCTGAAGGACATTGACTTCCGCGAAAAGCTTGTCCGCGTCACCGGCAAACGCAAAAAGCAGCGGATCGTGCCGTTTGGCGAGCCTTCGCTGCAGGCGATGATGCATTATCTAAGCGAAACGCGGCCGATCTTTTTGATTAATTGCCCGCTAGCGACACGTGACGCGAACGCCGTTTTTCTAAATTATCAGGGCACGCGAATAACGACCCGCAGCGTCGGCAGAATGATCGACAAATACATAAAACGCTGTGCCGACATCCACGACATTTCTCCGCACAGCCTCCGCCATTCGTTCGCCACACATTTGCTTGATCAAGGCGCCGACCTGCGCGATATTCAGGAGCTTTTAGGACACGCTCTGCTGTCAACGACGCAGATCTACACGCAGGTATCAATGGAAAAAATGATCGAGGTTTACGACCGCTCACACCCGAAAGCGTGATAGAATTTTCAAACTGAGGATGATTAAATGGCGCAAAATACATTAACTATCGAATACAGTGATGATCTGCTTTACCGTTTAGGTCTTTCACACGAAAGATCTTCAAGTGAGGCAAAGCTTTTGCTGGCTGCAAAACTTTATGAGCTGGGGCGCTTGACCTCTGGTGAAGCTGCCCTATTTGCCGGCAAAGGCCGTGTCGAATTTCTTTTTTCACTGAAGAATCTTGGAATTCCAATGAGCAATCTCCGCAAAGAGAGCCTTTCTAATGAATTGAGTTTCGCTCTTGTTTCTTAATATAGGGTTGCAAATGATTAAACTAATTGCTTCATTAACACTTCTAATTTTTTCGATAAATTGCCACATCGGTCTCCCATCCGAAGCAAAGCTCACCAAGAAATTCCTTGAAAACAAGGCTGATTTTTACGGGCTTGCAACCATGTTGAATGAAGATGACAATATCGTGCGGTTATCGGATGATTACGTCTTTTACACCGGCCCTGACGAAAGAACTATCTCCGAAGAGAGGGTCGGTGAATACCGACAAATCCTACATAAGCTTGGAATCGAAAACGGAATACATAGGGATAATCCAAGATCAGTTAGACTTATCGCGTCATCACAAGGAATTCCTATTGCCACATATAGTAAAAGTTATCTTTATTCAACAGAGAACCCGGAATCATTAGTTGAATCAATAGACAAATTTGTCTCGCATCGTAAGCAATCACCTGTCTACAAGAAGCTTGAGGATAACTGGTACCTAGAATACGAAAGTTGGTGAATTAAACCGCTTAGAGACAGTAACTTTAAATAAATGTAAAATCTCCTGCGGCTAGTGTTCTTGAGTGTAAAAACTATTTACGTATATTTTTGGTTTAACTATCCTTTCCCACTCATTAAAAAATTTATGAAAAAGATCACATTTCTTTTTACTGCAATTCTTGCGTTCTCTTCCGCTGCTTCAGCACAGGACAAACTGCTGACGCTCGACGAGATTTTCAGTACCGATTCTAAGGCCCGCGTTAATTTTGCGGGCGCTCCGTCGCGGCTGCAGTGGGCGAATGACGGGCGGTCTTTCAAGATGATGCGGGACGGGAAGCTGATGAGGGTTGACCCGGTTACGGGGCAATCATCGCCGTTTTTCGATAGCTCGCGGTTTGCCTCGGCTCTCGAGAAAGCGGGAATAAAAGCGGACGAAGCGCAGCGGATGTCCAATTCCGGCGCTTTGCAATTCAATAATGCCGACAATGCAATTCTCGTCAATCATTTGAATGATGTCTGGCATTACGATGCCTCGTCGGGAAACATGAAACGGCTGACGAATAACAAGGACGAGGAGATCGAAGCCGATTTCAGTCCCGACGGGCGGTGGGTGAGTTTTGTACGCGGGAATAACTTGTACGCCGTCGATATAGCGACCGGCAAAGAAAAGCAGTTGTCGCGCGACGGAGCGGAAAAAATTCATAATGGCCATCTGGTTTGGGTTTATGAGGAAGAGCTTTACGGCCGCGGCAATCAGCGCGGTTATTGGTGGTCGCCGGATTCGAGCCGAATCGCTTTTTTGCGATTGGACGATTCACCCGTGCCCTCCTTCGTCCTGGCGAATGACGTCGTGACCGGCCAGATAATCGAATACACCAATTACCCGAAAGCCGGTGATCCGAATCCGCTGGTTAAACTCGGGATTGCCGATGTCGGCCGGAACCCATATCTGCCCGGGCTTGGAAAAATTCCCGGTGTCGGCGGCAGATTGCCGGAAAGTGTGAGGCGTTTGGGCGACCCGGTAAAGTTCGTCGATCTGGCGAAATACAAGCCCGAAGATCTCTTAATCGCCCGCGTTGCATGGCGGCCGGACAGCCGTGCCGTTATATTTCAGGTGCTGAATCGCGAGCAAACGTACCTTGATCTAAATGCCGCGACGCTCGACGGGACATCCGAAAATCTTTTCCGCGAAGAAACTCCGGCCTGGGTCGAGGTCAACAGCAATCCCGTGTTTCTCAAAGACGCTACGTCTCTATGGGAATCCGAACGCAGCGGCTTCAAACATCTTTATCACTACGACAACCGCGGCAAATTGATCAAGCAATTGACCGACGGCAAATGGGAGGTCCGCAACGTTTACGGCATCGACGAGACGACCGGCTGGATCTATTTCTCCGGCACAAAGGAAACGTCCATAGCCGAAAATATCTACCGCGTCAGGCTTACCGGCGGCGAGGTCCAGCGTCTTTCCCAAGGCCCGGGAACGCATGCCGCGATGTTCAATTCGACCTTCACGCACTACGTCGAAACCTGGAGCGATCTCGGCACGCCGCCGCAGGTCCGCCTGTTCAAAGCCGACGGCACGCTCGAAAAGGTCATCAATGAAAACAAGGCCGATGCCCTTGCCGAATATAAAATAAATAAGGTCGAGTATTCAAAGGTCAAACTCGCCGACGGCTTCGAAATGGAAGCCGCGATGATCAAGCCGCCTGATTTCGATCCGGCCAAAAAATATCCGGTGCTGATCTACACTTACGCCGGCCCGCATTCGCAATCGGTAGTTGACCGCTGGGGCGGCGCCCGTTATTTGTGGCATCAGATGATGGCCCAAAAAGGCTATATAATCTGGGTTTGCGACAACCGCAGCGCCAGCGGCAAAGGCCAGGAATCCGTCTGGCCGAGCTACAAAAATTTCATGGTCCGCGAGCTCGCCGACATCGAAGTAGGAGTAAACTATTTAAAGTCTCAGCCGTTTATTGACGGCGAACGCATCGGCATCTGGGGCTGGAGCTTCGGCGGGATGATGACGAGCTACGCGCTCACGCACAGCAAAAATTTCAAAATGGGCATCGCCGGCGGCACCGTCTCCGATTGGCGCCTCTACGATTCGATCTACACCGAACGCTACATGCTCACGCCGCAAAACAACCCGGCCGGCTACGACGCCACGTCGGTTACCAAAGCCGCAAAAAACCTCTCCGGCAAGCTCCTGCTGATCCACGGAATGATGGACGACAACGTCCATATGCAAAACACAACCCAACTCATCTTCGAACTCCAAAAAGCCAACAAACAGTTCGACCTGATGATCTACCCGACCCAACGCCACGGCATCTCAAACCCGGCCCAGGTCCAGCATTGGTATTCGATGATGTCCGATTACGTACTGAGAAACCTGTAAATCGATCTGGAACGGAAAATGGGCGGCGAAGGGCATTCTTCGCTGCCCATTTTCCATTGGGTCACACCCGGCTTGCCGCCCGATTTTCAAACGGACGCCCTTCGGAGATGACGAATATAAATTGAAATAACGGTGCCTAAAGCCTTAAAATGTTATTATTCCGCGATTAATGAGATAATGGAATACACAACATGGAGGGTATAAGCATGAAAATTTTCAAATTACCGGCGACAATTTTGGCCGTAAGTTTATTTTTGATCGCCTGCAATTCGGAGCAGACGCAGCAAAGCGCGGCCGTCGAGCCTTATCCGAACGATCCGGCCCTCGCGCAGAATGCGCCGGATCAGAATGATTATTGGGCAAAGGACAATCTGGACCTGCAGCGGGTCGGCAATCTGCTTGAACGATCGAACAGCCCGGAAGAGTTCGAGGCCTATCTTAACGAAGACGACGGCATCAACAATCTCGACCTCAACGGCGACGGCTATGTCGATTATCTCAGCGTAGACGAGTATCAGGACCGCGGCCCGAACCAACGCGGGCTTTCGATATTCAGCCGGTTCGGCCCGGACATTATCCAGGAAATAGCGAATGTTATTTTCTATCGCGATAATCAGAATTCGCCAGGTGCCCGCATTCTTTTGAGCGGCAACGAACAGATCTACGGCGATAACAATTACTACGAAACGAATTGGGCGGACCGCAGCATCGGTTTGGTCACCACGCTGTTCGGCAGCCGCGATCAGTATTACCGTTCGCCTTATTACTACGACAATTATCCTGATGGTTACAACCTTTATCAGGTAGTCGAAACTCCGGTTTACCGCAGCCGTGTCGAACAGCTCTACGCCGCACCTGTATTCGTTTATACGACGGCCCCGACGTTCATCAGCCAGGTCAAGATCAAATCGCCGCACAACGGCCAGTGGATGGACAAGGTCCACGCCAAACTAGCCAAACCGACGAAGGAACAGGCCGAATTCAAAAAGAATAATCCGAACAAGCCTGAGCGGGCAAAAGACGATAAGGCCGACAAGCCCGGAAAGTCGGAAGATGCTCCCGGCCGTGAAAAACAGTCTAAGGAAGTCCGCAAGGCCGAATCTGAAAAAGGCAACCCCGGCAAACCGGACAAATCCGAAAAACAAAACGACAAACCGGGCAAGCCCGACAAAGGCGGCAACGACAAAGGCAAAGGCAAACCGTAAGATGCCCAGTGTTCTATAGCCTCACGGCGGAGGCTTCTTTCTTATTTCGGGCGATTCGTGGATAAATTCTTAAAAACCTTATCCGCGAATCGCCCGTAACAAATCAAAAAGAAGATCACTGTTTAACGATAGGTCGTTGTTCAATCGGCGAAGTTTGTGTAGATTTCGAAAAGGTACAGCTTATCGTTCCTAGCCTTCATACAAAACCTGCAAATCTCCATAACATTATCGCGGATAAGCGGGTGCAGGCTTCCTTCCGTCCCGAGATCGACCTGCCGCCCAAAAGCCGCCTCAAACCTGTCTTCGATCCGTATCAGCTCTATCAACACGACCGGCTTCTTAAATCGCACAAGCAGATCGAAATCGCTGCCTTCACCATCCTCACCCCGCGCCACCGAGCTTGCAGCAAAAAGCATTTAGGATTATTCTCATCGAATGTGCGGAAGATACAAAATGACGGCAGCCGAGCGTGAATTGTTAAATAAATTCTCTTACCTTAAACAGGACGATTATTTCGACATTCACGGCTACAAAAAGCGGCCGGAGATATTTCCGGGCACTTCGATCCTCGGCATCAATAATCAGCATAAAGCCGAAGCCCTCTGGTGGACGATCGAAGACAAGGACAACAAAGGCATCTGGCGGCGGGCCGTCAATGCCAAAGCCGAAAACGTCCTCTGGGCCGGTATGTTCAAAGACGCCTTTAAAAACGACCGCGTCCTCATTCCCGCGACCGCTCTTTTCGAATGGCAGGACCAGCCCGATAAATCTAAAAAGAAATTCGAGATCTGGTTCGACGAACCCGTTTTCGCATTCGGCGGCATCGCCCGCGACTGCCAGATAAAAGGCGAGACCAAACGCTGCGCCGTCATCATGACGACCAAGCCCAACGACATCTTCGCCGAGATCCACAACTCAAAACAAAGACAAGCCGTCGTTATCCACGAATACGACTACGAAAAATGGCTCTCCCCCGAAACGGACTACGACGACCTAAAACCAATGCTCGCCCCGCTCCCGGCCGAAGAAACCCACTTTAAGCCGTATGAAGCGGATAAGTCTCCCGCCGCGGAGGACGGACAACGCGATCTGTTTTCCTAAATTTTAGTCTGCTCAAAAAGTGGTGGCAGGTAGATTCGCCTACTGTTGAAGTTTTTTAATGTCCCTAGACAAAATATGAGTTGCCAACAATGCGCGGGTGAGTTCTTAAATTCCTTCCGCCGTAAAATAATCCGATAATATCCTTTATTCTATTTCCGACTCAAGCAAATCTAATTCTGAAGTGATTTGTTCCAGCGATTCTTCAGGCATTGCTGGGGTAAGGCAATGTTTTGCGAGGAAGGCTTGTAAGCCAGCGTGGGGAACGCGTTTAAGCTTACCGAAGTTAGTATCCTCGTTGAAATCCTTGCCTTCTGACTCCTTTCGACCGTAAATGGTCGTGTCTAAAAGATGCTTTTTGCTTAACTTTTAACCTGCCAAGTTTACTCAGTATAGTTGGTGTTTCAAAATTGCCGAACCATCGCCCCCCGGAATCCGTCATCCGTTTATCTCGAGCATCAATTAGGTCGATCATTGGGAATACCTCGAAATCTATGATTGTCGGACTTACAAGTAGTGGATCATCCACATGAGTACGAAGCTGATACGCGATCAGAAGCATTGCATCAAGTTCGGGGTCGACGTTCTTATAGGTCACTTTTTGAGTCAGGCGAGCAGAAGCTTCCCTACGTGTCGGTGGCTTCTTTGTTTCCAGTTGGACATTATCCGTGTAAAGAAGCTTTAATTCCAAACGGAATCCAGAAACGTGTCGATAATCAGGGTACCCTTCCCTCTCCCCTAAAATTCCCTCATGCTTCTGTAATCCGACTTGGGGAATGTCGGGCAAGTGAGGTATTAGTGCGTCCATCAAGGTGCCAACAATAGTTCCAATTTGAGACGGTTCGAATGCTTTTAGAGCGGGTGCTGGAAGAGTTAATGACTTAAATTGCGTGCCGATCAATGGTTTTAGCAATTGCGTTAATTCTTCTACTTGCTCAACGTCTTTTATCGAAGGCATTTTTATTTACTCTCGCTTGGCTTTCTTCACAATTCGAACGCCGGTTGAATTACGCTACTAAGGTCTTTTGGCAGGACCTCTTGAAAGGTTATATTTAGGGTGATGCACCAGTAAGCAGCTTCAACGATATCCAATCTCCGTTCGCATGTTTCTACCTTGGCCACGAACGACTGCCGCATCCCCAGCTTCTTGGCGAATTCACTTTGCGTAAGTTTCTGCCTAATTCGTTCATTGCGGAGGCGACTAACGAACTCAATATATGTCGGGTCATGAATGCTACTCATTCTGTAATTGCCTTAAAATCCGATCTAACAACAATATTCTCACTATAAATAAACTTAAACCCAATTTGGGATATTTGTGCTTCCGCGACGAGTGTCTTGCTTTTAGTGCTTAGCGTGTGTTAAAGTTCCCCCTAATATAAGATGGCTAAACGACACCTCAATACTTTAGGTAGTTTCGAATCAGTTTTTCTCCGGCTTGAAGAGTTAGTACTTGCGAACTCAGGAGCGGATGAATTTGACGAGGTTTTTAAACTCGTCATTGCGAAGCTATGGGATGAGAAATCTCACGATGGTAAGCGGTTTCACGCGTATGGTACTGAGTTAGAAACATATGATGCGGTGACTTCCTTACTCCGTGAAGCAGGCCGACATTGGATCGGCGTCGTAGAAGCATTTGAGACCCCGTTATTAACACCAGAGCACCTGGCGATCTGCGTCGAAGCTCTTTCAAAACATAAGATTTTTAATAGTGGATTAGAAGTAATTGACGGTTTCTTCGAATTTACAATTGCAAAGTCTGCAAAGAGCTCAAAAGGGCAATTTTTTACGCCTCGTCATGTAATTGAGATGTGCGTACGAATGGTCGCACCACAGCAAAATGAGTCGGTTCTAGATCCGGCGTGTGGTTCGGGCGGCTTTCTTTTCCACACTCTTGATTATATGCGACGGAAT
Source organism: Pyrinomonadaceae bacterium (assembly GCA_037723965.1). Lineage (GTDB taxonomy): Bacteria > Acidobacteriota > Blastocatellia > Pyrinomonadales > Pyrinomonadaceae > OLB17. The sequence goes on along the minus strand of JBBJOS010000003.1, from coordinate 324,358 downwards.
GAGCATCTAGATGACCGGCAGATTATCGACTACTGTAAGGATAGGTTATGGGGTTTTGATATTGATGGACGTGCGGTTAAGGTCGCTAAAGCTCTGATGATTCTAGCAGGCGATGGGAATTCGAATATTTTTAGGGTTAATAGTCTATTAATGCCTAACAAGGAACAAACGCTCTGGAGTTCACGTTCCTCGCAGGATTCAATTCTTTCGATTGAGGATGTCGTCCGTACTCGTATCCGGAACCACGGCGGTTTTGATATTATAGTGACAAATCCTCCGTTCGCTGGCGAAATCAGAGAAAAGTCGGTCCTTGATAATTACTGGGTCGCGCGAGGAAAATTGAGGGTTGAGCGAGACCTCTTGTTCGTTGAAAGATGTATAGATCTTTTGCGACCGGGCGGTCGTATCGCCGTTGTTTTGCCGCACAATAAATTTGCATCGGATAGTTTTGGATTTCTGAGGGAGTGGATTATAAAGCAAGCCCGAATACTAGGGGTAGTGTCGCTAGGTAGGCATACATTTTTACCTCATACACATCAGAAGGCTAGTGTTTTGTTTGCTCAAAAGCGACATGTCAAGCGAACAGAATCTGATGAAAACATTTTTTTTGCTGTGAGTGAAATGGATGGCAAGAATTCGAAAGGTCAATGGAATTGGAAGTCTCTAAACAATAACACCGGTCATTTATGGGATGATGTCGCCCATGACCTTGGCGAGATAGAACACGGTTTCGCGGACTTTTGCAAGAAGGAAGGAATCTCAATGGGAGGATCGCATGGCGGTTTGCGCGGTTAGGACCCAAAATGATCTCGGGCCTTTTTACGTATTGTCTCCAGAGCGATACGACCCTCGGCGTAACGCAGAGGAGTTATTCGGCCGAAACGAAGGGGTAAATCTATTAGAAATTGCGTCAGTCGTCCGGGAGACTGTATCTGCCGCGTCAGCTCAAAAGGCAAGATATTTGATCCTTGATACTTCGCATGCCCGCGAAGGCATTATTTCAAGTCCAAAGGTTTCTGTCGGGCCTAAAGAAATAGGTAGTACTAAGAAAATACTTAAAGAGAATGACGTGATTATTTCAAGGTTAAGACCTTATCTGCGTCAAGTTGCGTTTGTCGATGGCGAAATAAAAGGGTGGTCCGAAGACTCCCTTCTGGTATGTTCAACCGAATTCTTTGTGCTGCGATCGAAAAATGATAACGAGTCTATCGCCTTTCTAGTTCCTTTCCTTCTTTCGGGCATTGTACAAAGAATTCTGACAGCTTCACAGGAAGGTGGGCATCATCCCCGCGTAAGTGAATCTACTTTATCGACACTTCTAATTCCGAATGGATTGTTGGCGGTGCGGCATGAAGTTTCAGTTGGCGTTGCTGCGGGAATTTCAAATTACCGCAGCAGCGAGAAAATGATATCGGAACTAATCGAAAAGTCTGATAGCAGCTTTGAGTTCAATTTGATTTAGGGCTTTCCATTAATTTCATAAGCCCGGCCGACATTTCAAGAATTTCTGTTGCATCCGCGTGATTTTGTGTTATAGGCTCAACACTCGATAATTCCACTTGAGGTGTTGGGGAATCATGTTGCGACATGTTTATGACAGGTTGGAAGTGACCGGGGATTTGACGGCGGTGTTTGATCCGAGGGCGGCGGACGGGTTGGAGAAGGCGGTCGAGCACTTAACCCGGGTGAGGAACGGGAAGATGGTCTGGCTGCTTGCCGCGACGTCCGCCAAGGCGGGCAGCTACCGTTTGCAGGTGAATTCGTTCCTGACTTTCGATGAGGTCAACGGCAAGACCGAAGCCGAGATCTGGCGGATGTTCGACCTCAACACCGACAAATACATCGAAACCGTTATCCGTGCAAAGGTAAATTCTCCTGTCTATTAGAACAGCAAGAGCTAAACGGCCGCAGCTTCGTTTGCCGCTCCTCGCAGTTTTCTTAGTTTTCGCCACAGCGTGAAAGCGAAAATCAGCAGGGCGATGGCCGGGAGAAGTCCGACGATAAGGCCTTTTAAGAAGATGAACGTTGACTTACCGGTGTCTATGTCGTGGCGGTGGTTCCATATTTCGACTATTTTTCCATCGCGAAAACGGAACACGTTTATGATCGGAATGTGTTCATCGCCGCCCAGTATCTTCATCCACCAGACATCAGGTTTGAAGTGCCATTGCCAGCGTGTTGCGACAAGGTCGCCTTCAGCAATCTGGTAATCGATCGAGCCGGTCATGGTGCCGCGTTCCCAAAAGAATTCCGCGATCTTCTTTTGTTCGTCCGATGTTTCCATCACATTCTTCCGCCCGCCAGTGTCGTGGACGATATAGGTCGGCGCGACCAGTTCGTCAACCGCCCCGGTATTGCGTGTGAACCAGACCTCTTCGTAAAAACGCCGTGCAAGTGCCTTGTTGCGTTCCTCGCCCTCGCCGCCAAAAACAACGGGCGCGGATAAAAGTACAAAGATCAGTAAAAGTATGTGTTTCATAATACTAGCCTCCGATTGCGAGGATGTTAGCATTATTTTGTTGATCGCGGAAAGCAGGAGGTATCAGCTACCAGCTTCGCGGCGAAGAGCTTCTGAAAACCCTCGATCGAAAATTACCGAAATAATAGAGTTTGATACAGTAAAACGGCCGGCGATTTACTGTATCAAAGTGCCCGAAACACTGTATCAAACTACCCGAATCGCTGTATCAAGCCTGCCAATTCGCTGTATCAAACTCAATAAATACGGGCACTGCATTCAAAAAGACCTGAAATCGGAAAAAACAGGTCGGCGTAAAGTTGGACCGGGCAGGTTTTTGCGCTATTCGGAAACTCGCCGCCCTTCGACGACCACTTCGGGGAATTCGGCGGCGATTTGGTCTTTTGATTTTGAGTCGATCTCGCCTCTCAGCGGCCGCGCCCCGACGTTCGGTTTGAAGTTTCCATTCTCATCATAAAGACGCCGGTATTGGGCGGAATTTCGGATGATGCCCTGGACGTAACCTTTTGTTTCCTTGAAGGGAATGGCCTCGACGAATTCGTCCATTTCGGCGGGAAGTGTCGGCCGCCATTGGTTCACGCGGCCGGGGCCGGCGTTGTAGGCGACGGCCATGTATTCGATGCGGCCGAATTTATCGAGCTGCTGACGCATATAACCGGTGCCTAATTCGATGTTTAATGCGGGCTGATAAAGTGATTCGGCGGACGACAAATTAGCTGTCGATCCGAATGAGCGGGCGACGAGACGAGCCGTCGGAAGAAGCAGCTGCATCAGGCCATAGGCTTTCGCACCGGAGCGGGCTTTAGGGTCGAAAACCGATTCCTGGCGGATGAGTCCGGCGACCTGGTATTTATCGAGGTTGCGGTTTTTTGCCCACGCGGTGATCTGGTCCCAATTCGTCAGCGGGTAGAAAATGTCCCATTCTTCGCGGCCCATTTCCTCGGGAAACATCTGGGCGTAATCTGGATAGCTTTTGGCGAGAGCAAGCAGGGCACTGACGTTGCTGTCTTTCAGGCGGTAATGTTTTGCCAATGCAAGATTGATCTTAGGCGAATTTTGGGCGGTCTTTTTGGCTTCTTCCAATTCCTCTATCGCCCAATCGAACAGCCCGATAGTGCTGAGCTGCTCGCTTTTTTCGGCGCGTTCGAGTTCTTTAGGAGTAGATGTCTCGGCGGCGACGGTTACGGTTTTCAGATTCGCGACCGCCTTTGGCACAAGCGAACCGGCGGGGAATATCTGCGGCGAAGAGCATTGGCCGCGGCCTTTAAGTGATGTAAGTTTTTCCAATCCGAGATGGCCATACCAGTTTGCCGAATAGCGATGGATAACGCCTTCGTACAATGCACAGGCATCGGCGATCTTCCCGGCTTTTTCGGAATCGCGGGCGGCCCAATATCCCGCCTTGCCGCGATTCGTGGTGTCCTTTTCGGCATAACGGGCAAGATGCTCGATCAGCATTTGCGAGCTGCGTGTGAAATTGCCGCCTTCGTGCTCGTTCCAGGCTAGTTCGAATTGAGCACCGGCAACCTCTACCGCATTCGGAAACGCGGCCAGAGCAGCCTGAAAGAAATAGGACTCTTCCAGCCTATTTTTCGCGTCGCGGGCCGCAATTCCGGCATCGACCCAGGTCTTTGGCGTGAGCTTTCCGTTGGGAAATTTCTGCCGCATATCTACGGCTGTTTGCCGGGCGTTCGGCCAAAGTCGGGCCTTTGCAAAGCCCGTGGCGAGTTGGTAATAAGCTTCTTCCTTTTCCGGTGCAGAGGCCGGAATTGCGTTGAACGAACTTTGGGCCTCGGTCATTTTCCTTAAATTAGCTAATGCCGTAAGGCGCCTTAAATGCACGGTGGGCGTCGCTGTCCCGGGGAATGCGGTGAAGAACTCAGTGTAAGCTTTGTCGGCTGTAACGTAGTTTTTCGCGTTAAACAGCTTATCCGCACGCGACTGAGCCTCTTCGGCGTTCTGCGGCGATAGCGGCTGGGCAAACAGGGTCAATTTACTCTCGGCCTCCTTCGCTGCATCGGAACCGGCGCCGAAGAAATAAACGCGGCGGTAAAATTTGATGGCTTCCGGCTGGTTTCCCTGTGCTTCGAAGGCTTTGGCCGTTCGCAGAAGCGCTCCGGCATTTTTGCCGTCATTCAATTCACGCAGGAATTCCGCAACCCTGGACGCCTGGCCGGCCTGAACCGCTGAATCGGCCCAATACAGTTTTGCTTCGTTTGCCCTGATCGATTCGGGGTAATCGCCGATCAGTTTTGCGAACACATTCATCGCCTCGGCGTGGTTTCCCGCAGCCAGAAGCGATCTTCCGCGAAGCCACAAAGCATAATCTCCGAGGTTCGTTTTCGTCTGAAAATCGTTTGAATTAAGAATTCCCGCCGCTCCGACAAAATCGTTGTTTTCAAAACGGATGCGCCCGCGAAGAAGTTTTGCCAAAGCTCCGGTACGCTTGCCTGCAAAACGCGATTCGACATTCGCCACGACGCTTTCGGGCGGCAACTTTCCGTCCTTCGTCATTTCACGAAGCGACTGCAGGGCCTGCTCTTCGGTCTGCTGTGCCGAACAGGACGCGGCAAAAAACGTGATAACGAGAACGATGGAGATCAGGAATGCGAAGGATGAATTGTGACCGTACATTGATTTTTAAAGCTCCGAGTATTTGATGCTGAAATAAAAGCGAAATTTGTATTTTTAGGAGGAGCGATCAGCTTTCCAAGTATAACCAATCGTAATACGATAAGAAAGGCATTTTACGCTCTCGTTCCCGGCTTAAGGATGAAACATTCGCTTTCCGTTCCGATTGCAATTTTCGGCGACAATCTCTAACCTTATATTTTTGCCGCTATGTTCCAAATAAAATCCGTCGAACTCATTGAGATCAATCTTCCGCTCGTTCATTTTTTCGAAACCAGCTTTGGCCGCACATACGAACGACGGATCGCACTCGTCCGCGTTGAAGATACCGACTGTGACGAAGGCTGGGGCGAGATCACCTGCGGTGAAACGCCGGGATATTCGGAAGAATGGACCGATTCCGCATGGCTGACCGTCGAGAAAATCCTCGCTCCGATGGTGATAGGAAAGGAATTCGTATCGGCGGCCGACGTATGGAATGCGATGAAATGGGCGCGCGGCCACAGGATGTCGAAAGCTTCGATCGAAACGGCGTGTTGGGATCTGGAAGCGAAGAAATTGGGTGTTCCACTCTGGCGGCACATCGGCGGAGTCAAGAACGAGACCGAATGCGGCGTTTCGATCGGTATCCAGGATTCGGTCGAACAATTGATCGGCAAAATTCAAACCGAACTCGATGCCGGTTACCGCAGGATAAAAATAAAAATCGCGCCGCATTGGGATTACGATGTCATCAAACAGGTTCGCGAGAAATTCGGGAATATTTTACTGATGGGCGATGCTAATTCGGCTTACACGCTCAAAGACATTGATCTTTTCAAGCGGATGGACGCATTCGATCTGATGATGTTCGAACAGCCGCTGGCCCACGACGACATGCTCGACCACTCGAAACTGCAGCTTGAGATCAAAACGCCGATCTGCCTCGACGAGTCCGTAAAATCACCCGAAGACGCCCGCAAAGCGATCGAACTAAAAGCCGGCCGCATCATCAACGTAAAGCTCGGCCGCGTCGGCGGATTTACTCAAGCAAAACAGATCGACGAAATATGCCGAACCGCCGGAATCCCGATCTGGTGCGGCGGCATGCTCGAATCCGGAATCGGCCGTGCGCATAACATTGCCATGTCCACGCTCGAAGGCTTCACATTGCCCGGCGACGTGTCAGCGAGCAAACGCTATTGGCACGAAGACATAATCGAACCTGCGGTTGAGATTACCGAACGCGGAACGATCGTAGCACCTGAACTGCCCGGAATTGGGTTTGAGGTGAAGCGGGATAGAATAGAGAAGATAATGGTTAGAAACAGGGTGATCTGATGCGGGACAATCACAAAGGAATGCCGGAAATCATTGAAGTGTTCGAAAAGGATGAGCATTATTTTGCGGTTGTGGAAATTGAGATTGATGATGTTTTCAAGAAATTCCAATTTGGAGTTTCGAGACCGGGGTATTTGGCGTTGAAAAGATGCGTGCAGATTCGACCTTTCGATATGCTGCCTGGCCTAAAATACCGATACTTTTATGCTAACTCTTGTTTGCCTTACGGCACCGGGAAACATTTAATGAAGGTTCGTATTGAACTAAACCGAGATGCGACAACAAAGCAACTCGAAATACCCAAGGACTTACACGCTAACTTTCTTTGGTTTGATCGACTAAGGTCTTTCGATGAGGCATCACACTTAGAGCAAAAGATTTAAGGAATCTTTAACGAGTAATCTGCTATAAAGGCAACGACAAATTTCAATGAGTAATATAGAACCAAACAAGATCATCTTCTCGATGGTCAAGGTCAGCAAATTTTACGATAAAAAGCCTGTTCTAAAGGACATTTATCTTTCTTTTTTTTACGGCGCGAAGATCGGCGTGCTTGGGTTGAACGGCTCGGGTAAATCGAGTCTGCTGCGGATAATCGCGGGGACCGACAAGGAATTTAACGGCGAGGTCGTTTTTTCGAAGGGTTATTCGGTCGGTTATCTTGAGCAGGAGCCAAAGCTTGACGAATCGAAAACGGTCCAGCAGATCGTCGAGGAAGCGGTGCAATCGACGGTCGATCTGCTCAAGGAATTTGAGGAGATCAACGCTAAATTCGCCGAGCCGATGGATGACGACGCGATGAATGCACTCATCGAACGCCAAGGCGAAGTTCAGGAAAAGCTCGATCACGCGGATGCCTGGGATCTCGACGCCCGGCTCGAAATGGCGATGGACGCGCTACGCTGTCCGCCGCCGGAAACTCCGGTCGCAACGCTTTCGGGCGGTGAAAAACGCCGCGTTGCTTTGTGCCGTCTGCTGCTGCAAAAGCCGGATATTCTGCTGCTCGATGAACCGACAAATCATCTCGATGCTGAAACAGTCGGATGGCTGGAACAGCACCTGCAAAAATACGAAGGCACGATCATCGCCGTCACGCACGACCGTTATTTTCTTGATAATATTGCCGGGTGGATTTTGGAACTCGATCGCGGCGAGGGAATTCCTTACAAGGGAAATTACTCGTCATGGCTCGAACAAAAGAGCCAGCGATTGGCCCAGGAGGCGCGGTCCGAAGACAAGCGCCAGAAAACGCTCGAACGCGAATTGGAATGGATTCGAATGTCACCGAAGGGCCGCCACGCTAAATCGAAGGCCAGAATCAACGATTACGAGAAAATGCTCGCGACTGAATCCGAAGCTCATTCCGAAGAGCTTGAGCTGTACATTCCGCCGGGCGAACGCCTAGGCGATATCGTTATCGAAGCCCACGGAGTTTCCAAGGCGTACGGCGATAAACTGCTGTTCGAAAATCTCAAGTTTTCGCTTCCGCCCGGCGGCATCGTCGGCGTTATCGGCCCGAACGGTGCAGGTAAAACGACGCTTTTCCGCCTTATTACAGAACAGGATAAGCCGGACGCCGGTACTTTCAAAGTCGGCTCGACGGTCAAGATCGGCTATGTCGATCAATCCCGCGACAGCCTGAATGCCGACAAAACGCTGTACGACGAAATATCCGACGGCCTCGATTTCGTAACGCTCGGAAAGCGTGAAATGAATGCCCGGACCTATGTGTCGAAGTTCAATTTCTCCGGCAGCGACCAGCAGAAACGCGTCGGGCAGCTTTCCGGCGGCGAGCGCAACCGCGTTCATCTTGCCAAGATGTTGAAATCGGGTGCAAATGTTATACTGTTAGACGAGCCCACCAACGACCTCGATGTGAACACGATGCGTGCACTGGAGGAAGCCCTTGAAAATTTCGCCGGATGTGCCGTGGTCATTAGCCACGACCGCTGGTTTTTGGACCGGATCGCCACCCACATTCTCGCGTTCGAAGGCGATTCGAAGGTCGAATATTTCGACGGAAATTACAGCGAATACGAGCAGGACAAAAAATCGCGTCTCGGTGTCGATGCCGACCAACCCCACCGGCTCAAATACAGAAGTTTGACCAGGGCATAACCTGCGGTAGCCTATAGAACGAACAGGCCCGGCAGCCTGTTGTACGCACCAACCTGATGAATATTAAACCGAAAGAAATAGCGGGCTGCCTCGCTATTGCATTTCTTTTGTCTTTAAGCTCGTGCCAAACGGCTGCGGAGAATAATCCGCCGCTCGCTGAGATACAGCCATCCGCAGCTTACACCGAACCGAAAGCGGAAGTTCCGGCGTCGCCTTTCCCAAACCTACAGGCTGAGATCCTAGACGATCGGAATAAAACAACTTCTTCATCGCTCGGAAAATTCGATTTCAAAAATTTTTCCTATCCGCTGCCGCGCGGCTGGCAGAATCCGGATCAAATCGACATCACATTGATAAACGGCTACCTAGTTCCCGTATCTGTCGCTATCGATGAAGAAATGAGCGATGAAGAAAAGATCGAGCGGCGTTCGCGGCGGCGGATCGGAATGTCTTATGTAACCACCAAATATCTTGACATTACCGGCGATGCGCAGGATGAAGCCATCGTTATTCTAAAGGTCGAAACGACCGGAGCTGCCATCCCGCAGTTCGTTTACATTTATGCATGGAAGGAAGACAAACCGGATTTGCTCTGGTATTTCCGCACCGGCGACCGAGCCGACGGCGGCTTGAAAGATCTCCGATTTGAAAACGGCGAACTCGTCGTGGAATTGTACGGTCAGGACCGCTTTCTATTAGGCGAAGTTGAAACAGGTAAGATCACAGGTGATGAAGAACAGCTATGCTGCCCGATATTTTTCACGCGGACCAGCTATAAATGGAACGGCAACAATTTCCATATGCAAAAGGCCAGGCTTACCTATTCGATCACCGATCCAACCGCACTGCCTGTTGATAAAATGGGCGACATCGTAAACGCTCAGGAAAAATTAAAAAAATAGAGAGCGTTATGAGCTTAGTCGCCTTTGTTGCTTATTAAGAAGCCGTCCGAGGGGCATGAATCAAAACGCGATTTTACTTTACAATAAAAAGTACTTGACAAAGACAATAACTTGACATATCTTAATTTCTAAATATGGCGAAGCTACAACCGATCCGCAAAGAAATCCCCAAAGCAAATGAGCCGATAAATATCAGCGACAAAGCCCTCGACAACCTTCGCTACATCCGCGAAACGATGGAGCGTTCGACGCATTTTACGGCGGTTCCGGGTTACGGCGGAATTTTGATGGGCGTCACCGCGATCGCCGCCGCTTATATCGCGAGAATGCAGACGGATTTTCGTGCCTGGCAGATGACGTGGCTGGCCGAAGCCGGACTGGCATTTGTGATCGGTCTATTCGCGATGTGGCAAAAATCGAAGATCGCAAAAACTTCGCTGATGTCCGCACCGGCCAAGAAATTTGCACTCGGATTTATTCCGCCGCTTATTTGCGGAGCCGTGCTGACATTTGCCCTGCTTCGCCTCGGGACGGACAAGGACATGATCGTCGGCGTTTGGCTGATGCTGTACGGCGCGGCGGTCGTTTGCGGCGGAATGTTCTCGGTCAAGGCCGTTTCGATCATGGGCTGGCTTTTTATGCTTCTTGGCGGATTAGCATTTTTTGTCCCGGCGATGTATTCGGATTGGCTGATGGCTCTGGGCTTCGGGCTGCTGCACATCGTATTCGGAGCGGTGATCGCGAAAAAGTACGGCGGTTAGGAATTTGACCGCGAATAACGCGAATAGGCGCGAATAAAAACGAATTCAATTTTTCTTCATTCGCGCCGATTCGCGTTATTCGCGGTCAAAAGATTTAAAGATATGTCGAGAAAAAATTTAGCGATTAAGAAAACCGGAAATGCCGCGCAATCGTTGCGGATCGAAAAAGCCGCCGAGACGGTTTCCGGAGAGCTCGATAAGGTCATTCACGAACGAATGCGCCTCGGCATTATCAGCGCCCTAGCCGCGAATGAAAAACTCAGCTTTACCGACCTGAAAAATCTACTGAACACAACCGACGGCAACATCAGCGTCCACGCGCGTAAGCTGGAAGAGGCAGGCTATGTAACCTATGAAAAATCCTTCAAGGGCCGGATGCCGCTGACTGAGTACAAAATAACGGCGGAAGGCATAAAAGCGCTCGAAAGGTATTTAAATCACATGGAAGCTTTAATCAAAGCGATGAAAAGAGTTGATTAACATGAGCCCTGCGAAATTATTATTGCCATTTGTTCTCTCAATTTTGTTAATCGTATCTCTCGACATTGTGTACGAGAGTTTTCATCTAATTGTGTTAGGAAAATCGAGTTATTCAACTGAGGCAATCTACAAAATTCCTAATACGTCCGTCGAAATAGTTCTTGAAAGACGCGCTATTCATCTTTTTCTGGCTGAATACGAAAGAATTCTGCTGTTACGAATTGGTAAAAAAGAAATAATCAGACGAGAAGTTGCAGCTGATTCGGGAGGTAATAGTCGCATGAATATTTATTTAATATCGCCGAGCGAATATTTTTTAAGCGGAGATATAAGTCACGACAAATTCTATTTGGATATTCAAAAGCGGGATTTGAGCGAAGCCAATAAAGAAAAGCCAAGAGAGGCAAAGTTTCTGGGCTCGTTTGATCGGGACGAAAAGGGTTGGCGATTTATTTCTGTACTGGAACGTGATGAACAAAAAAGTAAGCTTTAATGAAATTCGATAGATGAAAGGCCGCGAGCCTAACAAATTTATGAACGAACGAACAAAAACAGGAATCGAAATACTTTGGGTTGCGGGTTTAATTGGCATTCTGGGCAATGTTTTGCTGCGTGAAACGCCGTGGGGTCTGAATGCATCGCTGTTTGTAGCGGTTTTCGTTGCGGCGATGACGATGCTGGTCGTTCGGCGGAAGCCGGAATTTCTGACTCGGCAGAACATCGCTTTATACGGTGCGATGGTGTTTTTTGCGGCGATGTTCTCCTGGCGCGATTCGGAAGAACTTCACGTTTACGACACGCTTGCAATTCTCACGATAATGGGCGTTTTGATGCTTCCGGCACTGAAACTTTCTGTGCAGAATTCGGGTGTCTTTCATTATTTTGCGGGATTTGTATGGGCTGGACTGAACTCCGCATTTGGGCCGGCGGCGGTGCTGGCGTCGGATATTGAGTGGGAAGATACTGTTAAAACGGGATGGTCGAATCATCTCGTTTCCGCATTAAAAGGCATCGCTATCGCATTACCGATATTGATCATCTTTGGGGCCTTGTTCGCGGCCGCTGACGCGGCTTTTGAGGGAATGATCGAGGGAATTTTTAATAAGTCCGCCGAGACGGTATTTTCCCACCTCTTGCTGACCGTTATTTTCTTTTGGCTTACTGCAGGATATTTTCGCGGTGCTTTATTTGAAATCGGGTCGCATAAAGCCGCTGCGGAGAATAATGGTTTGAGCATTAATCCTAATTCGCCGCACTCCAGCGCATTCGACAAGGTCCGGTTGGAAGAAACCATAAATGCCGACGCCTTGCCCGGAAACGCGACAATTCTTGAACATATAAATAAGGAAGACGTCCCTCAAACGGAGCAGGAGCCGCAGCCAAAAAAACGCGATTGGCAGAATTTCGATAATTCGCTCATACCGCAGGCATTTACGCTCGGGGCAGTTGAGACAACGATCGTGCTTGGATTGATCAATCTATTGTTCCTTAGTTTTGTGATCGTTCAAGTGCCGTACCTTTTCGGCGGCATTGAATTGGTCCAGAACACGCCCGATTTCAAACTGGCCGAATACGCACGCCGTGGTTTCGGGGAACTCGTCGCCGTAGCCGCTCTGGTGCTGCCGATTCTGCTTTTGTCTCATTGGCTTCTCCGGAAAGACAAGCCCGAGAATGAAACGATATTTCGAGTTCTGGCTGGAATCCAGATCGTACTCCTGTTCGTGATAATGGCATCTGCTGCGCAACGCTTGTTCCTGCTGACCGGCAATTTAGGTTACGGATTAACGACGGTACGCCTTTATCCGATGATCTTCATGATCTGGCTGGCGGTGATCTTTGTTATTTTCGGCATAACGGTTCTACGCGGCGCACGGCAATATTTTGCCTGGGCCGCTCTCTGGTCGGCGTTCTTTGTATTGGCCGGAACCCATTTTCTCAACCCTGATGAATTCATCGTCCGCACAAATGTCCGCCTGATGCAGCAAGGTCGTGAATTTGACGCGTTCTATAATTCAAGCCTAAGTGATGACGCGATCCCGGCTTTGGTCGAAGGATTGGCGAATATGACGATAGAAGACCGATGCGAGGTGGGTTCGGCAGTTCACTATCGTTACCGGCAACTAGCACAGCCGACCGACGTTCGCTCCTGGAGTTTGGCCCGGCGGGCGGCCTGGACTTCGCTTCGAAATAATCATTCAATCCTACACGAGACGAGCGGTTGTCCCGAACAATTCCACAACGACAAAGAATCGACAATACCCAGCGAGTGATTGATGATAGGATTTGATTGTGAACCGTAACTTCATCCGAGAATATCTTTCGTACCTTAGCGTTGAAAAAGGCCTGGCGAAAAATTCGCTTGAAGCTTACGAGCGCGATTTGGAGAAGCTAAGCGCTTGGGCTAAGAAAAATAGTTTTGATTTGTTGGCTTTAACGCGACAGGATTTGCGCGAATGGCTGATGGATCTTTCGCGGATGGAATTATCGGAGAATTCGAAGCGGAGGCTGTTGAGCGCGCTTCGCGGTTTTTATAAGTTTTTGATGATCGAAGGGCATATTGAAAAGAGTCCTGCCGATGATCTGGTGGCTCCGCAAAAAGGGCTGTATTTGCCGAAGTTTCTAAACAAGGACGACATAAATTCTTTGCTGGCGGTTCCGGATGTTTCGACCGAAACGGGGCTGCGCGATAAGGCGATTTTAGAAGTGATGTATGCCTCAGGCCTTCGCGTGTCTGAGGTCGTAACTCTGCGGATCAATGACATCGACATCGACGCCGGCATCCTGACCTGCAAAGGAAAGGGAGGCAAGACGCGGCGTGTGCCGGTTGGTTCGAGCGCGATAGAATGGATTAAAAGCTATCTCGTGCTACGGCGGCAAAAAGAAAATATCGAGGTGCAGAATCTGTTTGTCACGCCGCTCGGAATGCCGATTCACCGGCAAATGATCCACGGATTCATCAAGCAATACGCCGAAAAATGCGGCCTCGAAGACGTTTCGCCGCACACGCTCCGCCACAGTTTTGCAACACATCTCGTTCAAAACAGCGCGGATATACGGTCGGTTCAGCAGATGCTTGGTCATGCAGATATTTCAACGACGCAAATTTACACGCATATGACGGATGCACATCTACGTAAATCTTATGAAAAGTTTCACCCGCGGGCGAAAGGTACTAAATAGAAAGAAACATATGTCGGAAATATACTTCTTTAAATGGCGAACTTTTATCGTTATTGCATTTTCAGCGATTGTATTTGCTAGCGCCCTTTACAAAATTGCCGTTGAGCCATCTGTGTTTTTTACGACACACTCACCGTCCGGCTTATACACGATTCACCTATCCGGTCAGAAAGAAAGGCCTGCATTTTTTACGGTTGAGGTTGGTTTCGATGTGCTGAAAAAAGGAAAGCCTTTTTGGACGGGCCAAAGCCTGCATTTAGGCGATTCATTGGACACATCTTTCGAGGAGGGATGGCCGAACCATCGATGGATAGGTGAAAACGTTATACAGTTTTATCATGAAGCAGATCTGCGCGAATTTACGAATAATCAGGAAATCCTTCTTGCGAATAAAACGAGTAGTGTCATTAGAAATTTAAGGCTTAGTTGTTCAGATAAATTCTTGGTGCTCGACTTGCAGCCGGGCACCGAAATACGGCTCTCGGTCCCTCCGCCGAAAGGCGATTTGTCTGGCATTTACGTCGAAGGAGAGTTCTACGATGGAAACAGTTTTAAAGGGAATGCGATTTTTGACGTTGAGAAAATAAACACCGCGCTTAAATATGCCGTGCACGTTACTGATGAGGCTGTGAAATTTGAAAGCGATTTACCCAGGAAGTAAGCAACGACTTTTTGTCGGTACTTGAAAATACTGCTAGCGTATTCACCTCGCTTTAAACCTGCCAATCGCGACTTGCAAGTTAAGAAATGTTCCGCTAGAATTGGGAGTTTGCTAATCGGCTCAAAAAGCCGGTGGTTTTGACAACTAAAAATATATGCATGGGTGGTCGAGCGGTCAAAGGCAACGGGCTGTAAACCCGTCGGATTAATTTCCTACGTAGGTTCAAATCCTACCCCATGCACCAGAGGGAAAGGATAAAGGCAAAAGGATAAAGGATAAAGTGAAGAGTTTACTTTCTCCTTTTGCCTTTATCCTTCAGATTGCGGGAGTAGCTCAGTTGGTAGAGCGTCAGCCTTCCAAGCTGAATGTCGCGAGTTCGAGTCTCGTCTCCCGCTCCAATTTTTTTGGGGCAATTGTTGGGTTTGAAAACTCGCCCAAGTAGCTCAGGGGTAGAGCGCATCCTTGGTAAGGATGAGGTCGCGGGTTCAAATCCCGCCTTGGGCTCCAGATATTTATGTTAGGCGGCGCAGATACGAAAATGACGATGGTCTATTGGAAGTCAGACCAATTTTGGCTGGGCAAGCTGTTGGAACATCCGGAGATAATGACTCAGGGCGAGTCGCTGGAAGAGTTGGAAGAAAATATTAAGGATGCGTTTCTCCTAATGGCGATGGATGAGGTGCCGACTGAATATCAGGTCAAAGAAATTCGTATATGAAGCGAAAGGATCTGATCAGGCAATTAGCCGCCGAGGGCTGCGTATTGCTTAGGAACGGATCGCGTCACGATATTTACTTTAATCCTAAGAATGGAATAAAACAGCCGGTTCCCCGGCACAATGAAGTTGATGAAAAGCTTGCAAAGCACATCAAAAAATATTTGGGAATACAAAAGAAATAATTTGCAGGGCAGATAAAAAATTATGAGCAAGGAAAAATTTGACCGCAGCAAGCCGCACGTGAATATTGGAACTATCGGGCACGTGGATCATGGAAAGACGACATTGACGGCGGCGATTACTAAGGTGCTGTCGAAGCACAATCCGAAGATCGTCGTCCGGGCGTTCGATTCGATCGACAATGCGCCTGAAGAAAAGGCACGCGGAATTACCATTGCTACGGCGCACGTTGAGTACGAAACGCCTAACCGCCATTACGCGCACGTCGATTGCCCGGGCCACGCCGATTATGTCAAGAACATGATCACGGGTGCCGCCCAGATGGACGGAGCTATATTGGTAGTAGCGGCTACGGACGGCCCGATGCCGCAGACACGCGAGCATATCCTGCTGGCACGCCAGGTCGGAGTTCCGTCGATGGTTGTTTTCATGAACAAGGTCGATATGGTGGACGACGCCGAGATGCTCGAGCTGGTCGAGATGGAGATCAGAGAATTGCTCTCGTCTTACGAGTTCCCCGGCGACGACACCCCGATTATCCAGGGATCGGCATTGAAAGCACTCGAAGGCGACGCGGCATGGGAAGCAAAGGTCGACGAACTGATGCAGTCTGTCGATGATTACATCCCGACGCCCGCCAGAGAAATCGACAAGCCGTTCCTGATGCCGGTCGAAGACATCTTCACCATTCAAGGTAGAGGCACGGTCGCTACCGGACGTATCGAACGCGGAAAGATCAACATCAACGAAACGGTTGAGATCATCGGCATCAAGGCCACCCGCAACACGGTTGTGACCGGAGTCGAGATGTTCAAGAAGCTTCTGGATTCGGGAATGGCCGGAGACAACGTCGGACTGCTGCTGAGAGGCGTCGAGCGAAAAGAGATCGAACGCGGACAGGTCATTGCCAAACCTGGCACGATCACGCCGCACACAAAGTTCAAGGCCGAAGCATACGTGCTGACAAAAGAAGAAGGCGGACGCCACACACCTTTCTTCACCGGCTACCGCCCGCAGTTCTACTTTAGGACAACGGACGTCACCGGAGTCGCACACCTTCCGGCCGGAGTCGAGATGGTTATGCCCGGCGACAACATCCAGATGGAGATCGAACTGATCGCCCCCATCGCAATGGAAAAGGGCCTGCGCTTCGCCATTCGTGAAGGCGGCAGAACAGTTGGTGCAGGAACCGTGTCGGATATTGTGGAATAGTTTGGTTATGAGTTCACGCTTCACAGCGTGTCTTATACCTACGCCGAAGACACGCTGAAGCGTGAACTCAGAACGGAAGAGAATTTATGCCGAGAGATAATATAATTTTACAGTGCACCGAGTGCAAAGAGCGAAATTACGTGACGACGAAAAACAAAAAGAACACGCCGAACAGGCTTGAACTTAGCAAGTTTTGCCGCCGCTGCCGCTGCCACCGTTTGCACAAAGAGAACAAATAGATGAGTTCCAGAGTGGCGAGTCAAGAGTCGTGAGCAGGAGTAAAATCCGACTCACGACTCTTGACTCTAAAACTCTCGACTCGTAGAGGGGTATGGTGTCAATGGTTAGCATGGAGGTCTCCAAAACCTTAGGTGCGGGTTCGAGTCCTGCTACCCCTGCCATTTTCAAAATATAGGAGAAATACCAGTGGCGGAAGCTGTCGACACCTCGGATAAAGGTGCAAAAAAAGAAAGCGTTGGAGAATTCATCCGGCATACTCGTGAAGAGCTTGACCGGACGACGTTCCCTTCGTCAGAAGATGTAAAGAACACGACGATCATTGTGATTATCGCGGTAATTTTCTTTGCAGCGTATTTATTCGTTGTTGATTATACGTGGGTTTATCTTCTGGATGGGCTGACGTGGCTGGTCAATAAGATCAATAAGATAGCCGGTATATAAGGACTTTAAATGAAGCAGTGGTATTTTATCCACACATATTCCGGGCATGAAAATAAGGTAGTTGAGAGTCTCGGCGCCCGCATTCGTGATATGGAGCTGGCCGAGCAGATCACCGAAGTTTTACTGCCGAAGGAAACGGTCGTCGAGATGCGCGGCAATAAGCGAATTGAATCGTCGCGAATGTTCTATCCCGGCTACGTCCTCGTAGAAATCGAGTGCGACGAAAAAGGAAAGATCCCCGATAACGTCTTCCATGCGATCAAATCGACGCCGAAGGTAACGGGTTTCCTTGGCGGCAAGCAGCCGACGCCTTTGACGCAGGAAGAAGTTGATCAGATCGTTAAAAACATTGAGATCGCGACCGAGAAGCCGAAACCGAAGTTTACATATGAGAACGGCGAAGTTGTCCGAATCAAATCCGGCCCCTTCGCGAGCTTTACCGGCAAGGTCGAGGAAGTAAACGAGGACAAGATGACGCTGAAAGTGTCGATCACGATTTTCGGACGCTCGACGCCGTATGAGCTGGGATTTCTCGAAGTAGAAAAAGTTACGTTTGCGGAAGAAGAGTAGCGTAAGAGTAACGCTTTTACGCGTGAAAAGCGTTGCGAATTAGAAATTGTTTATTGCAAACTTGCTTCACGCGTAAACGCGTTACTCTTGCAAAATGAGGACATTCCCGGAGAAATTTGGGATTGTTAATCGAAAAATATTATGGCTAAGAAGATAACAGGTTATATCAAATTGCAGATTCCCGCCGGCAAGGCGAATCCGGCGCCGCCCATCGGGCCGGCTTTGGGTCAGCATGGCGTGAACATCATGGAGTTTTGCAAGGCGTTCAACGCCAAAACGCAAAACGACGACCCGGATATGAAAATTCCGGTGGTCATTACAGTTTACGCGGACCGCTCCTTCACATTCGAAACGAAAACTCCGCCGGCGGCCGACCTTTTGAGAAAGGCTTCGGGAATCGCTAAGGGTTCGGGAACACCTAACAAAACTAAATCCGGAACTATTTCAAAAGCCCAGATCGAAGAGATCGCCAAAAAGAAAATGACGGATCTCAACACGACCAACCTCGCGGCGGCTATGAAGACGATCGAGGGAACGGCAAAGTCGATGGGTTTGACGGTTGTCTAAATTCAAAATGATGAATGTCTACATTCATCATAAGGGAGAACGCTTACGCGTTCGTTAATACCTGGAGGAAAAATGAAAAGAGGAAAGAATTATCTTGCAGCGCTCGAAAAAGTAGAGCTGCATAAGAAACACACGCTTGAAGAAGCGGTTGCAAAGCTCAAAGAAATTGCTTTTGCAAAGTTTGATGAAACAGTTGAATTGACGATGTGGCTCGGAGTCGATCCGCGTAAAGCCGATCAGCTCGTTCGCGGGACGATCGTTTTGCCGCACGGGTTGGGCGGCAAAGACAAGAAAGTTGTCGTTATCGCGCAGGGCGATAAGATTCGCGAAGCCGAAGAAGCCGGTGCCGATCTGGCGGGCGGCGATGAACTGGTCGAAAAGATCAAAGGCGGCTGGATGGATTTCGACGCCCTGATCGCAACGCCCGATATGATGGGCAAGGTCGGCCAATTAGGTAAAGTTCTCGGTCCTCGAGGCCTGATGCCCAATCCAAAAACAGGAACGGTAACGATGGACGTGAAAACGGCCATTCGAGAAACAAAGGCCGGAAAGGTCGAGTATCGCGTTGATAAAACGGGCGTTATTCACACGCCCGTCGGCAAAGTGTCGTTTGACGACGCCAAGCTGATGGAAAATACGCGTGTGTTGATCACCGCCGTAATGAAGGCCAAGCCGACGACCGCGAAGGGACGTTACTTAAAGAAGATCAACTTAGCGGCAACAATGAGCCCGGGCGTGCTGCTCGACGAATTGGCATACGCTTAATAAGTGAGGTGCGAGGAAAATAATGAAATCAAGAGAAACAAAACAAAGAGATCTGACCGCCCTCACAGAGAAGCTGCAGAGTTCGAAATCCGCAATGCTCGTCAGCTTTAGTAAAGCGACGGTCAATAAAGACCAGGAATTTCGCAACCAGCTTCGTGATGCCGGTGCTAACTATCAGGTAGTCAAAAACACTTTGGCGCGGATCGCCGTTAAGGGAACGCCGTTCGAAGATGCTTCGGAATATTTCAAAGGCGTGACCGCACTTGCCTGGACCGACAGCGATCCGGTCATCTTGTCGAAGGCCGTATCAAAATTCGTAAAGGAAAACGCCGATGTTTATACCTTTAAAGCCGGAATAGTCGAAGGCCGAGTGGTAAATCTGGCACAGGTCCAATCCATCGCCAGCCTGCCGTCGAAAGAAGAGCTTATCTCGAAGATCCTGTTCGTCATCAATGCTCAGGCCCAGCGTATAGTTACGGTTATCAATGCCGTACCGCGTAACCTGGCCGTTGTTATCAAACAGATCGGGGACGCAAAAACGGATGCACCTGCAGCGGAGGTTAAACCGGCCGCGGAAGTAAAAGCTGAAGAAGCTGCACCGGCCGTTGCTGAACAAGTTGTTGAAGCACCGGCAGTTGAAGCGGCCCCCGAAGCACCGGCAGTTGAAGCGGCCCCCGAAGCGGCGGCTGCTCCGGTAGCCAAAGCTGAAGAAACAGCACCGGAAGCGGCGGTAGAAGCTGCTCCCGATGCGCCGGCCGAAACTCCTGCCGAAAGTGCCGATGAAACTCCGGCGCCGGAAGCGGACGACAAGCCGGAATAACAAAGTTTTTATTTGAGATCTAAGATCTCAAATTTGAAATCGCAGACTGCGAAGTCCGCTAAGCCGTACTCAAGGAAAACGAGCGAGGGCGATTTGTCAGGTCGCCTTTGCTGCTCGGACACGATATTCGATGGTGATGCAACCCGGAGAATAAGCGTCCCGTGGGTTCTCGCGGCAGTGCGAAAGGCGAAAGGCGAAAGGATAAAGGCGAAAGGTGGAAAAAGCTGATCGCAAAAATCTGTAGCCGGATCGCATAACAGTGGATGAGGTGTTAAGGACCGGCGAAGTTAAACTTTGCCTTTATCCTTTATTCTTTATCCTTTCAAACACAGAACCCTATTCGGAGGAATATATAAAATCATGGCAATTACAAAAGATGAAGTAGTCGAGTATTTAAAAGGAATTACGCTTCTCGAAGCGTCGGAATTGGTTAAGGAATTGGAAGAAGTTTTCGGTGTTTCCGCTGCTGCGGCCACCGCCGCACCTGCTGCTGCTGCCGGCGGAGGCGATGCTGCTCCCGCTGCTGAAGAGAAGGACACGTTCGACGTGATCATTACCTCAGCCGGCGGAAACAAGATTTCCGTCATTAAGGTCGTTCGTGAAGTTGTTGCCGGTCTTGGGCTTAAGGAAGCGAAGGATCTGGTTGACAGTGCACCGAAGGCTATTAAGGAAGGCGTTTCCGCCGCCGAAGCCGAAGAGATCAAGACTAAATTGACGGACGCCGGAGCTTCTGTCGAACTCAAATAATTTTCTTGTAAACCTGAACTTCACCTGCCGCATCATATTGCGGCAGGTTGAAGTTTAGTATTATTCTTGTTAAGCTGGACGGTCGGTCAATACGTTTCGTCCGGTTTAGGTGAAACTTCGCTTATCACGGGTTTTAACGGCGATATTTCTCGCATTTAGTGGAGAGTTGGTGTCCCTTTTCGGCACGCTCGAATATACAGCATTTAGCTGCTTCAAAAGCGGTCTGGGCATACTTTACCCTCGACCGCATTTGCCGTCTTTTTCTTGAAAATTTTGGGAGTTGGTTTGACTGGGGAATCGTAGCAATTCCGCCCGGATAAATCAACAAGTATTTTTCTTCCGCACCTGTTATTTAACATTATGATCAATAATCCGCTTCAGAATAACGCACACGGCCTGGGACGCCGGACAAGCCAATCGCCCAAGCGCGTGGACTTTTCGAAAATTTATACAACGGCACAGATTCCGAATCTGATTGAAGTACAGAGAGAATCATACAACCGCTTTCTCCAGATGGACCTGATCCCGGAAGAACGCGTGAATGTCGGGCTGCAGTCGGTTTTCAAATCGATCTTTCCCGTTTCCGATTTCCGCGAAACGGCGATGCTCGAATATGTCGAATTCCAGATCGGCAATTGGCAGTGCAAATGCGGAAACCTCGAAGGTTTGGAGCATCTGCGTGCGAATTGTAAGGAATGCGGTAATAAAATTAAAGTCGATCCGTTCAATCCGGCGGAAGTGCTCTGTAACAGTTGCGGCACGTTCAATTCGGTGCGCCCGAAGCTTTGCCCGAACTGCGGTGAGCCGGTTGGCCTGAAACACAAGCACGACCAGCAGGAATGCCAGGAACGCGGCATGTCATACAGTGTCCCGCTCAAGGTCAAGATCCGCTTGACTGTTTATGATAAAGACATCGAAACCGGAGTTTCGACCATCCGCGACATTAAGGAAGAAGATGTTTTCTTCGGCGAGATTCCGCTGATGACGGAAAACGGCACGTTTATTATTAACGGAACGGAACGCGTGATCGTCTCGCAACTTCACCGCTCGCCCGGCGTTTTCTTTAAGGGCGACCATGACGAATATTTGGCGAAGATCATTCCGTACCGCGGTTCGTGGGTGGAATTCGAATACGATCAGAAGGGAATTCTCCACGCCCGCTTAGGCAAGCGAAAAATTCTCGCGACGATCTTTTTGCGTGCTCTCGGATTGTGGCTGAATCCGCAGATCGATATGAAAAGCGTGTCGGACAGCATTCTTGAAGAGGTCGTAAAAAACGCGGAATATTCGAACGGCCATATTCTGAAATTGTTTTACACGGTCGATGAAGCAGTCGTCGAGAAAGGAAAGCTTTACGTTAAGGTAAAGGAAAGCGGTGATTCTAACCTCGTCGGTATGCGTGCCGAAGAGGACATTAAAGATAAGAAGGAAGAGATCACCCGCGTCGGCAAGAAGGTTACGAAGTCAGCTATCGCTGAACTCAGAAAGCTTGGCCGCGATAAGGTAGAGGTTTCGCCGAACGATTTCGAAGGCGCTTATGCCCTTACCGATGTCGTTAACACAGAAACCGGCGAAGTCATAATTGAATCGAACACCGAAATAATTGCGGCTAAAATACAGCAGATCATTGAGGAAGAAGTCGCCAGCTTCGAAGTATTTTTCCCGAAGAACGATGTGATCGGCGAGGTCATCACCAATACGCTTCGCAAGGACGCGATCACTAAACCGGTCGATGCACTGCTCGAAATTTACCGCAAAATGCGTCCGGGCGATCCGCCGACGGTTCCAACCGCTTACCATTTACTTGAAGGAATGTTCTTCGATGCACGACGCTTCGACCTGTCGCGTGTCGGACGTTTGAAGTTCAACATCAAAATGGGCCGTCCTGAAAAGGACAAGATCGAGGATCCGCTTCTCGAAGCAAAGGATTTTGTAGAGGTCGTCAATTACCTGCTTCGGATGAAAAAGGACCACGAGCATTATAGCCAGGATGACATCGATCACCTCGGCAACCGCCGCGTCCGCGCGGTCGGTGAATTGCTCGAAAATCAGTTCCGCATCGGCCTCGAACGCATGGAACGCGCGATCAAGGAAAAAATGTCCATTCAACAGGACATGTTTACCACGATGCCCCGCGATCTTGTGAACGCCAAGCCGGTAACGGCAGCCGTTCGCGAGTTCTTCGGTTCATCGCAGTTGTCGCAGTTCATGGATCAAACGAACCCGCTTTCCGAAATTACGCACAAACGGCGTCTTTCCGCACTGGGGCCAGGCGGTCTATCTCGCGAACGTGCGGGATTCGAAGTCCGGGACGTCCACCCGACGCATTACGGCCGCATTTGCCCGATCGAGACCCCTGAAGGCCCGAATATCGGCCTGATCTCATCGCTTTCGTGTTTCGCCCGTATCAATGAATTCGGCTTCATCGAATCGCCTTACCGGCGTGTGGTTGACGGCCGCGTTATCGAATACGTCCGGATCAACAACGGCGGCGATACCGGCTTCAAGCCGCGTGAGCACGTGCCGGTCGAGGATGTAGAGGCGGCAAACACTAAATTAAAGGACGGTCAGAAAAAGGCCGACTTCGATCCGTTCCCGTTTTATCTGACCGCTTGGGAAGAAGATAAATGGATCATCGGGCAGGCGAATATCGAACTCGACTCGAAAGGCAATTTCGTCAACGAGCGTAACGCCGCACGGCAAAAGGGTGAATTTATCACCGCCGACCGAACCAACATTCAGTACATGGACGTGTCGCCGAAACAGCTCGTTTCGGTGGCCGCTTCACTGATCCCGTTCCTCGAAAATGATGACGCCAACCGTGCCCTGATGGGTTCGAACATGCAGCGCCAATCGGTGCCGCTTCTTCGTGCCGAATCGCCGTATGTAGGAACCGGTATGGAAAAGATCGCGGCCCGCGATTCGGGAGCGGTCGTCATCGCAAAACGCGACGGTGTCGTCGATTACGTAGATTCGGAACGCATTATCGTTAAAGCCGATCACCAGGTTGACGGGACGATCTCGCGTGAAGTTACGGCGGATATTTACTCGCTGGTCAAATTCAAGCGTTCGAATCAGAACACCTGTATTAATCAGCGACCAATTGTAGTAGTTGGCGAACGTGTCAAAAAAGGTGTTGTCATTGCTGACGGCCCATGTACGGATCGCGGTGAGCTTGCTCTCGGCCGGAACGTGATGGTCGCGTTTATGCCTTGGCGTGGATACAACTTCGAGGATGCTATTCTGGTGTCCGAAAAGCTTGTTAAGGAAGACTATTACACTTCGATCCACATCGAGGAGCTTGAGATCGAAGCCCGCGATACGAAACTCGGGCCGGAAGAGATCACCCGCGATATTCCGAATATCGGCGAGAATATGCTTCGCGATCTCGATGAATCGGGAATTATCCGCATCGGTGCTCAGGTCAAGCCGGGCTCGATCCTCGTCGGTAAAGTGACGCCGAAAGGCGAAACACAATTAACGGCGGAAGAAAAACTGCTTCGTGCCATCTTCGGCGAAAAGGCTGGCGATGTTAAGGATGCTTCGCTGACTTCCCCACCGGGAATCGACGGTACCGTCGTCGATGTTCAAGTGTTTACACGCAAGGGACAGGACAAGGATGAACGAAGCTTAGATATCGAGGGAATGGAAGAGGAAGATCTTCGCCGCGATCTCGACGATGAAATCCGTATTCTTCAGGAACAGCGGGACGAGCGTATTTACGAATTGTTCGACGGCCGCAAACTGACGAAGGATTTGACCGACGGCAAAGACGTTATCATCAAAAAAGGTGAAACGCTCAGCCGCGAAGCTCTTCGCGAAATCGATGTCAGGCTTTTGAGAAAAGCCGATGTTTCCGCCGGTTCGATCGACATTACTTCCGAAGTAAAAGAATACGAACAGCGGACGGACCGCCAGATCAACATTCTCAGCGACATCTACGAGGAAAAGATCACCAAGCTCAAGCAGGGTGACGAGCTTCCTCCGGGTGTCATCAAGATGGTCAAGGTTTTTGTCGCCATGAAACGCAAATTGAGCGTCGGCGATAAAATGGCCGGACGTCACGGAAATAAGGGTGTTATCGCTCGCATTCTGCCGGAAGAAGATATGCCGTACCTGCCGGATGGAACGCCGGTCGAGATCGTGCTCAATCCGCTCGGCGTGCCGTCGCGTATGAACGTCGGCCAGATTCTGGAAACGCATCTCGGCTGGGCCGCACGTGTTCTTGGGCTTCATTTCGCGACTCCGGTTTTTGACGGTGCGAGCGAAAAAGAGATCAAGAAATATATCGGCGACGCCAACGGCGTTTACGACGATCTGAAAATTGCTCCGTCGGTCGGGTTATCCGGCAAAACGCGTCTTTATGATGGTTTGACGGGCGAGCAGTTCGAGCAAAAAGTAACCGTCGGTTACATTTATATGCTCAAACTGTCACACCTTGTGGACGATAAGATCCATGCCCGCTCGATCGGGCCATATTCGCTGATCACGCAGCAACCGCTCGGTGGTAAAGCCCAGTTCGGCGGACAGCGTTTCGGAGAAATGGAAGTGTGGGCGCTCGAGGCCTACGGTGCGGCTCATATTCTGCAGGAATTGCTTACTTGCAAATCCGACGATGTGGCCGGGCGTTCGAAGATCTATGAAACGATCGT
This sequence comes from Pyrinomonadaceae bacterium, assembly GCA_037723965.1. GTDB lineage: Bacteria > Acidobacteriota > Blastocatellia > Pyrinomonadales > Pyrinomonadaceae > OLB17. The sequence continues at coordinate 298,914 of JBBJOS010000003.1, read as the reverse complement.
CAAGGGCGTTTCGAACTTCGAGCCGGGAATTCCAGAATCGTTTAACGTGCTGGTCCGCGAGCTGCAATCACTTTGCCTGGATGTCGAATTGATTACCGCGGATGAAATCGATCCGGAAGAAGTTCCGGCGGGCGTCGATGCATTGGTAGGAGTTGATTAATTAGTGGGAAGTCTGGGAAGTCTGGAAAGTCTGGAAAGTCAAAATTCACTTTGACTTCCGAGACTTCCGAGACTTTCAAGACTTCCAGGACTTTCTTGGAGATTTATGTTTCGATTAAATAACGATAACAAAACGCAGTTGACCACAAATTACGAAGCGATCCGCATCAGCCTCGCGTCGCCCGACAAGATTCGCTCGTGGTCGCACGGTGAGGTTACCAAGCCGGAAACGATCAACTACCGAACCTTCAAACCGGAGCGCGACGGCCTGTTTTGCGCCCGCATTTTCGGCCCGGTTTCCGATTGGGAGTGCTTGTGCGGAAAATACAAACGCATGAAGCATCGCGGCGTCGTCTGCGATAAATGCGGAGTGGAAGTCACGCAATCGAAGGTCCGCCGCGAACGTCTCGGCCATATCGAACTGGCATCGCCGTGTTCGCACGTGTGGTTCTTTAAAGGCCTGCCGTCGCGAATCGGCCATCTTCTCGACATCACGTTGCGCGATCTCGAAAAGATCCTTTACTTTGAAACCTACATCGTCGTCGATGAAGGTGATGTGCCGGATCTGAAGGAAAAAAACCTGCTGAACGACGAGCGTTTTCGTGAATTGACACGCGATTATCCGAATCAATTCGTCGCTAAAATGGGTGCTGAAGCGATTAAAGACTTGTTGATGAAGATCAACATCCAAGAATTGGTCGATGAGCTCCGCATCAAAATGCGTGAGGAAACATCACAACAGAAAAAGTTGAAGTATTCGAAACGGCTGAAGGTTTCGACATCGTTTCTGCGTTCGGGCAATAACCCCGAATGGATGATCCTCGATGTAATTCCGGTCATTCCGCCGGAGCTTCGCCCGCTCGTGCCGCTTGACGGCGGACGTTTCGCGACATCGGATCTTAACGATCTGTACCGCCGCGTCATCAACCGCAACAACCGTTTGAAGAAACTGATGGAGCTTCGCGCTCCGGAAGTCATCGTGCGTAACGAAAAGCGCATGCTGCAGGAAGCGGTCGATGCTCTGTTCGATAACGGACGCCGCGGACGCGTCCTGCGTGGTGCGAATAACCGCCCGCTCAAATCGCTTTCCGGCACGCTAAAAGGTAAACAGGGACGTTTCCGGCAGAATCTGCTCGGAAAACGTGTGGATTACTCTGGACGTTCGGTTATTGTAGTCGGCCCGGAGCTTAAGCTGCACCAGTGCGGGTTGCCTAAGAAAATGGCTTTGGAACTGTTCAAGCCGTTTATCTACAACAAGTTGGAAAAAGACGCTCACGCCGCCACGATCAAGCAAGCTCGTGAAATGGTCGAACGCCAGGAGCCGATTGTCTGGGACATTCTCGAAGAAGTAATTCGCGAGCATCCGGTCCTGCTTAACCGTGCCCCGACGCTTCACCGGCTCGGAATTCAAGCTTTCGAACCAGTCCTCGTCGAAGGAAAGGCGATCAAGATCCATCCGCTCGTCTGTACGGCTTTTAACGCCGATTTCGACGGCGATCAGATGGCTGTACATATTCCGCTTTCCGCCGAAGCGCAGATCGAAGCCAGCGTCTTGATGCTCGCGTCGAACAATCTGCTTTCACCGGCCAGCGGCCAGCCGATCACCGTTCCTTCGCAGGACATCGTTTTGGGCTGCTATTATCTGACGCTCGCCCGCGATGAAATGCCGGGACATAACAAGGCGTTTAATTCGATCGACGACGTTTTGCTGGCTTTGGATGCGGGTATTATCGAAACGCAGACCAAGATCAGGCTTCGCTGGAAGGGCGATCTGTTGGATCTGACACTGGAAAATCATAACCAGGACGTGATGCGTGCGATCATTCGCGAGAATGTAAACCGCGTTATCGACACATCCGCCGGACGGGCGATCCTCAACGAACGTCTGACCCGCGACGGTTTGCCGTACGTTAACGGTACGTTGAAGAAGAAGGGCCTGCAGTCGCTGGTCAGTTTCGCTCATTTAAAACTCGGCCACGATCAGACAGTTGCTTTGCTTGACGATCTGAAGGCGATGGGATTCCTCTACGCAACCAAATCGGGAATGTCCATCGGCATCGACGATATGGTCACGCCGTCGAGCAAGCCGGGAATTATCGAAGACGCCCGCAAGGAAGTCGATAAATTGCAGAAGCAGTACGAAGACGCGACCATGACCAACATGGAACGCGAAAACAAGGTAACAGCGATTTGGTCCGAAGTGACCGACCGCGTTGCAAAGGAAATGTTCAAGGCGATGCATACCCGCGAAGACGAAAGAAAGGAACTCAATCCGATCCTCGTCATGGCCGATTCGGGTGCTCGTGGTTCGGACGCTCAGATCCGGCAGCTTGCCGGTATGCGCGGCCTGATGGCCAAGCCTTCGGGCGAGATCATCGAGACGCCGATCGTGGCCAACTTCCGCGAAGGTTTGAACGTTCTTCAGTACTTTATTTCTACGCACGGTGCGCGTAAAGGCCTGGCCGATACGGCTCTGAAAACGGCTGATTCGGGTTACCTGACACGCCGCCTGGTCGACGTTGCTCAGGACGTGATCGTTTCCGAGCAGGATTGCGGAACGCTCCGCGGCACCTGGGCAGAGGCGATCATCCGAAACGGTGAGGAAGTCGAAAGCTTACGTGACCGTATCGTCGGCTGCACATCGCTGGACGATATTATCGATCCGGTCGAAGGCATCACGATTGTCGAATCGAACGTCGAGATCAACGAGGACCTTGCCGCACAGGTTCAGCTTTCCGGTTTGCAGAAGGTCCGGCTCCGTTCGGCACTGACCTGCGAATCGCGTCGCGGAATTTGCGTCAAATGTTACGGCCGCAATTTGGCTACGGGTAAAACGGTTGAGATCGGTGAAGCTGTCGGCGTTGTCGCCGCACAGTCGATCGGCGAACCGGGAACTCAGCTGACGATGAGAACATTCCACGTCGGCGGAACCGCACGGCTCGAACAGGAAACGAAACATGCCGCCGCTATGGACGGTACTGTTAAATACCTGGACGATCTTCGCGTGATCAAGAACCGCAACAAGGAAATGATTTCGCTTAAGCGTCAATCTGAGCTTGCTCTTTTGGACGAACGCGGACGCGAAGTTGCTCGTTACCAGATCGTTTACGGTGCCCAGCTTCACGTTACCGAAGGCCAAAAGGTCAAGGAAGACGACATTCTGGCTACATGGGATCCGTTTACGTTTGCGATTCTTTCGGAAGTGAAGGGAACCGTTAAGTATCAGGATCTTAAGGAAGGCAAGACGGTCGAAGAGGAAATCGATAAGGTTACCGGTCAGAAACGCCTCGTGGTCAAGGATTCGGATGAGAAAAATCAGCCTCGTCTCGAGATCAAGGACGGAAATAAGACCCTGAAAACCTATCAGATGCCCATTCGTGCCAACCTGATGGTCGAAGACGGACAGGAGATCGAACCGGGTGACGTAATCGCGAAAATTCCGCGTGAAACCACCAAGACGAAAGATATTGTCGGCGGTCTGCCGCGTGTCGTCGAGCTTTTCGAAGCACGGCGTCCGGGCGAAACGGCGATGATGTCGGAAATCAACGGTACGGTCAAATTTGGCCCGATCGCCAAGGGTAAACGAAAGATCATCGTAACCGGCGATGACGGTGCCGAACGCGAATACGACATTCCGCGCGGTACGCACATCAACGTGCAGGAAGACGACCGAGTGAAGGCAGGTGAGCCGTTGATGGACGGGCCGCTGAACCCGCATGATATTTTGCGTGTTCTCGGAACCGAGGCTTTGCAGAATTACATCGTGAATGAAATTCAGGAAGTTTACCGTCTGCAGGGCGTTAACATTAATGATAAACACATTGAAGTTATCGTTCGCCAGATGCTCCGCTGGGTAAAGATCAAGGAAGTCGGTGATACCGAATTCCTGCTAGAAGAACAAGTGGACCGTTTCCGTTACGAAGACGAAAACCGTAGAGTAGCGGACGAAAACGGACAGACTTCCGTCGGCGAACCGTTACTGCTCGGAATCACGAAGGCTTCGCTTTCGACCGATTCGTTCATCTCGGCAGCCAGCTTCCAGGAAACTACGCGTGTTCTGACCGAAGCGGCTATCTCCGGGCGCGTCGATTATCTTCGCGGCCTGAAGGAAAACGTCATCATGGGACGCCTTATCCCGGCGGGAACCGGTATGAAGTATTACCGTAACGTCAAGGTTGCGTATGACGCGACCGAGAACCGCAAACAGGAAGACGAGTTCGATGAATTAGCCGACATCCGCGGCGGCCTCGAACTTCCGCCGGTTTTGGCCGGAGTTCCGGGAGTCGAGGACATTGATATGGTTGAAGACGACGATCTGGAAATCGTCGGCGAAGACAGTCTCGACATTGATGCCGACGAAGAGATTTTCGACATTGATGAAGCGATGAAGATCGACATTGATGACGATGAGCTATAATCAACGAATGCATTGCCCGGGCGTTAGCACAGGCGGAATTAAAAAAGACCGGAGCGAAAGTTCCCGGTCTTTTTTCTTCTTCAATTCCAGTACATTTAATGCCGAAAAGCACTAAAGATGCGAAGTAATATAATCTGACTTATGTCCTGTTTCTTTTACTGTATGGGTGTTTATTGGGTAATATCTACCGTGTGAGAGAAGAAAAACCGATTAGTGGCGAGGAACTTAACGAAGAACGGCAAAGTTTGATCGCCCGCATCGAGGATTGGCTGGATATGCCGATGCTCATTCTGGGCTTTGTTTGGCTCGGGCTACTGATATATGAATTTATCTGGACGCTGCCGCCGGTGCTCGAACTGGCGGGAACGATTATCTGGATAATTTTTATAGTCGATTTCGCCGTTAAATTCATGCTGGCGCCGGATAAGACGGATTACGTCAAATCGAACTGGCTGACGGCGCTTTCCCTTATCATTCCAGCCCTGCGTGTGTTTCGAGCGTTTCGCATCTTTCGTCTTGTCAGAACGGCACGCGGACTTCGGCTGTTTAGAGTCCTGACATCGCTGAATCGCGGCATGAAAGCTCTCGGCGAAAGCTTCTCGCGGCGTGGTTTCGGCTACGTTACAGCGCTTTCCGTTATCATAATTTTCGCCGGAGCGGCGGGAATGCTGGCATTTGAAAACGAAGTCGATGGCGGGATAAAAACATACGGCGACGCTCTTTGGTGGACTGCAATGCTTTTAACTTCGATCGGCTCCGATTACTTTCCCCGGACCGCGGAAGGCCGCGTACTCTGCTTTCTGATGGCGCTTTACGGTTTTGCGGTATTCGGATATGTGACGGCTACACTCGCAACATTTTTCGTGGGGCGGGACGCGGAAAATAATGAATCCGCAATCGCCGGAGCGGAAGACATTAAGGCGTTGAGCAGCGAGATCGCCCTTTTACGTGAAGAACTAAGGATATTGCAAAGCGATAGGAAGAGCCGCAGTTAAGCCAACACTATGCAGCTATAATGTTTGGAATAAAAAGGTCAAGCGTTTTGAGTACAGCTTTGTCTTAATCTGGTGGTATGAGGTGCAAATTCCGTTCGCCAACTCCGGGAACGCGGGGGCCGTGATGACGCGAAAGCTCCGGCCTGCGCCGTGCCGCGAAAATTTTCCCGGCCGACGCGGCCCCGGCCAAAACAGTGACAATAATTTTTGATTTGGGAACTTTTTTGCGATATTTTGACACCCTTTTACCGCGTTGGTTTCCTCTTTTTTCCTTATCGTCATACAAAACAGAGTATAAAAGCCGGAACAGTGGGGCTATTCCGGCTTTTATACTCTTAAATACAATAAATTTACCAGAGTAGACAACTGTTCTTTCGAACCATTGTCGCTCCATCCCTGCAGCCAAAGGCTTTTGCAAACTGCGGCATGTTGGACAGCGGCCCGTTTACACGCCAGCGGGGCAGTGAGTGGCTGTTGTTAATGACCTGCAGGCGTTCTGCTTCCGGCGTGTATTTTCCGGCCCAGACTTGCGCCCAGCCGAGGAAAAATCGCTGTTCGGGCATGAAACCGTCGATCTCCGCCGGTCTCGGCTTTCCTTCCAGCGATTTCATGTATGCATCGTACGCGACGGTCAAACCCGCAAAATCGCCAATGTTTTCTCCCAGTGTAAGCTTGCCGTTTATGAACAGGCCCGGTTGAACTTCGTATTGGTTAAACTGATTTACGACGCAAGATGCACGTTCTTCAAATTTCGTCCGGTCATCCGCCGTCCACCACATTTTCAGATTTCCGGCGGCGTCGAATTTACTGCCCGAATCGTCAAATCCGTGGGTGATCTCATGCCCGATCACACCGCCGATCGCACCGTAATTGATTGCGTCGTCCGCTTCGGAATTGAAGAACGGCGGCTGTAGAATTCCGGCCGGAAAGGTGATCTCGTTGTTCGTACTCGAATAAGATGCATTTACCGTCGGAGGCGAAAATCCCCAACGGGTGCGGTCAACCGGTTTGCCATAATCTGAAAGGTTGCGGCGAACATTGAATTCACGCGCCCGCATGACGTTAGCAATATAAAGATCGTCATCGATCGTCAGGCCTTTGTAACCGCGAAGGACATCCGGATAACCGATCTTTCTTTTGAATGTCGCGAGTTTCGCCTGTGCCTGTTCCTTCGTCGTGCCGCTCATCCATTCGAGGCCGCTGATGCGTCCCTTCATTGAAACGTAAAGATTATTGATCAGCTCGTCCATCCTGGCTTTGGCGGCGGGCGAAAATGTTTTCTTCACATACGCCATTCCGAGGGCCTCGCCGAGCGTGCCGTCGGTAGCCTGTACGCAGGTTTTCCATCGCGGCTGCTGCTGTTTCTGGCCGCTGAGATAGCCGCCGAAGAAGTTAAAATTAGCATCGACAAACGGCTTGGAAAGCTGTGGAGCGGCCGAATTTACAGTCATAAAACGAAGATAGGTTTTCCAATCATCTATAGAAACCGCCGTCAGCATAGAATTCATTTCCTTGAAGAAATTTGCCGGTGCAAAATTGATTTCGGAAACCGCCGGAACACCTCGAAGCGACATATAATCGGTCCAGGAAAAATTCGGCGTAATGGCTTGCGCTGCCGTGAGGGAAATTTTGTTATAACGATTATCGGGATCTCGCATCTCGACCGGCCCGAGTGAAGCCCCGGCAAGACGTGTCTGAACCTCCATCACGGTTTTTGCATTTGCAACCGCTTTGTCCGCGTTGTCGCCGAGAAGCTTGAATATATTCGTCATATACTCGACGAATTTCTGCCGCGTTTCGACCGATTTAGCGTCGTCTTTCGTGTAATAATCGCGGCTAGGCAATGTAATGCCGCCTTGTCCGGCATTGATGATTATGACATTCGAATTTTTCAGATCGGAACCTGCACCGAAGCCGAAAACGGCAGGCAGGCCCGATTTGTGCATCGCGGCGATCTGACGCTGAAGGTCTTGGGTCGTTTTGATTTTATCAATCTGGCTAAAGTAAGGCTTTAGCGGTTTTACAGCAGCCTTTTCTATCGCGGCTTCGTCCATGCAGGCCGAATAAAAATTGCCGATCAGCTGTGTGTCGGTCCCGGCGGCGGACTTCGTTTTAGCGGCGTCCTCCAATATCTGACGCAGAATTGCATTATTATTGTCACGCAGGATATTGAACGTTCCCCAACTGGATTCAGTTGACGGAATCTCAGTCGATTTCAGCCATGTGCCGTTGGCATATTGGAAAAAATCGTTGCAGGCATGTGTCGACTTGTCCATTCGTTTCGTGTCAAAACCCTTATTCTGGGCCGTCAGAAACGCGCACACCGAAAGTAAAATGGCTGTGGACGCCAAAAGGCGAAAAATCGAATTACGCATATTTTGCTCCTTTAAATCGTTTATTGTTCTCGTGATAATACGGTCAAGAGAGAAAATAGTTTTCAGCACTGCCTATAGAACCGGAATAAATTTCTCATTTACCTTTTCCCTTAACTCATTTGCCAATTCCTTGCGGTTCGGATTCTGCACCGGCTCATCGCCAAAACTTATCGTTGCCGTAAATTCTTTCAGCATAAAAACCCGAAACAGGTGATCGAGAAATCCAATATCTTCCCACCAACAAACATTCGAGGCAGGCAATTCGCCCTCAGGCGTGCGGTAGCTGATTGCCGCGTAAGACACGGGCAAATTACTCTTTGCCGCGAACTCCAGAAACGAGGAATTAAACGGCAAAATATCCTCGCCTCTCGTGCTCGTACCTTCCGGAAAAAGCATCACGCCTTCACCGTTGTTAAGCCTGTTGATTATCAGGGCACCGGCACGTGGAATGTCACGCCGGTTCTTGCGGTCGATAAACACCATGCCCATGTTGCGGACGATCGGTCCGGCAACGGGCCAGTTTTCGATGTCACTTTTGGCAACGAAAATGCCGTCGGCGGCCAATCTAAGCGCCGGAATGTCGGCATACCCCAAATGATTGCAAACGAGAAAAAACGGCGGTTTCGGCGGTTTGCCGATAACTTCGATATTCATCCTGGAAATCAATGCAAAATTCTTCGACCAACGCCAGAAAATATACTGCCGCCAAAACTGCTTATTAGGAACGAAATAATGTGTGACCCACCAAAATGAATACACGACGAGCGTCGAAATGACGAAAACTGCAAATCGGAGCGAAGCACGGATTTTTCTCATTAGGCTGCGGAAATTATTCTTTCTCGATCTTGGTAAAATTGTATCGCAGCAAAACCCGCATCGGCAAAGCCTTCCCGCCGCGTTCGGCTGGACGCCAGTTCATTTTTCTCACTGCTTCGTCCACCGCTTCATCCAGGCCGAATCCCGCCCATCGCACGATTTCCGTTCGCATGACCTCACCATGTTGGTTAATATCTACCAAAATATCGACCGTCCCTTTCGCGTCGTAGAGATATGCTGTCCGCGTATAATCCGGTTTTATTCTTTTATAAGGCATTGGCGGCCGAAAGGTTTTATCGGGCGGGGAATTTTCCGGCGGCACCTCTTCAATATAAGTACTCGCCTTTTCAGCGATTTCAAACTTAACTGCTTTTGTCATTTTTCCGGCGATATTTAACGAAACGGCTTCCGCTGATTTCAGCAAAAGCTTTTCGGCTTCCATCTTGGAATTCGATTCCACACTCCGCAAATCCCAAAAACTCAATCTTCCGGTTCGCCCGCTTACCAAGTATAAAACCTCGAACGCCTCATAATATTCGGCCTTTTCAAAGGAACTCCGGCGAAGTGAGCCGGTTCGAACGATCAGGAAATAGTCGCAGCCGATCACCGCCGCAATTTGTTTGGCTTCGCTCATCGTCATATTGAAGGCATTCCCAATCGTGACCGATTTAAAAGCGGTTTCGCTCAGCGAATTGTCCAGAA
>JBBJOS010000003.1:0-289350 GCA_037723965.1 Pyrinomonadaceae bacterium | reverse complement strand
GCATGATAAAGTGCTGCCACTTCGTCTTTCAATTCAACCGGAAAGCAAACCCGATGGATTCTGTAACCTTCCTGCAAACCGCGAACGGCGGCGCTTACTTCGGAGATTTCGCGGATCTTCGGCTGTGAAAATCCTTCCTCGACATAGATCAGATTTTTCGGGTTGGCCGTATCTCTGGTGTAGAAATAATGCGGCACGTCGCCGGCTTTGTCTTCGATAAAATAATAATCCGGATCATAATCCGCACCAGCGACAAGATTTCGCGTCTTGCTTACAAATTCCGCCCTCCGGTCTTCCGGCATATCGAGATCGAAAGCCTTAAAAAGCCTCCGATTTAAAAAACGTTTCGACAGATCGGAAAGTATCGGGTCATCGGCTCGCTGCCACTGCTTTATGTAATAAATTACGTCCGCGTCATCAAGCTCCAAATGCTCCTTCAGCGACAGCTTCTCGCCTTTCAGAATCTTCTCAAACGCGGTGCTGGCCAAATACCAGACCGGCCTGCCTTCCTTATAAAGATAAAGTGCACGCCGCAGCAGCGATTGCAGTACCGATTCCGCCGCACGCAAAGTCCGGTGAAAATATACCTGCCGGAACATATAATAACGTGCCTGCAAATAATCCTCGACCGCGTAAATGCCGCGTGCCGATACATAAAGCTGATCAGTCTCCTCGTTTATTTCAAGCGATTTGATGATCCATTCCAAATCGTAAACGCCGTATTTGACGCCGGTCATCAGCGAATCGCGAAGCAGATAATCCATCCGGTCCACATCGAGCTGCGAAGAAACAAGCTGCGCCAAAGCCATCGGCCGAAATGTTCCGCCTATAATATCGGCAACGTCCCGTGCCAGATTCGGCGAATATTCTGCGAGCAATTTACCGACTTCAGTTTCGCTGCTCAAAACTGCCTCAATCGTAAAATCCTCATGATGAAAGCCGAGAATCGTCTCGATCACATGCGAAAATGCCCCATGCCCGATATCGTGTAGAAGGGCCGCTACCCGAACCGCCGTCTGGTTCTCATCCGAAATCTCGTATCGAGAACTCAGCTTCGCCAAAGTCCGCGTCGCCAAATGAAACGCCCCCAGAGAATGCGTAAACCTCGAATGCTCCGCCGCCTGATAAGCAAAATGAGCAAGCCCAAGCTGCCGAACCCGCCGCAGCCTCTGAAATTCGGCAGAATCTATCAGCTTTGCGAGTAAATTACCTTCGGCCGTGTCAGTCCGAAGCCGTATTATATTGTGCACCGCGTCGCGGTATATTCTTTCTGTCAGTGAATCGCCCCGTGATAAATTCTTTAATTATGATTACCCATCAATCTTATCAAATTACGAAAAAAAACTGTTGTGAATCGGGCATTGGTGATAAAATACAAATCTAAACACACTCTCATTTATTTACAATCCGGAGGTAGTTATGAATCTAGTAAGCTCACCAGCAGCCAAGGCAGTGATTGGCTTTTCAGTTCTATTCCTTTGCCTGATCTTCTCCCAAAATGTTGCCGCAATCAGCTCGATCGAAGGCGGCGTTTTCGACACGAAAGGGAATTCGCTTTCAGATGTTCACGTCGAATTGCTAAACGAATACGGGCAATCCGGCAATAGAGCGCGTACAGACGGCACGGGACGGTACCGGTTTGACGGTATACCTGACGGAAGATATTCTGTCCGGGCTATGCCGTTTCAGCTGAATTTTCAGGATAAAACGATTCCGGTGGAAGTCAGAACACAAAATATTCGCGGAGGTGAGGGAAGGGGTAACTTTCAGGTCGATTTTTATCTGGTTCCGAAGCGCCTTGCGTTCGCGGATTCGGAACTAGGAGTTATCTTTGTCCAGGAGATTCCCCCGGCCGCAAAAAAACAATATTTGCAAGCCGTAAAAGATTTCGATGCCGAGCGCCTCGAAGAAGGAATCACAGCACTGAGTGAGTCGATAAAACTTTTTGAGAATTACTTTGATGCGGTTCACCGAATGGGCATGGAATTGTATCAAATGAAACGATACAAGGAATCGCTGCCGTTTTTCTTCCGGGCGGCCGAGATAAATAAGAAAAGTGTTACCTCTCTCTATTTCTTGGGAAGCTCTTTCCATAATATGGGCAAGGAGTATAACAAGGCCGCCGTGACAACTTTAAGTCATGCCTATATTCTTGCCCCAGCATCGCCGCAGATTTTGGTCGAACTCGGAAAAGCCGAACGTGCCGGCGGTAAAATTGCTGAAGCCGAGAAACATCTTCTATTGGCGAAAAAACTTGCGAAAGGTCCCGTTGCAGAAATTCATAAGGAACTTGCTCAATTGTACGCAGGTGATTTGAAAAAGTATAAAGAGGCAGCCGATGAACTTGAGCTTTACCTGAAGGCGAGTAAAGCAACCGGCGAGGATGAAAAAAAGACAAAAAAGGTGATCAGCGATCTTCGTGCAAAAGCACAGCCGGCACCGGCGAAAAGCTAGCTGGCAGCTCAAAATAGGTCGAAAAGGCTCGTTCGATATACGGACGAGCCTTTTTTATTTGGTTTGTTTTATGGAAAAATCTTTTCGCCGCTTTACGGAAAATTAGCGAGCATGGAAAAGAGACTGTCCACAAACTACACGAAAAAAGAAAATAAGATTAACACGGAACGAATGAATCGTTTGCTACGCTAGACAACACGAGTCGTTCTGATCGCTGCTATATTCCGAGTTCAAATTAATTGCCCATGTTTTGCATATGGGTGCACAATTGCGGCGGCTAAATAACTCTTTCAGCGCGGTGAACTTAATTGCATCGATTCTGTTATATCTTAAATCAGCTTGCCGTTGAAACGACTCGAACTTGTTAGGTCAATCAGTCTTATTTGAACTTAATCCATAAAGACTGGATCGAGATGAAAGGCCTAAGAATATTCTAAATCCTCATATTTCTCCGCCGCCGATAAGTTTACTCGCAACTTGGGTTTATTCCGATCCATAAATTCTAACTTTAAAGCAAAAAAAAGCCTGCCCTAATTAAAGGACAGGCTATAAAAGTTTCTGATCTAAAATTTAGAAAAAGAAACGAGCACCAAAGCGAACTTCACGTCCGGCCTGGAAACTATTTGTCTGATCGAAGGTATTCGACAGCCCTGCCGACGAACCCGCCGGTCGCGATGCAATATAGGCCCGTACAAACTCCTGAATGCTCGCCCCGTTAACGATAGCGTTAATCAAGATCGTACGGTTTGTGCCTGCGGAGCTGGTTGCAAGTCCACATATACTCGCGGGACAACCACCCGTTCTCAGGGTAGAAGCCGAAAAGTTTGTGGCACTTATAGTTGACTGGACCCCTAGCTGATTTTCTTCATCGAAAAGATTTCGGAGGCTGATAAACGGCTCAAGCGAGAACCGGTTGTCACGGCCGAATCTATAACGATGACTGACAAACAAATCGGTCTCGGTGAATTTCTCCGTACGTCCTAAATCTCCACGTTTGTCCAGAATGAATGGACTCAAACTGTTGAGTGAGATTATGGTTGTCAATGGAGTTCCCGACTGTACAGTCGTGAAGGCCGAAACGGTCGTCACGTTGGTCGTGTTGCCGGCCCAGTTATGGCTATAGCCGCCGTACGCTTTGAAAACATGCGGACGATCTGTTGCTAAACGACCATTGTTAGGCTGACCGGACCCTGTGAAAGCCGCAAACGGCAAGTCAAATAATCGGCTCACGTTTGGACTGGAGCGTCCACCTTCGTCCGAACTCGCTAAACCCGAATAGTTTCCGAACAAACGGCTAAATGTATAGCTGCCGTTGAAAAACCACTTCGACGCACGCTTATCGATTCGTACTTCCAGAGCATCATATTCACGTTCAGCTTCGATACACGGCTGGCCACCCTCGGTCGAAATTTCACAAACCAAGCCCCTTCCAGGGTTACCGATGATGTAAGCTTCACTGCCTCCAGCATTGAAAACGCCTACGTCCTCGATAGCCCGATCAAGTTGCTTGTGGGTGTAACGTGCACTAAAGAGCGTGTTAGCCATCAGCTCACGTTCGAAACCGATAGTGTATTCACTCTGGCGGGCAGCCTTAATATCAGGATCCACGCCGCCGGATTCGAAAATGCTGCCGCCGATCAGGTTTGACGGAATACGGAAATCTAACTGACAAATCGAAAAACCATTTCCGAGAGTTGGATATGGAGCGTCAGGGTTAGCAGGATCCGGGCATCTACCACCAGGAACGTCAGGTACGGTGCCAAGAATAGCTGCCAATGAGTAATTCCTAAAGTTTGCTCCGCGCCCTGGTAAGATTTCAAAGTAATCGCGGCGGAAGAAATCGCCGCCAAATGAACCTCGGGGAAGTTCGTACTTAAAGCGATCATAAAACCAGCCGTAGCTAGCGAAGATCTTCGTTTTACCGTCACCCGTAACATCAAATGCCGCACCAAAACGAGGGGCGAGCTTATCGCCTAATCCGAATTCAATTGACTTACCCGTTTCTGAGAAGCTTGGTACTGTTTCCTTCTCAGCTCGAATGCCAACATTGATCGTTAAGCGATTGTTTATCTGCCATGAATCCTGAGCGAAGAAGCCCTGATTCGTGCTGCTTGCCTCACCAAGTGTTGCAAATCTGGTAACAAAACCGGAACCGAGGTTGCCCGGCGTCGGAGTTGTTCCAAGTACATTATCAATGGACAAGCCGTAAAAAAGAGTGACTGAGCCCGTATCACGGAAACCATCATCGACAGTATTGAAGAGACCGTTATACTGATAACCAAATTTGAAATTGTGACGCCCAAGTAAATTGATACCAACCAAAGCGACATCGGCATCAAAAGTCGTACGTGTCGAGACGTCATAATCGATCTGAAAGTTCGACGGGAAATTGGAAGCACCGCGCGAGCAGCCGGCAGCGGCGGCTCCGCCCGGTATAACCGCCGGATTGCCGGAGACCGAACATAAAAATCTGGTTTCGTTGGGAATGCCGTATGAACCGAGCTTCTCATTTAAGAAAGCGCGACCGCCGCGGAAATTAAGAACCAAATTGTTGGTCGGCGTCCATGTAACCTGTCCGTTGAGATTATTACTGTTTTGCCTACCACCCTGATTTCCAAGGAATTGATCCTGCGATTCGAAGATCCCGCCCCTGCTTAAAAATGGTCCCGATGACGTGGTGTTTGCAAAGCCGAACGTTCCGCTCGGGAGAAATCCCTGGTCAATGATCGGATTGTAAAGAAAAGTACCGAAGAAGCGCAGGTTTTGCAGCGGCTGTGCATCCAAGCGAATAAAAGCTTCTTCAATTTTTCGTTTGAATTTAAAGTTCTGAGTTTGGCCTACACGCCGTAGATCCGGTCTGTTCGTAGGTATTTGAAGCCCAGTGATGGGGTCAAACGCACCAGCCGTAAAGAAGGGAACATCCCGCGAAAAGTCATTGATCTGCGGAGCGTAAATCGCCGAAAACCATAGTTTTTCTTTTATAATGGGACCGCTGAAAGCAGCTGTCGGAAAGAAAGATACGCCGCCGGCTTTACCAGCATTGAAAAATTCGAAAGCTCCGACAGCATTGGCAATCGGTGCTGATGTTGGTGTAGCTCCAGGTACAGCGAATGCGTTTAGGCCGGGACGAGCTCCACCCTGAAGATTTTGGGGCTCGAATGAAACTCCAAAATTTCCACGCCATTGATCGTTACCACCAATGGTAACAACGTTGATAACGCCGCCGGTTGCTCCGCCGTACTCAGCTTCAAAACCGGTCGATTTGATTTGTACTTCCTGAAGAAGTTCGAACGGCAAATTGTTATTCGAATTTAACTGACCGGTACGGAAATTAGTAACTTCCTGACCGTCAATAACGAAAACGTTTTCCGCTCCGCTGGCTCCATCAATCTGAAAACCGCCGGAAAGTGGTTCAGGACGCACGTTAGGAGCAATTTTCAGCAAGCTGGTAAACTGCGTTCCCCTAGGCAGATCGTTGATGATCCGCTTTGTGATGCTTTCATCAATCGTAGTGTTTGATGGATCGATTTGGACCGAGTTATCGGCCGTAATTGTAACATCGCCAGTTGCGCCGGCGACCTGCAGGATTGTGGCTAAGGTAGTCGCTTTATCGACCGATACCGTAATATCCTGGACTCTTTCAGCAAAATTGCCGGCGGTGATCGTAACTCTGTACTCACCCGGCGGAACTTCCTGAATAGTGACATAACCGTTGCCGTCAGCTGTTACCGTCCGGTTGTATCCGGCGGTAGTACCGATGGCTCTAACCGTAACGGTAGCATTAGGAACAGCGGCACCTTGGGGATCGGTAACCGTTCCCTCGATGCTTCCGCCGGTTCCTTGTCCAAATGCTAGTACCGCGAAGCACAGCATCATAGACAGGGCGCCCGTGAAAAATTTTAACTTTTGACTCATTTTATTCTCCTTGAATAAAGTACTGATTTTGTATATGACAATGCGGGTTGTGGGATAGCCGATATCGAATGATAACGAAAAAACCGCACCTACATTCTGATATGTATTGCAAATTCAAAGCCATTAACCGGCTTCTTACAAAACTTCTTGTAAATCACTCAAATAATAGAGTTAAACGGTCGGCGGGTATGCAGTAGAATAGTCTGAATAGCACAAAATTTCCAATTTCTTGCAAATAATTCACTATTTTGGATTTTTATGTTTAACAATCTTAAAAATTGAGAAGGTGGCCGAGCTTTTCCTTTTTGGTCTTTAGGTAATGAGCGGCCGGTTCTTCGGTTTGGATTTCTATTGGGATGCGCTCGACGATTTGGAGGCCGGCGTCTTCGAGGGCTTTTAGTTTGTCGGGGTTGTTTGAGATTACCCGGACGTGGCAGAGGCCGAGGTCGAAGAGGATTTCGGCGCATTGCTGGTAATTTCTTCCGTCAATTGCAAAACCAAGAGCTTCGTTTGCTTCGACGGTGTCCGCTCCTTCGTCCTGCAGAGCGTATGCACGGATCTTATTGATGATGCCGATGCCACGGCCTTCCTGCTGCTGGTAGACGATCGCTCCGCGGCCGTCGGCTTCGATCATTCGCATTGCCTCGTGAAGCTGCGGGCCGCAGTCGCATTTGATCGAGCCGAAAACGTCGCCGGTCAGGCACTGCGAATGGATGCGGACGAGCGTCGGGATATCCGGACGCATTTCGCCTTTGCAGAGCACCACGAATTCTTCATCACTGGTCAACGAATGATACCCGGCAATTCTAAATTCGCCGAATTGCGTCGGCAATTTCGCGGACGCAACCCTT
Source organism: Pyrinomonadaceae bacterium (assembly GCA_037723965.1). Taxonomy (GTDB): domain Bacteria; phylum Acidobacteriota; class Blastocatellia; order Pyrinomonadales; family Pyrinomonadaceae; genus OLB17. Next base: position 282,130 of record JBBJOS010000003.1, on the reverse strand, counting down.
TCGACCGATATTGAGCGGCTGGCCGGAGGGCAATCGTGAATGCTTTCTACCAAGCTATACATCTCCAATTTAGTTTTTCTCCTGAATCTATGATTATAACTCTAATAATCGACTAATGGTAAACTGATTTTCGCCATCTGCGTTATTTTGGTTTCATAAACAGAAAAATGCGGCCGTCAGTGAATTTCATTTTTCACAAACGGCCGCGTTTTATTCAATTAATTAACGTCTTAATCTTTGGTTTCTTTTTTTTCCGGCGCTTCCTTGTTTTCCTCGTCTTCTTCCTGATGAGCAAATACTGCTCCGTCGCTGGTCCCGAAAATCCGCGACAGCAAACCGCTCAAGACTTCTGAAACTCTTGCAGGCTGGTGATTTTCCGGAATCGGGCTAATAACTTCGTTTTCGGCGAAGGCAAGATCCAGGCGAACGAGATCAGCGGTTATGTGCCGGCAGAACGAGCAATCGATAAGGTGGCCGATTACGGGTCTGGCTTCGCGTTCATTGAGGTTTCCATCGACAAATGCAGCCAGTGAGTCTTCATCGAGATGCGAGCCTTCAGAAGCCGGATTCATTCCCGATGGACGAGCCTTAAGGTAGCCGTCTATCAGGCCTTGCATTTTCAAGTCTTCCGAGTTTAATTTTCCCATGTTCTCCATGTTCGTTCTCGCCTCCCGTATAGCAGACGTAACCCAGGGTTAACATTTGCTTAACTTTTTCCAACGGGGACTATGATGCGGTTTTGATACCTGTGTGAAAGTCTAGGTTGCCGACAGATTTCGGAACAGGTTATTTCCGGCTAGGTCTTGAGTAGCGAGTTCGAGACAGATGTCGATCTCGGCGGCGGTGAGGCCGTTTTTTGTCTGCAGTTCTTCCCTAAAAAGCTGAAGAACTTTAGCGTAGCTTTTTTCGAGCCAACGCATGATCGTCGATTCGTGAATGCGTCCGGCCGGATTCTTTTCGCGCGTCTGCGATTTTCGCTGGAACCAGCCTCTCAGCGGCGATTCCTCATTCTCGACAAGGCGGGCGATCTCGCGGAGCTTCAAGTTTTCAACGTGATAATAAAGCAGAAGCAGTTTTTCGTGATCGTCGAGCGACGCAAAGGCGGAGTCAAGCGAGGTGACGGTCGCCTTTCGGTAACGCTCCCTGGCAAGATAATCGATCATCTCATCTTCGCCGCCGGGAGCAGGATCGGCAAAACTCGCGTGGGCCGTCCCTTCACCGACATTTTCGGTCATTTCGTCGAGCGAAACTTCATCGTGGCTCTGCCGGTGGAGATCGACTAACGAATGCCATATAACCGTCCGCAGCCAGCCGCGCAGTGACCCGCGGCCGCTATATGTCGCAAATTTGGAAACGCGTTCGCCGTCCACGATCCTTGTGCCGTAAAGCTCGACATAAACGGTATCGATCACTTCCTGTGCGTCCAACTCGGTTTTCGCAAGGTGCCGTGCGACGCGTTCCAGATACGAACGGTGCTGCTGGTCAAATTCCCACCACGCTCGCTCGCTGCCGCTTGCGCACGCGAGGGCCATAAAAAGATCGTCAGCCTGTATTTGATTTATAAAATCATTGATCTCGGCCGCGTTTAGGTTTTCAGACGGGGATGAGCGAATGTACCTGCCGACGGATTTTTGCAGCGACAATTTAAAATAATCCAGCCGGACGCCGAAATTCGGTGCATTTTCGGTGCATTTGGCAAAAAGGGCATCTACTAAAGAATCACTTTCAGCCGGGATAATTTCGCTGGCTTTGGTTTCGAAGGACATTATTCGAGAGACAGTATAATCAAAGTTTGCAAATTATACTAGCTTTGAGGCTCGATGTTCAGAGTGCAAACTTTAGTTTGTTTTCCGGTTAGCGAAGAGACAAACTGAAGTTTGCATTCTGAACATTAAAATCCCGTCATAGATTCACGTTCCGCCATTGACTGGAAGTCATTGCCAGCGTCGCTCTGAGGTTTGTCTTCCGCATATTGAAGCCGGTAAAGCCGCCAATAAATTCCTCGCAATACCAAAAGCTCATTGTGTGTTCCGCTTTCGCGCAGTTCGCCGTGATGGAATACCAGAATGCGGTCGCATTTTTGAATCGTCGATAAACGGTGAGCGACTACGAGCGAAGTGCGTTTGTCCATTACGCGTTCGACGGCCTGCTGGATAAGGTGCTCGGTTTCGGTATCGATTGAACTCGTGGCTTCATCCAATATTAAAATCGTCGGATCGAACGCCAGGGCACGAGCAAACGAAATCAGTTGTTTTTGCCCGACGGAAAGACCGGCACCACGTTCACGAACTTCGAATTCATACGTCATTTCGAGCTTTTGAATAAATTCGTCGGCGTGAACTTCTTTCGCGGCCCATTCGATCCGCTCGCGGCCGATCGCCTTATTTCCAAGCCGGATATTGTTCTCGACCGATCCGCTAAACAGAAAAACGTCCTGCAAAACTACAGCGAAATTCGACCGCAGATCGTGCAGATCCCAATCCTTTACGTCGATGCCGTCAAGGAGAATCCGGCCTTTCTGCACATCGTAAAAACGCATCAGCAGATTTGTGATGGTCGTTTTTCCCGAGCCTGTGTGGCCGACGAGTGCAATGCTTTCACCGACATTGACCTTGAACGAAGCGTCTTTTATCACCCAATCTTCGTCCTTGTAGGCAAACCACACATTCTGAAATTCGATCTCGCCTTTCGCCTTTCCGATTTTCTTTGGTTTCGCCGGGCTTTTAATATCGATGTCCAGATCGAGCAAAATAAAGATCCTGTGCGAAGCGACAATCGCCGCCTGCAGCACATTGAATTTATCCGAAAGATCGCGAATCGGCTGGAATAATTGAAGCGAGTATTGGATAAATGACGCCAAAATACCGACCGTCAGCCCGGCACCGGCGGATGACAATCCGCTCAGATATTCGTAACCGAAAAAGAATATAACCACCGCAATACCGACCGCACCGATAAAATCAACGAGCGGATAAAATACGGAATAGTAATAGATGGTTTCTATATTGGCATTGCGGTAATCGTCGTTTATGTCGTGAAACCTTTTCTGCGCCTTATCTTCGGCGTTTAGCAACTGAACGGTTTGTGCTCCAGAAATATATTCTTGTAGGAAAGCATTGAGTTTTGCGTTTCGAGTGCGAACGCGGTCAAAGCCATTGCGTGCATGCTTGCGAAACCAATTTGTCGATGCAAATAGAAGCGGAACCGTAACAAGCGAGACCATAGCGAGCTTCCAATCAAGCCAGAACATCATGCCGATGATCGCGAAAATCACGACCAGATCACCGAGCACATCGATAACGCCTGATGTAAAAAGCTCATTCAACGCATCGACGTCCGATGTCAGCCGTGTAACGATCCGACCTACCGGATAGCGGTCGTAATATGCGACTTCCTGATGCTGAAGCTTGGTAAAAATCTCTGTTCGCAGGTCGAACATCACCATTTGCCCGACCTTGTTCAGCAAAATTTCCTGCGTGTACGAGAAAATAAATCGAAACAAAAACACGCCGAAAAAAGCCAGTGCAAACAACCATATGCCGTCAACCTGTTTCGCCAGGATAAAATCGTCAACCGCGATCTTCGTAAACAAAGGCTGCAAGCTGACGAGAATATTCGTGAACAGCGTCAAGGTCAAAGCCACCGCCACCCAATGCCAGTAAGGCTTCAGGTAAGTCAGCAGGCGCTTTACGACGCGAAAGTCGTATGTCTTTCCTATCTGCTCTTCTTCGTGATATTTACTTGCTTCGTCGGACACTTCTGATTTTAGATTTTAGATTTTAGATTTTGGATTCGCAATGTATAATTCGAAGTAATTCTCGAAGGCTTTTCTAACCTCGAATCCGCATGAGCAAATTTATAAACGAACGCAAAGACAATTGGCAGAAGTTGGAATATTTGCTTTCGATGCTTTCGGGGACTTCCTTGCGCGGGCTTTCGCGGATGGAGGTGCGGGAATTCGGCGAGCTTTACCGTCGGGCGGCGGCGGACCTTGCGATTGCCCGTTCAGAAACACGCGATCCAACTCTAATAAATTATCTTAACAGCCTCGTTATCCGTGCCCACGGCAAGATCTACCGGGCTGAAAATCAGGGTGCTAATTTGATCTGGAAGTTTTTCTCGGAAGACTTTCCGCGTGCATTCCGGCGAAGTTTGCGATATTCATTATTGGCATTCAGCGTTTTTATGTTTTTCGCGGCTGGCTCATTTATATTGTGCTTCTATGATCAGTCTTTTGCGCAAGTTTTAGGCCTTGAACAAATCCGGAGCGCAGCGGAAACGGATACAAGATGGTGGCTGCAGCTAAACGAGGCGAATCAGATCGGATCGATATTCCTGTTCAGCAACAACATTCTCGTAGCATTCAAAGCGTTCGCGTTTGGAGCGTTTTTCGGTATCGGGACGATCTATGTGCTGGTCGTGAACGGCCTCAGCATAGGCGGCGTGCTCGGTGTTTGCTTTAAGGCAAATCCGGCGTTCGGAACGGAACTGGTCAATTTCATGATCGGGCACGGCGTGATCGAGCTTTCCTGCATCTTTATCGCGGGCGGAGCGGGAATGATGATAGGCTACGCGATAATAAATCCCGGCGACCTGACGCGCGGGCAGGCGCTGAAAAAGACTGGAATGGAAGCCGCGAGAATCGTTATCGGCTGTGCTCTTTTGCTGGTCGTTGCGGGATTGATCGAGGGGTTTATTTCGCCGTCGGGCATTCATCCGGGGTTCAAAGTCGCTACGGGAATCGCTACGGGAATAGCGATGTATTCATATTTATTTTTGGTGGGACGCGAAACCTCGGTTTCAGAATGAGACTTTTATAGGCGCGTCGATCTCACACGCGAAAGCTTTGGACGCCGAATTTCTCATCGCTACGCTCCCAAACCGTGTGATTCCGTCACTTGCAGCCGACTGTATAAAGATTTTCGCTATTGCCATCGAACCGGCGTATTTATACACCGTCTTGCTTTTAGAAAATGTCGTGTACCAAACAAATCCGAAAGCTTTGATATTAAATACCCTTGCAGAAGACGGCGCGAACCAGCATGCGGAACGTAAGCAATGGAAAATGCGGCACTTAAACGCCTGACTGCCGCTTCAATGATCTGAAACCACACATCCTTTTTCTATATCGTCCCCAACCACCACCAGCTGATTATCATGATCGCTGTACTGAACCTGGATATTGACACCGGCGTCGGCCATCGCCCGCGTGATTCTGCCAAGTTGTCCTGGCACATCCTGACGCAGCCGCTGAAGCAGAACTTCGCGAACCTCGATCACTTCAATGCCTTTTGCTTCCAAAGCTTTCCGGGCCGCCTCGCGGTCTTCGAATAAAAAATGAGCAATGGCCTCGCCGTTAATCAGCCAACAACCGCCGCCCTCGACGCTGACGCCTGCGGCTCCAAGGGTTTCGCCCATGTCGGCCAATGCGCCGGGCCGATTTTCCAGATGAATGGTCAGATCGAACATAATAATTACTCTTTAACTGCTTCCGTCGTAACAACAGTTTTCACCGAATTGGCGATAAAACATTTTTCGTGAGCTTCTTCGTGAAGATCGTTTATTTGCTCTGCTGTTGGTTTAATATCGTCGCCAAACACTGCTTTCGGTTTCAGCGTAACCTTTGTCATCGCATATTTTCCGTCGGCATCTTTGCCAAGTACGCCGACGGCATTGTCTTCATAGCTTTCGACAACGAATTTCTTTTCCGCCGCCAACGATAGAAACCACAGCATATGACAGCTCGAAAGCGATGCGACGAACATTTCCTCCGGATCGACGGCCGCTTCGCTCGACATCGGCGGCGGCACGACATGCAGTGAAGGCGAACCGGCAATTTCAACGCCGCCGTCGAAAATCAATCTATGAACGCGGCTGTATTTGTTATCGACAAATGCATCGCCTTCGCCTCTTTCCCACTCTATCTTTACCTATATGCCATTCTTTAAATCATACCGAAAGTTCAACAATCTCGCCGCTCGTTTCGCCGTTTTTAATACTTAAAAGCGCGACGCACACCGGCAGTTTAAACCTGCGCCTCCCGGCACTTCCCGGATTCAAATAAAGGAGACCGCTGCGTCGGTATATGGAAGGCATATGGGAATGGCCGCTGACCACGACCCGATGTTTTTCTTCGGCGGGATCAACACCCAATTCTTTGAAGTCGTGCAGCATATAAATTAATACGCCGCCGATTTGAACGATCTGTGTTTCGGGAATTTCGGCCGCCCATTCGTCCCTGTCATTATTCCCGCGAACGGCGGTAACAGTAGCAATGTTTTCCAGCTCACTAATTATTTCCGGCTTTCCAATGTCGCCCGCATGAAGAATCATCTCGACGCCGCGTAGTGCTTTCACCGCTTCGGGCCGCAGCAACCCGTGCGTGTCGGAAATTACTCCTATTAAATGTTCGGACATTTATTCCAAGGCCGCATTAAAATCCCCGGTATCGCAGATTTGCTCCAAAGTCCGGGGTATCACCTTTAAGCACTTCCGCTTTCCATTCGACCAGTTTCGCGTGTTTCGGGTCCCAGAATTTTGCACAAAGATCGAAATATTTTATTACCGTTTCGCGCTCGTTTTTTTCCAGCAGCTTTTTTGCGAGGGTCATATCAGGCCCAAAGCTCTTCAATTGCGGGGAACCGGGGATATTTCCCGCCAGGATCAAAAAGTTTTTTGCGTCATCAATTTTTCCCTCCGCAAATGCGGCATGACCGAAAACCAAATGAGCGGCGTGAACTGCATTTCCGTAATTCCAATTCTCACGCAGTGTTTCCGCCTGAACAAGCAGTGCGTCGGCTAACCGCTTGGCCTTTTCGATATCTCCGGCCTTAAAAGCCGCCGGAGCGGCGTCGGTCAGCCGGTAAAATTCTTTCTCGGCCGGCCCGTCGGCCCCAAAAGCCGTTTGCTGGCCGGCAGCCAATCCCGCAGCCGACAGCACCAAACATGAAACAAAAGCGATCTTCAAAAACTTTGCGATAAAGCTATTCATAATTGTTATTCTCCCGTTAATTTACGAACTCAAACCGTTCGATTGCCATATTCCACGTTTGAATTTGAAATTTGTTCCGTTAGAAATTTCTGTGTCGCATAGCGACAACTTGAATTTAGCCGTGGGTTTAAACCCACGGAATGCAAATAAATTTTATCTTGCCGCATCAGCGGCAACTGAATCACGCGTCGACATCAGTCGTCGCTAACACGACGAAAAAAATTATGTCGATTCACCCTGGGTTGAAACCCACGGCTAAATTCAGTGAGTCGCTACGCGACCATAAAATAAGATCTTTGGTTACATCGCACTCCTTAAATTTGTATTGGTGTAACGGTCAATCGAATGCTACCAAGTTTCCTTACCAACGGGCACACCTGAATCAGTCTCTTTATGGATATTGCTTTTGGTGACTTTTGCCAGTAAATTTTTACGCAATGCTTCAATTTCAGAACGAGTTTCAACGGTAGAAATTGAATCATCTGATTGTGGCAAGTCATTTGCCTTAGCTTTCTGTGCAAGTTTGCCTGGCAATTCTAAGCCTACTTCTGACATATTCTTACAAATTCCTAGGAATTAGAGTTTAATCAGGTCAATATTAATTATTAGCTACAAGTAATTTATAATCAGCGCGAATTATCTCATGATTGAAATCAGTTTTCCCTTTGCAAAGGTAAACGTACCCCAACAATCGGAGTGACCGACTGCTGGTAAATCCAGTGTAAATCTCTGGACATTCCCTTCAGCACTTTCGTAAAGCATCATATCCTTCATTCGTCAGGAACATATTTCACGGAATAAGACGTAACTGATGCCGATTTCGGGCTTGGTAGGTTTCGGGGTGGCTGAGTATCGGCCTGCTTTTTTCCGCATCCTATGACAATCGCTATTAAAATTATGATCGTTGAAATCAATGTTAGATAGTTCTGCATAGTGTTTTGTGTTGTCTAAGAATAGGCGGCCGATCCTTTCTATCAGCGACAGTACGGCTTCGCATTGGTGGATTATTTTTAGGGTTAAGCGGCAATGAGCTTTACTTTTGAAACATTAGTGAGATTGACACGCTGACGTGCCCGCCAAAGATCGTGATTGTACTGCATGGCGAGCCAGCTTTCGGGTGAGCGGCCAAGCGCTTTTGAAAGCCAAAGCGCCATTTCCGGGCTAACCGCGCTTGTTTCCTTAAGAACCCGGCTGAGCGTCGAAGGCGCAACGCCCAACTTCAGCGCAAGCTCACGTCCGCTGAGGGCGTTCGGCTGTAAATAGACTTGAGTAATAAATTCGCCGGGATGAGGCGGATTGTGCATTGCCATTAGTGATAGTCCCCGTAATCCAAAATATATGCATGACCTTCCCGGAATTCGAAAGTTAGCCGCCAATTCCCGTTCCCGACAGACCAGTGCGTGGCTTTTCTAATACCTAAAAGTTCGGGCGTTATTTTGTCGTAAAGGAAATTCTACTTATTTAAGGAAAGTCGTCCAATGGCGGAGATGACGTGGGCGGAAACCGCCGGCAAGCCCGCCTAATGTCAAAAGACAAGTCTCCAAACAAAGTAGCTGTTTCCGCCTCATTTCCATTGACTTGTTGGGTTACACCGTTATTTAACAAAGTAACCTGCCGCACGCCACTCTCCATCTGTATCTTTCATCAAGGTAATAGTTTCTGTGCCGTTTTTCTTTTTTTCAAAAGAAGTTTCGTATTCAATGACGACATATTCTCCGTCAGGTGCGCCTGGCAACTCTTCAGCATATTTTTGAGATTTCAACTTACGGGAAACAACTTTGCCAAGTGGAACTTGCGCTGCTTCATACGATGTTTTCCATTGTTCCGAAGAAACAACAGATTTGAAAAAAGAGGCTGCTTGATTCCAACTCTCGCTAGAATCATCATTATCAACGAGAGCTAACCATTTTTCTGCGGCGGTTATTGTAGCTTGCTTGGAGACTTCGTGATTTTGCATTTTGCTTATACTGTTTTAACACTGTAATTTATCACGCCCATGTATCAAAACGCGAAGCAACCCAACTACTTGTGAACACCAAGGCCGTTAATAATATATGAAATTAAACATGTTATCATCGGTACGCTATAGCAACCCTCTCTCCTTAACCCGCATATAGCTCTCCAGCAGTTTCGGCCCGAGCGTTTGCGTTGTAACGTCCAAAGCCAGACCGCCAATGCTTTCTACTAATCTTAGGGCGGCTTCGCGTTGGTGGATTATTTCTTCGGCGGCGGATTGGGTGAAGACGTCTTTTATGTCTTTGGGTGATTGGCTGACGGCGGCGTTTAGGTCGCGATCGCCGATGGTGACGACGAGCGGCAAATGTCGCGGGCGGAGCAGCCTAAGGGAATTTAGCAGTTCCTTTGAGCTTTCCTTATCGACCAGATCGGTCAGGATCACGACGAAGGAGCGTTTTTTGGAATTGGCGGCGACGAATTGGAACGCACGGGCGTAGGAAGGCTCGATCAGTTCGGGTTCGAGATCGTGCATGGCTTCGAGCACGGCGTCGATATGCTGCAAACCTCTTTTTGGCGGCAAATATTTTTTGACTTTTCGTCCGAAAACGGCGATGCCGCAATTGTCTCCGGCTTTGGCACACGCCGACATTAGAGCAAGCGAGGCATGGATCGCAGTGTCGAATTTAGTTTCGTCGCCGATGCGGCCGGTCATCAAACGCCCGCCGTCAAGCATTATCATCACTGTTTGATCGCGCTCGATCTGATATTGCCGCGTCGTCAACCGAGACCGCCGGGCCGTCGCCGTCCAGGAAATATGCCGCAGTTCATCGCCGCGAACATAATCGCGCATCGATTCGAACTCACGCCCTTCGCCACGCCTCACCGATTTCCGCTGCACGGCCAAAAATGAACGAGCGCCGAGGGCCTTCAATTCCATTTCTCGTGCACGCCGCATATTCGGGTAAACTTTTACGGCCTGAGCTTCGCCGAGATCGGTTTGACACCAGACGAGGCCAAGCCTTGAAAGATAGCGGACGGCGGTTTTGCCGAACTCGTAACGGCCGCGACGCGGCGGTGTCAGAAAGTAAGAAAATTCGGCGGTGGTTTGAGCATCAACGGAAAATTCCGCCTCGCGTTTTTCGCTGAGAATCATTTCCGCCGGAAATTCATCCTTTACGTGGAAATGAAAATCTGTCGCGGAAGAGTTTTCGATGCGGAGCTTGACCTCGGATCTGTCGCCGATAGCAAAACGCTTATCAAATTCGCGTCGGATCGTAAGTTCCGGCGGTAAATTGCGGCTCAAAAGATAATCGGCAATTGCCGCAGCAAAAAGCAGAACATCGAACACTAAAACGCCGTATCGGATGCCAGGAAAGCTCCATGAAACCGAAAGCGGAATAATACAGACCGCAAGCAAAATAAAAAATCTTCGTGAGAAAACGAATCGCATTGCCCGCGATTATAACACTTGACGGCAAATATAACGTCTCCGTCTAGCCGACGCCGGGTCAGCGGCGTTACATTAAAATCAGCGAGGCCATGCAACTAATTCCCGCGTTGATTGCTCAAACCAATTGCAAATCACCGGTTCAGCATTCTTGGAGCGTTTTCGTGAAAATATTCCTTCCATTAGTTGTTATATGCCTTTGGCTTGGCACGGCGGCAATTGGCCAGGAAACGTATGTGCCGAAACCTTCCGGGGTCGAGCAACTGTATCTGGCGAAAGACGACGGCACGGGTAACGCCGGCGATCCGGCGCTGGTTTTTTTAACAACAGATGTGCCGATCTTCTGCGTCGTCGTGCTCGATTCCAATCTGCCCGTAAACGTAAAAATGAATCTGGTCGTCGTAAATGTCCCGGGCGTGCGGTCGGAAACAAAGGTAGTTTCGACCCGCTATTCAACGAAAAATAACGAAGACCGCGTTAATTTTTCTGGCAATCCGCACGGTCTCTGGATAGCCGGAAAATACCGTGTCGATATTTACATCGATGACAAGCTGGTAAAAAAGCAGGATTTTGAGATCCGCGGCCCGAAAACGCCAGTCAAAAGCTCATCGGGATTTTCAACGAAAACAGCGGTAAAGCCGCTTTCCGTTAAAAAGCCTAGAAAGACGCAGTTTGCAAAAAATTAATAAATTAACCCCGAATTTAAGCCAGTGAACGCGGATAAGACACCGAATAGGGTCTCATTTTTCTTTTATCTGCGTAAAACCGCGGCACATTTCGTATAGCCCTCCCAATATAAAAACAGAAGGCCCGCAGCATCACGCTGCGGGCCTTCTTAATAAATAATCAGCTAACTACCAGCGATCGCCGCCGCCGCCACTACCACCACGGCCGCCGCCACCGCCGCGATTTCCACCGCCGCCACTTCCGCCGCGTCCACCGCCGCCTCCGTAGCCGCCGCGACCACCGCCTCCGCCGCCACCGTAACCACCACCGCCGCCTGTGCGATTTTCACGGGGTTTGGCTTCATTTACTTTCAATTCGCGGCCATCGACTTCCTTGCCGTCGAGCTCTTCAATGGCTCTTTCGCCTTCTTCCTTCGACGACATTTCGACAAATCCGAAACCGCGTGAGCGGCCCGTTTCGCGATCCTCAACGACCGATGCCGATTCAACCGTACCGATCGAAGCGAATAATTCTTCCAGGTCGGTATTCGACGTATTGAAAGACAGATTTCCTACATAAAGTTTCATTGACATAAAAATATTGTACCTTTTCCCACTTGAGGGAATTTCTTAAAGAAGCGTCGAATGCGGATTACTTCGGAGAAACGGTCGGTCCGCGAAGAATGAGCGCCTCGGATGCTCAAAAAATCTGAGCTGCTTCTATCACCTATAAACAACCTTGCCCTCGAACTTCCAAAACGCCTTCGAACAAAACCATATCGGTCGGGGCGCACCACCGTTGATGCGCGAGAGAAGGATTAACAATTTCCAATGATGCACTCAATTAAAGCCAGTTGCAAGTGAAATTTCGCTTTATACTGAACACTTACGAAAAAAGCCTCCGGTAATTGCCGGAGGCTTTTCCTTTCGATATTAAAAATACCTAAATACTACCAACGGCTTCCGCCGCCGCCGCCGCCGCCGCCGTATCCACCACCGCCGCCGCGATTTCCACCACCGCCGCCGCCGTATCCACCACGACCGCCGCCTCCGCCGCCACCACCGCGGCTTTCCTGCGGTTTAGCTTCGTTGACTTTCAGTTCGCGGCCGTCCACTTCTTTTCCGTTGAGTGTCGCGATCGCGTTTTCGCCTTCTTCTTTCGAAGACATTTCGACAAAACCGAATCCGCGTGAGCGGCCCGTTTCGCGGTCTTCGATGATGTTCGTCGATTCAACAGTTCCGACTTCGCCGAATAACTGTTCCAAATCTGAAGTGGACGTGTTGAAGGAAAGATTTCCTACATAAAGTTTCATTGACATAATAAACGTATACCTTTTCCCTGATACGGGAATTCTTAAAAGAAGCGTCGAATCGAAGTGAAATTCAGGTTCGGGTGCTCAAAAAAAACCGAGCGGCTTCTGCAACTAATAACCAGCCTGCTCTCAAACTACCCAAAAAACCGTCTTTGACGAGCGCATCATAGATGCGAGAGAAGGATTAACATTGTTATGATGCACGTTTCTAGAGACATTTGCAACCAAGTTGCATTAAAAGGTGATATTAGGAGTAATTTGATATGCTTTGTATTTAAATGTGTGGAAAACCAGGCGAGGACTACAGCTTCAGTAATTAACGACGGCCGCCGCCTGCGAATAGACAAGCGAATGCTTATATATAAAATCCAGTCGAAAAAATGGGAGGCGTTAAAATGTGGAAAAGCGATGAGGGAAAGAATGTTTCGTATTGGCAAGCCAGCGAAGATGATCTGCCGACTGGTGCTCTAATGGAATCGATCAATACTGAAGTTTGCATTATCGGCGGCGGAATTTCCGGCTTGACGACCGCTTATCTTTTAACGAAAGCAGGCAGAAAAGTCGTGGTTATGGATGACGGCGTGATCGGCGGCGGCGAAACGTCACGGACGACGGCTCACCTGTCATACGCGGTCGACGACCGGATCTATCGTATCGAAAAATGGCACGGTGAGGAAAAGGCAAAGCTTGCCGTCGAGAGTCACGCCAATGCAATCGGCGAAATAGAACGAATCGTCGCGGAAGAAAAGATCGATTGCGATTTTTCGCGGCTCGATGGATTTTTAATCGAAGCCTGGGAAAGCGGTGACGATATGGATGAGGAATTTGCGGCGGCCCGACGTCTCGGTTTTCCGCAGATCGAATTCGTGCGCGACTATCCGCTGAAGGATTTTAACGGTGAAAGGGCTCTCAGGTTTCCGGATCAAGGACAGTTCCACATTCTTAAATATCTTTCCGGTCTTGCGCGCGTAATAGAGAGTGGCGGCGGGAAACTGTATTCAAATACAAAGGCGGTTGAATGGAAAACTGAGGATTCTCCGCAGGTAATAACGGCGGATGGCCAAACAATAAACGCCCAATCGATAGTCCTCGCGACGAACTATCCGATAATGAGCAAAATGTTTGCTCAATTGCCCGCATACCGCACCTATGCCATCGGCGTGCGCGTGCCCAAGGGTTCGGTCGAGAAAGCCCTTATTTGGGACACCGGCGACCCGTATCATTATGTGCGAACACAGGAAGAGGACGGTTTTGATGTTTTGATAGTCGGCGGCGAAGACCATCGCACCGGGCAGGAAGATGACGGCACCGATCGTTTTGAGTGTCTTTGGAAATGGACTCAGGAGCGTTTCGCGTCAGCCGAAGAAGTGATGCATCAATGGTCCGGGCAGTGCTTCGAAACTCACGACGGACTTGCGTTTATCGGCAGATATTCGGATAGTGAGCCAAATATCTATTTAATCACGGGCGATTCGGGAATGGGAATGACGCACGGTACGATCGGCGGAATGCTCGTATCCGATCTTATCCTGGGACGTGAAAATCCGCTTGCCGAAGTTTACGATCCGACGCGTCTGGCTACCCAATCGATCACGGAAGCAGTACCGGAGATCGTCAGTTCGACGGTGCCCTATGTCGATTGGCTGACCGGCGGCGACGTTAGTTCGGTCGACGATATAAAAAACGGTGAAGGTGCAATAATACGGGACGGCATTAAAAAGATTGCCGCTTACCGCGACGAAAACGGAAAGGTTTATAAACGCTCGGCGGTTTGTACGCACATGGGATGTATCGTGCGGTTTAACTCGGCGGAAAAGACGTGGGATTGCCCGTGTCACGGCTCACGGTTCGGCACCGACGGCCATGTCATCAACTCGCCGGCAATATCGTGTCTTGCGGAGATCGAAGAAGAGCCTTGATTTCGTCAAGTTTCTCGAGTGCCGCTTCCTCGCCGAGCTTGATAAATTCGCTCATTTTTCTGATCTCATCAGGCCGCAGATGGGCAATCTGCGGTTCGATAACGATGTCCGCACGGTAATGCTGGTTTTTCGATGCGGTTCGCAGCATCATCATCGCAGATTGGAAGAATGCCCCGAGAAGCGTGTTCGGCAATCCGCGAAAGACCGCGCCGCAGGCCATCAAATCGACGGCGATAACTATGTCCGCTCCCATTTTCCGGACGTGTTTCGTCGGCATTGGCGACGTCACGCCGCCATCGATTAGGTGACGGCCGGTTTCATCGGTCAGTGGAAGAAAAACGCCCGGCACCGCGCAGCTTGCACGCACCGCGAAGGCAATATCGCCTTGATCATTAAAGAGAACTTCCTTGCCGGTTTCGAGATCGCAAGTTACGGCGGTAAAAGGAATTGACAGATCTTCGAAGCGCTGGACGGGAAAATTCTGCTCGATAAATTTCCCCATCGGCACATTCGAAAGGATCGCGCGCGGTGAATAGGACAGTTTCGTCATATTGAGCCACCCGATCTTTTTCGCGATCTCCAATAGCTCTGCAACGGACATTCCGGTCGCTATAGCCGCTCCGACAAACGATCCGGCAGACGTGCCCGATATAAAATCTATCGGAATCGAATGATCCTCGAGCGCTTTCAGTACGCCGATATGAGCAAAGCCGCGTGCCCCGCCGCCGGAAAGTGCTATGCCGACTTTTTTCATAATAATCGGAACGCGGACATCCTGTCCGCAACTATCGTCAAAATCATAAGCCTCGAATTGCAACCTTGGAGGACAGGCTGTCCGCGTTACAGTTGATTGATTTTAACCGCTCTTTGTGGAAAACTTAAATTCCCTATATGACTCCTCTAGAATCCCTGCAATTTCAGCGGCCCGCGACTACGGCGGACATAGCCGCCGGTGAAAAGGTGTGTCAGGTTTGCTCGCGCGAAATGCCGGACGAATTCGTTCCGCTGATGGTGCTCGGCGAAGATTTACAAAAGCTGATTCTGGCAAACGCTCCTGACACTTGGGAATCGCAAGCGGTGTGTTCGCGGTGCGTCCGTTTATTCGAACGGGCGAAGGACCACATTATCCAGGACGCGGCGATGCAGAAGGACGGCTCGCATGTACTCTCGACTCCCCTGCGGCTTGACGCTGACGAACGCTTTACCGGAAAAGGCGTGACAATCGCGTTTCTCGATTCCGGATTTTATCCGCACGTTGATCTGACAACGCCGAAAAACCGCATCGTCGCCTATCGTAGCCTGCTCGATGCGGACGGCGAGCTCGGTTCGCTGTTTCAGCCGGATGTCGCGAGCTGGCACGGAATGATGACCTCGGTTGTTGCCGCCGGAAACGGTTCCCGGTCGAATGGATTTTACTGCGGAATCGCCCGCGACGCCGATGTCGTGCTGGTGAAACTCGCCCGCACCGGCCGTATTACCGAGGAAAATATTCAGGAAGGGTTGGAATGGGTGCTCGCCAACCGCGAAAAATACGGCATCCGCATCGTTAATATTTCAGCCGGCGGCGATTATGAGCAAAGCTATCTCGGCGACCCTTTGTCGCAAACTGTCGAACGCTGCGCAGCGAACGGAATTTCCGTCGTATGCGCTGTCGGCAACGCCGGACATTTGCCGAATCACCCGGTCTTTCCACCGGCAAGCTCCCCGTCGTGCATTGCGGTCGGCGGCCTGGACGACAATAATTCGTTGAACCGGGCAAAACGCGGAATGTACCGCTCTTCCTACGGCCCGACGCTTGACGGCCTGCAAAAACCGGAGATAATCGCGCCGTCGATATGGGTTCCCGCACCGATCCTACCCAACACGCCGACCGCCCAGCAGGCCGATCTGCTCGAAACACTGGACCAAAGCAATGACGAGGATCTTCATTCGATCATCGAAGCTAATCCCGGAATCGATGGCGAACTCGACGCCGCAAATGACCGTCCCGTTCACAGCATCCGCCAGATAATTACGCTTAAACTCCAGCAGGGAAACGTCATCACCAAACATTACAAATACGTCGACGGCACCTCATTTTCGGCTCCGATAGTGTCATCGGTGATCGCTCAGATGCTCGAAGCGAACCCGAAACTTTCGCCGCAGCAGATAAAAAGAATCCTTATTTCCACGGCCGAAAGATTACCGCATTACGAAGTAGACCGCCAAGGCTGGGGCGTAATCGATCCGCGACGAGCGGTGGAAATGACTCTTGCTTTTTCCTAGTCTTTGACTGGAGCGCAAGCGTCCCTCTTGCGAGCGCATCTTCAAAGCGGATTTTTACGGTAAAGTAACCGTGTCGAAGCCTTCGGGGCAAGCGGGACGCTAGTGCTTCAGTCAACAGAGCTAATTATTCTTAAAATTATAAATTAGTTCGCCCGACGTGTTTTGCCCGTTTGGCCGGATCTTCGATTGGCGAGCGGCGTTTTCCGCAGATGCCCGCAGCATCGGATGGCCGCTGACGGCCCGTGCCGAAACGACGTTTCCGCGTTCGTCCACCGCGATTCGCACTCTCACTTCGCCGGAGGCTCGAATCTGTTTCGCGGCGGCAGGGTATGCAGGTACGGGCAGGCGTACCGCCCGGCTGTTCAACACACCTGAATTCGGGTTACTTGATGGAGGTGTTGGCGAAGCTCGCGGCGGTGTCTGGCCTGGCCTGATAATTATCGGTGACGGTGTGGGAAACGGGGTCCGCGAAGGCGTTGGTGTTGTCTCGTCTTCGTCGGGCGTGGACGTTGGCGAGGCCGTCGGCGTAGCACTCGGGCTTGGCCTTGGTGTCGGCGTCGGGGTCGGGGTTCTTAAATTGGCATTGGTATTCATGTTAGGGTTCGCCGAAGTGTTAGAACCGCTGTTCGTGTTAAAGGCGAAATTGCCGTCGATGCCGAGATTGGTATTGACGTTCGTGTTTATCGTCAGGAAGTTTGCATTGGTGTTGATATTCGAATTGCTCGGGTTGTCCTTTTGCAGCATCCAGAAAATAGCGGCACCGGCGCCCAGCAAAACGATCGTTCCCAACATCGTTAAAAACACGACCTTCGCCGTATTTGAACGCGGTTCCTGGTAATTCGCGGCGACGCGTGCGCGGTGCTGATCGGCAAACGACTCCGGCGTTGTCGGCACCACGATCCGCGCCGGTGGCGGCTGTTCGGGGGCGAATGATTCTTCCTCGAAATCATCCGGCAGTGGGGATGGCACAGGAATATTTCGCCTTATTACGGTGACTTCATCCTGATCGTCTTCTACTATTTCATCAACGCTCTCGCTCGGCATCTCCACAAAATTCGGCTCGTCCTCATCCAGCAGCGGCGTGCCGTCCTTCATACAAAAACGCAAAACTTCCTCGTCGTATCTTGTCTCGCAGGTCGGGCAATATTTCATAGGTTTTTCGCTCTAAGGATTTTACCGGTTTGAGATTTTCTTGTTATGGATTCTACCACGAAATGCCAGTTTCACTATTAAGACTCTCGAGCCTTCACTTCCTTTAAACGAAGAAAGCCGCTGTCATAGCGGCCCTTCCATACACGAACACTCAATAACTGCGAGTTTAATTTTCCCGGGCACCGGCATTTATCAAAAGCCGCCTGATTTCCTCCGAACCCGCTTTTTGTAATGCCGTTTCGCCGTCGTCGTCTTTCAAATTTAGATTTGCGCCGGCTTGAAGTAAAAATTTAACGGCTTCAACACTCTCGTTTTCGCTGGCCAGCATAAGAAGTGTCTCTTTCTGATCGTTTTGAACATTGACGTCCGCTCCTTTTTCAATCAGCAGTTGAAAGATCTCGGTTCCCGTTTCTTCATCATCAATCATCCAAATCGGCGTTAGCTTTTCTTTCGTTTTGATGTTTACATTGGCTCCATTTTCAAGCAAAAATCGAACGATTTCCATATTTCCGTGTTCGACAGCAACATGCAGAGCAGTTCTATGGTCATTGTCTTTTTTGTTGACATCGAATCCCGAAATTATTAACTGTTTCACCGTTTCGTTATCCTCTTGCGAAATGGCTTTAAAAAGCGGAATTTCGTAAGAGGTTATAGTAAAATCACCTACCATACCAACCCGAAGCATAATTTCGATGTTCGGTTCAATTGGTTCTTTTAATTGTATTTTGTCTGAATGGGTGTAAAAGTTGGGGGCAATTGCTCGAAGGTCATAGCCGCCGGCCGGAAGCAAATTAAATTGTGATACGCCGTCTTGATTTGTCAGAATAATATATTCCTTCTTTGTTTTTTGATTAATCAACTTAACTTCGGCGCCGGCGATTACAGCCCCGGCTTGGTCGTAAATTGTAAAGGAAATCTGACTTGTTTTAGAATAATCACTGCGTCGCGTCTTCGCAGCCTTTTTCGTTTCACTTTTTGTCGGAACCCGCTCTCCTTGAGCATATGTCAAAGCCGAAAGCGATAACGTTGCCGCAATAACGCCGGCTGCAATCGCGGGTGTCCGACGGGCAATTTGGTGAAGATTTCGTTCGGTGGTGAGTACACTTCCGTTCGGCAATCGTCCATATCGAACGCAGATTTTACCTACGTTTTTAGCGACGAGCCTTCGAGCTTCTCCGCGATGCATTGCGGAAAGATTGTAAACGTCCTTTTCGCACCCGAGACAAAATCGCTTACGGTCATTGCCGATCATTTTGTCCCAGCTTTTGTCGCATGGTGCCGGAACTTCGATTGAATCAAGAAAACTCTTACTACCCATATTTTTGCTCTACTTTCTGTCTCAAAGATGCGGCGAGATGCCGATTCAGTTGCAGCGGCGAGAATCTAATTTAAAAAATCGGTTCGTTTCTCATCGAGGATTAGGGGCGTGTCAAACACCGGACCTTCTTCTTCCAGCGTCCAGACCTCAAACAAAGCGGGCGGGCATTCCATAACGAATCGGGACGGTTTTTGGAGGACGGTTTGGCGGTTATAATCTGTGATCATCAGCGGATAGGTGATGTAAAGCTCGTCCTTTGCACGCGTCATCGCGACGTACCACAGGCGGCGTTCCTCTTCTTCGCTGTCGATTTCTTTCAAGCTTCGCGGCGAAGGGAATTTGCCCTCGGCCGCCCAGATGATGAACAAGGCTTTCCACTCCAAACCCTTTGCCTGGTGGACGCTGGTCAAGGTTAAAAGCTCGTCTTCCTCACCGCCTTCGATCACTTCTTCGCCGACGAGGGCCTGCGGTTCCTTGAAACGCTCGGTCGAAAGCAGTGCAAGCTCGGATAGGAAATCTTCGGTCGATGTGTAGCGGTGGGCGAATTGAGAAAGTCCGTGCAGGTCTTCGAGCCGGGCATCTGCATTTTCGTAAATTTCCTGCAGATATTTTTCGTAGCCGTGCGACAGGTTAAGCTCGATCTGCTTCGACGGCTGGCCGCGGTTTTCGTCGTTGACGAGCAGTTCGAGGAGTTTGACAAAGTTCTGCCAAGGGCTTTTGGAATTGATGTTTGGCGGTGCTTGTATCTGGATTATTGCTAAAGATTCTTGACGGATGGCGGGCGGGTTTTCCGGGTCGGAACCGGGAGCGATAACGACTGGGTTCTTAGGCTCCGGTGAGAAGACCCCAGTCGCTATCGCTCCCGGTTCCGACATTGACTCGAATATCTTATTCGCCGTCTTATTTCCGACACCCGGAATCATTTTCAATATACGCTTCCACGCTAGCTCGTCCCGCGGATTTACGATTATGCGCAGATAGGAAATGACATCCTTAATATGTGCCTGCTCGAAAAACCGGACGCCGGATTGGACGCGGTACGGAATATTTCGCCTCGACAGCTCCAACTGCAGTTCGATCGAATGATAATGCGAACGATAGAGCACGGCAATATCTTCGAGATTCGTACCTTCGTCACGGAGTTCGAGGATGCGTGAGGCTACGAAAACCGACTGCTGCTCGACATCGGAACAGGGAACCAATGCCGGCTTAAAATCCCGCGAGGCCTTTACCGCCTGCAGCATTTTCGGGAACTGCCGCTTGTTGTGAGCGATCGAAACATTGGCGAGGCCGAGGATTTCCGGTGTCGAGCGGTAATTCGTTTCGAGCTTGAAAAGCTGGGCTTCCGGGTAGCGTTTCGGGAACTCATAGATGTTGGTAAATTCGGCACCGCGCCACGCGAAAATACTCTGGGCATCGTCGCCGACGACCATCACGTTGCGGTGTTTTGCGGCCAGCAGATATATGATCTCGGCCTGCAGACGGTTCGTGTCCTGATATTCATCGACCAGAATATGCTGGAATTGATCGGAGTACAGCGCAGCGATCTCGGGCTTTTCGACCAGCAGGCGTTTGAGATTGAGCAGCAGATCATCGTAATCCATTACGTTCCGCTCGCGTTTTCGGTCGACGTAAATGCGCTCGACGTATTTTATCTGCTGCGTGAGCATCTCAAAATACGGGTATTTGCCGATGATCACATTCTCGATCGGCAGATCTGTATTGTTCGCGTAGCTAATGATATTTTGAATGACCTCGGCCTTCGGAAAGCGTTTGGCGGTGGTGTCGATAGCGGCTTCCTCGATGCAGGCATTGATAAAATCATTGGCGTCCTCAGTGTCGAGGATCGAGTAATTCGACTCGAAGCCGATCGAAAACGTGTGCCGCCGCAGCAGCAGATTGGCTATCCGGTGAAACGTCCCGCCCCAGATTTTATGGACATTTTGATTGCCGGTGAGTGATTCGACGCGGCGGAGCATTTCACGCGAAGCCCGGTTCGTAAATGTCGCGAGCAAAATCCGCTGCGGCGAAACGCCCTGCTCGATCAAGTACGCGACGCGGTAAGTGATCGCCCGCGTTTTGCCGGTTCCCGCACCGGCGACGACAAGCGTTGCCTTCGGCTGCCCCGTCACGACCGCGAACTGCTCTTCATTTAGTTCGCTTTTATATCGTGTAAGGCGTTCGGGCAAAGAACTTTGATCGCGTTTTAAAACGTATTTTTTCATCCGTGAAACAAGATGTTATCACGAAAGGCCGGAACGCAGGCACTCTTGCCTGCGATCAGCGTCGCTACGGCGCGAACAACCCTTTAGCGAGAGACGCCAAAGCTTATGTTGACGACCGCTGTCATGTCTTTATCGATTGATGATGTATCGTTAATGCCCGAATCGGAAACCTCCGTCGAATCGGCGGCGGTTATTTGCAGCACGCCCATCCGAGCCGACCGGACCGTGCCGATGGAGTTGCCGGTGCTCGCGGCAATTTTTTCAGCTCTCACCTTTGCATCCTTGGCTGCCTCGCCCAGCATTTCTATTTTCAGATCGCCGATCTGGGTATAATTATATTGCGGAGCATTGGACTCGATAAGAATTCCCTGATTGATCAATTCGGTAGCCTCGCGGGCGATTTGGGCGATTTTCTCGACCTCGTTCGATTTAACCTCAATTGATTGGCGCAGCGAATAGCCCGAAATCTCCGATGTTTCGTTGCCGTTGCTGTCCTGCCGTTTTAGTGTAGTAGTGGAGATCGAAGAAACCGTCATTTGAGCTTCGGAAATTCCTTTGCTGACGAGATATTGCTTGATTCGCGGTATATTCTCGGAAAGTTCACGGTAGGCGGCCGTTAATTGTTCGGATTGCGATGAAACGCCCGCGCTCCACACAACAAGATCCGACTTTATGCGCTTGCGTGCAGATCCCGTAACGGTTATCGCTTCGTCGCCGTTTTTGGTTGTCGAGTAAAACCAGCCGAAAATCAATGACGAAAATATTAAGCCGATAGCGATGGCTGCTCCCGCGTTAAACCAGTAATCGTTTCTTTGACCGTTCATTTTGTCTCCATATCCGTGAAAATATACGTGTGCGAGACACACGATACAACTAAGTGTAACCGCAGTCAACAACTATTTTTGAAGCATGTGAATGCTTTATGGAAAAGGTTAATAGGTTGCATTTGCCAGTGTGTAAAGTTACGATTAAGTTTAGTATTCAGAACTATAAAAGGAAGTGTGAACAATGAAATTTCCAGGCGGATTCGACATGCAGTCAATGATGAAGCAGGCCCAGCAGATGCAGGAAGAAATGGGCAAGAAGATGAAGGAAACGGTCGTCGATGCAGCGGCCGGGGGCGGCGCGGTTTCAGTTAAGATGCGCGGCGATTTTGAGGTCATTGAAGTGACAATCTCGCCGGAGCTCGTTAAGGACGGCGACGTCGAAATGATCCAGGACTTAACTGTCGCAGCCCTTAACGAGGCTCACCGCAAGATTGAAGAAACCTTAAAAGGCCAGCTTGGCGGAATGCTCCCGCCGGGACTCATGTAAAGTTTTGAGTTCAAGCTTCAGCTTCTCTTTTGTCAAACCGGAAAGACAAGCTGAAGCTTGAACTCTGAACGAAATCCATATGCTTGATTACTCAGAACCGGTCGCACGGCTGATCGACGAATTCAAACGCCTGCCCGGTGTCGGGCATAAGAGTGCGCAGCGGCTCGCCTTCTATATTTTGCGGCGGCCGAAGTCTGAGGTGGATAATTTTGTCGAATCATTGCTTGAAGTAAAAGAGAAGATCGTTTTCTGTTTGGTTTGCAATAATCTTACGGATATAAATCCCTGCAACTATTGCACTAACCCGAAACGCGACCGCTCAATAATCTGTATTGTCGAGGAACCTTACAACCTCGTCGCGGTCGAAAAAACACGTTCTTACAGAGGCCTTTATCACATCCTGCACGGCTCGCTTTCGCCGATCCGCGGCATCGGGCCGGACGAATTGATGTTACCGAACCTGCTGCCGAGGCTTATGCCGGAAAACAACGAAGGCGTTGACGTAAAAGAAGTTATAGTCGCGACAAATCCGACAACTGAAGGCGAAGCAACGGCAAATTACATCGCAAGATTGCTAAAACCGCTAGGCGTTCGCGTAACGCGCATCGCAATGGGAATGCCGGTCGGCTCGGATCTCGAATATGTAGATGAAGTGACGATGGACAAGGCCCTCACAAATCGCCACGAGATCTGAACAGTGAAAAGTGAATAGCGGAGGAAACAATCATTCCCTGTATTTTTAGTTTTTAGTTATTCACTTCTCCGAAATCCATCGTATTCATATCTTCATCACTCGCTTCCGGCTTGCCAAGCAATTTAAGCCAAATGAAACCAATCGTTCCGGCGGTCAGCGACGCGAGCAAAATCGCCATTTTCGAGGCATTTATTACTTCGGTATTTCCCGTGAATGCAAGATTCGTAATAAATATTGACATTGTAAATCCGATCCCGCCAAGCAATCCGGCTCCGAAGACGTGTTTCCAGTTCAGATCTAGCGGCAACCTGCAAATGCCGAAAGTTACCACAATAAAACACGCCAGCGTAATGCCGATCGGTTTCCCCGCAACAAGGCCGATGATAATACCAAGACTGTTCGATTCGGAAAGGCCTTGAAACCAATCGCCGCCGATAATAATGCCCGTATTCGCTAGAGCAAATATCGGCAGAATAATGAATGCTGACGGTTTATGCATAAGGTGCTCCAGCCGGTGGGACGGCGAATTTTCCTCGTCGCCATCAGGTGAAAACGGAATCGTGAATGCCGCCAAGACGCCCGCTATCGTTGCGTGTACCCCTGACTGCAGCATCAAATACCACAACAGAAAGCCGCCTATCAGATATGGAGTCATTCGTTTTACACCGCCGAGATGATTCAATCCAAGCAGGAGAACGAATATCGCTGATGCACCGCTTAGATATATAATCGAGAGTTCCGCCGTGTAAAAGACGGCAATAACGATGATCGCCACAAGATCATCAATCACCGCGAGAGCAGTCAGAAATACCTTCAGCGATGCAGGAACGCGGCTGCCTAACAAAGCGAGTGCGCCCAAAGCGAACGCAATATCCGTCGCCATCGGAATGCCGATGCCGGCCTGGGTGGGCGTGCCGAAATTTAATCCGAAATGAACAGCCGCCGGCAACACCACACCGCCGATAGCCGCGAAGATCGGCAGCAAGGCATTGCGCAGCTCCGATAATTCTCCTACCAAAAGCTCGCGTTTCAATTCCAGCCCGATCAGAAAAAAGAAAACCGCCATCAAACCGTCGTTGATCCAATGCTCGACGCTCATTCCGCCGATATATCCCTGCCAGATCGACAGGTAATTATTACCGAGGATCGAATTGGTAAACAGCAGCGACACTGCTGTGCAGGCGATAATAAGAATTCCGCTTGATTTTTCGGATTCGAAGAATTTGTTGAATGTATTTGTTAGTTTTCTTTGAACGACTCCCATGATCATTGGCAAACGAAAATACTTCTTTTTCTCAATGACGAATCAAAATGAGCAAGCATGAATACGAGCAGCAAAATCTGATTTCCTTTACTTAACTCTTAGAATTAATCTTACTGCCGCAGCATTTACAACCTTTTGTACCCAGATCGAGTTTGGCAAACGCCTTATCGTTTTCGCGCCTGATCGGCTCGCGGTCGATGGCGTCGAAATATCGGTTTATCTCTTGCGTAAGTTTCAGCTTTTCCAAATTGGGAAGGTTTAGGAATCCGTGAAAAACAAGGGCGACATTATCTTCCATAATTCTCCTATTCTCCATTTTCCGTTTTCAATTGTCCATTGCCGTCTCTGGCACGGCAGATGCATTAGCCGTTTCGTAAAACGCTGTTTTCCAGCAAAAACGGAGGAAATTTTAATATGGCTTTAATATACTGTCCTGAATGCGGACACGAAATATCTCAATCGGCAGTGGCCTGCCCCAATTGCGGGCGTCCGATTCAGGCCGCTCCGACGGTCGTTAAAAAGGTGGTCGTGGCGGATCGTCCCCGCGAGGACGGAGGGTTTCCGCCCTGGGCTTTTATTCCAATTGCCGTGCTGGGAATCGGGCTGTTGTTCCTTCTGTTTTATGCCATGTCCAGAGATGACGAAACGGCGAATACTAATTTAAATGTCAACGTATCATCGCAGCGTGCATCGGGCCGATCTAGCACAACGAGCGTGCCAGAGGATTCGCAGACAATCAATGTTCCCTCTGACAGCACGACCGTAACCGCTCCGCCGGTGGATTCGCAAACGGTAACAGTTCCAGGATCGCAGGCTTCGATTCCGAGCGATGTTGCCGCAACCGTGGGACGCGTCGTGATCGACGCAAAAGTAGCCAGCCGCACCGGAGCTCCGACCGCTGTCAGAAACGAAAAATTCTATCTGCTTGACGAGGACCTCGAAACCATTTTAGGCGATGCCGATCTCGAACCGATCGAAGGACAATCGATGCGAAACAGCTTCGGCCTGTCCGTACTGTATCCAGACAGATTCGGCGATTTTAACCGGAAGGCCCTCGCCGCGATCAAGCAGCACATAAAATACACCGGCACCACCGACGGCACAGGTAAAGCGCAGCTAGGCAACATCGCCCCGGATAGCTATTACCTTTTCGGCATCACCAAAACCGGCAAAGGCTTTGCTCTCTGGAGCAGTCCGGTCACCGTCCGCACCGGCGAAAACCTCCTAAACCTAAGCCCGGCTACCATCACTGAAATGGACAGTTCATCTGAATAGGTTTTCGACATATCACAATTACAAGGGACGGCACTTTGCGTCCCTTGTTTATTTTTAAACCTACGTCTGCTTTTTTACAGATTGGACCTTTATTTAACTCAGTTGATTTGCAGCCAGCCGCTTTTTGTTTTGGCGGTGCCGAACGCAACGGAAAGCAAATCATCGGAGGAATCTTTATAAATACACTGGAATAGTCCTATTTTGGTTTCCGATGAATCGTTGCACCCGGCGAATTTCCATTTCGGCTGAAATCTCGTGCTGAATAATTTTTTTGCCGTGAAGAAAATGAAGCTCTTCGCTTCAACGAGTCCAATTATATATATTTCTCTCGAAATATTCTTTGGCGTGGTCCTAATGAACTTCCTTATTTGATCAAGAAACTGGCGGATGATTCTGCCACTATGTTTTAAACAAAATTGATGATTGGAATAATTTGAAAGACGGGGGCTTATATGGATTCCGCAAATCGACTTTTTATGTATTTTTACAGGTCGCCGAAATGTACTTCGGCGACACTACGGTCGATAGTTTTTCGGCTCGATAAAATTCAAGTTAAAAAATGTGACTTGATCCAGGGGAATATGATATTTTAAAAAGGTTGAACAAGTTTGTTCATTCAAGCCTATGAATCAAGTTTTAGAACATCCCCGCGTTCCCGTTTCTGAAGTTTCAATCGAATCGGTACTGCTTGATGCAGATCTTTTCTTTAAATACAGTTCGCCCGAGAAGGCTTATAAACTGCTTCAGGACTCGTTGCTGCGCAGCCCGCGATCTGTTTCCTTGCGTGAGAAGATGCGGGATATCTGTATTAAACAGAAGAACTTAAACGAAGCCGCGAAGCAGTGTCTGGCACTTGTGAGCCTGTACATCGGCCGCGAGGCATTTGATATGGCTTATGACCGTTTGCAGGAGGCAAAGCTGCTAGATCCACGCGTCTCCGTTGCTCCGGGCCTCGAAGCGATTCGCCGGGCCCGCCGCCCGGATTTCGCCGCCAGCCGCGATAAAACGCCGCAAAAGGTACGGACGGACATTACTTTTGCGGGGAATTTGGCCTACGTCAGCATCTTTGACGCCGTGCAGGTGATAGAAAGCGCCAAGATGACCGGACTGCTGGTGATCAAATCCGACCTCCATTTAGGAAACGTCGCATTTAACGAAGGCAAGATAGTCGATGCCGAATGCAACAGCCACAACGGCGTCGCCGGCTTCCGCGACATCGTCGAAATCAGCAGCGGGACCTTCGAATTCACTACCTCGGAGCACGAATTCCCAATCGTCATTAATATCATCAGCAACACCAATTTCCTCCTCGACGTCCTTACGGAACTGGACAATGAACGGGCCGAGAAAGACGGTTTGCGAAATGTCGGCAACGAGTTGGATTGATTGCCGGAACGCAGACTCCCAGCCTGAGTATCTGAAATATATTAGTATTTTCCGTTAACGCAGGCTGGGAGCCTGCGTTCCGTCGGTTGACTTAACACCGCCTTTCCAACAAAATATAGTGTTTTCCTGTCCCCAACGCACTATAAATGTTCAAGCTCCAGCGTTTAGAAATAACCGGATTCAAGTCGTTTGCCGACTACACCGAGATCGTTTTCAAGGGTAACGGCATCACGGCGGTCGTCGGCCCCAACGGCTGCGGCAAGTCGAATGTATCCGACTGCATTTCGTGGGTCTTGGGCGAGCAGCGCGCCAAAACCCTGCGCGGCGCCGAGATGAAAGACGTTATTTTCCAAGGCTCCAAAAACCGCAAACCGAGCGGAATGGCCGAAGTCGTGCTGCACATGGTTCGCGACGATGATTTTTTCGACTCCGGGGAAGAGGAAGAATTAGAGGATATCGACGCGGCGCTCGGGGCATTCGACGAAAAAGCCGTCGATATGGACGTAATCGAAGAGATCGATGCTCCGGATGCTGAAATCAATGGTTTTCACGCTGACGGATTCGAGGCCGAGACTGTTCAGGCGCTGCAAGTAGGCTCGGTTCAAACCGTTGAAAAGGCAATAAAGACAAAGCGGCATTGGCGTCCGCGAATCGTTGCATTGGAATTTTCTCCGGGTGAGGCCGTGTCGGTCACTCGCCGCCTGTATCTTTCGGGTGAGAGCGAATATCAACTGAACGGCCGAAACTGCCGGCTCCGCGACATCCAGGATTTATTTGCCGGCACAGGCCTTTCCGGCTCGCATTACGCGATCATCGAACAGGGCCGCATCGGTCAGATCTTATCGGCCAAGCCGTCAGACCGCCGCACTTTGATCGAGGAAGCGGCCGGCATCTCCAAATTCCGTACACGCCAGCGTGCCGCCGAAGCCCGGCTTGATTCCGCGAAAACAAATCTCGGCCGCATCTCCGACATCGTTTCCGAGATCGAAAACCAGGCAAATTCGCTTCGACGCCAAGCCGGTAAAACCAAACGCTTTATAAGTTTACAGGAAGAATTCCGGGTGCTGCTGCGACAGCTTTTCGCCGCCGAAGGCAAATATCTTTCGGATCTGATCGACGATCTCCAAACGAAGTTAGCTGAAGCCATCGAGATCGAGCGTGAGTTTGCGGAGAAGGTCAGGGACAAAGAGGAAAGCGTTCGAGAAGGGACGCATAATGCCCGACTGGCTGAAGAAAAGCTTGCCGAAGTTCGACGCAGGCAATCGGAAAATGCCCTCGAACGCGACCGTGCCGACCGCGAGCATCGCTATCAGTCGGAGCAGATCGTAAATCTGAACAATCGCCTTCAGGCCATCACCGGCGAATCAATATCTACTGCCGAACGACTAAACCTTGTTAATTCCGAATTTACCAGACTTCAAAAGGACGAGGAAAAGGAAAGCTCCGACGCCGACGCAACGCGGCTGATCCTGGTCGAGGCCGAAAAGCAGTACGCTGTTAAGATAGAGGACGTTCGGCTAATCGAAGCCCGCCTCGAAGCCCGCCGCGGCGAATTGCTCAAACATACCGCAGCCGTCGAACGTTTCGACGAGATCGACCGGCAGATGAGAATGAATCTCGAACGGATCTCGGAACGTGCCACGGGACTGGTCCGTGAAGGAATTCGTGCCGGGGAAACTCTCTCGCAGCACACGGCAGATGCTGAAAAAGCGGCGGGAGAATTGGATGCCGAAATAAAAAAGCTGGAAACTTTGCAGACGGAGAAGAATGAGATTCTGGCGGTGACCGCAGCGGCCCGCAATGCTTTGCGGCAGTCGGATGAACAACTGCGGGAACTCCAAAACGAATTTTCCCGCACGAAAAATCGGCTCGAAACCCTGCAGGAGCTCGAAGAGAAGCGGGCCGTCTACGCTCCGCAGATTCAAAAACTCTTTGCCGCCCAGGATACTATCGGCGTAAATTTGAAAGGCGTGCTTGCCGATTTTCTGACTGTCGATGAGCGAGCTGAGAAGGCTGTCGAAAGTCTGTTCGGGCCGTTTTTGCAAACGGTTCTCGTGGACAGTCTTGCGGAATGTGCGAAGGTTTCCGAATGGGTAAGTACCAACGAGATCGGGCGAATTGTAACCTTGGTGGTTCCTATGTCAAGCCTGCGTCCAAAGCCGGGCAGCCAAATCTCCGGATCTAATATAGGGGAACTTCTCGGCGTTTCAAGCGAATTTGAGGATATCCTTCGCCGGGTGTTTCCACGGGAAATGTCAGCGATACTCGTCGAGGAATTCGAAGGAGTAAAAGGCGATGTTTTAGTTAATACGCATGGTGACCTCCAAATCGGCGGCGCGCTTTCGGTTACTGGCAAAGAAGTCTCAAATCAAAAAAACTCGTCGCTGCTGGCCTTTAAACGCGAGCTTTCAGGCCTCGAAAAATCGGCGGCTAAACTCGAGCAATCAGTAGCGGCGGCAGAATCCTCAGCCGCCGACAATCGAAAGATCTTAACTGAAAAGGAAGAAAAGACGGTCGATCTGCAATCCCTGATAATAAAGGTCGAGCGCGGAATTCTCGGTTTCGAAGTTCAGCGCGATTCGCTGAAGCAGGACATCGAACGAGCAGGACGCCACATCCACGTCGTTTCGGAAGAGAAGAAGCAAATCGAATCCGAGATAGAGCAAATTCGAACCCAGATCACCGAAGCCGCCGAAAACCGGAAAAACGCCGAATCTTTCCTGTCCGAGGCCCAATCGGACCTCGATGGAATTGCCGAGGCATTAGCCGGTGCGCGTCACAATTCCGAAGCCGAAAACGCCGTTTTGAATGAGAAACGCACGCTGGCGGCGACTTCCAGCGAACGCCGCCGTTCCATCCAATCCTCACTTCGACGCATTGAAAATGAGCAGCGGGAACTGGCTTCCCGCATTTCCCAGCAGAATGAAGAGATCTCTCAAACCGAGAGCAAAATCAAGGATTTACGTGCCTCGGTTTCGGAAATTGCCGGAAAGATAGCTTCTGTAGAAGTGGAGCAGGAAACGGAGCTGCGAGAGTTGAATGAAGCGGTCGCATCCGTTCAAACTGCACGGGAAACTGCGGACGCAATGAGTGAACAGCTTGCAGATCTCAATCGAAAATCCGCTGAGGCATTGAACGAAAGAGCGGCCATCGACGTCCGGCAGACTGAAGCGGTAACGCGTTTGAAAAACGTCAATGAAAAATGTTCGCAGGAGTTGAATCTTTCACTCGTCGAGATTGTCGAAAGTGAAGTTTTCGAAGCAGAAATCGATTTAGAACAGACCCGGACAGCAGTCGACGAACTACGGCAAAAGCTTGACAGCTTCGGAGCGATCAATATGCTCGCGGTCGAGGAATTGGCCGAAACCGAGGAACGCCTATCATTTCTCACCTCGCAACGGCAGGATATTATCGACAGCATAATGACTGCGGAAGAAGCATTACGTGAGATAAAGGAACGGTCGCGGGCGAAATTCAAACAGGCTTTCGAAGCAGTTAATGCTAACTTCGTGGAGTTCTTTCAAGAGTTGTTCGGCGGCGGCCGCGGGGAAATGACCTTGCTCGAATCCGACGACATTCTCGAAGCCGGAATAGAAGTAGTTGCTCAGCCTCCCGGAAAACGCCTCCAAAACATTCTTTTGCTTTCGGGCGGCGAAAAGGCAATGACTGCCATCGCCCTCATCCTTGCGATCTTCAAATACCGGCCGTCTCCTTTTTGTCTGCTGGATGAAGTCGATGCGCCGCTGGACGATGCAAACGTCGGCCGCTTCGTCGGCAAGATCGCGGAAATGTCTGAAAAGACGCAGTTTATCGTTATCACGCACAACAAGCGTACTATGGAAGCGGCGAAGGCTTTGTACGGCGTGACAATGCAGGAAGCCGGCGTATCGAAGGTCGTTTCGGTGAAATTCGATTGACTAGCTGAATTCAAACCTTTGCGCTAAAAATGGCATCAAAACTATTTGCCCGGAAATATTTCACGTCGGATAATTAGCTATGCAGAGAAGAAGACTTACATTAATTTGTGCTTTGATATGCGGCGTACTCCTGACCGCCCCACCGGTCAACGCGCAAAAGAAGCTGGGAACAGCCCCCGCGAAGAAAACTATCGTCGCAAAAGCCGAACCCGCGAATGATGCTCCGGCAGTGGTTCCCGCAAAAAAGAATGAACGGCCTGACATTGATGGAGCGGCAACTCAGGAAAGAACGAACAAACGCCCGGACAAAAACGGTCAATCTCAGGCTGCGGCCGCGAATGGTTCGAATCATTTCTACGAATTCGCCCAACCCGCATTCGTGATCTCCAAAGTTCTTATAGAGCATGACGAGAACGGAAAAGGCAGGATTTCGTTTATGAAAAAGGGGTATGAGGAATTGATAGCCGATCCGATACAGGTGTCCGCGGAAGCATTAGAAAGGATCAACGCTGCCTTTATCGCCTTGGATTTTATTAATTCCACTGAAAACTACCAGTACGAGAAAGACTTTTCTCACCTGGGAGTAATGAAGATCAGGTTGAAGGATAAGGGAAAAGAGCGAACCGCGACATTCAGTTGGACGCAAAATAAGGATGCGAAAACACTTGCGGATGAATACCGGAAGATAGGAAACCAGTTCATCTGGATATTCGACATTTCCCTCGCCCGCGAAAACCAGCCGCTTGAAGCTCCGAAGCTCCTTGAGTCGCTCGATTCGATGATCCGCCGAAACGAGATCTCCGATCCAAAGCAAATGCTTCCTTTCCTGCAGAAGATGACCAATGACGAGCGATTTCCGCTGATCGCCAGAAATCACGCCGGAAAGTTGGTCAAGCAGATCGAAAAAGAAAAGAGTAAATAAGATCTTGATAAGCCGTTTCGACAAAATCAATAAGCAATCCATTCGCAGCACGTTATAATACTGTCATAATTCTGCCTATGCTTATGCACCGGCCGGAGCGAGCTTTTCTGACACTTCCGGTTCGCTTGCCGGGGAGATCTCATTCGTATCGACGATCAATGCATCGTTGACGATCTGCTTTTGTTCGAGTTCGTGAATCGCATACGAGCCGGTCGCGGGCGAAGCAGACGCCGTGCGGCCGACAAATTTTAGATTCAGATTATCGCCTTTGATCTCGATCAAGCGGTCTTCGACGAAATACCAGCCGCCCATATTCTTCGGCTCTTCCTGCGTCCAGAAAAGCTGCGTAGCGTTTGGGAATGACGCGAATATCTCTTTCAATTTTGCCGCCGGGAACGGATAGAATTGTTCGAGCCGGATGACGGCAACTCGATTGTCGTTCGCTTCTTCACGGGCGGCTTCGAGATCATAAAAGACCTTGCCGCTGCATAATACGATTCTTTTGACCGCGGCCCGGTCGGTTAACTTTATGTCGTCAATAACCGGCATAAATCCGCCGGTCGTCAGCTCATCTATTGCCGAACTTGCGGCGGGAAGACGCAGCAGGCTCTTCGGCGTCATAACGATTAGCGGCCGCAGGGTTTCCTGTTTTGTTTGGCGGCGGAGAAGATGAAAATACTGTGCCGGCGTGGACGGATAGCAAACCTGCATATTATTTTCGGCACAAAGCTGGAGAAAGCGTTCGAGCCGTGCGGAAGAGTGTTCCGGGCCTTGGCCTTCGTAGCCGTGCGGAAGCAGCATTACAAGGCGGCATTTCTGCTGCCATTTGTCTTCCGAAGCGGCTATGTATTGATCTATAATCACTTGAGCGCCGTTAGCAAAATCACCGAATTGGGCTTCCCACATAACGAGATCGTCAGGGCAGACTACAGAATACCCGTATTCAAAACCGAGCACGCCGTTCTCTGAAAGCGAGCTGTCGAAAACATAGAACCGGGCCTTTTGATTCTGTTCAATACGAAGCTCGGTCAACGGCGACCAGCGTTCGCCCGTCAGTGTGTCGTACATCGACGCGTGACGCTGTGAGAAAGTTCCGCGTCCGGAATCCTGCCCGCTCAAACGGACCGCGTGGCCTTCCAGAACCAATGAGCCGACCGCCATTGCTTCCGCAAATCCCCAATCCATCGGGACTTCGCCGGTTCCCATTTTCGCCCGCCTCGCAAGCTGGCCGACCATTTTCGGGTTGACGTGAAAGCCTTCGGGAACAATCGAAATTTTCTCCGATGCGATGTTTAGAGTCGCTAACTCCGCACCGGTCGGCAAAATATTCGAGCCGTCTTCATCTACAATTGCCGGATTTAAGGCTGATTTTTTAGGTTTTTCGGCGGCGATCTGTTTTGCCCTTGCTAAGATGCCTTCGTATTTTTCGACGACCTTATTGGTCATCTGCGTCAGTTCTTCTTCGCTAATTACAGCTTCGCGGATAAGCTGCTGGGCGTACAGGTGCCGCGTTCCCGGATGAGCTTTGACGCGGGCGTACATAACAGGCTGAGTATAGCTAGGTTCATCGCCTTCGTTATGGCCGAGCCGCCGGAAACCGACTAGGTCGAGAACGACGTCCTTGTCGAATTCGGTGCGGTAATCGAGGGCGATCTGAATCACGCGAAATGCGGCTTCCGGATCATCGCCGTTTATGTGAAAGATAGGCGTTTGCGTGATTTGGGCCGCGTCAGTCGAATAGATCGAGCTGCGGGCCGATTCGACACCGGTGGTGAATCCAATCTGATTGTTAATGACAATATGAATTGTTCCGCCGGTCCGATAACCCTGTAGATTAGCTAGCTGAAGCGTTTCCATTACGATGCCCTGACCCGAAAAAGCCGCATCACCGTGCAAAAGCACAGGCATGACCATATTGAAAACTTCTTGGCGGGTTTTCTGTTCGCCGTTTCGAAGATCGTCTTGTTTGGCCCGGGCCATGCCTTCGACGACGGCATCGACGAATTCGAGATGGCTTGGGTTACATGACAGTTGTATGCGTAAATCCTTGCCGGTCTTTGTTTTGCGGGTGCCGACGGCTCCCTGGTGATATTTTACGTCGCCTTCGTCGGCGGGAAAGCTCGGATGCGACGTGCCTTCGAAAACGGTAAAAATACGTTCGGCCATATCGCCTTTTTCGGGGTCACCGATGATGTTTGAAAGTACGTTCAAACGGCCGCGATGGGCCATTCCCATGTAAATTTCATCGACCCCGCGTGCCGAAGCTCCTTCGATAAGCTGATCGAGCATGGGGATAACCGTCTCGCAGCCTTCGAGCGAAAAGCGTTTTTGGCCGAGATATTTTTTATGTAAAAACTGCTCGAATTGTTCCGCTTCGATCAGTTTTTGAAGCAATTCCAGCTTCGTTTCCGCCGATAAAGGTTTTGTATCGACAAACTGCTCGCGAATGTTTCGCCTGATCCATTCTTTCTCCTGTTTTACCTGAATGTGCCGGTATTCGATGCCGACTTTTCCACAATAAGCCTTGCGAAGAATCTCCAGTATCCGGCGCAACGTCGCGGTTTTTTCATCGTGTAGGCCGCCGGTGATAAATTCGCGGTCGAGGTCCCAAATGGTCAAGCCGAAATTTTCGAGGTCGAGCTCCGCTTCCCGATGCGAGGTCATATTCAGGGGATCAATATCAGCAAGCAGATGGCCGCGAATACGGTAGGCATTGATCAGCTGCAATACATTCGCCTGCTTTTCGACTTGTTCGCTGTAATGATTGCTGCCGAAAAGCGATGGATTATGATCTTCGGCCCAGCGAAGCGGCGGATAATTAATATCGAGAGCTTCGAATATTTCATCGTAAAATCCGTGCTGTCCGATAATAAGCTGATGAATTCGGGCCAAAAACATGCCGCTTTCGGCGCCCTGAATAACGCGATGATCGTACGTGCTTGTGATCGTTACCGTGCGGCTGATCCCGATCTGCGAAAGTGCCGCGGCGGTCATTCCCTGAAATTCGGCTGAATATTCGATTGCGCCGGTCGCGATTATTGCACTTTGCCCGGCCATTAACCTCGGATTCGAAGCAACGGTTCCGATTGTGCCCGGATTTGTTAGTGAAATCGTCGTTCCCTGAAAATCTTCGATGCCTAATTTTCCGTCTCTGGCTTTTTTGACTGTTTCGTTGTATCCGGCCAGGAACTCGGCGAAGTTCATGTTTTGCGTGCCTTTGATGCTTGGGACAAGCAGGTTGCGTGAACCGTCTTTTTTCTCAATATCGATGGCAATTCCAAGATTTAAATTCTCGTGCTCCAGACGCGAAGGAACTTCATTAACCATTCCAAAGCCGAAATTCATCTGCGGATATTCTTTAACGGCCATGATGATCGCCCAAGCGATTACATGCGTAAACGAAACTTTGCCTCTTCCTGAACTGAGAAGATGCTCGTTGATCAAATTTCGATTCTCGAAAAGGACTTTTACGGGAATGCTGCGGACGCTTGTCGCGATTGGAACGGTGAGGCTCTGCTCCATGTTCTCGACGATCTTTTTTGATACGCCGGTGAGCGGTTTTGCGTTAGTATCGGGATTAAGAGCTACGACAGCCTGTTTTTTTTCGACCGCCGGAGTTGGAGGTGCGGGTTGCGTCTGCACGGGTTTCACTTCCGATGCAGCGGCCGCGCTTCCATTATTGCCCGCAAGCATGCCACCGAAAAAAGTCCGCCACGATTCGTCAACCAGATTTGGGTCAGACTGGAATCTGGCCAATAAACCTTCGACATAGCTGGCATTCGCGCCGAAATTTTCCGCAATGTATTCCGATAAGTTGGTAATCTTTTCGCTCACTTGTGTCCTTTTATCCTTATTGTCGATTCAGTAGATGCAACTAATTATTTTAACCCAATATGGCTAAAAACATAAGCAGAATGGAAAAGTGAGAAAAGTCCTTAAAATATTGAGGGTTTTATTTTGGCAGGGGATTTTTAATCGTTAGTTTGACGTCAATCGGCACAACCCTTTTGAAGCTGAAACCCATTTTGCGGAACCTTCCGAAAGCAAACACTCGACCCGTCACTGTCCATGCTTCTTTTGAGTTCTTGGCCTCTTCCCAGACTGCGTTCAAAATTCTTCCGCTTGGAATAAACAGCGTTGCTGGCTTTGGCAAATTTATAGGCTCATTTTTCTTGAATGAAAACGATTCATCGTATTTTTTGATTTCAACCGAAATGGCGTTTACACGAAAATCGTGAAAGGTCAGGAAATCGACCTTTCCGCTTTGGCTTAAAGCCGTAATAGCCGCGGAAACAGAAAGCGTAACGCCGCTAAGCGACACATCAACAAGTTCCGGATCGCCGACCCTGACAAGGGCTTCGCCGTTTTTATTAGTAGTAGCTAATTCGGAATTTTCTATTGAGATTATCGTTTGATGAACTTTGTAGCCTTGAATTTTGTCCGGCAAACCCTGGCCCAATAGAATTGGGGAAGCGGCCAACAGAACAACTAAAGTAAAAATACGGGACAAAAATCGATTGATAAGAGAATGATTAGGGATGTCTGTTCGCATCTCACTTTAACTGTGGAACTAAGTGAAAAATCCTCAGGACAACGAAGCTTGAGATTTTCCGTTCGCTTCTCCGGATGCGGATTTAGCGGTTTTTTCAAGATCGAGTTTGATCGCATCCAGAATTCCATTTATGAATTGCGTCGCCTCGAACGTGGAGAAACGCCTGGCGATTTCCAGGCCTTCATTAATGACAACCGTATGCGGCGTGTCCTCGTAAAGAAACTCGTAAACTGCAAGTCTCAGGACGTTACGGTCAACGATGGCCATTCGTTCGATTCGCCAATGCTCGGCCCGCGTGCGAATGCGGTCGTCTATTACTTCAAGATTTTTGAGCGTGCCGTAAACAAGATTGTTTGAAAAATCCCGGGTTCTATCGTCGATGTCGGTTTCGCCTAATTCATTCCAGAAATCATCCGTCAGGATGCTACTTTCGTTATGGACGAGATCGGCCGCAAACATCATTTGCAGGGCGCATTCGCGTGCTTTCCGGCGGGTGCCGGAGCTCTTTCCTGATTTTTCAGACGACATGAGGAAAAACCTTCTCTTTAACCTTTGCCTGTTCCGCTTCGCCGCCGCTAATCTCGCGGTGAAGATTTACTACTTCAACAGCAGACATAGCCGCCTCGTAACCTTTATTTCCGGCTTTTACGCCCGAACGGTTTATCGCCTGTTCCAAAGTATTAGACGTAACTACGCCAAATAAAACGGGGACGCCGGTCTGCATTGCAGCCTGCCCCACACCTTTGGCCGCTTCGCCGGCGACATAATCGAAATGCGGTGTTTCGCCGCGAATGACGACGCCGATGGCAATTACCGCATCGAACCGGCCGCTTTGAGCGACTTTCAGCGATGTCAGCGGCAATTCAAACGATCCGGGCACTTTGAAAATTTCAATATCGGATTCCGCCGCGCCGAGGCTTTCCAGGGCGTCGAGCGCGCCGTCGATCAATTTATCCGTCAAAAAATCGTTCCACCGGCTCGCCACGATCGCGAATCGCGATCCCTCCGCAGTTAGCCGGCCACGATGGACTTTAGGTTGCAAAATAACTCTCCTTCGGCGTATTTTACCGCCATATTCAAGTATAGATAACCACAAAACAAAATGACAAGCAAAAAAGGCATTTTGCAAAACGGCATCTTTACTCCAATAATAATGATGAATGTCCCGGCCAATAATCGAAACCGAAGAAACACTTATAATCGAAACTCCGGAAAGGGTTCGATTGGAGTTCGCATTGGCGTCGATAGGAAATAGGTTTCTGGCGGCGGCCATAGATCATTTTATTCAGTATATGGCGATATTTCTGATTATTTTTATTGTGACTATCGCGATCGGACTGGAATCTCTAAGCTCGGCCGCTTCGGCTAACGATTTGTTTCAGGATGTTCCGAATTGGCTGATCGCCGCGACGATACTCATTCTTTTCCTGCTTTTTTCAGGTTATTTTGTTTTCTTCGAATGGCTGATGGACGGGCAAACGCCTGGAAAACGTCTGTTGAAGCTTCGTGTGATCCGCGAGGACGGACGCCCGATCACGCTGTGGGAAGCGATGGCGCGAAACCTTTTACGTATTTTCGACGCGATTCCCGGGTTTTTTCTGCCGATCTATTCTATCGGGCTGATAACGATTTTTTTGAGCAACTGCGACCAGCGGGTCGGCGATATTTTCGCCGGAACGGTAGTTATCCGCGAACGCTTCGACGAAGCACCGACGTTTGCCGAAGCCTTTTCCAATCCGATCAGCGATGCCGCTTTCCGCCGCGTCCAGAAGCGAACGGATTTTCAGGCGAACGTAAATCTGCTTTCTGAAAGCGAGATCGAGGTTGTCGAAACGTTCCTGCGACGGCGATGGGAACTGACGGACAAACAGCGTATCTGGATGGCCTGGCGCGTGGCATTGCCGCTGATGTACAAGCTCAAGCCGGAATACGATCTGGCGACTTTTACATACGAAGGCTATCTGGAAGAGTTAATTCATCGCTATTACTCGAGACAGCGGTTCTTAAATTAGCAAAGCGTTCTGAGTTCACGCTTCAGCGTGCTTCTTCCTTAATTAAAAGACACGCTGAAGCGTGAACTCAGAACGTCGGTACATTTTTTAGTTGAATTGATGAAGTTCGACTAAACGAACTTTCAAAATTACCTTTCCTAAAGTATTTTTAATCTGTGAAAAAAAGCATTCTAGTAACGGGCGGGGCCGGATTCATCGGTTCGCATTTGGTCGATTCTTTATTAAGCGAAGGCAACTGGAGCGTTGCGGTCGTTGACGATCTTAACGATTTTTATTCTCCCGAAACCAAACGGAAGAATATAGAAGGCCATAAGACCTCGCCGGATTACCGCTTTATCGAAGCTAACATCTGCGACTCCGAGCCTCTTCGTAAGCTTTTCGACGAGAATGAATTCGACTGCATCGTCCATCTCGCCGCACGTGCCGGGGTTCGTCCGTCATTGTGCCACCCGAAGCTTTATGCCGAAACGAACATTAACGGAACGCTGAATTTGCTGGAGCTCGCAAGGGATTTCGGCGTTGACCAGTTCGTTTTCGGATCGTCCAGCTCGGTTTACGGGATCAACAGCAAGGTGCCGTTTTCCGAAGACGACCGAATTAACCAACCGATTTCGCCGTATGCATCCACAAAGGCCGCCGGAGAGCTTTTGTGCCATACATATTCGCATCTTTTCGATATTCGCACCGTTTGCCTCCGCTTTTTCACGGTTTACGGTGCACGCCAGCGGCCCGATCTGGCGATTCACAAATTCACCCGGCTGATTTCCGAAGATAAGCCCATCCAAGTTTTCGGCGACGGTTCGACGCGGCGAGATTACACTTATATAAACGATATTATCCAAGGTGTCCGCGCCGCTATCGATTACGATAAATCAAAACACGAGGTTTTTAACTTAGGCGAATCCCAGACGGTCGAGCTATCGCGTTTGATCAAGCTTCTGGAAGAAAGCCTCGGCAAAAAAGCAATCATTGACCGCCAGCCGATGCAGCCCGGCGACGTTCCGCTGACCTACGCCGATATTTCGAAAGCTAAGGAATTGCTCGGCTACGATCCGAAAACCAAAATCGAAGAGGGAATTCCAAAATTCGTTGAATGGTTCAAGTTTAGTCAGACGGTAACTGATACTGAGCAATAGAAACAAATCATCTTATATACGCTAAACGGGGACAAATGTTAATCGGCCGGTTTGTTAGTTACCCCTTCCAGGTACGCTGATAGCAGAAAAAACGAAATTGAACAACATTAAGAAAAAAGAGTTGTCACAAGAGCATCGCGAAGAACTGCTCAGCGAATTAAAAGTCCGTTTTGAGGAAAACATGAACCGCCACGAAGGCCTTAATTGGGGTGACGTTCAGGTTAAGCTGGAAGCCAACGCCGCAAAACTGTGGTCGCTTGGTGAAATGGAAATGACCGGCGGTGAACCGGATGTTGTCGGGTTTGATAAAAAGACGGGCGAATACATTTTTTACGATTGTTCGCCGGAAAGCCCGAAAGGGCGCAGGAGTCTTTGTTACGACGGCGAGGCTCTGGAGTCGAGGAAGGAACACAAACCGAAAAATAGTGCCGTTAATATGGCTTCCGAGATGGGAACTGAGCTTTTGACGGAAGAACAATATCGGGAATTGCAAAAACTTGGAAATTTCGATACGAAAACGTCGAGCTGGCTGGCAACGCCTGCAGAGATCAGAAAATTAGGCGGTGCGATCTTTGGAGATTACCGCTTCGGCCGTGTTTTCGTTTATCACAATGGTGCAGAATCGTATTACGGCGGCAGGGCGTTCCGCGGCTCGTTGAGGGTTTGATCAACTCCAGCGGAACACTTTTTTCATAGCTGGAAGCAGCCTGTGGCCTGTAATGGTTTGGCGGAAAAAGGATTCGTGCTCAGTCGTCTTTTTATTTTATTAAGCGGTCTTTTTTAGTTTGCCGCCGATGATCGCCATTGGAAGCAGGATGGCGGTAAAGATAACGTGATACCAAATGGGAACATACGGCCAGGACATAACCACCTTCACTAAACCGACGGCCAACAGCAGAAAGCCGAGGATCAGAGGCGCGCGTTTGTTTTCACGGGCGACGAGCGCGGCCAGAAAGCCGGATATCATCGCGACTGTCGAAGCGATGACAATATGCGAGAGGAGAAGCCTCGTTTCCGCCGTGAACTGGCCGCCGTTCTCAATTGCCTCCTGGAACGCGAGCTGAGGAGCACCGTACCATTCCGGCATAAGGGCCGAAAGGATCTTCTCAATTCCGACCCACACTATCACCCAAGCAAAAAATCCGGCAATACCGCCCAAAACGATTCGTATCATAGATCTCTCCTATTTATGCTGGGACCGGCTGTCGTAACTTCCCGCGGCACGATTGGGCAAACAAGAGAGAGCAGGAGGGCCACTCCGGCACTTGCTGCGATCGACCACAGCATCCAATCAAGGGCGTACCACTTTGCCGCTCGACTTTGCAGTATTGGGTCTATTTTATCGCTATACCCGATTGCCTTCATTTCGTCGAACATGGGCTCCACCAATAATCCGGCCACGATGCCACCTAGGACAAACATTGTCAGAGCAAACAACAAAAGTTCTCGGCGTTGTGTCTTCCAGTTCGCAACCAAGGCAATTATGAAGAGGACCGCTGTTACCGGCGGAACCGTACTCCAGAAGGCGCTGCTGTTGTAACCGTACTCTCCCGCAAACATAGCAAAGGAACGTGGTGGTGCTTCTGCAACAGTACCGGCTACGACCACTAGGGCGAACAGCTGAGCCCCGATCTGGATCAAGCAACTTGCCGCCACAGCCATCAAGGTAACGTTCGGGATGTTTAAGTCTCTCATAGCATTAGCTCCTGACGATCTTGCCCTATGCGACGCGCAAGATCTTTTCCATCTTCCTGCCCTTCGCCAGCTCATCCACCAGTTTATCCAAATACCGTACCTGCTGCGTCAGGGGATTTTCGATCTCTTCGACACGATAGCCGCAGATCGTTCCGGTGATGAGGTGCGCATTGGGGTTTAGCGAAGCCTGTTGGAAGAACGTTTCGAACGTTACTTTTTCATGTATCAGTTCCTGCAGCTTCTCGTTGTCGAAGCCGGTCAGCCACTCGATGACCTGATGCAGTTCTTCTTTACTTCGACCTTTCTTCTCCACTTTTGCGACATAATGCGGATAAACAGAGGCAAAGATCATTTTCACGATACGTTGATCGTGTGTATTGGAGTTGTTCATAGTTTGTGCTTCGATACTACCGGTACGCGGAGGCCGGAGGATCGCCGCAGTATTCTTTTTGCGTCGTGCCAAGGAGTTTGTGCTGTGCGTCGAACGAATAGCGGCGAACCGAGTTGCGCTTGCCGCCGTTCAGGCAATATTGCCCCTCGTTGCTTGGAGGACCAATATCGATGAACCATACTTTGGCGGCGGCGAGCAGCTTAGCGTCGCTCGTGTATCCACCACCGGCTAAAGCGTACGAGGAGACATGGCCATGCGTCTCGTCGATTACGAGGCGCAGCTTGTCAGCTTTCAGTGCCGCCTTATACGGCGCATGTTTGGCTGCCACATCGCCCGAAACCTTCTTCTGCCCCGCGTCGCACCACTTCTCCTTGATCTCCTGCAGCGTTCCCTTGAAGAGAATTCCCCGGTCGCTATTCTCCCGAACACGCGTCGAAGGTGAAACGCCGCTCGCGATCAATGCCTCGTACGACTGGATGCAGAACTTGAACATGTTGGGCAGGGGATTGGGGAATTGGGTGCTGACCGCCCAACTCTCGAATGATCGGTAATGCTCATTGTCAGCGAGTGACTGGGCACGAGCCTCGGCGGTAGATGTCGAAAAAACCACGGTAAGCGCGAAGAAAGCGAAAATGAATCTCATTGTTTTTCTCCTTGTGTTGGAATGTTGCGACGCCGAGTATATCCTGCACTGATCTTGAAATCAACTGTTTTAGGTTCGGCAAATTGGTACCCCGAGCGGCAATGTGCGGCCTGGCGTGTCGTGCCAGTGTCGAAGATACGACCTCAGCTGCGACGTGCGTCTTCGATCGCGGCGATGTCGATCTTTTTCATCGTCATCATCGCATCGAAGACGCGTTTAGCGACAGCCGGATCCGGATCGGTCGTGCCCTCGATCAGGGCGATCGGCGTGATCTGCCAGGAGAGGCCCCATTTGTCCTTGCACCAGCCGCACTGGCTCTCTTCGCCGCCATTGCCGACGATGGCGTTCCAATAGCGGTCAGTCTCGGCCTGGTCGGCAGTCGCCACCTGAAAGGAAAAGGCTTCATTATGCTTGAACTCCGGCCCGCCGTTAAGCCCCAGGCACGGAATGCCCAGCACCGTAAACTCGACCGTCAATACATCGCCCTGTTTCCCGGACGGAAAGTCTCCCGGCGCCTTGTTAATAGCTCCAACCGACGAATCAGGAAAGGTCTCCGCATAAAATTGCGCTGCCTCTTCAGCGCCGCCGTCGTACCAAAGGCAGATCGTATTTTTAGCTTGTGTCATGTTAGTTCTCCTTCGTTATTTATTTAGGGCCTCTCCGTGAGGCGGAACGCGCGCAAACGTTTTAGACGATAATTTTGCCAGCAGCTCGTCCAGGTGTTTCATTCATCGTAATTCCTTCGCGGAAGCCCATTTCTATCAGCTTCTCTAAGCGTTCTAGGGATTCGTTGTAGATATAGATGCTGACCTTTGTCGTTCCGTCCTGCTCGGTGAAGTTCAAGTCCCAGTCGGAACCGGGCAATTCGAGGTTTTCGTCTTTGTCGGCGAAGGCATTGAAGATCTTGAAGTTGTTTTCGGAGTAATGGAAGTATATTTCTGAACTGAC
Source organism: Pyrinomonadaceae bacterium (assembly GCA_037723965.1). Lineage (GTDB taxonomy): Bacteria > Acidobacteriota > Blastocatellia > Pyrinomonadales > Pyrinomonadaceae > OLB17. Next base: position 238,730 of record JBBJOS010000003.1, on the reverse strand, counting down.
CAACGCTCCTGGCCTTCCGGGCTGACCATTGCATAAAATCTTCGGCCGCCGACGCTGAAGTCCATGACCTTTGTTCGCGATTCCCATGGCTTCGGCGCCCACCATTGGTCGAGGAGTTCCTGTTTTGTATATGCGTCCCAAACCAGATCGCGTCCGGCCGCGAACTCGCGGGTAACCGTTACCGTTTTCGTCGGTTTGTCGACGATAAAATCGAATAGCAAATCATTTTTCATCTTGTTGTCCTTTGATTGTCGATAAGACGTCGTCAAGCTGGCTGAACCGCGTTTCCCAGATCTTTCTGTATTGCTCCAGCCATTTGTCGATCTCTTTCATTTTGTTGATCTCCAGCGAATAGTAGATCTCCCGCCCCGTCTGTTCCTGCCTTACAAGCTCGCATTCCGTCAGTATCCGCAGATGCTTGGACACGGCCTGCCTCGAGGTGTCGAAATACTCGGCGATCGCATTAGGCGTCATCGCCTGCAACGCGACGAGCGCAATGATCGCCCGCCTCGTCGGGTCGGCTATGGCTTGAAAGATATCTCTTTTCATAACGTCGAGCGAAAGTATGCAACCAAACGGTTGCAAATGCAAGCGCAGCTGGCAGGTTTCTTAAATGCAGCTAAAATGCGAGCGATTACGGTGTCCGTGCGATAACGCATTGTCGAGTATGGCGGGATCGGATACACTTGATGCTTCGAAGTTTGCGGATTAAGGAGAAAATATATGAGTTGTTGTGGCGATGTAATGGAAAAGATCGAGCCTGAATCGTGTTGTACACCCGAGGACACGGCGCACGATGCGGCCAAGGCAATGAAGACGAGCGGTTTCGGATGTTCGCCGGTCGTAGAGAATAAACAGGACCTGAAATTGGTCGGAGTGATTACCGCTCAAGATATTAGTCACCACGTCGCGGCCGAAGACATCAAGGCGTCCGCCGTTACCGTCAAGGACATAATGCAGCCGCTTTCCGCTTGCTGTAAGACGGGTGAAACGTTGGAACAGGCGGGCCAAAAAATGCACGACTATCAGGCGTCGAGTTTGCCGGTGATGGACAAAGATGGAAATTGCTGTGGGACCGTAAGCTCCAAGCATTTGCGAGTGGAAACTGAAGAGGTCGCCGCCGCAGTCGATCAATGAGACGGGATACAAAAATAAGGAAACTAAACTTTGGTATGTGAACAGTTATGGCGTTTGTCCTTTTGTCGGTGGCTGCGGATTTGGCGTAGGACGAATATTCGACCTCGATCAAATCACCTTTTTGGATCGGGTCATTCTCAACGGACGGTTTATTGCGAAGGTTGTTGAAGGTCTCCGCATCGAAGACACATCCTATGCTCGTATGCATTCTTTGCGGTCTCGGCAAATCTTCGGCTCGCTAACTTAAGAATCGCGTTCGGATTGCCGAACATAACGCATGGTAGATAAGTGCCATCGGTCAGGTAAGCAGAGGCGCGATAGAACGTTCCGGAGAAATTCGTCTCCATCGGCGTTACATTCTCTCTAAGGAACTCTACGATTTCGCTTTCGGCTTTACTCATGCTTATCTAGTTGACCGCCGTCGCAACACCCACACTTCACTCAACGCAAAACCTGACGACTAACTTATACTGCGGCGACGCGGTTGTAGACCGTATCTCGCTCCACGGCCTCGAAGCCGGCGCGTTGGATCATTTCGATGATCTCCTGCTTGGTCATTTTTACTTCGCCGTCGTTCGAGTAGCTGTGGGTTAGTTCGCCGCCGTCGGTGATGGTGCCGTCGAGGTCGTTGGCGCCGAAGTGGAGGGCGGTTTGGGCGGTGTCTTTGCCGAGCATGACCCAGTAGGCCTTGACGTGGTCGAAGTTGTCGAGCATCAGGCGTGAGACGGCTATCGTCCGCAGGTTGTCGATGGCGTCGGGGCCGGGAAGGGACGAGAGCGCCGTGCCGTTCGGGTAGAAGGCGAGCGGGATGAAGCACTGGAAGCCGCCGGTCTTGTCCTGCTGCTCGCGGAGCTTGACGACGTGATCGACGCGGTCTTCGATGGTTTCGATGTGTCCGTAGAGCATCGTCGCGTTCGTTTTGAGGCCGGCTTTGTGGACCTTGCCGGACAGCTCAAGCCAGCGGACGCCGTCGCATTTGTGATCGCAGATGCGGGAACGGGTCGGCTCCGCAAAGATCTCAGCACCGCCGCCGGGGCACGAATCCATTCCGGCCGCGATCAGCTGCTCGATCACGGCTTCGTCGGACATCTTGTAAAAGCGGGCAAAGAAATCGAGTTCGACCATAGTCAGGGCTTTGAGGTGCAGACGTGGGAACTCGCGTTTGAGCGATGAGAACAGGTCGGTGTAATAGGAAAAGGGAAGTTTCGAATTGAGGCCGCCGACGATGTGCAGCTCGGTTGCTCCCTCGGCAACGGCATCGCGGGCGATCTGGATGCCTTCGTCGATCGAGTGGGTGTACGCTCCGACCTCTCTCGCCCGCTTGTAGAATCCGCAGAATTTGCAGTCGGCGACACAGATGTTCGTGTGGTTAAAATGCCGGTTGACGTTGAAATACGTCGTCCGCCCGTGCTTCTTCCGCCGCACAAAATCTGCCAGTTTGCCAAGAGCGTTCAGATCGGTCGTTTCGTAAAGAAACATCCCTTCGTCAAAGGTCAGCCGTTCGCTGTTCTCTACTTTATCAGCGATCTCGAGCAAATTTGGATCAAATGAAAATTTCATAAAGTCTTACGGGCGGAGCTGTTTATACAACTCTTAAAGGGAGCTTTGAATATCTTTGTTTCAAGCTCTTCGTTAAGTCCATAATCAATCGAATAGAGTGAACCGTGCATAAATGCAGGCCCGGGCGTTGTGAGCGTTACATACGTCGTGCCTTGCCTAATTGAATACTTTAAGCCATTGTCGTCTCCGAATGATTCCCATGAAACAGAACCAGAACCGTCCTTAGAAGTCATAGCGCCGCCGGTATGTAGCTTGAATCGTGTCGTTGAGATTTTATCAAACTGTATTGGCACTTTTGGCTTCAGCGTAATCTTTTCGATGGTACCCATGAACTCAGCGAGGGGACACATCGCACGATCACGGATATGCATAGTTGTCATACAGTCGTCACAGGTTAGGTAATCAAACTTGATCACGAAGCGGTCGTCATATTCACAATCGTTCTCACACGAACTGCCAAATAATTTCTCGACATCTTTTATTTTGCTTACGCCAAACACGATCGTCTCAAGCTTTCCTTTCCCAAAAAACTCATAGTTCGCAAGTTCATTAGGAAACGGATTTCCCTGGGCCGAGGCGCTTATTGCAACTATTATCAAGAAAACAAAACTGTAATAAATTCTTTGCATTGTTATCATCTAATTCCAAATATCCTTTACGTTGAGAATAAAACCTTGTAGAAGTTCTCCGCCTGAAATATTCTTTGGATCATCCAAAATTTCGACATCAACATTTGGGCGATATACATAAACCTTCCGCTTGCTCGCGTCGATCAGCCAGCCCAGCGATGCCCCGTTTTCGATGTATTCTTCCATTTTCGACTGAAGACTTGCAAGCGTATCGGTTTCCGACCGAAGTTCGACAACGAAATCTGGGCAGACGGGCGCGAATTTCTTCCGTTTTGCCTTCGGAATGGCATTCCATTTTTCTAAAGTCATCCAGGAAAGATCAGGCGATCGCGTTGCGCCATTCGGCAGGCGAAATCCGGTCGAAGAATCAAATCCGACACCTGTTCCGTTTTTTTCAACCCAAACGGCAAATTCACCAATCAACTTAAAATTTTTTATTCCAGTTTCCGCTCCGGTCGGGGCCATAATTTCAATGTCTCCGTTTTTATCCATTTCGATACGAACATCGGGATTGTCTCTGCAAAATTCAAAAAAATCATCATCGCTGAGTTTCTTCGCCTTTTTGCCGAAGTCCAGCCGCAATTTCGGGCCCCACTCCCGGAATGTTTTGCTAATTCTTGTATCAACCGTGATTGAGCTCATAAAATCTCCTAAAAGGGATAAGAAAAACCGTATGGCTTTATGGTAAGATTTTATCAAAATTACCAATCAAAGTCGCTTTTTCAGCCACCAGCTATACATTATGAAATTCGGACAAGTAGAAAACCCTGAAGAGATCGATTTCACTATTCCTCCTGATCATCCCGATATCAAACGCGTCCTCGAAAAATCGAAGCCGAAAGGTTTTAAGGCCTATGTTGGCTGCGCGAAATGGAACAAGGCCGACCTGAAGAATTTTTATCCGAAAGGCACTAAAGATGAGCTTGGTTACTATTCGACCCAATTTAACTGCATTGAACTTAACGCAACTTTTTACAGGCTTTTTCCGGCGGCGCAGTTTGAGAAATGGAAGGAAGCCGTTCCGGCTGACTTTAAATTCTTTCCTAAATTGGAACAGTCGATCTCGCATTTTAAGAGATTGAAGGATGTGGAAGAATCGGTCGGGAACAACGTCACTAATTTCTCGCATCTCGAGGAAAAGCTCGGAATTCCATTCCTGCAGCTCCATAATAATTTCGGCCGGAAGGATTTCGACCGTGTTAAGGCGTTCGTGGAAAATTGGAAATATGATATTCCTGTGGCGATTGAATTCCGCCATACTGATTGGTTCAACGATCCGGAAGTTTCGGCGGAATTGTATGAACTGCTTGAGAAAAACAAGATCGTAAATGTCCTGGTCGAGACCGCCGGGCGGCGTGATCTGATGCACATGCGGCTGACGACACCGACGGCATTTATTCGTTATGTCGGGGCGAATCACGAATCGGATTACACACGGCTCGATGACTGGGTTGAGCGGATCGCCTATTGGAAAGAACAAGGATTACAGGAGCTATGTTTTTTCGTCCACCAGAACATCGAGAAGGAATCACCGCTTTTGTCAGCCTATTTTATTGAGAAGCTGAATAAAAAAGTGGGAACCGACCTGGCAATTCCTAAAACATTGACGTAGTGCCCGTTATTTACTTGATAAAGACTGCTCCGCCGAATGTTAGAAATAAAATCACGCTGACGAAGGCGTTGGTGGTGAAGAACGCGGCGTTCATATGGCTGAGGTCGTCGGGTTTTACGAGTGTGTGCTGGTAAATCATTAACGCGCCGACCGCGAAAACTCCGGTCAATGCGAACCAGCCGAGGCCGGTGACCAGGAATAACAGCAGCAGGACGATAAACGCCTGAGCGTGAAAGACGCGAGCGATCCAGAGTGAGTTTTTTATGCCGAATCTAGCGGGAATCGAACGCAGGCCAGCTTTTTTGTCGAATTCATAATCCTGACATGCGTACAAAACGTCGAATCCGGCGGTCCACATCAATACCAATAGTGATAATAAAATCGGAACCGCCGAATCCAGCGTCCCGCGAACGGCGATCCAAGCGGCGGTTGGCGAGATGGCCAGCGACCAGCCTAATATTAAATGCGCGAACGCCGTGAAGCGTTTGGCGTACGAATAGGCGAGAATGCTGAGAAGCGCGACCGGAGCGAGGGCGAATGTCAGCCAATTCAGCGAATACGCGGCGATGCCGAATAGAGCGACGGACGCGGCGAAGAAAATCCAGGCGAATTTGACGGAGAGTTTGCCGCTTGGCAGTTCGCGGCTCGCGGTTCGCGGATTAGCGGCGTCAATGTCGCGGTCGACAATGCGGTTGAACGTCATCGCCGCCGAGCGGGCGCCGATCATTGCTAGCGTGATCCATAAGATCTCCCGCCATTCAGGCAGGCCGTCAGCTGCCAAAACCGCACCGAGAAATGCGAATGGCAAGGCGAATACGGTATGCTCGAACTTGATCATCGCCAGCGTGGTCGCGAGTTTTTGCCGGAAACCGTGCATTAAGAGGATTATGAGCGGGGGAAAGTAAAAAGTAAAAAGTCAGGAGCAGTAATGCCGAGCGGAAAAGTTCACGACGCCATAACATTTATTCTTGTTGCACCGGTGTTGGCGGTCACCTATGCCGTGACATTCAGCCCAGCGGCGGCTCTTGTCGTGACGGCGGCGTTTCTGTTCGGCGGATTGATGTTCGGGCCTGATCTGGACACGCTTTCCAAGCAGTATTCTCGGTGGAGCGTCTTAAAAATACTTTGGTATCCGTACCGCTCGTTCTTCAAACACAGGTCGCGGTGGTCGCACGGGCTAATTTTCGGAACGTTTTTGCGGATCGTTTATTTTATGGGCGTGCTGACGCTTGCCGCGTTTATTGCGGTCTTTGCACTAGCCGTTTATTTTGAGGGAAGCTTGCCGGATTTACGGGAACTCGCGGAAACTTGGCGGACGATTGGGGAATTTACACGAGCGAACTTGGGGGAAGGCTTTCTCGCGTCATTATTCGTCGGAATGTGGGCCGGAGCCGCGAGCCACACGTTCGCGGATATGGCCGGATCGTATATAAAGACGGGACGGGTCACCAAATTTTTATGATGTCCGCGTTCGGGGGTTATTTACCTGTCCGAGCCTGCGACAGCCTTAACGCCTGACGTCTTACGGCGTCGGAGACATTGCGGTTTTTCGACATTGCGGCGAGGTCGCGGAGCTGCAGTCTGGACATTATCGTGAGCACGTTCGAGAACGGCGTGCGCGGGTTTCGGGCGAGGTTATGCATGACCGCATAGTTTCGCGACCACTGCCGGTTCGAGGCGATCTGCCGCAAAATGTCTTCCGTTATTGTCCGCATTCCGGCGATCTTTTCGACTTCCTGATCGGTGATTCGCGGATTGTTTATCACGGCTTGGGCGACGATTCGGTTCGGGTCGCGGATGAGGATGGTGCGCGATTCGCGGTCGCCTTTGGCGGCGTAGCGGACACGGTCCTTCATTCCCATCTTCAAAATGTGGCTGATGACCGAGACGCGTTCGTTCGGCACGTCCATGTCCTCCATCTTGAATTCGCCGAGGATCTTATTGACGATTGCCTGGCGTTCTTCGGGAGTTTCTTCGTACAAGTCCTCAAGAAATTCGAGGCCGAGCCACGAATCGTCGGTCTCGCTGTCGGAAACTTCGATCATTGAGGCCAGTAAAAGAGCGTCTTCAATACTGATGTCGGAATTTCCGATGTCCGACTGCTCGAAGAACTCGGCGGCCGCTTCCTTGCCCTGCGCCCGAAGCTCGCCGGCGATCTGGGCAGCTCCACGTTCCTTTTCGAAGAATTCGCGTTTTGTTTCCGTCGCCCGGCGTTCAGCTTCGGAAGTGCGGGAAGGATTCGCGATGATCGCTTCGATGATCGATGGCGCCTGGATCAAAAGCTGTTGATTGGACGAGATCAGTTCGAGCATTTCGCCGCTTTTCGTCTCGCGGGCGAATGCGGCAATGGTTTCCGCCGGAGTTTTCTTATTCGAAATGATCGAAGCATGAATTCCTGCCGCAACGCCTTCCTGCCTGGCGAAATAGTTCAGCACCGATGTTGCGATGTCCGCCGAACGAACTGAGCTTTCGAGCCCCGCCGCATCTTGCCCCGCGAGTGTTTCACGGGCGCTTGCCGATAGCTCCGTATCCGGATTAACCGCAAGCGCAACCAATATTTCCAGCAGATCGTTCTGCGGCAAAGGCAGAATTCCCCGCGCCGCCGCAAGCTGAGCCGGGCGCGGCACGCTGCCTTCGATGACCGAGCGAACTGCCGGATTTGTTGATTCAATATGAAGAGCCATAAAGGACAAAGAAAGAAATGTGAGGATTTTAACGGCTTGTATAGTGGAAGACAGAGCGTTTCCTTGAATCATTTTAACATGGATTAGCCGGCTCTTGACTAAAGATAACGCGTGACCTACCTTTAAATAGACGCGCAGCTATCAAACGAGTTGGCCGTACCTTATAAATAAATCAATAATTTAAAAATTCACGAATAATGATAAAGAACGAAATAGAAAAGCGTATTACGGATAAAACTGCGTCTGTCGGCGTGATCGGGTTGGGCTACGTCGGGCTGCCGCTGATAGTGGAATTCTGCCTGAAAGGATTCCGGGGAATCGGGTTTGAGGTCGATGACAATAAAGTCAGCCAGATAAATAATTCGACCTCTTATATCGTCGATGTTTCGAGCGAGAATTTGGCGAAATGCGTCGATAGCGGGAAACTGACCGCTACGACGGACTTTGCACAGCTTTCAGAATGCGACGTAATCGTCATCTGTGTTCCGACGCCGCTGCGGAAAACGAAGGACCCTGATATGTCCTACATCATCGCGGCCGGCGAGCAGATCCAGAAATACCAGCGGCTCGGGCAGCTTATAATTTTAGAGTCGACGACCTATCCGGGCACGACCGACGAGGTTTTGCTGCCGATGTTCGAGGAAAATGGCTTCGTGATAGACGAAGATTTTCTGCTCGCATTCTCGCCTGAGCGTGTCGATCCGGGCAATCCGCAATACCAGACACATAATATCCCGAAGGTCGTCGGCGGCGTTTCGAAGGACTCGACCGAGATTGCCGCGATGCTTTACCGCGAAATTGTCAACGAAGTTCACGCAGTGTCGTCGGCCCGCGTGGCAGAGGCGTGCAAGCTTTGGGAAAACACGTTCCGCGCGATCAATATCGGGATGGCGAACGAGATGGCGCGGCTTTGCAATACGCTCGGCATCGACAGTTGGGAAGTCGTTCGGGCGGCGGCGACGAAGCCTTTCGGGTTTATGGCGTTCTATCCGGGGCCGGGAATCGGCGGGCACTGCATCCCGCTCGATCCGCATTATCTGTCATGGAAGGCGAGGCAGCACGGTTTCGATTCGCAGTTTATTTCTCTCGCCGAGCAGGTAAATTCGGGAATGCCGGCGTACGTCGTAAAACTTGTCTCGACTGCTCTTAACGACGTGAAGAAAGCCGTCAACGGTTCAAAGGTTCTGATCCTCGGCGTCGCCTACAAAAAAGACATCGACGACATGCGCGAATCGCCCGCACTCTCGATAATCGACCTGCTCCGGGCTAAAGGCGCCGACCTCGTCTATCACGATCCGTTCGTGCCCGAAGTAACTTTCGATCACGCATATACGATCGGCGCTGGAGAATCGTTGTCGAATCAGGACTTAACCGACGACCTGATAAAAAATTCCGACTGCGTAATCATCTGCACCGAACATTCAGGCATCGATTACAAACGCATCTGCGAACTTGCACCGCTGATAGTAGATACGCGAAACGCACTGTCGGAAGATATTCGAAATGGAAGCAATGCGACGATCGTAAGGCTTTAACCACAAATTATACGAATGGCACGAGTGAGATTTTTATTGATCTTATTCGTGCCATCCGTGTAATTTGTGGCATCCAAGCTTACTTACTTTTCTCCATCGGATAGCCCGCGTCCTTCCAGGCTTTTGTGCCGCCGACCAGGGCGTATGCGTTTTCGATTCCTTTTTCTTTTAGTTGAGATACCAAACTGGCACTCGATTGTTCGCTCGGTCAGGAACAATAGACTATCAGCTTTTTGCCTTTCGGCAGTTTGCTGATATTTGCGTCGAGCGTTTGCGGGGTGATGTTTAAGGCTCCCGCTATGTGTTCCAGATTGAATGCGGTTTCGTCGCGAACGTCGATGATAGCGGCGCTTCCGGCGTCATAATCCTTTTTTGCATCGGCAAGAGTGATTCGCGGAGCATTGTCCACGGGTGTCGCAACCGGCGCGGACTTCACCGGCTCGGGTTTCGTAACGGAGGTGTTTTGCACGTTTGCGGTCTGATTGGACGTATTTGCGCACGCCGCCGCGCCAACAAGTGCCGTGCATAATAATAGAATTGTTTTCATTAAATCTCCTTTAAAGCGGAACACCAATGAACGCGTCATTCTAACCGAATGTCGGGAGCACTTCACCGGCATGATCCTCAACATTTACCTTATCGAATATTTTTACGATCCTGCCGTCTTCGCCGACCAGAAACGTCTTGCGATTCGTACCCAAATACTTTTTACCATACATGCTCTTTTCGCCCCAAACGCCGTAGGATTCGACAATGCTTTTGTCAGTATCGGCGAGCAGGTCGAACGGTAATTGGTATTTCGATATAAATTTCTGATGCGATTTTTCATCATCTGTCGAAATACCGAAAACTTTTATTCCCTTTGCGTTAAACGTATCGTCAGCATCGCGGAATGAGCAGGCTTCCTTCGTACAGCCGGGCGTATCGTCCTTCGGGTAAAAGTATAAAACTACCTTTTTGCCGGCGTAATCGGAAAGTTTAACTTCCTTGCCGTCCTGGTCTTTAGATGCAAAATCCGGTGCTTTGTCGCCTTCTTTCAGCATAAATTCCTTAGTTTGTGTAAAATCTAACTTTCCAATCGTACCACGCGGGCGATTGACGATACCACCTGCTACAGTAACTGGCGAATTTGGAAATGAAATACCTAAGTGAAAAACGCGCTCTCGAAAAGCTTCAAAAGATTAATTTAGATTACCGGGAAACGGTGAATCGAAAATACGAGCATAAAGCGAAAAGCTGCCTGACCTGCGACACAAAGGGTGCCTGCTGCCTCGACGCTCATTTCGTGAATGTGCATATCACACGGCTTGAATCTGCAGCGATCCGCAATACGCTAACGATGCTGCCAGAGGTCAAACGGGAAGAAGTTTATGCACGGATCGAGAATTCGATCAAAGAATACAATCTGACAGATTCGGGCGATACATTTGCGAAGACTTATGCCTGTCCGCTTTTTGAAGCGGAAAGCGGCTGCATCGTACATTTCGAAGGTAAGCCGCTGCCCTGCATTTCGCATGCATGCTACGAAAACAAGGCCGATCTGCCGCCGGATCATCTTCAAACCGAACAGGAAATTGCGGTCAATGATTTGAACAGGAAAACGTACGGTGCGGATGCCCGATTGCTTCCGCTGCCCGTAGCTTTATTACGCGATTGAAGATGACGGTTTTAGCCTTCCGCCGAGGATCGTCATGGGAATTAGAAGTGCGGTAAATATGACGTGATACCAAACCGGAATAAGGCTCCAGGACATAGAAACGATATATAGGCCGAACGCCACGAGGAGAACGCTGAGAATCATGGGCGAGAGTTTATTCTCACGGGAAATCGCTGCCGCTATGTATCCGGAAAGCACGGATATTATCGATCCGCGAACAATATTCATCAAAAGGATCGTCGTGTCCGCCGTGAACGCACCGCTGCTGGAAACAGCCGCTTCGAACGACGCTTGATGTGCGCCGTACCATTCAGGCCAAATAGCCGAAAGAAGCCTTTCGCTTCCAAGCCAAACGATCGACCAGAAAATAAACCCCACGATGGCTCCTAATATAATTCTTCCCATGAAACCTCCTTTTTCTCGAAATATTCGGACAAAACGGAAAAGCAAAACTATTGCGAAATAAGTCTGACCTGCAAAGTTGTTTTGATTCGGTGAAGTAAACGGGTGGGATTATATGAGAAATCGTATTTCAATACAAGATGTATTGTCCGCTTCAAAAATTGAGACAGGAATTTCGCCGTCAACTCATTCCAGAAATATGTTTGAAATCCGACGGTTTAATTGTAGACTGCATAAAAGTATTTCGCTTCAAATGAAAAAAATATATATCACTATAATTTTCCTTTTGTCCGCTGCGGGTGCGTGTGTAGCACAAGCAACAAAGGCGAACTGTCCGTCAATCAACGTTGTAGGCCCAAGCGGGATCACGTACGAAGGCGAGACTATGAAATTCGAAGTTGTCGTCGGTCTAGTCAGCCCCAATCTTAAATATGAATGGGAAGTAAATCAGGGCGAAATAATTAAAGGACAGGGAACTCACGAAATTATGGTTTCGGGAGGGCAAGAAGGTACCAATCTTAAAGCAACAGTGAAAATTGACGGCATTGCGGACGGGTGTGAAACCTCTGCCTCTGCATTAGCCGGCATAGCACAAAAAATTGAAGGAGACCCATCAGATGAATGGGGAACTATCAAACCCAATGATCAAAAGAGCCGACTTGACTCATTTCTTATACAATTAGAGAACAATCCAACTTATATTGGTTCAATCATTCTTGTGACGGATCATAAGGAAAGGCTTGACCCTACGAATGACCGCATTCGATTTATTGTCAAACACGCGAAGTTCAGGAAATTCGATATTATTCGTTTAGTTTTCGGTCTCGAGTTAGCAGAAACTCGTTCTACTTCACTATGGATTGTTCCACCGGGTGCGAAATTGCCGTGTGATAAATGCCTTGTTATTAATGGCAGCGATCTCAAATGAGATCTAAGACCGCCGCCAATTCCCTTATTTAATCTCCAGTTCAAACGGAAGCATCATCATCGCGTCGCCGCGTTTCATGCGGTCGAAAATTTCCGCGAAACGGAGGGCTTTGCGGACGTCTGCCGGTAGAGCGTCTGCAAATGCCTTTTGGGCCTGCTGTTCCTTTGTCTGGGCCGATTCGTCATTGCCGAAAAGCGTTTCGAAAAATGGTTTTGGTTCCGGGAATATAATGCGTCGGACATCTTTGTCGGCGGGGAGATTTGCTTCACGCTTCGCGATCTCGATAGCTTTTTCGAGGCCGCCGAATTCATCGATCAAACCGTTAGCCTTGGCTTGAGTTCCCGTCCAAACACGGCCTTGGCCTAGGGCATTTGCCTCTTCGTCAGTCTTGCCGCGGCCTTTTGCGACTTTCGGGATAAAATTGTTGTAATAGACATTGTTCGCCTGCTCTTCCATTTTGGCGCGTTCTTCGGGCGTCCATTTTTCAGTTTCGCGGAAGATGCCGGAATTCTTGCCGCGCATCGTGTATTGATTGGTGATGCCGAGCCAATCGTAAAGTCCTTTTACGACCGGTTTTCCCATGAACATACCGATCGAACCGGTAATGCTCGAAGGCTGGGCGACAATCTTTGTCGCGTTGCAGGCAATATAGTAACCGCCGGAAGCGGCGACATCGCCCATCGAAACGATGACCGGCTTTTTAGCCTTAGCATTTTCGAGCGCGAACCACATAATATCCGACGCTAAAGCCGAACCGCCTGGCGAATCGACCCGCAAAACGATCGCTTTGATGGAAGAATCATTTGCGGCCTCATTTACAGCTTTAACGATTGTGTCCGAGCCAACCGTTTGCCCGCCGAACGTGCCGTCATTCGAACTGCCCGGATAAATCGCACCCGACGCATATATCACGGCTACACGCTCGCCGTTATTCAAACCAAGCGAATCCGATGGGATCTCGCGGTATTCGCTGGCTCGGACGGTGCGCAGATTGTCTTCGGTTTTGTACCCGAGGCGTGTTTTGAGCTCTTCTTCAACTTGCTCTTTGTAAAGAGCTCCGTCAATCAGGCCCTGTTCCTTTGCCTGAACGGCTGTGAACGGAGCGGTGTCGATCATTGCTCTAACGTCTTCGACGGATTTTTTCCGTGCTTCAGCGATCCCGTTCGTAAACCGGCCGTAATATTCATCGAGAATAGCATTGACTACTTCCTTCTGGCCTTCGCCCATCTCGGTTTTCGTGTATTGGTCGGGAGCGTTCTTATATTTCGGGCCGATCTGGATAACGTCCATTTCAACGCCGAGCTTATCGAGCGAACCTTTGTAAAACATCGCTTCGGCGGCAAAGCCGTTGATGTAAAGATCGCCCGGAGGCGGCAGAAAGACCTTTTCAGCGGCGGTCGCAATGTAATATTCCTTGTTTGTGCCGAGTTCCATATAGGCGTAAACCGGTTTCCCGGACGCACGGAAATCTGTGATCGCGTCGCGTAATTCGTCCGCCTTGCCCCAGCCGATACCGGGGAAATTTATGTCGAGCATTACAGCTCTCACGCGGCTGTCCACCTTTGCCTTGCGAAGCTGCGTCAGCAAACTGGTGAATGATTGCGGCTGGTTGATACCAATCGCTTTTGCGAGTGGTTCTTCCGGAGAATAATCCGGAAGATCGCCTGAGACGTTGAGCATAAGCACGCTGTTTTCAGGCACGCTCGGACGGCCGAGCGATTCCGCCATTAAAGCGATACCGATGACCGCGACCAGAAAGAGCGCGAAAACGACCGCGCCAACTATGAGTATTACTTTTGCTGTTTTTGAAGTTGCCATTGTTAAAATTTTAATTAAGTTTGCGAGCCAATGAGGCGGTATTAAATTTATAGTACGCGAAAACGCCGGAAAAGTTTGGATTCTAAAATAACGATCCCTGAGTTTCGAGGATTTGCGGCTCCGTTACTGTTAAGCCTAGTAATCTTTTTAACCGGTTTGCCGTCGCGGGAGCATGTCCTTCGTAATAATTATCGGCATAAATATAAATATCGCCGCCCGCGATTTCGTTTACGGCTTTTCTCCATAAGCTTAGACTGTCGTCCTTGTGCTTATAGATACGATCAAACTTCTCTAAATTCCGCTCTTCCATCAAACGAACGTACGCAAAACCGGAATTAACGGCATTCGCGGAGCCCAAAACCATGTCCCGGCCGATCCAAGGGCCTTCGACCAATGCTAATCCGACATTATTTTCAGCCAGCTCTTGAAACGTCCATTCAGTAAACCAGCCCGGATTGCGAAATTCCACGGCAAATCGCAGCCCGGCCGGCAGATGTTCGATAAACCGGCGTAAATTAAGGGCGTTCTTTTTGTCTGCTTCAAAACGTGCAGGAAGTTGAATAAGTACGCACCCAAGCTTTATGCCGAATGAGGCAACGCGTTCTGTGAATAATTCCAGCCCAGGAAAGGAGCTTGCGTCTAATCCTTTTTCATGAGTGATCTCACGCGGTAATTTCAAACTGAATGTAAAATTCTCCGGCGTTTGCCCGCACCATTTTTCGATTGTCGGGACGGAAGGCATTCCATAAACGGTCGAATCGACCTCGATCGTGTCGAAAACCTGCGAGTAAAGCCGAAGCATCTCGTCCGGCTTGGTTCCGCGCGGATAAAATACCGGTTCGCCGCCCGCTTTCGTTATCCAGTCGTCATAGCCCCAACTCTGGCAGCCGATGTGAATTTTGGGGCGTTTACTCATCCGAAACCTCGCATACTATCAGATTCACGGCGCCGAAAGCCTTCGCGCGAATATCCAGGATTTTTAGCCCTGATTGCTCCGCTATTTCCGCCGTTTTGCGGTTAAAATGATCGTCGATAAGCGCTACCGTCAACACGCTCAGACCATCGAAAACATATCCTAATAATCCGTGAGGCCTGACATGTTCCATCAGAATAACTTTCCCGCCCGGTTTTATTACTCGTTGCACTTCAGCAAACGCTCTTTCGGGTTTCGGGATTGAACAGAAAACCAATGTCGCAAATGCGGCATCGAATACGTTTGCGGCAAAAGGAAGATCTTGTGCATCGGCCTGTATCAGGAGATTCGATCCGGCTTTAGATTTTGCGATCCCGAGCATCTTGATCGATAATTCACTGGAAACCGCGTGCTTAGAGGTTGGATAAAACGAGAAGTTCGCTCCTGTCCCGGCTCCAAGCTCAAGAATCGTGGAATCTTTAGGTAGAAGTTCCAGCGTTTGAGCCCGCCAACGCGAGAGAAAACTTTTTTCGAATGGGGCGAAAACCGCATCATAAGCTTTGGCGAATTTATCGTAAACCGGCTCCATATTAAATCATTCTACCGCAGAGCCGCTGAGGTCCGAAGTTATCAGTTATCAGCTATTACTTATCAGCTATTCCGCTGATTACATTCTCTCTATGGTTGCGTCGAATAAGCCCGAACCGCCGCGTTAATCGGTCATTTCGTTTTCAGTAGTTTAGGGCTTATAGTTTTATTTCCGAATCGAAAGTATTATGGCTAAAAAAGGTGCAATTTTGATCTGCGACGACGAAGAGATCATGCGTGACGTCCTCGAAACGATCCTGTCGGCGGCGGGTTACAAGGTCGATCTGGCAAAAACGGGCGAAGAGGCGCTCGAATGTTATTCGCAGAAGGCATACGATGTCGTGCTGATGGACGTTTCGATGCCCGGCATGGGCGGGCTGACCGCGCTTGAGGAACTGATAAAACTTGATGCCGAAGCGGTCGTTCTGATGATAACCGCATACGCAACATTTGACACGGCGATTTCCGCTTGGGAAAAGGGCGCGAACGGCGTAATCCGCAAGCCGTTTCAGAACGAGCAGATCCTGGCACTGGCCGCAAAAGGCATTAAGAAGCGTCGGAAGGAAGAAGAACACCAAACGCTTCGCCATGTAATGAGCCGGTCCGTCAAACGCGATGCGATCGTCGGCCGCTCGGAAAAAATGGAGGAGATCTTCCGGCTGGTTGACCGTGTCGCTCCGGCTCGATCGACGGTTTTGATCACCGGCGAAAGTGGCACCGGCAAAGAGCTAATGGCCAAAGCCATTCACGAAGCCAGCCCGCGTGCCGATAACCCTTTCGTCGTCGTAAACTGCTCGAACATCCCGTCAGAGTTGCTTGAATCCGAACTTTTCGGCCATACAAAAGGCGCGTTCACCGGCGCCGTCGCCGCCAAAAAAGGACTTTTCGAAGTGGCCGACACAGGTTCGATCTTCCTTGACGAGATCGGCGACCTGCGCCCTGAAACCCAGGTCCGTCTGCTCCGCGTGATTCAGGAACGCGAGTTCACCCCGATCGGCGAGACAACGGTCGTAAAGGTCGATGTTCGCATTATCGCCGCGACCAATGTCGATCTGAAGGACGCCGTAAAAACGGGCACGTTTCGCGAAGACCTCTACTACCGCCTCAACGTCGTACCGATCGAACTTCCCTCGCTTCGCCAGCGGACCGAAGACGTTCTGCCGCTGACCAAGCATTTCATCCAAAAATATAACGAGGAAAACGCCCGCACGATCTCTGAAAACCTGTCGCCGGAAGTGCTTTCGCTGCTCGAAAACTATTACTATCCGGGAAACGTCCGTGAGCTGGAAAACATCATCGAACGCGCCGTCGTTATCGCCGCAACCGACGAGATCACTTTAGAATGCCTCCGCCCCGAAGTACGCGACCCGGCCCTCGCCTTCGAGATGATCCGCCAAACCGAAGGCACATCCGCCGATATCGACATCGCCCGCGGCGTAAATTTCTACGACGAAGTAAAAAAATTCGAAATAGACCTGATCCGCCGCGCCCTCGACCAAACCGGCGGCCACCAATCCCGAGCCGCCCGCCTCCTCGGCTTAAACGCCACTACCCTGAATTCAAAGATCAAGACCTACAACATCCACGCCCGCTCCTGAAACAGCAAGAGAACTAGACGTTACATCCATTTTTTCGTAGATAATCCAAATTGTTTGATATGGTCAATCTGTCTTTCAGCCTAAACTCTGTTTTTATGATGTTTAAAGCGAGAAAAGTTTTGGCATAGAATTTGTTACAATCACAGCATTCATTTCCGGTTTATTTAAACCTGGGTAAAAGATTTACCTCCGAAAGTTAATAAGGATGAATGTATTAAATGAAAACGGGGATACAGGAGAAACAAGGATGAAGAGATTTTTCGTTATTGGGTTGTTGATGTTGGTTAGTTCAGCGATCATTTTTGGCCAGACTACTACCGGCAAAATTATCGGCACAGTTTCTGCACCGGACGGAGCAATTCCCGGGGCAACTGTACTCGTCACAGACGCTCAAACAGGAAGGGAACAAACGGTTATTGCAAATGATGACGGTACTTTCGAAGTGGTACAGCTTGAATTTGGTACTTATACGGTAAGAATTACCGCTGTCGGATACAAAACTTTTTCAGCTACGGATGTAAAAATCGATGCTAAACGCGAGTATCCGTTAAATGCCGTTTTAGAAGTTGGTCAGATTACCGAAGAGGTAACCGTAACGGCTGGGGCCGCTGAAACGATCAACTCTACGAACGCTGAGCTTATTTCCACTATTTCCACCCAGCAGGTTCGTGAACTTCCGCTTAACGGACGCAATCCGCTTTCACTGATTACTTTGCAAGCCGGCGCTAATCCGACCACAAATTCGATTAACGGACAAAGATCTACCTCTACCCAAATTACCCGCGACGGTCTTAACGTTCAGGATAATTTCATCCGCAGCGGTAGATTTGTCGGCGATCGTCCGAGTGTTGATGATGTCAGCGAAGTTACTGTGATTACACAAAATGCCGGAGTCGAGCAAGGGGGCGGTTCGAGTATAATTCAACTTGTTACTCCACGCGGCGGTTCTAAATTTCACGGTAATTTATTTGAATTTAATCGCAACTCCAGATTTGCGGCCAATACCCAACTTAATAACACCAGAGGTTTATCTAGACCGTTATTAAACCGCAATCAATATGGCGGAAGTCTCAGCGGGCCGGTGCCTCTACCCGGCTTTGGTGAAGGAACACCCGCATTTATCAAAAATAAAGGGTTTTTCTTTTTCAATTACGAAGCCTTCCGACAGGCTCAACAGAGTAGTGTTACTGCAAATGTATTGCTTCCGCAGGCACGCAACGGAGATTTTACCTTTACTAATACTGCCGGACAGCAAGTAACTGTCAATGTTTTAACCGGCACAGGTCTTAGTCTTGGTACTGCAACTAACCAAACTGCTTTTACCAACGCAGGAGGAGTTTTAACGGTAGATCCTACTATTCAGTCTCGCTTCCTCAACAATTTGCCGGCAGCGGGAAATGGAACATTTACCGGAACTAATTTCCAGCAAGCGCTTAGCATTAATCGCTCTAATCAAATTCAAAACAGAAGTTATGCGACGAGATTTGATGTTGATATAAACGATAGAAATTCATTTAATGTCGTTTACAAACATAATACATCAGCTTCTGATTTATCCGGTCAGGGTTCGTCCGAAAACTTTTCAACAACCTCAACGGCTGCTGTAGGCGGTCCGACAGATTTCTTCGCGGCGGCTTACCGAATAATTCCGACCAGTAATTTCTCAAACGAAATTCGCGGCGGTTTTCAAGTCAATAAGCCCTTCTTTGCAAACAAAAACAGTCTGCCGTCGACATTTATCGGGCAAACTTTGTTTAGCAATCCGGAATCTTTTCTACTAGATCAAGGTCGCAATACCTTATACCGCAACATTCAGGATAATGCGATCTATTCGTTTGGCAACCATTCTTTGCGCTTTGGCGGACAAGTTGAATTTTACAAATTTACATCAATAGACAATTTTGGAACGACTCCGACTTTTAACATAACTACCGCACTCAACCCGAATACTCCTGGTCTTACGACAGCTTTGTTACCGGGAATCAGCCAGGCTGATTTGGACCGCGCTAATAACTTGCGCTTCACGCTTGCCGGAATAATCGGCAGCGCATCGCAAACAGCAAATCTTATCAGTCCCGAAGAAGGATTCGGTTTCGGACCTTTCATCGATCCATCTAACTATGAAATTTATTCGGGATATGTATCTGATCAGTGGCGTGCGAGACAGAATTTGACGTTCAATTTCGGGCTGCGCTATGAATTCTATACTCCGGTGAGTAGTCCTACTCCCAAAGCGCTGGAGCCGGTAATAACAAATCCTGATGACATTTTGGGAAGTCTTTCCGATCCAAATGCCGTGCTTGATATAGTAGGTCGTAATTCCGGCACGCCGGGCACCTTTACTAATCCCGACAAAGACAACTTTGCGCCCAGCATCAGCGTTGCCTATTCGCCGACTTTTGAAAAGGGTTTGTTTGCCGGATTGTTAAGCGGAACTGTCCTTCGCGGCGGTTTCCGTGTCAATTATGTCAACGACGAATATGTTAAAGCAACCACCACGCTTGTAGGGGCTAATCCGGGACTCGGTTCTCAAACAACAAACGCGAGAAATTTGGCGGGTACGTCGACGAATCTGAGATCTGCATTAAATCCGCGTTCGGGATTTGAGGCGTTACCTTCATTTACTTTACCGGTATTTAATCGGGCATCGATTCCGATTCTCATTTCGGCAAATACCCGCGCCGGCGGCAACATCCGCACAAATTTCGGCGTTGACCCGAATTATCAGGTTCAGCGAAATTATGAGTATAACGTTGGTATCCAGCGCAGTCTTCCCTTCAAAAATGTGCTTGAAGTTAGATATGTCGGCGGTTTTAGCAACTCAGCTTCACGCACAAATGATTTTAATCAGGTTGATATTGAGCAAAACGGATTTCTGCCTGATTTCTTAAGAGCGCAGAATAACTGCCGTGCACAGGGACAGACGCTTTTGACGGGACCGACCGATACTCGAAACCCCCTGCTTATATGCACTTCAGCAGCTTTTAATGCAAACATTGTGGGCAGCCAACAGCTTACTGTATTTCCTAACTTAGTCGGCGGCGGCAATTTAACTAATGCAGCTAACCTTCAGAATATACGTAATGGAACGATTGCATTACTTGCGAGAAGTTACATTCAAAATGCTCAGCAAGGCAGCGTAAGATTTACGCCGGCTACAAACGCTTTGGGGCTTGAAATCTTAGTGAACGGCGGTAGATATAATTACAACGCTCTGCAGGCTGAGATTCGCCGCCGCACGGCCGACGGACTTACTTACCAGGTTAATTACACATTCCAGAAAACTTTGACTGACGTATTAGGTGATACCAACAATGACCAAAATCGTCAGGGAACATTTTTGGATAATAACAGGCCTGACCTTAACTATGGCCGTGCTGACTATGACAGAACTCATACACTCAATGCGAATGTAGTCTATGAATTGCCATTTGGGAAAGGTAAGAGATTCTTAAACCAGGGTGGTTTGATGAATCTGCTTTTTGGCGGTTTCCAAATCTCTTCAATTGTATCCTTGAGTTCCGGTGCACCGCTTGGCATAACCGATGCCCGCTCTACGTTCAGTATACGTAATGGCAGGCAATCAGCATTTTCAAGCTTAACAGCAGACGAAATCAAAGACCTGACCGGGGTGTTCAATACTCCGAATGGATTCTATTATATTAACCCAAGAGTTTTGTTCGCCACGGCTACAGCACCGGGACAACCAACACTCACGGGTTTTGATCTCAATCAACCGCTTCCTGCTGGCTATACTTTGACAAGTGTCCGCGCTACCAGCGGGCTCAATCAAACACCCTTCCCCGGACAGGTTTTCTTTTTTAACAATGCCGGGCAATCTGGAAATCTGCCCATTAATTTTATTAATGGTTCCGCATATCTAAATTGGGATGCCGGATTGAGCAAAAGCTTTAATTTCTCCGAAACGATGAGGTTACAGCTTAGAATGGAAGCCTTTAATGTGTTAAACCAAACTGTTCCGAGTCAAACCACTGATCTCGGAATAAACAGTGACAGCTTCGGCCGGATTAACACGTTTTTTGGTAATCGTATTGTTCAGTTCGGTGCTCGGTTCGATTTCTAACTAAGCCCTAAGCTAATATTACGCCCGCCGATGTAAAAATCGGCGGGCTTTTTTATTTTCAGATTTATACCGTTAAGTAGAAACAGGTTATAATTACGCTGCATTGATTCCAGATGAATAATTCAATTCCCTTAAATTCCACTCTCTCGATTGTTCCGCTTGGGGCGGGGGATTTGGTTGACCGGGCGGTGCGGTTTTATCGGGCGAATTTTTGGACTTTTATAAAGATCGCGGCGCCGCCGGTGGTGGTTGGGACGGTTTTTTCGGTTGGGTGGACATTTCTTTCAAGGATGCTGGTGACGGGGAATTCGACGGATCCGTTTGAGAATCTTGGGTATTATATTTTCCTTTGGCTGGGGAATATTCTTATCTGGTTTACGCAGACGGTGGCGACATTGTCAGTGATGGGCGGGGCTTCGCGGAATTTTGTCAGGCATCTGCTTTTCGGTGAGCCGCTGGCTTTTAAGGAAACATATCGCAATGCCTGGAATCGAATCGCGGGATTGATTGCGGCATCGTCCATCATCACATTTTTGCTCGGCGTGATCGGGATCTTTATCTTTTATTTTGGGTTAGCGGTCGGCGGGCTTGGCGTGCTTGCGGCGGTGGCTGTTTTGCAGAGTATTCCCGAACTCGCCTTCATTGCCGGTACGGTTATAGTGATTGCCGCGGTGCTTGGCTCATTATGGCTCTTCTTTTTGGTGGCATCGCGTTTTGCTTATATTCCCCAGGTTATGATGGTCGAGGGCCAAGGCGTTTTTTCGGCATTCGCCAGGAGTGCGAGCCTCGCGAGCGGAAACGTCAAACGCTTTGCCTTTCTGTTTGTTTTTACATTTGTCGCGATATATTCGGCTTTGGCGATATTATACGTTCCGCTAGCGTGGTATGCGTCAGCGACCGGTGTGGAGCTTTTTGCTTTTGACGCGGACGCGGTTCCGGGCTGGTACGAGATCGCCTTCCAATTGATTTGGCAGTTTTCGCTGATACTTTTATCGCCGGTTTGGATGGTCGGGCTGTGCCTGCTGTACGTCGATGAACGTGTCCGGCACGAGGGTTACGACATCGAACTAATGGCCGCCCGCCAGCTTGGTGAAATTCCGGCGGTTCCGGTGACTTACATTAATCCGCTACAGCCCGCTTTGGCGAGTCAAACCGCTATCATCGCTCCGCAGAAGGCTTCGAAGTCATCATTTACAACGCTCGGATTAAAATAAGATGAAAATCCGTAAACTAGTTCATCGCCCGATCTTCATCGCATTAGCGCTATGCCTGTTCGCGTTTCCGGTTTTCGGGGCAACGCCCGCGGAATATCGCAGTAGGCTGGAATCTGCACGGGCGAATGTGGGCGAGCTTCTCGGGTACGTCGCCGAAACCGAGATCGGTACGAAGTATGTAGTCTACGAAGCTAATCTCCTACGCGAAATCCGCGAAAAGGTGCCGCCGACCGAAAAAATCGAGTGGCCGGAAGGAAGTTTGGATACTTCCAATCAATCTTTGATCGCGAAACTGGATGAGTTTGAAAACGAATCCGACACGACGAAACAAGCGGTTATCTTAACGGAAATCGATGAACGGCTGGCGGCAATTGTCGAAAAAATCGCCGAGCTGGAAACGGCAATTACGGCGGACCGAAGCAAGGACGAAGACATACAGAAATTAGCCGAGATCCTGCGCCGCGAAGAGTTTCAAAAACCGGAGGAAGCAAAGCAAAGCGCTTTGCAAAAATGGCTGAACGATCTGATCAATTGGTTTATGGATCTTTTTCCTAAATCGGAGCCGGCCGCGCCGAACTTGGGGGGTATGCCGTCGCTCGCTAATGCTCTTTTGGTTTTACTTGGTATTTTGGCACTCGGTCTTGTGGGATTCGCCATTTATAAATTTGCCCCGTTTTTCTCGCTCCGTTCGCGAACGAAAAACAAAAAGCAGAAAAAGGACCGCGTGATTCTGGGCGAAAGGATCGGTGCTGAGGAATCGGCGGAGGATCTGTTTGGCGAAGCCGAGCGCCTTGCCCGCGAAGGCAATCTGCGCGGTGCGATCCGGAAAGGCTACATCGCCGTGTTATGCGATCTGAGTGACCGGAAATTAATCGGCCTCGCAAATCATAAAACGAACCGCGATTATCTTCGCGATGTGCGGTCACGCCGGGAATTATTCGAAAATATGCATGGGCTGACGAACAGTTTCGAACGGCATTGGTACGGTTTTCAAACGGCGGAAACGGCGGATTGGGAAGAGTTTCGTGAGCGTTCAAGACGGGCGGTGGTAAAGACTTAAGATGCGGCAAAAGCTGACAATATTTCTGCTGTTTATTGTTTTGATCCTGATCCTTGTCGGGCTGAACGCGGCTTCGTACGTGCAGAAAGAGAAGACCCCTGACACAGAAGTTTCGCCGAACCGCTCGACATTCAACTCCGGCACTACCGGAACGCTGGCGTTTTACTCGCTTTTATCCGAAACCGGCAGAAAAGTTATCCGCTGGCAGGAACCGGTTGACGGCCTGCTAGATTATGGCAGGAATTCAGTACAGACTTTTGTCGTGACAGGAACAGTACGGCGCGAATTCACCGCCGGGGAAATTTCGAAGCTGCGGGATTGGGTATCGAATGGCGGAACACTTGTGCTCATCGACCGCGAGCCGCCGGCCGGTTTTGTTTCGGGCATCACCACATGGAATATTTCGCTTGAACAGCCGAATGATCCGGTTTTGTACAGCGTCGATCCGGCCAATCAAAAAGAGATGACCGGCGACACGTCCGCCGCAAAGCCGGTACAGCCGACTTTGCTGACGAAGGGCGTGAACGCGGTTCAGCCTTCACGATTTGCTTCATCGGTAAATTTCGTCCGGCAGTCCAGCGGTGACTGGAACAAAGGGCAAGGAAACGGATCGGGAATAGCCGGCGACGAAGAAACTTATGATTTCTACCAGGCGCCGCCTCCGCCGCCGAAAGCGATCACGAACACCAACCGGTCTTCGGACCCGCACCTGAATAGATCGAAAACCACGGAAAACAGCGATCTCGTTAAACTGCCCAGCGGAGCGCCGGTCGCGCACATCGGAAATGGCGATCAGAATTTACTTGTTGACGTGCCATTCGGCGACGGGCGGATCATTTTCCTTTCCGATCCATTTATCGTTTCGAATACTGGCTTAAATCTGATCGATAACGCCCAGATTGGGATCAATATCGTCACATCAGGCGGCGGTTTGATCGCATTTGATGAATATCATCAGGGCTATGGCTCGAATAACAATCAGCTCGTTCAATTTTTCGAAGGCACGCCGGTTTCCAGTATATTTTTGCAGTTGACCGCTATTGCCGCGTTCGTCTTTTTTTCGCAGAGCCGCCGGTTCGCCCGGCCCTTGAATGAAAAGGAACCCGACCGCCTGTCGAAACTCGAATACGTTGCCGCGATGGCCGAACTGCAGCGGCGAACGAAATCCTATGATCTCGCTATCGAAAGCATTTATAACAGTTTCCGAAGGCGTTCGGCCAAACTTTTGGGTGTAGACAACACAACCGTCAAACGAAAAAATCTGGCGATTCTAATAGCCGGCAGGATAAAAGCCGAACCAATGGAGATCGACGAAACTATGTTCAAATGCGAAGACATTATCCACGGCGAACCGGCAAATCAGAAGGAAACATTGCGGCTTGTAACACGTCTCCGCGAGATCGAGGAATTACTCGGATTAAAGCGGTCGAGGACAGCGAAAATTTAGCCGATGCCGATTTTCGATCTAATTTTGCTGGTCATTTTGTTCTTCGTCACGAGTGTGATCGGTGTTATCACGGGCAGCAATTCGTTGATAACGGTTCCCGTAATGTTCCAATTCGGGATCGATGAAAAGGTTGCGGTCGCGACGAATATGTTCGGGCTGACGTTTATGGCGATAGGCGGGACGATACCTTTTGTCCGGCAGCGAAAAATCGATTATCGCAAGCTTTCGCCCTTGGTAGTTTTGACATTGATAAGTTCGGCAATCGGAGCGGCACTCGTCGGGCTTATTACGAATCAAGGCATCAAGCTAATGGTCTCGGTCGCGATGATCGTAGTCGCCATATTTATGCTGATAAAGCCTGATTCGGGTACAGAAGCCAAAGCTGTTTCGCGAAACGCCGTGATGCTGACCTGGCTTTTGACGTTTCTGCTCGGCATTTACGGCGGCCTCTACAGCGGCGGATATGTAACGATTTTGACGGCGATGCTGGTGGCGTTTTTCGGGATGACATTTTCCGAATCGGTCGCCGCGACGAAGTTTATAAATGTCTTTTCGTCATCGATTGCCACTATCGTTTTTATGTGGCAAGGTTTAGTAGATTACCGGCTCGGAATTATTCTCGCCGTCACAATGTTTATCGGGGCATTTGCCGGTGCTCACTACGCTACAAAACTGAACGACGTTTGGATAAAACGAATTTTTCTGGCTACCGTTTTTTTATTAGCAATCAAAACATTATTCGATTTTCTATGAATTAACCGCCGAGACGCAGAGACGCCGAGCCAGGAATATTGCTTATAACAGGATTTTTCGGTTTTAACTCGGCGTCTCTGCGTCTCGGCGGTGAAAATATAAAATGCTGACTTACACACCTTCAACCGTTGCACACATTCTTACTGAACTCCGCAAAACCATCGTCGGGCAGGACGAAGTTATCGAACAAATTCTAGTCGCGGTTTTGGCAGAGGGCCATGCGCTGCTCGAAGGCGTTCCTGGGACGGCGAAAACTTTAACTGTAAAAACGCTTGCCGAGATTATCGGAGCCGGATTTTCGCGTATCCAGTTCACGCCCGACCTGATGCCCTCGGACATAACGGGTACGAACGTTTTCAATATGCAGAATTCGGAGTTTTCACTTCGTCAGGGGCCGATCTTTACCGACATTCTGCTGGCTGATGAAATAAACCGCACGCCTCCGAAAACTCAGGCCGCATTGCTCGAAGCGATGGAAGAACGGCAAACGACGATCGACGGCGAACGCTATCCGTTGTCGCCATTATTCACGGTTCTTGCAACGGAAAATCCGATCGAATATGAAGGAACCTATCCATTGCCTGAAGCTCAGTTAGACCGCTTTTTGCTGAAAATTATAATTGATTATCCAACGCAGGAGGACGAGCGGGAAATAGTCGCCCGATGGGACGCCGGGTTTAATTCGCATCATCTGGAACGCGTTCAACTTCAGCCGCTGCCCGATCCGGCGGCGATCCAGCATTGCCGGATGGAGGTCAGGCAAATGCGGATGGAGCCCGGCGTGCAGAAATATATTGTAGATATAGTAAGAAAAACGCGTAGCCACCCGACGATACTTTACGGGGCAAGCCCGCGTGCATCGGTTGCGTTGCTGCTCGGCTCAAAAGCCCTCGCGGCAATTCGCGCCCGCGATTTCCCGACGCCGGACGATATCCGCGATGTGGCATTGCCGGTTTTGCGTCACCGGCTCGCCTTGCGCGCCGAGGCTGAGCTTGAAGGAGCGACTACGGACGCGGTTATATCGGACATCTTAAAGACTGTCGAGGTGCCGAGGTAATGTTCTGAGTTCAAACTTTAGTTTGTCTTGGGGTTGGCGAAGAAGCACGCTGAAGCGTGAACTCAGAACGCTTTGAGGTTCGCTTCACTAAGGTTTGTTAGCTGACGGCGATACCTTTACCGGCGTTGGTGTTGCTTTTACAGCAGGCTGTTTTACCGTCGTATTCGTTGGCGGCTGTACCGTCGAGACATTCGCATTGGCCGCCGGTGTCTTCGGCGTAGGCGTCGGTTTGACACCCGTATTCGTATTCACCGGCACCGGCACGAGAACGACGCCGTCGGGCGGCATAAACGGGCTTCCGGTGTTCGTGTCTATCATGTAAACTTGTCCGCCGGGCGGCACGTAGCCGGGCAGCGGCGCGCCCGGAGGCGGCATGCCGCCGTTTCCCCACGGATTATAATTATCGCCGCCCGGCAGAGTTCCCGGCGGCTGCTCCATCATATTTGTATTGCTCATCGCGCCCGTCATAATGCTGGGCATTAATGCGAGATTCTGCTCCTCGAGGCCTGTCGCCGGATTGATCGGCTGCACCGGCTGGCCGTTTACGTCGGGCTGAAGTTGGGTGATAGGATTCGTCTGTTTAACCGATGTTCCATAGATCAACGCTACCGCCAGAACGGAAATTCCCGCCAAAACAATAAATGCCGTTTTCCAGATATTGTTGCCTGACGGGACCGCCGGATTTGCGAGACCGTATGCAAGCTGATCGAGCTCAGCACTGAATTCCTGAGCGGATTGATAACGAAGGTCCGGATCTTTCGCTAGAGCTTTAAAGACAACCGGCTCGACGGCGGGCGGCATGTCCTTGTGAAACGGCGAGATCGGAGGCGGCTCCTCTTCCGTATGCTTGAGCATTATGTCGGTCGGTGTTTCACCGTTGAAAGGCGTGGCACCGGCGAGCATTTGATAAAGGATCACCCCGAGGCTGTAAACGTCCGTCCGGGCGTCGGGCTTCTTCAGACCGGAAAACTGTTCGGGAGCCGTGTAGGCGATATTCTTATCCGAAGCGGCCCTTTGTACATAATTTTCGGTCGAACTGAAATCAAAGACTTTCACCCTGACGCTGCCCTCCGCGGAATTAGCTACCAATATCTTGTCCGGATTCAGCTTGCCGTGAATAACATCTTTCGCGGAGGCCGAAGCCAATGCGGAAGCTGTTTGCGCGGCAATATCTACCGCTCTTTCGGGCGCGAATTGCCCGTCGGTGCTGATGAATTCCGTCAAAGTTTCGCCTTCGAAACCTTCGAATACAATATAAACCGATCCATCCGCATTGGCGGCAAAATCACTGACGGCCAGAATATTCGGGTGCGAGATCAGGACGGCGTTGCGGGCTTCGGCGGAAAACTGCTTGCGGATGCTTTCATCGGCGGCAAGTGACGAGGGAAGTATTTTCAACGTCACCGGCTTATCCATAAAAAGGTGCCAGCCGCGGTACATGTCGCCGAGATCGCCCTTGCGAATAAGCGAATCGACGCGGTATTTGTCCGCTATAACTTTTCCTGTAAATTCGTCAGCCATTTGTTGTTAGAACGCCGCGCGCATTCTCAGGTTGCAATAAAATCGCGAGTTCATTGCAAATATTTGTATCACACTCGCGGGTGTCAATTAAAATACGGATGAGATTTTCGCAAACCTCATCCGCAAAATGTTAAAGTGTCCAATAAACTTACAGGCAATTGCGGCTCTGCCGCCCTATTTGCGGAAAAGCTAAGCTTTTCCGTTTAGCTAGGAATTTCATTGCGGCTATGCCGCCGGTTCCCCTGCAATCTAAGAACGGCGACATAGCCGTGAAGTCCTTAGCGTAATCCCCGGAAAAGCTCAGCTTTTCCTCAAATAGATGGGCATAGCTCAAAGACTAACGCGGAAGTTACAATCGACGGATCAAAAGTTCAAACAGCGTTCGTTTACGGGACGGCGTTGCGATTAAAGCTTAACGAACACAATAAGCAAAGCAAACAGCACGAGCGATTCGATCAAAGCCAACGCGATGATCATGAGAGTCTGGACCGTTCCGGCTGCTCCCGGATTGCGTGCGGCTCCTTCCGCGGCACGCGAACCGACGAGTCCTTGTCCGATACCAGCCAAACCTGCCGCCAAACCGAAGCCGATGCCGCCGCCGATGGCTTTAGCTGCATTAACCGACGATTCATTGTCCGCCGCGCCCTGGGCCATTGCCGGTATTGCCATCAAAGCCAATGCCAGCGTTGCAAAAAATACATATCTTAATTTATTCATTATTTTTCTCCTGTACTATTTTAATTTACGAAAAACCTCAGGAGAATCGTTCCTCGAACCTGCAGCCGTTGTATTATTTCGCCTCGCTTCCGGTATGCGCTTGATTTCTACTCCGTGGAGTCAAGGCTCCTGTCGCGTGCAGGCATATCTGCTATAAAATGCAGGTTTTCAAATCGACTCCCGAGAGTATAGCCGGCATCCTGCCTACGCGACGTGGGCAGGATGCCCTCGAAACAGCCGCCTGGAAGGCGACGTTACCAACTTATGCATGAGCCGTCGCCTGCTCAATGGGACTATCCGCATGGCCTTCTTCATCGTGATGCTCGCGCGGAGCGTGCGAAACCTCACCAATGTATATCAATGAAAGAAGTGTAAAAACGAAAGCTTGTACGAATGCCACGAATACACCGAGCAAGGTTAAGAGTAGCGGTACTATAAACTGAGTTAGCGGTGGATAAAGGTTCGTTATCTGAACAAATACCTGCTCGTCGGAGAACATGTTCGCGAATAACCGTACTCCCAATGTAAATGGCCTTATTGAATTGCTGACCAATTCAATAAAGAAGATCAGCAGTGTGATTATAAACATATACCAAGGCAATTTTGGACCAGCGAAATGTTTGATATGACCCCACAATCCGTTCTCGCTTATTCCGATATAGTTGTAATAAACGAACGACGAAATGCCGAGAGCATACGTAACATTCACCGACGCCGTCGGCGACATGAACAAAGGAAACTGTCCCATTAGGTTCGATACAAGGATCAGTACTCCAAAAGTCGCCACAATCGGCAGATGTCTGAAACCATGCTCCCCGACAATACTTGACACCAGATTTTTAATGGCCAAATATCCGGCTTCAAGTGTTAACTGTCCCTGTTTCGGATCGTCCTCCGAAAGCTTTCCCTTAAAAATTTTGACGAGTATGACCGTAAGAATACACGCGATCACGAACATGATCGTGTACCACGGAATCGCATTTTCCGCCGTATATTCGCCGCCGAAGACTTTTTCGGGCGTGGTGCCAAAATTAGCGAAGAACTTCGTCCACCAAACATGCGTGGTCGCCATCTGGATACGGTGAACCGGCTCGCCCAAGTAATGGTTAATAAATTCGACGATAAGCGGCGTATGATGTCCGCCTTCTGCTGCCAATAAAAACATTGTTAAATTTCCTTGTCGCTAAATACACCTGTAAATATTCGTATAAATCCCTCGATAACAACCGCAAAGCCAAATCCGGCCACGCCTAATATCAACCCGACTATCGAAACCGCTTCGGTCACATAAAATATCGCTATGATACCGCCCAACATCAAATACCGCGTGAAATACCTGAGGGCGAGCAGCCGCGGCCGCTCACCGTTCGCGGCGGCATTATCAAAAACCTTTTTGAGCGAAACCTTTAGCCAATAATAATTTACAAACGCCAGAATCCCGCCGATCATGGCTCCGGCCCCGAATTTCAATGATACAAACGCAAAACCGGCGATGCTGCCAAGCACACTCAAAACCGCCATGATGACCAGGATCCGCCCGTGCGAAATCGGCATTATAGGTTGTGCTTCATCTACTGCAACAGGTTCTAGATCATCGCTCATTGCGAAACTTACATTTTACAAAGGAAGTGCGGAAATTTCAAAGGCTTCAACAAGTTTTTTAGGAAGGCGGAGTATGTCGGAACCGGGAGCGGTAGCGATTGGGTTCTTTGGCTCAAGCAATGAGAAACCCAGTTGCTACCGCTACCGACATGATTTTATTTTTTGAAGATTTGCGACGAAAGCCTGAAAAGCTGAACGAATCCGATCAGCGATCCGATAACAATCCCACAGACAATGCCCCAGGGCGAGCTTCCTAAAAGTAGGTCCGCTCCCCAGCCGAGCACCAGCATAAAAACTACCGACGCGAAAAACGCGATTCCCGCCGACCATGCCAATCCGTCGCGGCGGGTCGTTTCGGCGAACGATTCAGATTCGGTAGTAGAGACGCTGAATGCCGGTTTATTGGAGAATTCGCTCAACTCAACAGAATCCGGTGCGAAAATCTCGAGGCTGCCGGAAGCGGGGTGCTTTTTTTCTTCGGATGTGCCGTCTTGAGGATTTTCGTCTCCGAATAGATTCTGTATCATATTACGCTTTATGGAACGGCTACCTTGTTCAACAGGGCAAAAAGCCTGTCTTGGATCTCAATATTGCTAATGAGCTTATTATGCTCTTCGCACTGATAAAGTTCGCCTGTCACCGGGAGAACGTTTTTCCTTCCTTTCTCGATAGCGGTTTCGGCTCCCAGAGAGCGTTTTGTTACCACACCGTCACCTTGTGCACGAAGGAGTTTGGTCAAAGTTTCCGAAGAAACCTTTTCGTCTTTGCTGTTTTTAAATGAGCTTGCCTTAAAGTGCGTTTCCCAACGATTTTTCTTCGTGTCACGCAGAAGCAGTACCGCGGATTGTGTTTCCTTGCAATCGCCACCTATTAGATAAAACGAAACCGGAATTTTTGCACTCGTGTTTGCGTCCAGAGCTTCCTGAAACCGTTTTGCCCGGGCGAGAACTACTCTAAAATAGGCTCGCGTTTGACTTTTTTCCAGCGGGCTGAAATTTTTCTCAAAACCGTCGTCGTCCCAACTGACCCAATTGTAAGTTTCCCAGGTTTTGGGATCGTAGATGTCGAGGGCGATACGTTTGAGGTTTTCATCATAGGCTACGAAAGAATCTTGATGCGGCAGAAGCTGGTACATCGCCGGGAGCGTAAAGACGTCGAATTCACTTAAATTCTGCAAGAAAGGCAAATTCAATCCGCCGCCGATAATTGAAAATCCGTTTAGAAGGGAATCAAGAGCATCGATCGAGCCTTCATTCGGTGTTCCTAGTAAAAAGATCTTGTTGAAATTACGGGCTCCGGCCCAATTCGGGCGTGGTATTCCGCGGGGAATGTCCTGATTTCCGTACATTGCCGCATACCGGGCAATAAGGCCGCCCATCGAGTGGCCGATCACGTCAAATTTTTGATTAGGTTTACCGAGCCTGCGTTTCAAGGCCTCGATCTGTTTGATTAGCATGCGGGAGCTTTCGACATTATCGCGCCGCCAATCGTAGGGGAAAACGAAAAATGTGTCCTGGGAATCGGCCTTAGTCGCCGTTTCCCATTTCGCTTCCCTGTAACCGCCGCGTTTTTCCAGCGAGTCGATAAGTTTTTCGTAGATCTCAATCTGCGGCAAAAATTTCAGAACCTGCACCCCGCGAACGATGTCACCCGTCTGAAGGCTATCACGATTTCTGAGAAGATTTGGCGAGATAGGCAAGCGCAAATCGTCATCCTTTGCACGCGAAGGCTTGAACCATACGATTTCCTTATTCTTGCCGTTCACCAATTCCGAGCCCGCCACGCCCGGAATAATTATGATCGGAGTCTTGCCCTGCGTGACAGGTGCAACGGGTTTCACGTCCTGAGCAGCGACCAAAATGGAAAGCGACGCGAAGCAAAGAATTAACTGGAAGAATTTCAGCGTTGGTGAAAATTTCATTATGGTTTGATAATGCAAAAGGCCGCCGTGTTGCCATTGAAAACGCTATTTGTTGATAATAATAACACTTTTTGCCGATTTCAAAGCTTATTGCCCCTTTCAATCTTCAATAATCCTGGTTTCATTCGACGAAATCATTTCGTAGCCCGTGCCGCGCCAAACGATTCTTCTGGAAATCAATACCGCAATCGAATTAAACAAAAATAACGCCGGGGCCAGAATCCAAAGCGTGTTCTGCGTCCAAAACTGCCCTTTCAATAGCTTTTCATGCTCACGAAGAGCGAGCCTGACCGCCGTCAGCCGCAGCCACGATTTGCCTATGCTGAAGAATGACACCAGCATAATCGTCGCAATAGAGGTCCAAAAAAAAATGGTATTTGCCGGGCTAAAAACCGCAATAAAGAACGCCCAGAGCATAACCGTATTAAACAATCCCGATCCAATAAAAGACTTTATCCAAAGCTTCGGAGCGTAAACCCGCGTGATCTTCATTTGCCGCGTTGTAAATTTAAGAAGCTTGCGAAATGAGCAGTTTTCGAATGAAGCGGTCAACGCCTGCGGCACAAAATGAATGGGCAGATTCGCCTCGTTCATCGCTTTTGTAACGGTAAAATCATCCGACAAAATGCCGTTCCACCGCTCGCCAATATTGAGCCTTTCGAAAACATCCCGCCTGATTGCCATCGATCCGCCCCAGCAAAAATTACTTTTCGTATTCGGCCCCAAAGCGGACGCTATTGAAGCGTTCCAAGCAGACAGCAATTCAGATGAGAAAGACGGTTGTTCCGAAATAAACCATCTATAGCCAGTCGAAGCTCCGATATTTTTATTTTCAAGCGGCGCCACCAGACTTCGCAGCCAGTTCTCATTCGGCCGGGCGTCCGTATCCATAAATACAAAGACTTTCGATTCGCCGGAAACATGCATAATCGCTTCCCGCAGATTCTCCACCTTCTGACTCGATTTGGCTGCTTTTCCGGCAATGACGATCTTCGCGTCCTTTGCGGCTTTGCGTGAAACTTCTGCTATTACTTTGAGCGACGGATCATCCGCGTCATCCACCACAAAAATAACTTCATAATTCGGATAATCCTGCCGAAAGAGCATCGACAAGTTTATTTCCAGATCACTGTCCAAGCCGCGGCACGGAACAATGACGGATGCGAACGGCGTAAAATTCGGCTGCGGTTTCAACAATTCGCTTTTGAAGAATTTGAAATAGGCAATGCCCCCGCGAAGGGATCTATAGCTGAAAAACACAAGCAATGCGGCAAGGATGTAAAAAATGAAGGTCATGCAATGGCCGGAACTTTCGATTATCAGTTATCACCTATCAGTTTTCAGCTATTCCGAATTGTCTTAGATGAGACAATAAATAATTAATGGTTTTCGCCGTGGCACCGCGATTCACGTTCATTGCCGCCAGAGCATTTTTTCCTAGTTCACGGCGTTTTCTTACATCGCCCAGCAAGTCGGTGAAAATTTCGTACAGCTCCCCGGGGATTTGAAATTCCTGTGGGGTTTCGGGAACTCGAATCAGAGCATTTCTTGCCAACAACTCTTTAACCACCGATTCGAAATTGTGAGTATGCGGACCTGTAACAATTGCTTTTCCCGCTGCCGCCGGTTCGAGAATGCTTTGGCCGCCATGCGGGATAAGGCTGCCCCCGACAAAGACGATCTCCGCTAGCGGATATACCGCCCGAAGTTCTCCGATACTGTCGAGCAGGATTACATCGGCGAATTTATCCGAATCGGATGGACCGCCGGATCGTCTTGCAAATGTATACGACGGCCAATTTGTTTCAAGAAAGTCTTGGATCATCGCTGCAACCTTTTCGAATCTTTCGGGATGCCGCGGCGCGATAAGCAAGCGCGGGTTTTCGACTGAATCGTTGCGAGTGTCGCAAAAGGCATCCAAGAGCCATTGTTCCTCCGGCTCGTGCGTGCTGGCGGCCACTATGAGCGGGCGTTCGGGACAAATAGCGAACCGCGTGCGAAATTCATCCGTCAGCGCGGTCTCCGTTGCTTCTAAATTATGATCGAACTTTAAATTGCCGGTGACCTGCACCTTTTTCTCATCGATGCCGAGTGAAACAATGCGTTCGGCGTCCGCGTTACCCTGCATCAGGGCGAGGTCCACACAGGTCAAAACGCGTGAAATAAAGCTTTTAATATAGGAATAACGGTTCGCCGACCTTTCGGAAAGCCGTCCGTTGACGACGGATAGTTTTGCTCCTGATTTATGAGCTTCGTGAAAGAAATTGAACCAGATCTCCGTTTCCATCAGCAAAACAATGTCCGGCTTGAAATGGCGAAGCGCCCGGCGGACGCTGAATTTCCAGTCGAACGGGAAGTAGAATACGGCGTCGGCTTTGTCTTTGAAGATATTTTGAGCGAGTTCCTGTCCGGTTTTTGTAGTGGTGGAAACGATCAGGCGGTGATGGGGAAAGTTTGCCTTGATCTCATCGACGAGCGGCCGTGCGGCGTTCGTTTCGCCGACGGAAACACAATGCAGCCAGATCACTTTGCGGCCGTCGTGCACGAATTTAGGATAATTTCCTAGCCGTTCCTGAAACCCCGCAGCATATTTCTCACGCCGCAAAAGAAAAAGCGGCGACATCAGGATAAATGCGAGGGTTAATAAAAGGCTGTAGATTAGAAACATAGTCCAGAGTCCAATGTCCAAGCCCAAAGTCTGTTAGAAAACTTTGGACTTTGGACATTGGACTCTGGACAGCGAGGTTATTTAACCCTTTCCATATACTTCGATTCTGCGGGATTTACCTTGACCTTTTCGCCGACGACGATAAACGGCGGAACTTGCAGTGTCACGCCATTTTCGAGCGTTGCCGGTTTGTTCGAATTTGAAGCCGTCGCGCCTTTCAGCACCGGTTCGCAGGATTCGACGATAAGCTCCATCGTAGCTGGAAGCTGAACACCGATCGGCGTCCCGTCGTAAAATTCGACCTCGATCGTCAGGCCCGCCATCAGCCATGGGGCGGCATCGCCGAGTTCGAGCTCGGTCAAAGCGACCTGCTCGTAATTTTCCTGGTTCATGAAATGGTGATGCGAGCCGTCGGAGTAAAGATATTCCATCTTTATCTGTTCGAGCGTGATGCGGTTAAGCGTATCATTCGAGCGGAACCGGTGCTCGAACGAGTTTCCGGTCAATAAATTCCTGAGCCGCGTCTGGACCATCGCCCGCAGGTTGCCCGGCGTGTGATGATGAAATTCCATCACGCGGACCGGTGTCCCTTCGTGCAGAATCA
This sequence comes from Pyrinomonadaceae bacterium, assembly GCA_037723965.1. GTDB lineage: Bacteria > Acidobacteriota > Blastocatellia > Pyrinomonadales > Pyrinomonadaceae > OLB17. The sequence goes on along the minus strand of JBBJOS010000003.1, from coordinate 203,021 downwards.
CCATTCCTTTTCTGATTTCGTTTGCTGAAAGTGCCATAAAACTTCTGGTTAAAACTCCGTGATGCTACAAAATGGGTATTGCGAAAGAGCTATATTAGATTTTGCGGAGGTCTTTTGTCTAGTAGTAATCTTGGCGGCTTACTCTATCGCGTAGCGATAATTGAATTTAGCCGTGGGTTTCAACCAACGGAACGGCGAACATCTTCCCTTGCAGCGTCAGCGGCAACAGGATTACACCCTTAAATCAATCTTCGCTAACGCGACGAGAATCCTTTTGGGATTTCACCGTGGGTTGAAACCCACGGCTAATACTGCCTTATGCCTGCTCCTTTTTGAACGGCAGCGGCGGCGGTTCCTCGCCTTCTTTAGGGTGATCCTTTTTCATCATCGAATAAATTCCGATTATCTGGTCGATCCATTTTTTAGACTCCGCGTGATTCGAATCGAGTTTCAAAGCCCGCCGGTAATCGCCGAGCGCCGATGCGTATTGCCGGGCCTCGGTTAACGCAAACCCGCGTTCGAAATATGCCTCTACGAGAGCCGTCTTCGCCGCTTGATCCGCGGGTTTTGATTTCGCGGCTTTTTCGGCGGTAGAAACGGCTGCGTCGAATTTCGTTGTATCGATCGGATTGCCGCTTTGCGACCATTTCGACGAGCCGTTAGCATTGGAATCAACAGGTTTCGGCGTCTGGTTCTCTGTCGTATGAACTGTCACCGATTGCAGTTTCTCCGCCCGCTGCGGCTCCGATGTCGTATTCGCAGTATTCTGCACCGGCTGAGCGTTTCCCGCACAACCGGCTAAAAAAGCCGCTAAACAAATAATTCCTAATTTCATTTCTATTCTCACAAATGCCTCGCGCATTAACTGCTATCTTTCACTTACTTCCACCAGGTCTTCGCCCGCGTCTAGAAATTCGATTGCGTCCGGTAAAGTGGCGATCAAAATTTCCTTTAATCTATGGTTTGAAGTATTTCCGCAGGTTATCCAGATTATTTTCGGCGGAGGGCCTAAATCATTTTGCAGCATGATGAAATCGCTGTCCTTGGTCATCACGATTGCCGATTGTTTCCGGGCTTCGAGAAAAATCTCGCGGTCTTCCGCGTCTCGCAATCCCACATCCCGAACCGCCACGCACGACACATCAAAATGGGCGGTAATCCAGGCGGCAATTACAGGTGACATTTGAGCGTCGATCCAAATCATTAAGCGGCAACCAAAACCGGATGGTCAAACTTTTGCGCCGCGTACGCCAAAGAAGCCTGCAGATCTTCGCGTTCGAGATCGGGCATTTCCACTAATATTTCGTCAGCCGTCAAACCTGCCGCGAATAGTTCCAGAACATCCCTCACTCGAATCCGCATGCCGCGAATGCAAGGCCGTCCGCCGCATTGTTTCGGATTAACAGTAATTCTTTTCAGCAGATCGGTCATTGAATTTCTCCCGAAGTTTATTTTCGTTGTTATTTTAACACATCACTTTAAGTCACATCCTGTATCAATGAAGTTTTGGAATACGGGCAAAGTCGCCACTGCGCAAGTTTCAGGTAAACAGACAAGCTCTATACAATGTCGCTGCTTCGGCCTAACGGCCAAAGATTCGTTGGGCTAATAGTCGGGATGTTGAGTCCCAAAGTAATGTTCCTCCTGCCTACTAATACGCCGTCGAGCTTCGTTAGACGAAGAATTCCTGAACCGCCGCGGTTCTCCAGCTTGGCACGCTCTTGCCGGTTCAAAAGCCTGTCATCGTCGAATAGGAAATCTTCGACGTAATATTCATTTTTGTCAGGTTCTTTGACGGACGGATGAATATGCGCCGGAATAACGGCATTCGGATACGGTGCGGGTTTGATGGTCGTGAACTTATACTCGCCTTTCGCGTTCGTCCTGAGCCATCCACGCAAATGTCCGTGCGTGCGGGCGAAGCCGGTCGTATTCGCGGCGGGCGTGTAATGTCCCGTCAAATCGGTCTGCCACAAATAAATGATAATGTCCGCCGCCGGAGTTTTGCCGTCGAGTTGATAAACGATGCCGCTGATCTCAAGCTTTTCGCCCGGCTCGGAAGCCGTCGCAACGGCGGTCTGCCAATTTAGCTGTTCCGGCATTCCCTCATACATTCCCGCGCAGCCGTCACAACCGCCACCGACGATGCGCTCCTGAGTTCGCGACGGCTGAGCGGTTTGCGCGTGACAAGCACCATTCGCGGCAACTAACGAAGACGAAGCAAGGGCAAAGAAACCCGCGCGTTTAAGGAATTCACGGCGGCTCTCATTCTGAAATATTTCATTTTCCATAACATTCACTTTCGTTCCTGGCGATAGGGCGTAACGGCTGGATGACGTTGGCGAAACTGGCTACGCACAAGCTAATGTTTAACGGACGACGCGATAACAAGGGCGCTGTTTTGCCCTCACACTATTGAATTGTTATGTCGTCTGTTAGGCGAAAGGGAAAATCTCTACCAACAGACAGCCGTTTGCATCTCGCCAGCGGAGCCAACCTGAAACAGATAGTTCCGGAACATCGCTACAATGATTTTGCAGTATAACTCGAATCTAGTCGCCTTTCATTTCCTTAACTTTGAAGCAATCCCGCCCAAGAAAATTAATTTCTTTTGCATTTGCATTAGGTTCGGCTCGAAGCGAGTCAGCCTTAGAATCTCTTCTTCCGACCGCAAAGGATTCTTTCATTACTCGAAGCCAATCCGTAAACTGCACAGCTTTGCTTTCTTTCAACCAAAGGGTTTCATTCTTTTGCTCGCCGACAACGACTTCAAGCCAACCGTTACTCCGACTTTTAACGGCTAAATCAAAAAGAAAATAATCCAACTTGTGCCTTTCCGGATTAAGTTCAAGGTAAGATCTTCTACCTTCAGCCCGAAAGCTATACATCTTTAACGCCGTGTCCTCATAAAAGCGAAGCGTCTGTGCGGGCGTTTGCGATGCGTCCGTTTAGTCATAAAAGTAAAGCACTGTCGTTGCGTCAAAACTTATATCTGCAGAACCTAGAATGCCTGTGATATTTTCACATTCAAGTTCGGGCAAAAGCGTTTCCAGCGGAGTAGCGGTTGAAGCTACAACGGGAAAAACAGATTCGGCCTGAGGCACGTCTCTCGATGAGCAACTAAGAATTAAAAAGCAAAAAATAAAAATGATTGCAAAACGCATACATTCAATTTACAAGTAACTGGATAACTTTTGATAAACACCAGAGAGTCTATGATAATACACCTTTCACCTTCATTTCTTATCGATATAAGGCCTAGCCTGGACGATATAGACGCGGCCGTTCATTATGCCCCATTCGATGTCCTGTTCCTTTTTGCCGAAGACGTTTCGGATATTGATCGCGGTCTTGGCCAGGTTTCGGGCTTGGAGATCGGTAAGCACGCGTTTTTGGGTGTTGGCGCATTTGTCGGCGGTTTCTTTTAGGTCGCCGGCTTCGTCGAAGGCGAGGGAATTTACCTGGTCGGAAAGCGTCATGACGATCACGGAATTTGATTTCGGGTTGAACAGAATTTGTTCGGGAAGGCCGCTGTTATCGACTACTTTTGAATTGTGCCCGCAGACGGCGCTGATATAGACGGCGTTTTTGTTTTCGTCATCGAACGGGTCTTTGGTGATCATAACGCCGCCTTTGTTCATGTCGATGCCTACCTGGATGAGCGCGGACATATAAACGTCGGTTTGGCTGACGTAATTTCTGACGCGTGCCTCGTACGCCTCGAATTTCCAGAGCGAAGCCCAAACTTTTTTCACCGCTTTAATGAGTTCTTTGTCTTTTATTACGTTCGGAACACTCGAATAAAGCCCGGCTCCGCTGAAATTCGGCAGATCTTCAGAATTCGACGAACTGCGGACAAAAACCGGACGGCCGCCGAGCTGCACCTTCCATTTACGAATTATCTGCTTTTGCAGGCCGTCGTCGAATTTGCCGTTTTGGATCGCGGAACGCAGCTCGTCCAGCTTTTGCCGTCTATATTTCGGGTTGTGAATAAAATCATTTTCGTCCAGCAATCCGACAAGCTTCTCGTCCAGACCGTTCGCTTTCATAAAGGCGTCGTACCAGTGAAACGGCACGCTGAAACCGTCCGGCACGATAATGCCGCCGATTTTTGCATTGAGCATCTCGCCGAGGTTCGCGGATTTGGAGCCGTAAATAACGCTGTCCTTCTTCCGCATCTCGTGCAGCCCAGCAAGCTTTTTGACCGCCAGATTCGCCGGCGGAATTTGCTGGTCCGGTGAAACGAAGCTAGTTTTCAGATCGTTGAGCGATGCGGGCTTTAGCTCGTAATCCGTCAATTTCGCGTCGAGTTTATAGATATAGGTGTTGTATTCCTTGAATAATTTATCGGCGTCCTTGATGTATATATTCGGAATGTTCCAGCCTTTCGCGAGGATATTTATATGCGAAAGCGGGCTCGACGGCTTGGCGATAATCACTCCGCGGACGGGAGGCAGGCTGATTGGAAGTTCCTTTAGAACAAGTATCTCGTTGTCGCCGATCTCGACCGTGTCGTCGAGCTTGTCGATGATATGAATGCGGCCAACCGCAGTGCCGGTATTCAATGCCAGATAGCTTTGGTTCTTATTTATATCGCTTTGCAGAACTCGTTCTATGCCGAGCGTTTCCGAAACGTCTTCCTGCCGGATCGAATTCGGCTTATATGAGATCGGCGCAAAAAAGCCTTTGTTCAAGGCTTCGTTCGCTAGTTTAATATGTTCGACTGTCGCCAAATCTCCTTCCCAAAGCTCCCATGTAAACTTCTCGACCGGCTTTTGCCACGCAATCGTGCCGACAATAAAGCGGCGGTCGGCTTCGATATAAATTGGTTCAAAGACATTTGCCCCGCGCGGAACCAGATACGTCGCCAGCAGAAAATCCTTATGAAAACGGTATCGCTGGGAGTTGACGAAATAGACCTTGTTTTTCGCCCGGCGGTCGATGACGAACATCGTATGCGGCAGTGCGTACGGCGTTCCCTGGTGATATGTGCGGGCGATCGAATCAAAATCTTCCTGCGAAGTTATTTTCAGCAGCGAATTCTTTTTGGAATCCGGCGTTTTGGACATTGCCTCGCCCGACTCACGGATCGGCGAAGGCTTTCTCGACATCTGGGCAGTGAGCGGTAAGCAGAAAGCGGCGAGTAGTAAAAAAGCAAAAATGATTGTTTTCATATAAAAAAAGTAAGAGTAACGCCTTTAGGCGTGAAATCCTAAACCTTAGATCACGCCTAAAGGCGTCACTCTTACTTCCTCAAAATATCTTCGATCGCGTCGCAGGCCGTTTGGGTGCCGCGTTCTGCTTCTACGATGCGGCTGGCCTGGAAAGCTTTGGCTGAATAGCTTTTATCGGCGAGAATTTTCTTCAGAGGCGCGACCGCATTTTTGACGTTGTAATCGTCACGGCCAATCATTTCGCCTAAGCCCGCACGTTCGCATCTTACGGCATTGTCCGGCTGATCGTGTCCATACGGCATTATCAAATGCGGCACACCGGCACGCAAAACCTGTCCTGTCGTCCCGACGCCGCCCTGATGCACGACACAGGCGGCACGCGGAAAAACGAGCGAATACGGAGCGTAATCAAACCCCACGATGTTTTCATCCAGACCTTTCGGTCCTTCGTTAAAAACGCCATAAAGCAAAACCGCACGTCTATTTAATTTTTCAGCGGCCTGCGCGCTAATATCGAAAAAATCGCGGGCGTCCATAACCGCCGCCGAACCGAGCGTAAATACGATCGGCGGCTCGCCCGCGTCCAGAAATTCAGCAAGATTTTCGGGCATTGTCCCTAAGTCGTTCTGACCGTCGTAAAAGCAAAACCCGGTTTGCAGCGTAGCTGGCGGCCAATCGGTCTGCGGCTTGCCGAGCACTTTGGAGAACATCGCGAGATGCAGTAATTTCGAATATTTCCCTTCGAAAATTGGATCGTGGCTCTCATCCAAACCGAGCTCGCGGCGGAAATCCTTATACGGCTTGTACCAATCGCGAATCGCCCAGCGGATAAACAGATTGGAGTTCTTGTGAAAGCCGTAACCCAAAAATCTGAGATGCCGAAACCACTGGGCCATCGGCGGCACCGGCGGATCATAGGCCGAAAAAAACGAAACCGGTGCGAGGCTGGTTGTGATCCATTTAATACCGGTTTTTTCCACCACGGACTTCGCCGCGTAAACGATCTCGCCGGTAATTAATAGATCGGCAGCCTCGACAGCTTCGGTCAGATCGTCAAACATCCGGCGTAGATTCGGCAAAATAAGCTCACGGAGTATTTTTTGCGAACCATTTTTCGTGTCCATCATCTCGCGTCCGAGATCCTTATCTTCCGGATCGAGGTGCGGTGCCATCGGATAGAATCCAAGCCCGAGCATGGCGATCTTTTCGCGGTAAAATTCCATCGCCGCAATCGAAACATCGTGCCCGCGTCTCTTCAATTCAAGCGCAAGAGCGATTTTCGGATGCAAATCACCGAGTGAGCCAAATGTTGCAAGCACTACCTTTGCCATAATAAAAAGGTCAGAACCGCCTGCGTCAGCGGGTGGTACGAATCGATGTTAAAAGTCGTGGTTAGGTCTGATGTTCATCTTTCGGTTTAGTCTTTACCACCCGCTTACGCAGGCGGTTCTGCCTTGCTCTGCCAATTTAACGTGAGTGAACCGCGCTAGTCGCCCCGGCTTTTCTCCCGCTCTAAATCCCGCACGCGATTCCGCTCCTTCACCTGAGTGCGGATGCTCAAAAAGAATGCGACACAAGCCAATGCTACTGAGACAAACGCTCCGTCCTTATTTCCATTCCACAGAAAAAAAGCGGCGATTCCCGCTAGAATCACCGCCGATATTTGAAAAATTCTTTCCATCATCTATAACTTATAATCAAGGGGCCTTGCGTGCAACTTCCTTGAGTCCTTCGCCGCGAAAGATTGCTCCTACGGCACTAAAAATTCGCCGGACCGACCGGACGACCTTCGGGAAGAACCAAAAAAAGAAGATAGTGAAAATTATCAGGACGATGAGAATTACGATTGGAGCAAAAACGGCGAGAAAAGCACCGGCAAAGGCAATAATATCTTCGACAATTGAAAGTGCCCAATTCGAAACCGGTTCGGGCGACAGGTTCGCCCCGGCACGAGCCGCTGCTTTGGTAGCGTGTGAAGAAAACGCCAGCCCGCCGCCTAGCAAAGTCGCGATAACCTCAACGCTCGAATCCATCTGATTTGTCGCCGCATATGCTATCGCGGCTCCGGCGGGGACGCGGATGAATGTATGAACGACGTCCCAAACACTGTCCACGTACGGAATTTTGTCAGCAAAAAACTCGATCAGGTACATTCCGCCGGCGATGCCTATGATCCACCAATTATCCAGCACATCAAGCCCGCCCGGCAGCTTCATCGCCCCGAATTTTTGAAGCAAGCCGAGGACGGAAACGGTCGCATAGAGATTGATCCCGGAAGTCCACGCTGTGCCGAGAGCTAAACTAAGTGTTGAAAGCCATTCCATTTAATATTTCCTTCAAACAAAAAAAGAATGATGAAAATTCTGTCAAAAATCAGAAGTTGGTTCTTGAGTAATCAACGCATTTTTGGCAATACCAGTTCGGGTAAACTTCGAAAATAATAATCAACCGTGTGGGTGGTGTCTGAACCCTCAAAACTTCCAAACCGGTCTTCCCAAGAAAAATTGTATGCTATCCGCATTGTGGCATCGCGTGCCGCATCATTTAGCGGAATAGAAAATTCAATCGATTTACCCGGTCCGAGTTGGTTGGTAGAGCAAACGTGGCAACGTAATGATCCGCTCCGATTCTCACCGCTTTTGTAATCTTGAACAACGTAGTAAAGGCTTGCATCTCCGTATCTTTCATCTGCATAACCCGACATCTCTAGCCAAATGGGCCAGCGGGTGTTATTCGTTAACTTAAAGAACAGGTTATCAGGATTAGACGTTGAGTCGCTTGACTCGAGACGCTGTGACCGAGTGAATTTGAGAAAGACAGCAGGCCTATCCCTCTTGATCAAATACCATTGAGGTGAAGACTTCCGGGCGTTAACCGAAGTTTTCGCGGTGCGTTTCTGCCCTAAAACGCTGATCGTACACATTAAAAGAATCAAAAATAAAATGCTTTGTCTTTTCATTCGTCACCGCCTTCTTCCGCCGCGTCTCCATCCTTTTTTACACCAAATTTTTCTAATCGATACTGCAGCGTCCTAAAAGTCAGTCCAAGCAGTTTAGCCGATTTCGTAATGTTGTTGTCGGTTCGGTCCATGGCCTGCATAATCAGGCTGCGTTCGACGTCTTCGAAATTTACTCCGTCGGCTGGGAGTTTGAATAAGTCGCCTGAACTTGATGGGCCGGAACCCTGCGTCATTTCGGGCGGCAGGTCGTCCAATGTTACGGTGTCGTTTTCACATAAAAGAATAGCCCGCTCCAAAGCAGATTCGAGCTGGCGGACGTTGCCGGGATAGCTGTAATCGATCAGAAGCTTTTTGGCATCAGCCGCGATCGTGATCTTGCGCTCGGTTCCGCGGGTGTGTTTTTTGACGAAATAATCTATCAAGATCGGAAGGTCGGTGCGGCGTTCGCTAAGAGGCGGAATTTCGATGGAAAGTACATTCAGCCGGTAGTAAAGATCTTCGCGAAAACGCTTTTCTTCGACCATTTTGAGCAGATCGCGGTTCGTCGCGGCCAAAACGCGGACATCGATCTCAATCTCTTTAATGCCGCCGACTCGGCGAATTTCCCGTTCCTGTAATGCACGCAGCAGTTTTGCCTGGAGAGCGATGTCGAGCTCGCCGATCTCGTCGAGAAACAGCGTCCCGTTATTGGCTATCTCAAATAAACCTTTTTTCTCGGCGACAGCACCGGTAAACGAACCTTTTTCATGTCCGAAAAGCTCGGATTCGAGCAAATTTTCATTGATCGCCGCGCAGTTTACGGCTTGAAAGGTCTCGTCGGTCCGCAGACTGTTCTTATGCATCGAACGGGCGATCAATTCCTTTCCGGTTCCGCTTTCGCCGCGAATGAGCACCGTCGAATTCGATTTTGCGATCTTCAGGATCAGCTTTTTAACCTTGTCCATTTCCGGCGAAACAGAAACTATCTCGGCGTCGAGCGTCGAAAGCTTCTTCAAGGCCCGCGAAACCGTTTCTAGCAGCTTTTCCTTATCATAAGGTTTTTGCAGATAGTCGAACGCTCCCAAACGCAATGCATCGACCGCCGAATCGACCGAGCCGTGAGCCGTTAAAAGTATGACGATGATCGACTTATCGAAATTAGTCAGTTCTTTTAATAGATCAAGCCCGCTCATCCCGGTCATTTTCAGATCGGTAAGCACCAAGTCGAACCGGCGGTCAGCGACAAACTTCATCGCAGCCTCGCCCGAACTAGCCGTCGTCACATCGTAGCCCTCGCCCGACAAAATCATTTCCAAAATTTCACGCTGACTCTTTTCGTCGTCAACGACTAATATTGATTTTCTTGCCATAAATTCATTCTGCCACAAAAGGGATTAGCCACGAATTACACAGATGTCACGAATGAGAATTTTTTAATTTGTGACATTTGTGCAATTCGTGGCTAATCCTCCGATTTCGGAAGTTTAACTGTAAATTTCGTTCCTTCGCCGGTCTTCGAATCAGCTTCGATTGTGCCGTTGTGTGTTTCGACTATCTTTTGGACGATTGCGAGGCCTAATCCGGTGCCTGTTTCCTTCGTCGAAAAATATGGCTCGAATATTTTTGCCAGATTTTCCAGCGGAATTCCGCCGCCTGTGTCGGAAATTTCTATATTTACCAAGCTTTCGTCTTTATCGGGCGATATTCTCACGTTAAGATTTCCGCCTTCGGTGCCCATCGCCTGTACCGCGTTAATAAATAAATTGTTGAAAACCGAGCGGAGAAATTCGGGGTCGCCCATTATTTTCGGGACATTTTCGTGTTCGACGATGCTGATCCTTATATCGTTTTCGGCCGCCTGCGCTTCTACGATACGCATCGAATCTTCGATCACGCCTCGGGCATCGATTGAGGCAAGATTGACGTTTGCGGGACGCGAATAATTCAGAAAATCCGATATTTGCTGGTTGATGCGGGCGACCTCGGCTTTTAGCTGCGAGGTTAATTTCTCGAACGTTTCACGGGTTTCGGCTTCTTCGGGAGCGAATTTCGTCCGCAGGTGATCGAGCGTCAGATTTATGTAATTCAGCGGATTGCGAATCTCATGTGCGATTGCCGAGCCGAGCCGTCCGACAACGGCGCTCTTTTCGGCCTCCTGCAGCTTCGTTTCGAGTTCGCGCGTTTTTTCCAGTTCCGTTGTCATCTCGTTGAACCGCTGAGCGAGCTGGCCCATTTCGTCCTGCCGCATATTTTCCGGAACGCGGACCGCCAAATTGCCTTCGGCAACCTCGCGGGCCGCATTCGACAGATCCGCAATCGGCCTCGTAAACCGCCAAACCAGGAAAAAAGTCACCAGAGTTGAAAGCGAAAGTACGGCAAGCGTGACGATCAGCGGTAGCAGCGTGCGGCGTGCGGCTTCGTTCTTGTCGTTTTTGAGCAGAACCATGATGTACCATCGGCCTCTGCTCGTTTCAATCGGCACGGCGTGGGCTTCGTCGTCCACGTCCTTATTACCGGCGGTTTTTTTGTTCGGGAAGTTCGCGAGGTCGGCGCCGAGGCGTCCGCCTTCCATTAACGGAGGCAGATCGGTCAATTCAGAAAGTTTTCGATAGACGGCCGTTTCGCCGTCTTCGCCGATGGCCGGCTGATAATTCGGGTTCAGACTGTCGGAAATCTGCCAGTTATTATCGATGATTATAATATCCAGAATCCGTTCCTTCGAAGCGTTATCAAGAAATGTCTGTCCAGGACGGTTTACTAATACTTCTACCGTATCTTCTTTCGAAGTCAAACTGTACGAGCCGAGCGCAAATCCGGCGACGAGAGCCTGTGCCTGCCGCTGCCGCAAATTGTCATTTTCTTTTTGGGTAACTAAATTCAAATAATATTGAACGCCCAGCGTAACCACTAGCATTATGGCAAGAATAAGCAAAAGGCGGCCCCGGAATGTATTGAAAAAATTCATAAAAGAAATTTATTAAACAAATGCTTAAAATCGCTTGCATCACGTTTGCTTTGAATGTTATAGTCTGTATTAGCTTTTACGCAAAGTCCTGAAAGGTCAAAATTCCAGTCTTTAACGATCTTTCTGCCACCCTAAAAAATTCATTCCGAAACACGATTTTAGCCGAGGTAAAACATGAAGTTGATGTGTCCCGAAAAGCGTCTATCGAAACTCCTTTTTCCGTTTCTTCTGATCAGCCTGGTATTTTCAATGAGCATTCAAGCTCAAAAGAAAAAGGCCGCGGCCACTAAAAAGCCCGACGTTAAGAAGACACAGGCGAAAGCAAAGGATGCCAAAAAAGATTCCGCCAAAGCGAAAGCTACAGCCAAAAACGCTAAAAAAGACACAAAAGATAATAAAGCTTCAGCAAAAGCGAAAGACGAAAAGAAAGAAAAGTTGACCGCCAAAGAAAAGGCGAAACAGAAAAATTCCAAACCCGATCCTAAGAAATTAGCTGCCGCGCGGAAAGCGGAAGCCGAACGCAAACGGGCCGAAGAGGCTCGCCGCCAAGCCGCATTGGCCGAGCAGCGACGCCGTGAACAGGCCGCCCGTGAAGCCCGTGCACGAAAGATAGCGTTCGAACGCGGCCTTCGCACTGAAACCATCGCTAATATCGAGAATGACAAAACGGACGGCGAAGATCTGGCGATACGCCGGGCGGCGGTCAACGCTCTCGGCTCGCACGCCGGAACTATTGTCGTTATGGAAGCACAGACCGGAAAGATCGTGACGATGGTCAATCAGGATTGGGCGATCCGTGACGGGTTCAAGCCATGTTCGACGATCAAACTAGTGACAGCCGTTGGCGGCATCAACGAAAATGTTATTAATGACGAGGGCGGCATCGGAAAATCGACGTCTGGAATGAATCTGAATGATGCCTTGGCATTTTCGAATAACGGCTATTTTCAGCGTGTCGGCTCAAACATGGGCAATTCGAAAATGATCGGTTACGCGAAAAGCCTCGGGTTAGGCGAGCCCACCGGAATCAATGCCCAGGGCGAAACGGCCGGCAAACTGCCTCATGGAAACAAAAACGCCCGTATCTATTCACATGGCGACGATTTCGAAGTCACGCCGCTGCAGCTCGCGGTAATGGTTTCGGCAATATCTAACGGCGGCAGAAAGGTCGTTCCACAAATTCCGCGTCCGCGAAGTGAAAAAGCGGCTTTTGTAACCCAACTCACCGAACAGGTCAATGTCCCCCAGAGAAATGTCGAAGGTGTTTTGCCCGGAATGGTCGGGGCTGCTGTATACGGAACTGCCCGGCGCGGCGTCGATTCATCGATGGGAATTGCCGGCAAAACCGGTTCGTGCATCGGCCAGGGCTCGTGGGTCGGGCTGTTCGCTTCGGTCGCACCGGTTGAAGATCCAAAATATTCCGTAGTGGTTATTACCCGTGGCCAAAGCGAACGCGGCAGGTACGCCGCCGCAATCGCCGGAAAAATTTACCAGGCGCTGCGTCCGCGAATTTCCCGCAACATCGACAAAGCTCTTGCCCGCAGATTGATGAAACCGATTCCGGCCGTCGATCTGAATACGGCATCGCGTTTGGATGAAGAAGAAGAGGAAGATGCCGAAGAAATCAATTCCGGTGATGAAAAGGAAACGCCGATCATCGTCGGCAGCAACGCTAAAGAAGTGCCGGTCCAGCCGAAAAAACTCATCCAGAAAACGACGCAGTCGAAACCGTCATTCCCGCCTGTTGTAATTACCTTCGACAAAAGCGGCCGCGAGAAAACACGCCCGCGGATCGTCAAAAATAAGTAAGCGAAATTCAGCCGAATCGAGAGTTCAGGCAAAAACACCGAAGCATTTCCCCCGTAGGGAATGTTTCGGTGTTTTTTTATTTTAGGCGAATGATCTTTAGCTTGACACAACCGCAAAGATTCGTGATTATTTACTATTCAGAATATTACGAAAGCGATGAGGTTTGACCGATTTAAGTGATTTTCGTCTGAAACACACTTGCAACTTTTTTTTTAGCCGTAACATCTGAACTCACGCGAAACAGCATACGGGGGTTTTGCGTTTGGGAAAATTAGAATTATTGAGAATTTACAATTCAGGCGGAGGAAGATTTAATGAAAACGATTTTTAGATTTTTGAATTTGGGGCTTCTTATTGTGGCTTTTACGGCTGCGGGAGTTGTCTCGGTTACGGCCCAGGATACAACGGCGACGCCGCCTGCGGAAGATCCACGCTGTACTGCGGAAGATGCGGCAATTCGCGAACTTTACGGGAAGTTTTCGAAAGATATCGATGCAAAAGTTGGTTTGGATAAAGCAACGACCGAGCAGAGACAATCAGCCGTTTCGGCCGGTAAGGAATTTCTTGAAAAATACGGGACTTGTAAGGCAAACTGGGCTGCTCAAATTACATACATGACGCAGATTGTGCAGGGTCAGGAGAAGGTAATAGCCGCCGCGCCGCGCCTCGCTATTCTTAATCGGTACGATGCCGCGGTCGGTGCAAAGAAATGGGATGAAGCTTTCGCCGCCGGAAATGAATTTGTAGCCAAGTACCCGGCTGACCCGATTCAAACCAATATAATTATTCCTTTGGCCTATGTTGGTGTTATCGAATCGGACAAGAAGAATTACAAGTATAATGAGGATTCGATCAAGTACGCCAAAATAGTTATCAATAAGCTAAATGCCGGCGAAAAACCGGTCAAGGGCGATCTGTATGGTTCGTTGGGCTTTGGCGGAACCAAAGACGATGTCGTCAGCGATTTGAATTATGCTATCGCTTACATGACGTATCATGCAAAAAATGACAAAAAAGGCGCCTTGCCTTATTATTACGAAGTCGCCCAAAAGCCGGGCCGCAAACAGAAGGATCCGCGTGTTTATGGCACCATCGCCGATTATTATCTCGAACAGAGAAAGCCGATCGGCAAAGAGATTGCTGATTTGATCACGCGTCAGAAGGCGGCCACGACGGATGAGGAAAAGTTGACACTCGATACGGAAATTAAAGCAAAGATCGGTCTTGCGAAAGGTTATATCGAGCGTGAAATGGATGCTCTGAGCCGGGCACGCAATGTAACGCCTGATACGCCCGCCACCAAAGCATATAGGGACGGCGTTTATACAGAACTAAAGTCGTTATATGAACAGCGGTTTGAAAAGAAAGACGGCTTGGACACGTATATTGCCGCAACGATAGCAAAACCGATGCCGAATCCGACCACGGATGTTACGCCGGTCAGTGAAGCTGTACCGACAACGGGCACTACGACGAATGCTCCGGTGACAGCGAAACCGGCAGTGGTTCCGGCAAAGCCCGTTTCGGCCTCAACTACTAAGGTCTCCGTAACGGAAATTACTGCAGCTCCGTCCACTACAGCAACAATGGGAAAAACGAAAACGGCCGCAAAGAAGCCAGTCGTTAGAAGGAAAAGAAGTTAGCATTCGATTACCGTAAATCTAAAAATCGGCCGGGCATTCAATTCGTGAATGTCCGGCTTTCTTTTTCGGGCCAATCCTCATAAAATCAGCATTGACGCGATGAATCGTTTGAAACTTGAAAATTTACTCGGCTACGAGTTTCGCGATCCCGCTTTGCTCGAACGGGCGGTCACGCACCGTTCATGGGCACACGAGAACCTGCCGGGAGCATCTGAAAAAAAACTTCGCGAAGCGGAAAATGAATCGCTCGAATTCGTCGGCGATTCGGTGCTCGGCCTTTCTGTTGCCGAGCAGCTCTACACGGCCAATCCCACACTTAGCGAGGGCGATTTGACCCTAATGAAACATCATCTCGTCAGCATGGCTACACTCGCCAAACTGGCACAGGAGATGGATCTCGGCGAATTTGTACGCGTCGGCCGCGGCGAGGAAAAAACCGGCGGCAGAAAAAAACAGGCGATTTTGGCGGACACGCTCGAAGCGATCATCGCCGCGATATTTTTTGACGGCGGTTATGATGCGGCGAAAGCATTTGTAGCCGGAATATTTGAAACCGAAATGAGCAGCGTTACGCCCAAAGGCTCGCTGGATTACAAAACGCTTTTGCAGGAAACGCTTCAGGCGGAAAAGCTCTCCGCACCGTCGTATTTACTGGTAAAAACGGACGGCCAGCCGCATGCCCGGACTTTTTTTGTCGAGGCCGCATGGGAAACGGGCAAATCCGAAGGTACAGGCCGCTCGATAAAATCCGCCGAAATGATGGCGGCAAGCGAAGCCCTGAAAATGCTGCGGGATAAGACCGTGAACGAAACGAAATAGCCGCCGGCGGCGTATGCTAATCAAGCAATTTATGAGTACAGAAGAAAAAGAAGTAAAAGAGAAAACGCCGGCGGAAGTAAAACCGGCCGGGCCGCCGAAATCGGTCTTCCGCGAATATTTCGAATCGTTTACCGTAACGCTGATCATGGCAATTTTCGGCATGACGTTCATTCTGCAGGCAGTAACAGTTCCGACCGGTTCGATGCAAAATACGATTCTCGTCGGCGATTATCTGCTCGTTAATAAATTCATATTTACGCCAGGCGGTTGGGAACTACCCTTTTTGCCCCAGCGGGAAATAACGCGCGGCGACATTATCGTGTTTAAATATCCGGGCGATGCGGTCGATCCGGCTTCTGATCGTAGTCGCGGACTGGTCAAATACCAGATCAATTATGTTAAGCGAGTCATCGGGCTTCCGGGAGAAACGGTAGAATTCAAAAATAATCGAGTGTTTGTCAACGGCGAAGAACTTCCCGAGCACCGGGTAATTGGCGATGCTCCGGACGAAATGTCAGCACTTACCACGAAAGAATTCGAAGACCGGCAGCCTGACGACAATTGGAGCGTTTACTATAAAGGAAATTCGATCCAAGCCGAGCGCACCGGCAGGCCGCAAAGATTAGATGACTGGGACTTTGGCGTTGCCGGGAAGCCAATGAAAGTTCCCCCAAATTCGTTCTTCGTGATGGGCGATAGCCGCGACCGAAGCGACGACAGCCGGGGCTGGGGCTTTGTCCCGCGTGAGTTAGTGATCGGCAGAGCAATGTTCGTCTATTGGTCATGCGACCGTGGAGCATCAGCTGGCGATACATTCGGCTGTCTTACCCATCCGCGTCTGGACCGTATCGGAAAATTTGTAAAATAAAGAATTTGATATTGGTTGCATTCGTTCTGAGTTCAAGCTTCAGCTTGTTTTAGCTTTAGGTTTAAGACAAGCTGAGGCTTGAACTCAGAACTTTATACGTTGATGAAAACTACCTTTAACGACGAAGTTGCGGACGCACACAACAATAATCTTCCCGTCGTCGCCCTCGAATCCACCGTCATCGCCCACGGCCTGCCTTACCCGCAAAATCTGGAAACGGCGCTGAAACTCGAGCAAATTGTCCGTGAAAACAGCGCGGTTCCCGCGACGATAGCAGTTTTTGACGGCGAAATTTGCATCGGTTTGAGCGGACTGCAAATCGAAATACTTGCCACGGACAAAAATATCCGAAAGATCTCCCGCCGCGATCTTCCCATTGCAATCGCAAACAAATTGAACTGCGCGACCACCGTTTCTACTACGGCATTTTTCGCTCATGCTGCCGATATCAAGGTTTTTGCGACAGGCGGAATCGGCGGCGTTCATCGCGGCTATTCCCAGGACATTTCCGCCGACCTTCCCGAACTCGCCCAAACACCTATAATTGTCGTCTGTTCCGGTGCGAAGATAGTGCTCGACCTGTCCGCGACCCGCGAATGGCTGGAAACGCACGGCGTAACCGTGCTCGGGTGGCAATGCGATGAAATGCCCGGTTTTTATTCGCGCAGGAGCGGATTGGCAGTCGATGAACGTGTTGAATCGGCTGACGACGTGGCAAGGATCGCGAAGGCCCGCGATGAAATGGGGTTGAAAAATTCGATTCTTGTCACGGTCCCGGTGCCGGAGGAATTTGAGATCGAAAGATCGGAATTGGAAGGAATTCTATCGGAAGCTCTGAAATTGGCGGATGAGCAAAACATCACCGGCAAGGAAATTACGCCGTTTTTGTTAGGCCAAATGTCGGAAAGGAGCGGCGGTAAAACCCTTGCTGCAAATATCGAGCTTCTCGAAAATAATGCGGGAATCGCATCGCGAATTGCGTGCGAGATCTTTGCGGGAGCCCGCACGAAGTAAGGGCTTCGTCAACCTCTCTTGCTTCGGCGTGAATTTCAGCCAAAGACGCCCTTACTTCGTGCGGGCTACCGATTACGAATCGAAATCGTTACTACCTGGTCCTTTCCATTTTAACCTTCAGCGAATCCAACCTTTTCTGCGCTTCGGCGGCTTCCGAGCTTACCGGAAATTTTTTCACTATTTCCTTCCAGCTTGAGCCTTCGTAATGAAATGTCCGCACGGACGGATTGAATAAAAACAAAATCCCGAGCTTGCGGTATCGGTCGATGCTGACGAAATTCAGATAATAACTATGCAGCGGAGCAGCAGTCGCGGCCATTTCGCGGCGGTCGAGGCGTGAATTCGCATCTTTTGAAATTTTCACCGCCGATTCTTCCAACAGGTCGCCAAATAGCAGCAATATCGCGGGACGAAACTGAGACGACGGGTAAAGCTCAAAAAAAGATGCCGCAAGCTCGATCTGGTCGAATCCGTCCGAAGCCTGGATCAGCCTCGCCAATCTATCCTCGTCACCACCGCGAAACTTTCCGAAAAGTGCATCGGCCTGCACCCATCCCGTATTACTCGGCGGGACTGAAACGCGGTAAAACTTCACGCCGTCGGCCTCGGCAAGACCTAGAATCTGCACCTTTCGCCCGCGCCGCATTCGCTGAACCGTTTCAGCAAATAAGCTCGGCTTCATCCGCAAAACCGAAAGAGTTTCGTCTATCACAATGGCTGTACTGCCGATCTCTTTGGCTTTTGATGAATTCGCCGGCCTGCGTTTTTGAGCCGCTGCATCGGCAAATAAGGCACAGAGACAAATAATAGCAGCCAGTATTTTAGGGATTCTCATAATTTAAGGATTTTGCAGTCTCGGCAGAACCGCCTGCGTTAGCGGGTGGTAAAGCCCGTGCCTAGATGTTTACGTTAAAGCCTAAACTCGGCTTTTAGGTTAAATTCATACCGCCCGCTTACGCAGGCGGTTCTGCCATGACTACTGCTTATTCTTCGCTTCGGCGATCCTGGCCCGTATTCCCGCGTGGTGAAAATGGCAGATTGCTATTGCCAGCGCATCGGCGGCGTCGTGCGGGTTGGGAACCGTTTTTAATCTCAGCAGAACGCGGACCATTTCGCCGACCTGTTGTTTTTCGGCATTGCCATAGCCGACGACGGTTTGCTTGATAAGCCGCGGGGCGTATTCGGCGATCTTTATACCTTTCTGCTCGGCTAAGAGCAGAATAACGCCCCGAACCTGGCCGAGCTTCATCGCGACATTTACGTTAATTGAGTAGAAAGCTTCTTCAATCGACACTACATCAGGCTGAAACTTTTCGATAATCTCCGCAACGCCTTCGTACGCTTTCAAGAGCCGTTTCGAAAACACTTCCCGCGGCTTCGATTTCACCGTGCCGAAATCCACAAGCGAATATTTCAGCCCGCTGCCCTCGACCACACCCCAGCCGAGCGTTTCGCTGCCCGGATCGATACCTAAAACACGCATTTTGAATTGGAAAAGTCGGAAACCTAAGCGGTAGCGAAGGTGTCGAACGAATATACTCGATGCTGAAGAGGCACACTTCCTACCGGTCGTGTTTCTGCCTTGATCGAAAAGATAACCGATATTCAAACTCAAAATCAAGCCGTCGCAGTGGCGGAAACACGACCCGTAGGGAGTGTGTGCTTACACTTTGTAAAAACGATAAATAAACATTATCATTTTTACATCGCTAAAGACCGAGCCAGCATAAAATGAACGCCCATATCGCGGAGCCGCCGACAAAAGAATCAGTAAAAATTTTGCTCTCCGGGATAATCGATTACGCCGGATTGTTTCCGCCGTCGATGGTCTCGATGACGGAAGCTGTCCTCAATTACGCGACCTATAAAAACAGCAATTACGGCTGGATGCTTGGCCGATTCATCGTTCCGGCGGCGCGTTTGGACGAGTTTATAGAAAGTGCCCGCAGCTTTTTGCCGTCCGATCCCGAACGGGCGTGGAGATTGAGCGTCCTCGCCGGTGAAGATATAAACGTTACGATCAAAACGATAAAGGATTTCAATGCCAAAAACGGCCCCGGCGTCGTTTGTGATGCCTTGGAAGTAAGGGCGAATACGTCTTCCAAAATAGAGAATACCGTAAAAATTCTGCCAAAAGAGCTCACAGCTTATTTTGAGATCGCAACAGATGAAAGGCTGCCGGATCTCGTAGCTACACTCGCGATCAAAGGCCAGCGTGCGAAGATCCGCACCGGCGGCGTGACGAACCTGGATTTCCCGCCCGCCCGGGCCGTTATACGGTTTGTGCGAACGTGTATGGCGGCCAATGTGCCGTTCAAAGCGACCGCGGGGCTGCATCATCCCGTCCGCTGTTTTAAGCCGCTGACATACGCCGCCGATGCGCCGCAGGGAACGATGCACGGCTTTATAAACGTGCTTTTAATGACTGCGTTCGCCCGCGAAAGCTATCGTGTCAGCCTTTTGGAAGATCTGATGGAAGAGGAGTTCGAAGAGGTGTTCCTCTTCAGAGACAACGGCGTCGGCTGGCGTGACGAGCATCTTCTAAGCGCCGCGCAGCTGGCAAACCTCCGATCGAAAGGTTTTATATCATTCGGCTCATGCTCTTTCGATGAACCGATAGCCGACCTGCGGAGTCTGGGCCTGCTGTAACGCCGGCATCCTGCCGATTGTCATCGCGGCATCTTGCCGCCATATATTTTTTTCGCGTGGGCAGGATGCCCGACGCGACAGTCGCCATGATGGCGGCGTTACGTTTTATGACATACGAAATTAACGAAACCCACGACCCGAACCTGAAAAGCTGGGTCGAATCCGCCAACGATCCGAATACGGATTTTCCGATACAGAATTTGCCGTTTGTTTGTTTTTCATTGAAAAATGAGGAGCAGCCATTGTTCGGAAGATTTGGTGTGGTAATTGGCGATCAAATACTTGCCTTTAGTGACGACAAGAAAGATCTTTTCCATCACAAACATCAATGTCTTAACGAGTTCGTTCCTACCCCGGTGCCGTGGATGAGACGTAATATCCGTGGTAGTGATGGCTCACTTCGATCGCGTTTGGTTGAAATATTGCGCCATGATGCTGCGGATAAAGATCGAAGACTGGCTGAGGCGCTTATGATACCGGTTTCGGATGCTGAATTTCGAATATCCTTAATCGGCGACTATACCGACTTCTACTGCTCGATCTTCCACGCCACGAACGTCGGCTCGATGTTCCGCCCTGACGCTCCGCTGCTGCCGAATTACAAATATGTCCCTATCGGCTATCACGGCCGGGCTTCGAGCATTGTGATTTCCGGCACCGACATTAAGCGTCCGAAGGGCCAGAATCGCAGCGATGCCGAGCAGCCGCCGGTGTTTATTCCGGCGAAAAATCTCGATTACGAGATGGAGGTCGGCTTCTTTGTCGGGCAATCCAATGAGCTGGGAAGTTCCATCCAGATTGCCGATGCCGAAAAGCATATCTTCGGGCTGTGCCTCGTCAACGATTGGTCGGCACGCGACATTCAGGCCTGGGAATATCAGCCGCTCGGCCCGTTTCTCGCAAAGAATTTCGCCACGACAATTTCGCCGTTCGTCGTTACGATGGAAGCCCTCGCACCGTTCCGCACACCTGCATTCGAACGCGACGAAGGCGACCCGCAGCCGCTCGATTATCTAAACGACCCGGCCAATCAAAAATTCGGCGGCATCAACATCAAGCTCGAAGTCTTTATCAAAACCCAGAAAATGCGTGACGAAAACATCGAGCCATTCATGCTCTCACGCTCCAACATGAAGGACCTTTACTGGACGATCGGCCAAATGCTGACGCACCACGCGTCGAACGGCTGCAACCTGCAAACTGGCGATCTGATCGCCACCGGCACTATTTCTGGTAAAGAAAAAAGCGAGCGCGGCTCAATGTTGGAGCTGAGCTGGCGGGGAACCGAGCCAATCGACCTGCCATCAGGCGAAACCCGCCGCTTTCTGGAAGACGGCGACGAAGTAATAATGAAAGGCTACTGTGAACGCGAAGGTTTCCGCCGCATCGGCTTCGGCGAATGCCGCGGCCGCATCGTTCCGGCAGACTAGTTTTGGCTACGAATTACACAAATAACACGAATTTTCTCTTTTATATTTGTGTTATTTGTGTAATTCGTGGCAAACCTCTCCTTGTGTCAGAATAGAAGTAATGGATTTATTTTTAGACAAATTTCACGAGGAATGCGCGGTCTTCGGCATTTTCGGCCATCCGGAAGCTTCGACGATCACGCAGCTCGGCCTTTTCGCACTTCAGCATCGAGGGCAGGAAGCCTGCGGGATCGTTTCGAGTGACGGTAGGGATCTGCATCAATTTCGCTCGCAGGGCCTTGTTGCCGATGTCCTTACCGATAGTGTTTTACGGAACCTAACTGGCACGAGCGCTATCGGGCATTCGCGTTACGCGACTTCCGGTAAGAATACGATCAAGGAAGTGCAGCCGTTTTCAGTGACCTGCCAGCACGGCGACATCGCGGTTTGCCATAACGGAAATCTGCCGTATGCCAACGAAAAACGCCGCGAGCTCGAACAGGCCGGAGCGATCTTCTCTTCTACATCGGATACCGAAACGCTGCTTCACGGCATCGCCCGCACACCCGCCAAAGACATTTACGAGGCCATGCAAAAGGTCTTAAAGGATACCGAAGGAGCTTTTTCCCTGCTGTTCCTGACGCCGAAATCCCTTGTCGCCGTCCGCGATCCACGTGGTTTTCGGCCGCTTGTTCTGGGCAAGCTCGGGGGCGGCTGGTGCGTGGCATCGGAGACCTGTGCGTTTGACCTGATCGATGCCGAATACATCCGCGAGATTGCGGCCGGCGAGATGCTTATCATCAACGAGAACGGCCTGCATTCGTCAATGCCGTTCATCGAAAAGCCGGTGTCCGTCTGCACCTTCGAGCACGTTTACTTCTCCCGCCCGGATTCAACTATCTTTGGAAGATCGGTCAATGAATCCCGGCACAAAATGGGCAAACGCCTCGCTATCGAACAGCCGTGCGACGCCGATATCGTAGTGCCCGTGCCCGATTCAGGCGTGTCTGCCGCTATCGGTTACGCCAATCAATCGGGCATTAATTACCGCCAGGCGATCATCCGCAATCACTATGTCGGCCGGACATTTATCGAGCCCAGCCAGTCCATCCGCTCGTTCGGCGTGCGGCTGAAGCTCAATCCAATCAAGGACCTGATCCGGGGCCGCCGTGTCGTGCTGGTCGATGATTCCATCGTCCGCGGCACTACCTCCAAGAAGATCATCCAGATGGTCCGCGATGCCGGTGCCAGCGAAGTCCACATGCGGATCTCGTGTCCGCCGACCACCAACCCCTGTTATTATGGAGTCGATACGCCGCGTAAGGAAGACCTTATTGCCGCCCGTTTCAGCTCGCCGGTTCGTGAGATGGCCGGCTTGTCGCAGGGCGTGGTGATGGCTCCGGACGGCGAGGCCTCGGTTACCGATGTCGATGCCATCTGCCGCTTCATCGAAGCGGACAGCCTCGGCTATCTCTCGCTGGAAGGCATGCTCGAAGCCACCGGCCTCGATCCCGCGACATCATGCACCGCCTGCTGGAGCGGCCGCTACCCGACCGTCATCGCCAACGGCCATAATCTGGAAATCGGCTCCTAAACCATCCCACAGTACGTTTATATCATTTTTAAAGGCCATTTTGTCCTCGTAAGGATTTCATAGCTCAAGTTTTTCTCAACCTCGCAGCCGTACCTTAAACTTACGCGTTTCTATTTTTGCTTAAGAGGGAAGATAACCATGAGATACCTACATTTTCTGAAGTTTTTAACGGTTCTATTGTTGATGATTTCGATCCTGAGTCCGGGCGGAATTGTTCTGGCTCTCAATGACGGCGGATCTTCCCGCCCCAGCGAGATCGATGTCAGAGGTTCGCACGGGGTTCCAAAAGGCACAGCCTTGCGGACACCGACTCAGGCCCAGCTGAAGGCGCTGCAATCTCTGCAGGATCTTGTAAATGGTCAACTGCAGGTGCGGTACAACGGATTGACCGCAACTCCGCGCCACCTCTTCAGCTATGACGCCTACTTGACCGCTCCGAGTTCCGAAAATCCGGAAAGGATCGCTCGAAACTTTCTGGGACGATGGAGCGGTATTTTCCGCTTCAGCGACGGTGATCTGAGCGGACTGCGGCTCCGAAGCCGGGCAATCATCCCTGATGCGGGAACCACGGTAATGGTTTTTCAGCAAAGGGTCAATGATCTTCCGGTATATCAAGGTGAAGTTCTGGTAAACGTCAATAGGGCCGGGCAGATCATCAGCGTAGGTAGTGAAAGTTTCCCGCAGCTTCAGATAACTAACTCGCAGGTCATCTCGCCTGCGCAGGCTATAACTGCGGGAGCGGCGGATCTTGGCATAACTGGTTTTTCACCGCAGTCCGCAGGTACTGCGAAGGTTCTTACCACCTTCGGAGATATTGCGCCAGTATACGTAGATGCTCCTAATTTTAGCGGCGGCATCTTTACCGATGACATCACCGTAACGCGGACCGTTTTTCCGCTTGGCGACCAAGGAAGGCTGGCTTACAAGTTCGGGCTGACGACGCCGCAATACGAAGGGATAATGTGGGAGATCGTAGTCGACGCCCAAACCGGAGCTGTGTTGAGGCGTATCAGTCTTACGGCGTTCAACGGCGACACGGGCGGCGGCCAGGGTCCGGGACGACGGTCGACACTAAGGCCGGATCTGCAGGATATGGTCGAGCGCTATAACCCTGCGGGGACTGCCCGTGCGAAAGTTTTTGATGCTTTGCCGACGACATTCTCCGGGCGATTCGGAATCGGACGCACGCAGCCCGGTACGACTCCTAATTATACTGCGGAAAACGTGACCGTGCGCAACAGCGGTCGCGGTTTCCGATTTAGCTTTGTCTCAGCCCGCAATGAAAACCCGCTTGTCTTCAGCAACCCGTTTTCTCAGGTTTTGCGAGGCGTGCCGGATGCCCAGAACCCGACAGCGGAATCACCGTTCGGCTGGTTTTACCTACCGACCGACAGCGGCGGCGGTACCATCACTTCGGCCGACAATAACCGGGCAGCGACCAATGCATTCGGTTATACGATGGCGACTGAAGCACGAACCCGCAACCTAACCGAAAATTCTCCGGCCGGCGACAAGAACCAGCCATTTTCGGCTGCGGTTACTCCGCTTTCCACGGGCGTGACGCTTAGGGACGGCCGCATACTGTCTTCTGTTTTCGAGTCGAATTATACCGAGGGCAACAATGTTTTCGTGGCGGATGATCGTGCCAATGATAACGAATCGACACACGGGGTCAAAGGCTTCGCCTTTAACCGCCAGTTTACGCAGGGTTACTTCGATTTCACCAACAGCTATGAATTCGGCGGTGCTGACGCCGTCGCGCCGGCATCGGGAGCGGTCTCGTATCCGGCAAGCGCGAATCCCGACATTTATTCGGGTACGGTAACACTCTTTCACTACAACAACCTGATGCACGATTATCTTTACAGCATAGGTTTTACTGAAAGTCTATGGAATTTCCAGCAGGATAATTTCGGCAAAGGCGGAACCGGCAAGGATGCCGTGAGCGCACAGGTGCAGGACGGATCCGGAACGAATAATGCTAACTTCGGCACACCGGCTGAAGGCGGCCGCCCGCGCATGCAGATGTTTTTGTTCACCGATAGCACATTTCATCGTGCCGACGGCGACTTCGATTTCGATGTGGTGGCCCACGAATATCACCACGGCGTTTCCAATCGCTCCGTCGCAAAAGGCAGCAGCGGCGGCCTAGGTCTTACGCTGGTCGGTGAATCAGGCGGTCAGGGTGAAGGATGGTCTGATTACATCGCGGCTACGATGTCAGACGACGATGCTGTCGGCGAATTCGTAACGGGCGAGTTCGATGTCGGCATCCGACGTATGCCATACACGAATTTCCGCTGGTCTTACGGATCGATCAATCAGCGGATCCTTAACCGCCGCGATCAGGCGGCTCCGGATATTGACGGCGGCTCCGGCACTCCCTTTGCGGTCCACCGCACGGGCGAGGTGTGGTCGGCTACGCTGTGGGACATGCGCGAGCTGCTCATCATGAAGGATCCGAGCGGCATATTCTTTGACGGCAATCGGCGTCTCGGCGGCGGAAGCAGCTTTTTCATCGGCAGCCGTCAGGTGCAGTCGGTCGACACCCAACATCCGATCGATTATCGCGCGGCGTTTAACACTAATGACGCGGCGACTATCCGGGCCGGTGAGGCTATAGTCCGGCCGGGCCTGCTTGCCACTGAGATCGCCCAGAACGGTCACCGGCAGGGGCCGCTGGCCGCCGCGGTGAGCCGGGGGGCTCGTATTTCTGACACACTGGTGCTGCGCGGTATGCAGCTCTCGCCCCTCAATCCCTCGATGGTCGATTCGCGTGATTCGATCCTGCTCGCCGACCGTGAACTTACCGGCGGCGAGAACCAGGCAGTTATTTGGCGTGCGTTCGCCAGCCACGGGATCGGCCTCGGCGCGGAGTCGACGAGCAATGATGTCGCTACTCAGTCAGTTCCGGTAGTGATCGAAAGTTTCGCAGTCCCGGCGGGCGTTACGCAATGTGAACAGGCGGGGCCACTTGCGCCGCCCTCTTTCGCTCTGACAAGCGGTCAGGATAATAAGGTCACTGTCACCATCAACGGCGGCACACCCGTTCCCGAAGCTTCGAGCTACATCATTACGCGATCATCAAGCGCGAATGGGCCTTTCGTGCGAGTAGCCACCCTTGCCGCATCTCAGACCACTTTTGTCGATGACAACAACGGTCAAGGGCTGGAAGGCGGCGAAACATTTTTCTATCAAGTGCGGGCGAGCCGCAATCCGGAATGCGTCTCGGGCCCGTCCGAAACGAAAAGCATTACAGTCTCGGGCGGCGTTATCGTAAAAGCACCGGTATTTTCGGGTGTTGAGGCAGTAACGAGTGATCCCGCTTCTTGCGACACGCTTACTTTGAACTGGAATGCGGCTTCCTCAAACAATCCGGCGGCGGACATCATCTATGACGTTTACCGTGTAGACCGCGTCGCGCACGGCGACGGTACTCAGGAACCAAGCTTTGAACCGTCGGCATCTAATCGCATTGCCGCGGGATTGCGTGCGACATCATTTGCGGATACGGGCTTGCGTGTGGGTCAGGTTTATTACTACATCGTCCAGGCCCGTGACCGAAACAGCGGCAAGATCGACACCAACAATGTCGGCAACAGGGTAACTAAGCTCAATGCTCCGACTTCTTCTGGAGTAGCGAGCACACCGGTATTCGCCAGAGAGGATTTTGAAAGTTCTTCGGCAAACACACGGTTTACGCCGGTGCTCATCGATTCCGGAAACGAACCGAACGATGCTTTGGCCTCATTCCAACGCGTAACAGGCATCACCGCCGCAGAAGGCCAGACGTCGTCAATGATGTACGGTCCTAACTTTGACCCAGTACCGACCGGAACGACCCGCGGTGCGCAGAGCGATTTCGCCGCAGTTATCGGCCCACTCGGGCTGAGCAACAGCTCGATGATGGAGTTTGACCACTTCTTCACCACCGAGGCCAACTTCGACGGCGGGAATATTGAGATCGCCCTGGGCTCGCCGGCGAATTTCAATGCAACGCCGTATCCGGACAATGTAACGACCTTTGAAGCCAATAACTACATTGTCGAAGGCGCTTATACCGCCAGGCTCGACGGATCGCTCTCAGGAGTGCCGCTGTCGGCGCTGGTAAACCGCCGTTCCTACACAGGAACGAAAGGACTGCATCACGTGCGGATCGCTCTCGGAGCGTTCGCTCCCGGATCAGTCAACAATCCGCAGGGACTGCCCGTGTTCCTACGTTTCCGTACGACATCGGACGCTTCCACAAATGTGGGGCCGAACAGCGGCTGGTATATCGACAATGTGGTTATCAATAACCCGAATGATTGCCGGCCCGTCGTGACCGTGACCGAGATCGAAGACAACGACCCGCGGGTCGCCTACTCGGGCGGCTGGCATCTGGTAAATGAACCTAGTGCCAGTGACGGACATTTCCGGATGAACAGTGGTAAGGATCCATCGCATTTTGCAAGGCTGACATTCGACGTCGACGGCCGCAGTGGCGCGATCACTTATCACTATGCGACCAGTCCGAAGGGCGGAAGTGCTGAGGTCTTCATTGACGGCGTTTCAAAGGGCGTGGTTAATTTCCGCGGTTCTCAAGGTTCGACGCGATCGCCGGTATTCGGCCCGAGCGTCAGATTCGGCGAATTGAGCAGAGGCCGGCATACTTTGGAGCTACGGTCGATCAACGGTACGGTGTATCTTGACAAGTTCACGCTTGAAAGTGCGAGTACCACCTCGAGCCCTAGCTCGGGACCCGGCCAAACGAGCGCAAGCCAAAGTGTCCTGAACATCGGACAGCAGGCTTTGCGCGAGATAAGTGTGGCACCCGGAACGACCCAACTCTCGGTGGTCGCCGAGGCAAGCAGCGGCGTTCCGATCCAGCTGGTGGTGATCGATCCGTCGGGTGCTGTATTAGGCCTGGCTGACTCGGCAAACGGAATTGCCGTTATCAATCAGCCGGTGACCCATGGTGGAACCTATCTGATAAAGGCGGTCAATGTGGGGGCCGGTCCGGTAGAGGTCTGGACGGCCGCGACACCTTTGATAACACGCTAGGTGGGTAAGGGGCTAAGACAGCTTAGCCTCTTTTTATTGCGTCTTTTACAGTTAAGGCAAAAAAAGACGATACGACGCAATCGCGTGCTTCGTATCGTCTTTTTTTTCACTCAGTGGTGGAAAGTTCCGAATTTCGGCAGATTCGGATTGGAAATCAGAATTTGGGTTTGAGGGAGATTAAAAATTCACTGAGTTTATGCTTCCAACTGTTTTTTCAAGTGGCTGACCACGGCACAATGTTCGGCCTGAGGGCTGAAAAGGACGATCTCGGCGTTTTTGCCAACTTTGACCGAATGGCCAGCCGGCCAATAGAACAGGTCGCCGCCATTGACGATTTCCTCATTGCCGCCGGTGTATGCGACGGTCACCTCACCCTCAATTAGATAGCCCCAGTGCGGAGATTGACAAAGGTCGCCCTCGAGGCCCTTAAGAAGCGGGGCGATATCCGTGCCTTCGCCAAGCGAGAAGTATTCGCCGGCAATTTTTCCGTAACCCGTCGCATCGCCAAAATCCAGCGTCTGGCGGGCGATGGCGCCGGGAATATTTATCTGTTCAGGTATGTCGGTCTTTGCAATACGCATAATTTTTATCCTCCGGAAATAAGGATAAAATATAATTGTTAAATACTGAAATGTATCCCGGCGGAATTTGCGACGCGATTGGAGGAAATATAAATCTAACAACGCCGCACTTTAATTTTTCATCAAAGTAACGTAAACTGACCTTCCTTTTATGGGGGCGACAGGCTTCGACAGGGGCTTGTATAGATCTTTGGATGCACGTCGGGCTTTTTGTGTGGTGAGCTCGTTAAAAAAACTATACAAAACACAAATGCTAATCAAGAATTAGCTCTTGCTGCCTAGTTAACTCTAGACCAGAAGTGTCTTACCGGAAGTCAGCTTGTAGCGACCGGCCGAGGCATAACTTAATATAAGCTAGGGCGCGCGCCACCACCTGCGGACGCATCCCGAAACGTTAGCCAGGTTGGCTTGTGAGGAGGTCTTGCCGGTTTATTTACTCTTCATAGGCGAGAAAAAGTGAACCGGATAAACGTGTAGATTTCACTGGTCGCAACCTTTGGATGCGGGTTCGATTCCCGCCGCCTCCACCATTTTAATTTCGGATTTTGGATTGTAAAATTCAAGGTCCGCCTTTATTTTAAAAGATGACTTCTCCGCTTTATTCAATCAAAACATAAAAAAGAGGCCGCCATTTCGGGCAACCTCCTTTCACTTTCAGTTACGGACTTTTTTACTGATCCAGTATGGATGATTTAACCCTGAAAGGGGATCTCACCACTGTGGTTTTTACCGGAGCCGTTTGTACGGTAGTTACGTTCACCGGTGCCGCTTTCACCGTCGGAACAGGTGCAAGTGCCCTGAAATCGAGGCCGGTAACATCATCATTCAATGTTAACTCCACACTTGGGAACTGATACCGCTTGTGTCTGGCGTTCATGAAGTAGAAGTTGGCAGATTCGAGGTCGGATATTTTGTAATATCCGAATGTGCTCGTCAATACCGACGTTGCCTCGCCGGTGGACCCGTTGGTGATCGTTACCCTCGCTCCGGAAATTCCGCGGCCGTAATAATCAACCACTTGTCCGCTGACAGATGCGTCTGCCGCCGTTGGGCTCAGAGTAGCACAAAGTATGTCCGAATGCGACGATGCAACGATAAGGTCCGTAGTCGCCAAACCACTCAAAAGAGGGTCAAACATAACATGCAGGGCGTTAACCGTAATATTACCAGGACCCGAAATTTGCTCATTTAGGATTATCGTCAAGCCTACGATCCCTAGGTTAAGCACTGTATTTGGAGCAGCGTCAACATTGGCTGAGGCAAAAAGCGTGACCGGTAACCCTAGAACAGACGTATCTTCCACCAGCAAATTCGTAATTACCGAATCGCCTGTACAAGTGGCTACATTTGTCTCCGAACATGTACATTGTGTATTTGACTGGACGACCGTGGCCGTTATCCTTATATTTCCCGGCAAATTCACGGCGAGGTTGTTAACAGTTGAGTCCGATTGGCTGGTGTCCGCAGTACCGTCGGGGAGCGGTGCGGGACGATCTATGATCACACCACCTGAGGTATTCGATGTAACGACTCCTGTACTTAGCAGTGGAAGAGCACTTGCAGAGGCTGTCGATACGCTAATATTACCACCGGATGACGGTAGAGGACCCGTATCCGACACTATCAGTGAGGTTTTTGTGGGTATTAACACGTCCGTGGTCTGCCTAAGGTCGACACCGATCGCCCGGCCACTGAACCGGTCTACCAATGTGCCGGCACAGGTTATATCCGAATGTGAAGAGGCGACGATGATATCTGTTGTCGTAACAACACCGCCGACTGTCTGGGTATACGTAATGTGGAGTCCATTGACCGTCAGGCCTCCCTCTGTAACAATTTGTTCATTCACTACGACCCTAACTGACGTGTTTCCAACGGTTGCCGTAAAAACTTGATTTGCAGTAGCGTCCACTGTGAACGTGGTGCCTCCGATTGTTATCTGGTTATTAGCGATACTGAAATTGCCGGTACATGTAGCGGTACCGTTCGAACAAGAACACTGTGTGGTGGATGTTATCAAGCCCGCCGTGACCAACAGGTTGTTGTTGAAACCCGTCGTACTCACTGAGCCTACACTTGCGAACGAGTTACTTGTGGTTGGAGTAGATGGTGCAACTCCTCCCGAGGTGCGCACAGTCGAGGCACCGATTGTAACCACGCCGGGCACGGTCGCTGCGGCGCTTGCCGTATTGATCGAGCCTCCGCCCGCCGGAAGCGGACCTGTGTCATTCACCGTGGTGACAAGTGCGGGCAATCCCCCGACTCGTACTGACGTCCTAACGGCTGTAGCCTGACCGCTGAAAGTTTGTGCACTTGTTGACGCCGGGCCAAATAAAAACACGGCTGCTGCCAAGCTTAGAAACGTGAAAAAACTCTTTCTTCTATTCATGATTTCTCCTTAATATAGAGCCTGATCTGTTAGTCAACTTTTACCTATTTCAGAAGTTAGGTTCGGGCGAACCACTTTCACGAATCAAGCAATTTGAACTTTGACAAATATCCCTATTGATATACCAGCGAAAAGATACGCCTTGGAAGACTAAAGTGCCCGGAAAGGACAACAAAAGCTTTATGCCTATCATATTCGGTGGCGCAAACTGACATTAACCTTACTCTGGTTGTGATTCCGAAGTTGGTACGGTACCGCACACAATGAAACTTTTAAATGCGAAATTTGTGCCGAGCAATAAAACCAATGTGGTGTCCGCGCGGTTCTGCGAGATTTCGCAGTAATTGGAATGAGAGTAAACCCTTTTGCTCTGACGTTCCAACCTAGTGGACATAGAATAGACGATTTCGTCATGGTAGTATCCTCCGACTGTTTAGTTAGTTTAAATAAGTTGCTTATACGGCAATCGACAATGAAAATCCGCCGCGGCGTTCATAAAAACCGATTCCCAAAAACCGATAAGCAATAAAAACAGCCCTGAAATGACCGAAAATTCGAACAGATTACGGGAATACTAATATCATCGTGGATATTAGTCAACACTTTTCTTATACATTCAATAAGGAAAAGTTTTCAGAAAAGCAGTTTCACCCTCATTTTTCGTATTAATTTCACTTTATATTCAGGTTAAAGCAGACGGCCGGGGGTTGCCGATACATCCGGATTTTTGTAGTGTTGAGTGTTTAGGCCGTTATCCGGAATTTGCCGGTGCCAACGATTCAACATAATGGATATAGTGAACGATCTGCCGATTGGGATTTTCGACTCGGGCGTGGGAGGCCTGACCGTTTACCGCGCCCTGCACAACCGTTTGCCGAATGAGCATTTCGTCTATCTCGGCGATACGGCACGGGTTCCGTACGGGACGAAATCAATGGCGACGGTCGAGCGGTATGCCTTGGAAAATTCGCAGTTTTTGGCTTCAGTCGGGATTAAGATGCTGGTCGTGGCGTGCAACACGGCGTCGGCTCTGGCTTTGCCAAAAATTCGGGAGCGGATCGGGATCGATGTGGTCGGTGTGATCGGCCCAGGTGCGAGAAAGGCGATTGAAATGACGAAGGATAAGGCGAATCCCAGGATTGGCGTGATCGCGACGGAAGCAACGGTGGCGAGCAATGCTTATGCGGACTCGATCCGGCGTGCATCCAATACCGCCGACATTGTGCAGGCCGCATGTCCGTTATTTGTCCCGCTCGCAGAGGAGAACTGGCTGTCGGAGCCAGAAACATTCTCGATTGCCGCGAAGCATCTGAAAACGATAATCGATTTCCGCCCGGATGCACTCGTGCTCGGCTGCACGCATTATCCGATACTTCATGATGTGATTCAGCAAACCGTCGGGCAGCATGTTAAACTTATCGATTCCGGCGAAGCGGCCGCGGAAGAAGTAGAAAAGCTTCTGGCCGCGAAAAATCTTGCAAATCCTAATGTAATAAGCGGAAATAGAACACTTTGCGACGATCTCGACCATTTTTATGTGACCGATGCTGCTGAAAGGTTTTCCCGCGTGGCGGAAAGATTTTTAGGATCGCCGCCGTCGAAATTAGAAGCGATAGAAGTTTTTGGATTAGATGAAATGGAAAAGAATTAGCCCGCGAAAAAAGAATAATCTTTTCTTATTTCGCGTCTTTCGCGGGAAAAATAAAAAATGAGTTACGAAAGACTAGACAAACGAACATACGACCAGATACGCACCACGAAGATCACGCCGAATATTTCGCCTTATGCAGAAGGTTCCGCACTTATCGAAGTCGGCGGGACGAAGGTGATCTGCACCGCGAGCGTTGAGGATAAAGTGCCGTTCTTTATGCGGAACAAGGGCCTCGGCTGGGTGACGGCCGAATACGCGATGCTGCCGCGGGCGACCAATACGCGGACGCAGCGTGAAACGAACCGGCCGGCCGGGCGGACGCAGGAGATCCAGCGGCTGATCGGGCGGAGCATGCGTGCGGTCGTCGATGCTAAAGCGCTCGGTGAGCGGCAGATATTTCTCGACTGCGATGTTATTCAAGCTGACGGCGGAACGCGCTGCGCTTCGATCACGGGCGCGTACGTTGCGCTTGCTTTGGCCTGCCGCAAACTGGTTACGCGGGGAACGGTAAAAACTTCGCCGCTTTTGAGTGAAGTCGCCGCCGTCAGCGTCGGCATTATCGAAGGCACGGCGGTTCTCGACCTCGCCTACATCGAAGATTCGAACGCCGACGTCGATATGAACATCGTCTGCACCGGAGCCGGAAAATTCATCGAACTCCAAGGCACGGCAGAACGCGAACCGTTCTCACGCGACCAAATGAACGAAATGCTCGAGCTCGCCGAGATCGGGATCAATCATCTTTTTACGATCCAGCGGAATGCTTTGAACGGATAAGTTATGAACGAAAAACAATTTGACGGCAAGTCGGCGATCGTAACGGGTGCGACGCGCGGTATCGGTAGGGCAATTGCGCTTGAGCTGGCAAAACGCGGTTGCTATGTCGCATTTAATTATTCGAAGAGTGCGGCCGAGGCGGAAAAGCTGAAAACCGAGATCGAAGCTCTCGGCGTCAAGGCTTTTGTGGCACAGTGCGATGTGGCGAATACGGAAGCGGCGGCGGAGTTCGTGAAGCAGGCGAAGGAGTCTTTTGAGACGATTGATTTTCTTGTCAACAATGCCGGTATTACGCGGGACCAATTGATCTTGCGGATGAAGGAAGAAGATTGGGATTCGGTGATCGATACGAATTTGAAGGGCGCCTGGAACTTTTCGAAGGCGGTTTTGCGGCCTATGATGAAAAACGAATCGGGCGGTTCGATACTTAATATTTCATCGATCAGCGGCGTTGTCGGAATGCTCGGGCAATCGAATTATTCCGCTTCGAAGGCCGGGATGATCGGGCTGACGAAATCATTGGCGAAGGAGATCGCGAGCCGGAAAATTACAGTTAATGCATTGGCTCTGGGATTAATTGAAACCGAAATGGCGGCTGAGATGAACGCTGAATACCGTGGGAAAATATTGGAGCAAATCCCGTTGAAGCGTTTGGGAAATGTGCAGGAAGTTGCGGAGATCGCGTGCTTTTTACTGTCAGGCTCGGCGGCGTATATTACGGGGCAGGTTATTCAGGCGGACGGTGGGCTGGCGATGTAAATGTTCTGAGTTCACACTTTAGTTTGTCTTTGGTTTAGGTTTAAGACAAGCTGAAGCTTGAACTCAGAACGGTTGAATATGTCTTCAGAAAACGAAAATCCGGAGGAAGAGAAGCAGGTAACGCCGGAAGAATATCTCCTCGCCCAGAAAAAATCGATCCGCAAAAAGTCCTGGTGGGCCGTCGGTATCGGCGGTTTTATTGTATTTGTGCATCTCGGCTGGCTGGTGCTTTTTGCGGTTCTTGGCGGGAACCCCGATTTTTCAGTGCTGTTTCGGAGCATCTTTTTTGTTTTGGGGCTGTTCGCTTTGGCGGCGGGAATTTGGGGTTTATATTACGCGAAGAATCTTAATTTAGAGGAATTGATACCGTCTGCCGGGGCCGTCGAATTTCTCGAGCAGTCTCAGGCCACCAGCCGTTATTACACATTCGTGTTGGCCGGATGTATTGCGGCCGTTTTTTTGGCGCAGCTATCAGCGGGGCTCGAAGAATCGATATTGGCGGCCGGATTCGTTAAGGAAGACGTTATCGGAAAGGGCGAGTATTGGCGGATACTGACGGGCGGAACTCTTCACGGCGGATTCCTGCACATTTATTTTAATTCACAGGCCCTGTTCGGCATCGCGAGCATGATAGAAGTTCTGTCGAACCGGGCGCATCTGGCCATAGTTTTTTTGCTTTCGGTGATTGGTGGCGGACTGCTTAGTTTAGCGTTTATGCCGACGGGGCAGGTCGTCGGAGCCTCCGGTGGAATTATGGGGTTGATTGGGTATCTGGCGGTTTACGGTTATCGCCGCAAAGCTCAACTGCCTCCCGGTTTTTTGAAGACCGTGCTTATCAATATCGGGTTTATCGCCGCCTTCGGCCTGATCGCATATCAAATTATCGACAATTTTTCTCACGCCGGCGGTTTAATAATTGGAGCGTTATATGGTTTTGTACAAGTGCCGAAAGACCTGTCGCAGGATCCGCGCAAAGTCGGCCGTTTCATTGAGATCACGGGTATTGCCGCCCTTGCGATATATATTGCCGAAGCCGCATTCGCGATATTTCGTATATCAGAATTGTCATAAATGGCCAGAGTCAGAGTTCACCAGCACGTAAATCCTCTTTCGCCTTATTATCGCCAGACTCCCGAGCCGATTGATTTGGAAAAGGAGTTTGCCGATGCTTCGCTGCCGCTTCATTTGGATATTGGGTGTGCCCGTGGACGGTTTATTTTGTGGATGGCGATGGCCGAGCCGAACTGGAATTTTCTCGGCGTGGAGATCCGCGAACCGCTGGTCGATGAGGCAAACCGCATCGCCGCCGAAGAAAAGCTGACGAATGTGCATTATGCATTCGCTAACGCGATGCTGTTCCTTGATGAATTGCTGAAAAACATTCCCGACGGGCATTTACAGGTAGTAACTATTCAATTTCCTGATCCATGGTTTAAAAAAAGACACGCGAAACGGCGGATGGTGAATAAGGAATTGGTGGATGCGGTTGTTGAGAAACTTGCGGTCAGCGGGCAAATTTTTGTGCAGACGGATATTGAGTTTTTGGCGGAAGAGATGTTTGAATTATTTCGCCAGGATGAGCGTTTGTCCGAAATGAAGATCGAGGGTAATCCTTTTTCGGTGAAAACCGAGAGGGAAGTTGCCGTTGAGGATAAGGAATTGCCAGTTTATCGTGCGATATTCCGCCCATCACGGGACCGATAGCGACTAGGTTCTTTGAAAGGATAAATGAAGAATCGGAATCGTCTGCTTTATCCTTTGCTACTGCTCCCGGGTTTCCGGCTACGGCGATTCAGGGTAGACGAGAATGCCCCGCAATTGTCTTGCGGAACCGTTGTAAACAAAAGGCCTGACAATCCATTTTGAAACTTCCTGTTCTGCCCGGTCACGCAGCTTAGCGT
The DNA here is from genome assembly GCA_037723965.1 of Pyrinomonadaceae bacterium. Classification (GTDB taxonomy): domain Bacteria; phylum Acidobacteriota; class Blastocatellia; order Pyrinomonadales; family Pyrinomonadaceae; genus OLB17. Next base: position 167,038 of record JBBJOS010000003.1, on the reverse strand, counting down.
CTTTAGTATCGGCGACGGCTTCGATTACTTTTCCATTCTCATCGACAGTAACGTAAACAGGCGTATAGGTCACTCGCGGTCTCGAATCCTCATAGACAGTCCGGCTCATCGATCCGCCTGCCAGTGTCATTTTTTTTCCGAAGACTTTGTTCTTGTCCTGTAATGATCTGGAAACTCCCGCGTGAAAGGCGACTGAATCTTTTGACCGCAGATCGAGTCCTAATTTTCCCATCGGAAGGTCTTCTTTCTTTCCGGTAATTCCCTCAATTCTTTTTACAGCGCCATCGCTTCCTGTTCCTGAAAAATAGCAAATAACATTTGGGCGTAAGGCCGCAGGGCATTGGCGAGTTCCGCGTGATTCGCTCCGTGCTTTTTGTCCACGGTCTGGATATGCCTTTCGTAAAAGGGCAAAGCCTTTTCGTAATTGTCATATATCAAATAAAAATTACCCGACGCCAAAGTGATCAAAAGTGTTTCGTCAGCGTCTTTTCCTCTCGTTTGTTCATTGAGCGCCAGCGATGCGGTATACAACGATTCGGCTTCGTCGATTCTCGAACGGGTACTTGGCCTGTCAACTAAAGTAGTGTCGCGGACCGGATAAAAATTATGAACAAGCCAAGCCAGATCGCTTTTAATATCTGCCGTTTGCGCCGACACCGAACGGCCGTCGCTTTCATTTAATGTTAAAGCTTCACGGTAAAGCTCTTCAGCTTCGCCGGCATTTTTATTGGCTTCTTTTTGATTTTGGTTTCGTATTTTTGGCGGCGAGCCTCGGTCGGCGGCTTTTGCACGCAAACGCAGGTAATTGTCACGCTTAAACCTCGCTAGGTTCATAGTAGCATTGACCAGTGATGCCGAATCGGATTTCGGTGACTTCTTTTCTAATTCGACAACTTTCGCGGCCAATTCAATTGCATCGTTCAATTTGCCTTGCTGAAAAAGTGCAAAGGATTTATCGGTCAATGCCTTTTTTTCTTCTGCCGAATTGGGTTTTTGGCCCTCGATGTGTGCCAAACATAAAAAGATCAAGGCTATTGCAGTTAGACAATTGTTTTTCATCGATTACTCCAAACTCTCGCTATTTCCAGGTCTTTTCCTTCTTAAACTTCCTAACCAGCATATCGCGCCTCATCTTTGGTAGATGATCGATGAACAGTATTCCGTTGCAGTGGTCGGTTTCATGCATGAAGGCGCGGGCGGCGTAACCTTCGGCGTCTCGTTCGAACCATTCGCCTTTTTCGTTTTGGGCGCGGAGGCGGGCTTTTTGCGGGCGGACAACGACGGCCGGGACTTTGCCGACGGAGAGGCAGCCTTCTTGGCTGGATTGCTCGCCTTCGGTTGAGATTATTTCGGGATTGGCGGCGATTAGTTTGATGTTTTCGCAATCCATGACGAATAGGCGGAGATTAAGGCCGATCTGCGGTGCAGCCAAGCCGACACCTTCGGCATTGTACATCGTTTCAAACATGTCGGCGCAAAGGTCTTCGAGTTCTTTATTGAATTCGGTTACAGGCTGGCCGACTTCGCCGAGGACTTTTTCAGGGTATTCCGTAATCTTTCTAACAGCCATAAGAAATATTTGCCACAAATTACACGAATATTTTTCTTATTTGTGTAATTCGTGGCTAATTTTATTAGCGAGGTATGTAACCTGAACGGGCGCCGCGCCGGAAATCGCGTTTAGTGTTAAAGCCTTTTTCACCTCGTTCTTTACATTCCCAGCAAATGATACGAGTTTCGTTCGACGGTTCGAGATAGACATTGTAATGCTCCATCTCCCGGTCGCATTCGCTGCATCTCGCGGGCGGCTTTTCCGTGATCTTTGGGTCGGTCGATTCAATCATAGGACAATTCTAAACTCAATTCCGGCCAAAAGAAAGAGACGGCCGGGGCCGCCTCTTTAAAACCTATAAATACTGTGTTATTCCGGCGGCCCTGTGCATCCGGCGCCCATTAATGCGGGCTGTTTTGTGCTGATGATCGGGTATTCCTCGGCGGTCGCGTTTATTTCCAGCCAGTTCATATATTCGGGCGGGATCGACATATCGGAGAAAATGGCTTCGACCGGGCATTCGGGCAGACAGGCGTCGCAGTCGATGCAGGTGTCGGGATTGATCAGCAGTTTGTCAGGCAGCTCGTGAAAAGCCTCGACGGGGCAGACGGCGGCGCAATCTGTGTATTTACATTCGATGCATGGCTCGGCAACAATATATGTCATTTCGTGAAAACATCTCCTCGGCTCCGGCGAAAACGCAAATTAAAACCCTAATACCCAAAGGATAACTTGTCAAATCGGGTTACACAAGTGGTAGAATGCCATCATAATTAAACTTAACTGTTCGATAACCTAAGGATATATAGATGAAAGATATTAAAGCGGAACGCGAATTATCACTGGATTTTTTGCGTGTTACGGAAGCGGCTGCCATCGAATCGGCTAGGACTATGGGGCAAGGTGACCGCAAGCATTCCGACCACGTCGCGGTCGAGGCAATGCGTGAGGTAATGGACACGGTGCCGATGCGCGGGCGAATCGTGATTGGCGAGGGCGAACGTGACGAAGCACCAATGCTGTACATTGGCGAAGAACTCGGCGGCAGATCTTTTTCGGAAGAGGCACGAGCCGAATTTCCCGAGGTCGATATTGCCGTCGATCCGCTCGAAGGCACGAATTTATGCGCGCTCGGCGCCAATAACGCGATTGCCGTGTTAGCGGCTGCGGAACGCGGCGGATTGCTCAATGCTCCCGACATCTATATGGATAAGATCGTCGTCGGGCCTTCGTCGCGCGGAGCGATCGACATCGATGCCCCGGTCGCCGAGAACTTAAAGAATATTGCGCGGCGCCTTGGGCGCGATGTAGATGATTTGACGGTCATTTGCCTTGACCGCGGCCGTCATAAACAGCTAATTGCCGATGTCCGAGCTACCGGGGCAAGGATCAGGCTTATCTCCGACGGTGATCTTTCAGCCGGCATTTCCGCAGCCGTGGCCGGGACGAACATTCACGCACTCATGGGAATTGGGGGTGCACCGGAAGGCGTTATTACCGCTGCAGCGATGAAATGTCTGAACGGTGAGATACAGGCAAGACTTGTTTTCGACCATTCTAAATTAGGCGTCGATAAATCAAAGGTTCCGCCGCCGGAAGAGGTGATGGAACGGCTGCAGGACATGGGCATCAAGGACGCGAACAAGATCTATGATACAAACGATTTGGCACCCGGCAAGCGGATAATCTTTGCGGCGACCGGCGTAACTGACGGCTCGCTGCTGCGCGGCGTACGATTTTTCGGGGCGGGCAAACGGACACATTCGGTGGTGATGACTACCGATTCAAAGAGCATCAGATTCGTCGATACCGTCCACGTAGAAGGCGGACCGGATGCGGTGATCAGGTTCTAAACCGGAATGCGGACATCCTTGTCCGCAACAGATGTAATAAATCTACGTTGATTAACTGGTTCGATTGGGAATCTTAACGTTTGTTGCGGACAAGGATGTCCGCGTTCCGAGAATATGAATAACGGAAAACCATATGTCCTTAATCTGAGCGAAGTCGGAAACGGCGATGTCGCGCTTGTCGGCGGGAAATGCGCGAGTCTTGGTGAGCTTTTTCGGGAGATGACAACTCAGGGTGTTCGTTCGGTTGACGGATTTTCTACGACGAGCTACGCCTATGAAGTTCTGCTAGAAACGGGCGGTTTGCGAAAGAAACTGCAAAAGCTGTTGAAAGGACTCGACGTAAACGATCTGGACGAACTCGCCCGCGTTGGGCGTGAAGCTCGCGGCATGATGCTCGAAACAGCGTTTCCGAAGCAGGTCGAGACAGATATTTTTGAGGCTTACACGGATCTCGGTACGCGGATCGGCAAGAAGAATTTCGAGGTCGCGGTTCGTTCGTCGGCGACTGCTGAAGACTTGCCTGACGCTTCCTTCGCCGGACAACAGGACACGATATTAAATGTTCGCGGCGAGAAGCGCCTGATCGAAGCCTGTCATGAATGCTACGCTTCACTGTGGACCGACCGTGCGATCTCATACCGCACCGCAAAAGGATTTGATCATTTCGACATTGCGCTTTCGATCGGGGTTCAGCCGATGGTGCGCTCGGATATTGCGTGCTCAGGCGTGATGTTTACGCTGGACACCGAAAGCGGTTTTCGTGAAGCGGTCGTGATAAACGGAGCGTGGGGATTAGGCGAGGCGGTCGTGCAGGGTATGGCGACGCCGGACGAATGGATCATTTTTAAGCCAACTTTAAAGCTTGGTTTCCGGCCGATAATTACTCGGAAACTCGGTGTGAAGGAAGTAAAAATGGTGTTCGCCGACGACGGAACGGGAACGCAGGTGCGCGATGTTGTTGAGACGCAGCGCAACCGCTTTTGCCTGGCCGGATTCGAGGTTTTGCAGCTTGCCGAATGGGCGTGCGCCATCGAAGATCATTATTCGAAACTCGCCGGTAGGTCTCAGCCGATGGACATTGAATGGGCAAAAGACGGGATCACCGGCGAGTTATTTATTTTGCAGGCAAGGCCCGAAACGGTTCATACACAGAAGGACCAGAATTTCATCGAGACATATAATCTGACGGGAACTCACGGAGCGCCGCTGGCGACCGGCGTTGCGGTCGGTGAGAAGATCGGTCAGGGAAAGGCCCATGTTCTGCTGGATTCGGCGAAACTGACCTCTTTTAAGGAAGGCGAAATTCTCGTTACGACGATGACCGATCCGGCGTGGGAGCCGATTATGAAACGGGCATCGGCGATTGTCACCGAACGCGGAGGGCGGACCTGTCACAGCGCGATCATCAGCCGCGAGCTTGGCATTCCCTGCATTGTCGGCACCGGAAACGCGACCGAAGCGGTGAAAAGCGGCACGGACATTACCGTTTCGTGCGCCGAGGGCGACCGTGGGAATATCTATTACGGCAAAGTCGATTTTCGTGTGGACAAACGTGAAATTACCGACAGCGAACGGCCGAAAACGCAGGTGATGATGAACGTGGGCGATCCCGATCACGCTTTTGCGGTGTCGCGCCTGCCGAACGACGGCGTGGGCCTTGCACGGCTCGAATTCATTATTAATAATCACATCGGCATTCATCCAATGGCGCTCGTAAATTACCCGAACCTGAAAAAACAGGCGGATATCGAGCTAATTTCAAGCAAAATTCTCGAAGAAGACCCGAAGGAATTTTTTGTCCGCTGCCTTTCGGAAGGGGTCGGCCGGATCGCGGCGGCATTTTATCCGAAACCGGTGATCGTCCGTATGTCCGATTTCAAATCGAACGAATACGCGATGCTGGTCGGCGGCAAGGAATTCGAGCCAGTCGAGGAAAATCCGATGATCGGTTTTCGCGGTGCTTCGCGGTATTACGACGATCGCTATAAAGCCGGTTTCAAACTAGAATGCCAGGCTTTATGCCGCGTTCGCGACGATATGGGTTTGACGAACGTGACGCCGATGATCCCGTTTTGCCGGACTGTTGAGGAAGGCGAAAAAGTGATCGCCCTGATGGGCGAACACGGGCTAGTGCAGGGTGAGAATGGTTTAGAAATCTACGCGATGTGCGAGCTTCCGGCCAACGTCGTTTTCGCCGATGAATTTTTGCAGGTATTCGACGGGTATTCAATCGGATCGAATGATCTGACGCAGCTTGCATTGGGCCTCGACCGCGATTCGGAAATGGTGGCGCATCTTTTTGACGAACGAAACGGAGCGGTTGAGAAGATGGTCGCGATCGCCATCGAAGCCGCGATACGAAACGGCAAAAAGATCGGCATCTGCGGGCAGGCTCCGTCGGATTACCCGGAATTCGCGGAGTTTCTAGTGAAGAAAGGTATTAATTCAATTTCATTGAACCCGGATACGGTGATTCAGACTACGCATCATATTTTGGAAATGGAGAAGAGTTTGAGAGTGTAATATTTCGCATGGCTATCGAGCAACAACGGTGCGAAGTAATTTAGCCGGCGGCAACGGATTAGAGCCGCAACGCGGCGCAGTAGCGAATAAATTACTCCGCACCATTGGTGCTTCAATATCTATTACCTACCGCGTGGCCGCAGACTAAATTGCGGTCGCACCTTTGGTGCTGATAAACGTTCCACTGATTTTTCGACTATGCTGGCCATAATGTGAGTTATAAATCGCGAATAGTGACCGAATACATTCCACAAAATTTGTCCAAACATTTTCGCAAGCAGGCATATCGTGTCTGGACAATATCTTTGGCTGTGGCCGCGTTTTGGGTAGCTCTAATTCTACTGCCCCCGATTGCGGCGAATGGCTTTCCAAACATTTCCTCGCCGCTTTACACATTTTTCAGCTTTATCTGCCATCAGATGCCGGAAAGGTCTTTGCATCTTGACGGCCATCAGCTTGCGGTTTGCTCGCGGTGTTTCGGGGTTTATTTTGGGTTATTTGCCGGGTTTTTGGTTTACCCGCTTTGGCGGAGAATCGAAGAGATCGAGCCGCTGGCGAGGTTTTGGCTGTTTATTTCGCTGATTCCGATCGGTATTGACTGGGCTTTGACGATATTCGGTGTTTGGGAAAATACACATCTTTCGAGGTTTGTGACGGGACTGATTCTGGGCGTGGCATGCGCGACATTTATCGTTCCTGCGTTGGTTGAAATTTTTCGTAATTTTTCCGCGAAGAGGAATCGAAGTTCTGAGTTCACGCTTTAGCGTGTCTTCGGCCCAAGGCTAAAGACACGCTAAAGCGTGAACTCAGAACTTTTGGGGCTCGCTTTCGTTGACTATTGTGGGAAAGAGTAGCAAAATTGTGTTTGCCCAAAAATAATATGAGTTTTACCAAGGACAGCGCGGCGGAAAAGGCTAAGAAAGATTTGGCATCTAGGCTGAAGATCGGCGATGGCGACGTAAAAGTGTCATCCGTATCGGAGAAGGATTTTCCGGATATGTCGCTCGGCGCACCTGTTAATGATGAAATGTCGGCGCAAATGATCTCGTCCGGATGGCAGATAAATCTTGAGGCCGGCGGGAAGAATTACGAATACCGGGCGGATAAATACCAACTGCGGCTGCGTAATTTTAATGGAACAAATCACGTTATCTAAGCGTGAAAAATGTAGATTCTGGGAGCAGTATTAAATGAATCGCAATAATATTTGGATACACATCGGTTTGGCGGTCGTTTTGATAACGATGGCAGGAATTTTGGGACAGATCCAGCGTTGGAAAACTTCGCTGCGTACGGCGGGCGAGATGCCTAAAGTCGTAAGATCGATATCCAAACCTGAAACGGCTATTCGCTTGCAAAAAGATTCGGAGCCGGAAGTTTTGGTCAGATTTCGTCCGGGCGTTACGCTCTCGCAAATCAAAAAAGCAGTTTTTCGTAATAACGATCAGGTTGAAGATCGGATCGAATCAGTAAACGGCCTCGTATTTATCGATGATCTTGATAATGCCGATACGGACGCTGTTGCCAGGCAGTATGAAAGTTTGAGCGAGCTGGTCGAATACGCGCAGCCGAATTATGAAATTCGTTTTGACGATCCTGCTCAAGGACCGGCATTTGCGGATTTGGGGCAGATAGAGCCCGAAACCGATGCAAATCTTCCTAACGATCCGCATTTTGCCCAGCAGTGGGCGCTCAATAATCTTGGCCAGGACGGCGGGAAAAAGAAGGCGGACATCGATGCGGTAAAGGCTTGGGACAAGACTAAGGGAAGCCAGGAAGTCGTGGTCGCGGTTTTGGACAGCGGCGTCGATTATAAGCATACGGATTTGGTCGCGAATATGTGGACGCGTCCCGATAATATTCCACAGTATGCCGATGAAGATCTCGGTACATTCAACGATCTGCAAGGCTTCGACGCCGATGCCAACGCCGGCGATCCAATGGACGATAACGGACATGGAACCCATTGCGCGGGAATCATCGGTGCCGAAGGAGATAACAACGAAGGCATCGCGGGCATCAACTGGAATGTCCGGATAATGCCGCTCAAGTTCATGGGCCGCGGCGGTTTTGGGACGACAGCGAACGCTATTGAGGCTATTAATTACGCCATCGACCGCAAGCAGAAAGGTGTCAATGTCCGCGTAATCAGCGCAAGCTGGGGATCGACTTCCAGATCTAAGGCTTTGGAAGACGCCATTCGCGCGGCGGGCGAACAGGGAATTTTGTTTGTCGCGGCTGCCGGAAATGCCAGCACGAATAACGACAGCCGTCCGCATTACCCGTCGAATTACACCCTGCCGAATGTCATCAGTGTGGCATCGACGGATAGAACGGATTCACTTTCATCGTTCTCGAATTTTGGCGTAAAAACGGTTCACATTGCAGCTCCGGGCCGGGATATTCATTCGACGTGGCTAGGCGGCGATTATCGTGATGCGTCGGGAACTTCGATGGCGACACCGTATGTTGCGGGGGTTGCGGCGTTGATACTGGCGAGCGAGCCGGATCTGACGGTCGAGCAACTTCGGGCACGGCTTTTGAAATCGGTAGATAAGATTGGTGCGCTGGCCGGCAAGGTTGAAAGCGGCGGCAGGCTGAACGCCGCAAAGGCATTGGATGATTAATCGACGTTTTGGTGGATGCACTGACCAAAACATGCATCTGCGGAAGAATTTTACATTGAATGAAGTGAAAAGCCCTGTTAATCAGGGCTTTTTTGTTTTGCTTATTATCTTCCGACGATTGGCACATGCTTTGCATTTAGCGAGGTGCAATGGCTGGGACATTGCCTGAGAATAATAAATGTTGGAGAAAACAATGAACAGAATTAAGAATTTGATAGCGATCAGTGCATTTTCTTTATTAATTTTAGGCTTACCGGCAATTGCGTCTGCACAGTGGAACGGCGGATACGGCGGTTATGGCAATGGCGGAAATATACGGGCAACCGTAAGGAATTTAAAGAATAAGGCGAGGAATTTTGAAAACTCCGTGGACCGTTATGAAGATCGGTAGGATAGCCGCGATGATCGCGGCCGTCGCGGCGGATACAATAACAACAGCGACCGGATTGAAGTTCTGGCGGACCGGTTCAAAAATGCCGTCGACGATCTGGAAGATGAATATGGCAATGGCCGGAATATGAACAACAGTGCCGACGAAGCACGGCGTGTTTTGGATCTTGCGTCGCAGATCGACAATACAATCTATAATTCACGCGGAGGCCGTAGAATTCAGGGCCAGTGGAATTCGATGCGGCATGACCTGTCCGTACTGGCTAATGCCTACGGATACAATAACCGGAATAACCGCAATAATCGAAGCGGCGATTGGAGAAACCGCATACCGTTCCCGCTTCCTTTCTAAGTCAAGCTAAAAAGGACGCGCGAAAACGCCCGGGCATTTTTGTCCGGGCTTTTTGCTTTCCGCCATTTACGATTTACGGCTTACGATTTACCATTTGTTCATGGCCGGAACACTTTACCTCGTCGCAACGCCCATAGGAAATTTGCAAGATATGACGTTCCGCGCGGTCGAAATCCTGAAAACGGTCGATCTTATCGCTTGCGAAGACACTCGACATTCCCGCAAACTCCTGAATTATTACGAAATTTCAAAAAAACTCGTCAGCTATCACGAACACAATGAACTGGAGCGTTCCGTAGAGTTTGCAGAAATCCTAAAAAGCGGAAAATCTATCGCGATCATATCCGACGCCGGAACGCCGGGCATCAACGATCCCGGTTATAAGATGGTTCAAAAAGCTTATGAGATAGACGCGTCGGTGATTCCGGTGCCGGGTGCCGCCGCTTTTGTTAATGCCGCAATCGCTTCCGGCCTACCGACGGATTCGCTTTTCTTTGGCGGATTCCTGCCGTCAAAAAAAGGCGAGCGGCGCAAACGTTTGGAAGAAGTAAAACAGATTCCGGCAACGCTGATCTTCTACGAATCTCCGCACCGATTGGGTAAATCGCTCGCCGACTGTTCTGAGGTTTTAGGTAATCGCCGGGCGGCCGTGGCACGGGAACTTACCAAACTTCACGAGGAAATTATCCGGGGAGAGTTAAATTTTCTTGCCGAACAATATTCTTCCGCAAATTTGAAAGGAGAGATCGTTCTGGTAATTGACAGAGCCGGAGCGGGCGAAAATGCGGAGAATAATCCGCTCACGATTGCCGAGCGGGTGAAGGAATTGGAAGCGGGCGGAATGGAACCGAAAGCGGCGCTAAAGAGGGTCGCGAAGGAATTCAGGATGAGCAAATCCGAAGCCTACCGCATCCTTCAATCCGAAAAACAGTAGTGGAACATTTTAATCGCTCCGGTGTCTAAAGGGAAAGAGATTTTTTTCCGCATAAGCAACTTTTATGAAAGTTGCCGAGTCTGAAAGGAAAACGCGCCCCGATTTGGAATTTAGATTTAGGAGTTTCATATATGTTGAAGTCCGTTCTTTCCGCCGCCGCAATTTTCATTCTGTTATCCTCAATATTTTTCATTCCCGCCAATGCTTCAGCCATAAGGTGTGGTGATAAAATGCCGGAAACGCTTTTGGCCCTTTACCAGAACAGCGACGCTATCCATATAGCCCGTTTCGATAAGGCCGAAGACGGCGAGATAAGCGAGCAAACCGATGATTACACAGCCATTTCCATCAAAAAACATTTCAGCATTTCATCGACGCTGAAAGGCGACAGCCGCAAATTCTTTGTGCTGGACCAGGTTGATTACCGGTATAAAAGCACTGACAAGAGCGAGGAAATGGAGGATCCGGACGAGATCGTCAAATTGAACGCGGGCGACACCTTGCTGCTTTTTCTGAAAAAGGGCGAAGACGAGGAAGGTCTGCAATTGACGGATTACCGTGACGGCACGAAGAAACTTTCGGCCGCGGACATCGGCGTTTATGAAGCACGGATCAAAGAGCTGAATGCGATATTCCGTGCGGAAAAGGTGGATGAATTCGAAATCGTCCGTTGGCTGATCCGCTGTGCCGAAGACAAGGTGACGCGATGGGAAGGCACCTTCGAAATGCTTCAAAGCGTACAAAGTAGTGAATGGAAAGAAAAAGAGGTAGAACGGCGGGATGAAATGCTCAAACGCGGCGAGGCTCTCGACCCTGAAGAAGCCGCAGAGCCTGATAAACCAGGTGTTTTTGTGACGGGCACGACGATCTTTGCGAAAATTCTGGAGGCGAATCAAAAGCAGGCATTGTCAAATTTACTGCTCGACAGGCCGTTGCCCAATAAAGATGAGGCGGTTAAGACGGAAATTGCCGGTGATGCGGAACTCATCGAATTAGTGCAGCGGTGGGGCGATGCGCGACTGCCCGCGTATCTTTTGGATCAACTTCGGGCCGGGTTAACGGAACCTTACGTCGTCTCTCAATTGATGAATTCAATTGCTGGAATTCTCGGCGACGGGAAGCTTTCAAAGTTTGCGGAAAAATATGGAGAGATTTCTTATGAAGATGCCTCCGCGGAAGTGCCCGAGGCGGCCCAGCCTGAAGGAGTGCCGTCAGGCGTAGAGAAAGTAATCAGTGTAGACGAATTACCGGCCGCGGAACCGGAAAACGCGGAGACCTTGATCGTATCCGAAAAAGAAGCGGTTGACGAAGAAACGGTTGCGGCAAAAAAGACGACTTACAAAGAATTGCGGCAGGAAATTCTGGCGAAATTCCTGGAACGCAGCGTGGAGACAATGGCAAAGAAACAGCAGGAAAACGATTTGGCGGAAGCTGCCTCAAGCAATCCGTAAGCATTAGCTCAATCTATAATAATTACACTTTTAATTGAGTGTAACGGCCCGGCAAATTTAGCTTTATCGAATTTGCCGGGCATTTATTTATTGGCATTTTATACTTTAAAGAATATTGGTTTGGATCTTATTTGTTTTGTGTAAATTTGTGGTATCAGTCAAAAGACTGATACCACAAAACAACGCGAAGTAAAACACTACTCTTTTTTGTTTACCGCTGCATTAGCTCCGGCGGCAATTGTTTATCAACTTTCGGCCTTTCCTTGAGGTCGGAAATTTCCAGCATTGTCAGCATGATAGTCCTTGTGATCTTCTCCATTTTTGCGTAATCGATCTTGTCCGCGTGATCGCCCGGGCCATGATAATCTTCGTGGACGCCGTCGAACCAGAAGGCGACCGGAATTCCGTTGACCGCGTAATTAAAGTGGTCGGATCGGAAAAAGAAACGGTTCGTGTCCTTCGGATCATCGTATTTGTAATCGTACGTCATTTTCAGATACGCATCGTTGGTCTTCTTTGTAATTGCACCAAGCGTCGAACTCATCATTTCCGATCCGATGACATAGATCGCATTCTCGCCGGAAAGATCCTTGTTTTTCGGGTTCGCGTCATCGGCTTTGCGGCTGCGGCCGATCATGTCTATATTTAATTGAGCGACAACGTTTTTAATATTGACCGTCGGAAATTTATTAAAATATTCGCTGCCCCACAAACCCTTCTCTTCGCCGGCGTGCCAAACGAATAGGATCGAGCGTTTCGGCCGGGTTTTGGCTTTTGCAAGTGCTTCGGCAATAGCGAGCACTGCGACTGTTCCGGAACCGTCGTCGTCGGCCCCGTTCCAAACTTTATCCGGGCCGGGAGCATTCGGATTGGTTCCGACGTGATCGTAGTGTGCGCCGATGGCGACCATCTCATTTTTTAAAACGGGATCGCTGCCTTCCCATATCGCTACGACATTCTGCGCTGTTGCCGATTCGGTTTTGGCCGCTGCCGAAATTTCGACTTTCTTTGCCGGACTAAAGGCGAAAGGAGCGGTGTCCGGCTTTTTTACCGAATTTCCGGTTTCGCCCGCGAATAAAGCCTCGCCAACCTTTTGCGATGCGAGGATAACGGGCAGAGTAGAAACTGCCGCCGCTGCCGGTTCGTCTTCCAACCCTTTAACTTTCATCGCTCCGCCGCTGCCGAGGAATTGTTTAAGCTGTCCCCAAAATCCCTGCACTTCCGGCGAAGCAATATAGATCACGCCCGCCGCGCCTTTCTGTTTTGCATAGGCAACCGGATCGGCCCAATCGGTGCCTTTTGCTTCGGGTTTGAGGTCGGCACGGGTGACGCCTTTCGGCAGGATTATCAGCGACGAATTGGTCGGGGCGCCCTGCATCTGCACAACGACGATCTTGCCGCTTACGTCTAACCCGGCGTAAGCATCGATATTTTTCGATTTCACAAGCCAGCCGTTACCAGCGAAAACAAGTGGTTTATCGAGCGTTCCTGCTGTATTTCCGGCCATGCGGAAAAACTCTTCACCGATTGTGTAACGCTGCCCGCCGACTTCAATAAATGCGGTTGCGGCATCGACAACTTCGCGGTTGAGCGTCATTTTTTGGAAGAAAGTGCCGTTATCGCCCGCCGGCTTGAAACCCCATTTCCACAGGTTCATCTTGATAAATTCGGCGGTAACGTCCAGTCCCTGTGAGGGCGTATCGCGGCCGCCCATTGCGTCGGAGGCAACGAAATAGAGATATTGTTTTAGCTGTCCGGCAGTGACTCCGGCGGCCATAGCCCGCTCGGCAGGCGAGATCTTAACCGCCGTCTGGCCGAACGCCGCCGAGGGTAGAAGCAAAGTTATAGTTAGTAAAAGGGCAAAAAAGTTTCTTTTCATTTATTCTCCGAGGTATGATTTGGGTGGTGTGATCTTTGTTCTCTTTTAATTTCCTCAGCGTATGCTTATCAATATTTCGCTCTGTCAAATACAACTTTAGTTTATTCTTCGGGCATAGCCGCCGATGGATCGATCAATTTTATTCATCAAATCCGCACTATATTTTACGCAAGTTATGTCTAAACGGTTTCTTAAACGCTGCCGACAATCGCGATCTTGTTTTTATCGGCAAGATTGAGCATTTCGTCGCGGTCGAAAATGAGAGTTTTGCCAGCTGTAATAGAAATACATGTTGCACCGGCTTTAATCATCGTTTCAATTGTCGGAACGCCGACGACCGGAACATCGAATCGCATATCCTGATTCAGCTTGGCGGCTTTTACGACGGTTAGCTTGCGGTTCGCGAGTTCTCCGGCACGTTTGATGGTCGCATCCGTACCTTCCATCGCTTCAATCGCGACGCACGCTTTTGCGCGAATGACGATTGTCTGGCCAAGGTCGAGCCGCACTAGTTCACGGGCGATGTGCAAGCCGTATTTGATATTTCCAAGCTCCGTTTCGTTCGGTTTGCGCTTTGTCAGAACTCCGGCGGGTGCAAGCTGATCTTTAATAAAATATGTCGAATCTATAAGCTCTATACCATCCTTGGCCATTTCGTCCGCGATGCCGCCGATCAATGCCACCGTGTTTCTACGCGGCAGATTCCACAACATCTTCAGCATTCGCACATCCGGCAACGAATCGGAAAAAATCTGCACATGCTTAACCTGCCCGGCCATCATTACTTTTGTCACGCCGTGCTTTTTGAAATGCGAGATCATTTTTCCGAGTTGGCCGATGCCTACCCAAATCAGGTCGTCGGCAATCGATTCGATAAGCGGATCTGTTTCCTCGCGGATCGCGACGATCGATAGATGGGCGCCGCTTTTTTTCGCGTTTTCGACTATCAGGAATGGGAAGCTGCCGTTGCCGGCTATTAATCCGAATTTCATATGATCGGACTATTATAACGAGGTAGCCGCCTTAAAGACGGAACTCCAAACGAATAGTTTCAGCATTTCATTATCCGGGGGCATTTCGATCAACCGCTCGAATGCGAATCCGATCTTTTCGAGCAGCCTGCCCGAACTTTCGTTGTCTTGGGTGGTGATAGCCAGAGCCCGTTCAAACTTCAAAACATCGCGGCCGTATTCCATTACACCACGAGCCGATTCGACGGCATATCCTTTCCCGCAGTACTGCGGCAGGAACGCGAAGCCGATGTCGGGATCGGGCAGCGTATCCCGCTTTACAAATCCGCATAGCCCGACCGGCGTCAAACTATCCTTCAATTCGACCAGATATAAGCTATAGCCGTTGTCTTCATAACTTTTTGTAAATCGCGTCTGAATGTAGTTACGCGCTTCTTCCACAGTCCGCACGCCGCGGTCGCCGATAAACTCAATAAATGAAGGCTGATTCAACAGGTCGAGTATGAATTCAGCATCTGTTTCCGAGACCAAGCGGAGTATCAGTCGTTCGGTTTCGAGAATTTTCATTAGTGGTAAATATTGACGTTGGGATTCTAATACATAAGATCTTAGTTACGCTGCCTGTTCTCGGGCGTGGTACGAACTGCGTGTAAGCGGCGATGATTCGACGTGTTTGAAGCCCATTGCTATGCCGATAGCATTCCATTCGGCGAACTCTTCGGGGGTGACGTAGCGTTCGACGGGCAGGCGTTTTTCGTAGGGCTGGAGATATTGGCCGATGGTCATGATGTCGCAGCTGACGGAGCGGAGATCTTTCATTAATTCGACGACTTCCTCGAATGTTTCGCCGAGGCCGGCCATGATGCCGCTTTTGGTTTTCATCTGCGGCTGGCTTGTATCGCGCCAATAAGCTGAGCGTTCGAGAAGCTCTAGCGTTTGCACATATTTAGCATCCGGGCGGACGCGGCGGTAGAGGCGGGCGATGGTTTCGGTGTTGTGATTGAGAACGTCCGGATGGGCACGCAGGACGTTGTTTAGCGCGTCCTCATCGCCGTTAAAATCGGGGATCAGAACCTCGACCTTGCAGGCCGGATTCATTTCGCGGACCTTTAAAATAGTTTCCGCCCAATGCATCGAGCCGCCGTCGGGAAGATCGTCGCGGTTTACCGAGGTTATGACCGCGTGTGCGAGGTCGAGATGCATAACGGCCTCGCCAACGTGGGTCGGTTCCATCGGGTCGAGATCCATCGGCTTGCCCTTATTCACCGCGCAAAAGCCGCAGTGCCGCGTGCAGGTGTCGCCGGCGAGCATAAATGTCGCGGTTTTGTCCGTCCAGCATTCAAAGATGTTCGGGCATTTTGCTTCCTGGCAGACGGTGTGCAGATTCAGGCCGTCAATCAGTTCAAGTACCGCGTTCTGGTTCTTCGGGTCGCCAAGCTTTATTTTTAGCCAATCCGGTTTCGGGAGGCGTTCACGCTTCTTTTTGACAAAATTTTGTATTAGGACTTTTTCTTCGATCATAAAAATTATATGAATATTCTAACACCTGCGCCGCGAATATTCATTTGACAAAGCTTTGCGGATTCACTAGATTCAGAATATAGACTTTTTTGTAAGGATTCAAATATGAAAACTTCTCAGATGGAAAAACACGTTCGCTGCTGTTGCCGAAAAGTGCAACAATGCCGGCTGAGATTTGGCGTCAGTATGTGATCGATTATTACGCTAAAATTTAACGAATCAAGCCGGCCGTGAAACTTTAAAGGAAAAAGTTCACGGCCAATTTTATTGGGTGCTCCAATCGAATTATAAAAATGAAAACCGCGGTGATAAAAGTAAAAGTTAAGAATGATTTCCGGGCAAATGAGATCTCAAAAGATTTTTTGGAAGCGGCTATTGGAAATACACCATTGATTCGATTGCGAACCTTTACGGCTGATCTGCCGAGAGGCGTCGAAGTTTACGGAAAAGCGGAATATTTAAATCCCGGCGGTTCGGTCAAGGATCGTGCGGCTCTCGCGATGATTCTTGCGGCCGAGGCGTCGGGTGAACTCACGAGCGACAAAATTCTGCTTGACGCGACGAGCGGCAATACGGGAATCGCTTACGCAATGATTGGCGCGGCCCGCGGCTATAAGGTGACGCTGGCACTGCCGCGCAATGCGAGTGCGGCACGCAAGCGAATTTTAAAACTTTACGGAGCAGAAATAATCGAAACCGACCCGATGAACGGAACCGACGGCGCTCAAGTGAAGGCGAAAGAGCTTGTACGCGAATTTCCAGGTAAATATTTCTATCCTGATCAATACAATAACGAAGCCAACTGGAAGGCCCATTTTGCGACAACGGCACCTGAAATTTGGTGGCAAACACAGGGACGAACCACGCATTTCGTCGCCGGGCTGGGGACAACTGGAACGTTTATCGGCACGACGCGGCGGTTGAAGGAATTCAATCCGAATTTGCAGGCGATTTCGGTACAGCCCGATTCGCCGCTTCATGGGTTGGAAGGAATGAAGCATTTGGAAAGTGCTATCGTTCCGGGAATTTACGATCCCAAACTCGCGGACAAAAATGTGTTTGTCGCAACGGAAGACGCCCAGGAAATGACGCGGCGTTTGGCCCGCGAAGAAGGTTTATTTACCGGTGTCAGCTCTGGTGCAAACGTTTTTGCGGCGGTTCGGCTGGCAAGGGAATTGAACGAAGATGCGGTAATCGTTACTATTCTTTGCGACGGCGGCGGTAAATATTTGAATGAGAATTTTTGGGATGAAGCGTAAGGTGGACTGCCAAGCCTGTAGGTTTTCACAATGAACAGGCAAGGCAGCCTATTCTACGTATCGGCTCTTTGAAAATTTATCAAGCCCCTTGAAATAGCGCTTGACACCTGACTGCTGGTTGCGGTAAGTTGCTCTTAGTTCTTTAACCGCTTTCGAAAATCGAAAGCACTAAACAGTGGCGATTTAAGGTAACTTGCTCCACTAAAAAAACTGCTAAACACTGCCGGAGATTTTTTAAAACTCCCGTGCTTTTTATTAGCACGGGAGTTTTTTGTATTTGGAAGGATTTATGAGCGATCTAGGAATTGCAACACAGCTTGTTCACGCCGGGGAAAGACGGACCGCGCCGGGCGGCGTTCCGGCTTCGACGCCGATCTATGCATCTTCTTCATTTGTTTACCAGACCATGGAAGAGGTGGACCGAATAGTAGATGGCGAGGTTTCGGATTTTGTTTACAGCCGTTACGGAAATCCTACGGTGGCGGCATTCGAAGACGCGATGGCTCAGATCGAGAACGGCAAATTCGCGGTTGCCTTCGGTTCCGGGATGGCCGCTTTACATGCCGCTTTGCTCGGCTGCGACCTGACGCCGGGCGCGGTCGTTATCGCCTCGAAAGATCTGTACGGCGCGACGTTCGATCTGCTTTATACGATCTTCGGATCGTTGGGCGTTAAAACTGTGACGGCGGATTTCGGTGATTTGGATGGATTGCGTGAAAAAGCAATTGAATTAAGACCGCACGTGTTTATCTGCGAAACGCTGTCGAATCCTTTGCTGCGAATCTGCGATATCGGTGTTGTCAGCCGAATCGCCCGCGAAGTTGGAGCAAAAGTGATCGTTGACAACACATTCGCCACGCCGTTTCTTTGCCGTCCGCTGGATTTGGGTGCGGATTTTGTCGTTCACAGTGCGACGAAATATCTCGGCGGACATGCGGACGCGACCGGCGGTGTCATTATTGCCCGCGAAGATTTCGAGCGGCCGGCGTTGCTTGGGGCCTTAACTTTGGTTGGCGGCGTGCTCAGTCCATGGGAAGCTCATTCGATCTTGCGGGGATTAAAAACGCTCGGATTGAGGATGGAAAAGCAGTGTGCAAACGCATCGCTGCTGGCGAAATATCTGGATCAACTGCCGCAAATCGAATCGGTTGTCTATCCCGAATTCTTCAAGGATAATACCGCGGAGAGTATTTTTCATAGTTCGCTGTTCGGAGCAATAGTCACTGTTAGATTGACCAAAGATACACGCGAAGCGGCTTACACGTTTATGAATTCGCTCAAAGTCTGCACACGGGCGGCGAGCGTTGGTGACATTTTCACTGGAATCGTTCACCCGGCGACGGCTACGCATCGGGAACTGTCACCGGCGAAGCGGAGGGAACTTGGGATTACCGAAGGATTAATTCGTATTTCGGTTGGTATCGAGGACGCTAACGACATCATCGTGGATATTGAGCAGGCGCTCAAATCCAGCAATCGGGTAGTTGCTGGGACATTGATTACGGAAGCAATTTACGCATAAAAGTGGTTGCTTCGGAATAGCTGATATTAAAGCTGATAAATAGGAAAATGATTGATTTGCCAACAACGGTAGTTAGCGAGATCGAGGCTCACGGCGAGGGTGATTATCCGCACGAATGCGGCGGGATGCTGATTGGGCATTTTCACGCGAACGGCGCAAAAAGTGTGATCGAAACCTATCCGCTCGAAAATGCCCGCGATGAAGCCCACCGGCACCACCGCGTGCTGATATTGCCGAAGGACGTGATGCGGGCGGAGCGGTATGCCCTCGAGAAAGAGCTGGATGTGGTCGGCTACTACCATTCGCACCCGGACCATCCGGCGGTGCCGAGCCAATACGATCTAGATCATGCTCTTCCGGTTTGGTCGTATGTGATCGTATCGGTGGAGAAAGGAAAGGCGGTGGATGTCCGGTCGTGGCAGATGGAAAACGACCGTTCGAAATTTAACGAGGAGAAATAATGTCGATAACAATAGTAATACCGACGCCGCTGCGGCAATTTGCGGGCGGGAAATCGGAAGTAGAAGTGCAGGCCGAAACTGCCGGCGAGGCGCTCGAACAGCTCACGAGTGAGCACACCGAACTTCGCAAGCACCTTTACAACGAACAGAACGTTCTGCGAAATTTCGTTAATGTTTATGTCGGTGACGAGGACATCCGGCATCTCGACGGCGGAAATACGCCGGTGACGGAAGGCGAAACGATAATGATCGTACCTTCGATTGCGGGAGGAAACTCGGTTGCGGAAGCTCGTGATTCGAGCGAATTGCCGGATCTCAGCAACGAAGAAATTGCCCGTTATTCGCGGCATCTTATCCTGCCGGAGGTTGGGCTGGAAGGTCAAAAAAAGCTTAAGGCTGCTCGCGTTCTGATGATCGGTACGGGCGGGTTGGGTTCGCCTTTAGGATTGTATCTGGCTGCGGCTGGTGTCGGGACGCTCGGAATCGTCGATTTCGACATCGTAGACGAATCTAATTTGCAGCGGCAGATCATTCACGGTACAAAGGACATCGGGCGCCCGAAAATCGCTTCGGCTAAAGACCGGTTGGAAGACATTAATCCGAACACAAAGGTAGAAGCGTTTGAAACGCGGCTGACGAGCGAAAATGCGTTGGAGTTGTTCAGGGATTTTGACATGATCGTGGACGGCACGGATAATTTCCCGACGCGTTACCTCGTCAATGATGCTTCCGTCCTAACCGGCAAGCCTAATATTTACGGTTCCATATTCCGTTTCGAAGGCCAGGCGAGCGTATTCTGGGCCGAAAAAGGCGCTTGTTACCGCTGTGTATATCCAGAACCGCCGCCGGCGGGACTCGTTCCGTCGTGTGCAGAAGGAGGCGTGCTTGGAGTTCTGCCCGGAATTGTCGGTACGATACAGGCCAACGAGGTGTTAAAAGTTATTCTTGGAGCTGAAGGAATTTTATTAAACCGCTTGCTTTTATTTGATGCCTGGACGATGAGGTTTCGTGAATTGAAGCTGCGAAAAGATCCGAATTGCCCGCTTTGCGGAGTTAACCCGGCGATCATAGAATTGGTCGATTATGAAGAATTTTGCGGCTTAAAGACCGCTTCCGAAGAACCAAAAAATATTATGGAAGAAATTACCGCCGCCGAATTATCGGAGCTAATTAAAAACCAGCCGGATCTGCAGATCATTGATGTGCGCGAACCGTTCGAATACGAGATCGCTCAAATCCCGAATACAAAGCTTATTCCGCTTGGGCAGATCATCGCCCGCTCGCAGGAAATCGATCCGGAACACACCGCGGTGATCCACTGCAAAGGCGGCGTCCGAAGCGCCAAGGCGATAGAAAGCTTACGCGAGACCGGATATAAAGGAAGGTTGGTCAATCTGAAAGGCGGAATCGGAGCGTGGTCGGATGAGGTCGATCCATCCGTGCCGCGATATTAGGGTTCTGAGTTCAAGCTTCAGCTTGTCTTAGTTCTTAGGCGTAAGACAAGCTGAAGCTTGAACTCAGAACGTAATACTTACTGAACCATCGCGAGCGCCGATAAATCTTCAAACTGCGTTTCCGGTATATCGATTCTTTCGTTTTGGAGAAGGAACTCGCGGATTTCTTCGAAAGGCATCGGTTTCGCCAACAGAAACCCCTGTCCGTTTTGGCAATGTAGTTTTTTAAGAGTTTCGAGCTGTATTTCGGTTTCGATGCCCTCGGCGATCACTTTCAGGCCGAGGCTTCGTGCCATCGCCAATATTGTTTTAACGATTTCCGTATTTGCTCCGTCGCCGTTGATAGGCTTAATAAACGACTGATCGATTTTCAGCGTCGAGATCGGCAGTCTCATCAGATGGCTTAAATTGGAATAACCGGTGCCGAAATCATCGATGTCGAATTCGATCCCGAGATCGCGCATGCGGTGGAGCATATTGATCGACCGCTCCTGATATTCAAAAAACAGCGATTCGGTGATTTCGAGCTTGAGCCGGTCCGCCGGAAATTGGGTCTCGTCGAGTATCATTTGAATACTTTCGACTAAAGCGGGATGAGCAAATTGCTTGAAAGATAAGTTCACGCTCAGTTTCACATTCGATCCGGCTCCCAGCATCGGAAGTACCGAACCGATCTGCATACAGGCTTTGCGTAAGATTTGTTCGCCCAAAACTCCGATTAAACCTACCTCTTCAGCGATCGGAATGAATTTCGTAGGCGATATTTCGCCGAGATCCAAATGATTCCAGCGGGCGAGGGCTTCCATACTCTGAATCTCGCCGGTATCGAGCGAAAAGATGGGCTGATAAAGTATCGAAAATTCTTCTTTTTCAACAGCCCGGCGAAACTCGGTTTCCAATTGCAGCGTTTCGTTGGCGTCGGCGTGCATTTGCTCGTCAAATATTTCGTGCCGCGCTTTGCCGCCGCGCTTTGCCTGATACATTGCCGTATCCGCGTCGCGCATCATATCTTCCGAGGTCAGATGCTTGTCGGTCGCGTGAAGAATTCCGATACTGGCCGAGCTGTAGATTTTGTGGCCGCGAATTTCGAAAGGCTCGGCAAATTTCGCGTGAATGCGCTCGGCGATTTGCGTTATTTTCTCCATGTAATAACGGCCTTCAACGAGGATCGTAAATTCGTCGCCGCCGAGGCGGGCAACGATGTCCGGCGGCCGCATGCATTCGCGGAGCCGCCGGGAAATAGCGATCAGCAATTGGTCGCCGACAATATGGCCGAGGCTGTCGTTTACATGTTTGAAACGATCGAGGTCGATAAACAGAACGCTCAATTGATATTTAGGGTCGAGTTTTGTCTTTAAAAGCGCGTCGGCCAGCCTCCGCATAAAATATGAGCGGTTGGGAAGGCCGGTCAGAGCGTCATGCGTGGCCTCATATTGCAGCTTGTCTTCGGCAAGTTTCTTATCGGTAATGTCCTGAAGCTGAAAGATCAGCGTCGGTTTTTCGGCATTCACCACGCTCGCCCCGGAAACGCTCCAGAGTACCCAAACCGTTTCACCCCGGCGGTGTCGGTAACGCTGTTCCAACTGACAGTTAACAGACTTTCCGCTGAGCAGTTCGTGAATTTTTACAAGGGCCGTGCCAAGATCTTCCGGAAAAATAATCGATTGAAAATCTATCGCGAGAAATTCTTCCGTGCTGTATCCGAGGATCTCGCACAATGCGTGGTTTACCTTCAACCACCGTCCACCGGGCGATACAAGCGCAATGCCGATCGGGGCGTAGTCGAAAGCGCTTCGAAAACGCAGTTCGGACTCACGCAGGGCGGAGCTGCTTTCCTCCAGGATCCGGGCGTATTGGCCTGACTGCTCGGCCTGCTGCATCGATATTTCGACATTTTTCAGATACATCCGGTAAGACATGAAGACCAGCAGAATTACCGGCAAAGCAACGATAATAACTCCGAAACCAATCTTATTCGACAATTGCACCAAAATTCCTGCACTCATCGCTCCCACGAAATACGTTACGAAAATCCATAGATATTTAGTCTTCCAGTTGTTCCACAGTGAAATTCCAGTTTTTAACGAATCGTGGATCGAGGCCAGTGATGTATTAACGGCAAATTGCACCAACGCGATTAAAGAAAGCACGATTACGAAGTCGGTGACACTTCCGCTATGGCCCTGCATTTGAGACTCGTTGGCGAATCCGAGCATTTTCAGTGTCAAAACCACAACGCCCGTAGAAATAGCCATGGCCGCCGCATTGAACATTACCGTGATCTTCTTGCTGCAAAACCGCATTGACGAGAAAAAAGCCTCTACCGCCGCGAGTACGATCGCCAGTTCGCCCCCGAAAAGCAAAAGAGCTAAAAATATAAACGTGTCAGAAACGGCAATATGAGATTTAAGGCTTGGGATCTGCACCGTGATCCTCGATCCGAACCCGATCGTGAAACAGAACAGAAGAAGAAAATACAGACCGACCTTTTCCAGCGGGAGCTCTATCACCGCCGCGCCGAGTATTACGGCGCCCGTTACTACAACGGAAACCATATAACCTTTGGTCAAATTCTGGAAGTTCATAAATGCGTGAAAGGATAAGAAAACTTTTGGCGGGCTTTACACTAGTCACGGACAGGCTCGAATGTATGGATTCGGATAAAAAACGGAAGGCAGGCCCGGAGAGCCTGCCTAAATTATGAATCAATAAACATTCATATGTCCACACTTTTTATTTGCTTACACAAATTGGGTTGCGCAATTTCCCGTATTCCCAAATCCGGCTTTTTGGAAACTTCTGTGAGCGCTGTGGAAATCCACATTGCTCAAGAGGCATATGTTTTGAACATCCGTCCCTGTTCGATTCTACGCATAACCCGCTTCATAAAGCCTTGAAGATCGCGTTCCCGCGGATCGACACCGGATTCCATCAAGGCAATTTCGGCCTGTGCATCCGCTACCTGTTTCAACTCGGACGGCCGCGCAAGGCGGACGTCGAATCGGCAATTACGAACCGGAAATGGAAATCCGAGTTCGAACAAAACTTCATTGCAGACGAGCCTGGGATCAGCCTTTTCCTCGGTGTAGTATTTCCAGAATGATTCGGCGTCCGGTCCGTCCGACATAATCAGATGTACCGGGGGCGCCGGTTAAGCATGACGGGTACGGCTGGACGGTGTTTTGGTTTTTGAGCATTACGGCAATTTGATGTCTCATATGTTTTTCCTCCTGTCCATCGAGTTGGAAAACATTTAATACATATAAGGTGTTTCGTCCCCGGCAAAAAGAATGTTATTGCTTGCGCTGGTCTGGTCGCCGATTAACACTCCGTCGCCGATAAGGACGCCATCGCCGATCAACACTCCGTCGCCGATAAGGACGCCATCGCCGATCAACACTCCGTCGCCGATAAGGACGCCTGATGCGCAGAACACCGTTCCGCTGCCCATCGCCGAGCCGCCGCTCGTCATGACATTTTGATTCAGTGTGATGCCGCTCGTGTAACGTGACGTGATCAGCGACTGATTATCGTTTGAATCATAGGAAATACCGTCTTCGAACCACCAGTATTTGTGATAAACGTATTGGAATTTATCCGCCAGCGCTTGTCCCTTAAGGTAAGCGGCATTGGTAAGAATTCCTTGCGCCCAGGTGAAAGTCGTACCGCTGATCGTGCTCGAGGGGGAAGGAAACAGCAGTCCTGATTGCAAAAGCGCGGTTCCCTGAGTGAATGTATTGAAGTCAACCCCAATTTTATAAAGGCGGCCTAGCCGGACTGCCCCATCGACATTCAATTGGCCGGCTCCCTGCTCAAGCATATTGACGCCGCTCAGGGGCTGCGCCGTATATTCAAGCAGCATCTTGACCATGGTGGGCGTGAGCTTTGGATTCATTTGAAACAACAAAGCCGCCGCTCCGGATACCATCGGGGTGGACATAGATGTTCCGCTGAGGTACATCATATCGTTGTCGTCACCGGCGATATCAAGATCCGCATTTGTAAGTGACGGATTGTGTGCGAGCAAATAATTATTCGCTCGGGCTTTCGCACCGATGATCTTGTTTCCCGGAGCCGCCATATCGGGCTTTATGACGTTGTCAAAATGCTTGGCTCCGGATGAATCTTTCCAGTAACTCCGGGTCGGGCCGTGCGAGCTGTAGCTGGCCATTGCATCGTCGCTGCGCGAATTGGTACCCATCGAGTTAGTTGCCCCGATGGTCAATGCCGACGGATCGTTGCCGGGAGAGTGGACCTGTCCGTAAATTTTCTGGCCGTCTGCCGACTTGCCATTGTTTCCTGCCGCCGCGACGACAAGCATTCCGTAGTAATTCAGATCCTGTACCTTTCTGCACAGCGGATCGTTTGACCAAGTATCGATGGAAGGCGTTCCGAGGCTAAGATTTACCACCCGGATGTTGTATGCGGAGCGGTTCTGCACTACCCAGTCCAACGCGGTCAATAAAGAGGAAGTGGAACCCTTTCCTTGTGAATCCAAAACTTTAAGATTGAGCAGGTTCGCGTTCGGCGCTATCCCTCCGTAACTGCCATAATTCCGCGATGCCCTGCCGGCGGCGATCGACGCCACATGCGTTCCGTGGCCGTATTCGTCTTCGGTTGAGGTAACGCCAGGCACAAAACTTTTGCTGTAAACGACGCGTGAATTCAAATTTAAAAGACTGCCATCGGTAAAAGACCTTTGGGTGGCAAAAATACCCGAATCGAGAACTGCGATCCCAACATTCGAGCCGTCCAGTTGGTATGAAATTAGCCGTCCATATCCCGCCGGCTGCGAACGCATTTGGCTCGTGCCGGTCGTGCTCTCGACATGGCCAAGTGACCCGATTTGGCGGTCGGGCGAAATATAATTGATTAATCCGCTCAAAGAAAGCTGCTGGACTGTTGACAGAGGCATATTGACGACAAGTGTGTCGGATTGGCCAATGCGGCTCGAGACCGTGGCCGTGCCATTGTCCAAAATCTCACGCAGAGCGGCGTTGTCGGCATCTCTTGCCTGCAGGATTATATCGACCCGCGTATTGCCGCTTGGGTCTTTTGCCATCATTTCACGCAGATCGGCCGAAACATTGTCTCCGCGATATGGTTTTTCCTCACGCGGCCCGCCATTTTTCTGTTCAGTTTCACCGACCGCATTCTTGACATCGATAACTTCAAACAGATCGGCCAGGCCTTGGTCCCCCGCTATCTTTTCGCTGAACGAAGCCTGTGAGCTGCCACCGATAATTTTTATTTTTCCTTCTTTTAATGCGGTGATTAATGTACCGCCGATATTATTCGAACTAACATAAAAGGCCAGGTCGTCAACGAACAAAATGGTTTGCCCCTTCGATTCGATGACCGTTTTAAAAACCCTTTCCGCCGCCTCCGTGACATCTTTTACGGATCGGGCGGTAGAGAAAAGCAGGTCGTTCTCAAGTTTTACGATTGATTTTGCTTTCAGTCCTTCCGCCACTGACCCTTTCGCGATCCTGATCGCTATCTGCTCGACGATCGCGTCCTGGCTCTCTCGTTTTTCATCCACAATGACCGGCTGCCGGGAACTCCCTTTCTCCAACACTTCGAGAACACGATTAATTTCGTTCTCAAAACTTGGACTCTGACGCAGTCTTCCTTCACGGCCAAGCTGCGTAAGATCGGTTGTATTGCCCGAAACGGCTGGTTTGTCATTAATCGCCGCAAATGCGATTGCGGCGAAGGCATTTGTTAAAAGAATGGAAAAAAGCAATGTGAGGGAAAGAGCCTTTTTTATCAGAAATGTCCGGTTTGTAAACAGCTTCATAATTTTGCTCCTCGGTCGAAATGCCGTTCACCGGCAAATAGAGGCAGGCGTATATCGCCGCGGCTCTTATTACAAGACGTGTGCCATGAGCTAAATGAAGTAAATACGAAAGTTTCAGTGATAGGGCAGCAGAAGATTGAAGGATATTTCGTCAGGATGAATGATCAATCGGTCAGATTGACAAAAAAGGGAAGCCCGAGACGGACTTCCCTTAAGAATTAAATGATCATTACTATATGCCGAGAATATCAACGAGTTCCTGAACGGCTCCCGCGCTCTTTTGCAGTGCGGCGCGTTCGTCGTTGGTCAGGTTGATCTCGATGATCTGTTCGATACCGTTCTTGCCGAGTTTGACCGGGACGCCGACGAAAAGATTGTTGATGCCGTATTCGCCTTCAAGAAAAACGGCGCATGGCAGGATCTTTTTCTTGTCCTTTAAGATAGCTTCGGTCATTTCGACCGCTCCGAGGCTCGGAGCGTAATATGCCGAACCGGTTTTCAGTAAACCGACGATCTCCGCGCCGCCGTTCGCGGTACGTGCGAGAATCTCGTCGATCTTCTCCTTTGGCAAAAGTTCCGTGATCGGGATTCCCGCACAGGTCGAATAACGCGGGAGCGGAACCATCGTGTCTCCGTGGCCGCCGAGAACGAAAGCGGTAACATTCTCGACCGAAACATCGAGAGCCTCAGCCAAAAAGCAACGCATGCGGGCCGAATCGAGCACGCCGGCCATTCCCATAACGCGGTTTTTCGGAAAGCCCGAACGGCGGAACGCAACCTGCGTCATTGCGTCGAGCGGATTTGAAACGACGATGATGAAAGAATTCGGCGAAAATTTAGCGACCTGTTCGGTAACCTGTCCGACAATATCTGAATTTGTTTTCAGCAGATCGTCGCGGCTCATT
Source organism: Pyrinomonadaceae bacterium (assembly GCA_037723965.1). Taxonomy (GTDB): domain Bacteria; phylum Acidobacteriota; class Blastocatellia; order Pyrinomonadales; family Pyrinomonadaceae; genus OLB17. Next base: position 139,584 of record JBBJOS010000003.1, on the reverse strand, counting down.
CCCGGCTTGCGGGGAAGCCCGGCAGTGATAATGACGACATCGGAATTCGCGGTTTCTTCATACGAATTTGAGCCGATCAGCTTTACGTCGAAGCCGTCAATCGGCGCGGCCTGTGCCAGATCCAGCGATTTGCCCTGCGGCGTACCTTCGACGATATCAACCAAAACCACATCGGCAAGCTCTTTGCTTGCGATCCAATGAGCGGCAGTTGCTCCGACATTTCCCGCACCGACGACGGTAACCTTATTCCTTCCAACCATTTTTAATCCTTCCTGTTGTGAATATTTGTATAAAATGAAAACAGTATTTTGTCATAGTTGACCGGAAACGGCAAAAGAGCCATCATATTTCAAAGACATGGTAACGGCGCTGCCCCAGCAAAAATATACTTTGGACGAATACTTCGAACTCGAAAAGAATTCGGAGGAAAAGTTTGAGTATTGGGAAGGGAATGTTTGGTCGATGTCCGGAGCGAGTCCGGTGCATGAGCGAGTGGTGGTTAATGCAGGGGGACATTTACGTGAACTGCTGCGTGGACTTAAATGTTCCGTCTTCGGTTCAAATCTAAAAGTTAAAGTTCCGGTTTATTCACCTTATCGATACCCCGATCTTTCCGCTCATTGTGGCGAAGGGATTTACGAAAAGATGGGCGGGCTGGAGGTTTTGACCAATCCTCAATTGATTATCGAGGTCCTGTCCCCATCGACGGAGGCGTTTGATCGCGGCGACAAATTTTCTTACTACAAATCAATTCCGAGTTTTACGGAGTATATCCTGATTGCCACTAACCGGCCGAATATTACGCAGTTTATCAAACGGAGTGAAAGTGAATGGGTGCAGAGGGAAGCGACAGGGATGGAATCATCTCTTTCCTTAGCGGCCTTCGATATTGAGTTTTTGCTTTCCGAGGTTTTTCTCGATGTTGAGTTTCCCGAACCGCCAAAAAATCTTTTTCTGGTGGGTAGATAGAAAAAGCCCGGTGCGCTCTCCCCTTCGCACCGGGCTTCTTCAGAATGGCCACGGATATAATCCGCAACGGCCAAATTCATAAACTTTTTTCAATAATCCATAACCGGAAGATTTTCAATAATCCATAACCGGAAGAATTACGTCCTTCTTTAATTCTATCTCAAATTCTTCGCCGGTTTTAATCCGCACGTTTTTGCCTTTTCGCAAAAGGGCAATGCCCGTGCCTGCTCCGGCACCTGCCGCCGCTCCAATCACTGGGCCGCTGCCCGATTTTGAAAGCGTTCCAAAAACCGCTCCGATGACAGTTCCGCCCAAAATCGAAATCGTGTTAAATGTTCTCGCTGATCCGGCCTTAAGACCGTTCACCAATACACCATCGATCTGCCGTTCCTGACCCCGATCCAATCGTATAGTCACAAACGCGAGTTCCATCTCACCATTCTGACCGGCGCTCGACGCTGTGGAAACCTTATCGACTCGTGCCTCAAACACAGTGCCGGCGGGCAGCATAATCGACCCTCGGACCGAAACCGGATTAACGGAAGTCGCGGTAAATGTATCACCGGTTGAAGCCACTTTCGAACTGATTTCGGAATCCATACGAAGACGAAATTTCGTGCCTGCCTTGATCCGATAAATCGAGTCATCCTGTGAAACAGCAAACGAAAAACATGCAAAGATCAAAAGGAAAACTGCGAAGACTTTGGTACTAACGTAGAACAAGTTCATGTCTGACCTCCATCTTCGCGGATTCTCAAACAACATCCGCGAAGGGTAATTGCAACGGCTGTGCCATTGCATAATAAGTAAGGTAAAATACTAAAAGTCCTTATTTTGTCGGATTTTACCGTTAGAGGCCTTCTTTTGTCCACCATGCCCTTTCACAATATCGTCTGCGAATTGCACCAAATAAGGCATAAACTCGGTCAGACAAACTAAATTCATAAAATCTCTTCTTATTGAAGGATCGGATGCGAACCGCCCTGACTGTGATCCGCGGTTTCGTTATAAAGCCGCCGGTCATTATGGTAAAGAACTAAGTGCTCGCCTTCGTAACGCACGGTCTCGGAGACTCGCTGAAAATTCTTAGTGTGCTCGGCGATGACGAATGCAAGCGGACTATATGCGGCGACCACCCCCGCGGCATAAATGTATCCGCCCTGATCGTAATCCGTGCCGGAATATTGGGCCGCTCCAACCGCAATGTCCGGCGAATAGGCACCGCGGCTATCTTTTTGGCGGTCGGCTTTAGCTATAAAAATGGAATAATCGGCAAAACTGAGCCGCTTGTTATATCGGTTATTTCTTGCAACGGCAAAAAGATTGGTTAAGCCTTGATCGATCGCCGCGAGCATGGCGCCCGACGGGCGTGTCACCGCGTAAACATTTGCGCCTTTCTGCGTTCTCACCGACACCGTAAAACGATCGCCCGTGATCGATTGTACCCGGGCCAAAAGCTGGGGATTTTGAGCTTCGGCCAATCCGGCCGAGCCGAGGCATATAGCAACCAACATCGCCGCATGTAAAAAGACTTTTCCGTTTTTCATAAATTTTCTCCCATAGCCGTCCGGGAAGTAAGGGCAAGCATTGTGCCAAAAAGAAAAAGCCTCTTTTTAAATGAGGCTTTTTCTTTTAATTATTAATGGTACTGGGGACGGGAATCGAACCCGTACGCCCCTAAAGGCACAGGATTTTAAGTCCTGGGCGTCTACCAATTCCGCCACCCCAGCACGATTTAAGAGATTAGCACAGATAAATTCAACTTCAAAGCATGAGAAAATACGTTTATCCGAAGCAGTACGCTAATAACGAAACGGCAGCCGATTATGTTATTATTGCCGGGAATAACTTCCCGGATTTACCGTGGTTCGCTCGCATTAGAGGTGTAATAAATGGATCAACTCGCCTGGATAATATGGCTCGTGCTGGGCGTCGGGCTGATAATTGCCGAAGTATTTACGCTTGGGTTTTTCTTACTCTGGTTTGGTGTCGGGGCGATTGCGGCGGCTTTAGCCGGTATGCTAGGGGCTCCGTTCCCGGTACAGTTTTTGGTTTTCGCAGTAGTTTCGATTGCATTGACCTCGATGTCGAGAACGATATTTGCGAATTACCTGTCCCACAGTGAAGAAAATACAGTGAAAATGGGCGTCGATTCGTTGCCTGGCCAGATCGGAACCGTTACACTCGCGAGCCGGGGAGCTTTAAATGAAGCTGCGGTGAAGGTTTACGGCTCAACCTGGACGGCTTTTCCGGTTGAGGGCGAAAAAGAATTGATAGAGGGTGAAAAAGTTGAGGTTGTAAACGTAAAAGGATCGTCGATTTACGTTCGCCGGATTTCGAATGAACTGCCCGGGTGGCGAGAGGAGATTAAATAATTTCCGCTGTGTCCTGATCGGCGGTGTCGTGGATGTTGCCGAGGTCAATCAATTCTAGCTGAACGTCTTCGCCCGACGGTTCCGAGAGGGATTCGCCATCGATCTTTGCCAGTATAACGGTAATATTGTCCTCGCCGCCGTTTTCGTTGGCTTCCTTTACCAACTCGGCACAGGCTATTTCCAGTTTGTCCAGATTTTCCACGATCAAACGCTGCATGCTCGCGGCCGAAACCTTGTTTGATAAACCGTCGCTGCAAAGCAGGATGACATCGTTCCGGCTTGGCGACAATCGGGCGGACACGGGATAAATTTCGTTCTGGGCGCCGAGAGCCTGGAGTATTACGTTCTTAAGTGTATGCGTTTCAGCTTCTTCTGGTGAGATCTGCTGGGCGTCGATCAGTTGCTGGACGAGCGATTGATCTTTGGTGATCTGATATATTTTCCCGTTCCTGACCAAATAAGCACGGCTGTCACCGACCTGGACTATATCCACAGCAAGCGGCGTCACGCCCATTCCGGTGAATGTCGCTCCCATTCCTTGAAACTGTGGATCGGTACGGCCCTGATGGTGGATCAACTGATTTGCCAACACAGTCGCATTATAAAGTTTCGCGACCAAATGATGTTGCTGGTTTTCAGGCGTTAATGTTTCGTCGAGGTCTTCGCTCAAAAGTTTTTCGCTGACGCATTCAACGGCCATTTTGCTGGCGACCTCGCCGGCCAGTGCTCCGCCCATGCCGTCGGATACGGCGAGAACCACGCCGTTGTCATCGACGTCGAATCTTTGGGATTCGATCACGAACTCGCCATCGCTCTGCGCACCTGTCCAGACCTTCGAACGTGAAATGTTCAAAAGCAGGTAATTATCTTCATTGCCTTTACGTACGCGGCCAATATGGGAAGTAGCGTGTATCTCGACAGTTAACATAGTTGAATGTAGTTCAAAGTTCAAAGTTCATGTTCCGAGAAACTTGGAACTTTGAACTCCGAACCTTAAACTAACTTAGCGCCTGATCTAAATCTGCAATAATATCCTCGACATCCTCGATCCCGACAGAAACTCTGACCAATCCTTCGGTGATGCCTAATTTTTCTCTTGTATCCCGTGGGACCGAAGCGTGCGTCATGGTTGCCGGATGAGAGATCAGAGATTCGACTCCTCCCAAGCTTTCGCCGAGAGTACAAACCTTGACGCTTTCCAAAACGCTTTTTGCATTAGACAACGAACCGGTTTCGAATGCAACCATACCGCCGAATCCGGTTTGCTGCCGTTTTGCCAGTTCGTGCTGCGGATGCGACGCTAATCCCGGATAGTAAACCTTTTGAACCTTAGGGTGTTCGGCAAGAAAATTCGCGACTACGCGGCCGTTCTTGTCATGAGCTTCCATGCGGACAGCCAGTGTTTTTGTTCCTCTCAAAACAAGAAACGAATCGAAAGGCGAAAGAATTGCGCCGATACCATTTTGTACAAATCCGATCCATTCAGCGTCCTGTTCGTCATTTAAGGCAACAAATCCGCCGACACTGTCCGAATGGCCGTTCAAATATTTTGTAGTGGAGTGAACCACGATATCTACCCCGAAACTCAGCGGCTGCTGAAAATACGGCGACATGAACGTGTTGTCGCAAACAACGGTCGCACCGTTGGCATGCGCGAGATCCGAAACGGCTTTCAGATCGGTCACCGACATTACCGGATTCGTTGGTGTTTCGACGAAAACCATTTTCGTATTCGGCTTAAACGATTTTTCGAGGTTCGGAATATCAGTTGTGTCGGCAAGGTCGAATTCGACTCCGTAATTCGACAATATTTTATTGAAAAGGCGAAATGTCCCGCCGTATGTGTTGTCGCCGAGAATTACATGCTCGCCAGCCTTTACCAGCTTTAAAACGGCATCGATCGCCGACATTCCCGAAGCGAACGCAAACCCGAATTTAGCGTTTTCCAAAGCTGCAATGTTTGTTTCCAGAGCTGAGCGTGTCGGATTCTGCGTACGGGCGTATTCAAAACCTTTGTGTTTGCCGAGTCCATCCTGGGCATAAGTCGATGTTTGATAGATCGGGACGGCTACGGCGCCTGTCGCAGAGTCAGGCTCGTTTCCGGCGTGGATCGCGATTGTCGAGAATCCCATAGAAGTGCGCTTTTGAGGGCAAACAGCGTAAATTCGATCTACGTTAAACCGCAGTTTTTGGATTCAAAACCCATAGTTTAACGAGCCTTTATGGTAACTTGCCGAATTGAAAAATGCAAACACGACGGGTGCGGCGCCGGGAGGTTGATAGGTAAGAACCGGGAGCCAAAGCTGGTCTGAGTTTAAGGTTCAGAGTTCAACGTTGAATGTCCTGCATAATCCCAACTTTGCGCTTTTGAACTCCGGCAAAGAACCCAGTCGCAATTGCTCTCGGTTCCGACAAGAAAAGAACCATGGTCGCTGCTAACAATCTATGCGATCTGGCGATTCTCATAATCTGAAATCTTCGCTTCGTGTTCGAGCGTTAGAGCGATATCGTCCAGTCCATTAAGAAGGCAATGGCGGCGAAAAGAGTCGATATTGAATGACGCGGAGAATGAATCACCGTCGGAAATAGTCTGTTCGACCAGATTGACGGAGACGGAATAACCGGTTTGATTTTTTGTAGTTGTGGATAAAACACCAATGTCCGCTTCATTTAGAACGACTGTAAGAAGGCCGTTTTTAAGGCTGTTGTTATAAAAGATCTCCGCAAAACTCGTCGCGATAATTACTTGAAATCCATAATCCAATAGGCTCCACGCCGCATGCTCGCGTGACGAACCGCAGCCGAAATTTGCACCGGTAATGAGAATCGAAGATCCTTCATATCGAGGATCGTTGAGGATAAAATCCTTATTAATCGAACCATTCGCCGCGAAACGCCAATCGTGAAATAAAAATTCGCCGTAACCGGTCCGTTCAATCCGTTTCAGAAACTGTTTTGGTATGATCTGATCGGTATCGACATTTGCTGCATCGAGAAGAACCGTGCGGCCGTTGTGCTTTGTGAATTTGTTCATTTGATCATCTAATACAACACGCTCCCAACCTGCTGAACTAATCCTTAAAAATCCAATTCCTCACATCCACAAAATGTCCCGCAATCGCGGCCGCCGCCGCCATCGATGGGCTTACAAGATGTGTCCGCCCGCCGCGGCCCTGCCGACCTTCGAAATTGCGGTTGCTGGTCGAGGCGCAGCGTTCACCGTCCAGCAGAATGTCTTCATTCATCGCAAGGCACATCGAACAGCCCGCGTCGCGCCATTCGAAACCGGCGTCAACGAATATTTTCGCAAGGCCTTCCTGCTCGGCTTGCAGTTTTATTCCCATCGAGCCGGGAACGACCATCGCGTTTACTTTGCTGCTGACGTGATGCCCGCGCGCGATCTTAGCGGCTTCGCGAAGGTCTTCGATCCGTGAATTGGTGCAGGAGCCGATAAAAGCCCGGTCGATTTTGATTTCATCTATCTTTTGTGATGGTTCAAGTCCCATGTATTTCAGCGCGCGGTCGAACGATCTACCGTCAATTTCACCCGCTAATGCCGGAACTGCGTCGGTTATCTTGGCTGACATTTCCGGCGACGTCCCCCAGGTCACATACGGTTCGAGATTGCCCGCGTCAATCTCGACGATCCTATCGAACGATGCACCGCCGTCCGATTTCAATGTTCTCCAATTCCGCACAGCCCGTTCCCACGATTCACTTGCCGGTGCAAAAGGCCGGTCCTTAATATACGCAAATGTCTTTTCATCGGCCGCGATCAAACCGGCCTTTGCACCGGCTTCGATACTCATGTTGCAGACTGTCATTCGGCCTTCGATTGAAAGTTCTTCTATCGCCTTTCCGGTGTATTCGATAACATAGCCTGTCGCTCCGTCCGTGCCGATTTGATTAATGATGCCGAGGATCAGGTCCTTTGAGGTAACTCCAAAAGGCAGCGAACCCGCGACGTTTATCTTTAGGTTTTTCGCCTTCTTTTGCTGCAAAGTCTGCGTTGCCAATATGTGCTCGACCTCGCTCGTTCCGATGCCGAACGCTAAAGCTCCGAAAGCTCCGTGCGTTGACGTGTGCGAATCGCCGCAAACTATCGTCATTCCCGGCTGTGTCAATCCTTGCTCCGGTCCGAAAACGTGGATTATGCCCTGCTCAATGTGGGCCAAATCGTACAAACGAACACCAAAATCGACGCAGTTTTTACGCAGAGCGTCAACCTGCTTCGCTGCTACCTGATCGTTGAAGGGTAAATGTCGATTGATCGTCGGGATAGCATGATCGACCGTTGCAAAGGTCATTTCGGGGCGCCGGACAGTTCGAGAATTAAGCCGCAAGCCTTCGAATGCCTGGGGCGAGGTCACTTCGTGGATAAGATGCAGATCTATATAAATTAATGAAGGTTTTTCAGCTTCTTCATGAACTATATGTGCATCCCAAATTTTATCGTAAAGCGTTTTCATTTCTTTGGATTTCTTGCCTTGTAACGGCTCTTTTCGAAATACTTAAACGCCATGATAAGCATAACTGAAATTGGCGCTGTCAACGGCGTACCGGGCTGCCAGAGTTCCCATTTCGCTGGTCGAAACCAATTTTCGGCAGTTCTGAATAGCAATATCAGCGGTTCGATAACCTTCTTCCAAAACCTTGGTAATACCATCTTCAATTGCTTTAGCGGCGGCCTCGTTTTTTGCGGTATGCCGAAAGAGCATTGCAATACAAGCAATCGCACCGAGCGGGTTTGCAATATTCTTCTCGGCGATAGCGGGAGCCGATCCGTGGACCGGTTCATAAAGATTTACTCGTCCACCAATTGTCGCCGAAGGCAGCATACCCAGCGAACCGGTCAAAACGGCCGCTTCATCAGACAAAATATCGCCGAAAAGGTTTTCCGTCAAGATTACGTCGAACCGCGATGGATTGGTAACGAGGTGCATCGCACACGAATCGACCAGTAAATGTTCGAGTTCGACTGACGGAAATTTTTTTGCTATCTCCGTAACAATGGTCCGCCAAAGCCGCGATGTTTCAAGGACATTTGCCTTATCGACCGAAGTTACCTTACTCTTGCGGCCCTTGGCGAGTTCGAAAGCGGTCCGAGCGATCCGTTCGATCTCGTTGATGCCATACCGCATCGTATTAAATGCCTCGGTCTTGTCCGAATTAAATCCGCGAGGTTCGCCAAAATAAAGCCCGCCGAGAAGCTCGCGAACGATGAGCAAATCGGTGCCTTCGAAAATCTCCGGTCGAAGCGGCGATGAATCGATTAATGCCGGGATCGCCTTTGCCGGACGCAGATTCGCAAATCCGCCTAGCGCCCGCCGCAAACCCAACAATCCGATCTCGGGCCGATATTCGGGTAGCAGATCGTCGAATTCGGGCGAACCGACCGCTCCGAGCAACACGGCGTCGCTGTCGCCGCAAGAACGTAAAGTCTCATCCGGCAGCGGCAAGCCCGCTGCTTTTATTGCCGCCCCGCCGATGAGATGATGTTCGGTTTCGAACGCGATCCCGAAAATTGCACCAACATCGGTTAAAACTTTGACCGCTTCGCGCGTGACCTCCGGGCCGATCCCATCTCCTGGTAATACTGTGATTTTCATATGTTATAAAGTTCTGAGTTCAAGCTTCAGCTTGTCTTTGGGTTAGCGAAAAGACAAGCTGAAGCTTGAACTCAGAACTTAGCCGCGACGGCTGCCGGAACTCGGTTCGGCATTATCGCCAGCAGATCCTGATCGTAAATATTTTTTTTGCGGTCGGCCAAAGCTACGAATTTCGAGTATATTTCGGTGATTTCGACAGCGTCGAATTGATACCCGAGCTCCTCATACCGCGAATGCAGAGCGTGACGGCCGGAATGTTTGCCGAGCACTATATTGTTGCTCGGTACACCGACCGATTCGGGCGTCATTATTTCGTAACACAGAGGATTACTCAGTACGCCATGCTGATGAATTCCGGCCTCGTGCGCAAAAGCGTTGCGGCCGACGATAGCTTTGTTCGGCTGTACGCCAAAGCTGATAATTGATGATAGAAGCTGGCTCGTCGGGTAAAGCTGCGTAGTGTCGATCGTGTTGAAATAAGGAATCTTGTCAGAGCGAACCGCACACGCCATGACTAGTTCTTCCAGCGACGCGTTCCCGGCCCGTTCGCCGATGCCGTTTACGGTACATTCGACCTGTCTCGCTCCGGCATTGATGGCGGCCAAACTATTAGCGACAGCCAAACCAAGATCGTTGTGGCAATGGACGCTGATCGTCACCGGCTTATCGCCGACAACTTTTTTCTTAACGGTTTCAACTAAGTGCGCGAATTCAGTCGGCAAAGTGTATCCGACGGTATCCGGAATATTCAAAACCGTCGCACCGGCCTCGACCGCCGCATCGAAGATCTCGCAGATAAAATCAATATCGCTGCGTGTAGCGTCTTCGGCCGAAAATTCTACTTCGTCGACGAAGTTGCGAGCGGCTCGGATTGCGGTTTTTGTCATCCTCAAAACGTCGGCCCTCGTCTTTTTCAGCTTGTATTCGAGATGTATATCCGATGTTGCGACAAAAGTGTGAATGCGCGGCCTCTTCGCTTTTCTAAGAGCTTCGGCGGCACGGTAAACATCTTCAATGACGGTGCGGCAAAGAGCGGCAACGTCGCCGATTCGCATTCTTCCGAAACGGCCCGTACCGCCCGGAAATTGCCTTCCGAAGCGACGGGAAAGCCGGCCTCGATTACATTTACGCCGAGCCGTTCCAGCTGCCGGGCCATTTCTATCTTTTCTTCCAGATACATCGAGCAGCCGGGCGACTGTTCGCCGTCACGCAGCGTCGTATCGAAAATAGCGATCTGTTCGGTGTTGCTCATATTTCTAATTAATTTCGGCGGTCAGAACCTGATATTGGATGTTATAATCTAGTCTTAAACAAAGTCAACATTATATATTCCTATTTAACATAATCTTTAGTAATATAATGATAAGCTGGCGTGAAAGGGTTTTGGATTCGTGCCTAAAGACATTACAAAAACTTATGTAAAATGCACTAAGAGACAATTAGCGCTATAACGATCTATTAATATGGACATTAATCAATTGGAAGTTCTGGTAACTGTTGCGAGAGAAAAAAGCTTTTCACGGGCAGCAGAGGTATTAGAACGGACGCAGCCTGCAGTCAGCCAGGCGATCAGGCGGCTGGAAAACGAGATTGGAGAAAAGCTTTTTGACCGGTCATCAAAAGACGGAACACTTACTTACGCTGGAGAATTGCTGCTCGAATACGCCAGGCAGATGATGAACCTGCGGTATTCGGCCCAAACCGCGATCAAAGAAATGCGCAACCTGCACAACGGCAAGGTGACGATAAGCGCCAACGAACACACGGTTTTTTATCTTTTGCCCGTAATCCAGGAATTCCGCAAACGGCATCCGCTAATTAAGATCGAGGTTCAGCGCGGAGTCGCCAGCCGAATCCCGAAGGAGATCACCGCACGGGAAGCCGAGCTCGGCGTTATTTCATTCAAACCGGACGACGAATCCGTCAAATCTGTTTCTGTTATGGCCGACGAGCTGATTTTGATCGTTGCACCCCAACATCCAATGGCTGATAAAACGAAAGTGTCCATTAAAGAACTGGGCGGCGAAACCTTCATCGCTCACAACGCCGTTTCGCCGTACCGGAATAAAGTCATTGAATCATTTGAAAAACACAAAACACCGTTAAATATCGCAGTCGAACTGCCTTCGCTCGAGGCGATAAAACGCTTGGTCGAAACCGGCATCGGCGTCGCACTCGTTCCAAAACTTACCGCAAAAGCCGAGATCGCCAGCGGCCAGCTCGTTGGCTTATCGGTAAACGAGATGAAGTTCGAGAGAAAACTGCACATCGTTTACCGCCGCAATTCCGTCCTGTCTCACGCCGCCGAAGCGTTCCTAAAGATCGCGAAGGAAATGGATAAGCAGTAAATGTTTTTCGGTATAACGAGAAATGAGTTAGAATACTGTAAAAGTTCTCATACCTAAAATAAATTTTCGCAGTCAAAACTCTTGAAAATATATGTTCAGTCAATTTACGCTTGGCATTGAGGAAGAGTTCCAGATCGTAGATCCCGTAACGCGCGAGCTGAAATCGCATGTTTCGGAGATTTTGGAAGAGGGCAAGCTGCTTCTCGGCGAGAAGATAAAGCCGGAAATGATCCAGTCGATGATCGAGGTCGGCACCGGCGTTTGTGCGAATATTAAAGAGGCCCGTGAAGACATCACGACTCTTCGCTGCATTATTTCGAGCCTCGCACGTAAAAAGGGATTGGAGATCGTCGCGGCTTCGACCCATCCTTTCTCGAAATGGTCGGAGCAGCTGATCTACGACGGCGACCGGTACAAACTGCTTGTGGACGAGCTGCAGATGGTTGCCCGTTCGCTGCTGATCTTCGGCGTGCATGTTCACGTAGGAATTCCCGACATCGAGCGGCGGATTCAGATAATGAATGCCGCGCGTTATTTTTTGCCGCATATTTTAGCAATGACGACTTCATCGCCTTTCTGGCTCGGCTTTAATACCGGCCTAAAATCCTACCGCAGCGAAGTTTTTAAGAAATTCCCGCGAACCGAGATACCGGACACCTTCGAATCCTACCAGCAGTATCAGACCTACGTCGATCTTTTAATAAAGATGAACTGTATGCAGGACGGCTCTAAGATCTGGTGGGATGTACGTCCGCATCACCTTTTTCCGACGCTCGAATTCCGCATCTGCGACATCCCGACGCGGGTCGATGACACAATCGCCGTTGCCGCTTTGTTTCAGGCGATCGTCGCGAAACTCACAACTCTTTTCGATAAAAATCTCGGATTCCGCATCTATCACCGCAGATTGATCCTGGAAAATAAATGGCGGGCGATTCGCTATGGCCTCGACGGCAATCTGCTCGATCTCGGCAAACAAAAGGAAGTTCCGGTAAAAGACCTTATCCGCGAACTGCTCGAATTTGTCGATGATGTCGTTGACCCGCTGGATTCCCGCAAAGAGATCGAGCATATTCACACCATACTCGAACGCGGCACTTCCGCCGACGACCAGCTCAAAGTATTCGAAGAAACCGGCGGCGATTTCAATGCCGTTGTTGACATGCTAATTGTAAACACCCTGGAAAATGTGCCGGCGCAGTGCTTCGAATAGCCTCTGCCGACAAATCGGTTATTACCAATCATGATTTTTTCATGAATTTTTGTTTCATTTGTGGCACGTACCACAGTTTGTGCAACGCCAGATCGGCGATTTAAATAACAATATTGGTCCGCGACCAAGTGTGTAATTCTTAGTGCCGCTGAATTTTCGCCGTTTTTGGGTGCCGATGCCGTATTTATTGAGTTTGATACAGTGAATTGACCACTTTGATACAGTCATTCCGGTAGTTTGGTACAGTAGTTTTGCCACTTTGGTACTGTAAAACGGTGTCAAGTTTTACTGTATCAAACTCCGAAAAAATCGGACATCTGGTGGTGCTCCGGATATAGAAACATGTTGGCGGCTGGTTGGCGGTGCGGTCGTGAAACTAAAGAATCTTTACGTGCCCGATAATGGCAGGCTGCTTGATCGTAAGTTCGACGACTCACTCACTAACGTTCTATCAATAAATAATTTAGGGCTAATCTAAACAAACGGATTCTGAAATTTCGGCAATTCGTTTTTATTTCTTATAGAATAAACAAAAAATAAATGATCCTTACAAAATTAAATGTTGTAAAAACTTGTTGACGCATTTTCTCCTTATGTGATAAAACTTAAAGGGAGAGTCAGTCACCCCACATCGCAAAAGCCAGCATTTCAAAGCCGCCAGGAGAATATAAATCGATGAGCAGAATCGGAACCAATGAGCAGATCGGTTTTTCCTTGATCGAACTCTTGATCGTGATCGTAATCATAGGAGTTTTATCAACGCTTGCTCTATTGACTTTCAGCCGTTCTAAAGTAGACCTGCAAAGGCAGGCGATAACACGGGAATTTAAAAACTATTTGGAACGCGCCCGGTTTGATTCCGTCAAACGCCGAGCCAGCGTTCCCGCAGAACAGGCGAATGTAGTACTAACCGGTCCGTCCTCGTTTACAGCACAGATCGACTTCGACGAAAATAGGACATTACTCGCGAATGAAGTACGAGTTGTAGATTTCGCTCAGCGCGCGGCAACACAAATAGTCGTCTCAGATGTGGGAATAAATTATCCCGTCACAATTCGTTTTAATCAACGCGGGCATGTGATTGCAACCGATAATGCAGGAACAGCCGTTAATCCGGTAGTTTTTACGATCTGCAGCAGCACTGACTGCTCGACCACATCACCGGATAGGACCGTAATATCACTTTCCACATCCGGAACCGTCGCGGTCATGCTGGACGGACAGTCGCCCACCGCAGTTCCAACTCCGGTCATTACGAATAGCCCACCCACAATCAATTGCTATGTAGTAGTTACGAATTCAAATACAACCTGCAGTCTGTAAATGACTTCAAGTCTTCAAGAATATGACGATTAAAAACGAAATGAAACGTTTTTCACCCGAGGCGGTAAAACGGGATAGCGGTTTTTCACTCATCGAGGTGATCATAGCTTTAGTGATCCTAATGATCGTGGTGATGGGAGTATTCGCTGCATTCACCTATGCGACGGTCTACAACACGGGTAACAGTCGACGGTCACAGGCTCTTTCCGTGCTACAGCAGGAAGTTGAACTTTTACGAAGCCTTAAGTTTAACCCCGTAGTCGCACCCGCGGTGATCGACGCCAGGCTAGCCGGGGGTGTTAAGACCGCCCAAACGGTTACGGCGGCGGACAACTCTGTTTACCTTGTAAATGTCACCGTAGACGACGACCCTTTCACGGCTAATAATCCCTTACCTCAGGTAGACGTCACAAAGACAATAAAGGAAATCACCGTGACCGTTACTCCGGCTGGTAGCAACGGCACCTGGATAACGGCGAATGCAACACGTGCAGTATTCCGTCGTGTGCGCTCGAATTAAAGAAACATGAAAAAACGAAATAAAAATGCAAAAGAGTTCGGTTTTTCCATTGTCGAGCTTATTATCGCGATGACGATAATGCTGATCATCCTAGGGTTGGTGTCCACATTGTTTGCAAAATCGTTGGCAACCCGCCAGCGGGAAAGCAGCCGCACGGACGCACTTACTTCTGCCCAGGCAGCACTTAATGTGATCTCGCGTGAACTTGCAAATTCCGGCTACGGTTTGGCGGGAAATGGAATAGTTTTAGGTACTGATTCAGATGCGGGCAAACTGCATTTTCGCTCGAATATCGTAAACAATAATGAAACTTTTAACGATCCCGGGGAAAATATAACTTACTATTTTGACCCGGCAACACAATCGATCCTTCGTCACGACGCAAACGGCACCACATCCACGATCATCAATCGGATAAGTTCCCTCTCGTTTGCGTATTTTGATTACGTCGGCACGAATCCGGCGGCTGGGCCAAATCTTGTCCCGACGGTAAACACAGGCCGCGTCAGGGTAACGGTGAGCGTTTCACTGCCGGCGATACAAGGACAGGTAAATCCTCAGAACGTCGTTTTGGTATCGGATGTTACCTTGCGGAACGCCGATTATATGCTTCGACAGTATTAAGAATGCGCGTAAAGGTTGAATATGGAACAACATATAGAGGAAAAAATACAGAAAAGATGCAGAAAAGATGAGCGCGGTGCAGTTCTCATCATGGTTTTAATGATCTCTTTTCTGCTAATGGTCGCCGTTTCGGCCTTGTTAATAGAAGCATCGATGAATACAGCAAATGTGACAGATGCGACGGCTGAAGAGCAGGCATACTATGCGGCTGAAAGCGGTATTCAGTCAGTCGTGAGCGTGTTGCGCGGAAATACCGAAAACGGTATTAAGCCTGGACCGCTTTTGGATGGGAATAAGCCTATAACAGATAAAAAAAACCGGATAGATTATTTTAAGGCGGTCAAAACGGTGTCTTCTAATATCCCTAACGATCTGGATGCAAGCGGAAACGCTTATCCCGCCCGTTTGTCGCGGTGGATGACATATAATTTTCCAGCTGCGAACCCGGACAGGATTGTTCTAGGCGATCCGGCAGCTTATACTGAAAAAAATGGTATGGCTTACAGCGTAAACGTGAGTGATCCGGACAACGTTGGAGATACCGTCACCTACAGCACTTCTGGTTTTATCGAAAGTTCAATAAATGGAACGACTAAATCATGGACCGATGGCAGTGGAAGGGCTGTATCTATTACCTACGTTCCAAAAGGCTCTACCACACTTGATGTCTCCACCGGGGAATCCCCCGCGGATTTCGGCCGGTTTGAAATGAGGGTCGGCCCGTTGGGCGGAGACGTCACAATGCTCCCGGCACGTGTCCGTTTTATTATCAACGTAAATGTCAGCCAGCCGTACAACACGACTAAAACCATTCGCGGCCATATCGATCCGGGAACGGTTACGACCGGCTCAGCAGGAAATGTCAGGCTGTTCTTCGATTCAAAGGTTTATGTCGCTCAAAGCAGCGAGATAACACTCACGCCGCCATCGGGAGTGGATTGCGCTTCCGATGGAACCGGAAGCGCCGGATGCGGCCGTACAATCGAAAATATCTTTCTTGCTGCTCCTGAAGGATATTATCGTTCAGGATACAACGTTATTCCTTATCCCGGATCGTTCGCAAGTCCCGGCGTTACAACGATAACTGGCACCATGTCGGCGCCACAGCCCATCAGGCTTTTGATTCGCTCGATCGGATTCGGCCCCCATGGAGCGCGCAAGGAACTCGAGTCGATTATCCAAAAAGATTATTTCAACGGTCTGGAAGCACCGTCGCCGTTAACGTTGATCGGAGCCCGCTGTACTAACCTCTCCGGCACAGCTCCATGCAATCCGCACCAAACTACATCTAATTTTCTATTTGATCCGGGTAGTTCCGCGCCAATCGTGTATTCGGGAAAGGACGCTCTTCTTAAGGCCTTTCTCCCGCCCGTAGGAGTAACCAACGATATAAACTTGGGTCTGGTGAATTCAGCCGTAGCGGGTATGAACGGAAGCGTCTTCGGCGTGTCGGCGAATGTCTCGGATGAACTTCCTTTCTGGCTGCAATCACCGGCAAATTTAAATGCGGCTCTGCAGCAGTTAAAAGGCGTAGCTGACGCGTCGGGTGACTACTATGCGCCCGGTGTGACGCCGCCGAATAACAATAACAACTCAGATTATGGCAATTATACTGCCGGCACCGGAATAACGTATGTAGATGGCGATCTTACCCTTGGCGGAGACGGCGGCGGCATCTTGGTCGTCATGGGAAAACTGCGATTTCATGGCGAATTCAATTGGAAAGGATTGGTAATTGTGACCGGCCCTGCCGGTTTTGAACGTTCAGGTGCCGGAGGCGGTAATTTACAGGGAAGTATGGTCGTTGCTCCATTCGACGCCAACAGCCTGGCGCGTACCCCGAATAACCTAAGCTGTTTTCTTTCTCCCCGCTACGAAATAAGCGGCGGTGGTAATTCGACATTACAGTATAATTCGAACAACGTGACCAATGGCTTGAATTCCCTAAGCAATTTCGTAAAAGGCGTTGCCGAGAAATAGGCTGTTGATGATCTAAACGACTAGAGGAGGGATTTTGACCCGCCTCTTTTTTTTTGTTCAACTTCGATGAAGTGCTAACCTTGCCGGTGCCGAGTTGCGAGTTTTAAGAAATTTTCGAACAGGATGCGGCCGTCGCGGGATTCGTTGGGGTGTTCCCAGCGGGTCGGGTTTTTTGACCAGTCTTCGAAGGATTTTTCTAGGTGGAACTGGACGGAATAGATCATTTGGCCGTCCGAGTTTTTGGCCATCATTTGGTTTTTGCAAAGGTATGACGTGGCCAATAGCTTGAAGCCTTCAGGTACGCCTTCGACCTGGACGCCGTGGTTTTGCCAGACGCGGAGGATGTCGTCCTCCTTTGTATAGTCCTGCCAGACGCCGGACGATTCGTCGCGGTTGCCTTCGAAGATCGGATCGGCATCGTCCACGATCTTGACGAAGCGGTACTGATACTCGACCAACCTATCGGTGCGTTTTTCCGAAAGCTCAAGATCGTCAAGGGTTTTTAGTTTCGATCCGAATGCTGCGGCAACCAGTTGATGAGAGCCGCAGATAGCCAGCACCGGAATTTTCGTCTTTTTAATAAACGCGGAAAATTTCGCGAGCTGTTCCTGATTGTAGTAATCGAAATCGGTGAAAGTGCCGCTCATCACGATTGCGTCGGGTTTAAAAGCATCGGCGGCTTCCGCGACTTCGGAGAGATGCACGGTAAGAGTTTTTGGATTCTGGACCAGCCGCAGAACGTTGTTGGCGATGTTATTACAGGCCATCGAAGATACGCGGCGTTCGAATTTGAGCTTGCCTTCGGTCGTGCCGTTCCAATCGGTTGCGGCCAGCGGCGAGAGGTCCGATTCGTAACGCAGCAGGCTGTTTACAATCAAAACCCGTGCGTGGACTATCCTTTTCTCAATGGGTTCATAGCGGCAAAAAGTCCGCTTGTTATATGGGAACGGTAATTCTTCCGAAACCGATGGTGCTATCGCTGCGTCAAACATATCCTTAATCCTATGTGAAATCGCCGTAAAATCGAAACGGCGATTTCCTAATCTTTGATGATTATATCAAGTTTTCCTTTGCTTGGTCGATTGTTTGAATTCCGGCCTAAGCTCGCCGGCACCGATCTTTGCTATCTCCGAACGAATTTCAGTAATCAGTTTTGCCCGTGCCCTTTTCTTTGCGGGCGGCAGCTTCTTTTTAAGCTTGTCCTTTAACACCAGCAGCAGTTTCTGCCAGGCTTCCTCAAGTTGATCGGCGATAGTCGAGATTTTTGTAATATCGTAAGGAATGGCAATGTGCGTACAACCGATGCGTGCAAAAACCCGTAAATACCGGGCCGTAGCAAGGTCGGGGCAGGCGAAACGATTTTTCTTGACCTTTAATTCAATACCAAGAAGCGTATGCAAAATCTCGGCGGTATTCTCCCGCTCCGGCGCTTTCAGTTCAACGGAACGCGTCCGCTGGGAGCGAACCTTTTCGCTGTAAATGAACGGAATCCAGTCGTCGGCCAGCTTTTCGCGGATTTCAATATCACTACTCATGAAGAAAAAAAGATTTTATCCACGGAACAAGAGGATCAAGAAAGACCTATAGGAGTAAATTGCCCGGAGTATTTATTAAGGGAGTATCTTTTATTTTACTCTGCTGATCGCCGGCATTGATCGCGAGAATTTTTCGATCACACTGTCGCTGAATATCCCGAAATAGAAAACGCCGAGGACGGTGATCAAAAGAGCTGCTCCAAGGGCGACTGGCATTTTCGGTTCGCTCCACGAAGTTGTCCGTTCGCGGAAGAACATAACGACGATCAGCCGCAAATAATAATACGCCGAGATCGCCGTATTGATAACGGCGGCAACGACAACCAGCGTGAGCAGCGTATTTCCCGCCTCTAATGCCGGACGGAAAACCAGGACCTTGCCCATAAATCCGGCGGTCAGCGGCAGGCCTAAAAGGCTGAGCATAAACAGCGACAAGGTAAACGCCAAAACCGGTGATTTGAAACCGATGCCGTTGTAATCCTCGATCTCCGTTCTGCGGTCGTTCTTCTGGCCGAGGAACGTAATGATCGCGAATGCACCGAGATTCGTAATCGCATAGGTCAGCATATAAAATGCTACCGACGCAATCGCTTCATCGCGTGCCTGGGGCGTTTTGGCGGCACCCGCCCCGATAAATCCGACGAGTGCATAGCCCGCATGAGCAATAGACGAATATGCGAGCATACGCTTGATATTGTTCTGCATTATCGCCGCAACATTTCCGACAGTCATCGTCAAAACTGCCATCACTGCTAATGCGGTTGTCCATGTTTCATGCAGATAACCGGAGGCCTGAGCACCGGCGATCAGCGGAAAACCGAGCACGAACACTCGCAGGAAAGATGCAAACGCAGCTGCTTTCGGTCCGGCAGCCATAAAGCCGGTTATAGGACTCGGGGCTCCTTCGTAAACATCCGGCGTCCAGATGTGAAATGGAACAGTCGCAACCTTAAAACCAAAGCCGATTATCAGCATCGCCGCGCCGATCAGAAGCAGTGCCGGAAAATTAGGATCGGCGACTTTCGCGGCAATCTCGGTAATGTTCGTCGATCCGGTCGCTCCATAAATCAGCGCCATTCCGTAAAGCAAAAATGCCGACGCAAATGATCCGAGGATGAAATATTTCATCGCCGATTCGTTCGATTTCAAATCGCCTTTCCGCAACCCGGCCATAACATAAGTTGCAATAGAAAGCGTTTCCAATCCGAGAAATATCACTACAAGATCGTTACCTGACGCCATCAGCATCATTCCGAATGTCGCGAACATCAGCAGTGCATGATACTCGCCGACCGGTACTTCTTCATTTTCAATCCAAATAGTCGAGATCAAGATCGTCAGCGCAGATACGAGCAGGAAAACGAACGAAAAGCCCATTCGCAAATTATCATGGGCGATCATGCCGTTCCACGCACCCGCGGAATAGGTTCTGCCCGTCCACATAAGAGCTAGAAATACTGCCGCAACGGCAAGTCCTATAAGCGAAACAATACCGGTGACATTTCGCTGTTTCGGAAAAAAGCTGTCGTAAACCATCACGATCACGCCAACGAGCGCAACGATCAATTCAGGCAGAATGATCGAAACATTGGTATTCGGGTTTACAAGATCTAAAAGTAACAATGTGTTCATCGTAATAAATACAAAATTCCAGGGCGAAAATTAATTATGCGGCGCCGCCTTTGCCGCTGCATGCTCGCCGGCTTTCGAATCCTGCGCAACTGTACCGCCCGCCTGTTCCATAATACCTTTTTGGATAGACACGACCGATTCTCTTGTAGCGTCCAGAAATGGTTTTGGATAAACGCCCATCAACACCATCAGGATCAGAAGCGGAACCATTAATCCGATTTCCCTATAGCTTAGGTCGGCCAGATTTTTATTTTTCGGGTTCGACACTTTTCCGAAAAGCACCCGCTGCATCATCCAAAGCAAATAAACCGCGGCGAATATAACTCCCATCCCCGCAGCCATTGTCGCGATATAATTCCAGTTGGCGGTTGCCGTTACCGCAAGTGCCTGCGACTGCCACATCCCGACCATTATCAGAAATTCGCCGACGAAGCCGTTCAGAAAGGGAAGTCCGACCGAAGACATTGCCGTGATAACAAAAATCGTAGCGTAAATGGGCATCACATTTGCCAGCCCGCCGAATTCCGAGATCGCCCGCGTGTGCCGCCGTTCATAAATAAATCCGACAAGCAAAAACAAAGCACCGGTCGAAACACCGTGTGCGAGCATTTGAAAAACAGCGCCCTGCATTCCCATTTCGGTAAACGAGAACATGCCCAGAATCACAAAACCCATATGAGCGACCGACGAATAAGCGACAAGCCGCTTCACATCAGGCTGGACCATCGCGACGAGCGCTCCGTAGATAATTCCGATGATCGCTAAAACAATAAATACCGGAGCGAATTCGCGACTGGCGTCCGGAAATAGCGTAAAGCAGAACCGCATTAATCCGTACGTTCCCATTTTCAGAAGCACTGCGGCAAGGATCACCGATCCGGCCGTCGGAGCTTCGGTATGGGCGTCCGGCAGCCAGGTGTGAAAAGGGAAGAGCGGGACTTTAATGGCAAACGCGAGTGCGAATGCCAGAAATAAAAATGTGCCCGTACTCGCGGCGAAAGTCAGGTTTCCAAGCCTTATCGAATTCAGCAGCGTTACATAATCGAACGAACCGACGCCGGTCGCGTCCGTGTGCAAATAATAAAGTGCGATAATCGCCGCCAGCATCAATAAACTGCCGAGGGCCGTAAAAATAAAGAATTTGACCGCCGCGTAAATCCGATTTTCGCCGCCCCAGATACCGATAAGAAAGAACATCGGCACAAGCGAAGCCTCAAAGAAAAGGTAGAAAACCAGCAGGTCGAGCGAAACAAAAACGCCGAGCATCGCGCTTTCAAGCAGCAATATAAAGATATAAAAAGCTGCCGGGCGTTTCTCAACCGCATTCCAACTTGAAATCACGGCAATCGGCATTATGAAAGTCGTAAGAATCACGAGCCACAAACTCAATCCATCTACACCGACATGGTAATTCGTATTTATCGCCCTGATCCACGGCGTGTTTTGTTCAAAGAAAAAGCCGCTGGCGGTAGCCGCACCTTTATTGGCAAGCAACAAAAGCGACACCAAAAAGTTCACCAGCGTAAAGCCCAGCGTCACCCACTTCAAATGACTTTCCTGCTTCCAGAACATCTGATGCCCAAGCGTCGCCAGAGCCCCGAAGACCGGAAGCAATATCAGGATCGTCAAAAGATTTTCAGTAATAAAATCCATTTTTTTATTCGTCGGTGCCGCCAAATGCAGCCTGCTCTATCCGATCAGCTTTAATCCGAAATATATAAAATATCCGATCACGACGATCGCTCCGAGCATAATGAATGCCGCGTAGCTTCGTACGAATCCAACCTGAACCTGCCGGACCAGATTTCCGAATTCCGCGACAAAATGCCCGACGCCGTTGACTATGCCGTCGATAAACCCGACATCAAACCCTTTCCACAAGCCTTCGCGGGAAATCCTTGTGATCGGATCGACTATATAACCATTATAAAATTCATCGACACGCCATTTTTGTTCGAGAATACGCGGCACCTTACGAAGCGGCGTTTTGCCGAACAGAATTATGCCGATACCGATTCCGCTCAAGGCCAGAAGCACAGACAATCCGGCAAGCAGGCGTTCGTTACGGATTTCCTCGGGCGAATGGGCGGCGTGTCCATCTTCAGTTCCCGTTGCCGGTGCTGCGGCGGCATAAAAATGTTTGACCTCGGCCGGGGCTTTATTCTCCGTTTGAATCGGAGCGTGCGAATCCTGACCGATCTTAGCAATCACCGGCTCCAGCGTGTGTTCGAAAACATTCGGAATCGCTCCGTTGCTTAGTGCATACGGAACGCCGACAAGTCCGCCGGCCGTCGATAGAACTGCCAGAATGATCAGCGGCACGGTCATCGTCCACGGTGATTCGTGCGGTTTGAAATCGGCCGGAAGCGCGTGATGATGCTCTTCCTCGTCATCGCCGTGTTCTTCGGAGGCATGAGCATGATCGACCACATCTTCGTCGGAACCGTCAATAAGGCCTTCTTCCGGCAGGGCGTCGTGAAAACGTTCAGTTCCGAAAAACGTCATCCACATCATCCGAGTCATGTAAACTGCCGTCAGAACAGCGGTTATCAACCCGACAATCCATAGAACGTAATTCCAAGGCTCAGGCAGATTGGGCGCGGCAAAGGTTTTATAAAGTATTTCGTCCTTCGAGAAAAATCCGGCCCATATTGGAATACCACAGATCGCCAGCCAACCCATCATCATTGAGATAAAGGTGATCGGCATGTACTTCCGCAGGTTGCCCATTTTCCGCATGTCCTGCTCGTGATGCATTCCATGAATGACAGAACCGGAGCCGAGAAATAGCAGCGCTTTGAAAAACGCGTGCGTCATCACATGGAAAATCGCAGCGATGAAGGCCCCGACGCCGCAGGCGAGGAACATATAGCCAAGCTGCGACACAGTCGAATACGCGAGAACCTTTTTAATATCGTTTTGGGCAAGTCCGATGGTTGCGGCAAAGATCGCCGTCGCGGCACCGATCATCGCGACGATAAACATCGCGGTCGGAGCGTTTTGAAATATAGCGTTGCACCGGACGACCATGTAAACACCGGCCGTAACCATCGTTGCCGCATGGATCAAAGCCGAAACCGGTGTCGGCCCGGCCATTGCGTCCGGCAGCCAAGTGAACAAAGGGATCTGCGCCGATTTTCCGGTCGCTCCGATAAACAGCAGAACGGCGACCGATGTAATTCCACCCGCAAAGATCGCTCCCCAGGCAAAAGGTTCCTGAGCCAATCGGGCGAAGATATTCAGAGCACTAGCCACCTGCACGCCATCCACCGATTTGTCGTAAAACGAGATCGTCCCGGTCAATCCAAATATTAAAAATATGCCGATCAGCACGCCCCAATCGCCGATGCGGTTCATTACGAAAGCCTTTTTCGCAGCTTCGCGTGCCTCATCTTTTTTCAAATAAAAACCGATGAGCAAATAAGAGCACAGCCCAACGCCTTCCCAGCCGACGAACATCAGCAGAAAATTATCCGCCAAAACGAGCGTCAGCATCGAGAACATGAACAAATTCAGGTAAGCGAAAAAGCGATAGAATCCTTTGTCGCCGTGCATATATCCGGTCGCGAAAACATGGATGAGCAGCCCGACAAATGTAATAAAACAGGCGTAAATTCCCGAAAGCCTGTCCATTCCCAATCCGAAATCAGCCCGAAATCCGCCGACCTGTATCCATGTCCACAAATGATCCAGAACCACAGCCGGCCCGCCGTCCTGAAGCGCTCCCAAATGCAGCGTCCCGATTCCAAACGCGATCATAAACGCGACAATTGTCGAGATCGCAATCGTCCCGCACGCCACCAAGCCGCTAAACGTTTCGTTCTTCAGCCGCCCGCCGATCAGCCAATTGATCACCGCACCGGCCAGCGGGGCAAAAATTATTAGACTTAAAAGATTGTTTTCAGTCATTGGTCAGGCCTAATTCTTCAAGATACTTGCGTCATCGACATCTATTGAAAGCCGGTTGCGGAAAAACGCGATAATGATGCCAAGGCCGACTGCGGCTTCGGCGGCGGCGACGCTCATTACCATGAATACGAAAAGTTGTCCGGTTACATCGGAGTAATAACGCGAAAACGCGACAAATGTCAGGTTTACGGCGTTGAGCATCAGCTCGATGCACATGAACATCCCGAGAGCATTGCGTTTGAAGATCACGCCAACGGCTCCAATCGTGAACAGTATGCCGGAAAGTGCAAGATAAATTTCTAAACTCGGTTCCATTTTTGTTAATCCAAAGTTCAAAGTCTGGTCCAAGATCGGACAAGAGTCTGAAAACCAATTTTACAAAGCTACTCTAAAATCGTCTTTTTCTTCGTCTGGGTGACGCCTTTCGAGTTCTTTATTGACAATTAATTCTAATTGCGGCGGCGATAACCTGCGTACAAGGATCACTCCGCCGATAATGGCCATTAGCAGCAGAACGCCGACGATCTCTACCGGCAGCAAATATTCAGTGTACATTCCCGTTCCGATACTCAATGTTTTCCCGACCGTTTCACTCGTATCGACCGCCTGCTTCGGCGCCCGCATTACTGCATAAAAAATAAAGAATGTTTGCGCCAGCAAAATCAATCCAAGCCCGCCGCCGACGGCGTACAAATATCTAAGGCGATTCAGCGGCTTGTCTTCGTCCATGTTCAGCAGCATGATGACGAAAACGACCAGGACCATAATCGCACCGGCATAGATCAGAATCTGCACGGCCGCGATGAACGGTGCGGCGAGCGTCACATAAATGCACGACAGCGCAATGAATACACCGACCAGTGAGACGGCGCTGTACATCGGATTCTTGTGGTAAACCATTGAAATTGCGCAGGCGATCGCAAATCCGGCGAACAGGTAAAATAGAATTTCAGAAGCCATATCTTTGTTCTGAGTTCAAGCTTCAGCTTGCTCATTGTCAGAACCGCGAGCGGTAGCGAGCGGGGTTCTTTTTAGACAAACTAAAGTTTGAACTCATAACCTAACTATTCAAAAAATAAACAATAACAATCGTCAGTATCACATTCGCCAGTGCCAGCGGCAGCAAAAATTTCCAGCCGAAATTCATCAGCTGATCGAACCGAAAACGTGGCAAGGTTCCGCGAATCCAGATAAATAAAAACAAAAAAGCACAGATCTTGCCTAAAAAACCGATATGGCTGAGAAGGGCATAGCCAATAGTCCCAACTCCGAATAGCCACTCAAATCCAATAGTTCTTGCCAGAAGGTCCAACCCCGGAATATACCAGCCGCCGAGAAACAGAACTGTCGTCATCACCGAAACAGTGAACATATTCACATATTCGGCCATAAAAAACAGGGCGAATTTAAGAGCGCTATATTCAGTGTGAAATCCAGCGACAAGCTCAGTTTCGGCTTCCGGTAGATCGAACGGGACGCGGTTCGTTTCCGCAAAGGCGGAGATCAAAAAAACGATAAAGCCAATGAATTGCGGAATAATGAACCACTTAAAGGGCGAACGAATCTGAGCGTAAATTATTCCATTCAGATCGAGCGTTCCCGCCAGCATCACGGCGCCAATTACGGACGCTCCCATTGCCAGCTCATACGAGATCATCTGCGAAGACGAGCGAAGCCCGCCCATCAGGCTGTATTTGCTGTTCGACGACCATCCGGCAAGTACGATCCCGTAAACGCCAACCGACGTAATTCCCAAAACAAATAAGAGACCGACATCGATCTGCGAGATCGTCATCGGCATGTTCAAAGCCCGCGGAGCGAGCCATGCAACGAAATCGCCAAGATAGGGAATTCCGCTGGTATATGGAATTGCCCAGCCAAGCGGATCGGTAATTCTCGGCCCGAACGGATACACGACTATCGGCAGCAGGGCACAAGTCAATGCCACAAGCGGAGCAAGAAAATAGATGAACTTTGTAGATTTATCCGGAACAATGTCTTCCTTAAAGATAAATTTAAAAAGATCGGCGAATGGTTGCAAAACGCCCCATGGCCCGACGCGGTTGGGACCGATTCGCCCCTGAATCCAGCCAAGAATCTTACGTTCGGCCAAAACTGTGTACGCGACGATCATCAGCACACCTTGAAAGGCAAGAAAGATCGCTACGCTGAACACTATAAAAGGAAATGCAGTTTCTATAACGGATTCCATAAAAACGTGCCGCCAATTGGCGGCCTAACTATTCTCTATCTCCAGCGCCGACGGTCGCGGCCTCTGCCAATTCTATGATCTTCGGCGAGCCATTAAGCTCAAACTGCGCAAGCGGAGAAACTAATAAATTCTCCGGTTTAGGATTGCCGTGAGCAAGCAAATGAAATTGAGCAGTCTTGCTCGTCATCGTCGTTAGCCTGTGCAGTTTATGGCCGACTGGCGGCGTGACTGTGTTCTTTACACCTGGTTCGCCCATCATTTCTAAGCTCGATGTGAGTGAATCGATCACAGTCGAAAGATCTTTTTTTACAGAGATAGCATGTTTGACCTGAACTGCTTTCGATTCGTCCTTGAGTGCCGGATATCGAAGCCCCGCGTACGCTGGAACATTATCTGCAATTGTCCTGAAAACCGCCGATGCCGAGAAATCGTATCCGAAATCGACGTCCATTTCGCGTGCGATCAGGCTGGTAATTACCCAATCTGCCTTTGCCTGGTTAATCGGCTCGATGGCTTTGCGGACTCTCTGGACGAAACCGGTATTATTTGTAAATGTTCCGTCAACCTCAGCGAATGACGCGGCAGGTAAAATAACGTCGGCGAACGCGGTCGTTTCGGTTTCAAAAAGCTCCTGCACGACTATGAAATCCTTGCCGGTTAAAACGATCGAGTCCTGAAGGCTTCCGGCGATCAACAATGCCTTCGAGTTTCTCAAAACATCTTCCAGCGGTTTTTTGCCGGCCGACATATCATTTGCTCCGACCGAATTGTTATACAGCGGCAGCGGATGGAGAAAGACGCGGCGAGTATCCGAGCCGTAGCCGGCCGCCGCATTTGCAAGCAAAGCCTGGGCATTAGGCGACAGATTGCTGCCGAGCAAAATAACGATCTCGCCTTCTGTTTCGCCGATAGTTTTCAACAATTCGTCGAATTCGGAGCTTTCGATCCCAAGCTTTGCGTAAAGATCATCATTTGCCGATTCAGCAAATGCCAGCGCAAATGCATCATACGAGCCTCGGTTGATATGCAGAAACTGCTTTGCCTGTCCGGTCAATCGAATCGGCGTATCATTAACGACGATAAAATTAGCTCCGCCGTTTCTTACGGCCTGGCGAATCTGTTTTCCTACATACGTCTGTTCTTCTTCCGGTTCACCACCGATCAAAAGGATGGTCTTTGCGTATCGTATTTGCTTGTGCGTGTTCAGCGGCACAGTTAAATTATCGAAGAACGGCGATAGATCGTAACGGTCCGAAATTGCGAAATTGTCTGATTTAACTACTTCTCTCGCAAAGCGATTCAGCGTGAAAACCGATTCATTGGTCAATCGCGGACTCGCGATCACACCGACATTGCTGCCGTGTTCGGCAAATTTGCCCGCAACGAAACTAATTGCTTCGTCCCAAGTCGCCGGAATCAGCTTTCCACCTTTCGTATAGCGAATAAGCGGAGTTTTGATACGGTCTTTGTGGTTAATGAATTCGTGAGCGAACCGCGCTTTTACATCCAGAAATTCGCCGTTCAAACCATTTACATACCGGTCGCGGGCGACGATGCGATGCACGTATCCGCCGCGAGCTCCGATGCTGATCTGCATTCCGTCGGAACCATACGTGTCGGTCGAAATAGTCTGATCGAGTTCCCAAGGCCGCGTTTCGTGGCGATAAACGCCGTCGAGCAATGTTCCGGTCGGGCAAACTTCAATACAGTTACCGCACTGCGAACAATTCAACCAGCCGCCGTAGGTTCCAATTACCGTGTTTGTTCCACGGTTTCCGGCTTCGATGGCGTCCTCGCCCATCCATTCGTCGCAGACGCGTGTGCAGCGTTTGCACAAAATGCACCTCTGCGGGTCGTTCGCGACTATCGGCGAAAGATATTTTTCCGGTTGTACGTTTTTCTTTTCGGTAAAACGCTCTTCAACATCACCCCAGTCGAAGATAACTTCCTGTAGTTCGCATTCGCCGCCGCGGTCACAGACAGGGCAGTCGAGCGGATGATTCGTCAGCAAAAACTCGCCCATCGCACGCTGCGCCTTCTCAATTTCCGGGCTTGCCGTCGTGACATTCATCCCGTCGGTACAAGTGATAGTGCAGGAAGTCTGCAATTTCGGCATCTTTTCGATGCGCACCAAACACATCCGGCACGAAGCCTGAAGGGCTAGGTCTTTGTAATAACAAAACGACGGAATGCTGAACTCATTCTCGCGGCACACGTCGATAAGAAGAGCGCCCTTCTCGACCTCAAATTCCGCTCCGTTGATCGTAACTTTGATTAATTCTGTTGACATTTACCTAAATAAAAATCTTTGAAGTCTCAATTAAGCCTCTTTCTTAGTCGTTTTCGCGACCTTTTCCGGCACCGCCGCCACGTTTTTCTTTTTGTGCCTCGGACGTGTTTTTCCGTAACTACCCGCGAAGATCTTTCCGCGTCGACTTCTTTTATCGCCTTTTCCCATTTTTGCTGCTCCTTTTGTATTTACCTCTTAAATATGAGGCAATACGATTTAATCTAAAAATATTATCTCGGCTGTATCGGCGGGTTGCCTCGGTAAGCCTTGACCGATCTGATCCTGCCGAACCAATAATCACCAGGCTGCGGTGTCCAATCCGCATCTACGTTATATGATCTGCCGCGGTAGTTTCGCTGGTCGTAAACTACCAAAAACCAGCCCTGCGGCACACGGATTGAACGAATGCGGTGCGGGCTGCCTTCCCAGTCCCCGCCCCCCGAATAGCCATTTTCGATAGCTTCGGATGGCCCCCGCATATTGGCCTGGGCGTAAATTATCGGAAAACCCGTAATTCCTGAATCTGTATCGCGGCTGACACGGATCGAGCGCGTTTTGCCGTTCCAATATGCACCCGAATTCCAGGATATGTCCGAAGTGACACTTGTTTCGGTGCCGCGAAAGTTTGGCTGAGTATAAAGCGTCAGCCTCCATCCGGCAGGCACGCGGATCGATCGTATCCGGTGTGGGCTTCCATTCCAATCGCCGTTGCCGGACCAATAACGTTCGACAGCCATTGCCGAGCCGCTATAATTTGCTTGTGAGTAAATTACCGGGAAATTTCCTTCGGCCGGAGGCTGGGTTCCGCCTCCGCCGCAGGTATCCGAACCCGACGTCCATACATAAGCGTTGATGCCTTCGAGCCGGGATCCGGGATTTTGCAGATAACGGTTTTTTTCCTGCTCCTTGGTAGTGTAGAAATGCCGGTCGCCGCTTAGCATCCGATAGAGCGGCACAGTGTTTCGCTGCTTTGATTCGGATACATAACCGACTATGCCCTCATACCGGTTTCCCGGATTCCCGGCCACAACATCCTTTTCCGTTACGTCAGCGGTGTAGAAATGAGCTCCGTTATTAAGGTACAGGCGATGGAGCGGAACCGTCCGCCTTTTTTGAGTCTTGGAGACATAGAATACAACCCCTTCGTAATTATAACCGCCGTTTCGTAAAACATTGTCTTTTTCCGAACAATCTGACGTATAAAGATGTCGGTTTTCAGTCGAGTTGTAAAAACGGTATACGGCCGTGTAATCTCGGTTTTGAGCTACCACGACGACTGGAATCCCAACTAAACACAACGCAATAAACAGTTTAGCTGCTGTAAATAATAATCTGCCTTGGTTCATATTTGCTCTCCTTCTGCCCGTTACTATCGAAATAATGCCAAATTGGCCGTATCGGCGAAGCGTACGTTATGCAGCTGGCCTTCACTCAAAGAAAACTCATTATCTTCATGCTTCAAATCTTGCCGGGACTCGGCCACATTGCGGCATATTAAATCAATTCCGCCACGCTTTATGGAACATTCGCACAATAGAATTCAGCTGACATTTGCGGTTATATCACTATTGTTTTTATTCAATATCCATTTCTTAAAATCTTCCGGAAACTGCTTGACCGCGCTTTGGATCGGCCAGGCGGCCGCATCGCCGAGCGGGCAAAAACTCTTTCCTTCGATGTTATCGCAAATATCCAATAATAGCTGTGCGTCTTCCGGCCTTCCGCCGCCGGATGTGATGCGGTCGAAAATTTTGACCAGCCAATCGGTCCCTTCCCGGCACGGCGTGCACCAGCCGCAGGATTCGTGCTTATAAAACTGCGTAAGATTATGCGTCGATTCGACGATATCGACAGTCTCATCCATCACGATAAATCCGCCCGTTCCGAGCGCGGAACCGGCGGCGACAAGGCCTTCGTAATCCAATGTCACATTTTTGCCGAGGATCTGGCTCGTGTTCATTATATAAACACTCGAACCGCCGGGAATCACCGCCTTCAATTTCTTATCGTCGCGAAGCATCCCGCCGCAGTCTTCGAAGATGAACTTTTCCATATCGGCATAGCCCATCGGAAGTTCGTAAACGCCGGGCTTTTTCACGTGTCCGCTGACCGACCAAAGCTTGGTCCCGCCGGATTTCTCCGTACCCAGATCGCGCCACGGAATGCCGCCCATTTCGATGATCTGCGGAACGGATGTGAAGGTTTCGACATTATTTATCACCGTCGGCGATGCGTAAACGCCTTCGATAGCCGGAAACGGCGGCTTCATCCGCGGATGTCCGCGATAGCCTTCCAAAGAACTCAATAACGCCGTTTCCTCGCCGCAAATATACGCTCCGGCACCGGTATGTGTATATATCTCCTGCGAAAAATCCGATCCTAAAATGTTTTTGCCGAGCAATCCGGCCTCGCGGCACTCTTGCAGTGCAGCATCCATTATGTCGATCAAATAATTGTACTCGCCGCGAAAATAAATATATCCGGTCGTCGCTCCAAGCGCGAAAGCCGCGATCAGCATTCCTTCGATGAGTGCATGCGGATCGCGTTCCAGCAGATAACGGTCTTTGAAAGAACCCGGCTCGGATTCGTCGGCGTTGCAGACGATATATTTATTTTTCGGCGACTGCCGCGGCACAAAGCTCCATTTCATCCCGGTCGGAAACCCCGCACCGCCGCGCCCGCGAAGTGCCGAAGCCTTCATCTCGTTGATAATATCGTCCTGCGACATATTCATCGCTTTCTTCAGCGATTCATATCCGCCGGTTTCCCGAAACACCTTCAGAGTATGCCCATCCTGAATGTGCATTCGCTTTAGCTGAAGCGGATCGCAGCCAATTGCTCTAATTTCCATATACTACCAACGTTTGCCATTCTCGTAGTCAGCCTTGGAGATGATTGTACTTACAATGCTATCAATGTTTTCTCGCTTTATAGTACCGATATATCGACTGTCTTCGCTATTAGGACGGTTGTCGCCCATTACAAAATACTCGCCCCTTGGCACTAGAATCGACTTACTATTATCAGTAGATGGAAAGAATGTAAATGGCGATTGGTCGAGAAGTGCGTCATTTATGTAAACTACGCCGTTCTTTATTTCAACTTTTTCGCCTTCCAGCCCAATTACGCGGCCCGTAAATAAAGTCTTTTCATCGATTCCGCGTCTGGGATCGGGCAGTCGCGTGTACAAAACGATGTCATAAAGTTTTACCGGAAAAAGGTCATCATTCTTTAAACCACTAGCTCCCAAATGATCCCCAATTTCAATGGTCGGAGACATTGAATCTGTAGGAACTATCACATGCTTGACAGAAACGTATCTGCCAAGTCCGCAACTAGCCGCAAAACAAATCGAAAATATGGCTGACCCAGCCAAGAAGAACTTCATCTATTAATTGTCGCTAACCTATTTCTTCAAGTCGTACTGCATCCGCATATAAAGCGTAAACTGCACCATCGGCTCGATACCCATTTGGTTGATCACCGAATCGAAATTGTTGGCGTCGAGCGGTTCGTAGAAAAACGTTCGTGTTTTTCGCTGCTCAATTACTGTCCGGTTATAATCGCCCGATGTTCTTCCGGCTTCGTAAGCCTGATAATTCGAGTACAGACCGCCGGGTAAAACGCATCGTATTTCTCGTTCGCGACATTAGTTCCGGCCATCTTTATGCCGAACGAATTGCCGTAGCTCGCTTCCTTTCGCTTTACTACTTTCACCGCTTCATCGGCCAGTCGGGCCTGAATCGCTGGAATATCGTTGACCACATATTCGACCTCGATCAGATCGAAGATCGAATTCTTCGTCGCGGCGGAC
Organism: Pyrinomonadaceae bacterium; assembly: GCA_037723965.1. Lineage (GTDB taxonomy): Bacteria > Acidobacteriota > Blastocatellia > Pyrinomonadales > Pyrinomonadaceae > OLB17. Next base: position 107,231 of record JBBJOS010000003.1, on the reverse strand, counting down.
AGTATTTTTTCAAGTAGTTCGCGGTTTTTGTACCGCACGACGACATTCTTTTTCGTTTCAAATCCGGAAAGCTTCTCCGTGATCACAGTGCCCGCTGTCGTATAATCGTAAACCTTGTTCTGCGTTATAAAATCAACGAAAATATCGCTCGGCCTGACATCTAAAACTCCCAAATCTTTGGTGAAACCTGCGATCTGAGTGTTAATCTTTGCGTTGCTTTCCGCCGCCGTTGTACCGTTTTGCACCACCGCGAATACGGCGTTATAGGCGTCGGCTTTAACGTTCATCAGAACATTCGCTTCAACAAAATAAATCCTCGAAGCGGCGTCAGCATTGGCCGTTAGCTGGCCGGTGCTCGCCTGTGGCCTCCGCTTTTGTGTTCCGTAAGCACGGTTGCCGGCGTCCTGCGCAAACAAGGCTGTGGAAAGCAGCAGACTTAGTATGATCAAACACAATGATTTTCGCATCGACAAAGATCTCCCGTTGAAATAATTAAAACCCCGTGTTCGATCTAAATGTAGAAATTCCGTATCGGTTTGTCGGCATTGTGATTCCGGCCTTCGTAAAGAAGAACCCGCTCGGCTTCTCACCCCTTTGTTCATCTTCTTCCTCCAGGTTCTTCTTGATCCGTGGTTACACCTTTACCACTGAACAAGATGAGCAGGAAGGAATAAGATGAATAAGAACCGAATTTCGTCCGTAAATCTCAAACTTCGACGAAGTCTAGTTACAGGATTCCAAAATCTTATCAACCTTCTCCGTTGTCAAATCTTCGTAATTATCGAATCCGATCTGCATCATCGGAGCCGTTCCGCAGCTTCCGAGGCATTCGACCATGGTCACGGTAAATTTACCGTCCTCCGTCGATCCGCCAGGATGAATTCCCAATTTATTGCAGATGTGCCCGGTTATTTCCGGCTCGCCCATGATGTTGCACGAAAGCGTTTTGCAGATCTGAATGTGATGCCGCCCGACGGGCCGCAAATTGAACATCGAGTAAAACGTCGCCGTTTCCCAGACATCCGTGACTTCCAGATCGAGAAACTGCGCCAGGAAATTCACACCCGCATTATCCACCCATCCGCGTTCACGCTGAACGACCAGCAGCAACAACGGTATCAACGCCGAACGCTTCCGCTCCGGCGGATATTTCGTCAGATGAGCGTTCATCTCGGCAATGATCTTCGGCGAAAACTCCGCCACCTCGTCGGTATAAACGATTTTATCCGTATAACTTGTAGGAACTGCAGCTGCCATATTCTTATCGATCTATTTCGCCAAGCACAATATCCAATGACCCGATGATCGCAACCACGTCCGCCACCATCTCGCCCTCGCTCATCACCGGCAATGCCGAAAGGTTTACAAAGCTCGGGCCGCGGAAATGCACACGGTCCGGCTTCGGGCCGCCGTTCGATTTCATATAGACGCCGAGCTCGCCTTTTGACGCTTCGATGGCGTGATAGACTTCGCCTTCCGGGACGTTGAAGCCTTCGGCGACGATCAAGAAATGATGGATAAGCGAATCCATATGCTTTCGCATATCGTCGCGGTCGGGAAGTACGACCTTTGGAGCGTCGGCTTTTATCGGGCCCGGCTTCAGGCGTTCGAGTGCCTGGCGGACGATCTTGTGCGATTCGTAAAGCTCACGCATGCGAACCTTGTAACGCGACCAGACGTCGCCGTCCGGTTCGGTCGGGATGTCGAAATCGTATGTCTCGTAACCCGAATACGGATTATGCTTGCGAAGATCGAGCTCGACGCCGCTGCCGCGAAGGCACGGGCCGGTCAACCCCCAATTGATTGCTTCTTCGCGGTCGATTATGCCGACGCCCTGCGTCCGGCTTTGCCAGATCGTGTTGCCGGTAGCTAAAGTATCAAACGTATTCAAAGCTTCCGGAAAGCCTTCGGAAAACTGCTTTACTCGGCGTTCGAATCCGGCCGGAAGGTCCATCATCAATCCGCCAATACGGAAATAGCTTGGCGTCATTCGCCCGCCGGACGCCGCTTCGATCAAATTCAGGATTTTTTCACGCTGCCGAAAACAAAAGAAGAAAACGCTCATCGCACCAAGGTCGAGAGCGCTCGTGCCCAGCCATACCATGTGGGACGCGATCCGCTGGAGTTCGCACATCAGCACACGCACAACCTGAGCTCGCTCGGGAATTTCAAGACCGAGCAGTTTCTCGGCGGCCATTACATAAACCAGGTTGTTTCCCAATGGATTCAAATAATCCATCCGGTCAGTGATCACTATTCCCTGCTGATATTTCTTGTATTCGAAAAGCTTCTCCATTCCCGTGTGAAGATATCCGATGTCGGGAATTGCTTTAACTACAAGTTCGCCGTCGAGCCGCAAATCAAGTCGCAGAACACCGTGAGTCGATGGATGCTGCGGCCCCATCGAAAGCGTCATTTCCGAATCGAGCGGCTGATCGGCCAACTCAAATTGGCTTGGAATATTGTTTACTGCTGTGCTCATACGTTCGTCAATCACGACTCAGAATAAGGATTCCGAATCGCGAACTATCACTACCTAATTCATGCTGTATGGCTCGTAACCTCGCAGGGGATAATCCTTTCTTAGCGCGTGGCCGTCGAAGTCCGATGGCAAAAGAATGCGTCTCAGATCGGGATGGCCGTCGAATACAACTCCGAAAAGATCGTAGGTTTCACGTTCGTGCCAATCCGCGGTTTTCCAAATGGTCGTTACCGTCGGCACTTTCGGCTCGTCCTCGCTCAATAAAACCTTTAGCCTTAGGCGGCTGTAATGCTCCGTCGAAAACAAGTGATAGTTAACCTCAAAACGCGGTTCTTCCTCCGGGCCGCGATCGGCTCCGCAAAGATCGGCGAGCATATCGAAACCGTGCCGTGTCTTCAAAGACCAGCAAACGTCAACGATGGATTCGCGGGGCACGACAAGGGTTACCTCGCCAAACGAGTCAATAACATCGACGATCCAGCCAGAATTCTCTTCCTTCAATTGTTGTACAAACCCGTGAAGCTTTTCACTCATAAAATTATGAAGATGCCCTCTTCAAAGAGCGGACATCTGCATTGTCTTTATAGAAAAATTAAGATGATTTCCGCCTCTCGTGCCGTGAAGGGATAGAATAAGGCCGTGATACTTCGTTCTGGGCTACTTCGATCTTGGTTTCGCGTTCCAATGCCGTTCCTTCTGTCACCGGCAAAGTTCCCGGCACAACCGAAACACGCGATTCCGGATGATATGTGTCGCGGCGGTCGTTCACCGATTCGCCCATTATCTTGTCCTGGAGCATCATGATCGCGTGAACCAGCATTTCAGGCCGCGGCGGGCAGCCCGGAACATAGATATCGACCGGAACGATCTTATCAACTCCCTGAACAATCGCGTAATTATCGAAAACGCCGCCCGACGTCGCGCAGGCTCCCATCGAAATCACCCATTTCGGTTCGGGCATTTGATCGTAAATGCGGCGCAAAACCGGCGCCATTTTACGCGATACGCGGCCGGAAACTATCATTACATCGGCCTGCCGCGGCGAGGCCCGGAATGTTTCGGCACCGAACCGCGAAAGGTCGTTTCGCGCGGAAACAGTGTTCATCATCTCAATCGCGCAACAGGCAAGTCCGAACGTTGCCGGCCACAGGCTCGACTTGCGGGCCCAATTCACGACGGCGTCCAGCTTGACGGTCACGACATCCGGCAGCGACTCGAATATTGCATTTTCTAAACCCATAATACTATTTTAGATTTGCGATTTTAGATATTAGATTGCCTGAAAATGCGGCATCTTAGACCTGAAATTCAAATACTATGCGGCAATCTTCATTTCCGATGCACGCTTTTGTTTTGCGGCCAGTTTAGCTTCGGCACGTGCTTCGACTCGGGCCTGAATGCCCCAATCGAATGTGCCTTTTCGCCAAACATAAATGTACCCGACGATCAAGGTGGCGATAAAAACTAAAATTTCGATCAAAGCGATCGTTCCGAATGCGATACCGCTAATCTGCTCCTGCGCGATGAGCGTCTTAAAAGCGACCGCGAACGGGATCATAAACAATACTTCTATGTCGAATAGAAGAAAGATCACGGCGACCGTATAAAACTTGATCGAAAAGCGGTCGCGGGCGCCGCCGACCGGGTCCTTTCCGCATTCGTACGGCATCAATTTCGTCGCCGTCCGCTTGCGCGGGCCGATCAATTGCGTGACCAGCAATTGGCTGGCCGCAAAACCCATCGCGACAAGGAACATTATCCCGATCGGGGCGTAATCCATCAGGCTGTACTCTGACATCGATATCTCTAAAATTTACTCTAAAATTCGCAAAATAAACGCGTAATTTCCACTAAAATCTTAAGAAATTCGGCGTAAGCTCAATCGTAAGTTAAGCTACATTTAGTGTCAAGGCAATCAGCAATTCATTTGCCGCCATTATATGTAATAACGGATGAATTAATTATTGACCGTGTTCGATCATCTATGCTAGTTTTATAAGTGGCTAAGCCATTCCGTAAATCCCGTCCTTTTTTTCTCACCTTTACCTAAAATATTGTGATAACCGGTTTTAATACAGACATCGAATTTGAAGGCGTAACCTACCACGTACAGACGGAAGATAAAGGCCTTTCCACGCCCATAATTCTATCACTGGTCTATAATCGCGGCACGATCCTGGCCAGCAAACGCGTGCCTTATGACGATCTGTTGGCCGGCAAATTCGATGAAGGCGTGCTCGCCGAAAGGCTGCAGAAACAGCATAGGCTGTTCTGCGCAGCGGTTCAGGTCGGTAGAATCGATGACCTGATAAAGATGACTGCACGGACCGCGAAAGAAGCTAAGAAAAACCCCTCTCCCAAACCGGCGGTTGCAATAGCCGGGACGAAAGGAATTTCCGCTTTTTTTCAGTCGGATGATTGTTTCGTCGGCGCTGACGGCGGTTTCTATGATCCCGCTTGTCCTATTCCGATGCCGCTTTTTGAATCGGGAACTGAAACACTGCACGATATAATGAGCAGGCCCACGATCGAAGACGTTACAGTTCTCGAAGACGAAATAATTCTGCCGGACGAAGCAGTCGAAGTATTCAGCGATCTGCCCGGGACGGGCCGCTCGGCCAACAATAAATTAAGTATTGAAATTCTCGGAGACACGAAGTTCAAAGGCGGCGAGCGCCGGACTCTTGCATTTATGGTATGCCGCGGGAGCGACAGAAAAGTAGTCGGGGGTGCTCAGATAATGGTTAAAATTATCGGTTCGAGCTTTCGCCCGCAGATATTTCACGCCTCAACCGATAGTAACGGCCTTGCGACGGTAACATTCGACCTGCCGAGTTTTCGGGAAGGCCGTGCGGCCTTTCTGGTACGGGCAATGAGCGACGGCGAAGAGATCGAATTGCGCCGTTCAGTTGTTCACGGATAGTTCGGTATTGGTTTCGTCCGCGGTTTGCCTTTATAATGTTCAGTAGATGAACGTAATTATAAACGGCGAGAAAAAGGATGTTCCGGGTGAGATCGATCTTGAGGCATTGCTCAACCATCTTTCACTGCCCCAACAGCGGATCGCCATCGAACTAAACAAGGCAGTGGTCCGGCGGAAGGATTGGCAAAATACCAAACTCAACGAAGCGGACAGGATTGAAGTCGTCCATTTTGTTGGCGGCGGGTGAATTAGTTATAAAATAAGTTGCGGGGCGGATATCGGCCTCGCTTTTTTGTCTTTAAACAATGCCGGTATTTGGTTTAATCAATTCCGTGGCGGGCATAGCCGTCTTTCTATTGATTATAATTTCAAAGAGAATAAGCTGGAGATAATTTACCGAAGCGAATTCGAATTGCGTATTAATTCTCCTTAACTTGAAACTTAGAACCTGAAAAGTGAAACTAAGAATCTATGTCAGATACGTTTTTACTTGCAGGCAAAGAATTTCAATCACGCCTGATCATCGGCACCGGAAAATACCGCTCATTAACGGAGATGCAGGCGGCACATACTGCATCCGGGGCCGAGATGGTGACGGTCGCCGTAAACCGCGTTCCGCTCGACCGATCCACCGAATCTTTTCTCGACTTTCTTTCACCAGCAATGCAAATTCTCCCGAATACCGCCGGCTGCTACGACGCCGAACACGCGATCCGCACCGCCCGACTTGCACGCGAAGCTCTCGAAACAGACTGGATAAAGCTCGAAGTGATCGGTGATCCGGTAACGCTTTTGCCCGACAACGAGCAAACCCTGGAAGCCGCACGAATTCTGGTAAAAGAAGGCTTTATCGTCCTGCCTTATTTTTCCGACGATTTGATAATGGCTAAAAAGCTGCTCGATGCGGGTTGTCCAGCAGTGATGCCGCTCGCCGCTCCGATCGGTTCCGGCCTCGGCGTACAAAATCCGGCTAATCTTAAGATAATGCGCGAGCAGCTTCCCGATGCGATTATAATTGTCGATGCCGGGGTCGGCGTGCCATCGGATGCGGCAATTGCAATGGAACTCGGAGCGGACGCGATCCTGATGAACACGGCAATCGCCGAAGCAGGAGACGCCGCAGCGATGGCGGCCGCAATGAATTTCGCCGTTCAGGCAGGCAGGCTAGCATATTTATCGGGTCGAATGCCAAAACGGCTGTATGCATCCGCATCTAGTCCGATTCAAGGAGCTATCGAGTGATCAAGCTTAAATTTAGTCCCGTGTTCCTCTATGCCTTTGCCCCGCTTATATTGGGGGTATGTACCGTTTCAGAAAATCCCCTTGTTAGGCCATCGGCTCACAATATCACCGCCGTAGTGGATGTAACACACACGCCACTGCCGAAAAGCGCGAACATAGCGGAACAAAATTTTCGCCGCGACTGGGAGGCTGGCTTTGAACGTTCGAAAGCAGAACTGATACGCAAACGGGAAAGTTGGATCGCACGCCATATTACGGACTACGATTTTGTTATCGCAATGTACATGGGCGGTGTTAGTAGTCCTTGGAATAGATCGCCAGTTAGGATAGAGGTTCGCCAGGGAGTCGTCCAATCGACAGGAGTGGTCGACAAGTCGGATCTCTCCCAACTTGCTAGAACGGATGGATTCAATGAGTTTGATACTGTAGTTAAGGTGTTCGACTACCTTTTAGCTCAACTCGAAAGTGGGTATATCATTGGTATTGAGTACGACCGACGCCTCGGGTACCCGATACGGGCTTCAGTAATGTTTACTTACGCTTCGAATCACAACGTTCGAAGTATCGTCATCTCAAAGCTTTCACCCGTTAAGAAACAAAAATGACAGTCAAAGTCCTTTTTTTTGGCATGACCGCGGATTTGGCAGGTCGGCGTGAGTTGATTTTGTCGCCTGTGAAAAACGCAAGGTGTGGGCAGGTTATTGCGGAAGTTATTGATATATTTCCTGAGCTATCAAAACGCAAGATGCTCTACTCAATTAATCAGGTTTATGCCCACGGCGCCGAAATTCTTCGCGAAGGAGACGAACTTGCGATTTTCACTGTCGTTTCAGGCGGATGACAAGATTTTATGGATTTCTTCGAACTTACGACCGGACCACTTGATATTGGGGCAATCGCAAGGCGTGTGATTCCGCCTGAATGCGGGGCGACAGTCACGCTCGATGGTTATGTGCGGCAATTTACGAAGGGGCGCGAAACCGAATTTTTGGTTTATGAGGCCTATGAGCCGATGGCGTTAAAGGAAATGGAAAAGCTGATTCGGTCGGCGCATCAACAGTTTGAAATTTCAAATGTCGGAATTGTCCATCGTCTCGGAAAACTTGAGATCGGGGAAACGAGTATTATTATATCCGTTGCCGCGCCGCATAGAAAAGCTGCCTTTGCCGCCTGCGAATGGCTGATTTGCGAATTGAAACGCACGGTTCCGATTTGGAAAAAAGAAGTTTATGTTGACGATGAAGTGTGGGTCGAAGGCGAAAATGCCTGACTACGCGGAAGTTGAAAAAGCGGTTGCCGCTCTGACGGTCAATTCATCAAAATGCTTCTCTAAATCTTCGTTTACACCACGAAGGCCTGCGACCACCTTCTTGCCCCATTCGACGTATTGTATTCTTCTTTCAAGCGGCCAGCCGTCCGGCGGATTTTCTATCACGTCGCGGATATTGCTGATTTTGTCGGCTAGTTTGACGAGCTTTGCCTGCGAAGATAAATGCGGAGCGTGTTCGATTTGAAGCTGTTTGCGTTCGGCTTTCGGAAGGGATTTATCGTCGGTTACTTCCATTACGATTGAAGATATTTCCTGTCCGAAATGCTCGGCGATCTCGGCGGCGGTGGTCTCTGTATCTTCGACCGTATCGTGCAGCAGGGCCGCGATCAGCACCGTAAAATCTTCAATTTTACCAATATTCGTCAGCAAATTCACCACTTCGAGCGGGTGATTGATATACGGCGAACCTTCGCCGCCCTTGCGTTTCTGGCGGCGATGCCTCTTTGCGGAAAAATACGCCGCTCGGGTGAATGTTGCCAAGTGGGACATGGTGTGACGGGTCAGAACCGCCTGCGGTAGCGGGTGGCTTATTTTTAAGTTTCGAGCTCAAGTTTCAAGTTTCAAGTTTGAAAAAAGAGTTCTGTCTTAACTTGGAACTCAAAACTTGAAACCGCTTTGGTGAGCCACCCGCTACCGCAGGCGGTTCCGACGCTCCCTACTTTATTACTTCAATCGCCAAAGTCTGCTGCCCCGAAATTATGAATTCGGACGGAGCGATCTGTGTTTCGCTGACAATTGTTTGGACGGCCGGTTTGATTCCTCCGGCGGTCCGGTCGTTGTTCAGCGTTGCCATTACTGAAGGCGGAAGGTTCGGCATTTCGTTGGAACCGATTATTGCACCGCTTGTCGTGCGAAATGTTTGGGCATATAACCGGTCCGAAAGCTTTATTTTATTGATCGTTTGAATAAGCTCGGCCAAATCCCGCGGTATAAATTGTTGTACTGCCGAAGTCTGCTGGATCGAATTTCCATCGCCGATGGAAATAGAAATTACTCCGGCGGGCGTGTCTTTCGGAATCAGTACAGGAATTTTCTGCACGAATATTTTTCCGGTGTTGGTGCGGGCAAACGCCTGTATCTCGACAGTTTCGCCAGCCCTTACCTGAGTTCGGTCAATCGACATTTTATCCAACACGGCGGTTTTGCTGCCGTCGTCCGATTTTAAGTTTAATTCGATGCCGCTGATCTCCATTCCGTCGAAACGGCTTTTCATCAAAGCATTGACCGGCACGGCAACGGACGAGGCGGCGAATTGCGTTGCCTGGCCGCCGGCAAAACGCCGGTTGATCTTCACTGAATTTTGCCCTTTGATTTTTATTTCGCCGGTGACCTCGACGGTAGAATCGCCCATGCTGCGTTCCTGTGCGACAGCCGAATTGTACACCGTGATATTCAAAAGCAGCGGTGTCAGAAAATCGTCCTTGGCAACTTCAAAATTAATTATATCGGTCTGCCCGCGGCTGGTTTCAACGTTGATCCGGACAGGAATCATTTTTGGCGCCTGCCCGAGTTTTCCGTAAACTCCGGTCGCTCTGTCCTGTGTCATAGTGCCGACCATCGCGTCGGGTACGGCGAGCTTGAACGAATTGTTGATATTTGGGATCACCGTTACGACGTGCGATTCGGACATTGGCAGATCGGATATGCCGAGGCTCAAAAACGGATGCCCGAACGCATAGATCTTTTCACCGTCACGCCAAGTCACGGTTCCCGCTGCCGCCAGGCTGTAATCGCCGCGAGTCAATTGCATGGAAACCGAATCGCCGCCAAGCAGCGTCGTTTCGCTCGCCTTTTTGAGCGGAGTCATCGCCGCCGAACCGCCGACCGCCGAAACGGGCATAAGTCCGGCCTGCAGCAATTGCGGGCCGAACAGATTAAGTGTTTCCTGCGAAAATCCGGTAAATGTGACCGGCGTCGCTATAGGCTGAAAGGATTGTCCCGCAACCGTCATTAGAAGTGAATTGGATGAAACGCCGGATAGAAGAGAGTTTGCGGCGGTTGAAATTTTTGGAAAATTCGCCTGCCAATTTGTCGATGCAAGCTCGGCAAATGAAACCGCACGCGGCTCGACGGCTTTGGATTTTCCGCCCGGCTTTTGCTCGAATATCGCGATCATCTGCTCGATCGGCGTGATGCCGCAGATCGGTTCTTTGGAAAAGGGGAAACTGTACGATATCGCCCCGACGAGTTTTCCGTCAATATAAACCGGCGACCCGGACATTCCGGCAAAAACCGACGTGCGGTCAGCGCCGCCGCCGCTTATACGCCCGACGATCATATCCTGTTTAGGGCCGACGCCGCCGGGTACGATCCCCAAAATTTCCACATTGAACTCTTCGCTTTTATTGCCCTTAAAAACCGTTCGGGCAATTCCGTTCATGCCTTCCTTTACTTCGGTTAAGGGCATAAAACTGGTTGGCATGGACGCGGCACTCGTATCGGCCTTGCCATGCATTTGAGCGAAAACGCCGGTGTAAAGTGCCGATAAGAATAAAAACAAAGCGAAAAATTTAGCGTTAATCATTGTTAAAAACTTCTTCCTTTATAGCCGTCGATTATGTTAACATTTTAGACGGCACATCTAAAGCCTTTTTCAAACGGGCTGACATTTAAGACTCGCAACACCCTGATCCGGTTGCACATTCCTTTCCTATTTGGTGAATTATGGCAAAAATGACACGTCTTGCAAAGAGTTTTTACAAGCTCCTTTTTCCCGTCGTACTCCTAATCGTGCTTGCTATCGGAGCGGCCTCGGTCTGGCTGGTTTACGAAGTCTCGCATCCGGTATCCGCCGCCTATCTCGTTACGCCCGAGAAATACGGGCAGCTTAGCTCGCGCGGAGCACAGGTCACCGACGAAACATGGACAAACCGCGACGGCACAAAGGCCCGCGGCTGGCTGCTTCGCGGCGGCGAGAATTCACCGGCGGTGATTCTATTGCATAAATTCGGGGCAGACCGCTCGCATGTCCTGAATCTCGGCGTGAAACTGAACGAGGCGACGAATTTCACGGTTTTGATGCCGGACCAGCGCGGCCACGGGCAGAATCCCGCGGTAATTTATTCGTCATTCGGCGGAAATGAATCCGACGATGCCGGCTCTGCAATCGAATTTCTAAGGTCGCAAAAAACGCCGCTGCAAATTCAGCTCGTAAGCAGCGACATAGGAATTTACGGACTTGAAATGGGTTCATTCGCCGCTCTCATCGCCGCTTCGCAAAATGAAAGCGTGAAGGCTCTCGTTCTGGATTCGGTTCCGGCCGATTCTGATGGCCTGTTGGCTTCGGTCATCGAAAAACGCTATCCGTTCGCAAGCTCGGTCACCTCTAAATTCGGACAGTTGGGAGCATATCCGTATTATTACGAAGGCTCCTATAAACGCGGATCATCGTGCGATCTGGTGAAAACAATGGCGGACAGAAAGGTAATGCTCCTCGCCGGCCTAGACGCCCCGAATTTTCAGGATTCGACCTTGAAAGTAAGCAAATGTTTTCCGGCCAGCACGCAGGCAGAGACTGAAGTTAATCTTAGCCCGTCAGGAAACAGTCTGATGAATGTTTCCATCGAACGCTCAGAAGCCTACGACCAGCGCGTTATCGATTTCTTTAATCAAAATCTGCGAACACAGCAATAGAATTGTGCAATGTAACTAAGGTTGCCGGCACGAAATACTAAGCAAACAGCCATTCCGGAAATTAAGATTTCAATCTTCAAGCCGTTTACAGCGATTTTACCGCGTCTTACGCGGCACATAGCTACGCACTTTAGGGTGTGGTAAAAGTTGGCGGCGACTAAACAGGGCGTTTTAACGTCCTTAACGGCTATTGGCTTAAGCCGCTGGATTTTAAGCCCGTTAAAACGGGCTAAGGTTTGTATTGACGTATTTGCCACGCCCTAAAGAGCGTGGCTATGCGCCGCTTCGCGGAAGGCGTAATGAATAAGACTGCATCAAATTTCAACAGTACCTTAAAGTTACAAAGAATTATCCGGTTAGAGTCTCCGCAGGTTTTATCTAAGGAGTATCGATCTTTTTCTTGCTATGTCCGTTCGTTTGGGCGGCTTTGTGGATGTCGGCGCTTTCTTCCATTTTTAAGGCGGCGGGGACAAGGAATTCCAACAAACTTCCGAGTCGTTCAGTGGTCGAGGTCATCTCCAGCATTTTATACTTCAATTCATTTTCGAGATTAAATGCGGCCGCTACGAGGAACGACATCGTTTCCGGATCGGAACGCTGAATCTGCGGGAAGTTTCCGCGGTTGCCGCTAAGTTTGAAGGCAGCTTTGGCGATGCGTTCGAAAAGCTCGAAAACTTCGTCGGCAAGTTGCTGAATAAGTGTGGCATCTTCAATAACATCTTCGAAAAATTCAACCTTCGCGATCAGGTACGGCACGCCTTCGTCAATATATTCGAGCAGGCGGTAACGGATAACGCCGCCGGTCAAAATATTCGAACGCAGGTCGGGCATCGTTTGGACATCACGGATCTCGGCGACACAGCCGATGGATCCGATCTCCGGTTTATCGACAAAAGGGTCCTGGCCGTCGAAAAAGGTGACGCCGAACAGATTGCGGCCGAGCTGCGAGTCCTGAAGCATCTTGCGGTATTTCGGCTCGAAGATGTGCAGCGGCAAAAGCTCGTTCGGGAGCAGGACGAGCGGCAGCGGAAATATAGCAAGATGATCGATACCGGAAACTTTTTCGAATGCTTCGGACATAGGGCAGTTGTCAGTGGTAAGTTGTCAGAGAATGCGCCATTTCGTGATCTAGTTCTAAGGATATAAACTCTACAATTTTTTCCGGGGATTCGTCGCTTAGGGCTTGACGTTTTACGCCTATTACGACTCTTGCCATGTCCTCGACGCGGGTTTTATAACGATTGTCGCGGACGATCAAATCCTCGATCACGCGGCGTTCGAGCTTTTCGCGGCTGGCGTCTTCTTCCATATCCTCGGCGACTGCGTACTCGACCGGTACCGAATGGTTTTTTACGCGGACGTGCAATGCTCCGGTGATCTTCTTCGCTTCGTCGCGCATTTTCTGCATTTCTAAAAGTGAATTCGGAATACCGAGGCGGCCGCGCAAAGTTATCTCAATAATTGGTGCCGGCAAACCTTCTTCAGCGACGCGGGCCTGCTGGCGGATTGTATCGAGTACGCCGTCGGTAATGTCTTTAGTTTCGGCAAAGTTTGAAACATCGAACGGCAAACGCTGGAAGGGACGCTGGTGATAATCCTTAATGTGCCGCGCCGAGACTTCATTATTTTCATTTACTTCGACTATAAAAACGCCGCGTGTCTCACGGTATTCGCTGATATTTGTTACTTCGATAGAGCCGGGATTAAACGCCCAGTTGTCGATCTCGTAATGCATGTGCGTATGGCCGAGGCCGACGTATTCGGTTGCCGATTTTAACTCGCTTAAGGCCGCAATCGAAAGAGCGGGAATCGGATGCGTTTGGTGGCCTTCAACGTCGGTGTGCAGCATCAGGATATGAAATGCACCTTCGCGCCGGTTTTCCTTTATCGCTTCGGTCAGCATCGGGATCGCCCAATTTGCCGACGCTCCGTACCAGTGCGAGCCGAAAATTCTGGCGCGTCCGATGTCGATGTATCCGCCTTTGCCTTCTTCCCACGGGGCGTACGACATTTTGCCATCGACATTGGTAGGTTCGAGCAGGTGAACGAGATTCCAGTTTGCCAGCGAACGCAGCCAGCTATAATCGCTGTCGTTATGTTTTTGGTCGTGGTTGCCTTCAATAGTGACGATGGGTATTCCGGCGTCCTTCAGCATATTCAGGCCGGCGACCGCATAATTCATCGTCTCTGGCGGCACGGCGCGCTTGTGAAAGAAATCTCCGCACATTATCACGAAATCGACTTTTTCCTCGACGGCGTATTTCCGCAGCACGTCGAACCACGCATCGAAGAAATCCCGCGGGCTTTCGGCAAGCTGATACCGGGTGCAGCCCAAATGCACATCGGAGATATGGAGAAACTTCATATATCTATTATAACAGGCAAAGTGGCGGAAACACGACCGGTAGGAAGTGTGTTCGGGGTTTCTAAAATTCGGCAATTGGGTTAAATTGAAGCCTGGATATAACGTTAAACAATCAACACACTCCCTACCGGTCGTGATTCTGCCTTATGGAAAAAGTCATTTTGATAACCGGAGCTTCCAGCGGGATCGGGCTGGAAACGGCGAAGCTATTTCAGGCAAAAAACTGTAAGGGCTCGGCGACGATGAGGAATCCCGAAAAGGCGGAGGCTCTGCAAAATATCGCGGATATTGAATGCATTCGACTGGATGTGACAGATGCCGATTCGATCAGATCCGCGATTGCGGAAACACTGGAGAAATTCGGCCGGATTGACGCAGTCGTAAATAATGCGGGCTACGGTCTGACCGGGCCATTCGAAGCGGCCTCGCGGGATCAGATCGAGAGGCAGTTTCAAACGAACGTATTCGGGCTGATGAATGTCTGCCGTGAGATTTTGCCTTATTTCCGGGAGCGGAAAAAGGGAACAATCGTAAATGTCGCGTCGGTCGGCGGGCGGATCACGTTTCCGTTTTACAGCCTTTATAATTCTACCAAATGGGCCGTGGAAGGTTTTTCGGAATCACTGCAGTATGAACTTGAGCAATTCAATATTCGGGTAAAAATAATCGAGCCCGGGCCGATTAAGACCGACTTTTACGACCGTTCGCGGGATGTATCGCAAAAGGAAGGGTTAACGGCCTACGACTATATTTATGAAAAAGCCGAAGCCAATATGCAGAAAGCCGGGGCCGAGGCGCCGGATGGATCGGTCGTCGCTCAAACGATTTATGATGCGGTAACCGACGGTTCGCGAAGGCTGCGATACGGAGTAAATACTAAGGGAATTCTTGCCGCCAGAAAGGTTTTGCCCGATGGCTTGTTTTTTTCGATCATCAGAAATATCATTTTAAAATAGCAATAGTCGCCGGAAAATGAGATTATAGGGTATTAGTTCTTTTCCTTTTTTAATCCGACAATTTTCCCCGATTAAATGAGATAGAGATTTTTGTGCTTTTTATAACCACGCATTGTTAAAAAATGAAAATTCTACTCTACAATCCTGATAACGGCATTACGCGCAATTTCATGCCTCATCTGTGGATGTTTTTGCTCCAATCGCTGACTCCGAAGGAGCATGAAGTAATTTTGATCGACGGCAACGCAAAGGCGATGTCTCGCCCGGAACTGGTCAAATATTGCAAGGACGAAAATATCGGGCTTGTCGGCATCGGAGCGATGACCCGTATGGTCGCCAGGGCTTATCTGGTCGCCGATGCTTTGCGCGAAGCCGGGATTCCGGTTGTTATGGGCGGGCCGCACGTTACCGAATGTCCGGATGAAGCTTTAGGGAAGGACGGCGGGCCAAGACACGCCGATGCTGTTGCTCTAGGCGAAGCGGACGAAACGTGGCATTTGATAGTAAACGACGCGGCCAACGGAACACTGAAAGAAATTTACCAACCGGAAGTCGATCCGAAGGGTAACGATAAAAAGCCGAATCTACAACCTTACCCGCATATTCCTTGGGAAACGCTGGACCTTGAACAGTTTAGCCTTGTGCCGAAATTTTTGAAGCCGATGCTTTCGAAAATGGGAGAAGGCTGGGGAAGTTTTCACGTCGTGCCGATCGAAACCGGCCGCGGCTGCCCATATGGCTGCGAATTCTGCACGGTGACCGGATTTTTCGGCGATTCGATCCGCTTTCGTTCGAATGAGAGTGTAATCGAGGAACTTTTGAGATTGAAGGCCCGTGCAAAACGCGACAAAGGCCAGATCGCGGTTTTCTTTATCGATGATAATCTTGCGATCAACAAAAAGCGTTTGAAATCTCTGCTGCGTGACATGATCGCGGCTGATGCAAGACTGCCGTGGGTCGCACAGATCAGTGCGAATCTACTAGATGACGAGGAATTGGTAGATCTGATCGCCGAATCCGGCGCCAAATGGATTTTCATCGGAATGGAATCGATCGACCCGGCTAACATGGCCGACGTTAACAAAACGTTCTCGAAACCGGCGAATTATCAGGGCATTTTGGATGGTCTGGCGCGTCGCAATATTTTTGCGATCACGTCGTTTATTTTCGGAATGGACAACGATACGGTCGGCGTCGCGAAACGCACGGTCGCTGAGATCGAAAGCTGGGCACCGGGCCTTCCGGTATTCGGCCAGCTGACGCCTTTTCCATCGACACCTTTATACGACCGCCTTCTAAAAGCGGGAAGGCTTCACCGGCCTAAGCATTGGCTCGAATTTGCACCGTTCGTGATGGCTCACAATCCGCTGAAAATGACGATTGAAGATGCGAAGGATGAAACTTTCGACGCGTGGTCGGTTTCATATAGCCCGGAGCGTAATTATGAAGCGATTGAGGCAATAAAACATACGCCAATTGATGTTCGCATCGGCCACCTGGTCGCAAGGCTTTTCTTCCGCGGAATATATTTCCCGCAGATGAGCAAATGGGCTTGGGTTAAACTGCTGCTCGAGAATCGTAAACCGATCCTGAGTTTGACTAAGGAAGGTTTAAGCACCTGGCGAAAAGCACGCCGGCGCCGAAAGGTTTCCGGGGAAGCAATGCAAACCTAATTATTTGAGTAGCTAAAAAAGCCGGTCGCATGATCGGCTTTTTAATTTTCAATAGATTGGCAAAGGAATTCGGCGGAGACGTTGCCTGCCGATCTCCGTCAGTATAGGCCGCAATTTCTTGACCGCTAACTCGTGGGAGATTCCGTTCGATGCAAAAATTCCATTTTGATTTTGAACGTCGAGCAAATCATACCTCATTTGCTGACCGAAAATATCAGTCATCCGCCCGCCCGCTTCTTCCAAAATTATTTGCGGGCCGCAGGTGTCCCAAAACTTTGTTCTTGGCGAAAGGTGAACATAAATATCGCAGATCCGCTCGGTGATAAGCCCGACTTTTAATCCGACCGAACCTCGCTGCACTTCCTTTCTGAACTGAAAACTACGGACGATCTGCTTCATGTTCTTGTTGCGGTGATTCCGGGAAACAGCCAAATTCATTCTGGAAAAATCCGTCTCATCCGAAACCTGCATTCGAACGGGCGTCTCTTCATTCTCAACAAGATAGGAACCTGAACCCTTGGCCGCGTAATAAAATGCGTTACGTGCCGGAAACAGAATGACGCCTAGTACCGGAACACCGTTTTCAGTGAGCCCGATTTGAACGCAGAAATCTCCGTCCTTTTTAATGAATCCGGCGGTGCCGTCGATCGGATCGATGATCCAGACGCGGTTGCTCGCCAAACGCGTATCCGAGTCGTCGACCTCTTCCTCGGAAAGAATTCCATCACCGGGAAATGCTTTGGCAAGACCGTCCGTAATGATCCGGCTTGCTTCGCGGTCGGCTTCGGTCACGGGCTCGGAAAAGCTGTCGACGCCTATTTTTTCTTCCCGGATAATTTCAAGAGCGTAGAACCGGAGAATTGATTCGCCGGCGGATTTCGCGAGCGAGATCGCGGTTTCAAGTTCCTTTTCGAGCATTTATCAAATCTATCATATGCCTGCGGCCTTTACGATTTGTCGGCAAGTTCGGTGATCCCGCAGGTCGGGCAAACAAGAGTTCGCTGAGCCGGATCGGCCCATTTGGCGAGCGCGGTGGTGGAAAGTTCCGGGTTCTTGGTTTCGGCTTCGCCTTCACGCAAAAGCCGTCCGGTTTTGGGAATTTCGGTTCCGTGCAAATTTCGTTCGCATTGGCGGCAGATCCAGCCGAAGCCGTTATTGTAAAAATCGTTGAGTTCGATCATCGGATTCCGATCCGCTTAGTACCTTCCCGGTTTGTCAGGTGACCAGGATCGCGGCGTCATTATGAATGCCATAATGGGCGATGTTATGTTTTTGACGTTTCTTTTCCCGCAAGTATGATAATAGGCGGCGTCGCGGAAGGAAAAAATCGTGGAATTATTCTTGTTTTCGTCACGTTTTTTTGTGTTACAGGGAATTTTTTATGACAGTCTCTGCAAATTTAGGGTAATGATTGGTGTTCTCCGACTTACGACAGTCAAGTTTGGAGTTCCCGCAATGCGGAAACTCCAAACGAAAGTTACTTTATTGGCCGCGTCTGGTAGTCTGACGGACCGGAGCCGATCCGGTCAACCGTACGGGAAGCACAAGGTCCTTGCCATCCCGGACGACTTTTACCTGAACGGTTTCACCGATCTGTTTTTTGTCGAGATATCTGTAAAGATCATCCAGATCCCCAATAGCCGTGCCGTCGATCGATGTAATTACATCGCCGAGCACCAGATCGCCCTCAGCGTCGCGGGAAAGACCGCGTAATCCGGCGGCAAAGGCCGGGCCGCCATTAGAAACCGTGTAAAGCAGCAGGCCTTTCTGAACCGGCAATTCAATTCCTCTTTCAACCAATTTTTCTACCCCGACTCCGTCCACGCCCATTTTTGGACGGCGAACGGCGCCGAACTGCAAAAGCTGCGGAACGACACGCTTTGCGGTATTTACCGGCACCGCAAAACCGACGCCGACCGAACCGCCGGCGGGCGACAATATTTGCGAGTTAATACCTATCATCCGGCCGAATTTATCGAGGAGCGGGCCGCCCGAATTTCCCGGATTGATCGACGCGTCCGTTTGGATTGCTGCATCAATCGGTTGGCCGTTTCTCGCCCGGATCGGACGCTGAAGGCCGGAAATAACACCGGTCGTCAAAGTTCTATCAAGTCCAAAAGGATTTCCGATGGCCAATACCTTTTGCCCGACCGAAAGCTGATTAGAATCACCGAGCGGCACAACCGTAATCCCGGCCGGCGGATCTATCTTAATTACCGCCAAATCAGTATCGGCGTCTTTTCCGATCACTCTTGCCGGATAAACCTTGTCGCCACCAAAACTTACCGTTAATTTCTGCGCGCCTTCAATAACGTGGGCATTGGTTAAAATATGCCCGTTCGTGTCAATCACTGAGCCGGAGCCGTTGCCCTTGCCTTCCTGCATGCCGCCCCAGAAATCTTGGGTGTAAGAGGTCGTATTTATGAATGCGACGCCCGGAGCCATCGCTTTATAGACCTCGATGCTGTTCTGCTCGTCGGTCACGGCCGACGGGTCGGAGACGCCCGCCGGGACCGCTTCCGCAAAAGTGATTCCGGATCGATCTTGTGCTGTCAATAAATTACTGAATGTGTATAAAAGGGCTGTTGCACCGACCGCTATCATTGCGGTTGCAAGCGCGAGTAAAAGAATTTGACGGGCTGATAATTGATAAACAGATTTGCTTGCCATATTTTTTTCCTTCAAGGGTGTCATGCAAGTGTTTTGATGCACTAGAATTATAGAATCGTTGTGTATTCATTTACGAACAAAAAAGGCCGCTTGTTTCGAAAAAACAAGCGGCCTTTGATTCTTCTGAGTACAAGCTTCAGGTTGTCTTCGGCCTCGGGCATAAGACAAGCTGAAGCTTGAACTCAGAACAAGAAGAAAGCAAAAACCGCCTGCGACCAGTGCGACAGGTTGTCAAGTGCGCTATTCGACACGTATCCAAATGCGGTAAGGCCGGTAAAGAGATGAATTCCCATGAGGCTGATATAAGCCGCAAGAGCTACGGAGAGTCCGTATCGGGCGATCTTTATATAATTCCAACGTAGCAAAACAAACGCCGTAACCGCACCCATCAACAGCTTGACCATCAAAAACGGAAAATCTCCAATGTCGAGCAAAGTCGCCATTAGGTGATTGCCCTCGGTTGCAACACCCGAGCGGACCCAAACGATAGTTAATAACGCGTCGAGCAAATTCAGCGTGAAGAGCAGGAGCGTGCCACGAAACAATTGCATATTATAAGAAATCCCCTGTGCAAAAACTTGTTAAACCTGCGATTCTAAATAAACTTGCCCCCGGTAGTTGAAGCCGGGGGCGGGGCCATTAGAATGAAACTATCTGCTGTTGTGTTTACAGTATACGTCTAATCCGCATCGATTTCATAAAAAAGTTTTTTTGGAGACAAATCTTCGAGTTTTTTGCGGTAATGTTAAAGTTTACCGGCGGCGGGTATATTTCGCCGGGCAACGGAGGCGCACGATTATTGCGTCGAAAGAAGCGGTTAATGGCCGATTCGAGCGGCCTTTGATAACTTTGAAGAATACGGAGAAAGATTATGAAAACACTAAGTAAATTTGGAATGTTCGCAGCATTATTTTCTTTGGTGACAATATTTGGGGCTATGGATCTGGCCGCGCAGACAAAAAGGCGGCCGGCCCTTCGGAAAAAGGCCGTCGTGCGGAGAGTTGTAATACCGGCTGAGAGGCTGTACACGGTCAGCAGCGGCAAGCGGTTTTATGCCCGGATGAATGACACGATCAGCTCTAAAACGGCGCGGGTCGGCGACCGGTTTACAGCGACTATAACCGAACCGGTTTATTCGACCACCGGCGTAGTTGTTATTCCTGATGGAAGCGAGGTCATTGGCCGCGTTAATTCCGTAAGGCCGGCAATGAAAGGCGGAAATCCGGGATCGATCGATGTCAGCTTCGTGCAGATAGTGCTTCCGAACGGAAAGCGTCGGGCGATAAACGGCTCGCTGACGAATCTGGACAGCAAAAGCGCAAAAAGCGATTCCGAGGGCACCGCGTCCGGCGATAGAATGAAGAACCGCAAGCTTATCTTTATTGGCGGCGGCGGCGCCGGTGGAGCGGTCCTCGGCGGAGCAATAGGCGGAGGAAAAGGCGCATTAATTGGAGCTCTTTTAGGAGCGGGCGGCGGATTTCTCGGTGAACGATATACGAAAGGCGAAAATGCCGAGGTAAGATCAGGAACCGAATTCGGCGTTTATTTGAATCAGGCTATTTCGATGCCTAGATTCGTTGAATCAAATCCGTAATTACGAAATATTCCGTTAAAAAGCCGCTTGAACTTTCTTAAGTTCAAGCGGCTTTTTTAGCATCGATGAATTATTTTAATGCCATTTCGCCCGCATTGTAAGTTCCTATATTCTTCAAATGCTTCACAACTCTCTGGATCAGCCATTCCGGTGTAGATGCACCGGCGGTCACTCCAACAGTTTTCACTCCAACCAAATCCTGTTCATTTATCTCGCCTTCGGTTTCGATCAGAAAACTTCTTTCGCAATGCTCCTTGCAAACGCCTAAAAGCTTAACGCTGTTCGATGAATGCCGCCCGCCGATAATAAAAAAAGCATCGACCATTCCCGCAAGTGCGCGGGCGGCTTCCTGTCGGTCCTTTGTCGCCGAGCAAATAGTATTCACTATCTGCACGTCATCATCGGTTTTTGATTTGATCGCTTCGGCGGTGTCGAAAAATGTTTTGACCTTTATCGTCGTTTGCGACACGACCAGCGGATTGCGAAGCCTCGGCAACGCAGCGACTTCGGTTTCATCTCGGATTATAAAAGCGTGATCGGGAGCATATCCTTTAACGCCTATCATTTCGGGATGTTCGGGGCTGCCGACGATTATCACGTGACGGTTTTCCGCTGCTGCACGGGCGGCAAGTTTTTGGACGCGGGTAACGAAGGGGCAAGTCGCGTCCACAACCTTCGAAGCCATTTCTTCCAATTCTTTTTGCACCTGCGGCGTAACGCCATGTGCGCGGATTACCGCAGTTTCACCCCGCCCGATCTGGACGGGCTCGCTGATCGTCGTCACGCCGTATTGCCCGAGACGCTGCATTTCCTGCTCGTTATGGATGAGCGGGCCAAGGCTGCGAACCGTATCGCCTTCACCTAAAGCCTCCTCGACCATCTCGACGGCACGCTCGACGCCAAAACAAAACCCGTATTCGTTCGCCAGTAAAACTTGCATTTTTATCCTTCTAAGCTTTAGATTTAATACTTTATCATCAAGCTGTCCTGATTTTAACAAATGACCAACGGAAACGGAACTTTGATTGATTGCGTTTATTAAACAGGTTAAATTTGTTATCGGGTGATTTGATTCTTATGCAATAATATTGCTTATGAACAGTTTAGGAGAAAATATTACGATCGACCCTGATGTTTGCAACGGCAAGCCGACCATTCGCCGGAAGCGAATTACGGTCCAAACCATTCTCGAATTTTTGAGCAATGGCGATTCTATTGACGATATTTTAGATAATTATCCGACTTTGACGAGAGATGATGTTTACGCGTGTCTCAAATTTGCCACCAATTTAATGGATCATAATTATGTGGTTGAGCCGGTTGCCGCATGAAAAAGTATCTCGTGGACGTGAATCTGCCGTCAAAAACCCCAATTTGGCGAACCGAAGAATTCGAGTTTGTTTCAAACATAGATGATGAATGGACCGATTCTGAAATTTGGAACTACGCCAAATCGCATAGTCTGACGATAATCAGCAAAGATAGTGACTTTTCACATAGAATTATCTCCTGCCAACCACCGCCAAAAATTATACACGTCAAAATCGGTAATTTGAAATTGAGAGAATTCACTCTATTTGTTGAACGAATATGGGATTCCGTTACGAAATTATCAGAAAAGCACAAATTGGTGAATGTATTTATTGATCGTATTGAAGCGATCGAATAATTACCGAACAGGTTCCCGCAGCATAATTTCCGCTGTCGTCCGGGCGATCGCCGCGGATTTTTCGTTTGAATCTTTGAGATGCGCAAGCTGCATCAATGCTTCGCCGGTTCTTGCCAGGAGGCGGAAAAGGTCGCCTTCTTCGGCTTTTGTCCTGTCCACCAGATCGTCCCAAGGCATTCCGGCCGTCCATCTTTCGGCGGCGGCAGCGGCGGATAAGTTTATTTCTTCGGACGGTTCAATGCCGAATTTCCATTCAACATTCGAAACATCGTAAATTACATCTTCGAATGTGCCTATGATTTCAAGAAGCCGATCCGATAAATAAAGATCCCCGTAATTGCGGTCCGAATCAGCGGCGAGAGCGGCCATCAGCCCGGCGAGCACTTTCAGTTCCAGGTCTTCGAAAATACCGCGCCGCAAAGCTTCGCCGACGAGCAGTGTCCGGTCCACCCGCACGTCCGCCAGCCATTTTCCCGATTCGGTTACCTTTTCACCGCGAAAATCGAGATAGCCGAAATGATCCAGAACTTTTGCACGCCGCTCGAACGGCAGCCAGATCTCGCTTCGCAGATACTCCAGATCGCGGCCCTGCTTTTCTAAATAATTGGCTTCTTCCCAGTTTTCCCACAAGAACTGAAACGCTAACTGCCTCTCGTCCTCGCCGAGATCGACAGGAGTTATCTTATCGATCAGCGAATTTATTAACGCAGCGGCGTCATCCGAATCCGACTTTTTGAACGATAGTTTCGGTTCGATGATCGGCGGGTTTTTTCCTTCGAAAACGTCGAAGAAAGCCAGCTCGATGTTTTTGTTGTTAATCGCGTATTTGTTGTCATAAACCCGGAGCACGCGGTCAAGCGGAAAATCGGCGCCTTCGCCGTCGTCGCGCATTGCCATAACCTTTTCGCCGTGGACGCTCATTACCATGAACAGCCGTTTTCCGCTTCGGCCCTGCGTCACGATGCGGCCCGAAAAAACGTTTTCGTCCAGCCATTTATGATGCAGATCAGCGCGCGATGCGGGAATATTTTCGTCAAGGCGGTTCTTTGCCTGAGTCAAACGCTCGAAGCCCCGAACGTCTTCAACGGTAAATCCGAAACCGCTTTCTTCGAGTCTGGCGGAAAGATTCGCCGTTCGCCGCTCGCGTTCTTTTTTAAGCTTATCGATTTGGCGGCTCGTATCCTGAAAGGCAAAGCTTTTCTCGGCGATATCACGTACCTGATCGAAATTCCCGAATGCGTCGAGCAGATTTAAGAGGCTCGTATAAGTTGAGCGAAACTGGCTGCCGAGCGGATCGGGCGGAGCTTTTAGAAGTTCGGCGATCTTTTTCGGATTTTGAAATTGTCCGGGAGCAAGCACGACAAACCCGACATTATCCTTGCCTCTTCGTCCAGCCCGCCCGGTCATTTGCTGCAATTCACTCGCCCGTAGCGGCCGCCAGCCGTCGTTTCCGCGCGTGTCGGCATTTACAATGACAACCGTCCTGGCCGGAAAATCGACACCGGCCGCAACCGTCGATGTCGCAAATATCGCGTTGAGCAATCCTCCCGACATCATTTTTTCGATCAGCAGTTTCCACGACGGAATATGTCCCGCGTGATGGGATGCAATACCGGAATTAACCAGAATCCTTCGATGTTTGTGATGCAGCACTTCGGGATTATCAGCGGCGTACTCGTCGAATATCGCTTCACGCTTCGCAAATTTTTCACTGTTGGTCTGCTGCGACCTGTCCGCCGCTACCTCAGACGCCGCTTCGTCGCACTTTCGCCGCGTCGGCATAAAGATGATCGCCGGCAGCAGATTGTAGCCGCGCAGCGACGAAATAAGCTTATGCGGCGGAATTTCCGGTGGACGAGGATTCATTGAAAGAATTATAGCGTAAATGCGTCAAAAACCGCGTACTGTGATTAAGATTGAATCTTTGTTTCATCCATAAAATTATTGACAATGGATGAAACAACTGTACAATTGATCCGGTGCGTTTTTACGCCCGGTGATGTTTGAAATTTAGCTAAAATTATGCTGGGACAGTGGGACATGGGACAAGCCAACCTGCTATTTATTGGTTCAAACGTAAATTGGCCGGCAAAAATGGTTGGGACATGGGAACACAGACTCTGGAGATTGTTTCAGCCATTTACCACTTGATCGGCCCATTACCAAGCCGTTCAGTTGTATCATTCCATCCGCGTCTTTATAGTAAATACAGATGAAAAAATGGCTCTTGAGAATCGGAGCGGTGATAGGACTGATAATTGCCGGACTTGTCATTTTGGTGATCTGGACGGATAGCGATAGGACGGTGTTTAAACGATACGTTAAAAATGAAAACCTGCCGACGATCAAGCCTGACTGGCCGGGAACGCCGGTCGATCAAAAGGACAGGTTCGTAAACCACGAATTTCCGTTTATCGGTAAAACCAGCAACCTTCTGAAATGGCAGCTTTCATCGAATCCATTCAAGGAAGCCAAGAAAAACGATACGGCACGGCTCGAAGTAAAGGATCCTAGGGCATTTCTCGACAGTGAGACGGACGGCATTTTATGGCTTGGTCACGCATCGTTCCTAATTCGTTTGGACGGCGTCAATATCCTGCTCGATCCAATTTTTGGCAAGCCGCCGCTCGTGACCGTATATGTATCCGTTCCTTCGCCGATCGAGAAGATCAAAAAGGTCGATTATGTTCTGATTTCGCACGATCACCGCGATCACTGCGACGCGAGGACATTGGAACAGATCG
The DNA here is from genome assembly GCA_037723965.1 of Pyrinomonadaceae bacterium. Lineage (GTDB taxonomy): Bacteria > Acidobacteriota > Blastocatellia > Pyrinomonadales > Pyrinomonadaceae > OLB17. The sequence continues at coordinate 81,950 of JBBJOS010000003.1, read as the reverse complement.
CTCAAAAGTTTCCGAATGCCGTGTTTCTCGGCGGACTGGGCATGGAAGATATTTTGAACGATTGGAAAACTGAAACGAACGGTGTGCGAACGGCAGGTTGGTTTCAGCAGTTCGATATTCCCGATCAGAAAGTGAAAGTTTTCTTTGTTCCAGTGCGGCATTGGGCCAGACGCGGACTGTTCGATACGAACCAGCGTCTTTGGGGCGGCTACGTCATTCAAAGCGAAGCGGCGATCATTTATTTCGGCGGCGACAGCGGTTACGGGCAACATTATAAAGAAGTCGGCGAGCTATTTCCGAATATTGATTATTTCCTGATCGGCATCGGGGCATACGAGCCGCGATGGTTTATGGAGCCGAACCATAATTCACCCGGTGATGCATTGAAAGCATTTCAGGATTCACGTGCCAAAACGATGATTCCAATGCACTTCGGGCGGTTTGATCTATCGGACGAGCCGCCGAACGAGCCGCTAAGAGCGTTGATGGAAGAAGCCGGGAAATCGGGAGTGACTGATAAGATAAAATTCCTTACCATTAACGAGAGTCTGGAAATAAAGTAAATAATGAAATTTCCGAGAGGTTCAGGAATTCTGCTGCACATTACGTCGCTGCCTTCGCCATTCGGCATAGGAGATTTCGGTGAATCAGCTTTTCGTTTTGTCGATTATCTTGAATGGGCCGGGCAGAAATATTGGCAGATACTTCCGCTCGGGCAGACCGGTTACGGCAATTCGCCATATGGATGTTACTCGGCCTTTGCGGGTAATATTTATCTTATTTCGCCGGAAACGCTTGTTGCAGAAAGCCTCTTGTCGGAACCGGGAGCGATAGCGACTGGGTACTTTGAAAGGATAAAGGATAAAGGAGAAAGGATAAACGAAGACCCGGGATCGCCTGCTACCGACAAAGTCGATTACGGGAAGGCGATTGACTTCAAAAACGAATTTTTGGCGGAATCGTTTGAAAAATTCAAGCAAACAGCCGACAAGACGCTTATTTCCGAATTTCACCGGTTCTGTGATGAGAACGCCTTCTGGCTCGAAGATTATTCGCTTTTTCAGGCGCTAAAGCTAAAAAAAGATTACGCTTCCTGGACGGATTGGGAAGAAGGGTTGAGGCTTCGCGAGCCTGATGCACTTAAAACTGCCCGGCAAGGGCTTGATGACGAAACTTTCGCGCAAAAGTTTTATCAATTCGTATTTTTCAAACAATGGAATGAGCTAAAGCGTTATGCGAACGAAAAGGGCATCAAGATCATCGGCGATATTCCAATTTACCTAACATCCGATTCATGCGATGTCTGGTGCAATCAGGAACAGTTCAAACTCGACGCCGAAGGCAAACCGTCAGTCGTTGCCGGAGTTCCGCCGGACAGTTTTAGCAGCACGGGTCAGCTTTGGGGAAGCCCGATTTATGATTGGGAGAAAATGCGAAGCGGTGGTTTTAAATGGTGGGCGGAGCGCATACGATTTAACCTGCGGATGTTTGACATTGCTCGGATCGACCATTTCATCGGCCTAACAAGAGCGTGGGAAGTCCCGGCGGGTGACAAAACGGCGGAAAGCGGTCAATGGGTTTCGGTGCCGGGGCAGGATTTGTTTTCGACGCTGCGGTATGTGCTTGGCGATCCTGCCTTAATAGCGGAAGATTTGGGTGAGGTCACTCATGAAGTTGAGCGTCTGCGGGACGATTTCGGGTTGCCGGGAATGCGTATTTTGCAGTTTGCCTTTGGCGGCGATTCGAACAATCTGCACATGCCGCATAATTTTATCCAAAATGCGGTTGTTTACTCCGGCACGCATGACAGCGATACCGTCGTCGGCTGGTATAAGGCGAGAGCGAGAAAGCGTAATAACCAAAGCGGAGAGGCCGACTACTGCCGTAGATATTTGCAATCGAACGGCAAGGAAATTCATTGGGATTTTATTCGTGCGGCGCTCTCTTCGGTTGCGGATATAGCAATTGTGCCGATGCAGGATGTGCTCGGTCTGGACAATTCCGCTAGAATGAACCTGCCCGGAACTACGGATAACAATTGGACATGGCGAGTTCGGGAAGACGATTTTAGCGAAGACATTGCCCGCAGATTGAGAGAGATGACACAATTATTTAATCGATAAACAATATGACAACATTTAACCGCCGCAGTTTTTTGGAATTGACCACACTCGGGACCGCCGGCGCGATTATGAGCCAGGGAAAAAACATTTTCGCCCAAAGCAAAACAAACGGCTTCGATCTTGAGGAAAAAACTGTTGTAGAACTTCAAACCGCGATGCAGAAAGGCGAGATCTCATCCAAAGAGATCGTCTCGAAGTATTTGCGGCGAATCGGCGACATTGATAAGAAATTAAATTCGATAATCGAACTTAACCCGGACGCCATGGAAATTGCCGGGCGATGCGACGACGAACGAAAGAATGGAAAAGTTCGCGGGCCGCTGCACGGCATTCCTCTTCTTCTAAAAGACAATATAGACACCGCCGACAGGATGAAAACAACGGCCGGAAGCCTCGCTCTAATAGACGCTCCGGTGCCGAAACAAGATGCTTTTATCGTAAAGCAGCTTCGCGAAGCCGGTGCGGTGATCCTCGGCAAAACAAATCTGAGTGAATGGGCGAATTTTCGTTCGACGAAATCATCGAGCGGCTGGTCGGGCCGCGGCGGGCAAACGCATAATCCCTATATTCTCGACAGAAATCCGTGCGGCTCGAGTTCCGGTTCGGGTGTTGCGATTTCAGCGAATCTCGCCGCAATCGCCGTCGGAACTGAAACGGATGGATCGATCGTGTGTCCCGCGGCGATGAGCGGAATAGTTGGTCTTAAACCAACGCTCGGGCTGGTATCGCGTTCCGGGATCATACCGATTGCCCACAGCCAGGACACGGCCGGGCCGATGACCAGAACGGTGGCGGATGCAGCGGCTTTACTTACCATTTTAGCGGGAATGGACGTCAGTGATGCGATCACGTCGCAGGCGGTAAAAGAAAAAAAGGATTATACGCAATTCCTGCAAAAAGACGGCTTGAAAGGAATGAGGATCGGCGTTGCCCGGCAGTTCTTTGGGCGGAATACTAAGGTCGATAAGCTCATCGAACCTCAATTGCAAATTTTGAAAAACGGCGGAGCGACGCTGATCGACGTCGAATTTCCAAAGCTGCGCGATTTTGAAGATGCGGAATATGAAGTTTTGCTATATGAATTCAAGACCGATCTCAACAAATACTTCGCGGGACGCGGCGGACAGCATAAAACGCTAAAAGACCTGATCGCCTTCAACGAAAAGAACGCCGACAAGGAAATGCCGTATTTCGGCCAGGAAATTTTTATCGCGGCCGAGGCCAAAGGCGATCTTAACGACCGTGCCTACCAAATCGCGTTGCTGCAAAGCAAGCTGATGACGCAGGAACAGGGAATCGATGCGGTGATGGACAAACACAAGATCGATGCAATCGTGGCCCCATCCGGCGGCCCGGCTTGGATGACCGATCTCGTCGGCGGTGACTGCGGATATTTTGGCAGTTCGAGTTTATCGGCGGTCTCAGGGTACCCGAACATTAGCGTTCCGGCGGGATATATTCAGGGGCTGCCGGCCGGTATTTCATTTTTCGGCCGCACATTTTCCGAGGCTGTACTGATTAAGATTGCGTATGCGTATGAGCAGATGACCAAGGCGAGACGGATACCAAAATTGTTGGCAAAATCGGTGTAAAGTATTGTTTGCTCGAATGATTTCTTTATTAGCCTTAGATATATAAACAAATTTTTATGCTCAAAACTTCATTCGCTATTTTATTTTCACTGACATTTATTTCTTCTCATTGTCTGGCTGGTGAAATTCCCTTTACGCTGGAGAAAGGCTTCATTATCATTGCCGCGAAAATAAAGAAAGATATTCCGGTCAAAGCTGCGGTGTCGACGGGAAGTCCGCATTCTTACCTTAACCCAGATCTTATTCAACGGCACAAAATTAGACTTGGATATACCAGTGACGGCCCGGTAACCGGACGGAACGACAAACTAACCCATTTAGCCGAAGTTCGCAGGTAAATGTCGGCGATGAAAAACCGGTAAGCCTGACCATGAAAAACAAGGCGTTCGGGGAGATGAACAAAAAGATCGGGCGCGAAATTGGCATGATTCTGGGTGCCGATTTTTTTAAGGGAAAGATCGTTCAGATCGATTTCAAGAAGAAAGTTATCCGCTTTCTTGAAAAATCGCCAGTTGATTATAATAGTTTGAAGTTAAAGGTTGCATCAGCAATTCAACAGCCCCTTCTTTTTAAGATGGACCAGCTTTACCGTACATTTTACGCCGTCGAACTGACTATGCCGGTTGTGGAGGGGATTACATTTAACGGCGTGAAAATACGGGCGTTCTTCGATACCGGATCGGCTTTTCCCGTCTTAATATCGCCGGCGGCAACAAAGGAACACGCATTAGCTCCCGTACCCGAAAAAGGATCGTCAAAGGTAGGACAAATCAAATCGATGAACTTAAGTGGTTACGAAATCCCGGAAGTTCCGGTTATGCTATTTGGCAGAGAGGCCGGATTCGACGAGAGTTTAAAGGAATACGGGGCGATCATCGGACTCGGTATTATGCAAAATTTCACCGTGACTTTCGATTGGGATGAGAAGATGGTTCTTTTGAATTAAGCAGTTACTACGCAAAGTTATTTGACGTTTTGCATGCGGAAAGTGTGAAGTAAACATAGGCCCTCTAACATTAAACTTTCATCAACGATCTCGATCAATTCGCAATTCTCCGAGATCAATTTTGCAAATCCGCCGGTCGCCACAATCTTAGCCGGTTCATTTAATTCACGCTCCATCCGTATTAGAATCCCATCTACCAGACCAATATATCCGAAAAAAATACCCGATTGAATACAGCCGAGGGTTGAATTACCAATGACTTTTGCGGGTTTTGCAATCTCGACAAGTGGAAGCTTTGATGTTTTGAGATTGAGAGCTTCAGCCATTGTTCCCATACCGGGAGCGATGATGCCACCGAGATATTCGTGTTTAGAGTTGATTGCGTCGATAGTCGTCGCCGTGCCGAAATCGCAGACAATCAATGGCGCTCCGTATTTTTCGACCGCGGCAAGTGCTGCGATTAGCCGGTCGGTTCCGGCACCGGAAACCGGCTGATAATTTATTTTTAATCCGAAATCGAAGGAATTATTTACGAATACCGGATTGGTTCCGGTCTTGATCTTGAGAAACTGAAGTAGTGGCGATTCGAATTCAGACACGACGGATGAAATTATGATCGACGAAATGAGCGAATCCAAACGGCTGCCGATTGCTTGGCTGATATCGTCAACGGTCAAACCGCGTTTTGTCGGTATTGAAAATTTTAAGTAAAGATGTTCGCCGTTGAAGATGCCGAATTTGGTCGAGGAATTGCCGATGTCAATGGCTAAGAGCATTCCGGTCAGTATTGCCAAAGGTAGCGAGCAGGAGTTTTAGCCGGACACACACCACCCGCTACCGCAGGCGGTACTGACAAAATGACTTATCCCTGAAGCGGAAGGCCATCATAAACGATATTCCAGCCATTTTTACGGCTTGTTTTCAAGCTTTTCGTAAACCATTCGAGGGCTTTTGCCGGATCGTCGTAGATCTGGACCGCGGGATTATTTTCACGCGGATCGACGCGGCAAATCGCGGCGCCTTCAGTTGCACTTTTAATGCAGAGAAGGGCGACCATATTGTTTTTTTGCAGGACGGCCGTACGGACTATGACGTCGTCGAGGTCTTCGTCGAAATCCTCGAATTCAGCCAATTCCTCGTTAAAATCTTCGTCAAAATCGTATTCGGCCTTAAAATCAAATTCGTTGCTCATAAAATTCGGAGCGTGAGTGCTCTAATACAAGTTACACTCTTGCGGAGTAAAGTTCAATTCATCCGGAATAAGGCCGGATTATTTATTCTTTTCAAATTGCCGCAGTTGTTCGACATCCCCGGCTTGAATTATCTTCACGCCGCCGTCAAGCGTTTTCAACCGAAGCGCCCCGTTTTCTTCCAAGCCGTCGGTTACGCCCGTTATCCTCTCATTTTCCAGCACAACCCGCACGCTTTTTCCGTTCGCGTAAGTCGAACGCCTGCACAATGCGTCGCGAATCGTTTCCGGCCCGTTTTCATCCGACAAAATGTCGTAGAAATAGCCGTGAAACCGCGTAAGAATTGCCGAAATTTCGTCACCTGTCCTTACTTGGCCGGTTTCAGCTTTGATGGATGTTGCGATATCCGCGATCTCCGGCGGGAAATTCGATGATTTCAAGTTAATGCCGATACCGACGATCACCGCGAGGCCTTTCGTAGTGTCGACCGTTTCGGCGAGTATTCCGCAAATCTTTTTGCCGTTAATTAGGACATCGTTCACCCATTTTATATCGGGTTTCATTCCGATCTCGAAGAGCGTGTCGTGAACGGCGACGCCGGCCATAAGCGTGATCAATGGGAGAAACCGCGTTTTGAGCTTTGGCCGCAGAACGATGCTGAAATAGAGGCCGCTGTCCTTATCCGAAACCCAAGTTCGCCCGTGCCGGCCGCGCCCGGCGGTTTGTTGGCGGGCCATAATGCAGACGCCCTCGTCGGCTCCGAGTTTGGCTTGATTTATGGCCTCGGTGTTTGTCGAGTTGAGAGTATCGAAATGCAGGATAGTGAAATTCATAGATGTCTTGAGTCCGCACTTCAGTGTGTCTTTGGTCTAAGGAAGAAGCTAACTGAAGTTTGAACTCAGAACTTAAACCGGCCGCCAGAGGGAATCGCAGTAATAATTTTTCGAGTCGAAGAACGTTTGAGTAATTTCAAAACCGCTCGCGGCAGAGATTTCTTTTATCATCGCCAGGCTGAATTTCTGGGATATTTCCATAAAGGTCGCTTCCCATTGGTCGAAATCGAAGCTTTGGTTTAGAGCTTCGATATAAACGGTTTGTTTTTCGCGGCTGATCAGAAATGAGCGGGCAGCGCATTCGACCGGGCGGTACATTGCGTAATGCGAGAACTTCGAAACATCGAAATCTGCACCCATTTCGCGATTCATTCGATTCAATAAATTTAGGTTGAAAGCGGCGGTTACACCTTGTGAATCGTCGTATGCGTTCAGAATTATATGCGGATCTTTTTGCAGATCAAATCCGATGAAAAGCAGATCGTTATCGTTCATTGCGGAGCGGATCTGTTTAAAAAAATCGACCGCCTGTTCCTGATTGAAATTGCCGATGTTCGAGCCAAGAAAAAGCAGTATCTTCCGGCGGGACGATTCACCTTGTAAGGTTTCGAGAATACGGAAATAGTCCCCGTGCCGCGTGTCGATCTTGAGTTCTGGAAATTCGACGTGAAATTTAGCGGAAAGGGCCTCGCAGGCTTCCTTCGATATGTCGATCGGCGTGTAAGTGAAATCAATGCCTTGTTTTAGAAAATGATCTATCAGTACTGCCGTTTTCGTGCCGTCGCCTGCACCGAGCTCGATCAGATCGAATTCTGAAACCCCGGCTGTGAATGCATCGAATATTGCTGCTGTCTGTTCGGAAAATATCTCGAACTCTAATTGTGTCAGGTAATATTCGGGCAGTTTCATTATTTCCATGAACAGCCGCGAGCCTTCGTCATCGTAGAAATATTTTGAAGACAGCGATTTCGGCGTCGAGGTCAGTCCGGCTAAAACGTCCTCTGTGAAGGTTGATTGTTTTGTTGATGATGAACTCTGCATAAACATTCTAAGAATTTGCCCGCGAAATACGCGAAAAGGTCGCGAAAAGAAGAATCTATTTAATTGGTTTTATTTCGCGTTCTTTCGCGCCTTTCGCGGGCAAGTTCTCTAAAATCATTTCGCCAATCGTATTCCGTTAAATTGCCACCGCAAATGCGGGTGAAAGAAATTCCGGTATGTTTTGCGGCTGTGGCCGGGCGGCGTGGCGATCGATGCTCCGCGCAGAACCATTTGGTTTATCATAAATTTGCCGTTGTATTCGCCGACGGCTCCGGGAGGTTTGGAAAAGCCTGGATACGGCAAATACGCACTGCCGGTCCATTCCCAACGCAAGCCCCAATCAAATTCGCCGCTTGCCGCTTCCCATTCGAACTCGGTTGGCAGCCGCATTCCTTTATATTCCGCGAAAGCCGCGGCTTCGTAAAAAGAAAGGTGCGACACAGGTGCATCCATATTCAGTGTTTGCAGTCCGGCAAGCGTAAAATTAAACCATTCGCCATCTTTTTCGTGCCAATATAGCGGTGAATACACTTCGTTTTTATTGACCCAATCCCAGCCTTCCGAATGCCAATAGCGGAAATCTTTATATCCGCCCTCGGCGATGAAGATCAGAAACTCGGCATTTGTCACGAGATTACGGCTTATCGCAAAATCGCGCAGATACACCTTGTGACGGCCCAGCTCGTTGTCAAAATGAAAGCCCTCGCCCGAATGGCCGATCACATAAATTCCCTCTTCTATTTCGACAAAAGCGCTCGCCTTGGATTCGGCACATTCGATTTCGTTAAAGTTTTTGTCGTAAACCGGAAAAAGCGGGTTAACGCTTAACGTGTATTTAAGATCGGTAAGGAAAAGTTCCTGGTGTTGCTGTTCGTGGTTGATGCCGAGGATTACAAGTTCGAATAATTCGCCCGATACTTCGTGAGAGAGTAGTTCTAGCATTACTTCGTCCACGTACTTCCGGTATTCAAAGACGTGTTTAACCGTCGGCCGGCTCAAATCGCCGCGATGATCGCGGACTGTGCGCGTGCCGATCGAATTGTAATAGCTGTTAAAAAGAAAGCCGAAATTTTCGTCGAAAACTTTGTAATCGGGAACGAATTTTTTTAGGATCATTTCCTCAAAAAACCAGGTCGTGTGGGCGATGTTCCATTTCGGCGGCGAAACATCTATTGACGGCTGCGGAATATAATCTTCGATCTCAAGCGGCTCACAAAGCCTTTCTGTATGGGCACGAACTGCTTCATAAGATTCCTTTAGATTAGAAGAAAATGCTTTTTGAGGATAGGTGCCAGTCATATCTCTATTAAAGCAAAAACTTTGCTAAAGACAAATATGAATAACGGGAGGGAATAGTGCCATATGGAACTTTACTTCCAGTTCTTCTTCCAAATATCGGCGGTGCTGTTGTCCAGCAAGCCTCTTCTAAATGGTTCGTTACTAATGATCTTACTTACAACGGCCTCATGATCGCATAGGGGTTATCCTTGCTTTTTTCAAATCTCAGCAGGCCAAAGTCGGTTTTTGCATCATTTCGAAAATATAATTCGTAAGGCTCACTTTCCGGATCTTTTGTTGGATCGATAAAATGGCGCCGAACGAAATGCCAGCGCTCACCCTGTTTATTTACGCGCTTAGCTTTCTCGTAGGACCACATTTCATTTTTTCGCATATCTGATTAAAGAAATTAGCAGCACAGCAAAGTTTTGTTATTAGACAATTTTAACAGCGATTCTTTACTGATCTGTACAAGGTAGGGATCTTCGCTCGAAACGCTGGCATTGAGGCTCGAGCTCGCTGATGGATCGCCAATCGCGCCTAAAGAAAACGCGGCTTCGCGGCGTGTGTCGTCGGCTTCGGAAGAGCTTTGCAAAACGCGGATCAGCTCAGTAACAGCCGGGCTGAAACCGGGAAATTGCGTCGTCAAGCTGGGATACGTGAGTTTTTCGGTTTCTCTATATTTATCGGGCAGGAAATTTTGCGGCGTGAGAATTTGTGACTTGCCGGTTTGGATGATTTGGGCTATTTGCCCTATCGATCTTGCCGCCGAACGCCGGAGAAATTCTTCATCTTCCACGGGCTTCTTACGTAGAACGGTAATTAGAGCATCGACCGCTCTGACATCCCCGACGCCGCCGAGAGCGATTGCGGATGCGGTGCGAACTTCGAGAACCTTGTCCTTTTGCAGCCTTTGAAGCAAAGCGTCGATTGCCGTAGGACTTCCCGCAGTGCCAAGAGCATAAGCCGCTTCTCGCCGCACAAATTCGGCTTTGTCGTTTAATAGCGGGATCAGCAAGGCGGCGGCTTCATCCGAAGAAAGAAAAATAACGGACGAAGTGGCGGTCGCACGGACGATCTCGCTTGGATCGGCTAGAGCGGGAATTGCGAGACGAGAGGCTTGAGAAGATCGAAGATTGCGGATCTGGAACAGAGCTTCGCGTTTCGCTTCAACGCTTCCGCTGCGAAACGTTTCCGCGAAATCGACAGATAGCTGCTGCGGTAAAATCTGCAATGGAAAAACCGCAAATACCGCGCACGAGAAGCCGAAATAAAAATATCGGCTTATTGAGTGTTTAAGTCTGCGTTTATCTGTGTACATCCGCGGTTAAACCAATCTCAAACGGCTCGCGGAATAATTCTGCCGCCGTTCCCATTCGGTCACCTGCCGGGCGCGTTTGTTTTCGTACGCATCGGACAGCGACATGATCAAATCGTCCTTAAAAGAATTTTCTGTGGAATGGGATTTTCGGGCTGAAAGACTTTTGGATGAATAAGCGGGAAAAGGGTTTTCGTTCTCGTTTGAACTATCTTTACTGCGTGCGGAATTAATATTAGTTTGGTTGGCCATCGTAGTCACCTCCGAATTTTCGGGGCAGGCAGCCAAAACCGCAACTCAACGTCTCAAGTTTTGACCGTCCGTATTAAAGTTATTATCATCATCAAGCTTTTGATTCTTGTAAAACTCCTCATTAAAAAGGTCTAAATAGAATATCACAAGGTTTATTTCGAAATCAATAGGTATTAGATAAATATAATGGTTTAGTGGATAGAATCTCCTTTATCCGCTAAACTTACGTTTTTAAGTCAAGAGTCGTGAGTCGCGTGCCGAAAGTTAAATCACTACCTCTCGACTCGTGACTCACGACTAATTATTTATGGACGAGAAATATTTTGCGAAAAAGATTGAAGCCAAATGGCAGAAGAAATGGGCCGAAAGCGGCGCGTTTGAGACGGATATTGACGATGCTAAACCGAAGTTTTATCAGCTAGAGATGCTGCCGTATCCTTCGGGGAATCTTCACATGGGGCATGTGCGGAATTATTCGGTCGGCGATGCTTCGGCCTGGTATAAGCGGTTGAAAGGTTTTAATGTTTTGCATCCGATTGGCTGGGATTCTTTCGGGCAGCCGGCGGAAGACGCCGCGATAAAACGCGGGGCGAATCCGCGCGATTGGACCGAGGAAAATATCAAGGCGATGCGAGGGCAGTTGGAACGGCTCGGTTTGAGCTACGACTGGACGCGGCAGATGGCGGCGCATAGGCCGGAATATTATAAGTTCGACCAATGGTTCTTCCTTAAAATGTACGAAATGGGCCTCGCCTATAAGAAAATGACGCAGGTCAACTGGTGCGAATTCGACCAGGCAACGCTTTCGAACGAGCAGGCGAGCGGCGGAATCTGCTGGCGGTGCGGAAGCGCCGTGACGAAGAAGAATTTGGAACAGTGGTTCTTTAAGACGACGGCTTATACCGATCAACTGCTTGACGACATGGCCGAGATCGAGGCGGGCTGGCCGGCGAACGTTTTGAAGCGGCAGCGGGATTGGATCGGCAGGTCGGAAGGAGCGTTTGTAGAATTTCAAATTTCAAATTCCAAATTTCAAATTTCGGATTCGAAGGAAAACAAGAGTACGGAATCGATAAGAGTTTTTACGACGCGGATCGAAACTATTTTCGGAGTGAATGCAGTTGTTGTGGCGGCCGAGCATCCGATCATTCAGGCACATTTGGGTGATCTTTCACCGGAAGTGATCGCGAAGATCAAAGAAATTAAGATCGAAAAGCTGAAGCCTGCGGATCGTGAAGTCGAGATCGAAAAGGACGGCGTCGATACCGCATTGAAAGCAGTAAATCCGTTCAGCGGTGAGGAATTGCCGGTCTGGATCGGCAATTATGTGATGATGGAATACGGCACCGGAGCGGTGATGAGCGTTCCGGCTCACGACGAGCGTGATTTTGAGTTTGCGAAGAAGTTTGGCCTTCCGATCAAGCAGGTGATCGAACCGCAAAGACGCGGAGACGCCGAGTCAGAACCGCCTGGGGTAGCAGGTGGTTTAACTGCGGCATTTTCAGATTATGGAATGCTCATCAACTCCGGCGATTGGTCAGGAAAAACTTATGCAGACGCAAAAATCGAAATGTCAGAATTTGCAAAGGCAAAGGGTTTTGGTGAAACAGCTACAACTTATCGCCTTCGCGATTGGGGCGTTTCGCGGCAAAGATTCTGGGGCTCTCCGATTCCGATCATCTACTGCAAATCGTGCGGTGTTATTCCTGAAAAGTACGAGAACCTGCCGGTACGGCTGCCGGATATGGCTCCATTTACCGGGACAGGCGAATCGCCACTGGCGAAAGTGGCGGAGTTTTACGAAACCGTTTGCCCGAACTGCAATGAGGCTGCGAAGCGTGAGACGGACACGATGGACACCTTTGTCGATTCGAGCTGGTATTACTTTCGCTATCTCGATCCGCAAAACACGGAGCTGCCGTTTTCTCCCGATGCGGCTGCCTACTGGAGTCCGGTCGATCAGTACATCGGCGGCGATGACCACGCAGTAATGCATTTGATCTACACGCGTTTCTGGACGAAGGTAATGCGCGACATCGGCCTCGTGAAATTTAACGAGCCGATCAAGCGTCTGCTGGCGCAAGGCATGGTCGTCGGCGAAACATTTTACGATGATGAAAGCGGAAAGCGTGTTTATTATCCGGCTTCGAATGTAACGGTCGAACGCGATGCAAAAGGAAAAGTCATCGGAGCAAGATCCACCGACGGCATATCGTTGAAATGGGCAATCGAACGCATGTCCAAATCGAAGGGCAACGGTGTCGATCCGGATGAAATGATCGATATTTACGGTGCGGACGCGGCACGGCTTTTCATTCTTTTCGCCGCACCGATCGAAAATGAACTTGTTTGGAATGAATCGGGCATTGAGGGCTCGGTGAGGTTTTTGCAGCGGGTTTGGCGGTCTGTTTGGAAATGGAAGGAGCGGATCCAAAGTTCAAAGTCCGAGGTCCAAAGTGAAGAAACAACCCTGGAAATCCGAAAATTGCGTCAGAAAACGCATCAGACGATCCAGAGAATTACGGAAAGTCTTGAAGATTTACAGTTTAATACGCCTGTCGCTGCGTTAATGGAGCTTTCGAATGAGATAGGTGATTTCAAAATAGAACCGGATCAGGCGACGACTGCTGAGGCTTTTGCGGTTAGTGAAGCGTTGTTGAGTTTGGTTATCATGCTTGCGCCGTTTGCTCCGCATACAGCAGAAGAGCTTTTCTCGGAATTTGCCGGCAACAGTGATGGAATTCTGGCAAACGGCGCTCGTTTCCCTGAGTTCGATCCGGAATTGATAAAATCCGATGAGATCGAGATTCCTGTACAGGTTAATGGAAAATTAAGGTCGCGCGTTATGGCCTCGCCGGATGCGGGAAGCGATTTGCTGCAGGAACTAGCGCTGAATGATGAGAAAATCAAGGAATATACGGGCGGAAAAGAGATTGTAAAAGTTGTCGTGGTTCCGAACCGCCTGGTAAGTATCGTAGTTAAAGGATAAATGAAACAAGAATTGGCAGTTATTCGTTTTATCCTTGATTGAAAATCATAAAGAAACTAGAATCATATTTTTGAAGAACCCGCAAAAATATCGTTTGAATTGTGTCAATACAGGTAGGTTGTGATTCTCCCGGTTTGTCGGCGTTAGAGATCAGGCGAAATGAAAGAGTGCCAGCTTTGTAAAAATTGCTATTCCGATGAGGTTGCTACATGCCCGAAGGATGGTATGCCGACGATGCATACTATTACCGGCGAGCCGGTGCTTGAAGGAAAATATCAACTTGAATGTCGTATAGGCCAAGGCGGAATGGGCGTCGTTTACAAAGCCCGGCACGCATTCCTGAAAACACAGCTCGCAATAAAGATAATCCTGCCCGACCTCGTCGGAAACGATCCGCAGCTTGTCACACGGTTTCGTCAGGAAGCCCTCGCCGCCGCCGCTATTCGTCATCAAAACGTCGTCGGTGTTACCGATTATGGTGTCATTCAAGGGTCTATCCCATTTCTGGTGATGGAATACGTGGACGGCGAATCGCTTCACGATCTTCTCGCTCGCGAAAAAGTTTTGTCGCCCGAACGTGCCGCCGAACTGATGTCCGCGATCTGTGCCGGTGTCGGTGCCGCGCACCATCAAGGAATTGTTCACCGCGATCTAAAACCACTTAATATAATGATTTGCAGCGACAAGCCAAATTTGTCGCAGGCGGTGAAAATCCTCGACTTTGGCCTCGCCAAGATTAAATCCGGGGAACTTCTGGGTTCGTTTATCCAAGCAAAGACGACCGGTTTGATGGGTTCGCCCTATTACATGGCGCCGGAACAATGGGCGGACGACGACCCGGATTCCCGTTCGGATATTTACAGTTTGGGCGTGATGCTGTTTCAGATGCTGGCGGGAGATGTGCCTTTCAAGGGGTCGTCGATCCCGGCGATCATGAAAAAACACATCAGCGATCCGCCGCCGACGTTTGCGGAACTCGGAATTTCGCTGCCGATCTCGGTTGAGCAAGCGGTTCGGCACACGCTGGTCAAGGAAAAGGAACAGCGAACCGCATCGGTCGAGCACCTGATTGCCGAATTGAATGCCGCAGTCGATCCAAATCCGATCGGTATTCACACTGCATCCGGGATGACACCTCGTTCATCCGCGCTCAACATTCGCACCAATCCGCCGAAGGCAACGATCTTTGTCGATAATGTTGCCGTGGGCCAGAGCCGTGATGACGGCTGGATCACGCTGAACGGGGTACAGACCGGGAATCACCGTGTCGTTGTGCGTCATGACGGATTTGCAGATTGGGTGGGCGATGTAAATTGTGACGGCAACCCGCAGCAGGTTTTGGCGGATCTGAGAGCGGGCCAAGCGAGTTCGGCCGCGATTCCCAGGCCGGACGCGACGGTTGCCTATAACGCGAGTGCTCAAGGAAACACGCCTCATAATTTTTCGGCGACGCAAGACAGCGAGATGCAGAAAACTTCCATTCAGCAATGGGATACGGGCCGTCAGAATATCGGCGTCGCGTCGATGCCGCCGAAAAAACGGTTTTTCTCTCCGCTTGTGCTTGGTGCGATCGGGCTTTTTGCATTGCTTGCATTGGGCGGAGTTAGTCTTGGCGGTGCTTACATGGCCGGATTTATTGGCGGTGGAACTGGTCCGACGCCGGCTCCGTCCGTGAAGCCATCGCCGGGTAACGCTCCGCCTCAATTCAAAGCTGAGCTGATCCAGATTCCAGGCGGCACTTTTCTGATGGGCCGCAACGATACAACCGAAACCGAGCGCCCCGAACACCAGGAAACAGTGAAGGGCTTTTGGATGGACAAAACCGAGATCACGAACGAAGAATACTATCAGTTCGTCGAAAAAACCGGACACAAACCCGGCGTGCCGCACGTCAATCATTGGGTAAACGAAAGGCCGATCGCCGGTCAGGAAGGCAATCCGGTACGTTTCGTGAACATCGACGATATCAACGCTTTTATTAAATGGCGTTCCGAACGCGACGGCGTAACCTACCGCCTGCCGACCGAGCAGGAGTGGGAATATGCCGCAAGAAACGGAGCAAAGAAAAACCTATTCCCGTGGGGCGATAAATTCGAGACTAAATGCGCTTTCATCGATCAGCCGAGCAATGATACTAGTGCCGGCGGAACTAAATCGTGCCCGAATTCGTGGGGTGTGCAGGACCTGATCGGGAATGTTTACGAATGGACATCGACCGATGCCTGGACCTATCCGGGCAGCGCGCAGGAAGTCGGTGCATTGCCGGAGCCGCATAAAATGGTCCGCGGCGGATCGGCATATTCTAAATCGAGCGGGCCGAACGCTATTACCTCGACTTTCCGTGTTGCTACGCCGGCATCGAAAAGGAGCGTCGAGTTAGGCTTTAGATTGGTTCGCTCCGAATAAAAAAACGCGGATGTTAAATTTTTGAAGCGTAGGGATCATTATTCTTACGCTTTTTATTTTTCAGATGAATATCACATTATCCGAGGAACGGGCAGGTGCCGAATTTTCGCCCGAACAGTCTTTTGCCAAGCCTGTGATCCTGATCGGGCGGGACGCCTTCGAATGTGATATCGCCTTTAACAACGAACTGCATCCGATGGTTTCCCGCAGGCATGCTGAACTCCGCGTGCAGGACGGGCGTTGGGTTCTGATCGATCTCGATTCAAGTTACGGAGTTTATTTAAACGGGCAAAAAATCTCCTCACCGCAAGCGGTTCAATTAGGTGCGGCGATTCAATTCGGGACCGACGGGCCTATGCTCCGAATCGTAGGATTAGAAGCCGCATCCGAAGTTCCGAAACAGGTTGTTGCTTTGATTCCGGAAAAGCCGGCTCAGCCAAATGTCGCGGAATCAGCGTGGGACGTGGAACCCGCACGAGGCTACGTTCCAAAGTCCATAAGTACGTCGCCGGTTGTTGAACTGGCTCGCCTCGATTTCACCGACGGCGCCCGTCCGTCCTTCACGCTTTCCGCTAAAAGTACCTGGTTTGGCCGCGAGCCTGAGTGCTCGATCGTTTTTCAAAGTAATGACGTTACGGTGTCGCGCAAGCATGCCGAGATCAGACTTGAAAATGGTAATTATTTTCTGGAAGACAACAATAGCTTCAACGGAACGCTTGTCAACGAACAAAGGATCTCGAGCGTAACGCCGCTTTATCATAACGATGAGATCAGGCTCGGTGTCGGCGGCCCGGTTCTGCGGTTTAATTCACCATCCCGGACGGCTCCCGCCGGTGCTGGGTTAACCGGACAGCGGGCATTGCCATCGAGCCAGATAGCCGCTATTCCAGCCGAACCGGATCGAGCCGATCCAAAGACGGTGGTCTTTCAAGCCGATAAGGCTGGCAAGTATTTACCCGACAAAACTTCAGGGCTGCCGCAGCTACTAATGTCGGTTACCTTCGGCGGCAAGAAGGAATTGACCATCGGCCGTGATGAAAAAAACGATATAAGCCTCGACGGCCTGCAGATCTCCAAATGCCACGCCCGACTGCTTCTAAACGGTTCCGAGATCTTCATCGAAGATCTTAATTCGACCAACGGTGTTTTCGTCAACGGCAATCGCATTTCCCGCCAGGCAATTCAGCCGAACGACGAAGTGCAGATCGGCACATTCATGCTGCAAGCCAACGCGGCAGGGAATATCGGCGTTTACGATACACGTTCGAAAACCCGTATCGATGCCGTGAACATCACCAGAGAAGTAACAAATCGGGTCGGCGGCGGAAAGATAAAGCTGCTCGATTCGATTTCATTGTCCATTCAGCCGAACGAATTTATTGGGTTTCTCGGGCCTTCCGGTGCCGGAAAATCGACGCTGATGGAAGCGATGAACGGCATGCGTCCGGCGAGCGGCAATGTTCTGGTGAATAATCTGGATCTTTACCGCCACCTCGATTCGCTCAAACAATCGATCGGATATGTGCCGCAGGATGACATAATCCACCGTGAATTATCAGTTTACCGGACTCTATATTATGTGGCAAAACTACGCCTTTCACGTGATGTTTCGGGAACAGAGATAAGGCAGATCGTCGATGAAGTGCTCGACGTAACCGGCCTTGCCGAACGCCGGAATGTGCCGGTGAACCAACTTTCGGGCGGGCAGAGAAAGCGTGTTTCCATAGCTGTCGAGCTGATTACGAAACCATCGATAATATTTCTTGATGAGCCGACCTCCGGTCTCGATCCCGCTGTTGAAGAGCGGATAATGAAGCTTTTCCGACAGATAGCCGAATCGGGCCGGACTGTTATCCTGACGACTCACGCGATGGAAAACGTCAAGCTTTTCGACAAGATCGTCGTGCTCATGGCCGGAAAACTTGTTTTTTACGGCAAGCCGGACGACGCGTTGAAGCATTTGCAAGCATCGAGTTTCAAGGATCTTTACGCACGGCTAGAGCAGCCTGTCGAAGACGGCGTCAGGGAGCACGGAGAATCAAACCGTCGTCGACTGACCGAGCAAACGGCCGAGCAGTGGAAGCAGAAATTTTTTGCGACGCCGCAGTTCGTGAGTAACATCTACGAGCCGTTAAAGGAGCTTGGCCAATTGCAGCCGTCCGCCGTTAGAAAGAAACGGCGGCTAGGAATTTTCGGCAGTTTAAGCCAATGGCTGACGCTTTCGCGACGATATTTAGAAGTACTTTTCAAGGATAAATTAACGCTTTTTATCCTGTTCGCGCAGGCACCGATAATCGCGCTCCTAACTTTTTATGTGATGGGCCCGAATCAGCCCCGTGACTTCGCTTATTTTGTTCTGGCTCTGGTCGCCTTCTGGTTCGGTACATCCGTCTCGGCACGCGAAATCATTCGCGAGCAGCCCGTTTACCGCCGCGAGCGGATGGTAAATTTGGGAATCCTGCCCTATTTGGCATCCAAACTTTTTGTTCTCGGAATCATCGTAGGATTGCAGTGTTTGATGCTGTTCGTTCCGCTAAAGCTCTTTGATTTAATTGGCATTATGCCGATGCCTGGCGAATTTGGCGGCGTTCCGCAGCTTTGGACGATGTTCTTGACGGCCAGCGTCGGGATCGCTTTAGGTCTTTTGATTTCGGCGCTGGTACGAACATCGGAGATGGCGACGAGCCTTATTCCGCTGATTCTGATCCCGCAAATATTGTTTTCGGGAATAGTCGGTGTTCCGGCCGGCATTAATAAAGTAGTAGGCCTTACGATGCCCGCCGCGTGGTCGTTCGATACGATGAAGCGATTCTCCACCCTCGACACGCTCG
This sequence comes from Pyrinomonadaceae bacterium, assembly GCA_037723965.1. GTDB lineage: Bacteria > Acidobacteriota > Blastocatellia > Pyrinomonadales > Pyrinomonadaceae > OLB17. Next base: position 63,151 of record JBBJOS010000003.1, on the reverse strand, counting down.
AGGATGAAGGTGCAAATCCGCGGGGCAAAACCAAGGGATTGGGTCTGTATAAATTTGTGGAAACGGAGAATGACAAGACTATAGCGAAGGCCGAAAAGGATTTTGAAGAATATAGAAAGCAGATCGGAGCACAGTTTCAGGACGCTCCAGCCGCTGCCGAAGATAAACCCGCCAAAACGAATAGAATCGGAAAGGTTGAGAAAATTCCGGAGGACCTGAGCGGCTATATTTCATTTCTCCATCCGTCGATGAACGAGGTTTTAAATCAGATAGTGTTAATATTAATGTTTGGTATGCTGGTTATCGCCACGATAATAATCATGCGGCTAAAAGATATTATTTAGAGAGACTTAATGAGAAAGCTTTTTAACAGCTCGGCATGTTTTGTAATACTTGCCTTTACCTTTACGGCTTTGACGGGTTGTTCCGGCACTGCCGGTTCTCACCAGGACACCGCCGAAGATTCTCCGGCTTCGAAAGCGGCAAATCCCGAATCCGCGAAAAAGAAATCTGAATATCCGCCGATCTCCGAGGCTGTTGCGCAGTCCGACATAAAGAATCTGGACGGCACAACGTTTAAAGTCGCGGATAAAAAAGGTAAGGTGCTGCTTTTAAATTTGTGGGCCACTTGGTGCGGCCCGTGCCGGGCGGAAATGCCTGCTCTGGTACGAATGCAGGAGGCCTACCGGGATCAGGGTTTCGAGGTGATCGGCCTCAACACCGATGACGAATCGGTTGAAAAGATCGGTACTTTTAACGATGAGATGAAGCTTAACTATACGCTCGTTTGGGCCGATATGAAACTTCAGGCCGAGCTTGTAAGAATCAGTAAGTTTGGCGGCATTCCGCAGAGTTTCCTTATCGATCGCGACGGCAACCTGCGCGGCGTTTTTAAAGGTGCGAATCCAAAAGATATTAAAAAAATGGAAGAATTCGTTGCAAAGGTTGTAGGCGGAGAAGAAGATACGATCACTGGCGAAAAGACGAGTGCGGAACCGTCTGCCGAGCCCGTTAACAAGAGTGAAAGCACGAATGCAAACTCTCCGGTTCCGGTCAATGATAAATAGTGGATTGTGGTGATTGGTTTTGTATTTCTTGGACAAGAAAAAGAATTCCTCCACGAAATACACGAAAGAAGAAAAATCGAGAAGAACATCACCGCTAGTACTTATTCGGCGAAATCCGGTACTTTCGGCTCGACTAAAAGAGTTTTAAAGCTTGCGAGGCTCACGAGCCCCGGAGCGGAGCCTTTCGGTTTATTGACGAATTTTTTTTGGGTGTAGTGAACGGCGGCTTTCGGCTGTGATTTGCCTTGGCTGTAAAACGCGGCGAGATGTGCGGCTTCGAGGAGAGTTCTTTGCGGGATTTCCTTGCGATTTGGGTTTCTGATCACCACGTGCGAACCCGGATAATCGGCCGCATGCATCCATAGATCGAGTGATTTCGCGACGCGGAAAGTTAGAAAATCATTGTCCTTTGCTTTTTTCCCCACTAAAATCTCGAAACCGTCCGAAGAGGTGAATGTCCGTGATCCGGAATCGATCTCAATCTTCTTGCGGCCGGATTTAATTAAATTTACTTTTTTAGTACCGCCTACGAAACCCGTAATATAATCCTCGTCTTTCGAATCTATGGCGTCTTCGAGCCGCTGGCGCTGAAGTTTTAGTTTTCCGAGTTCGTCTTCTACAATTTTGACGCGTTTTGCGATTTCCTCGCGGGCGTTGCGGGCTTTTGTATATTTTTTGAAAAACTTTTCGGCGGCCTCGGTTAGCGAATCGTTTTCGGCGGTTTCTATTTCCACCTGAGCGAGATTTTCTTCGTAGTAATCCGTAACGGTGAACTTGCCGCCTTCACGGGTTGCATTCGCGACGTTTGCCAGAAGCAGGTCGCCGAACCGCTTCCATTTGTCGGCATTGCCATGGCCTGTCAGGTCCGCATTCAGCTTGCCAATCAGCTTTTCGCGTTTGGTGATTTCCTGTTTCGATTTGCTAAGTGCTGCATTTGCAATTGATTGAAACTTCTTCTCGGCTGATTTTTCAAGATAGTAATTGTCCCAGGCTTCGGACAGGGAACCGGCAGTTTCCGGAAGTAAAATCTCTTTCGCGGGTTTATTCGGACCGGAGCCTTCCCTTAAAGGTGGAGCGTAAATATCTCCGGCCATCTGACCTTCGCCGAACGGCTCGCGGCTGGTTTCGAGGATTATGCCTTTTTCGTCAAGCAAGAACAAATTCGCCGAGCGCCCGGTCAATTGAGCAACCAGCAAATATGAACGGTCGGTACCCAATTCGTCTTGATTTGAAAATTCGAAACGCAAAATACGCTCATCCGGCACCAATTCGATTGTTTCCAGCACGGCTCCTGACAGTCGTTTCCGCACGAACATTTGAAACGAAGACGGTGTCCCCGATTGTTTTTCAAGGTCTTTTACACGCCGCCTTATAAAATAGATCCGCGGATTTACGGGCTCGATACTGATAAAAAGATAATTGGAATCGGCGAGGCGAAAATCGATCGCGAGCTCGAAACGGGAGATCTGAAAAATTTTCCCCAGGCGTCGGCCGATCAACGCTGATTCCAGTTCCGCCTTAATTTTTTCGATTGTCGATATGTTCACTGGTTTAAAATTGTAACGCTGGTTCCTGACCGGCGTTCCGGCTGGAAACCAGCGTTACTTTACCATACAAACTTTTTAATACTCTCTGACTAAAATAGTTCCCGAAATTAAATCGTGCGGAGCACGCCTTTCCTCGTTAAAGAAAAGAGGCAGTAGTCCGATTCCGCCGACGGCTAAAGAAAGCAGATAAACGGCTGAGCTAACCGCTGCTTGATGAATCGTCGGGTAAGCGTCCTGCTCGGCATCGACAAGTTCGAGCGAGAACACACGCATGCCGAAGGTCCGTCCGGTATAGCCGATCGACGCCGTAAGGTAAATGAACATCACTATCGCTAATGCCGCCGCAAAGGCAAGGCCGCCATAGAGGGACAGCCATGTGCCACCCGACATTAAAAACGGTGATAGCAATATAAAGCTCGCAAATCCGCCGATTATCAAATCGAAAAGCCCGGCATTAAAACGCATTGCGATCGGTGCGAGATCGTCAGTTTCTTCGATTTGCGGCTCTTCCAACCCAGCGCTTTCGACTATAGCCGATTTCTCGGTGACGTGGATGCGATTCGGATCATAGTCAAGAAAAATCGATTCCCCCGGAATGTCCTCGAAATCCGCCGTGGCCTTATCAGCTTTCGGCAGCGGCGGCAGTTTATTCGTGTTAAAGGCTTTCTTCTCGATTCTTAGTGACGATACAAGTCTGGGTTTCGCCGGAGCACAGGCAGACGCCGGTTCGGTCCGGTTGGCGGCAGATGTTGCCGAACGAGAAACCACGTTGAATGGATAATTACTCTTTGCGGAAACTTTCCCGGCGGCAGGTATATCGGCGGTCTTTTCTTCAGTAAGAAAAGTTTTACGCGAATCTTCGATACGCTTTAACGCGGCGGCGACTTTTGAATTCGCGTGGGCGGCGGGTTTCTCTTCTTCTACATACTGCGTTTTTAAGGCGTTTGCTCCGTTTGTCACTAACTGCTTTTGGTAAACTGCGGCTGTTGCGTCGACCGACCCCAAACTATTCGCCGAGCCGCTGTTTCTTTGCCTTATAGAATTCTGAAGCTGCAGCCGCCAGTCGGGCATCTGCGCATTCTTCGTTTCAAAAGCAACGAGAGTCGGGCTGGTTTTTTTGATGGCCAGGTCTGAAGTATCAAACTTTGCCGCTGCTGGTTTTGAATCCATTTTCGGCGCGGCCGCCGGTTGATTTAGCACAGCCGGTTTCGGCATTGCCTGCGGAGCATGCCTTTTGATTGGTGCCGGAGTAGGTTTAGGTTTCGTTAAAACCGAATTTCCTGAAGTTGCAAGATTCAAAAATTCCTTCGCCGGTGCGGGAACTGACGCTGAGGAAGGTTTGGTTTGAAGCTCTTCGCGGACGGTGTCGTTCATCATCGCCCCGCACGAAGTGCAAATAGACAATGTAGGTGCAAGATCACGTTTACAGACGGGGCACATCATAGGTTTAGTAGAATCGGAATTTGGAAAACAGCGTGAGTAGGGCAAATCAAGGAAATAATATCAGAAGCTACTTTAAGTAGTCAATATTAAAGTGCACAAAACTTTAAAGTTTTAGCGTTTTGCACAGGCTGTGGATTTAAGTGCTTTCAAGAGAAAATTTAACTTGAATAACCCCTCGACTTGTCACGGTGTAGAAGAATTAAGGCTCGTCGGACAACCTTTGCCGACCGTCGAATCCAACTTCTAATTCATGCCACCACTCTATGCGCTCATACTCGCCGAGCTGCCAGCAGAGCAGGACGACGCGTCCATCCTTCATCGACGGAAAATCGATCAATCCGCGTGAATAATCTTTTAGCTGGACGCCGAGTTCGTGCAGTTCCGTCGTGATTTTGCCGACTTCGTAAAGAGCCTGGACATAACGCGAGCCGCCCTGCATTCCGCCGCCGAATTCCGATGCGACCGCCGCCGCCCGTGCTGATTCGCGATAAATACCGATGGTCGAATAAAGGCGCTGAATCTCCTTTAGCTGCCCGACAACTTCCGGCAGCAGGTCATTGGCTTCGTCTAGGGTAAAAAGTTTCATCGTTCGTCGTTTACGCGGACGAAACCGCCCGCATTCTCATTGTCATCGCCAGTAAAATCCGGCTCGACGGAGATGCTGCGCAGGATCCGGTCACGGCTGTTATTGAGAATATGAGGCATCGGCATCCCGCCGGGCGGCAAGAATGACGGCACAACATAATCACCGGTCTGCGTCATGTCTTTTCGGATAAGCTCAGCAATTTCGCCGAGATCGATAAAAAAAGTCGGCTACATCAATCAATCGCGTCGCATTGTTGGAGCGAAAGCCGGCGACCTCGACATGTCAGCCTTTATAAGCGACGGCGTTTATAGCGTAAACAAAATCCTCCTCGCCGGAAACTAAAACGGCAGTATCATCACCTTCCGGCGAGGCGGAGCATATCGATAGTGATCTCCATCCAGATTCGCCTTGCGGGTTCCGTCGCAAAAAGTTTTAAGCTCCTACTGCACCACCCGGAATCCGTTACGCTGCATCCACAGCAGAAAACCCTGTTGGGGTTCGCACCGGCAACAACGCCGGAGTAAAAGAACGCGAAGATCCGTCCATCACCCAAAAGGAGGCGAAGCAATTTGTTGTAATCAATATCTATCGTGTGAAAGCGGGCCACGTGAAATAGATTATTGCCGTCGATAAAGACCGCGACCCGACCCCGATGCCGAAACTTCCAGGAGGAGCTTGTAGTTTTGGCCCTTTAAATTGTGTTCTACGGCTAATTCAGAAGTGCAACAGGCGTCGGCATCGAGAAACTACGAAGCGTGTAATATCAAATAATGAGCAATCTAATACTTTAATCCTAATTTCTACAAATAATTATCAAAAATAATGTCAATAAAATCTCACGAACCGTTCCCTTAGTAACGCACACCTGTCTTTAAAATAAGCTTACTTACAGTTTGCATCGGCAAACCATATCGGTCAAGCAATTTAAGGAATTAAATGATAAAATTCACCGAGTTTATGGCGAATGAATTGGATAAAAGTCAGGATGAAATGTGGCTTCTGAAGGATTTGCCCGTCACCTCCGAAAATATCGGATTTCGGCCTGAAGAAATGAATGGCTGTTCGAAATGCGGCAAGAGCAATCCGCCGACCAGGCCGAAGTGCTTTTATTGTTCTGCGGATTTGCTTATCGACGCCGCTGAAACCCAATCGGCAAATATAAATTCGCGGGTATTAGAGAATCGGGAAAAGGGCTTTAATCTTGTTTATTTGCCTGAAAGCTCAACGGAAAAATCGGATATTTCCGCGATAGCGCGTTTGCTTTCGATCGAAGTCGATTTTATAAGGCAGATTATCGAGGCAAAAAGCATTATTCCATTAGTCCGGTTGGAATCGCCCCATGAAACGGCCATCGAGAATCTATCCAGTTATGGAATGAAATGCTGCATGGTTGCGGATGAGGTCTTAGAAGTTAATAAATTGCCGGTGCGGCTCCGCGGTTTAAAGTTCTTGAGCGAAAGCTTTGTTTTGATAAACTTCAATACGGACGAGGAAATTGAGGTTCAGCATGACGATTTATCGCTAATCGTTACCGGCGCTTTGTTCGAAGCCAAAACAGAAACGGTAGAGAAACGAAAGAAGAAGGAAGCATCGGTCGTGTTGGAAACACAAGCAAAATCTGATAGCGGGTTGATCGATATATATGTTGGCGATGACGCTATCGGTTACCGAATTACCGTTAACGGGTTCGATTTTTCGTGTCTCGGTTCTGAAAAGGGATTGTTGGCCGCTGAAAATATCCGGCGTCTGGCGGAAGTGCTAAGAAGCTATGCAAAGTCGGCAAAGTTTGCCGGGGATTATCTGATGATTCGCCAATTGCTGGATGAGGTCTGGCCGCTTGAGAGGCGAAAGGATTCGTATAGGCGACAGGGAACGGGATTGGGCGGAAAAGATTTTACCAATATTGAATCAAGCAATAATTTGCAGCAGTTCACGAAATATTCGCGGCTGCAGCGTCAACTTTTATGAGAAATAAGTCCAAAGTCCATAGAACTGAGTCAAGAGTTGGGAGTCGGGAGTCGGGAGTTAGAGAGCAAAAGCCGAAGATTGATGAACGTAAAAGCGAAATTGCTTCCCGTAATTCGCAATCGGCATCTATTTACGGAGTTTTACCGGTTTTGGAGGCTTTGCGCGCGAATGCACGACGGATCGACAAGATTCTGATCGCCGAAGGTTCGGGTGAGCGGCGGCTGACGGATGTAATCGATCTAGCCCATCACCACGGCGTTTTAGTCATTAAGACTTCGCGTGAAAGTCTGAATAAACTTGTCGAGCCGGGAGTGAATCACCAAGGGATCGTCGCTTTTGCGGCCGCCGCTAATTACGTCTCGGCGGATGAGATTTTTAATAATGCGAAGGAAGCGGCTTTAATCGTGGTGCTGGATGGTGTTGAAGACCCGCGTAATCTTGGGGCAATCTTGCGGACAGTCGAATGTTCGGGCGCGGACGGTGTCTTGATCCCGGAGCGCCGAGCGGTCGGATTAACTGAAACCGTAGCGAAATCATCCGCGGGTGCTGCCGAGCATGTAAAGGTCGCTAAAGTAACTAACATAAATCGTTTGATCGAGAATCTGAAGGAACGCCGCGTTTGGGTTGTCGGCACGAGCGGCGACGCGAAAATGGATTACACCGAGTGGGATTGGACACAGCCGAGCGCCCTTGTACTCGGCGGCGAAGGAAGCGGGCTGCACCGTCTTGTCGCCGAAAATTGCGATGTTTTGGTAAAAATCCCGATGTATGGAAAAATAGAATCTTTGAACGTATCCGTCGCCGCCGGCGTAGTATTATTCGAAGCGAGAAGGCAGAGAGCAGTAAACGATAAGCAATAAGCAGAGAGCATCTGCTCTTGATCTGTTTCTTAAACCGACAACCGGCAACTGACTACCGACAACTAACCATTATGTTTTGCCCTAAATGTGGAACCGAAAATCCGGAAAGCGGTAAATTTTGCCGAGGTTGCGGTACCGACCTCGGCAATATTACCGATGCATTGTCGGGCAGGCTTAGTAAATCCCAGGCTTTGATAGACAATAAAGGTGAGCCAGTAAATTACGAAGGCCCTATAACCAGAATGTTTACAGGTGTCGCATTCCTGATCGTCGCCATCGTTTTGGCGATAACCGGTGTCGCGGGAGCAAAGGTTTGGTGGTTCTGGATGCTGATTCCTGCATTCGGGAGTTTAGGATCAGGGGTAGCTCAATATATTCAGCTCAAAAAACAGGAATCCGGCAGTTTTCAAATCGCTTCTCCCGATGACCGCAATATTTTGACTCAGAATCAAAATTCCAAATTGCCTCCGTCGCAAATCGAATACGTTTCCCCCGAATCAAAATACAAAACGAGCGACCTTGTTCCTCCGAGCGTGACCGACGGCACTACAAAACTTCTGGAACTGGATTCTGAAGGCAAGACGATGACGCTGCCGAAAAGATAAATTACTTTTTCCGCAAACTCATCTTATGATCGCTCACCGTTTTACAACCACTCTTGCATTCCCGGCGTTGCCGTTGGCGTCAAATACTCGGAGCGTGACGGTATATTCCCCAGGGGTTTTTAGCGGTATATCGATGGTGTAACGCTCACTTGGCGAATCGGAAATTCCGTCCTCGGAATAAACGGCCTGCCATTCGCCTCCGTTGACATTGAATTCCGCCTTGGTCAGATAGCTTGATTTGTCGTTGGCCGTGAATAACGCTTTTGCCCGTTCGCCAGTGATTACGGGAGTGCCAACCGCCGTCACAGTTGGCTGTGTGTTGTCGATGTCGAAAGGCTCGCTGATTTTTTCACCTGTCAGAAATAGCCCGTCGGGATTGTCGGCCGAATCTTTTGCGACGATCCGGAGTGTGTACCGGCCGTCCGGCAGCGAGAGGCCGTCGATGGAAATAAAATTCTCGGAGATATTTTCCCGCAGCGGTTTATAGGTGGTTTCCGACGACTCTTTGTAAAAAACATCATAAACGAGCTTGTCGCCGTTGCGGTCTTCGGCGGTCCATTGAAAGGATTTTGCTGCACGCTGAAAAACCCTTCGAGCAGCAACCGCAATATTAGGAATACCGAATGCCGCGGGATCAAGCCCTGACAATTCAATATTCGGATCGATCGGTATCGTCGGATTCGCGATCAATCCGACATTTGTCGGCAAAGCCGTAATAGACAAAATTTCCGGGGCAATATTGCGGCCGAGAAATGCGACGTTGACTTCGCTAAGGCTTGCGGGTCCTCCGGTATTTTTCAAAACGGCACGCCATTGCAGGTATTTAGCTCTCGGGCTCACGACCTGGCCGCTCATTGCCGCCGGCGTTACAGTATTCCACGAACTCCATGTTTCATCGGCTTTTCCTGTATTTCCGCTTCGCGTCTGGATCTCCACATTTCCGGTCGAACGCCACCAGATTCTGCCCCATGACGCGTCGGTTTTTGCGTCCAGTACCGCCGATTCGTAAACACCTTCTGCAACGGTTTCCGCGCCGAAGCGGAACAGACTTCCTTGGTTGCTCGATGTCGCGATGAGATTTTGCCCATTACTTCGAATAGTGGAAACCTGATTCGTATCGGACTGCAAAACCAAAGTCTCGCGGCCGTCGTTGCCGATATTATAGATACGTCCTTTGTCGGAAGTGCCGAGCAGCACGCCGGTTTGATTGGCATGGATCGAAAAACCCGCGACCGTTGCGGAGGCCCAAATAATATCGGTTCCGCCATTAGGAAGTATTCGGTAAACGGCCGATTTTGCTCCGGTCAGGTCATATCGGCTTTTCTGCGGCGGAGCTGGTGCCGCGGGATTTACCGCATCTGTAGAAACCGTTTTGTCCGCGGCAGGCGATGCCGATGGAATCGCGGATGGCACGGCGGCCGATGCAGATTCGCCTAACGCAAGTACATAAACCGAGCCGTCCGGCCCGATTGAAATTTCATGGATTTCCCTAAGCGGAGAATCGAGCAGGCCAAAGGGTTTTCCTTCCGCGCCGAACCGCATAACCAGGCCGTTGGTGTCAGTTCCCGCGTAAAGATTTCCGGCCTTGTCGGCGGCGAGGGTTATGATATGAGTTTCGCTGGTGTCGAACAGCAGTGAAGATTCGGGCGCCGCATTCGCGGATTTAACGCGGTAAATCTTGCCGCCTTCGCCCGTCCCGACCGCGAGGCTGCCGTCGTTCAAAACGGCCAGCGACCAGATGTATTTTTCTTTAGCGTCAAAATAGACCGTGGATTTTCCAGCCGCATCGATCTGGTAAACCTTTCCATCCGGCGAGGCCGCGGCGAAAAGTTCTCCCTTCTTGCCGATGGCCAGAGCAGTTACATTCAGTTCGGTCAAATCGGCAAAAAGAGCGCCAGTGCCGCCTGTTCCAACCTTAAATATCTTGCCGTCGCCGCCCGTGCCTAAATAGGTGTTTCCGCTAGCATCGACCACGCTCGACCAGATATAAGACTGTACGGTTTTGAAAACTTCGGTGAATTTCGGAGCGAGAGTGATATTGCCGTTGTTATCTATCGACACGCTTCTGGCATCACCTTTGAGAACGTCGGCACGGGAATTTACCGACCAGATCGATGGGTCATTGGCAGCGGCATTTACGGTATGCAGCCAAAGAAAAGCAAAGGATAGAAGCAATTTTTTCATTCTTATGATAAGGGCAAAGAGTATTGAATACATCTAAATATAATCATAATTTTGAGTAAAAGACACTGCGTTCCGTAAACATTTGATTTGAACCGGGAAACAGAGATATGGCAAAGCCGGAAAATAGTGACTTGTCATGCCGGGAAGAGCAAATTACGACGGAAAAAATGATTTTTGCGCGCGTATTCAGAGCTAGAGCGCGCGTTTCCAGAGCTAGAGCGCGCGTTTCCAGAGCTAGAGCGCGCGTTTCCAGAGCTAAAACGCGCGTTTCCAGAGCTAAAACGCGCGTAATCAGAGCAGAAGCGCGCGTTTCCAAAGCTAGTACGACCGTAATCAGAGCAGATGCGCGAATAATCAGGGCCGATGCGCGCGTAATGAAGGTTTTTATTCGCGTTTTAGAGGCTGTCTGCGAGCGTCCGGGACAGCCGCTTCGGCATGGGAAGGACCGGCAAACTAAAGTTTGCCCGACATTGTCCGTTTTTCCGGCACTATCGTATTTACCGTTTCCGAGTGCTCCGCTTCGAGAAAGTTAAGGGCGTTGCGTAATTCCTCGGCATTACCGGTTATTAGCCTCGCACTGCGCTCACGCGACAAATACGCCCACAACCATTCGAGCAGTACATAGATACGGTTGCGGAAGCCGATGAGAAAAACGACGTGCAGAAACAGCCACATCAGCCAGGCGATGAAGCCGGTGAAATGCCAGCCTTTTACATCGGCAATGGCCTTGCTCCGGCCGATCGTGGCCATCGTGCCTTTATCAACGTAGCGAAAATCTTTGCGCGGCTCATTTTTAATATCTCTGACAATATTCGCGGCGGTCAGGTTTCCCATTTGCATCGCCGCCGGGCTTAATCCCGGAACAGGATCGCCGTTTTCCTGTTTGAGCGAAGCCATATCGCCGATAACGAAGATGTTTTTATAACCGGGAATAGTCAGATCGGGCTGGACGAAAACGCGTCCGGCCTTATCGGTTTCCACTCCAAGGCCCTTACCGACCGGCGAAGCGGCAACGCCGGTTGCCCAAAGAACAACGTCGCATTCTATCCAGTTTTCGCCCACTTTTACGCGTCCGGGCTCGATCTCTGTCACAAAGCTGTTCAGATGAACTTCGACGCCGAGATCTTCGAGCTGCTCTTTTGCGCTTACCGAAAGGTCTTTTGCAAAAGTGCCGAGCACGCGGTCGGAGCCTTCGAAAAGCATTACTTTTGCTTTTGTCGTGTCTATCGCCTTAAAATCTTTTGCCAAAGCAAGGCGGGCAATTCCCGCAACCGCTCCCGCTAGTTCGACTCCCGTCGGGCCGCCGCCGACAACGACGAAATTCAGCGGTTTGTGAGAGCCGGTCAAATAAGCTTCGCGTTCGGCAAGCTCAAACGCAAGCAATATACGACGCCGCATTTCAAGCGCGTCCTCAATTGTTTTGAGCCCGGGAGCGGAAACTTCCCAATTGTCATGCCCGAAATAAGAATGCCGCGCACCGGCCGCGACAATAAGGTAATCGTACGGCACTTCCGAGCCGTCAACCAGCTTTACCGTTTGTTTTTCCTTATCAAAACCGGCCGCTTCGCCTAAAATCACCTCGACGTTTTTTGCGTTGTGCAGAATGCGGCGAATCGGCGAGGCAATTTCGCCCGGCGACAAAACAGCCGTCGCGACCTGATACAAAAGCGGCTGAAACGTGTGGTGATTTTTGCGGTCTATCAGCGTGACGTCAACGAGCTTGTTTTTCAACGCCTTTGCTGCCCACAAGCCACCGAATCCGCCGCCGATTATCACTACTTTGGAGTTGTTTTTCATATCAGTGTCCGCCAATTACCCTAATCAACCACTAGTTAACACTAACGCTGCGAGCAGAACACGATGACTTTAAGCTCCTATAAATCTGGCATATAAGGATTTTGCTGCGGCAATGTCGTCAGTTCCGCGAATTATCGCACGGCCGTCACGAAAAACCGTGATCTCGTATTCATCGTGGGAGAAACGAAGGAGATATTCGTTTTGACTGACAACGGCGATAAGTTTTATTTTTTCCGCAAGAGAATCCAGGTCGATAATCGAGCGTTTAGGTGGTGCGATCTGAACTGCATCACGGCCGCAGAGAACGGCGGAAAATTCCTGCGATTCCGCATCGAGAAAATTAAACCTTTTTTGGCCGCAAGCGATACAATCCGGATTGGGCTTGCCCGGCTTTATCTTTCGCCAATCGTTTTGCCATACATCGAACTGCATGATCGAGCTATGCAGAGCATCCGGCTTCCCGATAAGAATCTTAATGGCCTCGGTAACCTGAACGGCGGAAACCGTGGCAATTATGGGCATTATCACGCCGGCCGTATCGCAGGTCGGCGAGCTTCCGGCGTCCGGCATTTCTTCGAATACGCATCGGAGACACGGAGTTTCGCCCGGAATGATGGTCATCGTCGTACCGTAACTCGAGACTGCGGCTCCGTAAATCCATGTTTTCGAATGCTTAACACAGGCGTCATTGATCAGATAGCGGACCTGGAAATTATCGGTTCCATCTATAATTACATCGCAATTTTCGATCAGGCTTTCGATGTTTGAGTTATTTACATCCGCGATAATCGTTTCGACCTCGATCTCCGAATTGATCTCCGCGATTCGCGTTTTAGCCGCCGCCGCCTTTGGCAGACGGTTGCGGGCATCGTCTTCTTTGAATAAAGTCTGACGCTGAAGATTAGTGAATTCGACGAAATCACGATCGACGATCCGCAGCGTTCCGACGCCGGCACGGGCCAGCATTTCAGCATGAGAAGATCCGAGAGCTCCGCAGCCGACTAGCAAAACACGGGATTTGAGAAGTGTTTCCTGCCCGTCTTTGCCGATCTCATTAAAAAGAATCTGACGGCTGTAGCGTTCGTTCATTTTCGGAGCTTTGCCTCAACTGCGTCTCGCATTTCGTTCAATGGAGCATCGAGTCCCGTCCAGATCGTAAACTGTGCCGCTCCCTGAGCGATAAGCATCTCCATCCCGCCGATGGCCGGCACATTCGCAGAATTCGCTTCGTGAATTAAACGTGTTTCCGGCGGATTGTATATCAGATCGTAGACAAATTTCACGCCGTTTAATTGCTCAGAAGTTGCGATAGTTTCATTTTCCAACTCGCCGATCGTGCCAAGTGGCGTAGTGTTTACGATAATATCAGTGGTCAGGGGCCAGTGGTCAGTTGTCAGTTCTTCGATTGAGATGTTGAACTCATTCGCCAGAATACTGGCCTTTTCCAGGTCGCGAGCAAATAAGATGACATCAGCGCCGTGCTGTTTGAGAGCATAAATACAAGCTCTTGCCGCGCCGCCAGCCCCGAAGATCGAGACGCGAGCGTCATTCAGATCTCCAAATTTACTAATTAGCGGCTCGATAAAGCCGGGAGCATCGGTGTTGTAGCCGTGAAATTTGCCGTTGTCGATTTTTACGGTGTTGACGGCACCGATGCTGGCCGCGGTTTCATCGATAAAATCGAGATGCCGCATTATCGATTGCTTGTGCGGATTTGTAACGGCAAATCCTTTAAAATTTAGCTCAATCTCGCGGGTTTCGGGTTTGACCATCCGCCCCATAAATTCATTAAGATCTCTGACTTGTAGCGGAACGAATACGGAATTTAGGCCTGCAGCCTTGAACGCGGCGTTGTGTATGAACGGCGAGACGGAATAGCTTGTGTTGCCGCCGATAATGCCGTAAACACCGGTGTTCTCGTTAAGGTCCTTTACGCGATAAACTTCGTCGATATCGCGGGCGGAAATTTGCCCCGGCGCCGTTTCGCTTCCCGGATCGAGCGAGGCATAAGTCATGAACGCACCATGCGCGAGGCCAAGAATGCGCGTCCATTTACCGGCTTCACCCATCGCAATTGGGATAAAAGATTTTCGTTCTGACTTCGCCCGTTCTAGTATTTTCCAGAGTGGGATACATTCGGTAATTTCATTTACCTTGTACGCTATTTTGACTGCATCGCCGAGGGCTGAAAGCTCGTCGAAAAGTTTGTTCAATTCACCGGGAATACCGTAAAAATCGTGAAAAGAACGGATTACGATGTTCTCCGGAGGCCATTTTAGAACATCGGAAAGGTCGGATTCGTTATCGAGCCATACCTCTTTTTCTTTAGATACATCGTTTGATTTCCAAAATTCGATGCGCTCCGCTAGATCGGCATCCGCAAATCCGCCTTGTTCCTTCGGGCGATAGGTTAAAAGCAAAGGTTTTGTCGAATCGAGAGCGGCAAAGGCGGCAGGTAATTCATCCGTATTCATGCCGTCAAACCGTACCTCGATTACATCCGAGAATTCTTCGGCTCGCCTAATGCTTTCGGCCAGATCTTGAGCATTCTGGCAACAAACCGAAACACAGATTTTGCCTTTGTCCATATTTGATTGGCGGGATTGGTCAGCCTAAACTCTTTCCGACGTCCTGGTTTCCGACGACGGCAGATTTAGCACAAAGCTAAGGCAGGCGATCAGGCAGGCGATAACACCAATCGCCGCCGCGACTACGATCAAAGTTTGCCCGCTTTGTTTGACTGCGATTGCGGTCAAAGCCCAGGCGATTGCCAGCGGATAAACATAATTCGATAGCTTTATCCGAACCAGCACGCCCATAGCGGCCGCGAAAAGAATTAAAATTACACCTGTGAGCGTTGCGGCAGTCGGCGACATTTGGAGGTTTAGATAATTGAGCAAAACGGCGATATTAACCAACGTCGCCGTCGTAACCCAGCCGAAATATAGGCCGAATGGAACTTTCGCAGCCCAGGTGTCGCCAATCGATCTAGTGTCGCGGAGTTTTATATTAATCAGCAGCAGCGTAAACAGCAAAGCGGCAATCACCGCCAGACAAACCGCGATTTGATTGCCGTGCCAAAAAAATATCCACGCGCAGTTCAGAGCACAGCTCATAATATACAGCGAACGGATGTCGCGAAAACGCGCGATATTTGCCGGGAGGAGCTGATAAATGCTGAATGCGATCATTCCCAGGTAGATGAGGCTCCAGATCGTGAATGCGTATCCGGCTGGCGTGATCAATGTCGGGTAATTATTCGATATCACTTCCGGAGTCACGCCGCCGACATGTCCGGCCGCCGCCAGCCAATTAAAGGCAATTGTCCCGGCGGTCGCAGCCAAAACGAGCACTGCCCGTAACTTGTCGGCTCCCGATGCATTTTCTATCATATCCTGTAATTGTAATTAAGCTATTTTGCTTAGTCAATTTTAGCTGTTTTGCGGTATTATCGGCGAAATGGGAGCCATATCCACGTTTTGGTATGGCGATAACGGAAAGCGTGAAGTTTTGTAAAGAAGATTTGCCGCCTGAAATAAAGTTTTCCAACCACAAATAGCTTATCAGCGTCATAGATACGACTTTGGCATTAGTATTGCACCAAAGATAAGCGACGCACTTTCCTTCTTCCCCGTTGCGTGAGTGAGAAAAGGAAAGAGGACATAGAGAAATGAAGACTTTAAGACAACTAATATTTATTTTTGTGGCAGTCACCGGGCTAACGCTTGCTGTGTCGGCGCAAAAAAACGACCAAAAGAAGCCGCCCAAGGATCCGCCGCCGGTTATTAATCCGGGCCAAAAGCCGCCAAAGGAAAGGCCACCGAAGGAAACGAAGCCAAATAAACCGGGCGTGAGTTACTTTATAGCCGGAAAACAAACGGAAGTAGACTTGGTTTGATTTATTTTTAATCAGACAAAAAAGGCATCTCTATAACAGGGACGCCTTTTTTTATTGCCCGAATGGTGCCGACTACAAGGTTCGAACTTGTGGCCTATCGCGTGTGAAGCGAGTGCTCTACCACTGAGCTAAGTCGGCTGGTTTAATGTTATATAGATGGATCTTTGTCCGTTGCCGGAGCCTGTTCGTTAGCTTTTATAGTTCCCAAGCGGGAATCTGTATAAAAGCTTCGAGTTCCGGTGGAACCTACGCCGCCGCGAACCTGAGGATCAGCGTTTATTGAGTAAGATGAAGGAGTCGCGCCGGATTTTTTTTCAACCTTCATCGTCATAATATAGCCGTTGAGTACAGGAGCCTCTCCCGCAAAGCGGTCATCGAGTTGACCCGCCGCGATCAACTCATCAAACGTAGCGAAATCTCCGCGGTGTTTACCGGCATACTGTATCTGTAGTGTGCGGATCTTATCAATAGACTGAGTGGCTGCTGCTTCGTTGCCAGTTACCAC
This sequence comes from Pyrinomonadaceae bacterium, assembly GCA_037723965.1. Lineage (GTDB taxonomy): Bacteria > Acidobacteriota > Blastocatellia > Pyrinomonadales > Pyrinomonadaceae > OLB17. The sequence continues at coordinate 46,691 of JBBJOS010000003.1, read as the reverse complement.
GACGGCACTCCAAGCATAGCCGCCAACGCCAATTAGAAGCCCGATGATCGCCATCACGATCATGAGTTCGATAAGGTTAAATCCGCGTTGATCTCTTGAGCGGGTTCTTAAATTCTTCATATTGTTAGAAATTCCTACGAGTATCTTCACGAACCGTGTTCGATTTAGTTTCAAAATTTTAGTTGGTTTTCGCCGGATTATGCAAGCTCCGGCAGTAACGCCGGCTTCCAGCAGGCTGTCGCGTTGGCATCTTGCCGATGCTTACGAGGGCAGGATGCCCTCGAGACAGCCGCCAGGATGGCGGCGTTACTCCTTTTGCAAATTATATGATGCAAGCCGCATCTATAATCCTGTAAAATAAAACAGGATAAATATCCCCGCAATAATGAGAGATTGGATAATCAACGAAACAACGACGGAAATCGGTAATCAGGTGTTGGAAGCGGACGCCGCCGGGAAGATCGGCGAGCTTCAATCCGCGATCGAAAGCGTCATACGCGGTAAGGCTGAAGTAGTTAAATATGCCCTTGTGGCACTGTTTGCAAAAGGCCATCTGCTGATCGAGGACGTTCCCGGCATCGGCAAGACAACTCTTTCCAATGCACTTGCCCGCGCTTTGGATCTATCAATTCAGCGAATCCAGTTCACATCGGACCTTTTGCCATCGGACGTCATCGGACTTTCGATCTTTAATCAGCAAACCAGCGATTTTGTGTGGAAGGCCGGGCCGATATTCTCAAATGTCGTTCTCGCGGATGAAATAAACAGAGCGACGCCGAAGACGCAGTCGGCGCTTTTAGAGGCTATGGCTGAGGAACAAGTCACCGTCGAAGGCGTGTCGCGCCGCCTGCCGCTGCCTTTCATGGTGATTGCGACGCAGAATCCGTCGGAGCATCACGGCACTTACCCGCTGCCCGAATCGCAGCTCGACCGCTTTATGCTGCGGCTGCATATGGGCTATCCGAGCCTGGACGACGAACGCCGGATGGTTCGCGACCGCACCGAGCTAAACCCGTTGGAATTCGTCCGGCCGGTAATGTCGCAAACCGACATTCTCGAACTCCAAAAACGCACGGCGGAAGTGCGGTTCGACGAATCTTTACTCAACTACCTGCTGCAAATAGTCGATATGACCCGCAAATCCGAATCGCTCGAACTCGGCATCAGCCCACGCGGCACACTTGCACTTTTCCGCTCCGCACAGGCCCTCGCTTTAATCGAAAACCGCGATTTCTGCATCGCCGACGACATCAAACGCCTCGTCATCCCATGCTTCGCTCACCGCATAATTGTAAATTCACGCTCCTCCGGCCTGAAAAATAAAACACGCGAAGCCGAGCAGATTTTGCTGGATATTTTGCAGAAGGTCAGCGTGCCGATTTAGCACTTAGTTAAATAATTTCTACGATAAATTGACGGGCAGTTTATACCGAATAGTGGTATAGTTGCAGTCAATGTCCATCAAGAGTTTCAAAGACAAAATTTCAGAAGATATTTGTTACGGCTTAAGGTCGAAGAAGACGGCAAAACGAATTCCTTTGGAACTCAATTCCAAGGCTATGATAAAGCTTGCAAGGATTGGAGCGGCGACAAGTTTAACGGATCTTTCCGAACTCAGAGGAAATCGCCTGGAAATTCTCAAAGGAAACCGACTGGGACAATACAGCATAAGAATCAACGACCAGTATCGCATTTGTTTTCGTTGGCAAGACAATGATGCATTCGACATTGAAATAACGGATTATCATTGAAATAGAGGTAAAAGTTATGAACAACCAAATACATATTCCGACTGTTCACCCGGGCCTTGTTTTACAAGATGAACTTGAAGAGTTGGGGATTACACAAACGTTCCTCGCGGAACATATCGGCGTGCTGCCGAAAACGATCAATGAGATTTGTAGGGGAAAGCGCGGCATAAGTGCGGAAATGGCCTGGAAATTATCGCAGGCGTTAGGTGCGAGTCCGAACTTTTGGCTGAATTTGCAGAATAATTGGGAATTGACGCAGGTACGGACCAAGAATTTCGAAAAATTGGAAAAGATCGCGGCATAATTTCAATTATGGATTTTCGAGCGCTCCGCCAGCTATTCAATTTTCGCGATCTGCGCAATGTGGTGTTGGGGATCATTGTGATCGCCGGCGGGATCGGACTGTCCCTACTGACGCTTTACGGGCATCGGGCGGGTAACGCTCAACTGGCCGGAATTTCGGCGGGGATTTCGCTTGTTTTTGTCTTGTTGATCTTGATTTTTGTTGTTCCGCCGCTGGCGAGGAATGCCGGGAAGGAAGCCTCACAGTTGAATTTGCCGTTTGAATTTACGATGGGCGGGGCAATCATGCTGGGGCTGATCGCGATTGTCGGGTTTTCGGCGTGGAATACGGGCAATAATCTTCTCTTTTTGGTGCTCTCGTTTTTGACGGCGTCGATGATCGTCGGTTTTTTTGCGGGTGGATTGTGTTTGAAAAAGCTGGATGTGAAGATGCGGTTTCCGGAAACTATATTTGCCGGTGAGGAGACTTCGATCTTGGTCAGCCTGCATAATCGAAAAAGGTTGTTTCCGAGTTATTCGGTCATAGCCGAGGTTCGCGGCAAGGAACGGGAGAAATCGATTGTCGCCGAGGATTTGAAGAAGATAATTCCCGCAAGATTGGCTGAACGACTGGCCCGCCCTCCGATCGTTCGCCGTACGCTCGATTATTTTGTCCATATTCCTCGAAATCACGCGACGGACAGCAAAACCGGCCACATCTTTCCGAATCGCGGGCGTTTCCTTATTAAAGATTTTGAGCTTTCGACGCGATTTCCGTTCGGATTTTTCCGGCACCGCCGCCGGTTGCCGGCACGCGAAACGGAACTTATAGTTTTTCCGAAGCTTGAGCCGCTCGATCACGAGATCGAGAATCTGCCGCTTGAGGTCGGTAAACTCGTCGCGAATAAACGCGGTTCCGGCCAGGACTTGCTCGCGATGCGCGATTACCAGCCGAATGACGATCTGCGCCGCGTCGATTGGAAGGCGACGGCGCGGACGCGGCACCTTATCGTGCGCGAATTCAGTGCCGAGGATGATAAGAAAGTGACCGTCTATTTCGATATACGCGTACCGCCGAATGAAGGAAAAGCCTTCACGCTGCGTGAACGGCTCGAAGCCGAGCAGAGCGGCGAAAGCGTGATCGTTTCGGAACGGTTTGAACACGGCGTCCGCCAGGCGGCTTCGCTGATCGCGCATTTTAATGAGGAGCAGGCTGAAATCCGTTTAGTAATAGGCGGCGAAATGGGCGAATTCGGTATCGGCAGCCGGCATTTGCACGAATGTTTGAAAAGACTAGCAGTCATTGAGCCTGAAATTAAAGAGGACCTAGGAGTCGAAGACATTGCCGCAAACCTGGCCAAGCTTTTTGAAGAATCCGAAAACAGCCATAATTTCCTGATCTCGACGCTTCAAGAAAAAGACCTTTCTCACGAATTAGCGCAAAATTCTTACATAATTAATTTTTAGCCCGGCGATCTGTCACAAATTCGCGGTCCGTGGTGTATTTTATATGAAAAGCATTTTCAGATGCTGAACATGAGAGAAACGACGGATACATTTGTGGACATAATGTCCGAACAATCGACTGCCGCTGGGGCGAAAGAGATAATCGAATTTGATGAGGCTTTTACGCTTCACCATAGGACCGTCTTTCGGACGGCGCGGTCCGTCGTGCAGGATTGCGGCCTGGCGGAGGACGTGACGCAGGAAGTGTTTATTCGCCTTTACAAGCATAAGGAGTCGATAGCCGATACAGAAATGCTCCGCCCATGGCTGATTCGCGTCGCCCTGAACGTCGCGCGGAACACCTTGCGGGGAAATATAAGGGCGAACACAAGGGATGAAAATTACGTCAAAGGAACAGTAGATAAATGCGTATTTTCGGTAGAAACGGAATATGAGCAGCAAAGCGAAGTGAGCGAGATAAACCGGGCGTTAAATAAGGTAAAAGAACCATTGCGAAGCTGCCTGGCGCTGAAACAGCAGGGTTTGTCATATAAGGAAATTGCGGAAAGCCTTTCGCTGAACGAAGGCAGCATTGGAACATTCGTCGCACGGGCCCGGCAGGAATTTATGCGGTTCTACGGCAAGGTTGGGAGCGATACGTTATGAACGGAAAATGTATTGATATAGGAACGATCCAGGCTTTTTTAGACGGCGAGACCGCGCCGGCTGTTTCGTTGGCGGTAACCAGCCATGTCGCGGACTGCCAAGCCTGCGCCTTGCTGATGGCCGATGCCGAAGAAGAAAGCTCGCTTGTATTTTCCGCTCTCGACCGCGAATTTAATACGCTTGTTCCGACACAGCGTTTATGGAGTAAGATCAACGAATCTATTGAAGTCGAAAAAAGTCATACGCCATTTTGGGAAAAACTTCGAAATTCGCTGTCTGTTTTAGCAGCAAATCCTTCGATGACCGTTGCCGCCAGCGTATTAATTGTTTTTACGTTGTTCGCGGCGATTTGGACTTTGAATTCGAGTATGCCAGCGGATATTCCGATAGCCGCGAACGGCCCGGAAAAAGCTGTACGGAAACAGTCGCAGAAATCGTTAAATACTGCCGCAGTCGGCAGGGAGTTTATTGCCGATCCGGTTCAGGTGAACACGAATAATCGGACGGAAAAGGATCGATTTGTAGCGACCAAAGCGAGTTTCATGGAAATTGATCGCCCGCGTGTTCAGCCTGTCGGTTACTCCAAAACTCCGGCGGCTCCGGAACTTCTTCCCGGCGAGGAAAGCTATGTCAAAACGATTGCGGATCTGAAGCAGAATATCGACGGTGAAAAAGACAGCGTGCTGCCGCCCGCGAGCCGCGTTGCATATGAACGCGACATGGCTGTGGTCGATGACGCCATCAGTAAAATGAAAACCGTGGTGCGGAAAAATCCGAATAACCAAAGCGCTAAACAGATCCTCTACTCGTCATATCAGAATAAGATCGATCTGCTGAATTCCGTTGCCCAGCGAGAGGAGCTGATGGCGATGAAATAGCCGCCGATTCCCAATGATCAAACACAGTAAAAAATTAATCGGTTCGGCACTATCCTTGTGCATTCTCACGGGCGGCGCTTATTCGCAAACCGCTCCGCCGAGACCACCGAAGCCCCCGCTTCCGAAAGCCGAAGTTTACGGCACGCCGGAGCCCACGGCGTTTCCCGGATTTCCGCATTCAGACGGTGTAACATCGGAGAAGTCGGTGATGGTCGATCCGAACGTGAACATCAAACTTTGCGTTGGTGAAGGCAATCTCAAAATCAACGGCTGGGATCGCAACGAGGTCCGTATCTTTGTAAAGGACGGAAGCAGAATTGAGGTAAAAATATTAGAGAAGGACGAATCGGGCAAGCCGAATTGGATTCATATCAAACGTGCGCAAGACCGTGTACAATCAAGGGCCCAGATCAGAGAGTGTTTATCCGGGCAAAGTATTGAAATGGATGTGCCGATGAAGGCGAGCCTGACGATTGACGGGCGTGTTACACAAACCGCAGTTGATTCGGTAAAGAAAATTTATATTAAAAATATCGAAGGCGACCTTTCATTCCGGAATATCACCGGCGGTATAACGGCATCGACATTGCAGGGTGGTGTATCGGTTGAAAATTCGGGCGGATCGATCTCGCTTGAAACTTCGACAGGAAATATTGTTGCATTCGAAGTGAGCCCGGGGCAGATCGGCGATCTTTTTAAGGCTAAGACAAACAGCGGAGCAATCTCTTTGCAAAAGCTCGATCACCGGCAGATCGAGGCCAGTTCGATAACCGGTTCTGTTAATTTTAACGGTAAATTTCTCACTGGCGGACAATATAATTTCAAGACCTCGAACGGGGCCGTGCGGCTGACTATCCCGTCTCTATCATCATGCACGATCAAGGCATCCTACGGTTTCGGTCGATTCAATTCCGAGATTCCGCTGAATATTGTTACTGATAATGACACGCCCGGCGGCAAGACCGTGGTTGCTACTATGGGCGGCGGCGACGCGGCGGTGAATATTACTACGACCAACGGCAGCATCGGTATCAAAAAACAGTAATTCAAAACTCACCTAGCTTTCTTCCCGTTCTCTGTTCGAATTGCTGCGTCATAGACGAGCCTTCGTTCGCCCCTTCATCCCGCGTCAGTCTTTCCAGACGCCACATCGGCAGAAAATAATCGCTCATGGGCAGATACGGCTCATCATTCGCGATCGAATTGCACCAATCGTCAAAATACCCAAGGTCGATCGCGCGAACGGATACACCTGCGGCATTTACTTCATCCAGAATCCCAAGCAGTTTTTCGCGCGGTGTATGCAGCACCAAAATAACACTCTCGCCTTTTTCGATTTTCATAATTTTCCTCGGCACTTACACGAATAGCACGATTCGGCGGTTTTTTCTATTTATGAGGTTTTCTTTAGATGTTCAGGTTCTTTTTTGCATTCAATTATTCTAATATCTAGTTACGGAATTAAATTTGAAATTCCAAATCTGAAATCTCAAATTCATCAATGCACATCACGAAAATCGAGCTTAAGGATGTTAAATCCCACGCCGATTCGACATTCGAATTTTCCCGCGGTTCGACTGCCATTTCCGGCGAGAACGGAGCAGGCAAAACTACGCTTATCGAAGCGGTTGCGTGGACATTGTTTGATTTGCTCGATTATAAAAAAGACGATTTTGTGCGACGCGGTGCCAAGAAAGGTATTGCGAGAGTGACGTTCGAAAGCGGACTCGATGAGCGGCTTTACACCGTTTACCGCGATACCGGAACGGGTTATTACGTTTATGATCCCGCGCTGAAATTAAGAATAGCCGATAAGAAGGAAGAGGTCTGCCGATTTCTATGGCAGCATCTTGGTGTCGAGGCCGGGACAGATCTCGATTCGCTTTTCCGGCGTGCCATCGGCGTTCCGCAGGGGACATTTACGGCGATCTTTCTTGAAACTGGATTGGAGCGGAAGAAGGCGTTCGACAAGCTTTTGAAGGTCGAGGAATACAGGCGCGGTGCAGACGAGCTGTTAAAAACGTCAAGATATCTTGATCAAAAAATAACCGAGGTTCGCGAAAAGATTGCCCATGCGGAAGGCCAGCTGGCGCGGATCGGCATCGTCGAAACCGAACATCTGAATTTCGCAGCGGAGTCGGGCAGATTAAGTTCCGCACTCGAGACATTAAACGGCGAAGCGGAAGTGAAACTTCACCTTGTAAAAGGTCTTGACGAAAAAGAGAGCAGAATCAATGAATTAAAAACGAATTTCGATAACAGAAGCACCGAAAAATGCCGGGCGGAATTTATTTTAGGGCAAAAGCAAAACGAACGCGAAACCGCACGAGCCGCGGCCGCGGCCGTCGATAATGTTAAAGCCGATGCGGAAAAACACGTTTCGATTCTCGGGCGTTTAAAGGAATTCGAACGCGAACGCACCGAACGCGACCGGTTGCGAATCGAATTAGCCAAGGTCGAGGCCGCGCTGGTCGCCGTCAACGCCGATCAGAAACATTTTCAGCGAGACCTGGAAAGCGCTTCGAAGGCGCACAAGACGATTGAGGAACTGAAATTGCCGGCGGCCGATCAGGAAAAGCTGGAAGATGCGGTCCAGAGGCTGAGAAATTCACTCGCTCACGCGACGGCGGCAGCAAATCAGGTCAAGAGCCTGGACGAAAAGATGGAGCGGCTGCGGGAAAGTTATCGTGCCAACAGTGCTCAACTTAGCGATGCCGAAGCAAAGGCTAAGGACGCCGGCAGTTTTGACGGGCTGCAGAAACGCGATGCCGAGATCGTTCGTGAAATGGCCCGTTTGCAGGCAAATCTCGAACGTGACGAGAAGTTTCAAACCGAGATCCAAAACGGCCTGTGCCCGATCATTTCTCAAAGATGCCTTAATCTGAAGGAAGGCGAAACGCTTTCGGCATTCGTTTCCAGCCAATTCGGCGAGATCAAAATGCAGATCACCGTTCTGCAGAGCGAGCAGGTAACGGTTTCATCGTCACTCAAAACTTCGCGTGACGCGGAAAAGTCTTTGGCTCAATTATCTACGCTCCGGGAACGGGCCAACGAGATCGGCGAAGAAGGCAAGCGGCTCAAGGAAGAACGGGACGCTTTGCAAAAACAGCTTGAAAATTTGCCGAAGGCTGAAATTGGACTTGCAGCGGCTGAGGCAAGCTTAAAGGCTCTGGACGATCCTCGCGGCCGAATCAGGATTCTGGAAAATGAGGCCCGGCGGGAGATTGAGCTACGGCAGCATTTGACGGAAACCGAAAAGAACTTGGAACGCCTCGAAAGCGACCGGCGAATTTTGGTCGAGCAGCTTGAATCGTACAAAGATCTTGATTCGCATTGGGCGGAAGCGGTTGAGATACGAGATAAAACAGACGCAGCTCATCGTATTTTCCTGGCGAATGAAGCTTTAGCTAAATCGCTCGAAAATCGCGAAATCGAATTCGAGATGGCGGAAAACGAACTCAAGCATATAAACACTAAACTCGTCGAAGCTGAGACGGAATACGAAAAAGCAGGCAAAGATTACAACCGCGAACATCATCTATTCGAACGCGTAGCTTTGCGCGAACTGCATAACCGGCAGGCCGAAACGCGGGCGACATTCGAGGCCGCAAAACGCCGTGCCGCCGAATTGGCCGCCGAATTGGAATTGCTCGCCGAGATTCGGAGATCGATGCAGGGTGAATTCAAGGAAAAGGAACGGTTCGAAAAGATTGCGGAAACGACGACTTTTATCCGCGACACTTTGAAGGAAGCCGCGCCGCGTGTGGCGAGAAATTACGTCCATTTCGTATCGCTCGAAGCCAACCAGATGTTCCGCGAGATCAGCGGAAACCCGGAACTGACGCTGAAATGGACCGAAGATTACGCGATCGTACTCGAAGAAAACGGGCACGACCGTCCTTTTATCGCTCTGTCCGGTGGAGAACAGATGGCCGCGGCTTTATCGGTCAGACTTGCACTACTGAAGCAGCTTTCCGACATTCGCATTGCGTTCTTCGACGAGCCGACCACCAACATGGACGCCGAACGCCGCGAAAACCTGGCAATGCAGATCAGCCAGATCAAGCATTTTGACCAGCTTTTTGTGATCTCGCACGATGATACGTTTCATGGATATATGGATAATGAGGTAACAGTTGGAGGTTAAATGAATTATCTATATAACAAACATTTCAAGAGAGGATTTGTTCTTACGATAGTTGTCTTCATATTTCTTAATATTGTTAGTTACCTGGTCGCAAGTAGCAATTATCGATTAGAGACGGAGAGGCAAAAAGAAAATGGAATTTGCTGTTTCGCTCATTACAATTGGGGATATCCATTTGAGTGGTGGGGTGATACTTGGATGTTCAATGACGGTTTGGTTGGTCTGATTATAAATTTTTTAGTAATTGTCAGTTGTGGCTTCGCCGTTGGATTGCTTTTTCGATTCTTTGGTAACAATGACTAAACAAATCAGTCTCATTTTATGAAAAGCGTAACCATAGTCTGCGACGGCTCAAGCCTTGGCAACGGACGGGGAAATCCCCGCGCCGCCGCGGTTGCCGTTTTAGGTTTTCGCGGGCATTGGCGCGGATTTGGTGAATATCTAGGCTGTGCGACGAATCAGCAGGCGGAAATTGCGGCCGCTCGAATCGGGCTTGAGAATCTCAAGGAGCCTTGTAAGGTGAAACTGTGGAGCGATTCGCGGTATGTGGTGGAAACGATGGGCGGAACATGGCGGCGGAAGACGAACCACGAATGGTGGGCAAAATTGGACATTGCCGCATCCAAGCATCAAATAGAATGGCAATGGGTAAAAGGCCATTCCGGGCACATCGTCCAGGAAGTTGCCGATTCGATGGCCAGAAAGATCGCGGAGCTAGGCCGGGTGGATAACATTTTGCTTGAAGCCGCAGTCTCGGAGATCGGAGTGATAGAGATTTGATTCGCCGCAAAAAGGCACAGAAAGCACAAAAAGAACTTATAAATGCGGAAAGACATAATAATATTTTCATTCTTATTTGTGCTTATTGCGCCTTTTTGCGGATATACCTCACTTTTCGCTCAAAGAAATGCCCAAGGCTGGATCTGGCAGAATCCCTCCCCGCAGGGCAATCCGCTTTCTTCCATACATTTTGCTAAAGACAAGGAAACAGGTTTTGCCGTCGGTGCCGATAACACTATCCTTAAAACACAGGACGGCGGTTTTAGCTGGCAGCGGCAGAGTTCCCCGCTTGATATCACGCTTTCGACCGTCTTTGTTAAGGACAAGAAAAATGCTGTCATCGCCGGAACGCGCGGCAGCATTTTAACAACCGATAACGGCGGAGACGAGTGGAAACAGGTAAAGATCGAATCCAAAGATCATCTCTACGGTTTGACCTTTACCGGCCGAAATTTGCAAACCGGTTGGGCGGCGGGATCGTTCGGCCGCGTTCTCAAAACATCGGATGGCGGCCAAAGCTGGACGCCACAAATTTCCGGCACCGGTGAAAATCTCTTTAAAATCGCGGCATTTAATATATTGAACGCTTCCACGGCGGGAGCCAACGGCACGATCCTGACTACGGTCGATGGCGGCTTGTTATGGAAAGTGTCGAAACCCTGCGGCGGGACGATCGGCGGCATCGCTTATTTGTCGGCAAAGGAAATAATCGCGGCTGGTGACGGCGGATGCATCGTCCGCAGCTCCGATTCCGGTGAAACGTGGACACGAATCAATCCATACAGCCGGGCGGATTTTCTTTCCATCTCATTCTCCGACGATAAAGTTGGTTCGATGACCGACGCCAACGGCATGGTTTGGCTGACCGGTGACGGCGGTTTTACCTGGCTGCCGTTTAATGTCCGCACCAATCCCAAACTCGTATCGCTTTATTTGGCGGATAATTTCACCGGCTGGGCAACCGGCGATGACGGCCTGATTGTCCGCACCGATGACGGCGGCTACAGTTGGCAGCGGCTTACCGCCGGAGGCCGTGAAGATTTGAGCGACCTTACTTTCTTCGATGAAGAACTCGGAGTCGCGGCCGGATCACGCGGCAAGATCCTGATCACGAATGACGGCGGAAAAAACTGGATTCCCGTGTTTAGCGATACCGATGCGAACTTGAATGGAATGCATTTCTTCCGCGATCAAAAAGGCTGGATCGTCGGCGATAAAGGCACGATTTTGCGGACTATTAATGGCGGTGCGAGCTGGGGCAAAGGCATTTCGAATGTGACCGACGACCTGTTTGCCGTGAATTTTATTTCCGAGAAGATCGGTTTCGCGGTCGGTGCCAACGGCATTATTCTTCGAACCGGAACCGGCGGAGCATTCTGGGAAGTTATCGAATCGGGCACGCGTTCGTGGCTCGAAGATATTAAATTTTTGAACGATAAACACGGCGTTGCCGTCGGCGATCAAGGCACGATCCTCTTCACGATGGATGCGGGAATGTCGTGGTCGAAGGTAAAAGCAAATGTCACGGAAAATATTTACGCCCTCAGCTTTTATGATGAAATGAACGGTTACGCGGTCGGTGCAAACGGGATGATTTTGCGAACCCGCGACGGCGGTTTAAGCTGGAGCGATGAAGAATCGCCGTCACAGGCCAACCTTTACGGAGTGACTGCTTTCGGGCGCGAGCAGGCGGTTGCGGTCGGTGAATTGGGAACGATTTTGATCACCGATGACGGCGGAAAAAGCTGGGAGCAGCAGTCGAATATCACGGGAAAGGTCCTGCAGGCAATAGTCTATCGCGGCGGTAGCGATGTCTGGATCGCAGGTCGCGGCGGCTCGATATTAAAACGCTCGGAACCTTTTTCACCGCATAAAATGTCCGGCGGAGTCAAAACACCACCGGTCCTGCGTCCCGCCATAGGCCGAACGAAACGCAAACCGCGAACGCCGCTTATTACGATTACAGACGATGGAGATATTCCAATCGCCACGCCGGCTAAAAGGGACAATTGAGCGTGTATGTTTTTGAGATTTAATAAATTGCCTCCAGCTTTAGCTGAAGGTCGGCTAACTAATTCTGAAAAAAGTTTCCGTTTAGCTTTAGCTCAATTACGCTAAAACAAAAGGATAATTGATTTTTAAGAATTTCGGCTAAAGGCGGTGTTCTCGAAACACTAAACCTCCAGCTAAAGCTGGAGGCAATTAAAAAATAACCTCACCGCAGCTATCATGACCGACGAACCTTAAACTGAAACTGGCCGCACAATTATCGAAATCCATTCGCCTTTTTCTTCAATGTTAAAATCCTGAATGTTTTTTGCGTGAAGGGCAGAAACGATCATTTTCTGCTGATCTTGCAAAATCCCTGACAGCACGAGCGTTTGTACGGATTTGTCGAGCAATTGGGGCAAGATAGGCAGGATCACGTCAATCGTCAGATTTGCGCAGACGAAATCGAACCTAGGCGCTTTTTCATCGATAGAACCAATGTAAAACTCGATCTTACCACCGACGCCGTTGAGTTCCGCATTCTCTTTTGCAATAGCAACGGAATCGACATCGGTATCACAGGCTAAAATTCGACATCCGGTTTGATACTTTGCCGCCGCAATTGCCAGAATTCCGGTGCCGGTGCCGACATCCAGAAAGGTCTGCCCGGCTTTGTAATTATCCTCGATTGCCTTTACGCACAGCTGCGTCGTTTCGTGCGTACCGGTGCCGAAGGCCATATTCGGCTCGATGCGGATGACGATTTTTCCCGAATCGTCGAATTCTTCCCACGGCGGAGCGATGACGAAACCGCCGATCTCGGTCGGTTTCCAGTGCTTTTTCCATTCGGCGAGCCAATCGGTCTGTTCGATTTCGCTTTTTTCTATTTTAAGAAGCGCCGTCGGCGTCAACCCATAAATTCGGAGAGCTTCCTCAAGTTGGACTTTGAATGCCGCATCCGCTGGCAATTCGTAGAAAAATCCATTAACCACAACTGTTTCCGCCGCCGTTTTTCGCAGATGATTGATCTCCGTTCCCAAGGCATCGATCTCGTTAAACGCGAATTCGACTGCTTCGGCGGCTTCGGCTTCAACGGTCACGGCGATTGCGAACCATTTTTGTTTGTCGGGATTTGTCATTCGTAGATGCCGATGTCGTCAAGATTGCTTTCCTTGTTTCGCCAATCGGCGACGACTTTGACGAAGAGTTTCAGGAAAACTTTTTTACCGAGCAGTTTTTCGATATCGACACGTGCCTCGGTACCGATTCGTTTAAGTTTGCTGCCGCCTTTGCCGATAATTATGCCTTTTTGCGAATCGCGTTCGACGTATATTGCACAATAAATCTGGATCGCGGACGGATCGGATTCGTCGAATTTTTCGGTGACGACGGCCGTAACATACGGAATTTCCTCGCCGGTGGTAGCAAGTATCTGTTCGCGGACCATTTCGGCGACAATGCTGCGCATTGGCTGATCGGTCAATTCGTCTTCGGTAAAGATCGGCGAACCTTCGGGAAGATGTTTCGTGATTTGTTTGAGCAGATTATCGACGGCCTCGCCTCTTAAAGCAGAGATAGGAATTACTTCCTCAAACTTAAACTCATTCGAATAAAATTCGATCAGCGGCAGCAACTCATGTTTTTCCTTTATTTTGTCGATCTTGTTAAGGACAAGCAAAGCCGGTTTTTCGGACTGCTTTATCAGATCGAGCACGAATCTATCCCCGTTTCCGGTCGAAATGCTGGCGTCGCGCATCAGCACAAGCACATCTACAGACAGAATCGCATCGTGAACCGCCGCCATCATCCGGCGGTTTAGCAGGTAGCCGGGCTTATGAACACCCGGCGTATCGACGATCACGATCTGGCCTTCGGGCGATGTGACAATGCCTTGGATTTTATGACGTGTAGTTTGAGGTTTGTTCGATACAGCGGCGATCTTCTCACCGACCAAACGGTTCAAAAGTGTGGATTTACCGGCATTCGGACGGCCGATAAAGCCGACGTAGCCACTGCGGAAAGGTTTGGAGGACATCCTAATAAATTAAGGTATTAATTGACGAAAGGATAGTTCAGAAAGCAAATACGCCACAAAACTATTTATTGATAAACCGTCCCGAGTGGAAATATTTGACATTATCGATAAAGTCTTGTCCGCTTTCGAATTGGTTGGCATTTAGAAAGAATGCTTCTCTTGCGCCCGTTTCGCTTTTCCCGACCACGACGTATATCTGACACACTCCTTTGATTGCGGGCTTGTCGACATTAAAAGTAAAGTCACGATTTAGTTCCACTGTTATAGGTTTTGAACTGTTCTTTTCAACCTGTGGAATTTTTACGAATCTGCCTCCTGGATGGTGCTGACATTCCATGAAATACGGAACGAGTTCAACAGATCGATTGGATTTCGAGTGTCGGATATTGATAAAAGCGGCCTCGTCACCGCCCACATCCGAATACTGCTCCATAACAAAAGAAAGCTTTCCCGCAATTGGATTGCTAGAATCTTGGGCCAATACTTGAGGTCGATGGTGACCACTACCGCCCCCGGATGGCATGAATCTACCTTCCCGCGCGAAAACGAAAAGTACACTGCCTGATTCAGTTTCTGGAAGAATCACATCAATCCGGGTCTCGCTCATCATACTGCCTTTATAAAACCAGACGCACGCCAACCCAAGCGAAAGAGCGAAAAGAAAGGGACGAAATTTTAAGTAGAAAGTCTTTGCCATTTGATCAATTACTGCTCTTTGATCAACCGCGCTTTTGCCGCTAAAGCTTCATCGTATGCACCGCCGTTCACGCGTCCGACCTTTATAGCGGCGTCGTATATTCCCATTGCGTAGGTGCGGTCATTGTAGAACTCGTAAAGCTTTGCTAACGCGACGTAAGAAAGTGAAAGCAGTGCCGCATCGACTCGCTGTTTTTTGGCAATTTTCAAGACGTTTTCAAAAGCGACCTTTGCTTCCAATAGCTTTGCTTTCTGCTGTTCCTCATCAGCCATCGATTCGGCGGAAAGGCTGGCGACGCGGCCGATGTTGTAATAGATGCGCGGTTCGGACGGATTTTTCGCCAGAAGGACATTCAACTCTTTGCCAGCTTGTTCGTAATTTTTGCCGTCGATGATTTTCGTGATTTCCCGCAAGTGCGTTGTTACCGGATTCTCGGCAATTATAGATGCCGCCGGATTTTTCCTGCGTTCTTCACGGACAGCGAGGGCGCGCTTGCGGGCGTCGGCGTATTTCGCGTAGCGGCCGGTTTCCTTGCCTGCATCGAATGTCAGGAGCATTTCACGCATAGATGAGGCGATGTCGAAACCCGAATCTTCCACGCTGCTCAGCTGCTCGGCGAAATAAAAAACGAGGATCGCTCCCTTGTCGTAATCTTCCGAAAGCTGAAGCAGCGTTTCGTCCGCCTGCGCCGCTTTATACTTTTCGAGTGCCGCTGAAACCGCCTTTTTGCCTTCGATCGTTTTCGCCCGTGTTATATTTTCGCGGCTTTGTTCGGTAGCGATGCGGTTGCGGATATTTTCATTTTGCTTGGCGTCAATGGCCGCGACAAGCGAGCGGGAAATAGTCAGATACACATCGGGCGACGCTTTGGGATCAGACTTTCGCCGTTCGTCTAAAAGCAATTTGATGCTGTCGCGGATCGCGGCAATATCCTTGCCGTTATTCAGAACTATCGGATCTATTACAAACTGCAAAAAACCGCGGCGAACTTCGGAAAACGTAAGATCGGTTTCCGCCGGAAGCACTACGTAATAATCATCCTTGATATTCAGAAAATTTATATCTCCGACCGGCGCAAGCAATTCCGGCACGATAAAGAAGCGCCGTTCGCGTGAGCGGTTTTCAGTGTTCGTCAGCTTGCTGGTTTTACTTTTGCCTTTTTGCGTTTCGGTCTTTATTTTTTCAGTGTAATAGAGCTGCGGCTTCGTATGCAGGTAGCCGAGCAGATCGCTGACCATTTCGCGTGAAGAATTTCGAAGGTTGCCGTCTGCCGCTTTTTGATAGGTTTTTATATAATCGTTGACGTTCCCGCTGAAATTAGACCTGCGATTAAAGTCGCGGACGAGCGGAGCAAAATCCAAAACATCGAGCAAATTACCTGGCAGATCACTCGTCACGACCGGGTCTGCCAATTCCGGCAGCGGCGTCAGAGCATATGCCATTGAAATAAACGGAGCGACAAGCTGTGCATCCGTTTTGCCGGGGTTCCGGTTCTTATAGCCTATTACAAACTGCGAGATTTTCGAACGCAGATCTTCGTTCAGCACAGCAAAATCGCTCTTCAACTGCTCGCGAAACTTCAAGCCCTCAGCAGACAAAGGTGTATTTAAAACCGGGACCGATTCGCCCGCTGCGTTCGTCGTCCGCGCGGCTTCGAGCGCCGCGAGCACGATCATCACACGCTTATCAGGCTCGATTCGGACACCGTAATTCGAAAGGTCAAATCCCTGCGAAACACCTTGCGCAAAAGAGCCAATAGAAAAAACAAGTATTAAAGCAAGTAAAATTAAATTTCTCATTATAAACAGAAGTTGTATTTAGTAAGGACGCAACCATTAAAGATGAATATTGTCGCCGCAAAGATGCATTTTACTAAAACTATTGCCGCACGGAAAACGTTCCACATGTTCAGAATCATTCCGGGAGATGTAAATTTGAACCATTGCTACCGTGAGTATTACGGGCACACATAGAATCAAACCTGCTAGAGCACATCCAAGGTGTGAAGTAATCTAGCCTGCGGCATCGCCGCAGGTAAATGTATGGATAAGATTTAAGCCGCAACGCGGCGGAGTAGAGAAAGGCAAGTCAAAAAATTACTTCGCACCGTGGGTGCTCTAATATCCAATTGACTCTTACCTGCGGCGATGCCTCAGGCTAAATTACGTCCGTATCTTTGGTACTGAAAACTGCGCTTATTGTGTAGACGCTACAATGTATTAATGTCAAAACGCAATAAAGGGGCATTAAATGCCCCTTTATTAACGAAAAAAATCCGCGATTGCTATTCGAAGCTTGCGAGAGCGTCGGATTCGCTGTCGAAAACGTCAAAAACAGTTAGCAGCTTGGTAATTGCCAGAAGGTCCTGAATCTTTTGGGTCAGATTCAAAAGCTTGAGCGTGCCGCCTTCTTTGTTGACGGCGGTGAAACTCGAGACGAGTTCGCCGATACCGCTTGAATCGATGTAGCCGACGCCCCCGAGATTCATCAGGATCTTGTTTTTGCCGTCGCCTAAAAGGCGGCGGATCGTCGTGCGAAGTGCAACGCTGCCTTCGCCGATCGTTACCTTGCCGTTCAGATCAAGTATCGTTACATCGCCCGCCTGGCGTTCCGAAATAGTGATGTCAGCCATATTTATCTCCTCAGTTAAAATAAATTAAAGTTTTGATAACGGATTTTAGACTAATCTCGATGGAAAAGTCCACGAAACAAAAGAGTTTTATTGTTTCTTCAACATTTTTACGACCAGTCCGCCGCCTGCGTGGTTCGACCACTCTACCTCGTCCATGAACGCACGCATAAAAAGTATGCCGCGGCCTGATGCCTTAAGCAGATTGTCCGGATCAGTCGGATCGGGAACTTCATCAACATCGAAGCCCGGGCCGAAATCGCGGACGACGACCTCGAAACCTTCCGGCAATTGCGAAAACTTTATCTCGACCTGCTTCGTCTCGTCGAATTTATTGCCGTGCTTTACGGCATTAGCGACAGATTCGCGCACGGCCATATCGATCGCCGATCGAAATTCCTCGTCCAATCCGGCACTTTCGGCAAATTTTGCCGCTTCAAGTGCCGCCTGATCGACCGATTCGATTCGGCTCGGTAATGTAAGTTCTTTTATTTCAGCCACAGTGTTTTGTTTGTAAGTTAAAGGTTTAGTGCCGCTGCTGTCAAGACAAACGGCCGATAATCAGTCTAAAATGTCTTTTATGATAATTCAGCCCGCCAAAAGTCTTCGCGGCACGATCGATCTTCCCGGAGATAAATCAATTTCGCACCGGTCGGCGATATTTTCCGCGATGGCGAAAGGTGAAACAAGGATCTCTAATTTTGCGACTAGCGCGGATTGCGCTTCGACGCTGGCGTGTCTGGAAAAACTTGGTGTCGGCATCGTTCGCGACGGCTCTGAAATTAAAGTCAAAGGTGTAGGCAAAAACGGATTTGTGAAGCCTGACGGCGAACTCGACTGCGGAAACAGCGGAACGACTATGCGGCTGCTTGCCGGTGTTTTGGCCGGGCAGAGTTTCGACTCCGTGCTGACCGGCGATGAATCGCTGTCAAAACGCCCGATGAAACGGGTGATCGAGCCGCTACAGTCGATGAACGCCAAAATCGAAGCATCCGAAAGTCACGCACCGCTGAAAATTAACGGAATGAATCCATTGCGGGCTGCGATACACGAACTGAAAGTCGCATCCGCTCAGATAAAATCCTGCCTGCTTCTCGCGGGATTTAACGGTGACGGCGAAACTTCGGTGATCGAGAAAACACAGACTCGAGATCACACCGAACGAATGCTTCGCTGGCTTGATGCCGATCTTCGCGAAGAAGATTTTGACGGCGGAAAAAAATTAACGATTTCAGGAAAGGCGACGCTTAAGGCAAAAGGCATTAAAGTCCCGGCCGATATTTCATCCGCCGCATTTTTCCTGGTGGCGGCGGCTTGTTTGCCGCATTCGGAAATCGTTTTGCCGAATGTAGGGATAAATCCTTCTCGAAGAGCGGTAATCGATATCCTGCTTCGTTTCGGGGCGAATATTTCCGTTTCGGATGAGAGGGAAGTATGTAATGAACCGGTGGCGACGCTGACCGTGAAAGGCGGGCTTCGGCAGACCGCGGCCGTTAATTTATTGAATGGCCAGATCATTGCCAATTTGATCGACGAGATCCCGATCCTTGCTATTTTGGGCACACAGCTCGAAATCGGCCTGGAAATACGCGACGCGGCGGAACTTCGCGTGAAGGAATCCGATAGAATCTCGGCAGTTGTGGAGAATTTGAAGCGAATGAATGCCGATGTCGAGGAGTTTCCAGACGGTTTTCGCGTCGGCCGGTCGGATTTGAAGGGAGCCGTTGTTGATTCGTTCGGAGATCACAGGATCGCGATGGCGTTTGGCGTCGCCGGGCTTTTTGCGGAGGGCGAAACCGAAGTAAACGGCGCCGATTGCGCCGTTGTATCATTTCCGGAATTTTTTGACACGCTGGAGAGTTTACGGGCAGAAACGCGAGTGTAATCGAGCGTGCGTCATTTACGTTGAGGCCCGCTCCGTAATCGCCCTTGTTTCTGCCCGGACGAATTTTGATGAACGAAGTAAAACGTATTGCATTGACCGGTTTTATGGGCGTTGGTAAATCCAGCGTGGCCCGGCACCTGTCGCAACTGCTTCGCTGCGAACGCATCGATCTGGACGACGTGATCGAATCCGCCGAGCGGCGCAAGATCGCGCAGATCATCGATGCTGATGGAGTGGAAAAGTATCGGCTTATTGAAACGTGTAATCTAAAACACATACTTCTAAAAGACCATATTCGCATTCTCTCGCTTGGCGGCGGGACGTGGACGACAGCCGAGAACCGCGAACTTATCCGCAGCCATGGAATAACGAGCGTATGGCTCGAATCGACCTTTAACCACTGCTGGAATAATATTCATTTCTCTAGAAAAGACCGGCCGCTGGCAAGGGACAAGGCGTCGGCTCTAAAACTCTTTAAAGAGAGGCAAAAGATGTATTGCCTTGCTGACTGGCACTTTATTGTTAAGCCCGATCTGACCTCGTACGATGTCGCCCGGCAAATCGTCGAAGAAGTTTTTTCATGATCAGTGAAGAATTATGTTGAAAAAAGTTGCCAGTTAAACCATTATTATTAGATTAGCAATTTGAGAATGTGCCGATGCCCAGGTTTCGGCCATAAAGCATCTCTCTGAGGTGCGTTTGTTTATTAGCTAATTATTTTATATAAGTTGAAAATGACCCAAATACAGGTACACCAGGAGGAAAAAATGAAATTTAGATTTCTAACGGTTATGAGCTTAGCAATCGTTCTATTTGCCGGCGCATGCGGAGGCAATAAAGCTAATACGAACGTAAATGTCACAAATACGGCGGTAGTAACTGCAACCGCAACAGCCACGCCTATGGCGGCGAACACGAATCCGGCTCTAAAAACAAGCATGGAAGCCGAGTTCAAGAAGAAAGGATTTAACGATATAACGGTTGACGTTACCACATCGCCTGCCACGATCCGCGGAACTTATCCAAAGGGTAAATTGGCGGAAGTTATTCAAACCGCGCAACTGGCAAACGGCGGAAAACCGGTTAAAAACGAAGCAATCGAAGCGAAATAAGGGAGGACAAAATTATGGCTTTAAAGGACAAATATCAGACAGTTATTGATCTGGCAAACCAGCTCGGAGTTTCGAACGTGACCACCGAGGACGGCGAAGGTTTCATCAGAATTCACGGCACCGCGCCCAATGAAGATGCTAAAAAGCAATTGTGGGACGAATATAACCGCATCGACCCGGAATATCGTTCTGGCGATCTCGTGCTGGACATCGATACCGGCGGCATGGGCGGTCCGGCGGGCGGCACCACTTATACAGTTCAATCCGGCGACAGCCTGAGCAAGATCGGTTCGAAATACGGTGTAAGCTGGCAGAAGATTTATGACGCCAATCGCGACAAACTCGACGATCCGGACAAAATTTCCCCCGGCCAGGATCTGACGATTCCATCGGAATAGCAGAAATTTGACCACTCGTTTTGATGAGCCCGGCAAGAACATTGCTGGGCTCATTTAATTTTCAAGATCGTGTTTCAGCCGCGTTAAAAGTTCCACCGACGGTGATGCATATTGATTTATCCAACGGTCGTAAATATCCCGTAGCGGTGCGACATTCAAATAATTCCAGCGAAACCTGCCCTTTTTTTGAACGATAATCAGCCCGGCCTTTTCCAGCACGCCTAAATGCTGCATCACCGTGCAGCGGTCCAGAGATACAAAGTGAGAACATAGGTCGCTCGTCGTCTTTGGAGCGTCTTTTAACAGATCGAGCAATTCCCGCCGACGGCTGTCCGCAAGGGCTTTGAATATTCGATCCTGTTCCTTCTCTCTTGACATGTTATAAAATTATAACATATACTCTGCGCATTGCGGAAGCCCGCAAAAATAAAAAAAAGGAGTAAAGTTATGGAATTAAAATTTCAGGTACAGACGAAAATACAAAAACCTGTCGAGGAAGTTTTCGACGCGATTTACAATCCGGACAAACTGAGCGGGTATTTCACGACGGGCGGAGCAAAGGGGAAGCTTGACAAGGGCACGACGGTCGAATGGGCTTTTGCGGATAACCCGGGTGATGAGGCTCTTAAGTTTCCTGTGAAAGTATCGGAAGTCGTTCCGAACGAGTTGATCGTGCTGGGCTGGGAAGGAGCTAAAGGCCTCGATACACGCATAGAGATGCAGTTCGAGGCGAGCGGCGGCGATACGATCGTCCGCATCAGCGAGACAGGCTGGCGGGAAACCCAATCCGATCTGGATAGCTCCTATATGAACTGTTTCGGCTGGGGACAGATGCTTTGCTGCCTCAAAGCCTACACCGAACACGGAATAAATCTGCGGAAGGGCGCGTTCGAAGGGCTGTACAAAGCTTCAGATCATCACGGAACTTCATAAACGGTCCGCGTTCCTGGGGTGGTTGTTTCAAAAGCAATAAATTGCTACAGTTCGGCTAATGTCTCTGGAAACGGATTTTATTGTGATCGGCAGCGGCGTAGCGGGTTTGCGGGCATCCATCGCTTTGGCGGAATCGGGTGCCCGCGTTACTGTTTTAACGAAGGACAAGGCGAGTGAGTCGAACACCGAATACGCACAGGGCGGCGTCGCGGTGGTGCTTTCCGATGACGATAACGCCGAGCTTCACGAGGACGATACGCTGGTTGCCGGTGCCGGGCTTTGTGATCCCGAGGCCGTCGAAACGCTTGTTACCGAAGGCACGAAATACATTCAACAGCTAATCGATTGGGGAACTGAATTCGACCGCGACGGGGGAAAATTGGTTTTTACGCGAGAGGCCGCACATTCCCGCCGCCGAATTCTCCACGCACATGGCGATTCGACGGGAAAGGAGATCGTCCGATCGCTTATTGCCCGCGCAGGTATTGAAAAATCAATAAATCTTACACCTTTCGCGAATACCGAAAGCCTTATCGTTTCTGAGGGACGTTGTGTCGGCGTGCGGTTTCTCGATCCGATTCTTCGCGCGCCTCGTGATGTTTATGCAAAGGCCGTGATCCTGTGCACTGGCGGTGCGGGACAGCTTTTCCTTCACACGACAAATCCGCCGGTTGCGACCGGAGACGGCATGGCGATGGCTTATTTTGCCGGTGCAGAGATGGCGGATATGGAATTTATTCAATTTCACCCGACCGCGCTAAATATTGAAAACGCTCCGCGATTTCTACTCAGCGAAGCTATGCGCGGCGAAGGGGGCATTTTGCGGAATCAAGCGGGCGAACGTTTTATGGAGCGTTATGACGAACGTCTGGAACTTGCTCCGCGCGATATTGTCTCCCGTTCAATTGTCGCCGAAATGCGACGGACGGGAACGCGCACCGTCTATCTCGATATGAGGGTGATGGATGAGGCTTTTCTGAAGGAGCGCTTTCCGAAGATCTACGAAACCTGTAAATTTTACGGCCTTGATATCACGAAAGATCTGCTTCCGGTTTCGCCTGCATCGCATTACTGCATGGGCGGCATTCGAACCGACCTACATGGGCGTTCGACCTTTGCGGGCTTGTACGCCGCCGGGGAGGTTGCCTGCACCGGAGTTCACGGTGCAAACAGGCTGGCTTCGAATTCACTGCTGGAAGGTCTGGTGTTTGGAGCCAGAGCCGGTGAGGCGGCCGCCGCGGACAATTTCAAATTTCAAATTTCAAATTTCAAAATAGAAGATCAGAAACCTGAAATCAGGAATGCGGATTCCGGAATTTCCACGGCCGTTAAAAAGCGCGTCAAACGGCTGATGTGGGAACGAGTTGGAATTCTTCGCGATAAAGAATCGCTGCAGCGGGCGATACGCGAATTCGAGCAGATCGCGAAATCGAATCTCAGCACTTCGTCAAACAATTTCGTGACGATAGCTTTGCTTGTTGCGAAAGCCGCATTGTGGAGGGAAGAATCACGCGGCGGGCATTATCGCAACGATTTTCCTGAACGCAAGGATCGGTTTGAGACTCATTCAGTACAAAAACTCGGATCGGGAATATCGGAGAGTAAAACCGTAGATTTTTAATTTGCCTGATTGATGACATCTCGGATAATTATGTTTATTATCTAAGTAATTCCGGTCGATTTTCACGTTTAATAACTTATGGAAAGTGTCGCAACTACGCTGAATCTGGCTTCGGTCATCGAGCACCACGCCCGGTTATCTCCGGATAATGAAGCGATTGTCTGGAACGAGGTGCGGATGACCTACGGGCAGTTGAATGCGTTCTCGAATAAGATTGCGAATGCTCTGACCGAAATGGGAATCGGTCATGGCGACAAGGTTGCATTGAATTGCCCGAATCTGCCGGATTTTCCGGCTGTTTATTACGCGATAATGAAAACCGGAGCGGCCGTCGTTCCGATTTGCGTGCTGTTTACGCCGCGCGAGATCGCGTATCAACTGCGCGATTCGGACGCGAAGGCGGTGTTCGTTTTTGAAGGCACGCCGGAAATGCCGCTCGGGCAATCGACAAAAGAAGCTTTCGACAATGTTGAAAGCTGCGAACATCTGATCGTAATGACAAAGGACCCGGCCGGTTCCGGCCCGTTTCTCGACCATAAGACGCTGTCGCAAATTACTTTCGACAAATCCGGCGAATTCGACACATATCCGACAAAGCCGGGCGACACCTGTGCGATCCTATACACTTCCGGAACGACGGGCCACCCAAAAGGTGCGGAACTTACGCACTTGAATTTGATGTCGAACGTGACCTCGACATGGCTGACCCATATGCCGGTGCTTGATTTCACTGACGGCAAGCAGAAAACCGTTTTGATAACACTACCGCTGTTTCATACGACCGGGCAGACCGTGCAGATGAACACCAATTTGTACGGCGGCAGCCGCGTTGTACTGCTGCCGAGGTTTGACCCGCTGATAACACTTGAAACGATGGTCAGGGAAAAGGTAAATTTTTGGGTGGGCGTTCCGACAATGTACTGGGCGCTGCTCAAATATGTGGATGAAACCGGTTTCGATGTCAGGCGAATTGCGGAAAGCATGAATGTCTGCACATCCGGCGGCGCCCCGATGCCGGTCGAGGTGATGAAAGCGTTCCAAGCAAAATTCGGCGTTCGCGTGCTTGAAGGCTACGGGCTTTCCGAAACGTCGCCGCTGGCTTGTTTTAACCATTTCGCAAAGCCTTCGAAACCGGGAACGGTCGGGCAGCCTATTTTCGGCGTCGAAGTCAAATGTGTTGACGATGAAGATAACGAAGTTGCTCGCGGGACGCGCGGCGAGATCGTCATTCGCGGAACCAACGTGATGAAGGGCTATTACAAACGCCCCGAAGCGACCGCTGAAGCGTTTCGCGGCGGCTGGTTTCACAGCGGTGATATTGGCATTATGGACGCCGAAGGCTATCTTTCAATTGTCGACCGCAAAAAGGATATGATCCTTCGCGGCGGCTACAATGTCTATCCGCGTGAATTGGAAGAGATAATTATGACTCATCCTTCGGTTTCGCTGTGCGCCGTGATCGGCGTTCCGGACGACCGGCTAGGCGAGGAAGTAAAAGCATTTGTCGTGCTGAAACATGGCGAGGAAGTTGGCAAAGCATCGTTTATTGACTGGTGCAAAGGCCAATTTGCCGCGAATAAATATCCGCGCCAGGTCGAGTTTCGCGACAGTCTGCCGATCGGCGGTACGGGCAAGATCTTTAAACGCGGTCTGCGGGAAGAGAATTCTTTACGGTAGGCTGCCGGGTCTGCCGGTTTGAAGAACGAACAGGATCGTCAGCCTGTTCTACATTTATGTTTCGATTGAAGTTGGTAGTATTTCTTGCGTTTATACTTTTTAGTTTTATCGCCTGCTTTGATTCGCGGCAGAAAGCTTACGTGATCGCCGAAAACAAATCATATGAAACGTCGTTGTTCCGCCAAAACTGCGCGATCTGCCATGGCCCCGAAGCGGAAGGAAAAACGCTTGATGACGGAAAAATCGTGCCGAGCCTGCGGACGGGCGTTTTCAAATTCAAGACCGAAGCCGAAATTTATAATCAAATCGCTAACGGCGGCAACGGGATGCTGCCGTTTCGCAATCAGTTGACCGAAAGGGAACTGCGGCTGCTGGCGGAGTTGGTTCACAACGATCTTAGGAACGCGGACATCCCTGTCCGCTAAACGTTTAGCGGACAAGGATGTCCGCTTTCCATATACATATGAAAATTCTAATCACCGGAGCCAGCGGCCTTATCGGCACCGCACTTCAAAAATCATTCTCGGAAAAAGGCCATGAAATGCTGCTCGCGTCGCGCATTGAGCCAAAAAAGCCGGAGCAAATCCAATGGGATATGGAAGACGGATTCAACGAATCCGACCTTAACCGCCTTGAAAACCTTGATGCCGTAATACATCTTGCCGGCGAAAACGTCAGCGGCCTGCGCTGGACGGACGACAAAAAAAAAGCCATCCGCGAAAGCCGCGTCAAAGGCACGCATATTATCGTCAACACTTTATCGAAGCTCGAAACGAAGCCGAAAGTCTTCATATCCGGTTCGGCCACCGGTTTTTACGGAGATCGCGGCGACGAGGTGATGACCGAAACCAGCCCGGCGGGAAACACGTTTCTCGCCGAAGTCTGCAAAGCGTGGGAAATCGAATCAAGGCGGGCGGAAGACATGGGAATCCGCACCGTTTTGTTGAGAACCGGAATTGTCCTATCTAAAGACGGCGGAGCGCTCGCGACGATGCTGACGCCGTTCAAATTCGGCGTCGGAGGCGTGGTCGGCAGCGGTAAGCAATGGATGAGCTGGATCTCGCTCGATGACGTGATAGAGATAATTAATTTCGCGCTAGAGAATGAGAATATGCGAGGAGCGGTTAATGTTGTCGCCCCGAATCCGGTGACGAACGAGGAGTTTACGAAAACGCTCGGCGAAGTTCTCTATCGCCCGACATTCCTGCCGCTGCCGGCATTTGCGGTGAATCTGGCTTTCGGAGAAATGGGCGACGCCTTGCTGCTTGACAGCACGCGCGTCGAGCCGAAGCGATTGAAGGAAGCAGGATTTGAATTTAAGTTTCCCAATTTAAAGGCTGCGATAGAATACGCGGTGAAGTGAGAGCGACACAACGCGGGCAACCCTGCCTGCCCGCGGAGTCCGCGAACGCGTTACGTTGCGGCGAAAACCGTATAGATGCTATAGAGGCGTTCGCATCGAAGACTTGCTTGTAAGCGGGAGGCCTAGCGCTCCAGTCAATTCTGCATTCTAAACAGCACCGGCCGGCTCGGACTCGCATCCGATGCAAATGGTGCGATTTGCAGATTTAGTAAATAATTTCCGTCCTCGACCTCATTCGGAACATAGATCAACTCGGTGATCGTGCTAGTTATTCTGCTCTGTCGGTTTGTTTCAAAGCGGCCTTGTTCCACATTCCAGAAGATGCGGTGATTCGAAAGCTTGCCTTCGTCGTAAATCCGGTCGATGGACGGGAGATCGACAAGTAGATGCTTGAAGTTTTGTCCAATGAGTTCCATTGCTTCAGTCGTAAAAAAAGGCGGAATAATGTTCAGGTATTCGCGGTTCTGTTTGCTGTCGTCGTTCGGCAGCGTCCGTACAATAAGCGCGGAGTTGGCACAATCCGAGGATAAAGCTCCCCATTCTTCATTTATCCTTTCTCCTTTCCCCTTTCTCCTTTCAAAGAACCCAGTCGCTACCGCTCCCGGTTCTGACCCGATTGCCGCTCTCAATGATTGCGCGGTTATCAGCGAATCATTCGAGCCAAATTCCACTGCGTAACTTTCACTCGTTTCGCCCGCCTTTTCCGGCTCGACAGAAACCAAGACCGCCGGAATAAAAACATCCTGCAAACAATCCCGCACCGAAATTCTTTCGTTCGTAATATGCCCGACGCATTCGGTATGCGTTCCGTTGCAATGCGGAATAAACGTATATTGCTCAAAATTACAGCTTCCACCGAGCCGGGTATCGCCAACTAGGTCGCCCGCTTCGCAAGCTTTCGACGACGCGTGTTCAACTCCATAGGCATTTGGCTGTTCGCCGTTGAACTTTAGTGGGATCGAAACATCATGCAGAACCGAACATTCAATTTCATAATTTTGCTGATTGATCTGAACGGAAAATATCATTATTTTATTCGCTCTCAGTCCCCAACTTAGCGCCTCTTTCCCGCAAAAATTTTATTGTCTCGGTTTGGTTTGTCCATATTGCAAAATCTAGTGCGGTCATCTGAAGAATATTTTTGTGATTTATTTCTGCACCGTTGTCCAACATTAATCTCACAGCTTCCTTATAACCGTCTTCCGCGAGATAACTTAATAAAGTTGTATCCATATTATCGTCATCATCTATCAGCACGCCTTGTTCTAAAATATATTTAAAATCATCAAAGTGAAATGATGCAAAGGCGTCTCTTGAATATTTCCAGGCCTTCCAAAGAACATTTGTATTGACAAGTATCTGCGGCGAAATACCTAAATAATCAGCTCTTTCAATTTCCATGGCGTGAGGCGAAGAACTTAACAATGCCATATAATCTTCCTGCCTCTCGAAAAGAATTCCCGGATTCCATATATTTTTACTTTCAAAGAACTTTTGCTTACCGGTCTCAGTCCAAATTGTTTCGTAATTACTGTATGCAAGGGTTAGTTTCCCGTCATTTGTGATGGAAAACGGCGTAAATTCTTTGCGAGGGTTTGGTGCGCAAATTGTTCCGATATTTTGATTCTCAATCCAATAATCATGAGAAATGACGCATATCCGCGATTGGTTTTCATAACCCCATTGCAACAAACCGTTTTCGGTAAAACGGAGATAAATTTCTCCATGGGCTTCGGATGTATTTTCTGGAGCAGAAGCAATAATCCAGTATCCGACCAAATTGTCCTGAATTTCCGTCATTAACTTTATTTTTAAATAGGTGAACTTACCATTTCCATGACTTCAACCAAATCCAGCTCTTTAATATTCTCTACACCCGAACATATCTCCATCAACACTCGATCCTGTGCATTGCCTTTCGCCTTCGCCACCGAATAAGGAAGGTCTTCGCGGAAGGTGACCATCGAATATTTGGAGAAATAATCCGGATAGCTTTGTTCGAGCTTGGTTTCGAGCTCTCTTTTTCGCACAAAAACCGGATCGGCGACGGCGTCGCGCATTTCATAGAAATTTTCCTCGGCCATGTCGGCGATGGCGTCGGTGTTCACTTTTCGCAGTTCACCGTATTCCTTGTAAATCGTTTCCCAATCGGTGCCGTGCTTTTCGACAAGGCTGTCGAGCACGCGAACGTCTTCGAAGGCGCAATTCATCCCCTGGCCGTAAAAGGGTACGAGAGCATGTGCCGAATCGCCCAGCAGCAAAGCTTTGCCGCCGGCATTCCACGGAAAGCATTTGACGGTGCCGAGATTGCCGACTGGATTGGTGAAAAAATCTGCTGTTAAAGTCGGCATTAGCGGAAGGGCGTCTGGGAAAGTGGTGGTAAAGAACCTGTGCAAAGTAGCTTCGTTGGATAAATCCTCGAAATTAGCGACTGAAGAGGAAACATGACCGGTGGGGAGTGTGTTTTCTGATTTTGAATTTAGGTTAGAAAAACCGCCGCCGCTCAGGTTTCCGCCTTTGTGGGCCAGAAACAGCGTACAGGTAAAACTGCCGTCGAAATTGGGCAGCGCGATCATCATGAACGAACGCCGCGCCCAAATGTGCAGGGCATTCTTTTCCATCTGAAATTTGCCCGCATCGTCGGGCGGAATATGCAGTTCCTTATACCCGTGCTCGAGCCATGTTTGCGAAAAATTAAAACGGGGAACGCCGCCATGGAGCATTGCGTTGCGCACCGTCGAACCGGCTCCGTCGGTCGCTATCAACGTGCCGCCTTTTACAATTTTACCCCCCGAAAAACGGACCTCGCCGCTTTTGCAGTCGAAATCCTCGCATTTCTCATTGAAAAAGAGACTGACGTTCTCAAATTTATCGGCCTCGTTCATCAATGCGATGTTTAGCCCTCCTCGCGAAACCGAATTAATATATTCGCCCTGCCTGCCCGAATAGGGAAGAAGCCGGGTTTGGCCGTCAACGGCGTGCACCATCCGCCCGAACATCGGCACGGCCTCGGCGAGTATATATTCTTCCATCCCGACCTCGCGCAAAGCCGCGATTCCGCGATTCGACAACGCCAGATTTATCGAACGCCCGGCTGCAACTTCTTCCAGCCGCATATCGCCGCGTGCTTCATAAACTTCGACGGCAATCCCGCGTTTCGCCAAATAAATAGCGAGAAGCGAACCGGCAAGCCCGGCACCGACAATGATCACTTTATTTAGCAAAGCTCCAGATTCCTCTTTCCAACTCGTCGAGCGTAAAATTAACCGCTTCCGGTTTCAAACGCATAGCATATCTCCGCAGATCACTCGTTTCATACAACATTGTCAGCATCATCAGCCGTTTGCGAAACGTTTCGTCAAGGTCCTTTTCAGCATAGCCGTATGCCCGGAAAAATTCGTGTTGAATTTCGCATTGCCCTTGGATCATAAGAATTCCGACGGCGAGAAAATCGTATTCGTGAAATCCCCGACGTGAATCCGCGAAATCGAACAAGCCGGAGATTTGCCAGGCGTTTCCATATTTATCGAAACGAAGATTGCCGAAATGGACATCGCCGTGAAGAAACACGGTCGGTAAACTTTCGGGTAAAAGCATTAGATTAGCCTCGATAAATGCCGGCAGACTGTCGATTACCTTCGAATTTACGCCGTGAGCGATCTGTCTTTCGATGAATGAATTCGCTCTTTCTTCTACGAATTCAGGCCAATCGCAGTTAAACGGCTTTGGATCGAGAGCATGAATTGTTTTCAGGCCAACTGCCAGTTCCGAAACCAGGGCAGATTGTTCAGTTCTCGGCAAATTCAGCCAGTCGGCCCGCGTCATAGTGGTTCCGGAAAGCTGCGTCATTATAATATAGTCGAAGCCTTCGATCTTACCAATCTGAACAATTTCCGGGACTTTGAAATTCGTTTTTCCGTTCGCAAATTCAAGAGCCTTTTTCTCGCTTTCGAAACAGCGGCGGAAAGGCCTGTAAATCTTGATGACAAATGAATCATCTATTAAAAATACAATATGTTCGCCTTTATCGGCGCGTTTCAGATCGGAAAAGGGAATTCGATGACGCCGGCATATTTGCCTTGCGGCATCGTGCCAGACTTCGCTCTGAAAATTCTCATCGAATTCATCTTTTGTCCTGATCGTATGCAGTTTTATTATCACTGTTTTGCGAGACAATTCGTCAGAATCTCAACAAATTCGTAAACGTCGGCAAAAGAATTATAAAGCGGCACCGGTGCGACGCGGATCACGTCAGGCTCGCGCCAATCGGCTATCACGCCGTGCTTTGAGATCGCTTCGAATAAACTTTTATCCGCCTCGCGAACACGGATAGAGAGCTGGCAGCCGCGTTCGTCTGGATTTGAAGGCGTAATCACTGAGATTCGCTCATCGTTTATTTCGCCAAGTAAATACTCTAAATATCCAGTGAGTTTCAAAGACTTTTCCCTAAGTGCACTCATCCCGGCTTCTTCGAAAATCTCGAGTGAAGCCCGCAGTGCTGCTAACTGAAAGATTGGTGGATTTGAAAGCTGCCAACCTTCAGCACCGGGACTTGGCTGGAATTCCGGCCCCATTTGAAAACGTGATTCCTTGTCGTGTCCCCACCAGCCGGCGAAACGCGGGAGAACGAAATTGTTTGCATGGCGTTCGTGAATAAACGCACCGGCGATGCCGCCCGGCCCGGCATTCAGATATTTATATGAACACCACGCGGCAAAATCGACATTCCAATCATGAAGTTTAAGCTCAATATTCCCGGCGGAGTGGGCGAGATCAAAGCCGACTACGGCACCCGCCTTGTGCCCGGCTTCGGTAATCGCCTTCATATCGAACGCTTGGCCGGTGTAATAATTGACGCCGCCGAGCAGGATCAGTGCAATCGAATCGCCTTCACGTTCGATGGTTTCGAGAATATCTTCGGTTCGTAAACACGTTTCGCCATCGCGTGGAGCGAGTTCGATTAATGCGGCTGTCCTGTCGGAACCGGGAGCGATAGCGACTGGGTTCTTATCCCCTACGCCAAAGAACCCAGTCGCTATCGCTCCCGGTTCTAACCCGTATCCATGAAATCGCAATTGCGATTCCACCGCGTATTGATCCGACGGAAACGCTCCTTTTTCGATGACGATTTTATACCGTTCGCGAGTCGGCCTGTAAAACGAAACCATCAGCAGATGCAGATTCGCCGTCAGCGAATTCATAACGACCGTCTCGATCGGCTCTGCCCCGACCACATTCGCCATCTGATCGGTCAACATTTCATGATAGGGAAGCCACGGATTCTTTGCGTGCAGATGCCCTTCGACACCGAGCGTTTCCCAATCCTTCAATTCCTGCTCGATGTACCCGCGAACGCTTTTCGGCTGAAGCCCGAGCGAATTTCCGGTCATGTAAATGACGTCCTCTCCGCCCGGGCGGTTCGGAATATGAAACAAGTCACGAAATTTCCGCAAAGGATCGCTAGCGTCCATATGGGCGAAGGCCATTCCGTCAGATCTAATATTCGTCATTACTTCATACCCAGTAGAAATCGACATCTTAACACCTAATTATCGGATCATTAGCAAATAGGAATATCTAGCCAAATAACATCTTTTCGAGATTCAACCACCTAAGCGCAGTTCCGTGAAGCAGCAATTCCTTTGTCCGCTGGTCATCGATGTTCGATTCGATCATCTTGCCCGGCTCAAACTCGCCGAGTGGAAATGGGTAGTCGCTGCCTAACGCGATGTGTTCCGGACCGGCGAGTTTAATTAGATAATCGAGCATCGCCGGATCGTGTACAAGCGAATCGAAGTAAAAACTATCGAGATATTTTCGCGGATTATTTGGATTATCAGCGGCGCAGAGATCAGGGCGGACTTCGAAACCGTGCTCGATACGGCCGATGGTCGATGGAAACGAACCGCCGCCGTGGGCGAAGCATAATCGCAGATTCGGCAACTTTTCGAGTACGCCGGAAAAGATCAGCGAGCAGATCGCCCGCGAAGTTTCCGCCGGCATTCCGACCAGCCAAGGCAGCCAATATTTTTGCATATCGGATTCGCCCATCATTTCCCATGGATGAACGAATACGGCCATACCAATTTCTTCGCAGGCTCTAAAAAAGTCCAAGAATTGCGGCTCGCCGAGATTTAGTTGATTGACGTTTGTTCCGATCTGGACGCCCGCAAGCCCGATTTGTTTGCAGCGTTCCAGTTCCTTGATCGCTAACGCCGTATCCTGCATCGGCACAGTTCCGAGGCCGATAAAACGCTTGGGAAATGCGCCGACGGTTTCCGCTATTCCATCGTTTAAAAACTTTGCGATCTCGGCGCCGTCATGCGGCTTTGCCCAATAGCTGAACATCACCGGCACGGTCGAAAGTACCTGTACATTGACGCCGAAGCCGCCGCATTCCTCGATCCGCCGTTCCGCGCTCCAGCAATTGTCCTCGATTTCACGAAAAAAGTGGCCGTCGTCCTTTATCATCCGGGCGCGGCAAGGCCGGTGGTGATCAAGTTGGATAAAGCCGCCGTAGCCGAATTTTTCCTTCCATTTCGGAATTTTCTTCGGCAGGATGTGCGTATGAATGTCGATCGTAAGCATTTAGCCTTTTTCAATTTGCCAGTAATCGGGATATTCCGTAACGAGAGCCGCTTCGTTTACTTTTATTTCACGAACAAAGCTGCCTCCGGCACTTTGAAGCGATAAGTAGACTCATCTAATCGCGTGTAGGTCTGCTCCAACGGCTCAAGTTCAAAGGATGGAAAACGCAGCCACGCCGCTCTTACCTCGGCCGACTCCGCGATGTTGAGACCTAGACGGCGGAGCGGCAGCGTATTCGTGATCGGACTAAAATTAAGATCGAGGTCGACCGCACCCGTAACGGCTTGTATTTCTTCGCCGTTAACATGCCACCGATTGCCTTGAATAACATCGATCTCTATATTAAGCGGCACATCGTTAATCCAACCGTCAATGCTCGCGGACCCCGTTTTCCATTCCGGATCGCACTTGATCAGATATTCTAACCGGCACGCCTTGCCGTCATGAAGAAAAATTGCCGCACCGTCTAAATACCATCCCTCGTCGCTATAGACCAAAACGGATTCATGGCCCGGCATATCAAGCCTTCGCCAAAGTATGGAATGATCCTGATTCATTTATGCTCGAGAATAATGTTTTGAGAAATATCAGAATTGCCTTTCGGTTTTTCAGAAAGAATACAAATCCAGCCCACCGCTCAATCGCGTTCGATATTGCTCCAACATAGCCTTGTCTTTCGATTTTGCAATCTCTTCCATCGCAGCAGCATAATTCGCTATGTTAAAAGCTTTGATTAGTGGCATCATTTCTTTTAATTTAGCATCTTTCAAGCCGTAACCGGCCAGAAAATGCTGCATTCCGTCGATCCCGAGATCGTGCAGGGCAATGGATAGTTCCCATTGGGGCGCGATATTTGAAGTACACCCTTCCCAATCGATGATCGCGTTTATTTTGCCATTGTCATCTGCAATTACGTTTTTCAGACGAATATCGCCGTGATTGAGCACTGGTTTGGTTTTAATGTTTTTTGCTTCCGAAAAGATCTTTTCCAGGCGTTTCCCTTGTTCAGCGGAAATCGTGCGATGCTTTTCCAGAATTTCCAGTTTTGCCGCGAAACAATATTCGGTTTCCAGGTAGTCTTTGAACGTTTTATTTAATGAAAGCTGATTGCTCGACCAATCGAATGTCTGTCCGAAACCATTGGTCGGGATCGTATTGATCAAAGCCGCGAGACGGCCCATTTCCCTCAGTATTTCAAACTGTTTCGGATTATTCATCGCGTCGCCGCCCGAGACGGTTCTTGAGATCATATAAGGAAATGGAATTATTTCTGAGCCGACTTCGAGAATTTCCGGTGCGGGCACACCGGCCTTGCGTGCCGCCATTTCCGCCCATTGCTCTTTAATAAACAAATTTATCCGCGACGGATCTGGGCTGATACGGATAATAAATTCGCCTTCCGAATGAGTGAATGCAAAGACAAAATTCGTCAGCCCGGCGGATTTATGCTCAATTCGCTTTGCCGTCGTGCCGAAATGGTGTTTTATCACGTCTTTCGCCAGGTTCGTGAATTTATTGACCTCTCGAGTGGACGCGGAGTTCTCCGATTTCATCGCCTGATTCCTCCTGCATTCCCGCCAATTTAAATAACACATCGCCGAGCTCGAACGAGTTTTTCACGCAGATCGTTTGTTTAGACCCCCGAAATTCTAATTCACGCCCACCAACCTGAACGGCAAGGCCGACGCCGTCCAAAAAATTATCCATTGGCGTATCGCCCGCGCCCAAAGATTCGTCCAACTCGAAACCGATGTGTTTTGCTATTTCCTTAGTTCCAGTAAGTTTATCGACACCTTTCGTCGTAAAAAAACTGCTCGGCTTCGAATGCTGGTAAGCCATCAGATCATCGGCCGGCCGCTCGACCAATAGAAATATCATGCAGATTTCTTCGGAATGGAGCAGTTCTTGAAGTTTCTGGAGTTCGACAGCAGTGACGGAAGAAGCGCTGAGGTATTTTTCCTTAACATGAATTACTTTCTCGGCGACAGGCGTCCAGATGATCTCGCCCATCCGCCAATCGCGCGGATAATAGAAAAGCAGGACATCACGGATATTATCGGCAAGCAACGCTTCGACGCCCGTAATAACCGCGTCGATCTCATTAGCGGTCAGCGGAAAAGCCGTGATTTCCTCAAAAGAAAGTTCCTGGTTTTCATCCGTCGAAACATACCCGAGCTGGCTGCCGTTCATCGAAACGACCGGAATCGGAGCACCCGAAATCGCCAGCCATTCTTTCCCAAACGTGCGCATTACAGATAGCGGAAACCGCAGCGAATTCACCACGACCGGCCGCCCGCGATCATACAGGGCCTTTAGACCGAACTGCACCGGATCGGGAATGTATGTGCGTCCATTCTCTTCATGCACCGCCGTCCCGTCGAGATCGGTAACGACACCGCCGTTTATTTGAAATCTTGATTGATTAAAGAATTGTTCTAATGCCTTATCGACTTCTTCGTTTAATGCCATGCGACCCCCTTGAAAGATTCCCGGCTAATGAAACATTCGCTTACTCTCTATTTTGGGGGTAAAAGCCGAATTTGGCAAAGAAATGCGGATAAAAATGCTATGCGGCAAACGATTCGTCAGAGAGGATGGAAAATCGTTCAGATTTTTTTGGAGGCCGCCAAGCGAAATCTTCGCTGTTCACGTATCCGGTCTGCCTCGCCATTTGAAATTGGTTGTGCTTTCATCAAGGCCAGGCATAATTTGCACAACTGATCGGTCTGTTTCAATCGCCTAATTATGGCCTCCGATGACATATCAACTTTCTTCATTTTGTATGCGGTCGATGTCGATAAGATCTTTATGCCGGCCGGCCAGCGTTTTCATTTTCACAAGGCCGTCAAGGGAAACTATTGAAATCAGATCATCCTTCATCTGCACATTTATTCTATCATTCCAAACATCCTCGACGAAAGGTGTTACAAGAAGAAAATCCAATGATAAAATCTCGTTCTCTTCATTGATTCTGGAAACCCGGCGAATCTCAACGGCTCTTTCCTTGAATGATATATCGAGTCCGTGGATGTCATAACCGTATTCTTTAACGACGTCGAATGACTTTTGCAGCGACTCTTCGCGGATCAGAATATCAATATCAAACGTAGCCCGCGAAAAGCCGTGAATAGACAATGCCAGACCGCCGCAAACAGCGTATTCGATACCTTTCTCATCGAGTGCTTTCGTCACTTGAATAAGTTCGTCCAGAATGTCGGCCATATTTAACCCTATTTTGGATTACTCAAAACTCCTGGTTAATTAGAGAGTAGTTTTTGTTATCCATTAACTGAGTTGGAAATGCTATGGAATCATCGGTGGAGGCTCCATAATTGTTCCGCACCTTCTACACGACCGCAAATTCCGGTTACCGTAAAATCTCGCAAACACTCCCTGAAACTGCGTCGTGATATCTTCCAATCCAAAATATTCTTCGTAAAGCTTTTCATTGCAGTTTTCGCAGAACCATAGCAGGCCGTCCTTTTCGCCGTCGCGGCGCTTTCGTTCGATTACGAGGCCAATGGTATTTGCGCCGCGAATCGGATTATGCGGAATGCGCGGCGGCAGGAGGAACATTTCGCCTTCGCGAATCGGGACATCGACGGCTTTTCCGCCTTCCTGGATTTTTACGAGAATATCGCCTTCGAGCTGATAGAAAAACTCCTCGCCTTCGTCGTAATGAAAATCCTTACGCGAATTCGGGCCGCCGACGACCATTACGATAAAGTCATCATCGTCGTAAACGCACTGGTTCCCGACCGGCGGCTTGAGCAAGTGCCGGTGCTCGTCGATCCATTGTTTAAAATTGAAAGGCCTGCGTATCGGCATAAAGAATTCTCTAAAATAACTGATAATCAGCTACCAGTTATTTCGAATCAACAATATTTACATTTCCGCGATTTTCTTCACCGTCCGCCAATTTCTCGCGGTCGCGGGAATTTTCAGCTTCTTGTCGATAAAGCCTTTGCCCATCACGCTGTCCAAAATGCTGATCCGCAGCAGGTTGAATATTTCGCGCCCGCGAACTGAGAACAATTCATTTTCGCTTTCATTGGCCAAAAGTAATGAATTTTGTTCATCCGAGAGCGGTTCGCGAAGGAAAAAGATATGAAGGTCCTTATCATTTTCGAACCGGCCTTCGAAGGGATTGTCCTCGATCAATGATCGAATCTCGTCCATTGAGCGAACCATCACGGCTATGTCGAACCCGAACTCTACCCGAATCTCATCACGGATCGCATGCTCCAGAGCTTCCTGATCGACCGCCGCTGTTTCAAAAACAAGATTTCCGCTATTGATATAGCTTTTGACATTCTCAAATTCAAGCGAGCCGAGCGTCGCCCGGAGAGTCTCCATCTTTATCATGTTCCTGCCGCCGACATTGATTCCTCGGAGGAGAGCGACGTATTTCATTGGTCTTTGAACGACTGAATATCGATCACGAAACGATACCGAACGTCGGATTTGATAGTTCGTTCGTAGGCATCCTCGACACCGTCCATCGTGATTACCTCGACGTCCGAGAATATATTGTTCTCCGCACAGTAATCCAGCATTTCCTGAGTTTCGGCAATTCCGCCGATGCCGGAACCGGCGAGAATGCGATTATTCTGAATCAGCGAAAAAGCAGCCACGGCCGCGGGGCTTTCCGGAACTCCGACCAGCACCATCGAACCGTTTAATTTCAGCAGGCCGAGATACGAATTCAAATCGTGCGGAGCTGAAACGGTATCAAGAATAAAATCGAAGGACGCGGCGAGCGGCTTAAAATTCTCCGGGTCTTTGCTCACGACAAAATTAGTCCCGCCGAGTGCTTTCGCGTCGTTCGCTTTCGAAGGCGAAGTGCTGAAAACAGTAACTTCCGCGCCCATTGATGCCGCCAGCTTTACTCCCATATGGCCAAGGCCCCCCAAGCCGACGATACCGACTTTTTGGCCCGGGCCGACCTTAAAACGGCTAAGCGGCGAATAAGTCGTTATGCCCGCACAAAGCAGCGGAGCGACGCCCGCGAGATTCTCGTCCGACGCGATTTTCAGCGCGTAATTCTGATCGACTACGATCGCGGTCGAGTAGCCGCCGTAGGTCGGCGTTGTTCTGTCCATCTCCGTACCATTATAGGTGTAAGCGGAACCCGCCGTGCAGAACTGCTCGAAATCCTGTTTACAAGGTTCGCACTGGCGGCACGAATCGACAAAACAACCGACACCGGCAAGTTCGTTTTCCTTGAACTTAGTAACTTCGCTGCCGACTTGTGTCACGCGGCCCACGATTTCATGGCCTGGAACCATCGGATACGTTGAATTGCCCCATTCGCCCTTCGCCTGGTGAATGTCCGAGTGGCAGATTCCGGCAAATAAAATTTCAATCAGAATATCCTGTGGGCCGAGATCGCGCCGCTCAAAATTGAAAACCTCGAATTTTGCTTCAGTCCCTTTGACCGCGTACCCTTTTGTTTTTATCATTTTTCCTCTTTAATCTATTGTGGCGATTACCTTTAGCTCAATTGCGATCGGTGTCGGCAGTTTATTAATTTCAACCGTTGTCCGGCACGGCTGGTTATCCCCGAAATATTCAGCGTAAATTTTATTATACGCCGCGAAATCGTCCTTCATATTCGTCAAAAAAACCGTTACATCTACGATATTGTCCCACGACGAGCCGCAATCTTCCAGAATATAGCGGACATTCTGAAAGACTGAACGGCACTGAGTTTCGATATTATATGAAACTATCCCGCCGTTCTCATTCAGTTCGACGCCAGGAATCGCTTTTGTTCCACGCTCACGCGGCCCGACACCCGACAAGAACAACAGGTTTCCGACACGGCGGGCATGCGGATATAAACCGACCGGTTCCGGTGCTTTCGATGAATTTATGATCTCTTTATCGCCCATGTTTGAGTTTCCCGGGAATATTCTGCATTGATACACGCATCTTACTGCTGAACGCCCAAGCCGCAAAGAGTATAATAAAGTTTGAAACTGATTTGAAGGTGCGGGGCGAATTAATAGTTGAGGAATTTTTTATGTCATTTTGTTTAACACTAGTTTTAACGGTTGTTGTGGCTTTTGCTGCCGTTAGCTGCAATTCGATTGCCAGTTCCGGCGACAGTGTTTTGGCTGCGGAGAACTTGCCGATTATCGAATCTCCGCTTGCGGCGGTCAAAGGCGAAAAGACGGCGGTATTCGCCGGTGGATGTTTCTGGGGCGTCGAAGCAGTGTTCGAACATACGAAAGGCGTGATCGACGTCAAATCCGGTTATGCAGGCGGCGATGCGAAATCCGCAAATTACGACGATGTAAGCGGCGGCGGCACGGCACATGCCGAAGCTGTAATCGTCACTTACGATTCCTCACAAATTACCTACGAAAAGCTGCTGCTCGTGTTTTTCTCGGTCGCCCACGACCCGACCGAATTGAACCGACAGGGCCCCGATACCGGCCCACAGTATCGCTCGGCAATTTTTTACGCGAGCGACGTGCAGAAAAAGTCTGCCGCGGATTTTATCGCCGCAATCGAAAAATCGAAAGCTTTGTCCAATCCTGTGGTAACTAAGCTCGAACCGCTCGAAAAATTTTATGACGCCGAGAAATATCACCAGGATTACCTGAAACGAAATCCGACGCAGCCTTACATCGTTACACATGACTTGCCGAAGCTCGAGGATTTAAAAACCCGGTTTCCTGAGTTGTACGTGAAGAAATAACGGAACGCAGGCACCCTGCCTGCGCTGCGGAATTCGGGACGCAGTTACTTTGCAGCAAATCAAGCTGCACGCTACAAGTTTGGCCGCATCGAGGAGACGCTCATTGCAGGAAGCATGGTTGCCTGCGTTCCATTATTTCGCTTTCTCAGCGTAGATCTGCACCAGATTCACCAGCGTTTCCGTAGATTTCTCCAATCCCTTTCTTGAATTAAATTCCAGCTTTCCATGAAAATTATGTCCACCGGTAAACAGGTTCGGCGTCGGCAGATTTCTAAATGTCAGGTTCGAGCCGTCGGTCCCGCCGCGAATGGGTCGTAGCTTCGCGCTAACTCCAGCACGTTTTGCCGCTTCGATGGCGTTATCGGTCAATTCGGGAAAGTTTTTCAGCACTTCCTTCATATTTAAATAGCCGGTGGTCACGTTCATCGCGATTTTTACGTCGGGAAATTTCGCCTGTGTCTGCGCGATAAGTTTTTTAAGAACCACTTCCTGTGCTTCGAGGCCGTTGATGTCGAAATCACGCAGGAGGATTTTTAGAGTCGAAGTCTCGATATCGAGCGTTCCATTATAAGGATGGATAAAACCGACGCGGCCCTCGGTCGTTTCCGGGCGAATGGGCACGCCTTTAGGAAACTGGGCCAGAAATTCGCCGGCCGCATAACTCGAATTAATTAGAATATTTTTGGCCGTTCCCGGATGCGTGGATTTTCCGCTAAAGGTTACGGTCGCGGTCCGTGCCGACCAAGTCTCATTCGAAATATCGCCAAGTTCGCCGCCGTCCACGGTGTACGCGAATTTCGCCCCGAACCCTTCGACATCGAATTTATCGATGCCGCCGCCAACTTCTTCATCCGGCGTGAAGGCAATCGCGATGTTGCCGTGCTTGATATTTGGATTCTGTTTGAGCGTATCGATCATCGTCATGATCTCGGCAATCCCGGCCTTGTCGTCCGACCCGAGCAGCGTCGTACCGTCCGCCGTGATTAGGTCGTCGCCGATCAAATTTTTGAGTCCGGGATTTTGCGCGACGGTGATGATCTGCGTTTTGTCATTCGGCAATACAATGTCGCCGCCCTGGTAATTGGTGTGAATGATCGCGTTGACATTCGCGCCCGAAACCGCCGGCGAAGTGTCCATATGCGCGATAAACCCAATTGTCGGCACCTTTGAATTATCCGCCAGGTTACCCGGGATCATCGCATAAACAATGCCCCATTCGCTCAAGCGGACATTCTGAGCCCCTAAAACCTTTAACTCCTTCTCCAATATCCGCGCCAGATCGAGCTGCTTCTTCGTGCTCGGCGGAGCAGGTTGATCTTCAGCCGATTGTGTATCGATCTTCACATACCGCAGAAACCGGTCCATCGCCGCTTCAGTCGGCGGTTTTTGCTGAGCGAACGAATCGGCGAAAAAGAGGAAGAGAACTAAGAGTGAGTAAACAAATTTCATATGTTTTCGATGCAGAAATTACGGTTTTAGTGGCAGGCTTTCCGCCCTGAGTATATTGCGGACTCTATCGGATCAACAATCTTTATCGTCCGAATCGTTAACTGAGTACTCAAGAATCACCGATTTTTATACAGACATTCTTCTCTTCCGTAAAAAACTTCAACGCTTCAAATCCGCCTTCGCGGCCCATGCCGCTGTCTTTCATGCCGCCGAACGGCGTTCGCAGATCGCGGAGGAGCCAGCAATTTATCCACACAATGCCGGAATCGAGAGCAGCGGCGATACGGTGGGCGCGGGAGAGGTTTTCGGTCCAGAGGGTTGCGGACAGGCCATAGCGGACGCTGTTTGCATAGCTCAAAACCTCTTCCTCGGTATCGAACGGCATTATCGAGACCACCGGGCCGAAGATCTCCTCCTGGTTTGTCCGGCAGGCATGCGTGAGGCCTTCGATTAAGGTCGGTTCAATGAAATAACCATTCGAGCAGCGGCCGTCGAGCGTGACCTGATTTCCGCCGCTCAATATCGTTCCGCCTTCTTCCTTTGCCAGCTCGATGTATGAAAGAATTTTTTCCATGTGCGGTTTTGAAACGACAGCTCCAATATTTGTTGATTCTTCCAACGGATCGCCGATCTTTAGCTTCGATGCACGGGCGGCAAAATCGGTTTTGAACTTTTCGTAGATTGGCCGCTCGACGAATATCCGCGAGCCGCACAAACAAATCTGGCCCTGGTTCGAAAATGAAGAACGCAAAGTTGCATCCAGCATTTCATCGTAGTCGCAATCGGCAAATATGATATTTGGATTCTTGCCGCCGAGCTCGAGCGAGAGTTTTTTGAACATAGGAGCGGCGATGCGGGCAATATCTTCGCCGGTTTTCGTGCCGCCGGTGAACGAGATCGCTTTAGTTTCGGGATGAGCGACGATTGCCGCGCCGACTTTTGGGCCGAGACCGTGAATGATATTTAAAACACCGGCGGGCATACCGGCTTCAATGCAAAGTTTAGACAGCAGGTAGGCCGTCATCGGCGTGATTTCCGATGGCTTGGCGACGACGCAATTGCCTGACGCGATGGCCGGAGCGATCTTCCAGGTGAACAGATAAAGCGGCAGATTCCACGGCGAAATGCACCCGACGACACCAAGCGGCTGCCGCAGTGTGTAATTTATCGCCTGGCCAATGGTCTCGTGAGATTCGTTCGACGTGTGCATCGCCGCCGTCGCGTAAAAGCGGAAATTGCTCGCCGCCCGCGGAATGTCCATCACTTTTGCGAGCGACTGAGGTTTGCCGTTATCAATCGATTCAGCTTCGGCGAGCGAATTAAGATCGCGTTCGATCAAAGCAACGAGCCGCATCAAAATCTCAAAACGCTGTTCCGGCGGCGTTCGCGACCAAGCGGGAAAAGCCGCTTTCGCTGCTTCGACCGCACGTTCGACATCCGCTTCATCCGAATCGGGAAGCTGCGAATATACCTTGCCCGTCGCCGGTTCGTAATTATCCAGGTAATGACCGGATATTGGCTTGACCAATCCGCCGCCGATGTAGTTTTCGATCTTGAGCATTTGTTCTTTGTTTTGAGTTCAAACTTTAGTTTGTCTTTTGGTTAGAGAAGAAGCACGCTGAAGCGTGAACTCAGGACCTAAACCTTCGCAAACGTCAGCCCCGTTTGCCCCTGATATTTGCCGCCGCGGTCGGAATAGGAGACGCCGCAATCCTCGTCGGATTCGAAAAACAGGATTTGCCCTATGCCTTCGTTAACATAAACGCGGAGCGGCTGATTTGCAAGATATCCGATCTCGACTACCAGGCGACCGGTCCAGCCGGCTTCGAGCGTCGTTGTGTTTACAAGCAGCCCGGCTCGCGCTTCTCTTAACCTATTATTGCACATTCATTTCTAGCTTAATGGTATATATTTTCGGTAGTTACTAATATACGGTCTAAGCAGCGTGCACATTCAATTTTTGCTTTACGACGTCTAGTGGCACTGATTTATTTGCTAAATAAGGCACTCGATTACGATACGGCCGGTGCCGCAATCCGTCCGGCATAAGGCGGTCGGCGGTAATAGATTATTCGCTCGTTGCAAGACTTTATCAGGAAGAGCAACACTCAATTGAGAAGATTGCCGCCAAAGCCAGCGCCTCAGTTACAGACATAACTAAAAGCCTGGAATCAAGCGGCATCCCAGCCGCTCAACAACGGCCCGTTTCCAGCGAAAATATCCGGAGTTTATCAAACTCGAAATCGGCGAATCGGTAGAAATCCCAAGGCGGTCGGTAATCCAGGTCCACACCAGCCTTTATGGTATGGCGAAGTTAGGTATCAAGATTGCCTTTAAAACAATTGATGCAACCACGCTTCGAAATAACCAGCGAGCCTCCCGCGTTACCAAAACGCACGCCTGATATACGCCCGAACCGCAGCGCGAAAGCTACGCGAAGTTTGCAGACGTTTTAATAGAAACTCGGGGGCGGAAAACACGGATGTTTCGCGTTTGATCACTTGGCACAGACTTGAGAATGTGCCGCAAATTGCTTTATCGCAAATCGGCGAAAATGGAAGACTGCCAGTAAAAGTTCTTTTCGGGGGCAGGCCGCTAAAAAATCTGAGCGTCTCAACGGCAGCGAAAACATTAACAGTGAAAAAATACCTCTCGCATTCGCAAACGGACGAAGACGGTCTGGCGTGCGTGGATCACGGGAGCCGGACATTGGTACGTCAGAACGCATTATATTCGTCCGCATTCCGACAAGGAAAATTTTGAATGGGAGAGTTTCTGAGCTTCGGTGACTTTATGGACGTGACAAAGTATCGCTCAAATTGAAATACGCGGGCAGGAGAGTACCCGCGTCTTTCATCCGCAGCCAAATTCTAAAATGGCT
Source organism: Pyrinomonadaceae bacterium (assembly GCA_037723965.1). Lineage (GTDB taxonomy): Bacteria > Acidobacteriota > Blastocatellia > Pyrinomonadales > Pyrinomonadaceae > OLB17. The sequence goes on along the minus strand of JBBJOS010000003.1, from coordinate 2,778 downwards.
TGGCTTGTTTCTCGTCCTTTTTTAGCGGCAAAATGCAGTCTATCAATTTTTCCATTTCATCAAATCGGCTTAAATTCGTTAGATAAGCAACGCTAAACCTATCGGCATCAAAGTCGTCAGGTGCAAAATGAGATTTTTCGTGAACCGAGATCACCAGCAGCGGGATACCCTTTATTTCGGGACTCGCTTGAAGCCGGTAAGCGGCCGCGAAACTCTCCGGCGGAGGCAGATTACTGTCGAATAAAATTAAATTGTAAATTATTTGTTGGGCCACGGCGGCGGCTTCGCGTTCGTCCGCGACGGTTGTGACCTTATAACCGTCAATTTCCAGAAGCCGTTTCATCCCCGAGCGAGTCGCCGCATCAGGTTCAATGATCAGCAAAATGGAATTTCGCTTGTTTTCGCGCCGTGCCCGTTGCATACTCCCTTCAAAATATCGGCGTGAAAACTTAAATTATCAAATACTAACGAGTAGTTCGGTTCAATTTTGGACTTAATGAACTGTCCGTTTTAGGTTTTCCGAATAATTACTGATTCTTTGCAGATCATCGAATTCCTTGCGAATAATCTCGTAGCATTCGCAACAGCAATCATCCAATCCTTCGCGGTCGAGGATTTTAATATGTCCGCGGCCGCATTCGATAATTTTTTCCTTTTGCAAAATGCCGGCGGCGGAACGCCGTCAATTAAAAACCCCGACAGCCAAGCAGGAGCAGTCAAAACATTAGCGAAACCGTGAAGCGCGTTGTAAACCGTACCTTGCAGCAGATCGGCAAGCATTGCCGACGGAACATTCGCGCCCGCAATCGTCAGCCAGAGAACGGTCATTAGCATCAAAAGCATCAATGGAAATCCCCAAACGCGGCTGGTTAGAACGCGATCGAGCCGCTGGTCGAAACTCGTTTGCCTGATTTCTCCGTTATGAGTAACGGCGCGTGCGGCAATCGCGCCCGCGTCGGCGTAAATAGCGGCGGTCAGTTTATCGTGTAAATTGTCGCCGATTGAACGGCGCAAGATGGCGGCTTGTTCGAGAATATTTTCGTTATTCATCTTGCCTCCGAAAACGCGAGCTGTGACAAATGCGTTGATGTTTTTAGTGCCCCGAGCGTTTTTGTCTGCACGGCATTAATGATGTTTTCGTCCGCTTCGAGCAGACGCAGCGCAACCCATCGAGCGTTCGGTAGATCATCAAAAGTTTCGCTTAACTTTTTAGCTAAACTTTCAATCGCCGATTCCAGTTCTTCATCCTGGTAATGAACTTGATGCGGACGAACGGAAAGGGCACCACATGCGACATCGCCAACGGCTTTTAACAATTCCGAAATGCCTTGTCCCCGTCTGGCTGACATCGGAACGACCGGAACACCCAATTCTCTGGTTAATTCGCGCACGTCAATCGTTAAGTCATTGCGCTTTGCTTCGTCCATCAAATTCAAAGCGACGACGGCGCGGCCCGTGATTTCCAGAATTTGCAAAACGAGGTGCAGGCTCCTCTCGAGGCGTGTCGCGTCGGCAACGATAACGGTTACGTCGGGCTTGCCGAATAAAACAAAATCGCGGGCGATTTCCTCGTCAACGCTGGTTGAAAGAAGCGAATAGGTGCCCGGCAAATCAACGAGTCTGAACTTTTTGCCATCCAAATCAAACGCGCCCTCGGCACGCGCAACCGTCTTTCCCGCCCAATTCCCGACGTGCTGGCGAAGCCCCGTAAGCTGGTTGAAAAGAGTGCTCTTTCCCGTGTTCGGATTACCCGCGAGTGCGATTGTATAATCCCAATTACGAACTTTAACGCCAAGTTGTATTAGCTGCGTCGTGCGGCAATTTGAAGCGCAGCCGCCACATCGCTCGGTTGTTTCCGCTTTCATTTTTTATTCCTCAACTTCAATTAAAATTGCCTGTTCGCGCCGCAGGGCGATGACAGAACTGCGAATGAGGTATGCAACCGGATCGCCGAGCGGAGAAGGCATCACATTCTCGATGCGTGTTCCCGGCAAAATCCCTAAATCCAGTAAGCGTCTCCGTTCAGTCGATTGGTTGTGAAGATTTTTAACGGTCGCACTGTGGCCGGTTTCCAGATTATTTAAAGTCATCGTAATTTCTCCTCTTCGTCAAACTTTACCGCGGTTAAATTTCCCAGCAAAATTTTTAACTCCGGTTAAATTTGAGACGATTAAATTTCCGTAAGCAAATTAAACGTGAGCAGTCTCGTCTGTATTTTGCTTACGGAATCGTCACCGGTCAGCTACTTTTTGATGAATAATGAAGCGATTGATGCATTGCGGCGTTCGTCTGAATTCTGGCTTTCCAGTTCAATATTAAATTCTGAAGTTTTCGTCACCGTTTTTACCTCCAAATAATTAAGCTACCCTTAAAATTCAACTTAAGAGCAGGGCAGTCTGATGTTCAGCATACGTAGCTAGTCATTAAAATCACAATCCCTACTGTCTGAGTAATTTGATTTTATGTTTGAGTAAATGAATGATTCGGTCTTTTTTTGTACACAAGGGATTTGAGTCCATGTTGTGATCTAATTGATGGCAGGAAGTCTTGGGTATCTGCGACCTGCACAAGTGCTGAATCCAAAACGTTTAGTAAGACGAATAAAAAAAGACACTTAGATATTAGATAAGGGTAGGGAATAAGTTATGAGCCGTTGGGCCTGGAATCAATAGCAGCTGACGTGCGCGGCGACCTTTTTGAAACGCTCGGTGTTGACAGCGTGCAATGGTCAAGTTAAACAGGACACAGAACTTCGTGTGCTCCTTTGTTTGATTTCAA
>JBBJOS010000002.1:96720-361184 GCA_037723965.1 Pyrinomonadaceae bacterium | reverse complement strand
TTTACATTTATCAAGCCGAACCCCTTTCAACTAGACTTTCTGCATTTCCCTGCCGCAACAGCAGCGCGGCATCTCATTGCCTCGACAGTCAGGCGGCGCGCTTTTCGTTACTGTAATTTCGCAGCCGCAGTTTGTGTCGGGACAGCGATAAATTTCGCCTTCTTTCAAAGCCATAACTTTTCCTCCTATTATTACTGTTCCTATATTATTACTGTTCGGAACCCGGTTTCGATTCGGAACTTTTCGCATCCGCTTTCGGGCGTTCGTTATTACTCATTTTTTTGCAGCAGTCCATCATCTTCGACATATCCATTTGCCCGTCTTTCATCATAGACATGTCCATTTTTTCGTCTTTCATCATCGGACACGCCTCCTTGTCCTGATTGCTTTGCGCCGACTTTTCGGTTTGAATCGGAACCGTGTTCTGCGGCACCGAGGTTTGAGCCAGTATGCCGACCGCGCCGCCCGTCAATCCTAAACCCAATGCGATTCCTAATACTTTTTGATTTAAATTCAATTTCATTTTATTACTCCATTTTCAATTTAATCTCCACCGCCTAAAAAGCGGCATAATTATATTCTAAACCCTTTAGTCGAATACAGAGTCAAGGGGAAAATCAGGTTTTTTGAAAAAAGCTTTGATTTAATTTTCAAACCTGAATCTACTGCCCTGCCGCCTTTCTTTTAACGACTCAAAATAATGGCTTAAAATATCTTGTCGTTCGGCGCGGACGTTTCCGGTTCGCTGCTCTCGTCATCCATCTGCATATTCATATCGAGGCAGAGGCTTTCGGTCGGCAGAATTTCGTGCCACTGCTCGACGAGCAGTTTGTAAGCCGTGCCGACGGGTCGTATTTTCCTGTCCAAATCGAACAGCCCGAGTGGATTCACATTCCCGTTGTCTTCTCTTAAGGCGGTGTCCCAGTCAACCTGGTCAAGAAGACTGTACCACGTAAAACCGATTATCGGCACTCCGTCCCGCTTTAGAAGCATCATGTTCGCCCATTCCTTCCAGAGCCAGCCGGGAGCGAGTTCCGAGTCCGCCAGATTCGTTTCCGTGTGCATCACCGGCAAATGGTAGCGGTCGTAATACTGTTTGGTAATAACGTAATAGCCGAAAATTTCGCCCGACCCTTCAATCGGTCGCCCGTCCTGTGCCGGAACGAGATGTTCATTCGTCACGTAATAATCATTGCCCATCACGCAGTGAGATTTGTTCGCCGCGCCGCGCCGCATAAACCAGTCGTATTCGTCCGGCGACATTCCGTTGTCGGTCAGATAGCGATACATACGGGCGTGAACGTCCACGCCGTAGCACAAATCGAGCGATAAAAAACGCTTTTCGTTAAAAAAGTCGGAGCGTTCCTGCGCCGAAGGATGTCCGGCGTGAAAATATTCGGTTGACTCGCTTTGAATAAAAAGCGCGTCGGGGCGGGCTTTGAGAATCGCTTCCTCGGCGAGAAGGTTGGCTTTGACCAGATTTTTGAGCGCGGTAACGAACGCCTCGTCGCTTTTGAGCCGCTCATTCCACCAGCCTAACTGCGCCGAAAAGGTCGCGGCGACGTAAATTTCGTTGACCGGCGTGTAAAACCGCAGCCACGGAAAGCGAGCTGCAACCGCTCCGGCATATTCCGCGAACAGTTCGGGAAAATCCGGGTTTTGAAAATCACCGATCCAATCGGGAACGCCGAAGTGACACAAATCGGCAATCGGTGTAATGCCGAGCTTTGGGTGGACTTTGCGTGCCTTATTCTTGAAGCGTCCTATGAAGCCACAATTTGTGGGGGGATCCTGAATTTGGCCAAAACCGGAAACAGCCGGTACCCAACGCTTGTTGGCGGGGGAGTATGTGGTAACGAGTCCAGCTGGATAGTGAAGGCAATTGAGCCTTCGTTGAGAGTCCACAAGCACGCTCGCCTTTATGTGGCAATAGTTAGTTACGGCCCGTCGAAAGATTTTGTCCGGCAGCTTGCCGCTCAAGTGCAATAGCAGTAACTTTTCGGTTCTGCAAAGATCGAGAGGTAAGTCGGAAGCAGGCCCGCCCGGGTCTGCTGTTGGTATTGCAAAACCGGTTTACCGGTTATAATCCCGATCAATAAATTCGCTTAGTCTGTTTGCTAACTGTGCGTCCTTACCTGTCAACACGGTAACCTGATCGCGGGCCAGTTCTGGTTCGCCCATCGCCAGAAATCCCAGCCCGGGGTAAAATTGATGATTCGGAGCATTAAGTTCCAAACCGCCTCTACCGTCGACGTAGTCGAAAGTCTCGCCGGAGCGCCCTTTCCTGCGGGCATACGCCGTTCCAAGGGCCAGGATCGCGTCTATGTATTGCGTGTAACCTGACGGCTGTAGGATAAGCCTCAAATTCTTCGTCGATATGCCGTGATTCACGGTAGCACCTGCCGATCCAGTAATTGGCTTCCGCAAAAATCCGGAGCATAACCCGCAGCCTTAGAAAACGCGGAGATTGCCGGTTCGCTTTCGCCGAGTGCGAAAAACGATTTTCCGATATTGAAATGCGCCATTGGGTCATCGGGCGAAACCTCAAGGCCTGTTCGGGTTGCTTTAATTGCCTGACGGTGCTCGCCCAGTGAGGCATAAGCGACACCAAGCATAAAGTGGCTGGGGCCAAATTCGTAATCGGCTAGAACTGCGGCATTAAAAGAATTGACCGCATCGGTAACGCGCCCCAGCATGAACCAAGATTGTAATGAGCGGGTGAATACTGAGGCTCGAGATCTATTGCCTTTAAATAGGCCGTTATTGCTTCTTCCGGGGTCCCGTCTTCCGCGTAAGCTATCGCAAGGTTATATTGAGCCACCGGATTGTTAGGCTCGGCGATCGCGATTTCTCGGAGATATTCCATCCGCTCGGCCAGGTCCATGGTTTCCAGCTTGTCCTCTTCGGGAAGATCGTCTTCGCGGCTTTCGCAAAGTATCGAGATCGTATCTAGCCCGCCGGTAGTGCCGCCGAAGATTCGCGGCAGAATCTCGCTGGCCGTTCCCCGTATTGAAATGTCACAGATAGAGGTAACAAGCGTATTCTCCGGATTGATCTCAACGATCAAAGCTCCGTTCTGTTTGGCGAGCCCGGGCAGTTCGTTCGCCGGGTAAACATTCGCGGAAGTGCCTACCACGAAACAAATATCGCACTTTCCCGCCGCCTCGCGCGCCTTAAAAATATTATCCGGCGAAAGGTTTTCGCCGAATAGAACGACGTTCGGCCGCATTGAATCAAAACATTTTCGGGCAAACAGGCGGCCGCTCATCTGCCGGAATTTCGCTGAGTTGCTGCACATGCCCGCATGATAAACACCGGGCCTGATGAATGTTTCCGTGAAGCTCGGTAAAATCTTTTGATCCTGCCGCGAGGTGCAGCCCGTCGATATTCTGGGTAACCAGGTTGAAGGAATCAAACCTGCTGCTTTCCGAAGCCTTCGCCAAAGCGAAATGGCCGGCATTCGGCGTGCAGCCCGCAACTACCGAAAGCCTGTAATCGAACCACTCCCAAACGAGCGGCAGATTTGTTTGCATCATCCGGGCGGACGAAAGTTGCTCGAACGGCATGCCCCGCCAGATGGTGGATGCCCCTCCGCCGCGAAATGTCGACACTCCGGATTCGGCCGAAACTCCGGATCCTGTCAGCACAAACACTCTTCGGGCATTTCCGAGAGCCTCTTTTACTTTTTGAATTTCAGAACTTAAATTTGGCATATTTTTTTCATTACTGGGATGCAGCTTTTGGCGCTAATTAACGAAACGAGTATTTTACTCCAAATCACTGGTAACAATTTTGCCGGGATTTTCACAATTCCATTTTTCTTGTTCAGGGGGGCGGATAAAAATACTTGCCGTCATCGCTGATGCCGATCGGGTCCTTTAACCTGTTGAGCCAGTCGGCCCGCTTCAGGGCATCGGCAGGCGGGTGGTAAAATTGTTTGTCAAAATCCGTTCTGGCGGCTTCGGCAATCTGCAATTCAATATCGCTTAACTCATTTCCCGTAGAAAAGAACGCGACAAGTTCTTCGGGGATATGAAGCAAGGTGATCTGTTTGCGGTTTTCCCGTTCGAAAACGTCCAGCACCTTAAAAAAACTTCCGTTCTTAATTACCACTAATCCCTGTTCCGGAATAGCCGGCGGCAGGTCGCTCAGATTTACCGCCTGCGAGGACGCGATTAAAAAGCGATGCCGTGCGGCCAGGCCGCCCGATCGGAACGAAGCATCAACGAACCCGAGTTCCCTTACGATAAGGCCGCGATAATACATGTTGATAAATTCATCGCCCAAATCATTGTCGCGGTAAAAGAAAGAAATATTATTTAATGTTTGATCGAGAAGGGCGTCCACCTTTGCTTGCTCCGCCAAAGATTCTTTCAGGGCTCCGATTTCAATCTGTTCGAAAATAATCTGTCCGGGTTCGGTGCCTTTACCCGCACGGTAAATTGGGACGGACATCGTGTCAAGATTTTGTAGATCAACTATTTTTACCGCCGTGGTGTTGCTGTCCGTTTTTTCAAAATATACGATACTGTTCACTCCGATCTCGTCCTCGATCACGTACTGGGAGTTTTCACCAAGCTCTGGGCAATCACCTATAATTTGAATGCTGGTGGGGTTTTCCATAAATTAATTTCTACGCTGCGTCCGTAAAATTATTTCTATCAATACAATTGATTGTATTAAAGTTTGGAACAGCTATAGACGACTTATCCACGAGAATATTTTTGTGACTTTTATCAATGAAAAGTTTAAGTCGACGCGATGCTTATCGGCTGTGTTCTACGTCAATAATTATTTTGAATAAAGCCTCAAAATATTATACTGCTGCTGCTTCGCCTGAATAAATAGAGGCGAAAAGGATAACTTTCTTGATACGTCGTTATTTGTTTTTTTCCTCGTACTTTAGCCGGTTTGAACTACTATCGTGTGACTTATAGAAAGCGGCTTAAATTTAAACAAAATACCGTCATTTCTATAGACTTAGGAATTTAGTCCCTACCTATCGCATCTGTATGCGAGCATTGCGTTTAGGTGCATTATAGCGGGTCACGATGGGTGAAAATGGGGACTAAAAGATTTATCAGCAAATCGCGGCCATAAAGTCGGGTTCTGCCGGAGACGTTTACATCGCATTTTCCCCCTTAAATTTGCATCGCTGACGCATTTCTAACGGTAACAATTCAAAATTCGGACTGGTTTTTTCGTAGATTTAATCTTAAAAAAGCCATTCAATCACCTTTAATTTGAAACATAATTGCTCGCCTCGTTCGGTAATGCGGGGTAATTTAGCTGAGTAATTGCACAAGCATTTTGCACAATAAGTGAAGAATTACATTTAATTTTTGGATTCAATCGATTAAATTCGGGTGACAAATGCACCGGTATTATTTAATTAAAGATTTAAAAACGGCCTTCCGTTTCCCGCCTTTATTCTGTTCGTCCATCCGAAATGAAGCAGCGACGCCCGAGTTTTAGCGAAAACTTTTACTAAAATAGTGAGGCGAAAGTCACAAAAACGACCATTCATTCGTTAGTTATTTATCGAAATAAAGAACAGTTTCGAGAAGATATTACAATTCACTGCCGAGATTTTGGAAACAATTCTCTGGACCGGAGCCGCTTTTGGAACTGAATATATTCCGTTGCTACTGCTTGAGCTGTTAGAAAGCCGAGACGAGTTAAGAGGAAACGCCGCAAAATCCCGAAGATTAATTGGCCACTTATGCGCTAAATGCGATTAATTCTGCTTCGGTTTTAATCGAAAAGAACTTCGACGGGGCAAGCGAAAAATCGATTTGATGTTTTCGATAACTCGATAAAAGCTTGGTGAAAGGGGAAGAATTTAACATGTTTGCCGATCAAAAAAGTAAAATAACAATTGCGAAACGGCCCGGCTTCAAGTTTTTATTCGCATTAATTGCCAGGCGATTCGTACAAAGTAACGGTTGTTATTGCATTTATTGCGTACGTTCGGAGGCCCTGGTTCTTACAAAATGTTCGCCGCGATGTACACGGAAAAACCTAATTTATATCCGATTTTTAAATAAAGCGGCAAAGTTTGAGCGATATTTCCCGCATAATTTTTTTAAAAAAAGGATCGTTCGCCGTAGCAAATAAACTTTTTTCGGACACCAAATTCGACACCAAAAATGAAACTTGTTAAGTTTTTGCTGCGCCTTCAAAGAATTAATTCTTCAAGTGGCTCCTTAAAATAGCTCAGTTAAACTAATTACCCATACGGGTTTTCGAGATAAGTGCTGGTCACTTTGCGCTAAAAACTAATTTTTGAATTCATTGAATCTGCAATAGGTCTGAAATATCTATTCAAATATCTGTAGAAATATTATTCGGATTTGCTGGCCGTGTGCGGCAATCAACCCGCTAATTTACTCCAATAGCTGCCGCTCGGTCCGCGACCAGAACATTCAAAACCGTGGTTATTATTGCTAAAAGTTTATTTGGCGGAGCAGAAATCCGGCAGTCGCAGTTGAATAAAAGAAGGCCGAAATGCCCGAACGATGCGTATGCTGGCGTGCAATACGTCAGCCAAAAAATAAAAAAAGCAATGCCGCGTATATGGATGCTCGTCAAGGAAAACGTATTTTCCTGGCATGTAAAACGGCTACTCTCCGACATTGAAAAGCCATTTACCCGTTAACGGCCCTGGCATTTTGTAATTTGAATGGACTAATGGTGGTAAAAAATATGAGGTTGTGCAGCCCATAAACAGTTCAATGAAGGTCGATGGGCTGCTTCTTTGCCTTAAATTATCAGCGTCCGGCGGTAAAACTAAATTTTTCTTCGGCCCGGATACGCAGGTATCTTTTATACTGTTGATCGATTGAATACCAAAATTCATCCTCTTCTTCGCGTTCGGTTTGAGCGCCTTCATTCGATTCCACGATTTCGGCGGGCTCATCCCCGACGCGATCCCAGCCCAAAGGCCATAGCTCCTCCCGATCAATCCCCGGCTCGCGGGTGTCGTAAATAGGGCAATTTTTTTCGATTGCTTCATGTTCGAATGCATCCACTTCTAGCCATTCCGGAGCCTCAAAGGTTAAACACTCTGCTGTATCAAGATTAATAATTGGTTCGAAATTTTCCATAACCACACGATAGCGTCATATAAAATAAAGATCAAATACCATTAAAAGCTGTGATTTACGCCAGCCGTTCTGGCAAATATTAGTTTTTTCACGGATCACCGACGACTGAAATATCGAATTCGGGCCTACAAGTCTGACAGGCCAACTTCGGCAAAGCGAGTTAAATACAACCCATGGAGTGGTAGAATTACTGAGGCGGACAGTCCGGACGCTGAGTACAATCTCGGCGTCGCCTTGGACGACAATGAGGTGACAGACTACCTGCGAACGATTCGACTGGACCCGGTATACGGCCCGGCATTTTCAATCTGGGAACACTTTATTTGAAGCTGGGTCGGAATGACGACGCCATCGACACTTTCAAATGCAGTGGTGGTGATCATCTATGACCGAACATTTCATGCTCGGGGGGGGGGCGTTCGCGGAGAAGTCTGAGTATTTTAAGGGTATTGAGGCCACCGCCACAGGTCTTCAGTTTGCTCCGGATGATGAAAAGGCGTACTTCAACATCGGAAAATTTCACTATCATTTGGAGAGTTCGAGGAAGCTATAGCGGCGTTCGCTGATGCTACGGGGCTCCGTCGACGAAGCGGGCCGGAGAGTAGATCGAACCGAATACACCCACGCAGTGGTGCTTTAAGGCATGTGTTATCGAGAACTTGCCGAGCTGAGTATTTCGATAAACGCATACAAAGACGCGCGAGATTCTGGAATTGACCTTGACGCGTCCTATTTCCTGGGCGCCGCACGGGAGCGAAAGATTCGGGATTAGGCGCAGGTATCGAGTACATTGAGTCGAACGGCACCATGCTCACCGAAGCGAACTACGGCGAGACAGGTATTCCGGAATAATGGCGAAATGTATTGGCGAAACGGGAAACGAGCGAACAATGGCCAGAGGGACCAAGAGGTTTTCATTCAAATTAACGCCGAGAATTCTGTACGATCACAAAAGCTGCCTTTATCGCCCGCGATATCCCGTGCTATAAATTATTGATACTGATCCCTGATCTTTTACGGACATTTGATCCGCGATGCACCACAGTTTTGGACATGTCAGAATTCTTTGCAAAGCCTATATTAAACTCTCCCTACGACTATCCTGGTCGGCACTGGGAACTTGACTCGACCGGCCAGCCCATCCAAAAGATAGTGGACAGCCGACGCCGGGCGGATTTTGTTACTCCGATACCGACACCGAAGAAAAAGAAACGTGGGGAACAAGCCGAACTTGCCTTTGATGATGGGACCGGTCTCTCAACCGACACACAAAAGTACGACCCCACCTCGATCATCAACGAAGTTCGTGGTTACGTTGACGTCTGGCGAAACCTGCCGAGTCCCGGTGATTGGAATGTTACACCGGCAACAGCGCAGCTGCTGCAATTCTGGCGCCATAATAAATTTGACGGCATTCGCCCTTTTTTCTGTCAGATCGAGGCAGTCGAAGTAGGGATTTGGTTAACGGAGGTTGCACCCAAACTCGGGACACGTGGGAAAACGTTTCTTGACCACCTCGCCAATGCGAACAACGATGCAAATCCTGAAATAAATCGTCTCGCACTTAAGCTCGCGACCGGGGCGGGGAAAACAACGGTGATGGCAATGCTGATCGCGTGGCAGGCGGTCAATGCCGCACGACATGAGGCGAGCAAACAGTTCACACGAGGTTTTCTGATCGTGGCCCCAGGGCTCACTATCAAAGATCGTCTTCGCGTATTACAGCCCAACGACCCTGACAGCTATTTCCGTACTCGCGAAATCGTACCTTCCGATATGCTGCGCGATATCGAGCGGGCAAAGATCGTCATCACCAACTATCACGCCTTCAAACTTCGCGAGCGGATGGAGGTCTCGAAAGGGGGAAGGTCACTGCTTCAAGGACGCATTGGCGGACCTATCAATACGATCGAGACTGAAGGCCAGATGATCCAGCGTGTAATGCCGGAATTGATGGGCATGAAAAGCATCATGGTTATCAACGATGAGGCTCATCATTGTTATCGAGAAAAGCCTCTTAGTGAGGAAGAAATTGAGTTGAAAGGGGACGATAAGAAAGAAGCCGAGAAAAATAACGAAGCGGCCCGTCTATGGATCAGCGGTATTGAGATCGTGAAGCGAAAGCTCGAAGTCAGACGCGTGATCGATCTTTCTGCCACGCCGTTTTTCCTTCGTGGATCCGGTTATGCTGAAGGCACACTTTTCCCGTGGACGATGAGTGACTTCTCACTTATGGATGCGATCGAGTGCGGCATCGTCAAACTGCCCCGAGTTCCAGTTGCCGATAATATTCCTAACCAAGAAATGCCGATGTTCCGTAATTTGTGGGAACACATCGGTAAAAAGATGCCGAAGAAGGGACGTGGGAAAGCTGATACGCTTGACCCGCGTGACCTTCCGCCGCAGCTTCAAACTGCTCTTGAGGCCCTGTACGGCCACTACGAAAAAACATTCAAGCTCTGGCAGGATGCAAAGATCACCGTGCCACCGTGCTTTATTGTTGTTTGTAACAACACTTCCACATCGAAACTCGTCTATGACTTTGTTTCCGGATTCATTCGCCAGATGGAAGATGGCAACGAGCAACTTGAATATGGCAGGCTTAAACTTTTCCAGAATCACGATGAGCATGGAAACTGGCTGCCTCGCCCCCGCACGCTACTGATCGATAGTGAACAATTGGAATCGGGCGATGCACTCGATGGTAATTTCCGCAAGGTTGCCGAAGCCGAAATCGAGCAGTTCCGGCGTGAGATCATAGAACGCACCGGCGACCGGTCGGCGGCCGAAAAGCTTTCCGATCAAGATTTGCTGCGCGAAGTGATGAACACGGTAGGCAAGCAAGGACGACTCGGAGGGGATATCAGGTGCGTTGTTTCGGTTTCAATGTTAACGGAAGGTTGGGATGCCAACACTGTTACCCATGTGTTGGGCGTTCGAGCATTTGGTACACAACTGCTTTGCGAGCAGGTGATAGGCCGAGCGCTTCGCCGTCAGTCCTATGAGCTTAATGAACAGGGTGTTTTTAAAGTCGAGTATGCTGATGTGCTTGGTATTCCGTTCGACTTCACAGCCAAGCCGGTAATCGCGCCGCCGCAGCCCCCGCGAGAAACTATTCAAGTAAAGGCGGTCAGACCTGAAAGAGATCCTCTCGAAATAAGATTCCCGCGAGTTAAAGGCTTTCGGGTCGAACTTCCGGAAGAACGACTAACGGCAAACTTTAACCCCGGGCACGTAGCCCAACACAAGGCCCGCAATCGCCATTCCGCGGCCTCCAATTGTTCCGCCGGAACGATCGATCCGCGAGAGGGCAATGTGGCCGCAAATAATTGCTACTAGAAAAGCTCCGCAAAAAGCGAGCCCCAGAACACTTAAGATTCCGAAAACGAGCGAGGTAATTGCTAAACCCGATGTTTCTTGAGCCGCCGGATAAGCAGGCGAATGCTGCGGGAAGTTTGAATTGTTCATTTAGCTATTTCGCTTCTACCGCGAACTCATATTCCGCACAAGGATTGGTCGTTATAAAAAATTTGTATGTGCCGGTTATGGAAGTTTTTCCGCCCCATTGATTAAAGAAATAGCCGATCCCGGCTTCCGGCTCCGCTAAAACCTCGCCCTTATTATTTACTATTTCCAGTAGCCCGCTCATTCCGACGTCGCAGTTTGACTTAATGACAGCCGTTGCAGCATAGGTTTGGTTTTTTCGCAGATCGACCAGGAACGTTGTCGAGCCTTTTGCATTAATAACAGCACCCGTTTGCCCCTTCTTAAATCTTACCCGGACCGTTTTCTGGGCGAATGCGGGAATTGAGATCGCCATAACAACGGCGATGACAATAATTGATTTGAGCTTCAAAATGTTTCTCATATTTGTGATATTCTTTCGACCGTGCGAAAGGTGCTTCGAGGACAGTGATTTCTCGTGCCGCCATTACCGGTATTGCGGCGATCGTTAATCGCAGCGATATGTTAGCCCAGAATGGGGCTAAGATATCAAATGCAGCGCGGGAGCAGCTTGGGAGGCAATATATATGCCTTCTAAAGCACGTAAAACACCCGTCAGACTTCCGGAAAAACTTTTGGCGATTCGCAAACGATTCGGGCTGTCCCAGAATGAAATACTCATAAAACTGAACGCCGGGCCGGAGATTAACCGCGGCAAGATTTCAGAATACGAGCGCGGCAAGCGCGTTCCGCCGCTTTACATTATCCTTGCGTACGCCCGGGCGGCTGGCACATCCATGGAAGTTTTGGTAGATGATGAATTGGAATTTTCTGACGATGTGCGAAAATAAAATTACCGGGAAATGGATGATTACCATTAACCAACCGAGTTGCTCAGTGTAAGTATTTACTTGCCGCTTTCTGCCGCCTGTTCTACAATCAGAAACCCCGGGGATGGGTAGTCCCTTCTCCGGACAAGATTGGGCGATCTGAATGTCTAAACCTGCAACAATACAAATCGGTTTTTTGAGTGATTTCGCGTAGCGGCGAATGAGTTTCGGACAAAAGGAGATCCTTTTATTCCGGCCATATAATATGAAACGTGAAATTTTACAGAAGTCGGAGTTTTATGTACGCCTTGCAAAAAGTGAGCAGGACTTACGTGATATCGCAGCCTCGGTCTTTTCTTAAAGGCGGGAGAGCCTGAGTTTTTTGAAAAACTTTTCTCAACTGCCGAGGCAATCACTGCATACATCGATAATGAAGATGACCGGATTAATAATCCGGTTAATAACCGGGCAGCTTCCTGAACCCCGGTAAAATTTTTCGATAAAAATCTATCTACGGAAGAATTCGAAGATACAGCGATAACGCGCAAAGGTTCCCCTGCAAACAGTTGTAGTTCTTCCAATCACGACGCAGAACCCTTATTCCTTCGGTAACCTTTAAATCCGTTTTTACACTGCTTGTTTGTAATGGGGCGGAAAAGTTTATGTTTTTTCTAATCAACCGCTCCATTTTTCTGATTACAAGGCGTTAAGTTTTTCTACTCAAGATCTGTCATTTTTGATTTTGCATACGCTGCCGCAAGCTGCTGGCAAGCTCCGATTATTCGAAGAATTTCGCAAGAAAGCAAAATTGCCGCTGTACCGCAAAAACCGGAAACAATTTTACGCAGTTCGCGGTTTTAAGGCGTTTTCGATTACATTTCATTGAAATGTTTGCAGTTCGTCGTGTGTCGATTAAATCGATCCTTATTTTTCGCGGATTCGGCAAAAACCGGACTAAAAGAAACTTAACCCGGTTCATTTTTTTCTATGAATTGATTTATAACCCGTGAAATTTCCATCAATTGGTTTTCTGTCGGTCTTGCGGAATCAAATACAAAGGTCAGTTTTGTGCGGGCCGGTCTGCACTTTGCGGGTATAGCGAGCTTTTTTAATCTCGACTTTGTTGTTTTCGGGAAATTTGCATTGCCCGGAACAGGATATGTAAGCTGATTACTCTTCAACGATGCTCCTTGTGGGGAAGCTGTGCTGGAATTTATTTTGTATAGAATCTCTATCTATTTGAACTGCACTGTTCTGTAATTCTGCCGAAGGATGTACCACCGGCAACTATTCGTATAATTAGAGTTACCGTTATATATCACATAGTCAATAGGTATTTTCTCCCCGATGCGGTTGCGTTGTAATTTTTAGGATGCTATCAACATGACTATGAATAATTCGACCGCCAAAACAATCAGGATTGCCTCCTATGCACGTGTTTCAACGGATGAGCAACGCGAGTCCGGAACGATCGCAACCCAGCGAAATTCCATCCGCGAATATGCCAAATATAAAAAACTCGACATCACCGGGCATTTTGAGGACGAGGCCGTTTCGGGTGCGCTGCCAATGTACAAGCGGCCCCACGGAGAGCGGCTCTGGAGGGCGGTAGAGAATCATGAATTCGATCAGCTGATCATTTACAAAATTGATCGTCTGGGCCGCCGTATCAAATATGTTTTAGATTTCGTTGACCATTGTACGGCTCACGGCGTAGCAATAATTGCCACCGAAGAGAACCTTGATTTAAGTTCCTCGATTGGAAGATTGATGCTTTCGATTTTGGCAGCATTTGCGGAAAATGAGCGAGATGTATTTCGGGAACGCAGTATGGCCGGAAAACGGCGGAAAGCCGAAAGCGGGCGCATCATATCTCATGCACCGTATGGATATACCATAACGGACGACTATCGCCTTGAACTCGATCCGCTCCGGGCTCCCGTAATTAAATTGATATTTGAGAGGTACGCTGCAGGTAATTCGCTTCGAACGATAGTCGACCATCTAACGGAGGTAAAAGCGGCACTGCCCGTTAAAAGTAAGGGCAAGTGGAGGCACGATAGCGTGATTTTATTTTTGAGAAATCCCGCTTATTACGGCGAGTATCATCATTTCCGAAGCCGTCAAATGCACGACGCAAAGCCGCTCCCGGGCCCGCGTGATCCGGATAGAATGATTACTATGCCATGCCCCCCGGTTGTGACGCGAACGCTTTGGGATCAGGTGCAAAACATGCTTGTTTTAAATCGAACTAGCGGGCCCGCATCAAAAAAAAGAACCTATCTGCTAAGGGGTCTTATCAAATGCGGACTGTGTAATATGACATATGCCGGTCATGCGGTTACTCCAAAGAGTTACACAACCAAAGCTGGTGAATTACGGAATTATCCTGAACATCGTTATTACGGGTGTGGAAGCGAAACTAATCGCGATACGAAATATTGTGGAAATATATTGGTTCGAGCAGACGACCTAGAGGAGCGCGTCTGGACCGATGTTGAAGATTTTATTCGAAACCCGAAATCTGTTATCGAAAAACTTCTAAAGCTTCAACGGGAAAGGTCTAGAATCTCGACCGATACTCAAGGCAGCATTAACAAAATTGAACGCCTTTTACAAAAGGTTAAAAAACAGAAAGCAAATATAGTAATGGCAATTGGTAATGAAACACTATCGCTTGAAGATGCCGCCTCTACAATTGAAACCCTGAATCAGCAAATCGATCAATTGGGCGACGAAAGGATTAGCCTCGAGTCCCGGCTCAGTGATGACGCATTTGGCAATGTGCTACGCGAAATAACCAATGCCCAGGAACTATTGACAGAGCTTTCCGAACGCATATCGAAAGGCTTTTCTAACGAAGAGCGCTCCGAAATCATTCGTGCACTGGTACAACAAATTATTATCATGCCCCTTGAGGAATCAAGTAATAGTGGCGGTAATGGAGGATCCGGAAAAATTAAACGTACCCCGGAGGCAACCATATCTTACCTTTTTGAAAAACACGTTTATTCTTCTAGTGTCGATAATACGTTCAAATCGTCGTTGCGGTAATACAAATAAACACGGCCGCGAAACTTCTTTGTTCCGCCGCGAGTGCGAATGTTCACGCGTCCGCCGGACGCCCTGCCGTATTCGGCAGAAAATTGATTAGTAATAACCTGAACTTCATCGATGGCGTCGATAGACGGTTGAAAGCGATCTTGAGCAAGTCGATCATCATTATTATCAAGGCCGTCGATCGTAATATTGTTCGAATATGCAGCGCCGCCCGACAAAGAGAACAAGCCTGATTCAAGCGGAGAAGGCCGCGGATCGTTATTACTGTCGCCGCCCGGACGGGCCCGGTCTTCGGCTGCATCCCGAACAGAGAGCGGTTCTTCGGCTACACCGCCGAGAGTAAATACCAGGTCAATCGGATTTCGCGTATTGTTTGGAAGTTCTTCGATTTCACGCTGAGTTACAGTTCCGCCGACAACAGTTCGGGTAATGTCGACTAGCGAAGCATCGTTTTCGGTAACAGTGACGGTTTGTTCAGCGGTGACAGTAGCGGGCGAGAGTGAAAAATCGAATTGGACATTTTGGCCAGAAATGGTTTGTAAATCGATCTTTTCCTGTGCTCCGAAGCCGCTGGCCGTTACTTTTAGCTTGTAAATGCCGGGCTTTAGTTCGATGACCCTGTAGCGGCCCTCGTCGTTGGTAGTCACGGTTAGTTCGACGCCGGATTGAACTTCGGTAGTGATAACTGAAGCTCCCGCGATGGCTTGACCGTTAATATCGGCGATACGGCCAGAAAATGTAACATCATCAAGATCCTGTGCGGACACGGCAAAAGCGAACGCAAGTACAATAAAGAAGGCGAGGAAATGTCCTCCAAAGAGATATCTCATACAATTACTCCGCAAAATGTTTAGGTTATTAGTGAGTTCGAATCACGCGATAATAGCCTATATTAGATCGAACTTGCAAAGTCAGGACGGCAGTTATTTTAATGTCTTTTAAGGTAGTCAGTTCGAAACGCCGAACTTTACTGTTAGCATTGAAGTTTAGTTAAAGAATTTTCTTTTTGTGGTATCAATATTACAACCTAATTATTCTTCGTCCGTCGATATTTCGGTGTATTGAACGCGGCGATAGCGGGAGATAGGAATAAGAGCGTCCGTCTGATTGAAGCTTTCCACCTGTTGCGAGAATTCGCCTGCGTGGGTTTTGAGGTATTCGAAAAAGCGTTCGAATTCACGCTGCATCGACGACATTTTCTCGCGCATGTTGAGTATAATTTCAACGCCGGCGAGATTTACGCCAAGGTCCCGGGTTAGTGAGAGGATTATTTCGAGGCGTTCAAGATCGCCGTCTTCGTAAAGACGAGTGTTGCCGATCGAGCGCGATGGTTTCAGCAGGCCTTCGCGTTCGTAAAGACGCAAGGTTTGCGGGTGGATGTCGTAAAGCTCGGCCACGGCGCTGATAGTGTATGTTTTGACTCGCTTCTTCATTTTCCAACGTTCTGAGTTCCCGCTTCAGCGTGTCTTCAACTTCAGCAGAAGCGTGAACTCAGAACAAGTTATTCCAGCCCCATTAGTTTTCTGGGATTTTCGGGGTTCAACTTTTCGAACTGCCGCAATACTTCCTTCGTTTCTTCCGAAATCACTTTCGGCAGGGTGACTCTGACCTCAATAAACTGGTCACCGCGCAAGGTAGGGTTTCTCAAAGATGGAAAACCGCGTTCACGGAGGCGGAATTTCTGGCCTGATTCCGTACCGGGCGGAATTTTCAGCTGAGCTTTGCCTTCGACGGTCGGGACTTCGATCTTGGTCCCGAGAGCGGCTTCGGGCAGGCTGAGCGGAACGGTCACGTAAATATTGTCGCCCTTACGGGTGAAGAATTTATGCTTGCCGACATTCGTTAAAATAAACAAGTCGCCGGGTTCGGCCCCCAATCGTCCGCCGTGGCCTTTTTTCGGGATCCGCACACGCGAGCCGGTATCGACACCGGCCGGAATTTTGATCTTAACCTGCTCGGTTTTCGGTGTGACACCTTTTCCGCTGCACTGCGAACACGGTTGGCGGCGCCTTCCGGTTCCTTCGCAATCCGGGCAATTTTGTGAAAACTGCAATCGCCCGCCGGATTTTTGAACCTGGCCTGAGCCTTTGCAGGTAGAGCAAGTAATTACGGGGCCGCCGGTATCTCCCGCTCCCATACACCGCGAACATTGCTCGGAACGGCTGACGGTGATATTGGTTGTCAGGCCATTAAATGATTCCTCGAAACTTAGGGCCAGTGGTATCTCGATATCGCGGCCACGTTTTGGCATCACTTTAGGCGGCTCCGCCTGTGCATGCCGAGAGCTTCCAGTTCCGCTCGAACCGAAAAGATCTGAAAAAATATCGCGAAAACTGGAACTGCCGCCCGACGTCGAACCGCCTTGGCTAAAATCAAAACCGGAAAAATCGAAACCAGCCGTTCCCGCACCGCTGCCCGAAGGCCCGGCGCCGTAAGGCGAATTCACATCGAGATTATCGTTGTAATATCCGAAACGGTCAAAAACCTTGCGCTTCTTTTCGTTGGAAAGCACGTCGTAGGCTTCCTGAACCTCTTTAAATTTGTCCTCGGCACCCTTATCGTTCGGGTTCACATCCGGATGATGCTTGCGCGCTAATCTACGGTACGCTTTTTTAATTTCGTCCGCTTTTGCGTCCTTTTTGACGTCTAGAATTTGGTAATAATCTTTTTTTGCCATTCCTACTTGAAATCTTCAAAAGAGGCGAACCGAGAGTTAACCACATCAAGCAGCCAACTAGACATTGCAAATCGTGGACAGTTTTAACCTGTCCACGATTTGCAATTTATACATCGACGATGATCGAAGCCTACTTCTTGTCTTCCTCAACATCAACATATTCGGCATCAATGACATTATCGTCGGGAGTAGAACCCGACGGATTGCCGTCCGAACCGGCACTGGCCGACGAGGCCTGTTCTTCTGAAGCCGGAGCCTCGCCCTCAGGAGCGTTTGCAGTCTGGCTGTAGAGAACCTCAGCCAACTTATGCGAAGCCGTTTGAAGGGTTTCGAAGGCGGTATTCATTGCGTCCGCATCGGTTCCGGCGAGTGCCGTTTTTGAATCGGCGATGGCCGTTTCGATCTCGGTCTGGCCCGCTGCGTCCATTTTTTCCTTATTTTCGGAGAATGTTTTCTCGACGCTGTAAACAAGGCCGTCCAAGCGGTTGCGGGCCTCGATCTCGGCTTTTTTCTTCTCGTCCTCGCCGGCGTGCGACTCGGCTTCCTTCATCATCTTGTCGATCTCTTCCTTTGAAAGACCTGATGAAGAAGTGATTGTGATCTTCTGCTCGCGGCCGGTACCGACATCCTTGGCCGAGACGTTGACGATGCCATTGGCATCGATATCAAACGTCACTTCGACCTGCGGAACGCCGCGCGGAGCGGGCGGGATGCCGACCAGGTGGAATTTGCCGAGCGTTTTATTGTCCGTCGCCAGCGGGCGTTCGCCCTGGAGCACATGGACCTCGACCGAAGTCTGATTGTCCGAAGCGGTCGAGAATATCTCGCTCTTTCGAGTCGGGATGGTCGTATTTCGCGTGATCATCTGCGTCGATACGCCGCCGAGAGTTTCGATTCCGAGGCTCAAAGGCGTCACGTCGAGAAGCAGAATGTCCGTCTTTTCGCCGCCCAAAACACCAGCCTGAACCGCGGCTCCAAGAGCTACAACTTCGTCCGGATTGACCGATTTATTTGGCTCTTTTCCAAAAAAGCCCTTGACCATTTCCTGAACCTTCGGGATACGGGTCGAACCGCCGACCAACACGATTTCCTCTATGTCCTTCGCTTCCAGCCCGGCGTCCTTGATCGCCTGTTCGACCGGCGGCATAAGGCGTTTGAGGATCGGCTCGACCAGTTGCTCGAATTTCGAGCGGGTGAGTTTCATCACCAAATGCTTCGGGCCCGATGCATCCGCCGTGATGAACGGCAAATTGATCTCGGTTTCCATCGCGGATGAAAGCTCGACCTTGGCTTTTTCGGCCGATTCCTTCAGACGCTGCAATGCCATTTTATCGTTGTGCAGGTCAATTCCCTGGTCTTTTTTGAACTCGTCGATGATCCAGCTGACCAAAACTTCATCCACATCATCGCCGCCCAAATGCGTATCGCCGTTGGTCGATTTTACCTCGACCACTCCTTCTCCAACCTCGAGGATCGAGATGTCGAAAGTACCGCCGCCGAAATCGAATACGGCGATGATCTCGTCTTTTTTCTTGTCCAAACCGTACGCAAGTGCAGCGGCCGTCGGTTCATTGACGATACGCAGAACTTCAAGGCCCGCGATCTTGCCGGCATCCTTGGTCGCCTGACGCTGGGCATCGTTAAAATATGCAGGCACGGTAATTACGGCCTTATCGACCTTCGCGCCCAGATAATCTTCGGCCGATTGCTTCAATTTTTGCAGGATCATCGCCGCTATTTCGGGCGGGCTATGCTGCTTGCCATCGACGCCGATGCTCACATCGCCGTTTCCGGCTTTTTCAACTTTATAAGGTACCTGCTTGATCTCTTCCTGCACCTCGTCATATTTGCGGCCCATAAAACGCTTGATCGAATACAGCGTGTTTTCGGGGTTTGTGACGGCCTGACGCTTGGCTACCTGACCGACCAGACGGTTGCCGTCCTTCGCAAACGCTACAACCGAAGGAGTTGTCCGACCGCCTTCGGAATTTGTAATAATGATCGGCTCGCCGCCTTCCATGACCGCGACCACCGAATTCGTCGTTCCCAAATCGATACCGATAATTTTGCTCATTCTTTATATCTCCAATTAAGTAATATTCCAGTGCTCTTAATAAATAGTAATTAAACTGAGTTGAGCCTTGATAGATGATAATACTTGAGTGTGTTGTTGTCAAGTTTGTCTAGCTAGAGCTTACAGCGATAGGAAAACTCTAAATCGGTGGCGGGATACCTCACCCTTTCGAATTTTGCCTGCGAATAAAGCGAATAGGCGCGAATAAAGAAATAGATTTTCCTATTCGCGCCTTATTCCCATTTACTCACGGGCGCTTATTGTTATTATTTATGCTATTTGCCGTCTTCCCGCATAAGGCTGGCGATGTGGAAGATATATTGAACGCCGGAAAATACAGCGAATGCAACGACGGTCGTGTAAACGGTGGGCAGGTAAAAACCCCGGAGCGTTGGGAAGACCGTGGCGATGAGAATGAGGCTGACCCCGAAAATCTGCACCACCGTACTTGCCTTGCCGAGCCATGAAGGTTTAAATCCGCGAAAGCTTGTGGCTATAAAAATAGCGGCTGCCACGCCGAGTATTAAAATGTCGCGTCCGATCACCGAAATAGTAACCCACAGCGGCACGGGCAAATGGCGCGGCATCTCGGCGGGAAAAATATTCGGCAGAGTAAGGATTATAAAAGCTGTCGTCATTAACAGCTTGTCCGCGATCGGGTCGAGGATCGTACCCAATTCCGACTGCTGATTAAATCTGCGCGCTATAAATCCGTCGATGCCATCCGATGCTCCCGCGACCGCAAACACAAATAAAGCCCACCCGAATTGACCGTAAAACAGCAAAATCGCAAACACCGGTATCAGCGCCATTCGTATGAACGTGACCAGATTAGGAATGGTGAGGATATTGTTCATTAGGGCTTTCGGCCTTTGGTTTTTGGTTTTTTGAAAGACGAAGACCGATAACCTAAGTCCCAAGACCGCTCGAACGCAGTTCAAGCAGCGAGATCTCCGGCGGACATTGATACCTGACCGGCAGAACGACCGTGCCGATGCCGCGTGTGATGTATATTTGTGAATCCTGGCGTTCGTGCAGGCCGGCGGTTAGTTTGCGGCGGCGAATCATGCCTTTGTCCTTGTCGCGAATTTTAATTTGGCCGCCGTGTGTATGGCCGCTCAAGGTCAGATCGACGCCGGCCTTTACGGATTTTCTGAAAATTATCGGATTGTGCGCGAGCAGCAATTTCATTTCGTCGGGAAATGAACCGCGTAAGGCAGACGGCAGATCGGTTTTGCCGACCATGTGGTCATCCACGCCGGCAAGCCAGAACGAGCAGCCGCGGGCTTCGAACCGAAAGCCTTCATTGACGAGAACGGTAATTCCATGCTCCCGTAAATTGTTCGTGACAAGGTCAGGATCGGTCCAATGATCGTGATTGCCGAGACAAGCGAAAGTGCCGAATTCGGATTCGAGCTCGCCCAGGACCTTTGCCACCGGTTCGATATAGCTCGCTTCATGCGAAACATAATCGCCGGTCAGTATGAACATATCGGGCTTTAAACGATTGGCTATCTTTACGGTCCGGGCGATATGTTCGAGGCTCGTAAAAGGGCTGTGATGCGTATCGGAAAGGTGGATTATCTTAAAACCGTCGAGCTTTTTCGGCAGGCGGTTCAGCGTTATTTCAACGCGTTCAAGCGAAAGGCTGTTCGCCTCGTCAATTGCGAATTTAGCAACCTTTGAGAGATTCCCCGCAAGCTTGCGCAGAGGTGTGCCGGAAGCCGCCAGCGTGCTGAATCTATCGGATAATTTGATCCGTTTTGTGCCGGTTGTTCTCATTCGTTAGGTCATTAGTATACTCGCCGGGGTTTGGGATTCAAAGGAACGCGGACATCCTTGTCCGCAAGCGTTGCGGACAAGGATGTCCGCGTTCCTTTACTTGCCCGACACTTTAAGAAACTTCAATTTCCCTACCTGGAGCAATATGGCCTCATCTTTTTTGATAATAATTTCGGCGGATGCGGACACCACTTTTTCGCCGTCCAGCTTGACGCCGCCTTGTTCAATGAGGCGTTTTGCTTCGCCTTTTGAGGGCGCAAGGCCGGTTAAGGCGAGTAGTTCGGTGATTTTATACACTTGTGCCGCTACTGATTTTTCCTCGATCTTGTCGGGAATTCCGCCTTTGACGAAGCGGCGGTTGAATTCGTCTTCGGCTTTGGCGGCCGCGGAGTCGGAGTGGAAATCGGCGATTACTCTTTTTGCGAGTGCTGCTTTCAAATCACGCGGGTTTTCGGCTTCCGACTCGCATTTGAACTTTAGGGCGTTGATGTCGTCGATGGTGCTGTCGGTCAGAAGCTCGTAGTACCGCCACATCAGTTCGTCGGAGACGGACATAAGCTTGCCAAACATATCGTTCGGAGCCTCGTCGATGCCGATATAATTGTTCAGCGATTTCGACATTTTGTTGACGCCATCGAGGCCTTCGAGCAAAGGCGTGGTGATTATTACCTGCGGTTCCTGGCCAAATTCACGCTGCAAATTGCGGCCGACGAGCAGGTTGAATTTCTGGTCGGTGCCGCCGAGCTCGACATCGGCTTCGAGCGCGACCGAATCATAGCCCTGGACGAGCGGGTAAAGCAGCTCGTGCATTAAGATCGGCTTTTCCTCACGCATCCGTTTGTCGAAATCGTCGCGTTCGAGGATTTGTTTGACCGTAATTTTCGAGGTCAGCTTTACAAAATCGGCGGCTGTAAATTTATCCATCCATTCCGAATTGAAGCGGATCTCGGTCTTGTCGGGATCGAGCAGTTTGAAGATCTGCGTTTTGTAAGTTTCGGCGTTGGCGTTTACCTCTTCACGCGAAAGCGGCGGCCGAGTCGCGTTCTTGCCGGACGGATCACCGATCAGCCCCGTAAAATCGCCGATCAAAAAGATGACCGTATGCCCAAGCTCCTGAAAAGCTCGCAGCTTTCGGATAACGACCGTATGCCCGATATGAATATCCGGCGCCGTCGGATCAGCTCCGAGCTTTACCCGCAATGGCTTTCCGGTCTTCGCCGACCGCTCAAGCTTTTTTCGCAGGTCTTCCTCACGGATCAGTTCGACACTGCCTTTTTTAAGATAGGAAATTTGTTCGTCAATGTTCATAACTTATAAATTCATTATAACTTACGATACATTATGTACGCATTCGTCATTCCGTTTTTGGCGTGGTTGAAGGCTTGGGGAATTTCACCGATGATCTCGAAGCCGACATTTTGCCACAGTTTTACGGCGACAAGAAAACCCCGATCGCTACAGCTCTCGTACGGACAAGATTTACTTTAAATATTTCTCAAACCAATCCAGGTTACTCTGCATCGCTGCGATCTGCATTTTTGGTTCGTTCGGGCCGTGTGGCTGGCGTGGGAGGACGAGCATTCGCGTCGGGACGCCCTGTGATTTTAAGGCATTGTAAAGCTCGTAACCTTGGGAGATCGGGACGCGGACGTCTGCGTCGCCGTGCTGGATGAGGGTCGGCGTTGTGACGCCCTTGATGTTGAATATCGCGGAGTGCTTTGCATAAATCTCGGGATTCTCCCATGATTGGCCGCCGAAATAATCAGGGATAAACGACGGAATGTCGGCGGTACCGTTGAAACTCATCAGATTCGTGACTGGTGCACCCGCGGATGCGGCCTTAAAGCGTTTCGTTTTGGTGATGATCGTCGAAGTCATGTAGCCGCCGTAGCTCCAGCCCATCACGCCGAGGCGATTCGGATCGGCAACGCCCATTTCAATTACTTTATCGACGCCCGTCATTAGATCTTCGTAGTCGCGGCCGCCCCAATCTTTAATATTTGCACGCCGAAATTCGGTGCCGTAGCCGCTCGATCCGCGAGGATTCGGCCGCAGCACCGCATAGCCGCGTGAAGCGAATACGGCAATCGGATATGAACCGCGTCCGCCGATAAAGTTTTGCTGAAATACTCCAGCCGGACCGCCGTGGACATTCAAAATTAGCGGCACCTTCGTTCCCGCCGTGTAGCCCACCGGATAGGTCAGCAGGCCTTCGATCTCGCGGCCATCGGTGCTTTTCCATTTGACGATCTCGGTTCTGCCGTACTCCATCTTTTCCAAGTCGGTATTGGCCCGGGAAATTCTCTTCAAGGTCTCCGAACCAGATTTGATAATGCTGACTTCGGGCGGTTTGTTACTGGATTGAATGACGAAGGCATATGTCGAGCCATCAGCCGCCATCGAGCTGGCACTGATCACGGCATTTGAGTATTTGATTTCCTTAATTGTGCCGGCTTGAACCGATACTTCGTAAATTCCTGTTCCGGTTCCCTTAGCCTCGCTGAACATTATCTTTGCGTTGTCCGGCGACCAGCCGATCATAATTGGCTGCCCGTCGTGCGATATCGGCATCATTTTCGGAGCTCCGCCGCCGGCCGGATAAATCGCTATCCGGTTGCTCTGCGCCCAGCGGACGGGAAGATCGCTGACGAACATTGCGATCCATTTGCCGTCAGGAGAAAAGCTCGGATTGCCTTCGGCAGCTTCGGTTACGGCAAACGGTGTAATTTTTGCTCCAGC
Source organism: Pyrinomonadaceae bacterium (assembly GCA_037723965.1). Taxonomy (GTDB): domain Bacteria; phylum Acidobacteriota; class Blastocatellia; order Pyrinomonadales; family Pyrinomonadaceae; genus OLB17. Next base: position 337,472 of record JBBJOS010000002.1, on the reverse strand, counting down.
GACATCGACGATCGCGATATCGGATGATGGCCAAACGTCGGCGGTCGGCGATTTTACATGACTGAACACGATTTTCGAGCCGTCCGGCGACCAATCAAAACTGTTGACGTGGCGGTTGTCGTTCGTAAGTTTCCGGGCCTCGCGCTTTCCGGCGTCGTTTTTCATAACCGGTATCACGTAAAGCCTGGCCATTTTTATGTTTTCATCCATCCAGCGGAAATCGTTTTTTCCCTTATCGTTTTTTTCCTCATCGTCGGTCTTGGCATCGGATGAGGCGAAGGCGAACCATTTTCCGTCCGGCGACCATTCGAATTCACTTATCGCAGACTTTACTTCGGTTACCTGCTCGGCCTCGCCGCCGTTGACGCGAAGGACATAAAGGTTATTTTTATTGTCCTTGCGATTCGATGTAAATGCGATCCAATTGCCGTCCGGCGACCATTTCGGGTTTGTCGATGATTTCTCGCCGTATGTTACCTGAAAATTTTCTTTCCCATCGGCCGAGGCGAGCCAGACATGCGTGACGAATTCGCTCTTGTCGGCGGTCGTCACCGCTTCATTTACCGTATAAACAACTCGTTTGCCATCCGGCGAGATACGCGGATTTCCAAGCACGCGCGTCTTGACCTGCAATTCCGGCGACCACGAAACAGGCGGGGATATTTGGGCAAAGATTGAAAATGTTAAAAGAAGTACGAAAGCGGCGGTGAAGATCGATCTCATTTTGTTGGTCTCCTGAAAGGGCGGTTAGTCAGTTTCTATTACGTGAACATAATCAAATATTTGTCCACTAATTTTCTTTCCGCATATTTTGCAACAAGTTTGCGGTATTAACAATCTACAACGCGTCAATTTTCGATTTTCTCCAGAGTGAATAGCCAGATCATTCGTTCTTGCTTATCATCGAAAACATATTTGCCCTCTAAAACCCTCCAGTAGCCGAGGAATTCCCAACGGCCGGCGGAGAGTTTATTAAATAGCGGGACGGAAATTTCTGCTTCTATGGCGTTAAGCAGCGCCTGATTCGCGACGTCCAATTTTTGATCGCCGCGGCGGCCGGAGCCGGTGTAGAAAATAGTGTCTGCTGTCTTTCCGTGAAAATCCGGGTAGCACGGATTAATGCGGCCGAAATCGGTTAAAAGCGAGATAAGGCGTCCATTTTTCTGATAGATTCCGTTGCGGATGCGGTGAATTTTGGAGACCTCGGTCCACGAGAAAATATCGCCCACAATCGCACTATTAGAAAATGTTATGTCTATCATAAATATCGTTATGAATCGTCTTGACAGGTTGAACAAAGCCTACTAGAATCTTTTCTCAACACCAACGTCCAATTTATTGGATTTTATATATATATATCATTTAGTTTATTACGTTAACCACACGGCAATTGCGCTCGTTTAGCTCCGGGAACCTTTCAGCCTTACATTTATACAGCTTCATATTTTTACCGGCACAGAATAAACCCCGGGAGAAACCGAAGCCTAAGTAAATTTCCAGTTATTCAAAAGGTCCAGAGATCAAGGCTGAATGCAACCGGCGCCGAATATATTTTTCCTTTTCTCGGATAGTATTCTTCCGTTCGTCTTTATATTGACAAATTTCATTTGTTTGAGCAGTTGTCAGGTCTAATAACCGTTAGATACATATAACCCAGGAGGAAAAAAATGAGAAAAATTGGATTTGTCCTGCTGACCTTCGCGGTCGGCGCTTTTGGTTTAACTTACATTGCGGTTCAGAGCCGGGGCCAGGAGCAAAAGCTGCGGCAGGTCAAGAATGCCATACCTGACCGGTATATAGTGGTTCTGGAAGATTGGGCGGCCGGGGCCCGGGGCGATGATTCGAACGCTGAGGCCGTCGCCGAAGAGCTAAGCATAGTTTACGGCGGAAAGGTCAAACGGGTCTATAAACACGCTCTGAACGGCTATGTTGCCGAAATGAGCGAAAAAGAGGCCGCGGCACTAAGCCAGGACCTTCGCATAAAATACGTCGAACAGGACGGCGAAGTGTTTGCTAATACTACCCAGACAAACGCGACGTTCGGGCTTGACCGCATCGACCAGCGTGACCTGCCGCTCAACGGGACCTACGATTACACGCCGACCGGCAGCGGCGTCAATGCGTATATCATCGACACCGGAATTCGCCGGACGCACACCCAGTTCGGCGGGCGGGCATTTGCCGGCTACGACGCGATCGGGGACGGCCAGAATACCAACGACTGCAACGGCCACGGCACGCATGTCGCCGGTACGGTGGGAAGCTCGACCTACGGCGTGGCGAAGAACGTGCGGCTCTACGCGATCCGGGTTTTGAATTGTGAGGGATCGGGTTCGAATTCCGGCGTTATTGCCGGTGTCGACTGGGTTGCGAACAACCGTATCAGCCCGGCCGTCGCAAATATGAGCCTCGGCGGCGGAGCATCGAGCGCTCTTGACAGCGCCGTGCAAAACGCTGTTTCAGCAGGCGTGACTTTCGCCGTCGCGGCCGGAAATGAAAATCAGAATGCCTGCAACGTTTCACCGGCAAGAGCCGTGAATGCCCTGACCGTCGGCTCAACCACTAATACTGACGCCCGCTCGTCATTTTCCAACTTCGGCAGCTGTGTGGATATCTTTGCACCCGGATCGTCGATAACCTCGGCATGGAGCACAAGCGATACAGCGACAAATACGATCAGCGGCACATCCATGGCTTCGCCGCATGTGGCCGGCGTTGCGGCACTGTACCTGGAAAATAACCCGTCGGCGTCGCCCGCGACCGTCGGAAACGCAATAATCAATTCGGCTTCCTCAGGGAAATTGTCGAGCATAGGAACCGGTTCGCCGAATCTTTTGCTTTACTCACTTTTGTCCGGCGTTTCGCCGACTCCTACCCCGACTCCGGGTGCAAATCTTTTATCCAACGGCGGATTCGAGGTTAGTGCATCGCCGTGGGCCGGTTCGGGAACTGGTTATTTCTACATCGCGAATGGCAGCTATCCGCACGGCGGAACCGGTTATATCTATTTCGGCGTGAATAACAGCGTTTCCAGCCAATCCTTCCAGCAGGTCTCGATCCCGTCGACGGCGACCTGCTCTCTCACCTTCTGGCTGAATGTAACATCGAGCGAGTCGACGACTACCACGCAGTACGACAAGTTGTTCGTCGAGGTCCGGAACACCTCCGGAACACTGCTCGCTACACTAGCGACCTACAGCAATCTAAGCAAAGGCACGGCCGGAGTTTATTCGCAAAAATCGCTGAGCCTGTCGGCGTATAAGGGACAGACCGTCCGCGTTCAGTTCCGTTCAACGACCGACAGTTCGCTGGCGACGACGTTTAGGGTGGACGATGCTTCGCTTCAATAAATGAACGGAGCTTTTACCCGTTTCAATTGTTCCCTACGGAACAATTAAAAAGACTTCCTGAAAATCTAGTTTTCAGGAAGTCTTTTATTATGCGGAAATTGGGACGGCAAAATAAATGCCGCCCGGATCTTCCGGCGATCACTGAACAGCGGTAAAGTTCACCGTCGTATTTTCATTGACTGTTATCTGCTGGCTATTCGGGGTAAACGTATAGCGTTTCGAATTGATCGTAACGGTATATGTCTGGCCCGTTGCGACGCCCTCGAATTTGTAGTATCCAAACGAAGTGGACAATACGCTTCGGAAAGTCGCACCTGCTCCGCCGCTCAAAGTCATCTTGGCATTCAGGATTCCCCTTCCTGTCGATGTAGTAATCCGGCCGCTTATAGTGGCTGTCGTTACTCCTCCGACCAGTTCGTCGGCACCGATCTCAGGAACGGCGTCACGGGTCTGTTCGTCGAAATCGGTAGTGATACCCGCGATCGCAGTTCCGGCTGCAATCATCGGACTTGTCGGCTGAATATGCAGGTCGGTCGGTGAAACGAACTGCGGATCGACTGCTTTGGACAAGCCGTCCTGGCCCGTTGCCGTCTGCCAATCGACTAACGTCGCCCTGACGCCGCTGAGTGAACCGACGTTTCCGGTGGAGAAATAATTATTGTAATTGATCGTTCCGAACACCGAATTCGTAGCGGGTGTATTTACAAAAACCGAGAAACGCGAACCCGTCGTTTGAGTATTCGCGAGGATGTTGTTACGAAGATCTATTGCACCGGCTGTCGTTACGGCCGCTCCGATGAATAACGCAGCTGTTGTTCCGGTATTCGTCTGATTTGTCGTCAAATTAACCGAGTTAAAATAGATCTTGTAACCGCCGCCTGCAGTAATGTTGATTCCATGCCCATTACTTGTAACGGTTGCGGAACCCATAGCGGCTACGTCCGAAACGAAATTATTGGCAATGGTCAAATTAGCCGCAGTCGAAGAATTAGATACTGTGATACCGAATGCTCCGGTACCGGTGGCACTTACGTTCTTGATGTCTTTGACACGGTTCCGGGAAACTGAACCGCCATTGACTGCAAATGCCACTTGAATACCATTCATTGCCGCTGTTGAAGTAGGACCGGATTGCAACGCTTCGACCGTATTGTCGTCAACTATGGCGTTTTGTGAATTGCCGAACAGAATTCCTCTGAAAGAGTTCTTATCAGCAGTTGTGTTAGAACTGAAAGTATTTTTGGTAATGCTCCAGTTTTGATCAAAGCTAGTATCGTTTCCACGCACATACATTGAGTTCTGAACACGATAGATCTCGTTGTTCGTAACCGTATTATTGTTATGAGGCGCCTCGCCGGAGAGGCCCAGAGTTACACCACTGCCGCTTAAAATACCGGCGATTGCAGCGAATCCGACCTTACCGCTAATGACGGTGTTTTTGATCGTGATATTGTTCACCCCATTACCTGCACCGGCACTGGCCATCCAGATAACCGTACCCGCAGTGCTGCCGTGCCTGATCGTCAGGCTTCGGTCCGTTCCGCCGTTTAGCGACCCGTCGATGGTCACGTTGTCGGCACCATTAAATCGGATCAGGCTTACCGGCGTGTTAGTCGAACTTTCGATAACCCGTGCCGCTCCGCTGGGTTTGATCGTCACCGTTCCTGTTCCCGCGAACTGGTTTAAGAAAACCGCTCCGGTTTCAGCGAGAAGGTCCGTTGTAATGTTGATCGTTACGTTGCCGGAAACGCCGACCAGATTAAGGCTTTCGAATAGTCCGCCCGCATTTGTAAGCGATGTGAAAGTTCCGCCAACACCTACATTATAGCTGCCGTTCAGCGGTTCAACAGCTGAAAAGCTGCCCGCAACATTGTCGTTTGCGGCATTCGAGTCAGCGGTCAGGACAGTAGCGGCCATGGTATAGCTTCCAGCAGATGCTAATACGGGTGCAGCGGCAAAAGTGACCGTCGCCGAATCGCCGGGTGCGAGCGTGGCGATCGTCTGATTATTGGTGTATGTATATCCGCCCGGCCCTGAAATAGTAAAGCGTACGGAAACATTGGTTTGAGTCGCGGTACCCGCATTAACAAATGTCGCTTGCGGTGTGACGCTCGTTCCGGTCTGCACGGTTGAATTCGGAACCGGCACATTTATAGAAACAGCTCCGATATCGTTCGGCGGAAGAGCGGTAAATGTTCCTTCATCAGCACCGATGTCGGGTGTTGTGGCGTTTCTGGTATCGCCGTCAATGTCGACTGTAACACCAGCGATAGGCGTGCCATTATTCGAAACCGGGCTAGGCAATGCCGGATTTATGTGAAGATTAAACGTAGGATCGATAAATTGAGGATTACCTACCCGTGAACCCGAATCCTGATTTGGTGTAAATGTAGTTTGCCATGTTGCAAGGTCCGGTACCACCGTATAAGGTACAGCCGTTCCGATACCGCCGAACGCCATCTGAGCGTTCCCGGCTCCGATGTAATACACATTATTGCTGGCACCGCCCGTTCCCCAGACGAAGGCAGCCGAAGGAGCAACAATTGCAAAATGCCGAAGCATAGCTGTGTTTGAAGTGACATCAACATAAACGATGTTGTTTCTAAATGTCAGATTCGAAGGTGCCGCCGCGATTCGCACTCCGACGCTGTGGACGGCTGCGTTTGTTGCGGTACCCGGATCCATATCGCCCGTCATGCTTACCGAGTTGAAAACCACCGTATCGCCGTTTCCGCCGCCGACGCCGATGCCGACGCCCTGATCTCCGCCGGTTCCATTTGCACGCACGTTATATACAAAATTGTTCGCGACCAAATTTGAGGTTGGGTTGCCGCCGTTTGTAGTTCCCAAATAAAGTCCAACGGATGAAAAGGTTCTTTCCTCGACGATGTCGCGGATCGTGTTCCCCGTAACGATTAACCCTATGTTGGTCGTGACCGCAGGAGTTGCTCCCCACGATTCGCCGCCCAGCCCGATTCCGACGCGGTCGGCGCCGGCTGTAGTAGTTGCGAGTGTTCCGCCCACAGACTGAACCGTATTTCCGGTGATCACTGCAATGCTCTCAAATTGAACAAGGATTCCAACCTTTCCGATCTGCTGAGGCCCGAATGCCGCGGGGCCTACTATATTACTGTCTATGAAAGTCCCTTGATTCAGATTCGTCGCCGATTCGCCGCGTGTCAGAATACCGTACCGTACGCCGAGGATCTGATTGAACAACACCTGATTGCCATCGTTGTCCGCACCTGCACTGGTTTGGGTGATCGCCGGACCGCTGATAATAACGCCGTAGGTATTCAAGGCATTCGCACTGGTTCCGCCGCCGGCGATTTCCAGATTGCGGATCACATTGTTCGTGGCACCTGCACCAACACCCGTGCTGCTCACCCAGATCACGGCTGAGGCGGTCGCGGTGCTGCCGTTTGAAACGGTCAGGTTTCTGCCTGTTCCGCCGATGCGTCCGTCGATTGTTACGTTATCGGCACCGTTTAATTTGATGATCGCACCTGTGATCGTGCCGGAAACAGTTCTGGCACCGCCGACAGGAGCGATTAATACAGATGTGTAGCTAGCCGTACCGCTTCCACTGGCGTTCAGCGTGGCGGTCGCCGTTTCGGTCGTGTTGCCGATAATATCGACTGTTACCGCTCCGGTGTGTGTTCCCGCGTTGATCGCGTTGAACGCACTCGTCAGGTCGGCGTATGAGCCTCCGCCCGGATTGACGGTTACATTCTGAGCCGAAGCAGTGCTGCCCAGGCCAATGAACGCAGCCAGCATAAATGCCGAAAACATTAGCAATTTAACAATCTTCATAATTCTCCTTTCTAATTCAATGAATGCCTTAGCAGGCGAGGGATGAACGCGAATGGCCGTGAAGTGCCCGCTTCGCGTATCGCAAAGTGTTTCGTAAACAGTACTTGTGCGCCATCGGGAGCGGGATGTAGAAGTAGTGCTTAGCCACAAATATCTGCAACGGTTTTCTTCAGGCAGTGGATGTAACAGGCGTAGTGGGAGAAATTCGGGGCATTTTATCCGACTCGGGAATAAACTAAATTCGAAAGCCTGATTCCACCCTGGCTTGCCCTGACCCAAGGAATGCACGAGAGCCCAAACGCTTTCGCGAGCGGGCTTCTTCAAGCATTGTTCAATTTCGTGCGGCTCGTGTTACTGCAACGCCGTGAAATCCGCATCGCTCACTTCATCATCGAGCGAAATAACACGGGTCGGTTTCGCGAAAGCATATCGTTTCGCCCGGACAGTCAGCACATACGTCTCGCCAACCCGGAGATCGTCAAACCGGTAAAAACCGAATGTGCTCGTCAGGACCCGGAAATTACGTTGGCTGCCACCCGAAAGAACAATGTCTGCATTTCGAATTCCCCGCCCGTCAGCCGTCGTCACGCGTCCGCTTATCGAGGCATGTGCAGCAGTCGGAGTAAGCCCGGCGGTCAGAGATAGATTGTCGATTGCAAGCCCATCATCGGAGCCTGCTGCGTCCAGATCCAAATATCTTATATAAACTGTTCCGCCACTCGGGATGGTTAGACTGGAAATGGTCGAGTTGATTCCCGCCACCCTGTATGACGCGTCGTTTCCGTCGGTTTGTCCGAGCGGTAATATGGTAATTGGCGCCGTGAAATCAAGGGCATTCACATCGATCCAAGTTCCCGATAAAATTGACGTCGCATTCGTGCTGTATTGAAAATCCAGCCGGTCAACACGGCCAGTCGCACCCAATCGGAACTGTTCCCCATCGTACGTTACCGAGAAAGAGTTTATATTGCTTCCCGTATTGTTGGTAAAACAGCCGCCGATTGTAGGAGTTAAACTCCCGCTCCGCAGCCCCCCGAACGATCTGTCATTGGGCGCTGATACCGTTCCAAAACTAAAGGTATCCCCGGTGCTGGCGGTTCCCGACCCGACACCGTATGTGGTATTCATATTTGATCCGACCTCGGCAAATCCAAAACCCGTTGGCAGGGTCGAACCCGTCGGACCGGCTGTGGCGAGACTGTCAAAATTCTGAATATATGTCAGGTTTCCGGCTGTCAATGAATGGCAAACCGGCTCCACGCCTTGTGCCGCTGAAGAAATGGCTGACAACAATAACCAAGATAAGAGAGCAAACAAATACAAAAGTCTTTTCATAATCAGCTAAGTTTTTTAATTGTCTAGAGTTTGGGTAATCTACTGCAATGAACGAGAACCAATAATTGTCGTTGGGTACAAAAACTGTTTTAGGGAGTATAAACGAGAACTTATTAAAGTCAAGCTGCCGTGGATTGCGTGTCCTTATTATGAAGAAACAGTAATACGGGTTGTTTTGTGTTTCTTTGTGTTGTTGCGTGGTTCCAGTCTTAAAATCCGAACTGAAACCTCAAATAACACGAAAAGAAACAAATAAATCCACGACTGAGAGCTCAATTTTAATTATCGTCCCGCCGCAAGAGTTAAACGGGCATTGGCAGCGTCTAAGCGGTCGCGGATGGGTTCGTTTTCTTCGACGGTAGCTGTCGCGGCGGCGGCGAGTTCCTTTTGGGCGGCATCGCGTTCGGCACGGACGGCATTGGCATCGATCTCGGCGGCGGTTTCGGCGTTATCGGTGAGAACGGACACCTGATCTCCGCTGACCTCGACAAATCCGCCGGTGACGACCAGCCGCTCGGCGGTGCCTTTGACGGTGTAGGTGAGCATGCCCGGTTTGAGAGCCGAGACGATAGGCGAATGGGCGGTAAGAATACCAACCTCGCCGGATGCGGTCGGAACGGTAACGGATTCGACGGTCTCATCGAGCACGCGGCGTTCGGGGGTAACTATTTCGAGTTTCAGCATAGTATCGCCGGCTTCCAGCCGGCTGTCTCGGTGGCATCCTGCCGCCGTCGGATAATTGGAAAGGGAGGGCAGGATGCCCTCCCGACAGCCGGCTGGAAGCCGGCGTTACTTAAGCTCCCGCCGCCATCTTCTTGGCTTTTTCTCTCGCCTGTTCGATGGTGCCGACCATGTAGAACGACTGCTCGGGCATGTCGTCGCATTTGCCGTCGAGGATCTCTCGAAAGCCTTTGATGGTGTCGGGAATTTTGACGTATTCGCCCTTCAAACCGGTGAATTGCTCGCCGACGAAGAACGGCTGCGAGAAGAAACGCTGGATCTTTCGTGCACGTGCAACCGTCAGTTTGTCGTCCTCGCTCAATTCGTCAAGGCCAAGAATGGCGATGATGTCCTGAAGGTCTTTGTAACGCTGCAAAATCTTTTTGACGGACTGTGCGGTGTTGTAATGCTCTTCGCCGACGATGTTCGGGTCGAGAATACGCGAGTTCGACGCCAACGGATCGACCGCCGGGTAAATGCCAAGCTCCACGATCTGACGCGAAAGAGCCGTAACAGCATCAAGGTGAGCAAACGTCGTCGCCGGAGCCGGATCGGTGTAATCGTCGGCTGGCACGTAAACGGCTTGAATCGATGTGATAGCACCGGTCTTGGTGGATGTGATTCGTTCCTGCATCTCGCCCATTTCCGAAGCAAGCGTCGGCTGATAACCCACGGCGGACGGCATGCGACCGAGAAGTGCGGACACCTCGGAACCGGCCTGCGTAAAGCGGAAAATGTTATCGACGAAGAAAAGCACGTCGTTGCCCTGATCGCGGAAATGCTCGGCGACCGTCAGGCCTGACAGTGCAACACGAAGGCGTGCTCCCGGAGGCTCGGTCATCTGGCCGTAAACAAGTGCCACTTTCGAACCTGTGAGTGCAGACTTATCAACCTTTGAAAGGTCGAATTCACCGGTCTCTTCCATATTATGATTGAAGGCGTCACCGTAGCGGATAACTTTGGATTCGACCATTTCACGCAGAAGATCGTTGCCTTCACGGGTTCGTTCGCCGACACCGGCAAATACCGAATAGCCTTCGGAACCGATAGCGACGTTGTTGATCAGCTCCATGATAAGAACCGTCTTGCCGACGCCCGCACCGCCGAAAAGGCCGATCTTTCCGCCGCGAAGAAACGGCTGAACGAGATCAATAACTTTAATGCCTGTTTCAAATAATTCGAGCGAGGTCGATTGCTCGTCAAAGCTCGGAGCGTGGCGGTGGATCGATGCACGCGTTTCTGAATTGACCGGGCCAAGCTCGTCAACCGGATCGCCGATAACGTTCATCACGCGTCCCAGAGTCGCTTCGCCAACCGGAACCGTGATCGGGCCGCCGAGATCGATGACCTTCATCCCGCGAACCATACCGTCGGTCGGCAGCATCGAAACCGCACGAACACGGCCTTCGCCAAGGTGCTGCTGGACTTCGCACACGACGTCGACGGTTGTTTCCACATCAAAACCATCGGATGTAATACGCAACGCCTGATAGATCGGCGGTAAATAATCCGTAAATTCAACGTCCACGACCGGCCCGATGATCTGCACTACACGTCCGATCTGCTCGCCTGCTTCAATAGCCATTATAAATAAATTGCTCCTCTATATATAGATAGAAAATAGGTGTTTTTACAAAGGAGTAAGAATATCATAACGGCGTAAATAAACGCAAAGCGGCCTTTGCATAGAAAAGGCACGCGTTCAAACGTGCCTTTGATGAAAATAATTACTACTTCTCAATTATTAATTACTAATTAAAATCCAAGAATCTTATCCCGCCGTCGTTTCTCCTCCTAGCAGAGTTAAAACCTCTCCCGTTATATAACTCGAATCAGTATTCGACGCGAAAAAGACGAATGCCGGTGCGACTTCTTCAGGTTGGGCCGGACGTTTCATCGGAGTGTCGGCACCGTGTTTGGCAACCTCTTTTTTCTTATCCGCCACATTGAGCGGCGTCCAGACGGGGCCTGGCGAAACGCAGTTTACGCGAATTCCCTTTTCGACCAGGCTTTGTGCAAGTGATTTTGTGAAGGCGTGAATCGCACCTTTCGTCGCCGAATAATCGAGCAGCTCCGCCGAGCCTTCGAGTCCCGTGATCGAGCCGCAATTTACAATCGCTCCGCCTTTCGGCAGATGTTTGACGGCGGCCTTCGCCATGTAAAAATAGCCGAATATATTAGTGCGGAATGTCTTTTCAAACTGTTCATCCGTAATATTTTCTATCGAATCCTGATGATGCTGAAAAGCGGCGTTGTTGACAAGTATATCGAGCTTGCCGAATTCCTTTACCGTTTTTTCGACTGCACTTATGCAGAACTTCGGATCTTTTACATCGCCGGGAATGAGAAGTGAGCGTTTGCCTTCCTTTTCGATGAATTCTGCTGTTTCCTTTGCATCGATTTCCTCTTCGGGCAAATAAACGATGGCAACTTCGGCTCCTTCGCGTGCATAAAACACCGCAACCGATTTGCCGATACCCGAATCGCCGCCGGTTATCAGAGCCGCTTTTCCTTCCAACTTACCGGAGCCTTTATAATTCGGCCCAAGGAACTGCGGACGCGGGGTCATTTTCGCTTCAATTCCCGGACGCGGCTGTTCCTGAACCGGAAGCGGATTTTTTGGTTTCGCTCCGCTTTGTTCAGCATCTGCTTTGAATTTTGCTTTCCCTGCTTGTACCATAAATCTCCAAGCTCAGAACCGCCTGCGTCAGCTGGTTGTATGAAGCCCAGCTAAAAGGCATGGTCGGCCCGGCAAATAACTTTAGCTATAATCTTAACCACCAGCTGACGCAGGCGGTTCCGCCTTATTCGACGCGGCCTTCTTTCTCCCTGAACCGCTCTTTTTCCCGCCGCCGTCCTGTTTATTGACAGTTGCCCATGCACGGGCCTCGGCCTCATCTCGTGATACGCCGTCTTTTATATAGCCTTCTTCAATATGCTCGGCTTTACGCTTTTGCTTATCCGTGTATTTATCTTTTTCACCTTGGGGCATAGCTATTTCCTCCGATTAGAGAATACTCGCCGAACGGGCTCGCCGGCTTCGCTGTGCACGAAAGTAGATTTCTCGTGCTTTGTCGTATAAATGGGCTTTTTGTTCCGGTTCTTCAATATTCAGGGAACCACCGGGTATCCCTTCAACAGCCTGTCCGGGACTTGTTGTATGCTGATCGGCATAAATAAGCGGACACAATATTTCTGGATTTTTTGTAAACTTTCTAAACATCGGAATGCTCCTGTACTTCGATTGAATACTTTTCGGACACAATTGTTTGTTCACCAGCATACGAAGCAACAGGCGTGCCAATTAAATTTCATTTTCGCCGTTATTTATTGACACCCGAATGCGGTTTTAGTAGCCTCGATTTATTCGGCAAAATCTGTAAATACGGGAACTATTCAATTTGAGCAACCTTAGAAAACTGGAACTTCCGCCACAGGGCTTAAACACACTTTTCGGCGTTCAGGACCAAAACATCAAATATCTCGAAACGCTTCTCGATGTAACCATCGGAGCACGCGGAAACGAGTTGCTAATCGACGGAGATCCTCGTGATATAGATACGGTCGAGACGATCCTTCGGGATTTCAGCGATCTTTTCGCTGAAGGGAATACATTCACCGACAAAGAACTTCGCGATGCATTCAAACAGATCGCCGAAGACCGTTCATACAATCTTCGCGACTATTTTCTGAAGGCAAGATTCAACCCCGCAGGCAAAAAACAGGTCGCCCCGAAAACGGCGAACCAGCGTAAATATCTCGACGCCATTGCAAATAATGATCTTGTATTCGGCATCGGCGTGGCCGGTACAGGCAAAAGCTATCTGGCGGTTGCGATGGCCGTCGATGCTCTTTTCAAAAAACAGGTCAGCCGTATTATTTTAACTCGTCCGGCGGTCGAAGCAGGCGAGCGTCTCGGCTTTCTTCCTGGCGATCTGCAGGAAAAGGTAGATCCTTACCTTAGACCGCTTTACGATGCATTGTTTGATCTTGTCGATTCGGAAAAGGTCACGAAAATGCTCGAAAAACGCATCATCGAGATCGCTCCGCTGGCGTTCATGCGTGGACGAACTCTTTCGGATGCATTCATCATTCTCGATGAAGCCCAGAACACGACCGGCGAGCAGATGAAGATGTTCCTGACCCGTATCGGCTTCGGCTCAAAAGCTGTAGTGACCGGCGACCGCACGCAAATCGACCTGCCGCGAGGCCAGAAAAGCGGTATCAAGGAAGCCGAAATTATTCTAAAAGATCTGGAAGGCATCGAATTCGTTTACTTCGGCGAAAAAGACGTCGTGCGGCATAAACTGGTGCAGATGATCGTCAAGGCTTACGACGCCCATTCGAACGAAGAAGAAAACGCCGAACGAAATTGATGTCCGAAGTTTTCAATTTACAGCGTAAGGTAAAGATCGATATAAAGCCGTTCAAGTCATTCGCTGATATGGTGTTAGAACAGACTTCCGAAACCAGCGGCAAGGCGTTTTCCATCGCAATCGTATCGGACCGGCGGATGACGGAATTGAACAACCTGTTTCGCGGAAAAAAATCGACGACCGACGTTCTCTCGTTTCCGCACGAACCCGACGAATTCGATCCCGACAGCAGCAATCTGGGCGATATTGTAATTTCCGTTGAACAAGCCCGAAAGCAGGCTGACGAAAACGGTTTGACGCTCGAAGGCGAGATCAAGCAGTTGATCCTGCACGGCGTGCTTCATCTATGCGGGTACGATCATGAAACTGACGATGGCGAGATGAATTCGCGCGAACTCGAACTCCGCGAACAGTTGGGAATTTGACCCGGGTTAGTGCCGGTACTGACTAGATAAATTATGGCCGATACTTTAAAAACCGCTGATTCGTGCGTAATGGTGATTTTCGGCGCGACCGGCGACCTGACCAAACGCAAGCTTTTTCCGGCTTTATACAATCTGGCAAAAGAGAATTTCCTGCCGAAAAATTTCGCCATCGTTGGCGTTGGGCGGCAGGAGATAGAAACGGAGGAATTTCGCCGCAATATCATCGCCGATCTGAAAAAATTTGCCGGTGATAAGCCGGATGAGGAATTGCTGAAGTGGTTCGAAGACCGGATATACTACACGGGTGGAGATTTCGACGACGATAAAAAACTTTTTCTGGACCTGAAGGCGTTGCTGGACGAGGTTTGTGCCGCCCATTCGATTCCCGAAAACTTCTTTTTCTACATGGCGATCCCGCCTGACCTTTTCGCGAATGTCGCCAAGAAAATAGTAAAACACGGTTTCGGCCGCGAAGAGGAAGGCCATTGGCGCCGCTTCATCTTTGAAAAACCGTTCGGGCGCGACCTTGAATCCGCGAAAAAACTCAATTCAAATCTGCTGGCGATCTTAAAGGAAAAACAGATCTACCGCATCGATCATTATCTCGGAAAGGAAACGGTTCAAAACATTCTTGTGTTTCGTTTCGGAAACAGTATTTTCGAGCCGATCTGGAACCGTAACTATATTGACCACGTTCAGATAACGGTCGCTGAAAAGCTGGGCGTCGAATCACGCGGCGGTTATTACGATTCCGCGGGAGCATTGCGTGACATGATCCCGAATCACATTTTCCAGCTCGTCACGCTGACCGCGATGGAGCCGCCGGTTTCGTTCGAAGCAAATTCCGTCCGCGACGAACAGGCTAAGATATTGCAGGCCATCCAACCGTTTACTCCGGAGGATGCACTGCATAATGCCATTCGCGGCCAGTATGGCGAAGGCACTATCGACGGAAAGGACGCCAAGGCGTACCGTGATGAAGAAAAGGTTCCATCCGCGTCGAAAACCGAGACGTTTGCGGCAATGAAGCTGTCGATAGACAACTGGCGTTGGGCCGATGTTCCGTTTTACGTCCGGACCGGCAAACGGATGCAGGCGAGACATTCGAGCATAATCATCCAATTCAAAAAAGCACCGCTAATGCTGTTTCGTGACACGCCGATCGAACGCCTGACCACAAACCGGATCGAAATACATATTCAGCCGGACGAAGGAATTACGCTCCATTTCGGTGCAAAAATTCCCGGCCCGATCGTAAAAATGGGTGCGGTCGATATGGATTTCAATTACGTCGATCATTTCGGCGAACAGATCAGCACCGGCTACGAACGCCTGCTTTTCGACTGCATGATCGGCGATGCGACCTTGTTCCAGCGGGCGGACATGGTCGAAGCAAGCTGGTCGATAGTTTCGCCGATTCTCGATGTATGGAAGGCAGTGCCGCCGCGTGATTTCCCGAACTACGAATCCGGAAACTGGGGGCCGAAAGAGGCGGATGCACTTCTGGAACATGACGGCCGGGCGTGGAAGAATTTTGTAGATTAGGTTCAGTTGACATTTAATCAGAGTCGCTGAAGGCGACAAATTTAATAGCGTCGGGTGCCAATTCGACGTATTAATCAACCATCTGTTCCGACGCTGAAAGTGTCGAATAAATGCATTAAAATTTGTCCCTTTCAGGGACTGAATCCTATGTTGCCTTGTTCGTCGGGTGTTACCCGACGCTTTCAAATTTGTCACTTTCAGCGACCAAACGAATGGTTTTGATCAAAAACGAATGAGCGAATTTCACATCGTCGATAATCAAGATGAACTGAGCGAACAAGCCGCAGAGTTTTTCATCGAAACTGGCAATAAAGTGATCGGCCGGAATGGCAGATTCACCGTCGCTCTTTCCGGCGGCTCGACACCGCGATTACTTCATCAAAAACTTGTTTCTGCTCCACTCGACTGGGGAAAAGTCTTCTTCTTTTTCGGCGACGAGCGAAATGTGCCGTCGGATCATCACGAAAGCAATTTTCGAATGGCGTTCGAGACGCTTTTTTATCCGCTGAATATCGAACACGCAAATATTTATCGCTGGCAAACAGAGATCGCAAATCCGCTGGAGGTCGCGTTAGATTACGCATACCGCACCGCGACTTTTTTTGAAGGCTTTCCGCGATTCGATCTGATATTTCTCGGTCTCGGCTCCGACGGGCACACCGCTTCCCTGTTTCCTCACACTGAAGCACTCGAAGAGACATCAGATATTGCCGTCGCGAATTGGGTCGATAAGCTGGAAGAAGAACGGTTCACATTAACGTTTCCGGTTATTAACAATGCGGAGAACATCGCCTTTCTCGTTTCCGGCAAAGAAAAGGCAGCGACATTGAAAGATGTTACAGAAGGAGAGTTTCGCCCAAAAAATCTGCCGGCCCAATCCGTATCGCCCGTAAACGGCACGCTCCATTGGTTCACCGATACAGCAGCCGCATCGCTTCTAGACAATGATTGATTTGCTTTTCAAGCCTAACAATTCTAACATCTAGCGTTATCAGCCTATGGAAATTGAGATAGTCGTTGCCGTCGTGATTTTAATTGCACTGGTCTTTTTGGCAACCGTCGATCTGGCCTTTGCGCATTTGTCCGACCTTAGCCTGCGACGGCTTTCTTCGGATTCCGAAGAGGGCTTGAATCCGCGTTCCACTCAATTTTTAAAGGAAATTCTAGATAACCGTCCGAGGTTCCGTTTCGCTCTCTCATCGGCGATACAGGTTTTGCTGATTTCCTTTACGGTCTTGGTCACATTGATAATTCTGCGGTTCAATGTAAGCCATGCGGCTTTGCTTCTCTATGCTTTGTTCATCGGGCTCGGGACGACCGTGCTGATTCGTCAGATCCTGCCCCGGCTTTTTATTCGTAATAATCCCGAGCAGAAATTACTGCTTTTGCTGCCGATCGTAAGGCCGCTGTATTCGATCTCTTCGCTTATCACCGAGCCGATTGCTTCGTTTTTCCGTTCAAAGGAACAGCAAAAACTCGATTCGACCGTATCGCCCGATTCGCCCGAAGAAAAATCCGATGACAACGCTGATGATTTTCAAGCCCTTATGGAAGTCGGCGAAGCGGAAGGCATCATCGAGGGCAATGAGCGTGAATTGATCGAATCGATGGTCGAATTCAACGACACGCGTGCAGGTGAAATAATGACACCGCGTACCGAAATCTGCGGTATTCCCATTGAATCAACTGTAAAGGCCGCCCGCGATCTGATTATTGAGGAAAAATATTCACGCTTGCCGGTCTATCGGGACAGCATCGACAATATCGACGGCGTGATCTACGTTCGCGATCTGCTACAAGCTTGGGCCGAAGGCAAAGAGGATATGCCGATCAAGGACATACTTCGCGACGCCTATTTTATCCCGGAAACAAAGTCGGCCGCCGATCTGCTGAAAAGTATGCAGGTCAACCACGTACAGCTCGCCATCGTGATCGACGAATACGGCGGCGTTGCCGGGATCGTAACCGTCGAAGATATTCTGGAAGAGATCGTCGGCGAGATCGAGGACGAAGACACCGAAGACGAAGAAATAATCGAAATAATCGAAGGCGAGGACGGCTATTGGGACGTTCTAGGCTCGACCGAAATAGACAAGATCGAACGCCTGTTCGACATCGAAATAGACGATGATGACTTCACCACTATAGCCGGTCTGGTAACGAGCGAAGCCGGTTATGTTCCCAAAATCGGCGAGATATTGAATCTGAACGGCCTGGAAGTCGAGATTCGCCAGGCCGACGATAAAAAGATAGGTATGCTCAGAATCCGCCGCGATATTTCCGCACCTGATGAGAAAATTCACAATACGGCTGCTTGACCGGCGGAATGTGTCGGAACCGTGAGCGGGTTCTTTCTTGTCGGAACCGGGAGCGATAGCGACTGGGTCTTCATCGCCGGGGCAAAGAACCCAGTCGCTATCGCTCTCGGTTCTGACCCTGGCAAAACGTGATCAACTTCTTATTGATCGAACCATTTGCTATACTCGGGAAAAATATTAGAGGGCAATCTATGACTATCAGACTTGGCGACGAGGCTCCCGATTTTACTGCGGAAACTACGCAGGGAACGATCAATTTTCACGAATGGCTCGGCGATAGCTGGGGCATTTTGTTCTCGCATCCGAAGGATTACACGCCGGTCTGTACGACCGAACTCGGTATGGCCGCACGGATGAAACCCGATTTCGACGCCCGCAACGTCAAGATGATCGGCCTCAGCGTCGATCCGCTCGATTCGCACGCCGGGTGGGCAAAGGACATCGAAGAAACGCAGGGCACCGCTCTAAACTTCCCGGTCATCGCCGATTCGGACAAAACGGTTTCTAATCTCTACGATATGATCCACCCGAATGCCAGCGACACATTCACCGTCCGCTCGGTATTCGTCGTCGGCCCGGATAAAAAGATAAAACTGATGATCACCTACCCGGCCAGCACCGGCAGGAATTTCGATGAAGTCCTCCGCGTGATCGATTCGCTGCAATTGACGTCCCAATACAGCGTTGCGACACCGGTTAATTGGAAGGACGGCGACGACTGCATAATTGTTCCATCATTGTCCGACGAGGACGCGAAGTCCAAGTTTCCGGCAGGTTGGAATACAGTGAAACCTTATTTGCGTTTGACTCCGCAACCCAACAAAATCGATAAAGACGGTTCGCAATCGGCGTAGCTCGACTATGAAACTCCAAGCCGAGATCGGCGATTCTAAACATCAGCTAGAGATAAAGCGCGACGGCGAGAAGATTTTTGCCGACATTGACGGGCGCAAGTACGAAGTCGAGGCCTCGCAGCCCGAACCTAATGTTTATCTGCTTAAACACGAAAACAAGGTTTATGAGATCTTCGTTTCACCGAACGAAAAGGCGGGCGAGCCATACAATGTCCGGGCCGGAACGCATGAACTGGAAATAAAGCTGATCGATCCGAAACGGCTTCGGGGGACGAGCGGCAGCGATGCTTTGGCGGACGGCGTGGCCGAGATAAAAACGGCGATGCCGGGGAAAGTTGTGCGTATTCTGGTTGAAAAAGGCTCCGAGGTCAAAAAGGGCGAAGGCGTCGTTGTCGTCGAAGCGATGAAGATGCAGAATGAATTGAAGTCGCCGAAGGACGGCATCGTTAAAGATATCAGGATTGCGGAAGGTGCAACCGTTTCTGCCGGAGATGTGCTGCTTTCCATCGAATAAATTACAATTTCGCTCCGCAAAATTTGCAGTGAACCGCATCTATTTCATGGCCTTCGGCGTGGCATTCCGGACAAACGTGAGTCGTCGCCATCAATCCGCCTGCACGGGCAAACTCCGCGGTCACGATCCCGGTCGGGACGGCAATAATCGCGTAACCCATTATCATTACAAGCGAAGCAAGCAATTTTCCGAAACCGGTCTTAGGCGAAAGATCGCCGTACCCGACCGTCGTTAAAGTAACGATTGCCCAGTAGATACTTGTTGGAATATCCGTAAAACCGTTTGCCTCGCCTTCGATAACGTACATCAGCGAACCGACGACAGTAACGATAGAACAGATTGCAACGAAAAACACGAAGATCTTGCGGCGGCTGGCTTTCAGCGCGGTGGTGATAACGCGGGCCTCTGAAATATAGGCGGATAGTTTCAGTATTCGGAAGATTCGGAGTAGCCGGAGAATGCGGATCGTAAGCAAATACTGCGTTCCCGGCACGAAGAAGCTAACGTACGTCGGGATGATCGCGAGCAGATCGATCAGCCCGTAAAAACTAAGCGCATATCTGATCGGCCTTTTAACGCTAACCAGCCGCAGCAAATATTCGATTGTAAATAATATAGTAAAGAACCATTCCGCGGCGAAGATCTCGAATCCGTAATCTTCCCGAATGCTCCGTACGCTTTCAAGCATAACTGTTATCACACTTAAAAGAATCAGCCATATTACGGTAATATCGAACAGCCTGCCGCCGCGCGTCTCTGCCTCGAAAACCGTTTCGTAAAGCGTTTCCCGCCAGCCGCTGTTTGGACGCTCGTTGACCTCCGCCTTCATTCGATAATTAGACAACAGATCAATCAAAACGCGAAACTGTGCGGCTGCGAATGTCACACTGAAACGGCCATTTCCCCGCCAACGTACACCGGCCGGATCGGCGCCCGCAAACTTGCCATTAGATCGGCGAAATTTTGGAATGTCAGCGACTGCTCACCGTCCGACCACGCCTTTTCCGGCTGCGGATGAACTTCGACGATGATGCCGTCGGCACCGACCGCAAGTGCCGCTTTGGCGGTCGCGGAGATTATACTACGTTTGCCCGTCGCATGAGATGGATCGACGATGACGGGCAAATGCGTCATTTCCTTAACCAATGCAACCGCCGCCAGATCGAGCGTGTTGCGGAGACTGTTGTCGAATGTCTTAATGCCGCGTTCGCACAATACAACATTTTCATTCCCGCCGTGAAGAATGTATTCCGCAGCGGAAAGCCATTCCTTCACCGTCGCCGACGCACCGCGTTTCAGCAGGATCGGCTTATTCGTTTTCCCAAGCTTTTTGAGTAATGCAAAATTCTGCATGTTCCTTGCCCCGACCTGGATCATATCGGCATAATCGCAGCCAAGTTCGACCTCGTCCTCACTCATTATCTCGGTGACCACCGGCATATCAGCTTCATCGCCCGCTTCCCGCAGGATTCTCAGGCCGTCTTCGCCAAGCCCTTGAAAATCATACGGCGAAGTCCTCGGTTTGTATGCTCCGCCGCGCAGCATCACGGCTCCGCATTTTTTTACCGCAAAAGCCGTGTCCATTACCTGATCCCGCGATTCGACCGAGCACGGACCGGCGATGACGACCGCTCCATCACCGCCGATCGGTATGTTCCTGACCCAAACGATTGCCCGTTTTTCGGGATCTTTTGAAACGAGCGGCGGCAAGCCTTTCGATTTTGAGACGTTGACTGCGTTGCCGTTTGATTTTCCGATTGTCCATGTATCCAGCATAATTTTCTCCGTATTATTAATTGCCTATCAAATAAAAAGTCGTCCAATTTTCAATATCGTCTGCGATGTTTTCCCGCAATATTTTTGCCCCGTAAAGTTCCGCCGCCCGCCGGCTTCCGATGGCGGCGTTCATAGGCAATTTCTCGTCAATGATTAGCCTCACGCTTGACGCGGTGTCAGCTCCGATGATCTGTGTCACATGAATATTCCTGGAAAGAAAGCGGCGGCATTGTTTGAGCGCCTCGACGTGCGACCGCACGGAAGTAAGATTTTCGAACTCCGCATTCGGCGTTCCGGCCAAGACATGTCTGACATCAAGCGAAAGTCGCTCTAATATTCTTAAGCCGCTCACTTTTAGTAACCGCTGCGGCGTTTCAATTTCGCCGACAATCTTGTTTTCCACCGGAATGACGGCCCATTCCACGTTCCCGTTTTCGACCGCTAGGAATGTATCTTCGAAATTTTCGCATTCCAAAATCTGAGCGGCGTCGCCAAGAATTTTTATAGTTGCTTCCTCGCTGTACGAACCTTTTATGCCTTGTATCGCGACTAAGCTCATTTGGACACCCCTCCGCTGCGAACCACATTTGAGCAAATATTCACCTGAATCCGACGTGATTCAAGCAAGATCTGCCGGTAAATCCTCGCAGCCGCTTCGTCGCTAAGCTCACCTGAATTATTCCGGGAGACTTTTTGCAATATTCCTGCTTCCCTTGCGTCGTCTACAATCGGAATGCCGGCCTGCGCCTTCAGCAACCCGATGTGCTTCGCCGTTTCGGCTCTTTGGTTTAGGAGCAATAAAACTTGTGTATCGATCGCATCAATTCTTTTTCGGCAGTCATCGAGGTTCATTTCTTTCCTCCGAGGGTCGTTCGTATAAAAACAAAAAAGCCGCGAACTTTTCAGCTTCGCGGCTTTGAATTTGGTTTTGTTTATGCTGGAATCTATCCCACTTTAACCCAAACTTCAGCCGCTTTACTAAAATAGTAAAAGTAATAAAAGCTAAAGCTGGTAAAGTTTCGGTTTTGCATTAATTCGTAATCGTTATCGAACTCAAATTAACATAACTTAGTTTTAAGCAAGTTGTCAACCTAATTTTCGATAGTTTTTTCCACGGTGATTTTTCTAAGGTTTTCAGATGCTTTTTTCAGCGAATCCGACTCAAGCATATACCATTCACTATCAACCGTTTCATGTTCTCGTTCCACGGACAAAGCACGTTTTGTTTCGACCGGTGCGGTCCCGCCGTAAATCGTACGAACATTGACGAAATTTTCGGGAGAAACCGCCTTATCCAATTCTTCCGGGGATAGCGTAAGTTCGTGACCGAGAACTTCATTAGCGGCAATTTGCACTATCTCAAATGTTATCCCGGCGTTTTCGGCAATTGCGGTTTTGACGCAGATCGAGACAATTTTATGGGCAATGCTGAACGGCAGATTCTCACTGCGTACTATCGTATCAGCCAATTCGGTGACCGCGATAAAATTCTCGTTCGCCCGTTTTTTCAGGACATCGACATTAAATGAGGCCGATTTTAATGTGCTGGCAAAAAGAGAAACGGCCCGATTCGCATCGCGTACTGCACTGTAAATCAGCGGCTGCAGATCGTCCTCGACGTCGTTAATATCGCCGAACGGCGTATTGTGAACTGCGGTCATCACCCCGAGACATTGACCCAGAGCCTTGCTGCCGATGGCCCGAATATGCTCGATCGCCACCGGATTGCGCTTTTGCGGCATGATCGACGAACCCTGGACGAAACCGTCGGGCAGACGAATAACATTGAATTCCATCATCGCCATCAACAGAAATTCCTGGGCAAATTTACCTGTATTGACGAGCATCGCCAACGTTGCCCCGAGCAATTCGGTGAAATAATCGACCGATGCAATGGATGCGTATGAATTAACTGTCGGTGCCGGAAAGCCCAAAAGCTCGGCGACGCGATGACGGTTGATCGGAAATCCAGTCGTTGTGATCGCCCCCGAACCGAGCGGGCAGAAATTCATATTGTCGTACGCCCGCTGCAGGCGTTTGATGTCGCGGCCGACGTTCTCCGCCATTCCGAGCAGGAAATGAGCCATCGTCGAAGGCTGTGCCGGCTGCGTGTGCGTGTATGCGGGAATGATCGTCTCGTGATGTTGGGCTGCTAAATTCAAAAAGACCGTTCGCAGCTGCATTGCAGATTCCAGCAATCTTAAGGTTGCAGGGCGAAGATATAACCGGTAGATCGTCACATCAATATCGTTCCGGCTTCGCGCCGTGTGCAGTTTTCCGGCCGTGTCCGAATTGCAGTTTGCCGCAATCTCACGCTGGAGAAGATAAAAAAGATCCTCGAATGTGCCGTCGTAAGTTTTTTGGCGGATTAATTGCAAATCGAGACTATTCAAAGCCTTCAACAGATCACGCAGCTCTGCCTCTGTGATTATTTTCTGCTCGGCAAGCATAACCGCATGAGCATAATCGACCTCGATATACGCCTCAAGAAAGTAGCGCTTTGCGTCCTCAAAGCAATCCGCTAATACATTTTCTTTATAACTTTGAGCGGGAAATTTCTCTTGAATTTCAGATGACATAATATTTTGTCGGAACCGAAAGCGGTAGCGACCGGCGATTTGCTTCTTGCCTATTTTGCCGGTGTTTTAGGCAAACTTAAAAGATTGGCAAACAGCCGGAACGCGCCGGGATTCCCGGCTGGCAACTGACGGAAAAACGAATATGAATTATAGACGTAATGCCCTTTTCCCAGCTTTGCGTAGACGAGTCCGCCTGTAACCGGCGACTCACCCTCGTCCTGTGTGGAAAGCAACTCGGTGTATCGCGGATCAAGCCCGGTGAGCGTGTAAAGGTTTCGTTCCTGCACCCAATTATCCCAATCGCTGTTAACGATTTTATTGGGGAAATTAAATATGGCGTGATTCGGTACTAATATAGTGACCGGTGCATTCTCGTCCACAACGCGGACATTCGAAACCCGCTGCGTGCCGTTTATCACCCCTTCCATTTTCGCCGGAAACGGTGTCATATTCTCGCGAATGAATTCCTGCTGCTGGTACTGAACGATCATCGTTCCACCTTTTTTGACGAAATCGAGTAAACGTCCGTTATTAGCTACGTAATCCGGCCGAACTTGGGATGCCCGGATACCGACGACGATAGTGTCATATTTGGAAAGGTCTCCGGTCGAAAGGATGCGTTCGTCGAGCATTGTGACATTCAATCCCAAAAGATTGATGGCCTCAGGCACGCGGTCGCCGGTTCCCATGATGTAGCCGACTTTTACCGGAGAAACTTTCAGGTTGACGACCTTTGCCGCAACTTCTGACGGCGAATAGCGGCGGTGTGTTTGAATGTGCGGATACGCAACCTCGTGCATTGTCTGGTTGTAGGTTTTGCCTCCGGCCTCCGCGTTTGCGATTATTTTGTAAGAATCGGCTTTTGTGTTAGCTGGAATAGTCACGTCAAAAACAACGGCTTTTTTCTGACCTTTTTCTTTCAACTCGAATTCGGTTGAAACGGGAGCGGATCTCCATCCCGCTGGCAGTACGAGTTTTGCCGTTCCTTTAGATTCGACCGAAGCATTGTTCGTAACAGACATCACGACACGTTTTGTCTGAGCTTTTGCCGCAACCGGAGCAATTATCAGGTTCGATTCAAAACCTATCGTTATCCTCGGAACGACCGCCAGATTTCTCCGCAGTTCACCGCGAATGTCGTGAGCAAAACGGTATTCGACATCCTTCGAAACCGTTATCTCTTCTCCGCCAATCGTCATTTTCACAGCCGCTGCCGCCAGCGGAGCCTGAAACGGCATATTTTTTTCCGCGCCGGATTCAGGCCAGTTGAATGTAAACTGCTCGCGCGGATTTACCAGCCAATAAGGCTGTGTCGGCAGTGCGTCCACAGATGATTTCAGGTTGAAAAAGTAAGAATTCAGCGCCGCCTCATTTCGCGGGCGAAAGCCTTGTGCCGGAGCCTGAGCTGGTTCCGGTATTTGGTTTGCGGTCCAATCCCGCGGAACTCGTAATGACGCTCCAATTACTTTCACGCCCGCCGATTCCGGCGCGAAAATCCGAACGGCGACAGGCATGGAATCACCGGCGACGATCGTTTCCGAAGTGCTGAGAGCATCGACAATAACTCCGGCGGCTGCCTGCAAAGCTTCCGAGAATTCGCGTTCCTTTTGCGCAAGCATAAAATCGGCGTCCGAAAGAGCGAGGCTCGAAGCACCGGAAGACTTTTCCACAATTTCCTTACGCGCCCTTCGTATCTCACGCAATCCATCCGCAAGCGGTTCGATTGATTTGCCGGCGTTTAGAGCGTCGAAATTCGCCAGAGCTTTCGCCGCTGAGCTTTGAATATTCTTCAACTCGCCATCCAAAAAGTCGTCATTGAGACCGGAGGTTTTTGTGATGCCGGTGATCGAAGTATCGATTCCCGCATAAACTGCCGTGTCCGCGTCGCCTTTAGCAGCGCTCGATTCGAGGAGGCGAAGGCCGGACTGCTGTTTGCCGCGAAGTTCGAGCGAGCCCATTACCTGGGATTTATGCTGGCTGCGGCCTTCCATGGCGATCTCGAAATAGGAACGCCCGATCAGTGGATCGTATTCACCGGTCGGCACGGTCAAGGTTGCGGGATTTGCGGCGTTCGGAGCAAAACCCTGGCCGACATAAAGCTTTCTCGCCTGCCACGGGCGCAGTCCTTCGGCAATGTGTTTGGGAAACTGTGCCGGATCGGCCGCAGCCCTAAACGCGATCGGCGTCAAGTAACCCGCAAGCTGATGCTGGCCGTGGCCGTCAGCCGGGGTTCCCGAAAACCGGGAGATGATAACGAGCGGGCGAAATAGACGGATCGCCCGCACCATATCGCCGAGCACCGCTTTTTCGTTCCAAATCCGCGCGGCTTCCTCGCGCTTTTTTGAAAAGCCGTAATCCATGAAACGCGTAAAAAACTGACGGCCGCCGTCAAGCCTGCGGGCCTGCAAAAGCTCCTCGGTGCGAATAACGCCGAGGGATTCGAAAAGCTCGGAGCCGATGACGTTCTGACCGCCTTCGCCTCGGTTCAGCGATAAATAAGAAACGCGCGCATTGTCTCCGCGGGCTAAACGTGCAAGCAGTCCTGAGTCTTCGTCGTCCGGGTGAGCAGCAGTGTGCATAGCGCTTGCGGTAGTCTGCAGACGTTTGAGTTTCTGCCCTAATCCGGCGGCACCGTTATCATAAATCGCGCGAACCTGGGCTTTTGTTTCCAAAACAAAAGAAAGCGGAACGATTAGAATCGCTGCAAGGATAAAATTTACTTTCAATTTATTGCTGATCGAAGAAAGTTTAATCATAAAAATTTTAATATTCGCTACGCTTCTGCTGTTTCGATATCTTGATTGCTTCTATCGGTCAGGCTTATAAGATAACCGGATAGAACCGTTGCCAGGCATCCGACGACGTTAAACCAAAGAAATTCGATGTTGGTATATTTACTTGCGACCCACACCGACGCTATTCCTATCAGCAGTCCGAAAAATGCACCACGCGACCGGGCACGCTTTACGCCAATTGCCAAGACGAAAACACCGAGAAGCGACCCGTAGAAGAATGATCCGAAGGTATTGACGACCTCGATTAGCGATCCCAGATTCGTGGCAAATATCGCAACGATACAGGCGAATATTCCCCACATAAATGTAGCGAAACGCCCGAAACGCACGTAATGTCTATCGTCCGCGTCCTTTTTGAAATGCCGCCGGTAGAAATCAATGGTCGTCGCGGTGGCGAGCGAGTTCAGTTCGGCCGCGATTGATGACATCGCCGCCGCGAAAATTGCGGCGATTATCAATCCGATCACGCCCATCGGCATGTTTTGCACGACAAATGTCGGAAATACGTAATTGACGTCGTTAAAGCTTTTGTTACCTGTCTCGGTCTTGACAAACTCGGTAGCATTTTTGCGGGTTTGGTTAAATACTTTGTCCGCTGCGATGTAGCTTTCGCGGCCAGTATTGCTTTGATCCGCGATGAATGCCAATGCCGCGGTTTCGCGGGCCGCATGGGCTGCGTCGTACTCGCCTTGGAGTGCCTGATATTGAGACGACTGCTCGATTTTCGCGGACTCGACCGAATTAAAGATCATCGGCGGCGTAGCGAATTGATAAAATACAAACACAAGCACACCGATAAGCAGGATCATAAACTGCATCGGTATTTTCAAAAATGCGCTCATCAGCAGCGAAGTTCTGCCTTCGCTCACCGATTTTGCCGTCAGGAACCGCTGCACCTGGCTCTGGTCGCAGCCGAAATAGGAGAGGAATAAAAATAACGCCGCAATTACGCCCGACCAAATTGTATATTTTTCCGTGAGATCGAAACTCGTGTTAACCGTTTCGAGTTTTCCAAGCGAACCGGCCAGAAAAAGCCCGTCGGTCAGCGAAACATTCTGTGGGAATTGTGAGACTATAACGATAAGAACAACAGACATTCCAAAAAAGATCACGGCCATCTGCTTGACGTCCGTCCATGTTACGGCCTGTACGCCGCCGACCATCGTATAAATCGTAGTTGAAAGCCCAATGAGAAATATCGTCGCGATCTCGCTCCAGCCAAGAACAATAGAAAGTATCACCGACGGCGCGGCGATAATCACACCGACTCCCAACCCACGCGAAATAAGAAAACAAAAGCTCGTCAGGCTCCGCGTCTTGGCATCGAAACGCCTTTCCAGATACTCATACGCCGTATAAACATTCGCCCTGTAAAAGAACGGCACGACCGTAATGCAAAGTATCACCATCGCCAGCGGCAGCCCGTAGTAAAACTGGATAAACCGCATCCCGTCCGTATATGCCTGCCCTGTAGTCCCGACCAACGTTATCGCCGACAACTGCGTAGCCATCACGGAAAGCCCGACCGCCCACCACGGCAGGCTCCGGTTCGCCAGAAAATAGCCCTCGACATTGTCGCTGTTCTTGGTCATCCTGATCCCGTCCCAGATCACATAAACCAAATAAGCCACAACTATCGCCCAGTCTAAAAAATACATATTAATCGGCCTGTCGAGAAAACAATTCTAAAACCCGGCAGTGCAGGCAATGCGTAAGAGCCGAATAACATTCACCCAATACGCATCAATGATTGAAGTATTTCAAATACTCACCTCAGCTCGAAAAGTAACGCGAAAATCCCCAAAGTGCCGCAATAACGAAGATCGTAGTAACAATCACGCCAGCATATACCCGGTACCACCAATTATCCGGAAGTTCATTTGATGATTGGATTTGAGCTTTTTTGTCAGTAAACATATGTAATGTTGATGCTTTGGCATCGGGTACCCTGAATGCCAAAGCTGATCAGAAAAGAAGTTAGAAAATAAACTTGAAGCCGAATTGAAATTGACGGCTGTCGAGCGATGTGACGCCCAGGGATCTAAAGTCCGGCAGAGATCCGCGCAGCTCACCTGTTAAAGGGTTTACCAATGTATCGAAACTTCCCGTAGTACCCGGCAAGGCATTTCTGTTCGACTGTAGAACAGTATTGTTGAACTGAAAAATACTGTTTGTATTGAAAATGTTGACTGCTTCGGCAAATGCTTCGATTCTAAACCTTTCCGTTATCGGAATAAATCGGGAAAATCGCACATCGACGTTCACCTGTCTTGGCGTTCTGCCGGAATTTCTTTCAATTCCCACGGGACGGTCAGAACCGAGAACACCGTCGCGATTAATATCAAGATTCGTCGTTATGTTGAAAATCTCTCCATTATTCGCCGTGGCAATTACCCCGATTTGATTATTATTCAGGATATAATTTATAGCTTTGTTCTCAAAGCTGAATTGCGGGCGGCCAACAAAACTTAGAACGAATGTATGTGTTTGGTCGGCTAGGGAAAGGCTCCTGTCTAGTTCGCGATTTGACGGATCAGACTGGACAAGTGAAGAAGCGGCCACCAGGTTTTGCTCAGGAGCATCATCCTTCGACCGAGACAAAGTGTAGTTAACGCTGAATTGATAACCTCTCGAAAAACGTTTCGATAACTGGAAGGTTCCGGCATCGTAGTTTGAATTGCCAACGGATTCAGCCATGAGGATATTCTGAAATTGCGAGAAAATTCCGTTAGTGCAGCCGGAAATTGAAACCACGCCCGCATTCGGTCCCGGAGTCATATTGACGGAAGCTGTCCCATAGATGGGCCTGCCATCTGGAAGAGTCTCCCCGGTAGGCAGACAATTTATGTTTCGGTAAACAGGAATATGCCGTCCGTTGGAGTGAATATAACCAAGGGTAAAAGACAAATCGTTCGTAATTGCCTGTTCTACCTGCACGTTACTGTGCATCGCGTACATAACCTTGAAATCCGATGAAATTGTATCGATAGATTGACGCGGCAAGGCGGCTCCAGGCGGAAGCGAACCGAAGTTGTCAGGAAACGCCGGACCGGCCGGCCTTGTCGGAGTGGCGACCGGACCGAAAGTGAAGTTAAAAAAGCGAGGGCTGCCGCTATTTTGCAAGGCCCGCAAGTACATATCGAGATAAGGCGTGTCGTAATAAAGGCCTGCGCTTGCGCGCAATACAGTCGGCAATTTCCCTTCGCGGAGAGCATAAACGATGCCTAATCTTGGGGCGACATTGTTTCTATCTACTTTGAAATTACGCGACGCCTCGAAAGGGGCGTCTGGATTCGCGTTCGAAATGTCATAAAGGTCATACCTTAACCCGTAGTTAAATTTTAGCCTTCGTGTTACCTTCCAATCATCCTGTGCAAAAAAATTGTAGAACGTCGATTTGTAATCAATGTTAGGATCGCCAAAAGCTTCGACATACTGTGTATAGCCGCGCGGGTTAGTTCCGTTTCTTGCAGCCGCATAAGCAGCGATTGAAGCGAACGTATACCGGGAGAAAATTCCGCTTCGGCGCGTATCATCAATTTTGTTCAGTCCGGCACCGATTTTAATGGCGTGATCGCCGAACGTCCAGGTCACATTATCCTGAAATTGGGTCATCGTTTCGAGCGGCGCAATCGTATTGGCATTTTCAGGTGCCCCGAAATTAGCGATCCCGGAAATAACGATGGAAGGGCCCGACCCGGAATTATCATTTGCCAAGTTACGCGAATCACGTTTGGCGTACTGGAACCTAAATTCATTCAAAATATCTGTAGTAAACACTGAAGCAAGCTGCAGCCCAACGGAATATGATATGTCATTGAAATCGATACTGCGTTCCAACGTAGTAATTCCGCCTCCGATATTATTGGGTGAAATATTCTTAAAATAGTTGTAACGGCCGGTTAGCCGATGATCGTCGCTGAGTTGTGCATCGGTTCTGAAAATAAAGAAATTTACCTTTTGCGACGCCGGAATCGCGGTTGGAAAAGCGCTGGAAGGGACTCCCGCCGCAATAAGTGCAGCCTGATTGGCGGCGTTAATGGAAATCGTCCGCTGCGGTTCACCCGCTAAGTCACGCTTGATCCACTCATAACCGGTGTAAAAATGCCACTTGTCTTTTATAATCGGGCCGCCAACGGCACCGGTGAAATTATCGACTTTGGTTTCGGGTTTAATAGATGTCGGGGGTGTATTGAAAAGCCTCGAAGTAAATCCGGTACGGCGAAACCGGTAACTTGCGGATCCGTGAAAACCATTTGTCCCGGTCGGCGTAATGGCATTCATGATCAAACCGGGCGTATTTCCAAATTCGGCTGAAAATCCATTTGTTACAAGCTGAACTTCGCTCACAAAAGTTTCCGAAATTGGCATCAGTCTAATTCCAGCCCGATCAGCTTGCGTATTACTGTTGCCGTCCAATTGATAGTTTGTCCGGCGGGCGTAGCCATTGGCATTAATTCTAGGAACACCGAATTCAGCATTCGGACGGCCGGTAACGTTCGCCTGAAGTAGAGAATAATTATAAGGATTGCGTGAAACCAAAGGCAGATTTTGCACTTCCCGCGCATTCATTACACGTCCAACGTCAATCTTTCCCGGATCGGCAATGGGTGCATCGGATGTAATTGTTACGGTATCTTCCAAACCGCCAATCTCCAACGACATATCAACCGTAGCATTCTGGCCGGTCGTAAGCGTGATCCCGTCGCGAACAAGCCTTTTGAAACTTGCCGCCTCTACAGTCATTTGATAATTGCCAAGCGGAAGGAGCGGAAAACGGTAGACGCCGCTTTCATCTGTAGTAGTCTTACGTTCCGTTCCCGTCTGCGTGTTCCGGGCGGTTATTGTTACGTTGGGGAGGGCGGCACCGTTGGCGTCGGTGATAACGCCCTCGATCTGGCCGTTAAGGGCTTGAGATTGGGCACTCACCTGATAAAAGCCGACGGTTACCAGTCCTGTTAACACAAAAAACAATAACAAATATTTTGTCAAAAACACTGCTTTGCGCATTTGAATTCTCCTATTCTCGCTAGAAACTTTCGGGGAGCAACTACGGTAATTATACCTAATCAGACTTTTGAACCGACGCGTCATGAAACGGTTCCTTTCGCACGTAAAGGAAACGTCAACTTAAATCGATTGCCTGTTTGTTTGTGCTACCAACAAAGTTTTAATATAGCCGCAAATTAATGTCAAGGCAAATTAACAATTTGGTAATAATAAATCATTTCGCCTAACTCGCCGATGCAAATTTGCGCGCCAACACCAATCCGAGAGCTCCGATCAGCGTCGGTGAATCACCCAATGATGATGGCATTATAATCGTCTGAGAAAGTCCGTGCGGCACGGTTTGCTGGGCGATCCGGTGCAGATCGTCAACGATTAAATGCCAGGCTTGGGTGATATTCCCGCTGACGACGACGACCTGCGGGCTGAGGCCGACCATTAGATTGGAAATTCCAATTCCAAGATATTCCGAAGTTTCCTTCAACGCGCGTACGGCGTGCTCCTCACCATGTATGGCCAACTCCACCAAACTTGTGATGTTAAAATCATTCTGCTTCAAATCATTTTCATGGAGCAGGTTCCGGTAGCGGGCAATCGCCGCCTTTTCGGAAGAATGAGCCTCCCAGCAATCCCGCCGTCCCCAGGAACACTCGACCGGAGCCTCGCCGCCGACCGTCATATGGCCGAATTCACCGCCGGAACCTTTCTCGCCCCGGTAAATTTGGCCATCGAATACAATCCCGGTACCCAATCCCTCGCTTACCAGGATCATCACAAAGTTCCTGCTTTTGCGAATCATTTCGTGGCCGAACCACAATTCCGCCAAAGCGGTCGCGTTCGCATCGTTCTCGATCGTTATTTTAAGGCCTGTTTCTGTTTCGATCCGCTGGCAAATGTCCCAATCACGCCAATTGAAATAGGGCACGTAAAGTACGCGGCCTAACGCCTGATCGACTAGCCCGGGAACGCTCATCCCGATCTCGAGATCGAATTCCCTATACTTTTCCGCGAGCGACGAAACTCTTTCGATGATGCGCTCGGTCATAAAATCGAGGTTTGGCGATGTCGAGAAAGTTTCCTGTTCCAGGACGGTACCGGCGAGGTCGGCAACGGCGATCGTCGTCGTGCGGGGTGTTAGATCGATACCAAGTGCTACGGGCGTACCGGTCTTTAGTTTCAAAAGCGTCGGCTTGCGGCCGCCGGTCGAATCGCCCATGCCGATCTCGATTATCATTCCTGAGATCTGCAAGCTATCGACGATGGCGGAAACAGTCGAACGCTGCAGCTCGGTTTCACGCGCGATTTCCGCACGCGAGATCGGTGAACGGTCGCGTACATAATTTAAGACAATTTGCTTATTAATATCGCGAATCGTATTGGGCCGCGCGATCTGGGCTTTAGCCTTTTGCAAATATATTCTTTTCATCTATTAACCGAGAGAGCCGCAGGCTAGCTTTGTTGTAAAGAGAAACAAAGAATATAAATACAATGTTTTTTTGAAAATATCAATTCTATACCCGCAGATTTCGGTATAGCTAGAACAATGCACAAGAAAAATAGGAATATATTTGACGAGAAGCAGCTAAGTTCGGTGAAAACCGCGCTCAATATCTTTCATTGTCAAACGCAAAATTACCGGACGGCCGTGCGGGCATGTAGTGGGCGAGGAGGTCAGTAAAAGTTTGTCGATCAGCCAATTCATCTTTTCCGGAGTTAATTTCATATTGATCTTTACAGCAGCCTTGCAGGCAAGGCTTGCGGCAATATGATCGCGAAACGTAGATTTTGCATCGCCGCGTTTTTCCAGTTCGATAGTGTCGAGGATTTCGGCGAACAAATTTCTCGCCTCGGACGGCGGCAGATCTGTCGGCACTGATTTTATGGCGACAGTGCGGCCGGAAAGCTGCATAGTATTGAAACCGAGCGATTCGAGCTCTCCGGCTACAAGTTGAAATGCTTCAGCTTGGGCAGGCGAAAGATCGATAGTTTCCGGCAGCAGCAGATTTTGCGATTCAATGGCGCGCATCGTTTCCTTATAGCGAAATTTGTCAAAGAGAATTCGTTCGTGAGCTACGTGCTGATCGATCAGCAGCAGGCCTTCATCATCGACAGCTATAATAAAACTGTCATGCAGCTGCGCAATAGGCTGTATTTTCGATGTTGCAATGCTTTCTACCTCAACCGAAGTAACGAGCTTCGCCGCTGAATCGACCGGGGGAAGAATAGCATCTGGCCTGTTGTATCCCTCAATAATTGAACCATTATCAGTTATAACGCTTGATACGATCCTCTTTTCTTCCACCCGCTCGAAGTCGAACGCAAGGTTTCCTTCACCAATCTTCGCATCGCCGTTTGATGCTGCGTCAAAGACCTCAGTAACGCTTGTCGTCGCCAACATGCTATCTGGGATACCGGCTGCGTTGCTTTCTATTGACACGCCAATTTCCGTCGATTCAAAGTTAATTGAGGCCTGATAAAACACAGGAGTATTGTCGATGTTCACGGTTTCAATGAGCGCAATTTCGTCGATCACCTCGCCATTTTTTGGCTTCGGTTCAGCCAGAATTCCCGCCTTTGCAAGCGAATTTCGTATTGCCTCGGCAATCACATCCTTGACGGCTTCGTTCCTGCGAAAGCGTATTTCGGTTTTAGCGGGATGGACATTGACGTCGATTTCCTCGACCGGTACTTCTATAAACAAAAACGCGACGGGATAAATTCCATGCGGGAGCACCGAACGAAAGCCTTCGAGCAATCCGCCGGCAATCGTTTTATCACGCACATACCGCTGATTGACGAAGAAATACTGCGCGTCGCGTGTAGTCCTTCTCTCTCTCGGTGCCGAAACGAATCCGGAAACTTTTGCGACAAACTCGCGGCCGCCGGAAACAGGCAGCAGGCTGTCGAGCATTCCCGCCCCGAAAATCTGAAACGCCCGCTCACGCAGATCATTAGCAGGCGATACCCGCAGCACTTCGCGGCCGTTGTTCGTCAAATTAAACGCTATTTCTGGATGGGCCAATGCGTAGTGCGTAACGATGCTAGCCAAATGATAATTTTCGGTAGCTTCGGAACGCATAAATTTGCGGCGTGCCGGAGTGTTAAAGAAAAGATCGCGGACAGTGATCGTCGTCCCGGCCGTGCGAGCGGCGTCTTTTACGTCGATAAGCCTGCCGCCCTCGATCAAAACACGGGTGGCGGCGATGTCTTCCTCGAGTTTTGTGGTCAATTCCACCTTGGCGACCGATGCAATCGAGGCCAGTGCTTCACCGCGAAAGCCGAGCGTCCCAATGGTCGAAAGATCTTCTAGGGTCCGGATTTTCGATGTGGCGTGACGTTCGAAAGCGAGTATCGCATCGTCACGGTGCATGCCTTCCCCATCGTCCGCGATCTTAATCAACCGCCGTCCGCCAAGCTCGATATCGATTTGGATTCGTGAAGCACCGGCATCGATTGCGTTTTCGACAAGCTCTTTTACGACAGACGCAGGGCGCTCGACGACCTCGCCGGCGGCGATCTGGTTTGCCAAATTATCCGGTAAAAGCCTGATTTTATTCATCTTATAAATAGATTACGCGATGACCCCTGTCATCCAAATCGAGCGAATCGTAAATCCAGCCGATTGCGTCGGTACCGAAACGGTCAAGCAGCGTTAACACATTCAATGAACGTTCCTGAAGATGTTTGTGAGGCAAAAGAGCTGTAAAAAGATTATTTATCTGGCGATTGACGGTTTCATCCTGTAACGCTTGAGCCTGGTGGAACTTTTTACGAAGAGCTCCGATGTGGTAGTTGATCTTACGTCGGCGGGTTCCCAGATTGTCGGCGAGGGTTGCATCGATTACAGAAAGCTGGCGGTCGAGCTTGTCGAGCTCGGCATTTATCCTGGTTTCGACGCAGGTGAATACCTCCGCCGTTTCTTTATTTAAGAATCCTTCGACTACTTGCGGAACAATTACATCCAGGCCTTCGAAAAGATCCGAAAAGCCCAGTTCGAAGCGGCTGAGTGTTTTCGCGTGTTTCGTTTCGACGATTGTAAAGCTCTGCCGATGTAGAATTGGCGTGACCGGCCTGTTTAGAATACGATAAACTTCACCGCTTTGCGCGAAATAAGAGATTTCCGCTCCGCCGCCGAAATAACAAACGGTGGGAAGTATATAGTCTTGAACGACCGATCGCAGCACAACGCTGGGGCTGAACCTAACGGGTTCTTTTTCGGCAATTTCAGCCAATTCTTCCAGCGTGAATTCGCGGTTGCCATCCTTTGTCTTAAATGTGCCCCGCAAGCTTCTCTTCAAGGCATTTCTGGTATCGTCGCCGGTCTGCCAGAAAAGCGGAAAATAATCTTCGCCAATCAATACCTGGGCTTCGTAGCCATCCGCAAGCAGTTCTTCGCTCCGGCTGCGAAGTGCCGTAACTATCTCTGCGGATTTTTTGATCGCATCTACGTAAACGGGGGCGGCAAGTTCCTTCAAAACTTTGTTGAGCGGACACAAAATTATCAGGCCGTGATGGCCGAGAAGGCGGGTTAACAAAGCGGCGAATGCATCGCCGAAATAGGCTCCCGGTATCCAGCTTTCGAGCAAAAGCTGTCTGATCTCTTCCGTAAATTCGGTATCGGAGAGTTCATTAAATAGATTTCTTAAGGTGTCGTCAATTGATTCGTCGAGTTTCACATAACCTACCGGAAGATTTTCGTAACACTTCTTCGGCTCGTTCTTAATCTCCACCAGCCCTCCTTTGCGGCTTAGCACAAATGTTTTCGATACTTCTTCGAAGTCGTGATCCTCCGTCGCAACCCAAAAAACCGGAACCGCGTTATAACCGCGGCCACTCAAACATTCGGCGGCTTTAATCGCGGAGAGTGCTTTATAAACGGTGTATAACGGACCAGAAAATAACCCGGCTTGCTGGCCGGTCACCACGGCAACCGTATCGGACCTGCGCAACAAGGCAATATTTGCGAAAGTTTTCTCAGACGAACCGAATTTTTGATTCGTTTCAAGCAACGCATCGCACAGCAGATCGCGGTCGGCTTTGTAGTTTTCCAGCACCTCCGGAATCCGGTTGGCGATCTCGGTATGCGACTTAACCACCGACGGATAGTATTTTTTCAGGGAAAGTGGATCTTTTTGATATTGGACAAACAATTTAGACTGGCCGGGAATTTCTTCGAACGGCAGACTTTCTACCCGCAATTTCTGGTTTACGTTCATATTGAAGCCGCCGGACCGGCTACCACACCGAATATCTATTTCCGACATTCAGATTATAGAATTCTAT
This sequence comes from Pyrinomonadaceae bacterium, assembly GCA_037723965.1. GTDB lineage: Bacteria > Acidobacteriota > Blastocatellia > Pyrinomonadales > Pyrinomonadaceae > OLB17. The sequence goes on along the minus strand of JBBJOS010000002.1, from coordinate 300,782 downwards.
TCGACAACTGCAAAGCTGGAAACAAAAAGAGACGGCCCGCAAGCCGTCTCAATTGCTAAGAATCGGAATTATGCTAATTTCCATTGGCCGCTTCGCCCGATTTTGCCTTCGAAATTTCCGCTGATGCACTTTTACGTTCGATCCTGTAAACACCCGAGGAGTGCGAGCCAGCGAATATCCGGTTCGGATCGTTCGGATCAAAGGCCATAGCCCAGACGCGGCGGCTAGGTATCACCATGTTTTTCGAATCTACGCGGCGCCAATTCATTCCGGCATCACTGGAAAAGAAAACTCCGCCGTCATTTTCGAGAGCACTGGCGACGAAGATTTCATCCTTATTAGTCGGATGCACAAGGATGCTCGCATAATTTCCGAGCGGCAGATTTCCACCGCGGCGCAGCCATGTCCGGCCGCCGTCACGGCTCAGATAAAAAGAGTGAATCGTGCCGACGTATAAATAATTCGGGCGTTTCGGATCGGAGGCGATCGAGCTGATCGGAACATTCTGCGGAATGCCTTCCGTTTTCGACCAAGTTTTGCCGTCATCCGTCGATACTATGACACCCGATCCCGCCGTCCCTACCCAAATCGTTCCCGGTGTGAGCGGCGATGCATGAACGGCAAATACATTTTCATTAATGCCATCGCCGAACGGCAATTTCTCCCAGCCTTTCTTAATATCGTAAGTGCGGTATAAACCATTATCGGTTCCCGCAATAATACCGTTTTTGTCATCCTCGGTGTATGTCAAGACCTTAACTTTTTCAAGGATCGCAGGAATGAATTTCGGCCCTTGTTCCACTTCCGGTTTTGGAACTGCAACTATAGCTATAGCTGCTTTTTTTACCGGAGCTCCTTTTTTCGCTCGCGTTCCCTTCTTCACGGGCTTTTTTTCAGGTTTCGGTTCGCTGAAGTGTGTCCAGTTGATCCCGCGGTCAATTGAGCCAAAGACGCCCATATTCGTTCCAACGTATAATTGGTCGGGATTTACACGGTCCTGAAGCACGGCAAAGGGAGATACGCGGTCGATATCCAGGCCCTTTGCTTGAATCCAGGTGCGGCCGTCGTCCTCGCTCGTAAAGAAGAAGCCGCCGCTTGTTGCGGTGTTCTGTGTAGTTGCATAAAGCCGGCCGGCCTTATCCGCATCCGGCGTGACGGAATATGTAAATCGGCTGGTAAAGTTATCGTTGGTCGGACTGAAGTTTTTTCCGCCGTCGTTCGAAACCATTACGCCGTAATTATTGGTACCAATAAAAACACGATTCGGAGCTTCCGGGTGGACCGCAATCGAATTAATTTCGAACGTCCGCGATGTCGTCAGGCTCCACGCCTTGCCTCCATTGGTCGTCATCCAGAAACCTTCGGTGGTTGCCGCGTAAACGGTTCCCGCGATCGATGGATGCTGAACGAGGTCGCGCGTCCGTCGTGACTGTGAAGGGATTCCCTGTATCTTCGCCCATTTGTTTCCGCCGTTGAACGATTCGTAGATGCCGCTACACGCGGAGGCGATAATATGGTCAGCGTTACGCGGATTTACCGTAACCGCGAATACATCCGAATCATCGATCATTCCGTCCTTGATCAATCTCCAGCTTTTGCCGCTGTCCGTCGATTTATAAGGCCGCCAATTCGTGCCGGCATAAATCGTGCTGTTCTTTCGAGGATCGACCGCCATCGAATTGACGTTGACCGGCATCGTTTCGGACGCGATCTTTTCCCAGTCGTCGCCCGAATCCCGCGATTCCCAAACGCCGGCGGGCGTGCCTACAAAAAGAACATTCGGATCATCCGCCGATTGGGTCATGGCGTGGATGGCCTCGCCCTTTAATTCCTTCGATTCCTTCCAGGTCACGCCGCCGTCCTTTGTCTTAAAGAATCCTCCGGCTTGTTTCCCGCGATGGCCGGATGTATAAATAATCATCGAATCGCGGCTGTCAACGAATAACTGATCGAGCACTAACTGCGGCCTGTTTAAATTAACGAGGAGCCGCCAGCTTTTACCGCCGTCCGCAGATGTATGAATTTGTCCGTCCAATGTGCTGACATAAAGCCGGTCCTTATCACGCGGATCAATCGCGACCGAACGCACGTCCCCGCCGCTCGGCCCCACGACCGACCAAACGCTAAAATTTTCCGGGTCTTCAAACTTGTTGCCGTCAGCAAAAACGGATGTCGGAGCGAGTAGGGAGGCAAACGCCAAAACCAAAATCAAAGCTGTGAAACGATTTTTGGGGGTCGGATAATAATTCATACTAGTATTCGGACTGAAATTTTTATTTATTGACGCGAATGACTTGATACGGTTTTGTCACTCCTGTTGAGATGACGAAACACTATGAGATGTTTGCACCATTGATTTGGACAATTCGGATGATATTTGAAGCGGATAATTTTTCGGGTGCACGTTCTTTGGCTATTCTACACAATTTGATGGCGGATTCCAAACTTTATTAAAAAGAGAAAGGCGGATGAAGTTTCGATTGAAACTTCATCCGCCTTAAAATGTTCACATCAAATAACGATGTAAAGCTGGTTCCAGATTACGGTGCAGGGTTTGCAGCACCAGGAGGAATACGGTAGATCTTCGTCTTGATTCCTTCTCCAGTATCACCGCCCCTTACGAAGGTGATGCGGCTTGCATCAATGTTTCGATCAGTGATAAACCGTCTGATTACCCTTTCACGAGCAGCAATTTCGCGGTCCGTTCCGTAGTTGATGATGTAGCCCTGGTCGTTCGGGTTATTCGACAATTCAGCGAAGAACGGATCAAGGCGTGCCTTGAGTGCGTCATTCGACAGTTTGCCGAATTCATCGACTATGACTGCTTCCGGAGCGCCCGCAATTCCGGCGGTTTCATCATCCGTTGTCGGGCAACTGCACGATACAGGTCCGACGTTGCCAAGGTTAACCGTGGCAGTTACGTTGCTGCCGGCCATATCAGGCGTGGTCGCAACAGTAATGCTAGGTGTTCCCTGTCCGGATTCGATCGTTCCAGCCGAAACTGTCCAGTTATAGGTAATATCGCTCTGGCTTCCGCCGCTCAAGTTAGCGGTGAATACCATAGTCGAACCAGGATTGGTCGTTCCCGCAGGACCGCTGACGGACACGCTTGCACAATTACAAACTAAGTCAGGTACACAGTCACATGCAGCAACCGTGATCGTTTCGGTTTTCGTCTGACCGCACAGTCCGCAGCCATCATCGACAGCGGCAGTGATCGTATAGGTTCCCGGCTGAACACCGCTCAAATCCCAGGTTGCGGTCGCGGTATTTCCCGTGACGCGGCCGCCTGTGACGGTGTAGTTATATGTAAGTACATCGTTTTCCGTATCGACGGCAGTGGTCGTAACGGTAACCGAAGTGCTGTCATTACAAGCTCCGCCATCTCTTGGAACGAAACCCGGGGCACAAGCCAATACGATATTCGTATCGCTGAGCGAGACCGCCGTCACATTCGCGGGAATGTTGATGATATCACCCTGACGCTTGTTGCGTCGACCGACGAACGCCTTAAGGATAAATCCGTGAGGATCGCTAGATGTCTGGAATCCTGGAGGAACGCCAGTGAAAGATGTGGTTATAGTCCTTCCCCCTGTGCATGGCGCTGTAGTACCGCTAAAGCAAGGAACAAAGGCACTACTAACTTGCGAATCTTCGTCATCATCAAAGCTGTCGCGATCCTGTTGATTGAAGTGGTACCTGTAAGCAGCACCAAATCCAAACCAGCGGGCCGGAAATACACGTACCCCGGCGATGCCGTCCATTGGATCGTTTTCAAATGCATTAGGTGTACGGCCTCCGACATATTTCAGATAGCGGAACTCCAGAATCGGCTGGAAAAACTTGTTAACCGGAAAGTCAAGGCCGCCGGAAACAAGCAGTTCATCCGGACGATCAAGGATCGTCACGTCATCGCCGAACGCATCGCTTTTAACGCTGCCGTTGTAATGGTATCCAGCATTGAAAGAGATGTTAACCCATTTTCTCAAGCGGGCATCAGCGAAGAAGGTCGCACCGAAATCACCACGGCTGCTGCCAGGGCTGGCACCACGCTGAAGCTGGTTAAATCCGCTGAAATCGTTTGCGTTATCAGCATAAAACCGGTAAAAACCCTGAACGCCGATCGCGTAAGGCTTATTCACATCCGTGAAACGCCATTTACCGCCAACCGTGAAAGTGCTGAACGCCGATTCACCGTATGTACGATTGATAAACGGAGCGTCGGGCAGATAACTGGGCGAAAGAACGATAACACTAGGAGCTGTAGCTGAGGCTGCACAAGTTGTTACGCCGGCTTGCGAACATACGGTTTGAAGAGCAAATCCTGGAAGGATACTGCCAAGCGGCGAACCAATTCCAGGGAAGTTGTCCGCACCATTACCGCCGGCTATGACACCGCCGAGAGTGGCATTAGTTCCAACCGGGAATCCGAAAATCGGACCCGAGAAAGGAAAGCCGAAGTTGCCGGCACTTCCGCCTACAAATGGAAATTGCACAAATGGCTGAGTTCCCGCAGGCCTGAAGATCGCCCGGCCTTCATTTATTCCTGTTCCGGGACCGGACGGGGCATAAACAATTGCCGCTCCGCTAGTTCCGTTGATCTGCGAATTAGGAAGATAAAACCCGGAAAGATTACGGGGCGAATTTACCTTAATCGCACGGTATGCATCGGTATTGAAGAACAATTCAAAATTGTCCGTCAAACCGACTTGAAAGCTGACCGGTACTTCTGTAAAATCCGCGTTGCCCGGATCACGGTCAAAATTACTATAAGCAGCACTGAACGTGAACTCACCTCTACGCAAGGTTTGTCCGTCGTAAACAGTAAAAAGACCGGTCGGGCCGCCGACCGGACCACCTGTTCCGACAGTTGGTGCCGTATTTCTGTCGTCTTTTTCCGATCTTGCGTTCTTAATGGTGTCCTGCGCCGAAGCCGCAAAGACAAAAGAAAGCAAGACAAGAGTCAATATATACACTCTATAAGCGAGTTTCATCATAGTCCTCCGCCGAATAAAAAATTAAATTTCAATTTGTAGCTATAAAATATGATAACGCAATATTTCAATAGACTACTCAAATATCACATACACTAAAAAACTTCCAGCCTAAACGGCCTGTATTCTTTAGCGTATCTTTGCAAAAAGTAAGTCGATAACTGCAAAAATTTTACAATATATTGCGGATCAGCGCAAAAATTGCCTGTTATCTCAATACATCATTGCTACGACCTTAACCTAACTTTAACGTAAAATCAAGCATTTTTAACAAATTACGTAAATTTTCTTTAAGCGTAAATGCCGCGCATTCTCGTATCATAGGCTACCCGGTCAATTGCCAGCATGTAAGCGGCGGTCCGTGTATCGACCTCATGCTTGGTCGCGTAGTGGCAAAGTTCATTGAAACTCGCGACCATTTTCTCTTCCAGTCGTGTATTTACCTGGCTTTCCTGCCAGAAATATCCCATCCTGTCCTGTACCCATTCGAAGTATGAAACAGTGACGCCGCCCGCATTTGCGAGAATGTCAGGGATAACGAAGATTCCCTTATCATGCAATATCTTATCGGCTTTCGGGGTAGTCGGGCCATTGGCTCCCTCGGCAAGAATCTTGCATTTTATGCGATCGGCATTTTCCGAAGTGATCTGATTTTCGGTCGCGCACGGAGCGAGAACGTCGCATTCGATCTCCAATAGGTCTTTATTAGAAACCTGTTCGGCACCCGGATAATCTTCCAGAGTTCTATTCTTTTGCAGAAATTCCAGAACAGCCGGAATATCGAGGCCGGCCCGATTATAAATACCGCCGCCGACATCCGAAATAGCGATAACCTTGTAGCCCTGCTCATGCATCAGTTGGGCTCCGATCCCGCCGACATTGCCGGAACCCTGGACAACAACGGTTGTTTGCTCCGGCGTCAGGTCAAACCTCTTTATAGCCTCATTAACACAAAACAAAACACCTCGGCCCGTTGCCTCCCTTCTTCCAAGCGATCCACCAAGAGCGACTGGCTTTCCCGTCACGACGGCGGTCACGGTGTGGCGGGCATGCATGGAATATGTATCCATGATCCAAGCCATCGTCTGCTCGTTAGTGTTCATATCCGGGGCCGGAACATCTTTGTCAGGGCCGATAAAATCGATCAGCTCGGCCGTGTAACGCCTGGTCATACGTTCCAGTTCGCCGAGCGACATTTGCGCGGGGTTGCAGATAATCCCGCCTTTACCGCCGCCGAACGGAACGTTGACAACCGCGCATTTCCACGTCATCCACGCGGAAAGTGCTTTAACCTCGTCCAGGCTTACATCGGGAGCATAACGAATACCGCCCTTTGCCGGCCCGCGGGCAAAATTATGCTGCACACGGTAGCCTTCGAACACCTGAATGTGTCCCGTGTCCATCCGGACTGGCACATACACCTTAATTTCCCGGCTGGGAACACGCATGACCGCATAGAGGTCGGCGTCCAATCCAAGAAGTTGAGCGGCTTTGTCGAACCGTTCGCTCATAGCTTCGAAGGGATTCTTTTCGTCGCTTCCCTTAAAGCGCCGCATTTCGTCGGCCATCGGATTTGCCATTTTTATACATTCTCCAATTGTTCTAACTGATAACTGATTTTTTTGTTATTCATCGCGCCGGATCGGAAGCCTTCCATATCCAGCGTTACATATCTAAAACCGAGTTCGCGGAAACCGGCCGTTAGTTTCCCGGCTATTTCCATATTTAATGCTTTTTCCAATTCAACTGTCGAAATTTCAATGCGTACAAGGTCGCCGTGAACGCGAGCCCGGAATTCTCTGAAACCCATTCGCCGCAGAAGATCTTCGCCTTTTTCAACTTTTGTTAACCGCCCGATAGTAACCGGGACGCCGTGAGCGATTCTTGAGGAAAGGCACGGGCTGGCAGGTTTATCCCAACCGGACAATCCTTGTTTTCGGCTTAGCTGCCGAATCTCATCTTTGGAAAATCCGGCCTCAACAAGCGGGCTTCTTACCTTATTCTCATCCGCGGCGGTTCGGCCGGGACGATGATCTCCGGTATCGTCGGCATTCGTACCATCGACAACAAACGCAATATCGCGGGATTCGGCAACTTCCGCAAGTTTGCCGTAAAGTTCCGATTTGCAAAAATAGCACCGATTTTCAGCGTTTGCCCGGTAAGACGGGTCCTCCATCTCGGCGGTATCGATCGTTTCGAAGTTAAAATCAAATTCGCGGGCTATCTTTGCGGCTTCAGTTCTTTGGAATTCGGAAACGCTCGGTGACAGGCCGGTAATGCATAATGCACGTTTTCCTAGCTCCTGCGTTGCAATTAAAGCCAGAAACGCACTGTCAACGCCCCCGGAATAGGCAACCAACACGCTTTTCATATCGCGCATCATACGTCTGAGATTTTGTTCTTTTTCGGGCGCGGTTGGTATGATTGGTGAAGCGGACGTTTTCTGCGGAATTGCGATCATTTCTAAGCCAAAACACTGTGATTCCAGACGTAGCGACAATCTAAAAATCTTAACTTAGGCATTAGATAGAACGCAAATGTATAGAATCGAAATGTGGACGGTTCGGATGACTAAAATCGTGGAATTTCTTTACGATTGCGAGCTATCTTAAACTAATGAATTCTAATTTTCCTTATAAAGCGATGCCGATTTCGATTCGAATCCCGACTCTTTTCGTTACAGTAATTTTGCTGCTGATGTTTGCCGTTTTTAACTTTGCCCAGGAACCCGAAGACAATTCGGGCGAAGCGGTTGCTCTTTTCAACGAGGCGCAGGATGCACATGAGAAGGGCGATCTGCCGGCCGCGATAAAGCTTTACGAAAAGGCTTTATCTATCATTCCAAAATTTCCCGAGGCCGAATTTCAGCTTGGAACCGCGTTCCTTTCGCTTAACCGGATCGACGAGGCCGAAAAATCCTTCCGCCGGGCGGTCGAGCATAAGGACGATTGGACTCTTGCCCTAACGAACCTCGGCTCTGTTCTGGTAACAAAGGCCAAATATGACGAAGCGGAACAATTTCTTACAAAAGCTCTAAAATTGGACGAGCTGAATTTTCCCGCCTACACGGCATTGACCGAACTGAGGCTGAAAACAAAGGCCAGCCCCGCAGTGTTAACCGGACTCTTAAATAAGCTCAAAATTCAAACGGCAAAGGCCAAACCAACGGCATCAATCTGGGCGGCCCGCTCGGCATTGGAAATTGCTCTTGGCGATAACAATTCAGCGAAATCGAGTGCGGCGAAGGCTCTTGAGATGGATCCTCGAAATCAATTCGCTCTTGCCTCCAGGGCATCCGCGGCACTGGACGAGAGCGATGCGGCAGCGGCTGATGATGTTGTCGCCCGTCTCGAAGCCGTCGCTCCGAATTCGCAGGGTGTCAAAATTCTCCGTGCCCGCGTTTTATATATGTACGGAAAGGATAATGAAGCTTTAAAGCTGCTTAGTTCCGTTGAAAATCCTTCTCCCGATTTGACAGCATTTCGTGATACGATTCTTATAAATAGCTCGTCGAGTGCCGCCGAACTAGAAAAACAGCTCGAAAAGGATAGCGGCAACCCGGCAATTTTGGGCCGGCTGTGTACCGTTTTTCGAATTGAAAATCCGGCCAAGGCTCTGGACTTTTGCCGCCGCGCATCGGAGGCCGATCCGGCAAATCTAAATCCTGCAATAGGCTACGGAGCGGCACTTGTCCAGGCAAAGCTTTATACCGAGGCAATCGCACTGTTCAAACGAATTCTGAGAATCGCTCCGGATAATTCCACGGTGCACGCGAATTTAGCGATCGCTCTTTTTCAGCTGAAGAATTACGCTGAAGCAAAGACCGAATATCAATGGCTCATCGAGAAACAGCCGAACCTGCCGATCGCCTATTATTTTCTCGGTATTATTCACGACCACTTGAAAGAATATGTGGACGCGATGGCCAATTATCAGCAGTTTCTTCGTATTGCCAATGCCGAAAAGAGTAAACTGGAAATTGAAAAAGTAAATCTGCGGCTTCCGGGGCTTGAAAAACAGATCAAAGACAAAAAGGGCAAAAGAAATGGGAAGTAATAATAGACTGATACTGAATTTTAGGATTGTGGAAAATCTACGTTTTGCCGCCTACTTTAAATTACTTCCTATCTTGCTTCTTTTGTCCGCATTTTCCTTCTCACCAGCCTTTGCCCAATACGAACCGCCCGATGACATGGCTCCGCCGCCGGTCAAAAATGTATCCCAAGCCGAAAGGTCGCAGCTCGAAGCCGAAACCGAGGTCAAAAAGCGGACAAAGCTCGCATTGGAACTAATGGACCTGCGGCTGAAAAAGGCCGAGGAACTAAACTCCCGCCAGGAGTTTACGCAAATGTTTCTGGAATTAGGCGGTTTTCACGGCCTGGTGGACAACACGCTCGTATTTTTGACGCAAGTCAGCCGGAGCGACAGCGGCAAGGTTTTAAACAATTTTAAGAGGCTGGAAATTGGGCTGCGGACATTTATACCGAGAATGGAAATCATCCGCCGGGAACTACCAGCCCGCTATGAATTTTATGTGCGGATTTTAACCAGATATTTACGCGACGCCCGCTCAAAAGCAATCGAACCGCTTTTCGGCGATACCGTCGTGCCTAACAGGAAATCATAATGACAGATCGATTCATCCGAACTTTTATAATTACACTCGCATTAACATTTGTTTTCGGCTATTTTTTCGTCGGCCCGGCATCGGCCCAACGTCGTGATTTTATGACCGACGAGGAAATAGAATTGATCCGCGATAGTCAGGATATTGATGCCCGAATCGAAGTATTAGCCAAAATGATCGACCGCCGTTTTGAAGTCCTCGGCGTTGACGTCGGCGGCTGGAAACAAGGCGGAAAACATTCAGATGCCTGGGGAGCCGCTCCCAAGGGCTCGCGGCTCGAAATTCTCTCGGACATCAAGAAACTGCTCCAAAAAGCCATCGACGACATCGACAATCTCTCTGAGCATCCCGACTCCGCCCCTGTACGCGAAAAGGGCGATAAAGAAGCAAAAAAAGACCCGCAGCGTTTTTCCGTCGCGGTACGAAGCCTCGGCCAAGCCGCCCAAAGATACCTTCCAGCGTTCAGATCTCAACTCGATAATTCAAAGGCCGACATGGAAAAAGGCCTGCTGCTAGCCTCCATCGATCTTTCAAACCAGATCATCGAAGCCATCGGCAAACTTCCACCCGAGATCAAGAAAAAGTAAAAAACCGTAGTGTTCAGTTTGAAAATATGTTTTCAAAACCAAAACATAAAGGATTCCTCAGTCTTTTCGTACACTTAACAAACTCAATCCGCTTTTGGACATATAGCCCGTTTCTCAATTACATTTAAATCAAACAACAAGTTTTAAGCCTGAATTATGAACTTATGGAAAATCTGAAGAAAACTCCGCTAAATGATGTTCACCGCGAGCTAGGCGGGAAAATGGTCGATTTTGGCGGGTGGGATATGCCGGTGCAGTATTCGGCCGGCGTGATGGAAGAACATTTGCGGACCCGGACGGGGGCAGGGCTTTTCGACGTCTCGCATATGGGCGAGATCTGGGTCGAAGGCATGGACGCGATTGATTTCGTCAACCGGCTGACGACAAATGACGTCACCAAACTGGTTGACGGCCAGGCCCATTATTCCGCTTTCACCAATGAAAAAGGAGGCGTCGTAGATGATCTGCTTGTTTACCGCTTTAATTCGAACAAGCTTTTATTAGTGGTAAACGCCGGGACGACCGAAAAAGATTGGGATTGGATTACTTCGCACGAAAATAAAGGCGAAGACATTGCCCTAACCAATGCCAGCAAGGATTATTGCCAGATCGCCGTTCAGGGCCCGAACGCGGTCGGGATTTTGCAGGAGCTTACGGAAACGAATTTGGATGAGATCAAGTATTACTGGTTCACGACCGGCCGCGTTGACGGCGTCGAAGCGATAATTTCGCGTACCGGTTATACCGGTGAAGACGGATTTGAAGTTTATGCTGCGGCTGAATTCGCGGAACGGATCTGGAATAAATTGCTCGAAACAGGAAACTATGGTGAGGACGGCGGAATTCTACCGGCGGGCCTTGCTGCGAGAAATACGCTGAGGCTCGAATCGGGAATGTCGCTTTACGGACACGAACTCAGCGACGACATTATGACGATTGAATCCGGTTTGGGCTGGATCACTAAACTTCAGAAAGGTGATTTTATCGGCCGCGACAAATTGGTAGCAAAGAAGGAAAAAGGTTTGGATCGCAAACTCGTCGGCTTTGAAATGACCGACCGCGGCATCGCCCGTGACGATTTCGACGTTTACATCGACGACAAAAAAGTCGGCTACGTCACGTCAGGCAGCCCGGCACCGTTTTTAAAGAAAAACATCGGGTTGGCTTTTCTACCAACCGAATTTGCAAATATCGGGCAAGAAATTAAAATTGATGTGAGAGGCAAACATCTGGCGGCGAAGGTGGTCGAAACTCCTTTTTATAAACGGGAAAAGAAATAATTGATCGGCTTGCGTTTTGAGTTCACGCTTCAGCGTGTCTTTTGCGTGAAACTCAGAACATTTATTAAAAAATATGGCAAACAACATTCCGGAAAATTTACGTTACAGCAAGGATCACGAGTGGGTTTTAGTTGAAGGCAACTTGGCGAGCATCGGCATTACGGACTATGCTCAGCACTCCTTGGGCGACGTTGTTTATATCGATATGCCGCGCGTTGGTGACAAGCTCGGCTCGCACGAGGCGTTCGGTTCGGTCGAATCCGTCAAGGCCGTGTCCGAGGTCTTTACGCCGCTCGCTGGTGAGATTGTCGAGGTAAACGATGCCTTAAACGACACGCCCGAAAAGGTAAACAGCGACCCTTACGGAGACGCATGGTTCATCAAAGTAAAAATGGACAATCCGGGCGACGCCGATGCGATGCTTTCCGGCGAAGAATACGAAGAATACCTTTCAGCGAATGCATAATTGAAAATGGAAAATGGACAATTTTGACATCTCTTAAAATTGTCCATTTTCCATTTTCCATTTTCCATTTTCAACTAAATGAGATACATACCTAATTCCCCCGAAGAACGGCAGGAAATGCTCAATGTCGTCGGTCTAAACTCCGCCGCCGAGCTATTTCGCTCAATTCCTCAGGATGTTCAGCTAAACCGGGCTTTGAACGTGACCGAAGCTTTGGCCGAATCGGAAGTGATCGCTGCAATGGAAGGCTTTGCTGCCAAGAATACTGCCGCAGCTAAGCCGTCATTTCTCGGCGCCGGCGTCTATTCACACTTTTCACCCACCGTCGTCGATCACCTGATCCAACGCTCGGAATTTTTCACTTCATACACGCCGTATCAGCCGGAAATATCGCAAGGCACGCTGCAATACATCTTCGAATTCCAAACCTTGGTCTGCCAATTAACCGGAATGGAAGTGGCGAATGCGTCGATGTACGACGGTTCGACCTCGATGGCCGAAGCCTATTTAATGGCGCAAAGGGTTACGCGCAAAGACAAAATAATTGTCGCGGACACAGTTCATCCCGAATACCGTGAAGTGGCAAGAACATATACGCAGCACGGCGAACTCGAAATTATGTCAGCCGGTTTCAATGAAACGACCGGACGAATTGCTTCAATCGAAGGACTGGATGATACGGTCGCAGCTGTTGTCGTGCAATCACCAAACTTTTTCGGATGTATTGAAGATTTGCAGGCGTTGGCCGATCAGGCTCACGCCGCCGGAGCATTATTGATCGTCGTCGTTACAGAAGCGATTTCCTTCGGCTTATTAAAATCTCCAGGCGAATGCGGCGCCGATATTGTCGTCGGCGAAGGCCAGTCGTTCGGTATTCCGATGAGCTTCGGCGGGCCGCATCTCGGCCTCTTCGCCACGCGTGAAAAATTTGTGCGCAATATGCCCGGACGCCTCTGCGGCGTTGCGTACGACAAAAACGGCAACCGCGGCTTCGTGCTTACCCTTTCAACCCGCGAGCAACACATCCGCCGCGAAAAAGCGACCTCCAATATCTGCACCAATCAAGGCCTGATTGCACTCGCCGCTACCATATACATGGAAACGATGGGCAAAAAAGGCCTACAGGAAGTCGCGATGCAGAATGCACAAAAGGCTGCATACGCGAAAAAACAGATCGCCGCGACCAATGGTTATTCAATTCCACTTTCGGCACCGACATTCAACGAATTCGTAGTCCGCGGCTCGCGGCCCGCAAACGAAATTCTCGAGAGCGTACGAGAAAAAGGCATAGTCGGCGGGCTTGCACTTTCTAAGTATTACGCAGGATCCGACAACGATTTTCTCATATGCGTGACCGAGACGAAAACGCGTGAGCAAATAGATGCGTTGGTAGCTTCTCTAGGAGGATGAGGTGATTCCCGAAGGATATAGCACGTTTGAATATTACACGATTATGGTAGTGCTTTATCTAATCTGGCTATTTCTGGAGGCTTTCCTTCTCTATATTTACTATGGCCTTCCACTTACATTCATTTGGATCGTTTACCGCGTCTTTCGAAAGCGAAAGGACCCCATTAACTTGTTGAAGATTGACTGACAGGAATTTTGAATTAACGGCATTGATCGCAGAACATTCATTGCATCGGCCGGCTAAGGCCTCGGAAACGTCGGCGGCCGACTTAATTCCGTCCGGCAAAAGCATGTTTTGTAGCTCGCTTAAGGAAGCCTAGGAGAAAGTGGAGACGAACTATTTCAAGGACTCCTGATCGAGCGCCCGAAGGTAAAATTACATTATGTCAATAAAGAAAGTTACCCAACATCCATCGCAGAACGAATCTTTGATCTTCGAGCGTTCACAGACCGGCCGAGTTGGCTATCGTCTGCCGAAATTGGACGTCGAAGAAACCAGTCTGAACGATCTTCTGCCGGTCGAACTTCGCCGGGCCGACGATCTGGACGGCGTGCCGGAAGTTTCCGAAGTCGATGTGATCAGGCATTTTACGCGGATTTCAACATGGAATTACTCGATCGACCTTGGCATGTATCCGCTCGGCTCATGCACGATGAAGTACAATTCGCGGCTGAATGAGAAGGTCGCGCGTATTTCCGGTTTTACAAATCTTCATCCGCTCGCACCCGAAGCAGAATCGCAGGGCGCTCTCGAGTTAATTTACGAATTGCAACAGGACTTGGCGGAAATTACGGGACTTCCGGGAGTTTCCTTACAGCCCGCGGCCGGTGCTCAGGGCGAAATGACCGGCGTTATGCTGATCCGGGCGTTTCTCGATAAACGCGACGGGGAAGCTTCCAAAGATCGCCGCGTAATGCTGATTCCCGATTCGGCCCATGGTACAAATCCCGCTTCGGCTGCCATGGCCGGATTTTCGGTCAAGACAATCCGTTCGACAGCAGAAGGCCTGACCGATATGGAGCATCTCAAAATGCTTTGCGACGAAGGCGGCGTTGCCGGATTAATGCTGACCAATCCGAACACAGTTGGTATTTTCGAGACAAATATTAAAGAGATCTGCGAGACCATTCATGCCGCAGGCGGCTTGGTTTACATGGACGGAGCGAATATGAACGCCCTCGTCGGCATCGCCCGGCCCGGCGATATGGGTGTGGACGTTATCCATCTTAATTTACATAAAACCTTCTCGACACCGCACGGCGGCGGCGGGCCCGGCTGTGGGCCGTGTCTGTGTACGGAAGCTTTGGAACCGTTTTTGCCGACCCCGAGCATCGTAAAGACGGAAACACGACCGGTAGGGAGTGTGCCGAACGCTGACGAAACCCAACCTAAGTTTCGCCTCGACTTTAATCGTCCTGAATCAATCGGTCGCGTTAAAGCATTTTACGGCAATTTCGGAATGATGATCCGGGCGCTATCCTATATTTACACGCATGGAGCCGACGGCCTGAAAGAAGCGACCGAAGCTGCCGTTTTGAATGCCCGGTACGTTTCAAACGCACTAAGTGAAGATTTCGATAAGCCGTTCGCCGCCGATCCGATGCATGAGGTGGTCCTGTCGCACAAAAAGCAATCACGAAAAGGCGTCCACACGCTCGACATTGCAAAACGCCTGATCGATTACGGCTTTCATCCAATGACGATCTACTTCCCGCTCGTCGTCGAAGGTGCTATGCTCATCGAACCGACCGAATCAGTCGGCCGCCAGGACCTCGACGCCTTTGTCGAGGCAATGAAGGACATCGACAAAGAAGCCCGGGAAAATCCGCAGCTAGTAATCGACGCCCCGCATTCCACCCGAATCGGCCGCCTCGACGAAGCCGCCGCCGCCAGAAAACCGGTGCTACGTTGGAAGCCCGATACGGAAGCGTCGGCATCGACGGCATAAATTCGCAAATTCAAATTGATTCATTCTTTACTGAAGGATCGCCCGCTTCGTACAGTTAGAACAAAAGGGAATTGTGATTGGCGATCAATCGGCAGGCGCAGTGATGCTATCCCGCGGTATTCAATGGAAATGGGTGTCGATCGTATAGTTCCTTATGGTATGAGTATGACGAACGCGGACGTAATAATGGCAGACGGCGTAAGCCTCGAACATGTTGGCGTAACGCCACAGTTCAAAATGCTCCTCACTGGAACTGATCTTGCGGCTCAACGTGACCCGGTTCTGGCAGCGGCATTTAAACTTTTGGGCCAGGACGTT
This sequence comes from Pyrinomonadaceae bacterium, assembly GCA_037723965.1. Taxonomy (GTDB): domain Bacteria; phylum Acidobacteriota; class Blastocatellia; order Pyrinomonadales; family Pyrinomonadaceae; genus OLB17. Next base: position 285,151 of record JBBJOS010000002.1, on the reverse strand, counting down.
AAGGCCGAGGACACCGGCAAATACTTTCCGTTTGATTGGGATAAAGTGGATTAAGTCCGGTGCCCTTAGCTCACCAGGACCGATGTTACAAGGCTTCGTGGTCTGTCAGATTAGAATCTTCTAAAACGCAGATGTAAAAATAATGATTGGCCCGTTTGTCCACAATATCGATCCGATCATCTTCTCAATCTTTGGCTTGCATATTTGGTGGTACGGGCTAAGTTTTACGCTAGGATTTCTCAACGCGCACATTTTCATTCGCAGAAACCGTGAGCGTGTCGGCCTTTCGCTGCCGGCCGTTTATGGTCTGACAATATTTCTGGCGATTGGAATTCTCATCGGCGGGCGTGCGCTCGTTGTTATTAACAACGAATGGGAATTTTACCGGGACCACCTTTTGCTGATCCCGAGCATTTGGGTTGGCGGTTTTGCCTCGCACGGGTTGATTTTTGGCGGTGCTGCAGGCGTTTTAATATTTTGTCTTCTATACAATGCTCCGATCCGTCGGATCTTAGATCTGCTAGCGATCTCTGCCGCGATCATTTTGGGATTCGGTCGGCTCGGGAATTTTATCGACGGGCAGATATTCGGCAGCCTTACCGATCTTCCGTGGGGAGTTCAATTTCCGAATGTCGAAGGTTTTCGCCATCCGGTCGTGCTGTACGACGGGCTCAAGAATTTCCTGCTCGTCCCGTTTTTGTTGTGGGTGAGAAGCCTGGGCGTGCCACCGGGCAGGGTCGCCGTGATTTTCGTAATATTATACTCCGCGCTGCGCATCCCGATCGATCTTTTGCGCGAATATCCGACCTCGATGTGGGGTTTGCCGAACGGGCAGATGCTCAATATTCTCATGGTGCTCGTCGGCATCATCGCCCTTGTTATCAATATTTATTCCACACGTTCGTCTCATAAGCGCCAAATTCCCAAAAAAGTTAATGGTGACATGACCGGTGGGCTCGGTATTCGGCGTTTAGCCTTTTTTGTTCTTTGCATAGCACCGTTGGTTATTCCGAGCGACGCAACTCGCGATGTGCCAGTAACTTACGGCAAACGACATCCTGGGCTGGAACATTCACAGATGTATCCTGCTATTGCTGACGCTCTGGCAGAGGCGGAGCATGAAAAGGAAGACGGAAAATAGTGATAAGAGATTATATTTAGTACACGGAATTGGGCATTTCTTCTAGTTTATGAATTTTGACTTTCAATCAATACTAATCTTTTAACGACATTCCCTCTTTCGAGGTGTTCCACGACGATCTCTGCAATGTCTTTGGGTTGGACTTGGGCGTACCATACGTTTTCGGGGTAGACCAAGACCGCCGGGCCGATGGAGCAGAATCCTACTGACCCGCAGTCGGTTAATAAAACTGTGCCGTTCGGGTTTCTGCCTTTTAATTCCTTGCCGTACCTCAGGTTCCGGCTTTCTAATTCTGTTTCAAATGCCGCCTTTACATCCGCGCTTCCGGCGGCTGTGCAGGACTTACCATTGCAGACGAAAATATGATGTTTTATTTCAGCTTTTGCGACCGGGGCAAGTTTTTCGAACTGCCCGCGGTCGTCGATAAATTTCCTGTTGCTCATCTTTAATATTTTGCCACGAATCGGGTGCAATTGACATCGAAAACAATTGTGTTTGTGCTAATATTTACGGTTGGCTCTGGCAATTTTTCAACATGGCAGTCGGCATAATTATTCATATCTCGGTCGGGTCCGAAAAGCGCACCGAGTTTTTCACGGAAGACCATCTGCGCATTGGCTCTGACGAAACCAGCGACCTTCAAATTCACACCAAACAGCTGGAAAACGCCGGAATGTGGATCGAATTGGAGAACACCGACGGTGTCTTCAGGATCACGAATTTCGATCCTTTGCTTAAATTTACGATAAATGGCAAGCCGATTCGGCGGTTTATCGCGATTACCGACGGCGATCTGCTGAAGATCGAAGAGACGGATATTTCATTCTCGTTTTTCGCCCTCACGGCCAAACCCTCGCTGATAACGACGAACCGCGATCAGCCGCACATTGCCCAGTTTATCGAGGAAGCCGCTCTTGAATCCGCAATATCGCCGAAACGCGATGATGCAAAAGCATTTTTACGCGAGTTTTCTCGTGAATTGATGCGCGAGGTAAGCTGGACGACGAAGGCAATCAGCTTTGTCCTGGCTATCGGATTTATTTCCGGGGTTTTGTATCTCGGTTTTGCGGTGAACAAGGAATTAAAGGAAGGCCGCGAACAGGCCGAACGCCAGAATAATATAATCGAAAAGCTGGAGAAGCAGCTTGGCCTGACAAACGACCAGATCGGCGAGCTCGACAAAGCCAACAAAGACATCATTAAGACGGTTTCGCTGGCCCAAAATCTTCGCGTCGATTACGGCAACGGCGTTTGCCTGATCGTAGGTGTTTACGATCTGGTCGAGCGAAAATCCGGCAAGACGCTTCGCTATCCTGATCCGCAGGCGTTACAAGCGAACCCGTACGAGCCTGCACAGACCGAAGACCCTTCGCCGCAAAAGCCTCAAACCCAGACCGGCCTGACTACCGAAGGAAACGGCAGCCCCGTCGAATATGATTTCATCGGGACAGGATTTCATGTTGGCGGTGGTTACATCGTGACGAACCGCCATGTGCTTTCGCCGTGGACTGAAGATGATCTGGTTAAGCAAATGATGGTCGAATCGGACGGCCGTGCCAGGTTGAAACGGCTGGTTATCTATTTTCCGAATGTGCCGCAGCCGTTCACATTGAAAGTCCGGCAAACAGGCGGCCGTGAAGATCTGGCGGTCGCTTCGATCGATGCGAGTCTCCTTCCGGCGGAGGTGCCGGTAATTCCGCTGGAAACTGATACCGAAGCATCGACGATCGGCAAAACCGTTGTCACTATGGGCTATCCTAGTGGTCCCGACAGGCTGCTGGCAATGGTGGATGATGCCGAAGCAAAGTCAATCAATACCCGTTTTGGAAACTCGCGGCAGAATTTGATCAATTTTCTCGCGCAGTCGAAGAAGATAGTACCGCTTACGACGCAGGGAGCAATCACCGACCTTGACACACGCCGAATCGTTCACGATGCAAAAACGGCGGAAGGCGGTTCGGGTGCTCCTTTGTTTGGCCAAACCGGCAAGGTTATCGGGGTAAATTTCGGCGTATTTACCGAGAACACCGCCGCGAATATGGCCGTGCCGATTCAGTTTGCTATTGAATTATTAAAGAAAGCCGGCTGGAAATCGAATGAGGATATTCAACAGGAATCGGCTTTGCAAAATCAAATAGCCGGGACTAACACGAATACCTCAACGGCAAAGACGCAGTAACGATGGAACGCGGACATCTTTATCCGCTAAAACCGTTGCGGACAAAGATGTCCGCGATCCTTATATGGACAGTCTTGTTTTTTCGAATATGTTTCATCGCCCGGCGCGCACTTTTGTGAGCATTCTGGGTATCGCCGTCGGCGTTCTGCTGATCGTTTTTACGGTCGGTCTTTCGAACGGTTCAATGCGTGAACAGGCTAACCGCGAGGCTAATGTCGGGGCCGAAATATTTTTTCGTCCTTCGGGTTCCATCGGGATGAGCGGTACCGAATCATTCCGGCTGGCCGCTTCGATGACGGACGAGATAATGAAGGTTGAAGGTGTGGCAAACGCGGTCGGTATCGGGCAAAATTCCGTGGATGCCGCCGATAATAATACCGGTAAACGTCTGATTGACGGTGTGAATTTAGAGGAGTACCAGGCAATTTCAGGTTTGCGCATTGTCGAAGGCCGGGGGTTTTCCGTAAATGCAGACGAGGCGATCATCGACACCGCATGGCAGAAACAAAAAAACTTTAAGATTGGCCAGACGATTCCACTTTATGAGCGGCCGTTTACAGTGGTTGGCACATATGAGCCTGCCGGAGGCGCCCGCGTCAAGATCGCGCTGCCGCTGATGCAGTCGCAGCTTGGCAGCGAGGAGAAATTATCATCCATTTTAATAGCCGTTAAACCCGGGTTTACGGTGGAGCAGACCGGGCAGAATCTGCTGACTGCGTTTCCAGATTACCAAATCATAAGAACTAAGGACCTAGAAGAACTCTACATGGCCGGCTTCCCCGCCCTGAATATTTTTCTTAACATCTTTATCGGGATCGCCGCTGTTATCAGCGCGCTGGTGATCCTGCTGACAATGTACACGACCGTTACCGAACGGACACGTCAGATCGGCATCATGAAATCATTAGGAATGAGTAATGCACGCATCGGATGGACGATCACGCAGGAAGCTTTGCTGATAAGCTTTTGCGGCATCGTCGGCGGTATTCTGCTGACGGTCTTGTTGACCTATTTTTTAGGCAAAGTCACGACTCTAACCGTGGAATTTAGCACATCGGTAATTGGGCTGACGTTTATTGTCGGCTTGCTCGGCGGAGCGTTGGGCGGGCTTTATCCGGCGATGCGCGCCGCGCGCCTGGATGCGGTAGAAGCTCTGAGCTATGAGTAAGCGTCAACAAAAAAGCACCTGCTGAACAGGTGCTTTTTTAATCGATTCAGAGCGTTCTAGTTTGCCTTCAAACTAAAGTTATAAGTAATTGATCCTTTGGCCTTTATTGGAGCATTACTGAACATTGCCGGTTTGAATTTCGATTTCCGGGCTGCGTCCTCGGCGGAACCACGAAGCAGTTGATGTCCCGTTGTTGCTTTCGCTCCAACGACATTTCCTTTTTCGTCAAGTTCTACTTCAACCGTCACCCGGCCTTCGATATTCGATTTCTGGGCCAGCGGTGAATACATCGGTGTGACCATTCGGGTTGCGCTTTCCAGGGTGATATTTCCGAGATTTAAGAACTCTGGAGCTTTGACAGGCTCAGGAACTACAGGAGCCGGCTTCAATTTCGCAAGTGCCGCCGCGGCTTCGTCCTGAAGTCTCTTAAATCCTAATTTAGCCGATTCATTGGCTGAATCAAGCTGTATCGCCTGCTGGAAGTCTGACATGGCTTTCGTCGGATTTCCCATCTTTTCGTGGGACACTGCGCGGTTGAGATATGCCACGGATTCCTTCGGATTAAGAGTTATCGAGCGGTCGTAATCGGAAATGGATTTATCGAACGACTTGAGATTGTAATGCGCCTTTCCGCGGTTGAGAAACGAAACTGGGTCGTCGGCTTTGAGTTCCACGGCTTTATTATAATCGGCAACAGCCAATGCGAACTCACCCTTTCCAAGATTTGTGTCCGCCCGTTTTTGAAAAAAGGCGGCATCGGGCGGTGTCGGGGTTGGAACCGGCGTAGCGACCGCCACAAGAGTGGGTGTCGGAACAGGTTTAACCGAAGCAATCTTCTGCTTAATGGCGTCGATAAGTCCTTTATCAGCACCAGTTGCGGTTAGTTCATTCTGTACATCCACCGTCAGGTCGAAAGTTACCCCGCGCTGTTTAACGGCTTCGGTCAGGATCGTATTTCGCTGGACAAGAGTAACCTTCTTCGATCTTAAAGCGATCAGAAGATCGGCGAGGCTTAAGTGCGGCTGCTGTGCAGCCGCGGTAAAGGCGAAGGTGAGTATAAACGACGTCAACACAAATAGTGAGACGAGCTTCAGAGGTGCGGTTTTCATTAGGCGGGTGTAGGCAAGATTCATATCATTCATCCTTTGCATTTTCAGGGTTTTGATCGGCTTCTGATTAGTTGTCGTTGATCAAATCGTCAACCGTGACAGCTTTCTTGGCTTCAGCTGCCGGTTTAGCAGGTTTTGGGGTAGGTGTCGGTTTTTTCGCTTTTTGAGCTGCCTTGTCCGGAGTTACAGCATTATCCGCGGCGGGCTCCGATGTCTTCGGATCAGCTGCAGCCGGAGCTACTTCGGTATTCGAAGGCATCATCGATTGAACCGCCGGTGCGGGTGCGGGCTGGGCTGCTGCTTCTGACTGTGTTTGGGCAGGCTGTCCGCCGCCAGCGGGATTTCCGGGCATTAATACCCACGCAGCAACAATTACGATAAGCACGACGCCGATTCCGACGGCAATAAGCGGCATTCCAAGCGGAAAACCACGGCTTACCGGAACATCGAAATTTGTTTCTTCAGATATGGAAACAGGTGCTTCACTGACCGTTGAGCCTTGCTTTGCCGTTTCATTGGCCTTCTTTGAAACGGATTCGCCGGTTTTAGCTTTCACGGCTTCACCGGCTTTCTTCGCTTCCGGGTTGGCCTGATGAACAGGCGAATCTTCGGCGGCAGGAGAGGTCGGCAATAATATCTGCAGCAGATCATCGTCCGAGGGCTCATCCTTTATTGCGTCCGCCGTCAAGGCGGCTTTTACCGCAGCCTCTTCTTCTTGAACGCGACGTTCGGCGTCGGCGGCCAGACTCTGCTCCTCAGCTTCGCGAACCTGCTTCACTAATTCGGCCTTCTGAGTAGCCGCGGCTTCATCTTCGATCTTTTTCGCGTTTGCCTGAACTTGTGCCGGAGAAGGAACCGCACTCGCCTTCTGTGTTTGTTTGACCTCCTCGGCCGTTACTTTCATTTCAACGGCTTCTTCAGATTCGCGTTCTTTCATGCGAACTAACGCCGTCCGCAAGACCTGCCGCATGATCGACGCCGAGTCATAACGTTCCTCCCGCCGTATCGCCATTGCTTTCATCAGCACATCGGAGATCTCGGCGGGAATTGCGGCATCGACATCGCCGGCTTTGCGAAGCGGATCGTCCTTCCCGTCCATCATGTCGATCGAGCGTTCGAGAGCATCCATCGGCTTTACGGCCGTCAATAAATGATAAAGCGTCGCGCCGAGGGCATAAATATCGCTGCGGGCATCGGCCGGCTGTTTGAGAACCTTTTCGGAGTTCTCGTCATAGCTGTTGGTGATAACTTTTTGCGAAGCCGAATCGAGAACGTCCCAAAACTGTTCGAGCGGTAAATAGCTAATGTCGGACTCATCGGCGGCGTCATCCGTAAGCGACGTATTAACCTTCGAATCGGAGCCTTCGGCAAGTCCGAACGCAAGAAGCTTGATCTTCCCGCTTGAATTTAGCTTGATGTGCTCCGGGCGAATGTTGCGGTGGATGACCGGCGGCTTGAAATTATGAAGATAATTAAGCGCGTCCAACATCTGGTCGGCCCAGTTAAGCACGTCCGAAACCGGAAACGAACTGTTGTTCCGGGCCAGCAGGACGCCGAGATCGTCGCCATCTACTGATTCCAGCACTAAATACTGGCGGCCATCCTCGGAAAAGAAGTCATGGACGTGCAGCAGCGAATCGTGGTGAATCTCCGTAAGCGTTTTAGCTTGGTTGGCAAAGGCCAGTTTCATCAGTTCCTGCTGTGACACTGTGGTGATCTTGCTGAGACGTAAAGGAATTTCCTTAACGACTACGTTTGCGTCGCGTACGGTGTCGTAAGCTTCGAAAACAATTGTGTTACCGTCAATTGCAGATTCCTGATTGATTCGGTAGCGGCCTTCTTGTAAAAGTTCTGTTGTAGCGGGCATATTTTTTTGGTGTGTGCGAACAGGTGAGTTACTGCCACGAGTATTATACATAAATTTGTATAAAATGGAAGTGTTTTGTTGAAAAAAGTTAAAACTTTTTTACTTCTCTGGAATTAGTGTTGAATTGCGTGTGTTTGCGGCAACTTTGAGGGTCGTGATCCAGCGTTTATGAATCTTAACGCAAAGATAAGTTCCAGTCGGACCTCCTAACCGGAAGCAAACTAAAGTTTGAACTCAGAAACTAAGGCGGTATCCCAATCACATGGTGCCGCCGTTTGATCAACGGCAATCGACGGATCTCGTCTATATTCTTCTTAGTACGTGGATAAAGGTTTTGAAAATCTTGTCCACGAATTTCACGAAACAAGAAAAAAGAGGAAAACATGACTGCAAAAAGCCGGCATAATATCGCATTAACGTTCCCAAATCAAAAATAATTGACACTGTTTTGGCCGGTGCCTCGTCGGCTGGGAAAATTTTCGCGTTGCGGCGTCGGCCGGAGCTTTCGCGGCATCGCAGCGGCGCGTTCCCGGAGCGCGCGAACGGAATTTGCGGGGTCAACCACCCGATCAGGACAAAGCTAGAACTCAGAATTGATCGTGGTCAGTTGATCGGCATAGTCAGCGGGCAGTTCATTGCCGTTGTAGCGGACGACGCCTTTTTTGTCGAGGAAGATTACGGTAGGAGTTCCGATCACGCCGTATTTTTTCGTCACTATTGCACCTTCGTCGCGGGCTACGGTATATTTTATCTCGAAATCTTCGATGCCTTCCTGTGTCCGGGCAACGCTTTCGCCGACGTTGATGCCGACGATCTCAACGCCTTTATCCTTAAATTCGGTGGCTAGCTGATTGATCTTCGGCGCTTCTTCCTTGCACGAAGAGCAGTAAGCCGACCAAAAAACGAGAACGGCAGATTTGCCCTTGAGGGCAGCGATCGAAACTTTTTCCCCGTTGTTCGCCGCCAATTCAAAATCTGGAGCGGTCTGGCCCGGAGCGGTTCCGCGTTTTATTTCAGTGTGCGCAGCTGTTTTCTCAGGTGATTTGTTCTGGCCGGTATTGCAGGCCGAAAAAATAGATGCGGAGAGAATGGTTACTAATAGGATTAATGTGTATTTCATAATTTCAAATTTCAGATCTCAAATTATTGTGCCCGCGAATAACGCGAATAGGCGCGAGTAAAGAAAAAATTGGATTTGTTTTGATTCGCGCTTATTCGCGGGCACAATTCTTACTGCTCTAAATAAACCGCCTCCCGGCTTCGATAAATAGATACTGCGCCGTGATCATCATTAATATTCCAAACGCGAATTTTATCCTCGTCATCCATGCACCGGAACGCGGCAGTGCCGTCAAAAATCCGCTGAATGAGCCGAGCACGATCATTAGCGTGCCCATTCCGAAGGCAAAGCAGAATAGAACGGCCATTCCGAAAAGAGCATTTCCCTGCGAGCCCACATAGGCGAGCGTCGCCCCGAGAGCAGGTGCCGTACAAGGGCCGACGACGAGGCCGGAAGATGCTCCGACTAGGATTGCCGATAAATAGCCGCTGCCGTTCGATTTTGGGTTCCATTTCGTCAGGAATTGCGGAGCGTTTAGCGAAATTACGTCGAGCATCGACAAAGCCAATATCAAAACGATGTTCGCGACGATAATGTATGTCCACGGACTCGAAGCCCATGTGCCGAATAGCGTTCCGGTCAAGGACGCGAAAATTCCGAGCACCGCGTAAACGATGCTCATTCCCGCGACGAACAGCATGGACAGTTTAAAACCGCGAAAGTTGAATCCGCCTGAAATCTCTCCGGTTTCCGTTTTTGACGTTTGGCCGCCGATGAATCCAAGCTGTATTGGAATGACCGGGTAAACGCACGGGGTAAAACTAATTAGCAGCCCGGCGATAAATGCCACGGGAAACGCCAGCAGCGAGTCGGCGGTTAAATAATTTTGAAGATCGGCGGCGTAACTTTGCATGATAGATAAGGATAGAAATTGATTTAGCAATTGCGGCTATGCTGCCAGTGCCAGGCGGCCACAGCCGCTTATTTGTTTGTCATAACGGAAATGCAGAGCTTTTCCGCAAATAGATGGGCAGGGCCCAAAGCAATGGCCGAAAAAAAAGGGGAATGCCGATTCGCGGACCGGCATTCTCCTCACCCTCCGCTCACGATCTGCCGAGCAGACCGCACGGCCTTGTTAGTTCAATGAACGGTTGAACGCTCCGGTGTAAGCGGCACGATCGTAGTTATGATCGGTTATAAAAAGCTGTTTGCCTTTCTTGAAAACTGCGACTGTCGAGGTTTTCTTCTTGTTCGCGGCGAAAAATTTGGACAGGCCCAGCGATTTTGCCTTGGCGGCAGAAGCTGTAACGGCTGCTTCGTCGGTCACGTCCAGAACTACGAAGTGAAGTTTGCCGCCGTATTCGCGCTTTAATTCGGTAAAGATCGGATCGACCTTCTGACAGGCGTTGCACCAGGCGGCTTTGATAAGTACAACCGTCGGTGCTCCCTTCCTGGCCATCATCATTTGGGCGTTAGCGGTAATCGCCTGTGCACCAAAAATAATTGCGGCGGCGAAAAGGAACGGAGTCAGTTTCTTAATTATCGTTTTCATTTAATTATGTTCTCCCTGAATGTTTAATTTTGCGGCGGCACGAGATTTTCGGCCTCACAACTGCAACAATGGCTACTACCTATCCAGTTTATTCCCCAAGACTGAAAAATGTTTTATTTGATGAAAATGAAATAAATGCCGGAGTTTCGGGTATAAACAAATGGTAAGCGTCGAATGATGAACCGGATAACGGCCCTTTTTCACTTACAACTTAGCCTTTAGGACTAACTAGAGATGTTTGGATTCGGAAAAAGTACTGAAGAAGAGAGCTGGGCCGATTTCGAGGCCGAGGCGCTGCCGCATATGCCCGACCTTTTCCGCATCGCGCGGTGGATGGTACGCGGCGGCGATGAGGCCGAGGATCTGGTGCAGGAAACTCTTTCGGAAGCTCTCCGCTCGTTTCACCGCTATGAACGCGGGACGAACTGCCGGGCGTGGATGACTAAGATCATGTACCACGTCAACGGCAAGCGGCTGAGAAAACTGGGGCGGTTGAAGGTCATTGGTGATACCGAAGAAATGATCGCCGAGACCGTTGCGTTCGAGCCGCCTGTTCCGCAACATGTGTCGGACGAAGAAGTTTTGGGAGCGCTTGGGCGGATACCGGAATCGTTCCGCCAGGTGGTGATCCTGGCCGATGTCGAGGAGTTTGCTTACCGCGAGATCGCCGATATGCTGCAAATACCGGCGGGGACCGTAATGTCGCGGCTTCATCGGGCGAGGAAATTACTACGCGTCGAACTCGCGGGAATGGCACGTGATTATGGAGTTGGAAAATTGAGGGCGATGTGAGTAGGGATTAGTCAGAACCGGGAACGGTATCGATCTGGGTTTTGAACCCCAAAATTGAAATTTAAATTGGAATACACGCTCCCTGCCGGTCGTGTTTCGCCTTTGATGGGAAAAGATATATGAATTGCAAGGATTTTAAAGAAATAGCCGATTCTTACTTAAGCGACGAGCTTTTGGTGGAATCGAACCACGACGTGCTGCGTCATCTCGAGTCCTGCCCGGAATGCCGGGCTGAATTGGGCGCCCGGCGCGAATTGCGGGAACGGCTTCGTTTCGCCGTCAAAAATTTGGAATCGAGCCGGATAGATGCCGGATTTGCGATGAGAGCGAAAAGCGAGCTTCGGCGGCAGGCTTTTTCTAATAGCTCCGCGTGGAGTTTTATGGGATCAAAATCCATATTGGCCGGGGCCTTCGCCGCACTGCTTGTTGCAGTCATGGCCGGAATTTTGGTCCAGAACCAGGAAGCCCCCGATGTCGTTAAAACCATTGATTTACCTGTGAATGTACGTCCCAACGAGCAACCGATATACGAGCAGGCTTCCTACATCGCCGCCCGTCACGACGCAATCGACGACCATGAGAATTGCGCTTTAACGCACAATCTGGAAGAAAATCCGATCTCGCTCGACAAAGCATCGCTTATCTACGGCAAAGCGAATAAAAACATTGACACGGCCGTAATGAAGCCGCTTCGCGAGACCTTCGGCGATAAAACGAAACTCGTGATGGCGCATTTTTGCCTGATAAACGGGAGGTATTTCACGCACGTCGTTCTTGAACACCAGGGCAAAACGGTTTCGGTCCTTCTGACAAAACGAGAAGACGTTGAAGGTCCCAAGAATAGTGATGCGGCCACGTGTCATGCGGACGAAAATCTACGGATAGCCTGTTTCGAAAGCAGCGACTACAGTGTATTTATCATCTCGAATCTAAATGAAGCCGAAAATTTGACCGTCGCCAGAACGATCTCACCATCGGTTAAAAAGCATATTGAGCAAGCCGGCGTGTAGTCCGAATGGTAAAGAGCAGATGAAGATCCCGAGCGATCACTATGCTCCCCATTTCTTTTTCCTCAGCCCGCTTTTTTTATGTCCGAGCCTGCGGAGATTTGTCGAACGTGCGGCGGTAGTCTTCGCCGGTGAGGGTAACGGTGCGGCACATTTCGTAAAGCCGTGAGCGGAGGCGGGCGCCGATGCGGTCTTCGAGGGTTTCCTCGCGATCCGTGCGGCGTTCGTCGAGATAGTTTGTGGTAAATATGGTCAGCTTCTTATCGTTGTAACGCGTATTTATAATGTGCGCCATCGTATCGAGCACCCAATCGGTCGGTTTTGAAGAGCCAAGTTCGTCGAGCACCAAAACATCCGCATTAAAAACCGGCGATAGCACGCCTAATTCCGACGAACGCGTGTTTGTATTGTATGAATCCTGAATCTGCTTTAACAGCGCTCCGAATTCGTAGAACAGGCACGAGAAACCGCGCTCCAAAACCATTCCCTTTAATATAGAAACCGCCAGATGCGTTTTGCCGACTCCCACCGTGCCCATAAACACCAGCCCGCGTTCCTCAGCCGGATATTCATTCGTCAAAATAAGAGCGCGTTTTAGGGCACGTTCCTGGGACAGATTTTGAGGCTTGTAGTTGTTGAAATGGCAATTGCTGTAGCGTGCAGGCAGGCGAACTTTATCGAGATGTGTTGAATGAGCGCTCTGCTTGCGGCACGAGCAGGGCCGGGCGCCTTTGCCGGCAACCACTTCCATTCCGGAGCCGAAACACAGCGGGCAAACCTCGGGAGCTGCCGGCAAATCGTCGTAATCGATATCGAAACCTGGATCAGGAACGGCTTTAAGTTTATGAATTTTGGCGCTATCTTTGGGCATAAAATCTGTGACCGGGCAGATTAGGATTATAGCATTGAGGAAACGTTTTCCGAAGGAACGCAGGCACCCCTGCCTGCCCGCGGAATCCGCGAACGCGTCACCTGCGTTCACGCGCGCCTGTTGCTAAAAAGTGGTTCGCGTTGAAACCCGCTTAATGCAGGCATGGATGCCTGCATTCCTTTAATAACTTCCGACCGCGGTCGTAGTCTTGATTCCGCTGGCTTCCTGTGCGATCTTGACGCCGACGCTCGCACCGATGCGCGTAGCACCGGCTTCGAACATCGCCCTCGCATCGTCAATGCCTTTTACGCCGCCGGAGGCTTTCACGCCGAGCGAGCTTCCGACCGTTCTGCGCATCAAAGAAATATCTTCGACGGTTGCCCCGCCTTTCGAGAATCCGGTAGAGGTTTTGACAAAATCGGCGCCGGCATTTTTTGCCGCGACGCAGGCGCTGACCTTTTCCGCATCAGTAAGCAGCGCCGTTTCGATAATTACCTTCAACAGCACGCCGTTCTCGTGCGCGGCCTCAGCGACCGCCCGGATGTCATCTTCGACACGGCAGACATCGCCCGATTTCAAGGCACCGATGTTTATAACCATATCTACCTCACGCGCGCCATTAAAGATTGACCGCCGGGCTTCGTAAGCTTTGACGTCTGAAAGCGTCGCGCCGAGCGGGAAACCGATGACGGTGCAAACAGGCACGCCGCTTCCCTTCAGGAATTCCGCTGCCTTCTTCACCCAGCCCGGATTAACACAAACGGAGGCAAAACCGAACTGAGCCGCTTCTTCGCAAAGCTTTTTAATGTCGGCTTCGCTTGCTTCCGGCTTCAGCAGCGTGTGATCGATCAGGCTCGCCCAATCGCGGGCCGTCGCGGTGTCGCCCAGAACACTTCCGATCCGCGAGGCCCCGGCATCGACGATCCTCTGTACATCTGCACTGCAAAACGTCGGCGCCTGATCGTCGCCGCCGAGTTTTGCGAGCACAAGATCGGTTATCTGATCGATCAATTGTTCGTAATTGCCGTTTTGATACATATGTTTGAGCTTAGTTCTGAGTTCACGCTTCAGAGTGTCTTTTACTGCACGAAGAAACACGCTGAAGCGTGAACTCACAACGTATTTATCACTTCTTATAGCGCCGTTCGATCTCATCGATCTTGCCGACGCGCATTTTATGCCTGTCTTCGGTTAATTCGCTTGTCAGGAACGCTTTCACGATTTCCTTGATCTCGTCAATCGAATTCTGCCCGCTTCCGAGACTTAAAACATTGGCTCCGTTATGCTCACGGGCATTTTTCGCGAGTGTTACCGAATAACAAGCCGCCGCACGCACACCCGGAATTTTATTTGCAGTCATCGCACTTCCGATCCCGGCTCCGTCGATCACAATGCCCATATCGGCCTGCCTATTTCCAACCGCCGTTGCAACCGCATGGGCAAAATCTGGATAATCTACCGCGTCTGTCGAATTCGTACCGAGATCTCGGACATTGACACCAAGCCCGGCAAGAAATTCTTTTAACAGCTCTTTTATAGGATAACCGCCATGGTCGGAACCAATCGCGATCGATTTTGCCGAGATCGAAGCCGTCCGCGAACTTTTTTTGATCAGTTCGATCTGCTTTTCGCTGACGATATCCTGTGCAAGCGGCGTCAGTCTCGCATTATCCGCTATCCGCACCTTTGCCCCATTTTCAAGGCCGCGCAGGTCGTCCAGGGTTATCAGCGATTTCGCGGATTCATCGCGGTCGAATTCTTTGTTCCTCTTTTCCTGAAGCGAATTTACGATGACGTGCTCAGGCACATGCTGCGGCGGCGCTTCGCCTTCGACCGGCGTATTTTTAAGCACATCGCGGACCATTTCCCTGACCTTTTCGCGGGTTTCTTTGCTGACAGATGACATAAATTCGATTTCCTGCCGGCAACTTGTAAATTGCCGTTTGTTTGAATAGTATTTGTAAATACCTTTTCAATCAACTCGAAAAATATGTCAATCGAACTGTCGAAAATCTTAAAGACCGAATTTACCAATCCGAATCTCGAAGTTCTTTATAATGAAGAACAAATTGCCGAACGAATAAAAAGCCTCGGAGCGCGGATCACGGGCGATTATGTGGGAAAGGAGTTGGTACTCGTCGGGGTTCTAAAAGGTTCGTGTATTTTCATGGCCGACCTGATGCGGGTGATCGACCTAAATCTGACGATAGATTTCATGGCCGTTTCAAGCTATAAGGACGGAACGCGTTCGACCGGCGACGTTGAGATATTAAAGGATCTGAGTAATCCGATCCGCGGTAAGCATGTGATTGTAGTCGAAGATATTGTCGATACAGGATTAACCCTTTCGCGGCTGCTCGAAATTCTCGAATCGCGCGGTGCCGCTTCTATTCGTCTAGCCAGTTTCCTCGATAAGCCTGAACCGCGTATCAAAACGGAATTGAAGATCGATTACACTGGCTTTGTGGTACCGAACAAATTTGTCGTCGGATACGGCCTCGATGCAGCTGGACGCTACCGGAACCTCCCATTTATTGCTGTTGTTAAAAATCCTGACGAATTATGATGCTCAAGAATCTTTATTTTCTTTCTTCGTAGATAAAGGTTTTGGGAATTTTGTACGTGAATTACACAAAGGAAGAAAACGAAAAAGGCCACATGGACCGTATTATGACTCGACTTGCGTCCTAATCTCATCGGATGGCTTCCTTTGCGTGCTTTGCGGCTTTGATTCGCGGCTTTGCGTGATAAGAAAGAGGTTTCACGCAAAGCCGCTAAGGACGCAAAGGAAGATCAAGCAAGCTCACAATATTAACCCGCACCACACAATTAGGACACTACCGTGAGTTGGTAGTGGTGTAATTTTGTGTGTTAATGGCAGAAAAGTATTGAAGCGTAATTTATTAGCAACACCGGCACTGGCTCACGGAATAGAAAAGAGTTTTTGGAAGGTGGAAGATTTGTTAAGATACTGAATCAAACAATGACAGAAATAAATGACTATACAAAAAAGATCATTAAGAGACTCGCTATTGGTTCTGCGGTGGTTGGGGTGATTTTTCTAGCGGTCGGCATTTACATTGACCATCCAATATTCATTCTGAATGGGATTGCTTTCCTTGTCATGGCGTACACGGGATACGGGGTCGCAAATTCGAGATACGATTCAGACTGAAATTCTGCCGTCTTATACCGCCAGGGTTCGCAGCACAGATTTACCCCAATACCGTGAGCTGGGTTTACTTGACTTCACCTCTATTCTTCCCTATACTTTAGGTTTTTCGGCTAACGAGGATTTTCGGTCTGCCGGCGAAGGAGATAATAACTAAAATGAGTTACGCAATTATAAGAACAGGCGGAAAGCAATTCCCGGTTGAAAGCGGGCAGACACTTCGCGTGCCGAGGATCGATGAGAAGGAAGGCGGCAGCGTCAGCCTCGAAGCAATGCTCAGCGGCGAAGGAAAAGACGCGGTTTTAGGCGGCGGCGCAACGGTCGCAGCAACAATTCTGGGTCACGGCAAGGCCGATAAGATCATTGTTTTCAAAAAGAAACGCCGCAAACAGTACAAACGCAAACAAGGTCACCGTCAAGGTTATACGGAGATCAAGATCGGAGACATTTAATAACAGTGGTCAGTGGTCAGTAGCAACTCGTTTTTAAACTTTAACTACCGACTTCAGACTTCTTTCAGGGAGTTAGTAATGGCACATAAGAAAGGTGTAGGTTCATCAAGAAACGGCCGCGATTCGAATGCGCAGCGACTTGGGTTGAAGAAATTCGGCGGCGAGAAGGTTCTCGGCGGCAACATTATCGCACGTCAGCGCGGCACAAAGTGGAAGCCGGGCAACAACGTCGGACGCGGCAAGGACGATACGCTTTTTGCTTTGATCGAAGGCTTTATAAAGTTCGAAGATAAAGGGCGAAAAGGCAAGTTCATCAGCGTTTACGCCGAAGGCGCGGTACAGCTTCAGCCAAAGGAAGTTGCAGTAGCTGCCTAAAGAAGTTTCGACGGGTGTTTACACGCCTGCGAAAAATTAAATTATTTTCACGCACGCGTTAAATTAATTGACGCGTGCGTTTTTTATTTTGCAATTAACTAAAATTTGCCAGTTAAGAAGACTGTAAGAAATTTGCCCGCGAAAGGTCGCGAAAGGATGCGAAAATAGGGACGGAAAACCTGCCCGCGAATAATGCGAATCGGCGCGAATAAAACAGATCCGATCTATTACTTTTCTTCATTCGCGCCGATTCGCATTATTCGCGGGCAAACTCCTTAATTTCGCGTCTTTTTTGCGGGCAAATTCTTTTTATCCTGTTTTGCCAATTGCGTATCACCGCTCTAAAATCAAAATTATCGAATGTTCATAGACCGAGTAAAAATTAAAGTAAAAGCTGGCAACGGCGGCGACGGCGTGACGGCATTTCGCCGCGAGAAATTTATTCCCCGCGGCGGCCCGAGCGGCGGCGACGGTGGTGTCGGCGGCAGCGTTTGGATGGAAGCGGTTGCAGGCTTAAATACACTTTTGCATCTGCGGTATAACCCGGAACACAAAGCCGACCGCGGACGCCACGGCGAAGGCTCGAACCGGCACGGCAAGGACGGTGAAGACGCTATCGTTAAAGTCCCGGTCGGCACGCAGGTTTACAATGCCGAAACTGAAGAGTTATTAGTAGATTTTACCGAATTCGGCCAGCGTTTTCTGATCGCGAAAGGCGGCAAAGGCGGCTGGGGGAATTCGCATTTTGCGACGCCGACGCGAAGGGCTCCAAAATTCCACTACATGGGCCGTCCCGGCCAGGAAAAAGAACTTCAATTAGAACTTAAACTGATTGCCGATGTCGGACTGGTCGGATTTCCGAACGCCGGAAAATCAACGTTGATATCGGTTATTTCAGCGGCAAAACCGAAGATCGCGGATTACCCGTTTACCACGCTCGAGCCGAATCTCGGAGTAGTCGATCTCGGTGATTTCAGGACATTCGTGGTAGCCGATATACCCGGCCTGATCGAAGGGGCATCCGAAGGTGCAGGGCTTGGCGACAGATTTCTCAGACATGTGGAACGCACAAAATTGATGCTCCACCTCGTCGATGTTTCTTCTCTTTCAGGCCGCGAACCAGTCGAGGATTACGAGATAATCAACCGCGAACTCGCTAACTATAATCAGGATCTGGCAAACCGTCCGCAGATAATCGTAGCGACGAAATTAGACGCTTTGGATGAGCCGGAAAGGCTGGAAGTATTACGGAAAAAAGCCGAAGAAGATGGAAAGCAGTTTCTGGAAATATCGTCCGTAACCAATTTAGGAATAAAGGATTTGGTTTCGGCGGTGGCAAAAAGGCTCGACGCGATCCAAATCGAAAGCGAAGAAACGGCGGCGGCTTGAAAATGAAAAAGATCGCATTTTACGGCGGGTCGTTCGATCCGGTTCATGTGGGACATACGACCATTGCCGAAAGATTAATGGCCGATTTCGAGCTTGACGAATTCGTCTTTATACCGGCTTTTCACGCACCGCACAAGCCGGACCGCAAACCGACTTCGGCATTCCACCGTTACGCGATGCTTTGCCTGGCTACGATTGAAAACGTGGCCTTCAAAGTTTCGACCATGGAATTTGATCTGCCGGAAAAGCCTTATACGGTAGAGACTTTGGAAAGGTTAAACCAGGATCTGCGGGACGCACGGATCTTTTTCGTGATGGGCGCCGATTCGTGGCAAGATATTCCGACGTGGCGTGAATGGGAAAAAGTTTTGCGGATGAGCAATCATATTGTCGTCACGCGGCCCGGTTTTGAGATCGATTTTTCGCACGTTACCGAGGAAATAAGAGATCGTATTGTTGATTTACGGAACAGCAATACGAATAACGCAAATGTTGATCTTGCCGGCGGCGAGAACAGAATTTTTATCACGGATGCGGTGAAAATGGATATTTCCGCAACGAGAATTCGCCGAACTGTTGGCGATGATTCGTCCGGCTGGCAAAAGTTTGTGCCCTACGATGTTGCAAATTACATAGAAAAATATCAGATTTATAAATGATGGAAGAAACACAGGAAAAATCGCTTCAACGCGAATCGGTCACCATAGACATTTCACAGGCCGTAACGCCCTTCTCGGAAATCGATGAAACGGTACAGCTCGCAATAATGTGCGCCGCGGAAAAGAAGGCCGCCAATATCCGCTTGCTCGATCTGCGGGAAATTGCAAGTTTCACAGAGTTTTTCGTAATCGCCACCGGAGCAAATCAGCGCCAGGTACAGGCGATTACCGACGAAATAAATGAGCAGCTCAAAAAACAGTTAAGCTCAAAAGCGATTCGTATCGAAGGCTATGCTTCCGGCGAATGGGTGCTGCTCGATTACGGCGATTTTATCGTCCATGTTTTCGACAAGGACGCTCGCGATTTCTACGATCTCGAACGCCTCTGGCTCGACGCCAAAAAAGTGGAAGTTCCGGCGGATCTGTAAGTAACGCTTGGTATTAAGATAGTTTGCCACGAATAACACGTATTAGCACTAATAAAGAAAGTGAAACTGCTTCTTTTTATTCGCGGCATTCGCGTAATTCGTGGCGAAATTTTATAGAAAGACTTTAATCTGCTCAATTATGAAATTTTGTTTCGTTTGGGTCGGGAAAGCCAAGGACAAAAATTGGAAGGCGCTGCAGGATGAATATCTGCGGCGTCTTTCGCATTTTGTCCGTTGCGAGATCATTGAAATAAAGGATTCCACTCAGAAAGACGGCAAGCAAAGTGAAAGCCAACGGATTCTGGAAATATTGAATCAAAAGAGTTTCGTCTGTTTACTTGACGTAACCGGCAAAAGTCTAGCCTCCCCTGATTTAGCTGCACAGATCGAAAAATGGCAAGACCGCTCCATAAAGGAAATAACCTTTGTGATCGGAGGCGCCGGAGGGGTTTCTGCTGAGATTAGTCAAAAAGCTGATTTTAGTTTATCCTTATCGTTTCTTACATTTACGCACGATATGGCTCGTGTCGTAATGTTAGAACAACTTTATCGGGCATTTACAATATTAAAAGGGTTTCCATACCAAAAATGAGCAAATCGAATCTGAACGAAATAAAAGAAAATCTCCTCGCGGAACGGGATCTTCTTGTCCAAAAGCTAAAGGGCAACAAAGATCTTTCCGTGGACGATTCCGAAACGCCTGATCCGGTCGATCTCGCCGTGCGGAATTATTCGAAAAATGTGATGCTTGCCGTATCGGAAAACGGCAGCAGGCAGCTGGCAATGGTTGATGAAGCCCTGCTTCGCGTCGCGGACGGCGAATACGGCCAATGCCAAAACTGCGAAAATGAGATTCAGCCAAAACGCCTCGCTGCCATTCCATGGGCACGCTATTGTTTAAGCTGCCAGGAAATGGTCGAAAAAGGATTACTCGACGGAGATTGATGGTATGTTGATTCTTTGATTTAATTTTTCTTCTTTCGTGCGATTCGCGGATAAATTCTTTTCCGCGTATCGCACAAAACAATTCAAAAACGCACATCTGTGTTCATGCTTCAACGCATTTCCGACGCAATTCTTTCCGTCGTTTACCCGCATCAATGCAGTCTCTGTAATAATATTGTAGAAAATTCGCCGGACGGTTCCGCGTGCGGCGAATGCTGGGGAAAAACGAACGTATTCTGCGGAAAGGAAACTCTTTGCGAAAAATGCGGAGCATTTCTGCGCGATTCTCAGTCCACAACCGCCGTATTTTGTCATAAGTGTGAGGATCATCATTACGATCTTGCCCGGGCCGTAGGTATTTATAACAGTGCACTTTCAGCGACGGTCATCGAATTAAAGCGCACGCCGCACATTCCATCCCGAACTCGCAAACTTTTATTTGATGCATTTCGGAATTCTTCTTATTACGATACGACGTTAATCATTCCGGTTCCGCTTTCGGGGAAACGCCGCCTTGAACGCGGCTTCAATCAGGCGGCGGTGATCGCTAAGGCGTTGTCCAAGGAAACTGCAATTCCATTCGATGAGCACAGCCTTGTCCGCAAAATCCATACGCCGATCCACCGGGTCGCAATGGACAGGAAAGCGCGTGATTTGACGGTACGGAATGCCTTCGAAGTGACGCGACCGAAATTGATCTCCGGGCAAAACATTCTGCTGGTGGATGATGTATTCACGTCGGGAGCGACCGTTTCCTATTGCGCAAAAGTGCTGAAAAAGAATGGAGCGGTTAAAGTAAATGTTTTGACGATTGCCCGCGCAATTTAAGAATTTTGCCCGCGAAAAAACGCGAATAGGCGCGAATAAGAATTCTTCTATTCTTCATTCGCGCCTATTCGCGTTATTCGCGGGCTAATCTTTCTTAAGGAGCATCGAACTTAGGCACCGGTTGATCGCCATTCAAACCCCATTGCCCAAAAGGCAGAACGCCGTCCCTGCTTCCGATCACATACCAAAAACCGTTTGATGGCCGGAAAAGTGCGAGATCGTCACGCCCATCAGCGTCATAATCACCAACTACGGGCACATCTCCATTCAATCCCCACGAAGTCTGTTGGAAACTGTTATTCAGCGTTCCCCTGACGAACCATTGTCCGGTTGACGGGCGGAAAACCGTCATGTCCGTTTTCGTATCGCCATCGAAATCGCCTGGAGCCGGGATGTCGCCGGCAAGCCCGTGCTGGGTTTCGAAATAATTTCCGTTCGTGGTATTTATCCTGTACCAACGGCTATTCGACGGCCGGAAAACGGCGTATTCGTTTCGCCCGTCTCCGTCGTAATCGCTGGCGACAGGAACATCCCCATTCAATCCAAATCTAAATTCGGAATATCCCAGATCGGCAGAACGAAGCGTGTACCAAGTTCCATTCGACGGGCGGAATACAGTTAGGTCCGCTTTTCCATCGCCGTCAAAATCGCCGGCTGACGGAGTATCACCTTGCAGGCCAAACCGTTGGACGCTGAACGTCAGGTCGCTGCTTCTGAGGTAATACCAATTCCCTTCGCCCGGCCGGTAAACCGCGATATCGGCCTTGCGGTCACCGTCGAAATCTTCGGCGGCTGGAATGTCGCCGCTCAGGCCGAACGGCTGAATGACCGTGCCGTTATTTGAACTGTTGTAGATATACCATGTATTCGATGACGGGCGAAAAACGGACCGGTCGGTTAGGAGGTCACCGTCGAAATCGGCTGATGTTTCGGTTCCCAACACCTTATCGACCGTCCCGCCTAACCCGACTACGTAAAGCTCGCCATCCTCATCTTCGCCGAACGACGAAATATTACGCGGTATATCGAGAAGCGGCACCTGCTGGCCGTTGTGCCACATCAGAATTTCGCCGCTGCAGTAATCACCGTATAAATAGGCTCCCTGCGGGATTGCATTCTGGTTGCCGCGATAGACGTAGCCGCCAGTTACGGCACAACGATCGGCGATTCTTTGATCATATTGAAACACAGGCGGAATCTGAATTAGCGAATTTGTTCCGGTGGAGCAGCGTGTCGGGTCAATCCCCGTGCAGTTATTTCCTTCGTAAACACGCCAGCCATAATTGCCGCCATTTACAATAATATCTACTTCCTCGAATAAATTCTGCCCGACGTCGCCGACCCAAAGCTGATTCGTGCCGCCACGGTCGAACGAAAAGCGGTAGGGATTTCGCATTCCTATCGCGTAAATCTCATCCAGTCCCGGCGTCGCTCCCGCATACGGATTTGTCGGCGGTATATTATAAGCGGGTGTTTGGCCGACAGGCGTATTAATATCGATCCGGATAAATTTGCCGAGCAGCACGTTAATGTTCTGAGCATTATTCGGCGGATCGTTGCCGCTGCCGCCGTCGCCCGTCGCGGCGTACAAATATCCGTCCGGGCCGAATGCGATGGTTCCGCCATTATGATTAGCGTTTGTCGGGTGCGGGATCGTGATTATTATTCTGACAGGTGTCGGGGTCGCGATATTGGGATTGGTCGGGGATGCCGCGTATTCCGCGATCTCGATTGCTCCGTCCGAATTTCGCGTGTAGTAAACAAAAAATCTGCGGTTATCGCGATACTGCGGATGAAACGCCAAGCCAAGCAGGCCGCGTTCGCCGCCCGACGAGCTGACGACACCGGCGAGATTCAAAAAATCCGCCGTCGTCCTCGATCCCGGCTGGACAACTTTTATAATTCCCCGTTGCTGCACGATAAACATTCGCCGAGTGCCGTCCTTCGCATTCGTGAGGTGGACAGGCGAACTCAACCCTGTAATATAATCAAGCAGAACACGAAACGGTGGGGTCGTCTGTGCCGAAACACCGGCCACCATAAAGACCGCCAAAAATAAAAACCCGCCGAACGCCCGAATATTTTTCATTATTTCCCCTTTCGAATTTGTTCACTCGCGTTTGCGGTGAGGAATTGTAAAACCGGTTGGACTTATTGTAGCGGCTTGCCTGACCCAAGCGCAAGTTTTTGACAATGTCCATACCGGGCAGTGAGAGGCGGAAACACAACCTATAATCTGGAATGTAAACAGAAAATTATAATCTATATTTCACCCGCAGGCTTTTGAGGCTGGCATCCTCGTTTTCGAAATTCTGGAGCCGCATTGTGACATCAGCGGTCATCGACAGATCGGCGTGCCGGCCCTGGCGGATGTAAAAATGTCCAGCGGCGGCGATCATTGCGGCATTATCTGTTGAAAGATGTTTGGAAGGAAAATACACCGGGATGTTCAACCGGTTCGAGACGCCGGCAGCCGCACTTTGCAGTGCCTTATTGCACGCGACGCCGCCCGCTACGATCAGAGTTTTCGGTTGGAACTCGATAGCAAGCTTCTCCATAGTTCTTATCAAAGATTTAACAACCGATGCCTGGAAACTCGCCGCTAAATCCTTTATCGATTGATCGGTTTCTTCGCCCGTTCCGAGCGGCTGAATGCCCTTTTCGCGCACATATCTCGCGACGGCGGTTTTCAGGCCGCTGAAACTGAAATCCGGCCGCCCGTCGGAGATCTTTGGCTGAGTGAATTTTATTTTATCGGGATCGCCTTCAATCGCGATTTTTTCGATCACCGGCCCGCCCGGATAGCCGAGGCCGAGCATTTTCGCAACCTTGTCGAATGCCTCGCCCGCCGCATCGTCCCGCGTTCGAGAAACGACTTTGTATTTCCCGGCTTCAGGAATGTAAAAAAGATTCGTGTGCCCGCCCGATACGATTAAAGCGAGTGCGGGATATTGAACCGCCGGATTTTCGAACACGACCGAATAAACATGCCCTTCGATATGATTCACGCCTACAAAAGGGATGTCCAGCCCGAAGGCCAGCGCCTTCGCGTAGCAAACACCTACCAGTAGCGAACCGATCAATCCAGGCCCCTGCGTAACGGCGACGGCATCTATGTCTTCGAATGTCACACCCGCGTGTTTTATGGCCTGCCGCACGACCGGCTCGATCTTTTCCAGATGTTCTCGCGAAGCAAGCTCAGGCACAACACCGCCAAAAGGTTTATGCATTTCTATTTGCGACGATATTACGGAAGATAAAATTTCAGTCCCATCGCGCACAACCGCAGCCGCAGTTTCGTCGCAGGAGCTTTCGATACCGAGAATCAGCATATTTTAAGATTAGCAGAAAAGTAGTCGGTAGTCGGCTATGATTTTCTGGCTTTAACCGACTTCTGACAAAAAAAGGCGTTCCATTACAGAACGCCTGAAGCCGCGTGGGCAAAGTCTGTCGACAATTTTTACAACATCCCCCTTGTTCTTACCCCTTGTTCGTTGTAATAACCTGAATAAATATTATCGCCGTTGTTCGGATTCGATCTGACCGGGCGATTTGGCCGGCGTGTCATCCGCCGTGCTGCTCAGGACACCGGTCAATAATAAAAGTGCCGCTATTAAAATGAATGCCGCAATACTCAAAAAAGCCCAATGAACTCCGCGAAACGATTTTGCCGTGTCTTCCCTCACTATTTGCTCTTCGCCGTCAACTGTAATCGATTGTTTTGACATATAGATTCTCCGAACAAAATTAACGGGCCCCAAAACCAATGTGAATAATTGCAACGGGCGTGCCAAACATTAGCAACCTGTAAACACTGTGTTTACGGTATTGACGAGAAAACATTACCGGAAATACGAAAATAGGCCGCATCATTTCCGTACATAGTAGATTCAGAACAGAAAAACCGCGGCAAGGAAGGTGTCAAAAACCGGAACCCGTCGCGGATCGAAGCAAAGCAAGTATGCGGTAAGTTCACGAGGCAGAACCGCCTGCGTAAGCCGATGGCATGCATTCCAGCGAAAAGTCGTGGTTGGGGGCGCGGCTTTAAGGAACAGTCTTAAAACCACTAACGCAGGGCTGTTCTGCCCACCTTTAAACGATATTCACCGCGATCATCGTCATATCGTCGTGCTGCTTCACTCCGTTTCAAAGCCATTACGCCGTTTTTCGCCAAAGCGTATTGCAGTCCCTTGAGATTTTTCTTCCCATTTTCAACCTTTCCGGTTTAGACTTAACAAGCCGCTTTCCCGGCCCGAAAATAAACTTATGTCCACAACACTCACGAAGACAAACTATCTTCAGTTCCTTGCCTGCCCGAACGAATTCTGGCTCGCCCATCATCAGCCCCATCTTGCACAACAGGAAGAGTCGTTGGAATACAAGCATCTGCGCCAGCAGGGATACGCGGTGCAAAAGCTCGTCCGCGAAATGTCGCTGTTCAAAGGCCTCGATCTCGAACGGTATCACGCCGATTTCGAGCGTGCTTTTACCACTGCCGACCTGTTCGCTAAAAGCGACGCGGTGATTACCGATAAAGTTACCGGCGAACTCAGGATTTACGAGATAAAATCGTCCTCGCGGGTCAAGGACGAACATATAGAAGATGTCGCTTTTCAAAGAACGGCCGCTGAACTTAACGGATTTATCGTCGCGGGCTGCTTTGTGATAACCGCTAACGGGGAATATGTCCGGCGCGGCGATATTGTGCCCGACGAACTTTTCACTGTGCATGACGTGACCGCACAGGTCGAAATTAGAGCCGCTGAAACTACAGCGGCAATCGCGAATGCATTTAAATATCTGACTGTCGAGCCGATACCGAATTTAACCGCGTATTGCGATGGAAACAAACTCGATTGTTCGTACATCAAACACCATTTTCCCGATCTGCCGGAATACTCGGTTTTCGATATAGCTTACTTAAAGCACGACCAGCGGCGGCAGCTTCTTAATGGAGGGATCGTGTGTATCAAGGATGTGCCCGACGATTTTGCATTGTCCCCAAAACAAAGAAATCAAGTTTCAGCCGCACAATCCGGCGAAATAATAATCGACCGGGCGGAAATTGCCAGCCGTATCGAATCGTGGCAGTATCCGCTGCATTTTCTCGATTATGAAACTTTCTGCTATGCCATTCCGCATTACGAAGGCGTCCGCCCGTTTCAGCAGATGTGTTTCCAGTATTCGCTGCACACCATCTCCGAAGCCGGCGGCGAAATGCAGCACAGCTATTTTTTATCGAACGGCGATGACGACCCGCCGCGGGCAATGGCCGCTCATCTATGTGAATCGATGAAAGGTGCGATCGGCACGGTTTTCGTTTGGTACGAATCTTTCGAAAAAAGCCGCAATACCGAAATGGCTGGTATGTTCCCGGAATTCGCCGCTTTTTTCGAAGAGATCAATGCCAAAACCTGCGACCTGATGAAAATATTCTCCGAAAATCTATACATTCACCCGGATTTCAAAGGCCGCACATCGATCAAAAAAGTGCTTCCGGTTCTCTGCCCGCAGCTTTCCTATGCCGAGCTGGGCATCGGCGACGGAATAACCGCGTCCATAAACTGGTTTCACATGGCCACAAAACGCCACGACGATGAGCGGTGCCGACAGATCTTCGACGACCTCTGCACCTATTGCCATTTGGATACAATAGCAATGGTCGAAATCTTTAATTGTCTGCGCAAACTTTGAGGCCGCACGTTCTAAAAGTTACATCCGAGCTTTGCAGGCACGCCGACCCGGTATAACCGGCGTTTACCTACCGCCGGCTTTCTTAAAAAAAAGGTGCTTCACAATTTAATGCGAAGCACCTTTTCCGAATTCTGAGAACTAATATTAGCGTTTGCCGCCGTAGCCGCCGCCCTGGAAACCGCCGCCGCCGCTGCCGTAGCTGTCGCCGCCGCCGCCGTAGCCGCCGCGTCCACCGCCGCCACCGCCGCCGTATCCACCGCGTCCGCCGCCACCGCCGCCGCTTCTATTTTCCTGCGGTTTAGCTTCGTTGACTTTCAATTCGCGGCCGTCCACTTCCTTGCCGTTAAACTGCGTGATCGCATTTTGGCCTTCTTCCTTCGATGACATTTCGACGAAACCGAATCCGCGTGAGCGGCCTGTTTCGCGGTCTTCGATGATGTTGGTTGATGTGACCGTGCCGACTTCTGAAAAAAGAGTGCTAAGATCCTGATCCGATGTGTTGAAGGAAAGATTTCCTACGTATAATTTCATTGACATTTTTACTTTTTACCTATTTTTCCCTTTTCGGGAATTCTAAAGAAGCGTCGAACCGGATGATCTTCGAAGAAAGACTGTCTGCTTGCGAAGGAACGGAATTCGGATACTCAAAAAAACTCAAGAGCAACTTCTAATAACTATTGGGGCCTTGCTCTCTAACTAATCCAGAAACCGTCTTTGAAAAGCGCGCCGCCGCCGGCACAAGAGAAGGAATAAGTCACTATGATGCACGTTTCCGGCAAATTTTGCAATTTAAATTCTACTATTGCCGAATTTGTTATAAATTAGATGGAATGGAAGCGATTACGTTTTCGAAACGGAATACCGCGTAGCGTATCTTTAAAAAATAAATTTTATGCCTATCTACGACGTTTATGTTCACTGCGATCAGTGCGGCCAGCCTCATCCGGTGAATCTCAAACTGACGCTCGATGATCCGAATCTCAATCAGGCGAATGTCGGCGAGCTTTATGCGGGGAAGGTCCCGCCGTCCGGCCTTGCCTTCATGCAGACCAATAAATACCGCTGCCCGCACACAAAACAGCTTTTTCCCGCCGACGATTTGGGTAAAGCAATTCTTTATATAAAGGAATGATTCTACTTTTCAGCCGATGATTATTTATTGCAGTTCAGTTTAATTTCCACCAGCAGCCCATCGCCAAGATTTCTTGCCCCAATCGTGCCTTTATGCGCGCGGATAGCCTGTTCCGCAATGGCAAGCCCTAACCCAATGCCGCCTGTTTTGCGTTCGCGGGCCTCGCCGACGCGGTAGAACGGGCGAAAAAGATTTCCGATCTCGTCCTCCGGCACGCCGCCGCCATGATCGAGAATAGTTATATGGGCCTTATTCCCAGCCGATTTTAACGATACTTCGACCGTCGTGCCTTCATCTGTATAACGCACCGCGTTTCGCAAAACATTCTCGATCGCGCTTTGCAGCAGGGATTCACCGCCGGTCACGCTACATTTATCTGCTTCTACGATTTTCACCGATTTGCCGATTGCCTTCGCCTCGAAATCGGCGTCGGATGCTACATCTTCGAGCAATTCCGTAAGATCGACATCATATCTATCAAAATCCGGCGAACCGGTTTCGAGCTTCGAGAGCGTTAGAAGGCTCGAGATCATTTCATTAAGCCGCCGGGATTCCGTATCGATGCGGTCAAGCATCGGAGCAATGTCGCCATGCGATTTCTGCTTTGCGATCTCCAACGCGACGTTCATCCGTGCCAGCGGTGAACGAAGTTCGTGCGAAACATCCCGTGACAGACGCTTCTGCGACGTGATTAATGATTCGATCCGCTCGGCCATCGCATCGAAATCCACCGCCAATTCCGAAAGCTCGTCCCGCCGGTTGCCGATCTTATCCGCAACTCGTGTTTGCAGATCGCCGGCGGCAAGTTTGCGCGTCGCACGGCGAATCTTGCCGATCGGTGACGAAATGTACCGGGCAAGCGCCCAGCAAAGCAGCAGTGCCGCAACGATCAGTACGCCAAAACGCAGGAAGCGCAGCGGCGATTCCCCAAAAAACGGCGTCATCTGCGGACGTTCCCACCGCAGAACAAGTACAAAGCCGGTTCCATCTCTAAGCTCGTAACTGCGGGCGGCAATAGCGTTTAGCGGAATCGTTTCTATCTCCGTTTCACCGGATTCAAAGGATTTCGCCACCAGACCGCGATAGCTTTCGACATCCGCCGCGCTTCCGTATTTTAATGTTCCGTCGCGTCCGATCACGCTGACCTCGCTCACAGTTCCCGCATTCCGGATGCGGTCGAGAAAATCGTTCAAACCGGAATCGCCCTGACCGTTCTGAAGCTGGGCGGCGGTGGCGGCGTAGATTTTCATCTGATTCGTGACCGAACTTCGCCAGCGGCTGACGACCGGTTCGGTCTGCACGGTCCAATTCAAAAACACGACCATCCCGACCATCGCCGCGATGGCCGCCAAAAACCACAAAAAGATTTTTAGAAACAAATTCATAGGACAGTATAAATATAACCGACGGACCGGATCGTCTTGATCCTATCTCCGCCGTCGGGCCGCGCACCCAATTTTTTCCGTAAATTACTGATATGCATATCGAGGCTGCGGTCGTACGGCGACAAGCTTCGCTCAAGCACCTGTTCGCTGAGGTCTTCCTTTTTTACGATCTTTCCCGCTTCGCGCACGAGCGCGCTCAGCAGGTCGAATTCCACCGACGTCAGCGTGATTTCCAATTCATTCAGTTTAACCGAACGAGACGACGCGGATATTTCCAGATCTTCGACATGCAGCTTTTCGCCCCCCGCGGCATCATTTTCATCGACATTCGCACGCCTGAGAATTGCCCGTAGACGCGCCACTAATTCGCGCGGATTGAACGGCTTAGGCAAATAATCATCCGCGCCGATCTCGAGGCCGACGATCCGTTCCATATCGTCGCCCCGCGCCGTCAGCATCAAAACCGGCAGGCTCGATTTCGCGCGCAGATTACGCAAAACTTCAAAACCGTTCATTTTCGGCAGCATTACGTCGAGAATCGCCAGATCATAATCACCGGTCACGGCCTTTTCCAGACCGCTCGCACCGTCGTGCACCACCTCGATCTCAAATCCTTCGACCGTCAGGTATTCCGACACAAGATCGCATAACTCTTCATCGTCATCAATTATCAAAACTTTATTCATACCCGTAAGGATTTTACGCCAAAAACGCCGCTAGTGCCTTTGTTTTACAATTCTTTACACAAATTCAAAGACAAGCTGAAGCTTGAACTCGGAACGTAAGCTTTAAGCCTCGTGTGCAACCTTACCGCCGATCATCACAAATTTAATATTCCCCGCATCATCCACCGCAACCAGATCCGCTCGCTTCCCGATTTCAATAGAACCGTAAGTTCCATCAATCCCCAACAACTTCGCCGGATTTAGCGAAGCCATTTTCGATACCTCAACCGCCGAAAACCCAAGCGACAGCATCCGCTTTACCGCATCGTGCATCGTTATCACCGAACCCGCGATGCTTCCCCGCTCATTCCGCGTCTTGCCGCCCACGACCGAAACCGTCTCGCCCCAAATACTGTAATCACCATCGCCGAGGCCCGTCGGAACAACCGAATCGCTGATCAGTGAAACCATGTCCGGCGTTTTCGTCCGGCACGCAAACTCAAGCATCCGCGGATGCACATGCACACCGTCCGCAATTATATCGAACGTCACATCGCCGCGAGTTAAAGCCCACCCGGCAACGCCGACATCACGGTGATGCAATCCCGTCATAGCATTGTAAAAATGCGTCAGATGTTTTGCCCCGGCATTACAGCTATCGTCCAAAGTTTGCGTATCGGCCTTCGTATGCCCGATAGAAACAACCCACCCCAGCCGAACCAATTCCCTGACAAGTTCTATCCCGCCGTCAATCTCCGGCGCCAGTGTCGTCATGTGTACGCCGCGTTTTAATCTCGGCAATTCCGCAATTTCATTCCCGGTAAACTTCTTGAAAAACTCCGGCCGCAAAGCCCCGCACATCGCCTCATTGGCAAAAACACCCTCATAATGCACACCCAAAGCCTGCGCCACCGGCCTGCCAACCTGCACATCCATCAGCTTATCTATTTCACCAATCACCCGCCGATAATTCTCATCCGAATCCGGCACCAGCGTCGGCACCCAACCCGTTACGCCGTTCTTCGCCAAAAATTCAGCCACAGCCAGCAATCCGTCCACATCCGCGGTATTAACATCAACGCCAACCGCCCCGTGAATATGGACGTCGATGAATCCCGCAAAGAGATTAATTTCCTTTAAGTCAATAATTTCATCCAACCTATTTCTGTCGGAGTTAAAAGAGCATATCCTCCCCTCACTAATGGTAATAGATTCCGGCCACTGGTCGTTCGTCGATCGAATATTAAGATTTTTTAGTATCACACTACTGTTCATAAGCTAAACAAAAATGCACCCGTGACAAGTATGCCATAGGTGCATTTAAGACAGGATCCTACAAATTCTAGAATTGATATTTTAACGATAACTGAATATTTCGCGGAGCATACTGGCTCGCCAGGGCCGTCAAAGTGCCCAAACCGGTGCTGGTATAAGTTGCGTTCGGAAATCCCCATTGAACCTTATTAAAGGCATTGAACATGTCTGCTCGCAGTGTCAGGCTATGGCTCTCCCAGGGTAGGAGAAAGCGTTTATTTATTCCGATATCAACATTCTTGACGCCGTCGACAAAAAATGTGTTTCGTCCGAGAATGCAGCAGTTGTAATCGTCCGCGGAGGTGGGCTGTCGAAATGCGCTCAAAGGGAGCATTGCCTGCGATGTTTCGGGGTTACCTATAGTGTTACCTAGAATCGAAGGATCAAGCAGAACGGGACGCGTTTCGCCGAAACCATCAAGGTTCAGATCGAAGCTTGTTCCGGTAACCGTAAAGGGAGTCCCGTGTACCCACTTAAATACAGCCGATGTTTCCCAGCCACCCAGAATTTGCCCCAGTATGCCTTTATCGTTTTTGAAAAATGGCGTGCGGTAAGTTCCGAAAACCGTAAAACGGTGTGGAGTGTGAAACCGTGAGTAGCCTCTCGACGCCTTAGAATCCGGTCCGTTGATATTACTATCGCCGACACCTACTGCTGTTGCCTCCGAAGTGGTATCGATTGATTTGCTCCATGTGTACGCGGCCTGAAAATTTAAGCCTTCACTGAGACGCTTGGTAAGTTCGATCTGTAATCCGTTGTAATAGCTCCAAGCTCCATTACTGACTTCGAGGTTAGTACTATATCTTGGGTCCGGGCGTCGCTCGTTTATTCGGGGCACGACGCGGCTGTATTCCAGCGGGCCAATGGGAGTTACAGGACACAAGCTATTCGCGACCGTCGTACCCGCGCAAAAAAGATTGGCTGCGGGAGTTATAGTTTGCCCTCTCAGAGATGCCAGATTGTTCGGGTGATTCAAAACAAAAACACCCGCTGGATTGTTGACCGGAAGATTTTGCAGATTATATTTCAAAAGGCCGATACCACGATTTCCGGTATAACTCAGCCGAATTGCCGATGACCACGGCAGTTGTCTTTCAAAACTAAGATTCCATTGTTGTGTATAGGGCATTTGAAGGTTAGGATCCACAACAGTCAGGGACGTTCTAGCCGTCAGATCACCGGGCACAAAAACAAATCCGTTTGTCGGATCCTGTAGATTTATCGGGTTAAAAAGCGGTGTGGCAACACCTGTCTGAACATAATTAAAGGCGTTGGGCGGATTAAATCGAACTGTAGCTCCGCTTTGCGAAAAGACCGATTGAAACAAACGGCCATGGTATATTCCGTAGCCGCCGCGAATGGAGCTTTCTCCAGCTCGTCCAAAAATCCAATGCATTAGCCCTTCTTCGAAATCAGGACTATAGGCAAACCCTATTCGCGGTTCTATATTGTTCTTATCGTCGCTAAAGCCGTATTCGATCCTAGCATTCGCCTCACGAGGAGCATTTACATACTCATAACGAACACCCAAATTAAGCGTAAGGTTTGGGCGCACCTTCCAGTTGTCTTCCGCATAGAAATTGCTTTCCCCAATCCGGTTTTCAAGAAAAAACGGTCCATACCCCTTTTGGAATTGGGTGACACACCCATTTATGAGTGCGAGGAAACCCGAAAGATTGCCTAATGGACTCGAAGTTGTGGCAGTTCGAGGATCGCGATATTGAATTCCGTTACATGTGCCGTTGAATGTATAAAATCCGCGAGAGAAACTATCGGCAAAGTCGTCGAGGATTTGAAATCTAAGGTCTGTCCCTGCTTTAAACAAGTGATTGCCGCCAAAAACAGCAGATAAATTATAAACAAACTGATTGTCTGTCTGGTAACGCTGGATTGGAAAGGCTCCCGCGTTCCCAATAATTGAACCGCTGACTACAGGGTCCGGATTTTGGAACCGGATGATCGGGGTATCATTTCCCGCAGCTATATTTACAAGCGTATTTCGAAGACCCAGCCCGTATCGAAATTCACCTACGAGATTAGGAGCGAATATATGCGTCCATGTCAGGCCGATATTTTGCTGCTTATTATTTTGATCGGCCCGCTCTCCAATGATCAGGTCGTCGGCCGCTAGAATTTGGCGTGTATATTGGTAGCGCGCAAACAATGTATCCTTCGAACCAGCGTTCCAATCAAGCCGGGCGGAGTAATCATTGGCGGGAAAATTTGTGCCAATGACTCCGACGTGAGTTCTCGGAGAACGATTAGCGGGATCATTCGGAGCCAAATCACCGAAACGGTCAAAGACCGATTGAATAAATGCCCGGTTGCCCGGCGTGTCATTTGCCGGGCTGACCTGAAACCAATTAGCTGGGTTTCTTTCAAATGCAAGTGGAACGTCGCGGGTATAGGTCGCCCCCCCTGAATTTCGCACTTCGTCAACACTAACGAACCCAAAAAGTTTATCTTTCCAAACAGGAAAACCTAACACAGCACCGAATTGGTTACGACGAAATACTGGTTTCTTACCATGTGAGAAGAAAGATTTCGCGTTTAGATCCTGATTATTGTGATAAAGATAGGCACTGCCCCTTACATCATTGGTACCTGAAAGGGTTTGAACGAGAACCACGGCCCCGTATCCGCGGCCGAATTCAGCCGTGAAATTATTCGTAATTACTTGAAACTCTTTTACAGTCGCAAGCGAGGCTCCCTGCCTGTTTTGGTTTTCGGATGAATCATCGTTATTTACGCCGTTGATTTGAAAAGTAGCCCCACGTGATCCGGTACCATTAAAATTGACCGATGATCCGGACGACGATGTAGGATTATTTTGGCCGGAGGTCGGATTCTCCTGAAAACCCGTAAATGTTTCAGCTAGGGTTAAAAAATTTCCCTGATTTGCGACGGGCCGCTGAGTGATCTGGGATGCAGTAAGTGAGCTGGCAATCTGTCCATTGCTTGTATTTATGGGTTCCGACTCATCGGTAATAGTCACGTCGGCTCCCACCGAAGGATCGAGTCCGAAATTGACTACCGCGGTATCGTTAAGGTTGACCATAACGTTTTCTCTGGTCACCTTATTGAAATCGTTTCTTGTCGCTTCTACATTATAGTTGCCGATAGGAAGGAACGGAATATTATAATTTCCTTCTTCTGAACTTATTACAGTTCTTTCGAGACCCGTCTCCGTACTTCTCGCCGTTACAGTCGCATTTGGCACAACTGCTCCGTTAGTATCAGTAACAGTTCCACTTAAGGTGCCGCTCACGGTCTGGGCATTTGTAAAAAAAGTAAACGAACACAAAATTACGAACAAACCGCAAAAATGAAAAAAGGTACTGTTAAATTTTCTAATCATCGTGTTTTTTCCTCTAAAAGATTTGGTATTCAAGATTGCGAACCATAAGAAATATTTACGTTTTTGGAAGTTTATCCAAATTTTCGTTATCGATATTTACAGCGGAAAACAGCGAAATCTACGAAAATCCCTGCAAATATGTGGAGTTGTTACGAAAATGTGAATGCCGAAATGTTATAACCCGGAATTAATCTATTTGTAAAGCAAGAATGATGCCCTTCGTTTTTTGAACTCGTTCAGGCCCGGCTGCCAGGCTTTTTTCCATGGTTTCCGGCGGTACCGCCGCGTTTCAAGTATTCGAGAAATTCGGCGTTTACCAGAAGCCTTGAGGCACAGTCCACATTGAACTCCGCCGGATACATTTTCCGCAATGCGGCGGCTATATCGAAACCGGTGCGGACCGATTTGAAAGCGTTACGCTCGGTGATGATTATGTTCACGCAGCAGATGTTCTCGTTTTTGTAAACCGATGCATTGGGCATGTAGCGAACAGGCACGAAACTGACGCCGGGCAGGTTTCGTTAGTTCAGATATTTAGCGAATGTTGGCCATCGACCCACGGGGCTCCAACGTCGTGATATAAACACTGCGTTTTAATCACGGCAAGCGTGCGATCTCATTACCCGTAAACGGCCATTTTGCAGCCGCATCATCGTCATATAACTAAGTTTTTCACAAATGCAGTAAAAGAAAAAGCCCGCGCTGCTTTACTGCAGCGCGGGTAAAATAATTGACGCCTTTGAGCCTAGAAAATGAACTTGATCCCAAATTGAAATGTTCGTGGATCTCGCGTTCCCGTTATTATACCATACGAGCCAAGCACGGTCGGATTCGTTCCGAAAGTCGTGAAGTTAGTCGTATTAAAAAGATTGAAAACCTCGCCGCGCAACTGGAGCCGCATAGATTCAGTGAACCGAATATTCTTGGTCAGCGTGAAGTCGGTGCGGAAAGTTCTAGGCCCGTCGATAGTGCCGCGTCCCGCGGAACCCGGAACTGCCTCAACGCCTGAAAGGGAAATACTGGTTTGAAATGCGCAGGGATTAAACCAGCTTCCAAAGACGCGAACTTTGTCCGCTGCTAATCCGCCCTGCGAGATCGTCGATTGACAACGAGGATCAGGGTTCGCAGCAACCGGTCCGGGAATAAACGGATCGGCGAATTGAGTAGGACGGGGCCCGGAAGCCGATGGTCCGAGGAAGCCGAGACCAGCGGGATCGAAGCCGCCGAATACGGCAGTGAATGGAAGTCCGGTTTGATAAGTCACAATACCCGATGCCTGCCATCCGCCCAACAGCTTGCCGCGAAAACCCCGCTGTTCCCGGTAGAAAGGCAGCTCGTAAACGTAATTTGCGGTAAATACATGGCGGCGATCCAATTGGGCCCGGCCATATTCACTGTCTATATCAAAAGGATTTTGCGGAGCGGTCGAACGGTCGGTTTGCGAATTGGTCAGGTTCTTAGACCACGTATAGGCAAAACTTGCCTGCGAATCGCCGGAAAAACGGTGCTGAGCAAAAACCTGCATACTATGATAGGTAGAATTAAACATTGGCTTGATTATGTTTACCGCACGATAACCGCGGAAAGGCCTGATCTGATCAAGTATTAATTCCTGCGTTCCACTGGTAAAAGGAACACCGGAAGTCTGACAGGCCACGGTCGGTGTTGTTGAACTTCCGACCGCACATGTTTGCGTCGATGCAAATCCGGGTCGCAATAAATTGATGTCCACAATACCGATGAGATTTGTTCCCTTCGAACCGTAGTAACCCACGTCGATGAGTGTATTGCTCGTCAATTGATGCTGAACATCAAACGACCAGTGCTGCATATACGGTGTTTTCCAATCGGTATCCTGTCCACGGACGGTAATTGCCCCGGTGGATGATATCGGATTAGTACCAAACGAATCGCTTAAGTTTATTTGGCTAAGCGTTGTCGTTTCCTGATAAGGAGGATTGGAAATCAAATTTTGCAGGAAAATGCCGACAAGCGTTTGCTCATGATAAATACCATAACCGGTTCGGATCGCCGTTTTGCCAGTCCCAAACGGATCCCATGCAAGGCCAACGCGCGGCCCAAAGTTAGTTTTCGGTGCCTCAACCACATGCTCTCCATACGGAGATACCGTAGGCGTACAGCCAAGCGGCGCAGTTTGATAGTTTTGTTCGTTGACAATTAGGCCGTTACAAAAATTTCCAGAACCGACGACACGGTTACCCGCACCTGTTACTAACGGTGCTGACGTCGGGTTGTAAAGTTCAGGGACAAAATTGCTCAAAAGTCCATTTTCGTCCCTTGGGGATCCAAAGAATGAATATCGAACTCCGAGGTACAAGGTAAGGTTTGGTCTAAGGCGAAACTCATCCTGAGCGTACAGCTCAACATTTTGTTGACGCAAGTCCGCAGTATAATCCGCTTTGGCTTGCGTGAAAGAGGCGTTTGTACCGAGCAGAAAATTAGCGAATGCCTGCAAATTTACTGCTGTAGTGCTGCGACACGCGCCTGAAGTTGTCTGTTCGCTGGGCGCACACACGCTGGCCTGTGTCGGACTTGCGCTGGTTGTGTTTAGAAAACCGAAGAATGACCCTTCGTTACTACCAGCCAATGCATTTTCGTTTTTCCTATATTTCGAGAAAATGCCGCCAAACTTCACCGTGTGGCCTCCCAAAATATAAGTAATATTTCCGCCCATATCCTCCTTTGTCGAAAAGTTGTCATACGGGCCGAAACCTGAAAATCCATTGAAGCCGTTTCCGGTTAGCGTAGGAATACGGTCACGTTGATTCGGATAAGCCAAATTCACCGGAACCGATGTAACCGCTGTCGATAGCAATCCGATGTTGCTGCTTAAAATCGCTCCGTAAACCCGATTGTAGCGTCCTTCAACAATGAAGTTGGGACTTGCGACATATGTCATCTGAAATGTATGAGTTCGTCCGGGCGAATCGGTTTGAGTTGTTGAGACACCGGGCAATGAACTGCCTTGGCTGAACAAGGAGTTTGCCTCAACCGTCGGAATTTTGTCCCTTTGATAACGATAGTAAGCAGACAAATCGTTGGTGAACGCGGTGTCCACTTTAATGATTTCCTGTTGGAATTTAAATGTATTTCGCGTTGGAAAACTTAAATTGAACGGAGTGAGAGGATTCGGTGAATTAGGAAGAGGTAGTTGTTGGTAAATGCCTAAATACGCCTGAGTAACGGGATTTATGGCCGCCCGGCTGGTAAAAGGAGTGCCCGCCGGCAAGATATTGCTGCAGGGTCGCGGTCCGGCGCCGGGAATCGTTGCGCTGAGACAAATATCAATCGGAAAAATACCTTGTCGCAAGGACGCCGTAGGAACTGTCGAGTTAAGGCTTGGAAACCTTATATCGCGACGCTGTTCCTCGGAAAAGAAGAAAAATGTTCGCGGTACTTTGCTGAAAACACTGTCACTGGGATCACGCTCGCCAAGCCGCAAAAAGTACACCGGACCGCCAACGGTAAAGCCGAAATTGTTGTAACGAAACGGCGGGCGAATCGCCCTGCCATCGTCGTCCGTGCCCAACGGCCGATTGCGGTTATTGAAAAAAGTGTTCGCGTTAAATTTTTCATTTCGGACAAATTCAAACAGCGAACCGTGAAATTTATCGGTGCCGCTTCGGGTGACAACATTTATCTGCCCGCCGCCGCTCCGACCTGATTCGGCGGGATATAATGAACGCAAGACCTTGAACTCGCCGATGGAGTCAATACTTGGATAGGCTTGAATAGTGAGGTTGGATCCTCTGTCGGTTACATCCGCTCCGTCTACGGTAAAAGTGTTTTGGCTGCTTCGAGCGCCGTTGACGGATATTGCAACGATATTTGCCTGACCGTCGGGATTGGTCGTACCTACAAAAACCTGGTCGGACAGGTTCGACGAGACGCCCGGCGCTAGTGTAACCAACTGTATGAAGTTGCGATTGTTGATTGACAGCTCGCGAACCTGATCGCCGCTGATCGTCGTTCCGGCAGTCGGTGTTGACAGTTCAACCGATACCTGGTCCGATTCAACGGTCACAGTCTCGGCAATATTTCCAGCTTCCATAGTCAAGTCGACCAATCTCCGCTGTCCCACATCGACCTTAACGTCGGTAGTGATGGATTTTTTAAAATTTGCTGACTCTACTATAATGTTGTAAGTGCTGACCTGAACATTCGGCACGGAAAAAGTTCCGTCGTCTTCGGTCGTGACTGTCCGGACTACCAAATCAGCTTTCGAAGGATCGGTTACCGTAACGGTTACCCCAGGCAGGCCGGCGCCGTTAGAGTCTCGAACAGTTCCGACGATCGAACCCGTAGTTTCCTGTCCCAAAGCCAGGCCGCATAGGCACATGCTTATGGCCAATGTCATTAAAAACGAAGCCCAAGTTTTTTTGCTCATAGTCTTTCTTCCTCTTCAAAAGATTAAAATTTAAGATAGCGATCCATAAGAATTATTTACGTTTTTGGAAGTTTATCCAAATTTTCGTTATCGTTGTTGACGGCGGAAATCGGCAAAATTTACTGAAAACCGTGTAAATAAATGGAGTTGTTACAAAAATGTGAACGTTGAATTGTTATAACCCGATTACAATCTATTTGTAAAGCAAGAATGATGCCCTTCGTTTTTTGAACTCGTTAAGGGCAGGCTGCCAGGTTTTTTCCATGGCTTCGGCGGTGTCGCCGCGTTTTAAATATTCGAGAAATTCGGCATTGACGAGCAGCCTTGAGGCACGGTCGACGTTATACTCCGCCGGATACATTTTTCGCAGAGCGGCGGCAATCTCGAAACCGGTGCGGACTGCTTTGAAGGCGTCGCGGTCGGTGATAATAATGTTTACGCCGCCGATGTTTTCGTTTTTATAAACGGAAGCGTCCGGTTTATATCGGATAGGCACGAAACGGACGCCGGGCAGGTTTCGTTCGTTCATATATTTAGCGAATTTCCGGCCGTCTATCCACGGAGCACCGATTACTTCGAACGGCGTATCCGTGCCTCGACCTACCGATATATTCGTCGTTTCGAACAGGCCAATTCCGGGATAAAGCGTTGCTTCGGTCAGCGAACGCATATTCGGTGAAGGATTTATCCACGTCTGCCCGGTCTCGTCGAACCACATCGACCGCGAATAATTTTCCATCTTTATCACGCGAACGTCGGCGCCTATCTTGCGTTCGGCGTTCATCATCAATCCGTGCTCGCCGATGGTCATGCCGTTGCGGACGGCGGTGGTGTGAGCGGCCACGAATGACAGCTTGTCCTCGTCGCCGAGCGGTCCTTCGACAATGTCTGCCCTGACGGGATTCGGACGGTCGAGTATGTAAATTGGTTTGCCCAATTTAGCCGCATCTTCCATCATGTTTTTCAGCGTCGCGGTGTAAGTCCAAAAACGAACGCCGACATCCTGAAGATCGTAAACGAGGGCATCAATTTCCTTTAACTGCTCCGGCTTCGACCGGCGGGATTCCGTGTATAGCGAATAGATCGGCAATCCGGTTTTTTCGTCCTTCGAATCTTTCAAGCCTTCCTGATCTAAATCGCCTCGAATCCCGTGTTCGGGCGCGAACAGCGCGGTAAGTTTTACATTCTTTGCTTCATGAAACACATCTATCGTCGGCTTCCCGGCCAAATTGCGTCCGGTTTGATTGGTAATAAGTCCGATTCGAAGGCCGTCCAACTGCTTAAAACCATCGCGTTCCAGAACGTCGATGCCGTTTAGAACCGGCTGGAGCGCAAGCGTCCCGCTTGCATTCGGCGAGGCCGCCGATGCCGTTAGTTTGGCCGCTTCAACCTGCGCCTTAAACTTCGGAATCTGAGCAGCGATCTGTGATGAATAGATATTCTCGGCGAGACGGTACAGCTCAATCGGAGTATCTTCCACCGCCGAAGCCGCGATCGTCGCGACCTTTGCACGCAGAGGCGTGACATCGCCTTTGCCGTCCGGATGAACACGGTTCGATAGAAACACTACAAAAGTCTGCGAAACGCGGTCGATCCAAACACTCGTCCCGGTAAAACCCGTATGCCCAAACGAGCCAAGCGGAAATAGCTCGCCGCGGTTTGATGAGAACGAAGTATTAATGTCCCACCCAAGCCCGCGTGTTGAGCCATCTTCGGAAACGACAATCGGCGAGGTCATCTTCGCAACAGTTTGAGCGGACAAGATGCGATTGCCGTCAAGAGTTCCACCGTTTAGTAGCATCTGACAGTAACGCGCGAGACCGTCTGCGGTTGAGAAGAGTCCGGCGTGGCCGGCTATGCCACCCATTCGGAACGACGTCGGATCATGAACTCGTCCGCGAATCATCTCACTACCAGTAGTTTCCTCCCCGTCAAATGTTGCTCCGAGATAGTTGTTTTGACCACGAACATTCTCAGTAGGAGCGATCCTGGGAAACCTGCCTCCCAGAATTAAGGAGCGTTTAACTGATGGATCGGGCATTCCTTCTTTGGCTGGATCAAATGGAAAGAATAAAATGTCATCTCCGTGCCTGAATGATTTCGACCAATGAGAAAAAAATACGTAGAGAGGTTCCGCACTGATTAATTGTATAATTTCCCCCAGCACAATAAACCCAATATCCGAATAAACAAACTTCGTCCCCGGCACATTCCGCAGCTTTTCTTTCTTCAAGGCGGCGAGCATGCCGTCGCGGCCGGTCCATTTTTCACCGAGGTCGAAATCGGGGCGATAGCCGGAGGTGTGTGTCAGAAGCTGCTGGATCGTGACTTTTTTGGCTTCAGGGTCGTCGATGTCGGGGATGAATTTACCGACGGTATCGTTTAGGCGAAGTTTTCCCTGTTCGACGAGGATCATTATCGAGGTCGCGGTTGCAATTGGTTTGGTCAGCGAGGCAACATCGAAGATCGTATCGACCGTCATTTTCTCAACCGCCGGCACGAGCGAGCGGTTGCCGAAAGCCTTCCGGTATACGATCTTTCCCTTATGCCCAATAATAACGACCGCTCCCGGAAGCTTTTTATCGGCAATGTCGTTGTTGACGATGGCATCGATCCCATTCAGCTTCGCCGCCGACATCCCAACCGTCTGCGGAGCCGCCACAGGCAACCCTTGAGAACGAGTTTCACCACAAAGGACACAGAGAGCACAGAGAATAAGTAAGGCTCTCCAATTTACCGTTAACCTTTTACCATTTACCACGTTATTCATTTTTCATTGCTTAACAGACTTTAACTATTTATGTGAGTAATCAGATATTTTCTCGCGAAGCCACGAGTTAACGATTGCTCCGGACGATAGATGCTCAGTTTTGGAAATCTCCGACAGTCGTTCGGCTACTTCCTCATCAACCGCAACAAAATGCATCCGTCGCTCAATGCTCACTTCAAAATCGGCTTCCGGCATGTTCTCAGCGTAATCGCCCATATCGTTTTCATCAAAGAATTTAGTCAATGCATCGAGCGAATCGAATGTCGGAAGATTATTATTTTTATTTTCTGCCATAAATTCTTCTTTCCTTATCAGCCATCTTTCGCGCACTCAAAATCAGAGCTTCTCTGGACTGTTTGTAAATAAACAAAACGGTTAGGTATCTGCCGCCTTCGGTTTGCCCCAAAGCCATATATACATTTTCGTCTTTTCGCTCACCTTTTTCAACAAAACGAAATTTAGAGCGGCCGATCAACATTTCTTCAACTTCATAAGTTTCAACCGAATGTTTGGATGCGAGTTTGTCAACGATCTGGTCAAGCCAAACTATTCCCTCAATCTTCATAAACTATCGTTTTGTCTTCAACTCTTTATCTCTTTCAACAAAACTCTCCTTACAAAACCCGACAAACTCTTTCGCGATCGGCGAATAGTAGCCTCCGCGGAGCCTTGCGAGACCGAGTTCCCATTTGATCTCTGCGCCTTCGATCAGCCATGAGGTGAGGCGGCCTTCGCGGATGTCCTTTGAGACGCTTTTTGCTCCTGCGATTCCAACGCCTAGGTTATTTTCGACCATTTGATTGATCGCCTGCTGTCGGGAAAGCTCCATCGTAATATTCGGCCGGACATTGGCGGCATTGAAGAATGCGTCAACCATTCGCCGTGTGTTGCCGCCTTGTTCGCCGAGAATTAGTTTTTCACCGGCAAGCGTGGCGGCACTGATGAATTTTTCCTTTGCCAGCGGATGTTTCGGGTTGGCGATGGCGATGATCTCGTCGCTGAAA
This sequence comes from Pyrinomonadaceae bacterium, assembly GCA_037723965.1. GTDB lineage: Bacteria > Acidobacteriota > Blastocatellia > Pyrinomonadales > Pyrinomonadaceae > OLB17. The sequence continues at coordinate 242,427 of JBBJOS010000002.1, read as the reverse complement.
AGCGATTCGGTCGTGATGTTCAAATTATCGACCGGCAGTGACACGAACGCCATATCGACCTCGCCGTGCATTATTTTATCGACCAGGCGTTCGCTCGTCCCGGAACTTACTGACAACTCGGCGTTTTTAAATTTTGCTTTAAGTTTTAGAATTATCAAGGGCAGTTGATGCGTTGCGAACGTTGCCGACGCCGAGCCTATACGCAAACGGCCGTGTTCCGCTCCCGCGACTTCGGCAATTTCGGACAAGGCCGAATCGTGCTCCCGCATTATTTTTCTCGCTCGTTCGAGCAGATATTCGCCAGCCTCGGTTAAAATTACGCGGCGCGGCGTTCTCGTGAAAATTGGCAGCCCGACCTCATCTTCGAGCTGGCGGATCTGCATTGAAATTGCGGCTTGGGTGACGTTTACGCGGCGCGCTCCCGCAGTGAAAGTCTTGGCTTCGGCTATCGCAAGAAATGCTCTAAGCTGTCTGATCTCCATATATTTACTGTTTGGGAACAACGCTTTGGGAAGTGTGAGTCTGGCGTATCAAATAAACTTATTGAATACATAAAATCTACTATGTTTGATTATATGTCAAGTTTGTCATATGTATAGAGCAAGTTTTAAGTAAAAACTTTCACATTTTTTTATGGCAGCATCTTCCCCCAAGAAAAGCCGCAGGGACAAATCGCACCAGCTATATTTGGGCGTGGACGGCGGCGGCACCAAGACGCATATTATAATAATTAACTCCGCGTCCGAGGTAAAGAGCGAAGGTTTTGCCGGGCCGTCAAACCCGCTGAGAGTCGGCGTCGAAACGGCCGTTGCTAATATAGTAAAGGCGACGAACGAAGCTTGCGACAACGCCGGAATTTCACGCGGAGACATCGCCGCGGCCACACTCGGCCTCGCTGGTGTGCGTCGCACGGATTTGAAGCAGCGTGTCCGCGAAAGTTTTATAAACCGTCTGCGAATAGGAAAAGTCGAGGTCGTGACCGACGCCGAGATCGCTTTGTACGGAACGACGCTCGGAAAGCCTGGCTTGGTAGTGATTGCGGGAACGGGTTCTATCTGTCTCGGTAAAAATGCTTCCGGTGAACTCGCGATCTCCGGCGGCTGGGGACCGCTCGCCGGTGACGAGGGCGGCGGTGTAGGCATCGCTCAAAAAGCCTTGCATACAATCGCCAAGGCATCGGACGGCCGCGGCATTCCAACACTGCTGACGGAACGCGCTTCGGATTATTTTCGTGCATCAGGCCCGGAAAATCTGATCGTTGCTATCTATTCGCCGCTGGTCGATAATCAGCGTATCGCAGGATTTGCCCGCCTCGTCGTCGAAACGGCGCGGGAAGGCGATAAAATTGCCATTGAGATTTTGGAAGACGCCGGATACGAACTCGGCCTCGCCGCGTGCGCAGTCATTGAAAAATTAAGACTCAGCAGAACAAAAGTTCCGGTTGGCTGTGTAGGAAGTATTTTTAATGCAGGCGAATTATTGACTGCCCCGATGCTGAAAATCATCCATGAATGCGCACCGAAGGCTTACTTAACACAACCCTTAATGGCGCCGGCACAGGCAGCGGCATTGATGACCTTGAGCAATGGTCAATACCGGGAGCGGCATGGGCCAACTTTTGTGGACGCTTGACTTTTTTGCCAGAATATTCGCTTATACATATAGTGATTCCTATAACTGAAAGCGATAACGAAGCCACTTCTAATATCGACAAAGCTGCAACCATAGAAGCGGTCCAGCTGATCAATAACGAAGATAAACTGGTGGCGGTTGCGGTAGAAAAGGTTCTGCCCGAGATAGCTGCGGCTATCGATAAGATTGTAGAAAGGATTCAAGGCGGTGGACGGCTGTTTTACGTTGGGAGCGGCACGAGCGGCCGGCTTGGCGTGCTGGACGCATCTGAAATCCCGCCGACATTCGGCGTTTCGTACGATCTCGTTCAAGGAGTGATCGCCGGCGGATACGATGCTCTTTATAAGGCTTCGGAATCGAGCGAAGACGAAAAGAGTGCCGGTGCCGAAGATCTCAAAAGGCGTGGATTGACTGGAAAAGATTCAGTGATCGGCATTGCTGCTTCGGGCCGCACGCCTTACACAATCGGAGCCGTTGAATACGCTAAGAGCATCGGATGTTTTACAGCCTGTATCGTTTGCAATCCGGTTTCCGAATTGGGGAAAGCAGTCGACAACGCCATCGTCCCGATAGTAGGCCCGGAGGCAATCACCGGCTCATCCCGAATGAAAGCCGGAACCGCTCAAAAGATGGTGCTGAACATGATCTCGACCGTCACGATGATCCGCTTGGGCTATGTTAAAGGAAACCGGATGACGAATATGAAGTCGTCAAACGAAAAACTAAAGGGCCGTTCATTGCGTATCTTGTTGTCGGAAACAAATTTAAGTGAAAACGCCGCCGCCGAACTTCTTACCGAATCTGGTGGCGACCTGCGAGTAGCTCTTGTTATGGCAAAGCTTTCGGTTGAGCGTAATGCTGCGGAAGATCATTTGCTCCGGAGCGGCTATGTGGTCGAAAAAGCGGTCGAGATCGCCCGTTCGTCTGAGGCAGATCAAGTCCGAATAGCTTCGTGAATCTGGAAACCAAGACGTCTCCTCGAATATAAAAAATGCAGACACTCGACCTAATAATAATATTCGGCTATCTGATCGGCATAACCGCGTTCGGCATTTGGTTTTCGGGCAAGCAGGAAACTACCGAAGATTATTTTGTCGGTGACCGGAATGTGCCGTGGTGGGCGATAGCGATGTCGATTGTCGCGACCGAGACAAGCACGATCACGTTTGTTTCCGTGCCTGGAATCGCATTTGCGAAGGGCGGCAATTTTCAGTTTTTGCAGCTTGTTTTCGGTTATATGCTCGGCCGTGTGGTAATTTCGCTTGTTTTTATTCCGATGTATTTCAAGGGCGAATTGCAGACGGTTTATCAATTGCTCGGAGACCGTTTCGGGACGAAGGTAAAGATGCTCGCGTCCGGGCTGTTCGTCATAATGCGCAATATCGCGGACGGCATCCGGCTGCTTTTGACCGCGATTGTTTTAGCCGCTGTTTATGCATCTTTTAATCCGGGAAGCGATGCGACGACGGTCATAATCGCATCGGTGATTTTGCTTGGGATCGTGATGATCGTTTTCACGTTTTATGGCGGCATCGAAGCGGTAATTTGGGTCGAGGTCGTGCAGCTTGTAATTTACATCGGCGGAGCGATCGCGGCGGCGGTTGTGCTTTTGAATAATATTGACGGCGGGTTCGCGGGTGTTACCGCCCTTGGCGAGCAGTTCAACAAATTTAGTATTTTCGATTTTACGTGGGATTTCGCAAAAACTTACACATTTTGGGCGGGACTTCTCGGCGGATGCTTCCTTACAATGTCCACGCACGGAACGGACCAGTATCTTGTCCAGCGTTACCTCTGCACGAAAAAACCGTCGTCGGCTTCGCTGGCCTTGCTTTCATCGGGCGCGGTCGTGCTGGGCCAGTTTATCGGATTTTTGTTCATCGGCGTGCTGCTTTTTGCATTTTACGCACCTCACACCGCAGCCGAATACGCTCAGGCCGGGGTTGCGAATTCAGGTATTCCGTCAACGTTTCCGTTTGCGAAAGGCGATCAGGTTTTTCCGAACTTTATCACACAGCACATGCCTCCTGGACTTTCGGGATTGGTCGTGGCCGCAATTTTCGCGGCGGCCTTATCGTCATCGCTCAACGCAATTGCGGCGACCGCGATAAACGATCTGTATAAACCGTTTGCTAAAAATTTTTCCGATAAACATCTGCTCAAACTCTCGGGCTGGCTGACCGTCATCATTGGCGTAGTTCAAATTCTTGTTGCAATTGCATTTATTCGGTCGGGCGAGTCCGCTCTTGGGCTGGCACTTTCCGTAGCTTCGCTTATCAACGGCCCGATTCTCGGTGTATTTCTGGTCGGCGCGTTTTTGAAACGGGCAAAAGAGATCCACGCATTGATCGGAATGCTGGTAAGTATTTTGCTCATGACTTATATATTGCTTGCATCAAATAAAATAGTTCCGGGGCCGGTCATCGCGTGGACGTGGTACGCATTGATCGGAAGTGTAACGACAGTTTTTGTTGCATTTATCGCAAGTTTAATTCTCTCGAATAATAATGATGAAATTTCTAATTAGTCTTTTTTTAACCGTTTTCTTGGCTTTGAATTCTTTGATCGCCGCATCGCCGCGCACTCAATCGAAAAAATTGGAGCCGTCCGAAAAAGCATGGAAATTCGCCGATAAGCAAATGAAGAAAATGACTGCCGAGCAAAAGGTTGGGCAGCTAGTGCATATCGGCATCAACGCCAGATTTGCCAATCAGGACAGCGATTTTTTCAAGCGGCTGAAACGCGATGTCGAAGAAAACAGGATCGGCGGCGTGATATTTTTCGGCGCTCCGATATATGAGACAACGATATTAGCTAACAGAATGCAGGAAATGTCCGAAATTCCTCTGCTGATGTCGCTCGACGCCGAGACCGGTATTGGAATGCGGTTCGCTGATGCGACGAATTTCCCGTGGGCAATGGCTGTGGCCGCAACCGGCGAACCGGAATACGCGCGAAAGATCGGCGTCGTAACCGGCCGCGAGGCACGTGCTATCGGCATCCGGCATATTTACGCTCCGGTTTTGGATGTTAATAATAATGCCGCAAATCCCGTCATAAACGTCCGCAGCTTTGGCGAAGACCCGGCGGATGTTGCCCGTTTCAGCGTGGCTTTTATCGAAGGTCTGCAAAGCACCGGAACGCTGGCAACGGCAAAGCATTTCCCCGGCCACGGCGACACGAATGTAGATTCGCACCGCGGTTTGCCGATCATCGATCATTCCCGCGAAAGTCTGGAAAAAACGGAGTTGGTGCCATTTAGAAAAGCAGTCGATGCCGGGCTCGGCTCGGTAATGATCGCCCACATCGGCCTGCCGCAGATTGACGGCGAAGTCATCAAACCGCTGAAAGAATCGATACAGGGCGACGCCGAAGAGGGAGCCGAGATCGTCACGCAAACCGCCACGATTCCCGCGACACTTTCCGCAAAAGTGCAGACCGATCTGCTGAGAAAAGAGATGGGTTTTAAAGGCCTGATCGTTTCTGACGCGATGAGCATGAGCGGCCTGACACTCTATTTCACGCAGGAGGAAGCTGGCGTCCGGGCCTTTCTTGCCGGTACCGACATTCTCGAAAAACCGGGAGATGTCAATGCGATGCTGCGAGGATTGCGGGACGCTGTCAAATCGGGGCGAATTTCGGAAGAAAAATTAAATGAATCGGTCCGGCGACAGCTTGCCTGGAAATACGAGCTTGGACTTTTTAAACAAAAAATCACTCCCATCGATCAGATTGACAAAATCGTTTCAAATAGCGAGACCGGAGCATTGGCCGAAGAAGTCGCAAGCAAAGCGATCACGCTTGTCCGTAACGACGCCGGATTAATTCCGTTAAAACGCGATGCAAAAATTGTTGTGCTCGGAATTTCAAATGGCTTTGACGGCCCTTTGACAATGGGAACTTTGGTCAGCACGCTCCGTTCCGGCGGTGTCCAGTTCACGTCCGCATATTTACAGGAAAACTCTACCGCCGAGCAGATCGCCGCCGCCCGCAAAGCCGTTAGTGAAGCCGACATCGTGATCGCCGGCCTCTACGGCCGCGTTCGTTCCGGTGCCAAAAACAGCGTCGGCCTTCCAGAACAGGGCACAGCTATCCTTAAAGAAATGCTCGCCGCCGACAAAAAAGTGATTGGCCTCAGCTTCGGCAATCCGTATATTCTGAGCAGCTTTCCGGAACTTAAAACCTACGTCGTCGCATACGGTGATATGTCAAGCCTCCAACGTGCAACCGTACGAGCCGTACTCGGAGCTCAGGACATTACAGGCAAATTGCCAATCTCACTGCCCGGACTTTACCCGCGAGGCACCGGGATACAAATAATTAAGAAATAGCTGTCCACGGATTACCACAGATAAATACGGATATAGATCAATGTTTATCTGTGTTCATCCGTGGACAAAATATCCGAGAAAATGAATCATCCTTGGGAAATTGAAAACTTTCTTGAATCAAACAACCGACGGCTCCACGTCAGCGGAGCTTCCGCCGTCGAGCTTGCGACGCAGCATGGAACGCCGCTTTTCGTGTTCAGCGAATCTCGCATCCGCCGCAACATCGACCGGCTAAAGCTTGTAGAAAACAATATCGGCTGCCGTCTAAAAATCTGCTACGCCGCCAAAGCCAATTCGAACATGGCGATACTTCGCACAGTCAAAGATGCCGGAAGCGATATCGAAGTGAATTCCGGCGGCGAATTGTGGAAGGCATTGAAGATCGGCTTCCGGCCTGAACAGATCATTTTTAACGGAACGAGCAAGGAAGTCTGGGAGATCGAGAATGCTGTTAACGCCGGAATTTACGCAATACAAGTAGATTCGCTTTTCGAATTGTCGCTGATCGAAGAAACAGCAAAACGTTTGGAAAAACTTGCAAACGTGAGCTTCCGGCTCGTGCCTGAAATCGAAACCAACACTCATTTCGGCTTGCAAACCGCACTGCTTACATCAAAATTCGGCATGATGCCGGACGAGGCTTTGTTCGCTTTTCGTCAATACAAAGAATCAGGGTATCTAAATCTCTGCGGCATTCACCTGCACATCGGCTCGCAAAATCCGACCGCCTCGCCCTACGCTGAAGCATTCGAAATGCTCTTTTCGAATCTGGTTCAAATCTTTAACGAAACCGGCATTCGGTTGTCGCACATAAATCTCGGCGGCGGATTTCCGGTCAATTATCTTCGCGACAGTTCAATGGAACCGCATTTTCCCGTAGCCCAACGTGAAATGTTCACCGCCGATTTCGAACCCGCCTACGCGATTAGGAAGGCCTGGGACGCCGTCAAAAAAGCGGCGGAATTAACAAATGCAAATGATTTACTCGAAAATCTAACGCTGCTTCTCGAACCCGGCCGCAGCGTAATCTCCGACGCCGGAATTTGCCTAACGACGGTACGCAACAGGAAACAACGTCCCGTCACTCAATCTCCGACAACTGACAACCGACAACCGACAACCGACAACTGGCTCCTCACCGACGCCGGTTTCAACATCCTACTCTCGATGGAAACCTACAAATGGTACTACCATCTGATCTCCGCCGAACGATCTGATGAACCCGCAAATTTTCCCTACAAACTAGCCGGCCCGCTCTGCGACGGCGGCGACGTCTATTTCGACATCGAAGGCCAAAACCGCCTGCCCGATTACCGTCTATTACCCGAAAACGTCCAGCCCGGCGAAGTCCTGGCCTTGCTCAACTGCGGCGCTTATACCCTCGCCCAAGCTTCGCAATACAACGGCAGATTTTTACCGGCGATGGTTTTGATTCGGGAAAATGGAAAGGCTGAGTTAATTCGAGCGCGTGATGTTTTCGAAGACCTTATTCGGAACGATAATTTCTAACTTTAAAGCGTAATGTTAATTAGGAAACCAGACATCTATTTAACTGCAAAAATTTCCATCATTTGCTTTATCTTAGCTTCGTCCCTGCTTCTATGAGCGTGATTAAGTAAGCGCTTTCTCAATTCTTTCGGAATGAGATTAAAATCTTTCGGTCGGGTTTTATAAAAATCCCATCCGACAAATAGTCTGGCTGCTCCTTCGATTTGTGTTTCAGTCGAATTCTGCAAGTCCAATGCCTTAACTATCTCTACAGTTTTATATTGAAATAGGAGTTTCTCGGCAATAACTTCATAATCATATCTGCTAGACCAGCCTTCCGAACCTGATCCGTACCAATGCAATAGACTCCGAATTCTCTCGTCTTTCTCCGGATATTCTTTTACTAATAAAGTATTCATTGGGCCCAGTTCATACACGCCAGGAATTCCGCGGCGATCCCGCTGTTCCTCGTAAGAATCCTTGAGTCCCTTCGGCATCGCGGAGTACCACCTAGCCTCTTCTTCCGAATATTTCTTATTTGCAAACTCAGTATCTGTATGTTCTTTTCTTACTTGCGGCATTCCGCGAGAATCAAACCATTTCAACCATTTTTCGGAATCCGCGATCGTTACATTTCCGCTCCAGACACTAGTTCTAACTGCATTTCCGAAAACATTGCCTATCGTAACGATTTCCTTACCACTTCTGTATAAGGTGATATGCGGTTCGGCGCAGATCGACAGAGTCCAGTATTCAGGAACAATTACGGAAAGTGCGTCCCGAAATTCGGCCAAATCTTTCGGGTTTGAGGACTGGAAGAAAACCTTTGAACCTTCTTTGGGATCACCATTCACAACAATCCTATCGGCGGACCGGACAAGTTCATACAATTTCTCCACTAGCGGTGTGCGTTCTTTTTCGATGTCGGCATCCGTCTCAGCTACTATCGCTTTGGGAGGTGATTCCTGTCCATGTGCTGACATCGAAAAAATACAGATCAAGAGAAAGGATATTAAGATTGCATTACGTTTCATATTGATTTTCATTAACGATTAAGTTGATAATGAGTTTTTATAGGCTTTAACCACTTTGCCTTTTCAGTCAAATATCATTATTTTTAACGCACACGGGCAGTAATAATGCTTTGAATCAGGTTTTTGTCAAAATCGGAAAACGAAAATCCAAATTTTTCATAAACATTAGCTGCGCTTGCCAGAGCCACTGCTTGGCTGCTTTCATCGCGGATCACAGTTATGGTTTCGAGACTCGCTTGCAAAATTTCCTGTGATTTTCCTTCTTCACCATATTCCTTCAACCTTCTTGCGATCTCATTGTAAGCGGACGAACGCGAAGCGAGATGAGGTACTGTTTCGGTCAACTCCGACGCTTCGTTGACAGCGTTCATCGCTGCCTCTTTGTCGCCATTTTTATTATGAGCATCGCTGATTCCGATCAGGGCGAATACACGGGCGGCGTCCTCGGGAATTGCACTCATTGCTTGCCGGGCAAGTTCATCATGCTGTTGAAGCGTCATTATCTGGGCGATTTGCGAGAGGGCTGAGACCTGTTCGGCTTCGTCGGGAATTTCCTGGGCGATTTCGACGGCGCGTTCGCCTTTTTCGAAGCCCGCAAACTGGGCGGCGATGGATGTGAAGAGGCGGAATTTCGCTTTGCCGTCACGGGTTTCGCGTTCGTGCTGCGATTTCAGGATCGCGTAGGATTCTTCGAGCGCGTCGAATGCGTCGTCCTTCTCTTCGCGTCTCCATGAATCGCGGGCGAAGCTGAGAAGGCAGGTCGCGATCTGCGTTTTGTCGGTGATCGAATCCAGCGTTCGGTCGGCGAGTTCGACGCTGCCGGCATGAAGAAAACCGACGGCAACGGCGGCGAGGAACGAATCGCGGTGAATATTATCGAGTTCCTCCGCCAGCCCGCGGGCCTTTTCAAACGTTTCGATGGCACGGTCATTCCGCTGCGCCTCGATCAACAAATTCCCTATCTCGCAAAATGTACGGATAGATTCTTCATCGTGTTCCGTGTTCCCGGCGGCTTCGACGGCTTTTTCGAGAAATTCGGCAGCCTTAGCATAATCTTTGGTTTCCAATTTTGCGACTCCCATCATTGAATACGCTGATACAATAGCAGCGGGAAATGCAATGCCTTTCAGGGTTTCGTTTGCGGCAGCTTCGTCGCCAGCGGCCATTTGCTTTACCGCGATGGCGGCGTAAACACTGTCCGGGTGATCTAAATCATTAGAGATTTCGCGTGCTTTCTCGAAATTTCCCTGTTCGGCTTTTTGAACCGCGATCTTCTCGCGGGCCTGCGACTGCAAGCCGTAATCCTCGACCGAATCGGCGAGCTGCAGAGCGTATTCGTCATCATTTATTCCGGCGCATTTTTGCGCAACGAGAATCAGAAGACGATCCCGCATAAAAGGATCATCGACCGAATTAGCGAGCTCGGCCGCCAGATCGACATTACCTTTTTCAAGGTAAAGCGGAATGATCACCGCCATCGCCTCCGCATGGCCGTCACGGCTTTTAATGTCCTCGGCAAGGTACGCGGCGCAGGCGAGAATGTCACTTTCGGCATCAGCCCGTGAAATTAAATGTTCAGCCATAATCAGTTGTAAGTGCTGGGTTGTCAGTTGTCAGTGACGGAAAGAAGAATCCTTATTCTTACTGGTAACCGGCCACTGTTCACAGACAACTGCTTTAAGAATAGACTCTGCGGAACGAATCCGGCATCCAGTCATCGAGGTTTTTAGCCACCCAATCGGCACCGGCTTTGCGGAGTTCTTTATCGCTCACGGTATTTGTCACGCCTAAAACCGGCAATCCCGCACTCTTGCCGGCGGCGACTCCGGGCGGCGAATCTTCGATAACGACGCATTCGCTGTGGATCATCGGCAGGTGGCCGCTCGAAGTCCGGTCGGAATCCAGCAAGCGAAAGCCGATGCGGTAACATTCCGGATCGGGCTTGCTGATCGCGACATCTTCGGCACTGACCATGATCGAAAAGCAATCGATCAAACCGGTCGTTTCGAGAATGTGCATGATCTCTTCCCGCTTCGCCATGCTGACGATGCCGAGCGTGAATTCTTCACTCATTTTACGGACAAAATTTTCGATACCAGAAAAAAGCGGAATCCCGGTCGAAATTATCTCGCGCCATTTTTGCGTTTTTGCCTGCGTAATTTCGAGTATTTTGTTAGTTTCCGGCGGTATTCCAGCACGGTCGTATGCGGCGCGGACAAACGTTTTATCGTCCATCCCGAGGCTCGCGAAATAATCCGCATCCGTCAGGGCAATTCCCTCTTTTGCGAGAATTTCCTGATACGCCCGCATTTGTATCGGTTCATCATCGATGATGACGCCGTTAAAATCCATTAAAATTGCCTTGATCATTTAATTATTTTGTTCCCTTTCCGTCATATTCTAAACTTTCAAACCGTTGCCCGGCCACCGGTTAGCCCAATATCTTTTCGTCGAACATATTGCCGCGGCCGAGAATTCCGCGCGGATCGAAAGCACGTTTGATTTCCGCCATCTCGTTCAAATAGCGTTCGCCCATCATGACATTCAAATATTTGCTCTTGAGTTTGCCGATGCCGTGCTCCGCCGAGATCGTACCGCCGAGCATTATCGATTGGGCGATAAACCGGCCGTACAGGTGCCGTGCCTTTTCGGCTTCCCAATCATTTTTCGGCAATATGTTGGCGTGCAGATGATTGTCGCCGATATGCCCAAAGATTAAATATTCGAGGCCGCTTTCGTTCAATAGCCGTTTATAAAAAGCCAGAAAACCTTTAAAGTTTTCATCAGGGACTGCCATATCTGTCCCGATCTTTCTTTGCTTGTTAAGCGCAATTTTTTCATTGACCGAGACGGGGAGCGAATGGCGAAACTCGCGCATTTTATCGCGGTCTTGCTCGTTTGTCGTAAACCAAGATTTTTCCAGGTCCGCATTATGCTTTTCTAAGAGAGTGTTCCAGTACTCAAAAAACTCGTCTTCATTTGCGGCATTGGTTTCCTGTTCAAAAAAGATTGCGCCGACTGCCCTGGCAGGGATGTCCGGAAACTTTTCCGAAATGAATTGCAAAGATTTATCGTCGAAATATTCGAGCAGCGTTGCGTCGATCGGAAGTCCCGACAGCGTAGGAGTACAACTTCTTTTTGCAAAAGAAAATTGACGCACATCGTCCACAAAATTCAAAAGGTCACCTTGCACCTCAAAAAATACGATGCCGCTAAAAAAACCTTGTGGTTTTGGAAGTACCGCGAATTTGATTTCTGCTATAACGCCTAGGGTGCCCTCGCTGCCGATGAATAGATCGATTGGGTCGAGGTCATCGCCGGTGAAATAACCGCTGACGTTTTTCCTCACGTTCGGCGATAGATAAGTAGGAATTTTGAGTGTATATGTATTACGTTGATTGGAAGTCAACGATATTAAGCCTTTCTCGGCTGTTACTGCTCCACGCTCGATGTCGAGGATATCGCCGCCCGGCAAAACTACCTTCAGGGCCTGCACATACTTTCGCGTGCTTCCGTACCTGAAACTCCTCGCCCCCGAAGCGTTTGTTGCAACAGTTCCGCCTAATTGGCAGCTCCACTCTGTGGGGTCAGGCGGATAAAACATTTCCTCATTTTCAACAGCCTTTACGAAATCACCCAGAATAACACCCGGTTCAGCGGTGGCGTGCCTGTCGTTTTTATCAATATTTTTAATTTTGTTGAGTTTTTCGAGCGACACAATTATACCGCCAAACGGAATCGCTCCGCCGACAGTTCCCGTACGTGCACCGGCAATCGTTACCGGAACATTGTTTTCATTTGCTTCACGCAAAATTTGCGAAATATCGCTTATCGATTCCGGAATGAAAAGTTTCGCTGCGTGGCCGCCCTTTAAATTACTGGCGTCGGTAAGGTAGTTTTCGAAATCTTCGGGCTGCGTTTTGACCTGCATGCCGTCGATTATACAGGATTTTAAGACTTGTTAAAACGGACGGGGCTTCGGCAAAAGAGGAGCGTAATCGATGGGGTCTTAATTTAATGTTAAGGATTCTAAGTTATGTATGGATGCCTACAATCCACTATCGGCCGCCGGCGTTTCGTTTGTGGACAACTGTTGCATCAAACAAGGCCACTAGCGAAAGGCACGGCAATTGCAAACGGTGAGAGTAATATAGACACGCTGCACGCTGAACACACGGTTGTTTTGCAGCCTTAATCGGTAAAATTTTTTTTGTTTTACCTGATCTCTCCCGGTAAGTCGCCGGACGTATGCGGAGGAATGATGTTATGGCAAAGACAGTTTTAGTAGTAGAGGATCAGCCCGACATCCGTTCACTAACAAAATTTATAGTGGAATCGATCGGATATAATGTAATCGAGGCCACAAATGGTTATGAAGCTCTCAGACAAGCAGATTCTAGAATTCCCGACCTTATATTAATGGATATAGCAATGCCGCAGATGAATGGAATCACATCGGCGGCATTAATTCGCAACAGCAAAAACGGCAGGAGCATTCCGATTATCGCCTTTACTTCCTACGGAAAGGAATATATGGAGATGGCGGACTCGTTTGGTTTCGATAAAGTAGTGCAAAAGCCACTGGATGAAGCACATATGAAAATATTGCTGGATGAGTATCTGGAAAATGGGCATTAGCGATTATCGCTTTGGCTTATGAAATATCGAGGATTTCATGATTAATTTTTAGTCTTTATTTCCTCTTTTTTAGTTCGTGTGAGTCGTGGACAATTTTTAAAACATTTATCCCCGAAATACACGAACAAAAAAATAGATCAGGAATTGTCGATCAGCCTTTTGCGGCATCCCATTGACACACTATATAGTCACGAACAAAAAAGAGGCCGTCTTCGCAGACAGCCTCTTTTTTTCATTTGGCACTTTAGTTAAACTGCCGCGTTTTCACCTTTCGCGCAGCACGAACAATCGCAGGTTTTGTGTTCGCCCGCCGCTGCTTCGTGGTTCATGTCGTTCATTTGGTGACTGGCCTTGGCTGCTTCACCTGTTTTCATCGGGCATGAATCGCCGGATTTGCAGCAGCAATTAGCGTCATCGCAGCACGATTCGGATTTGCTGTCCGCACTCATATTCTTCATCGGGCACGAATCTTTGCTCTTGCAGCAATCCATTTTTGCGGTGTTATTAGTCGCCGATTGGTTATACGCAAAGGCGACGGCCGCGAGAGCTAAAACCATCATCATTGATACAGCTAAAAATATTTTCTTTTTCATTATAATTTCCTCGTAATTCAAGATCAAACTTTGAATGTGCCGAACCATCGAAGTCCTGCAAAATTGCTGTATTCAAATTTAAATCCGAAAAACGCAGTTTGTGATGAAAACTTTCTCGTGATAAATAATGGGCGGCGAGTATGTCGCGGCAACCCTAAATGAAAATTCGGACTGATGCGGCACCGGGGCCGCTATCGAAATAACTGCGGGAACCTCTGCGATTCCTTCGGTGCGTTCCAGCTTGCGTGATTTGTCGAAAACCGCCGGAAGATAACCGCAGCATCCTAGACCGTCATGCCCGGTTCCGGTTGAAATTTCAAAAAAACCATCTTTTTCGACGCCTTTATCGCAATGCTCGCTTTTTTTGCTCAGCGGGCAAAACTCATCGGCCGCTTTCACCGAAGGCATTGCCGCACAGCAAAACAGGAACAGAAAACCGCTCAGCCAAAACGCCATAAGTCCGGCGCCGGAGCGTTGTGCGAGATCTGTGAAGTGTTTTTTGGAAAACGCCATCGCTATGAATATTACCACAGTATACGAGATGCGGCAAGAGTTTTGAGTTCAAACTTTAGTTTGTCTTTTGCGTAATGAGCAAGACAAACTAAAGTTTGAACTCAGAACATTACCGAACAATCAATTCTCTTTCCCGCAAATATTTCAAACGGTCGCGCAACTCAGCAGCATGTTCAAATTTCATTTCCTTTGCCGCATTTCGCATATCGGCTTCCATCTGGTTGATCGTTTCCTTTAGCTGTTTCGGCGAATATTCTTCGAACGAATCGAGATCGAGCGGAATCTTAAAATAATCCGCTTCATAGGCCGTAACCAACGTGGCGTCGATGGATTTTACGATGGTGGTCGGGGTAATGCCGTGTTCTTCGTTGTATTCTTCCTGAATGCCGCGGCGCCGTTCCGTTTCGCTGATGGCGTATTCCATCGATTTGGTAATTTTATCAGCGTACAGAATTGCCTTTCCGCCGGAATTTCTTGCGGCCCGGCCCATCGTTTGGATCAGTGAGCGCTCGGACCGCAGAAAGCCTTCCTTATCCGCATCCAAAATCGCTACCAGCGAAACTTCCGGCAGATCGAGCCCTTCGCGGAGCAGATTGATACCGACCAGGACATCATATTCGCCGCGCCGCAGATCGCGCAAAATCCTGATTCGTTCGAGCGTGTGAATATCGCTGTGCAGATAGCGGACCTTGACGCCAACCTCGGAAAAATACTCGCTCAGATTTTCGGACATCCGCTTGGTCAGCGTCGTTACGAGCACGCGTTCGTTGCGTTCCGCACGCACTCTGCATTCTTCCAGCAGGTCATCAATTTGTCCTTTTACCGGGCGAACCTCCACAATCGGATCAAGCAACCCTGTCGGGCGGATGACCTGTTCGATCACCTCGCCGCCTGTCTTGTTTAGCTCGTATGGGCCCGGCGTTGCCGAAACATATAATGTCTGGCCGATGCGTTCCTCGAATTCCTGAAAGTTGAGAGGCCGGTTGTCCTTAGCGCTCGGCAGGCGGAAACCGTATTCGACCAGCGTCCCTTTCCGCGACTGGTCGCCCTTGAACATCGCACCCAATTGCGGTATCGATTGGTGCGATTCGTCGATCACCATCAGCGAATCCTTCGGCAGATAATCCAGCAATGTCGGCGGCGGCGCACCCGGCGGCTTACCGGTCAGATGCCGAGAATAATTCTCGATGCCGCGGCAAAAACCCATCTCCTTTATCATTTCCAGATCGTACATCGTCCGCTGATGCAGCCGCTGGGCCTCGACGATCTTGCCTTCGCCGACCAAAAATTCCTCGTGCTGCGATAGTTCTTCCTTGATCGTCTGGATAGCCCGCTTGATCATCGGCTTAGTCATCACATAGTGCGTTTTCGGATAGATCGGCACACGCGATTCGTGCTTTTTGATAACCTCGCCGAGCAGCGGATCAATTGTATAGATCGCGTCGATCTCATCGCCGAAAAATTCGATACGATACGCCTGGTCCTGATAACTCGGATAAAGCTCGACGACATCGCCGCGAACGCGGAAAACTCCTCGGTCGAAATCGATATTCACGCGCTCATATTGCAGTTCAACGAGCTTCATCAGAAACTCCTCGCGCTTTATTTTCATTCCCGGCTCGATAAATATCAGCATCCCGAAATAAGCGTCGGGATCGCCAAGCCCGTAAATGCACGAAACCGACGCGACGACGATCACATCGCGCCGCTCAAAAAGAGCACGCGTAGCCGAAAGGCGCAGGCGGTCGATCTCTTCGTTGATCGTCGCTTCCTTTTCGATATAAAGATCGGCAGCCGGAACGTAGGCTTCAGGCTGGTAATAATCGTAATAAGAAACGAAATATTCGACCGAATTTTCCGGGAAAAATGTTTTAAATTCTTGGTAAAGCTGTGCCGCGAGAGTCTTATTGTGCGCGAGAACCAGAGTTGGAAGCTGAGTTTCCTGAATCACGTTGGCGATAGTGAAGGTCTTGCCGCTCCCGGTAATGCCGAGCAAAACCTGATCCTTAACACCCTCGTTAAGATTTGTAACCAACTGTTCGATAGCCGCCGGCTGATCGCCCTTAGGCGTATTTTCAGACATGAGACGAAATTGCATAGCTTAATCATAAAACAAATTGTAGAAAGAAAAAAGAGGTCGTTGTGAGTTCAAACTTTCGTTGGTCTTCGGTTTTGCGAAGAGGTACGCTGAAGGGTGAATTTAGGACGTATGAATTTTCATATAATCGCGCTTTACCTCGATCATATTTCGTACTAAACTGATCGAACTCACAATCTACGTCTATGACGAAAACCTCCACTATTTCCGAAACCTCGTTCACCGATCTATCGCTTGTGCATCGCGGCAAAGTGCGTGACGTCTATGCCATCGGAGAAGACCGGCTTTTGCTGGTCGCGACCGACCGCATTTCGGCCTTCGACTGCATTCTGCCGACGCCGATAGTTAATAAGGGTTCGGTGCTGACGGCACTTTCCACATTCTGGTTCGGCAGGCTCGGGCATATTACCGGTCACCATTTGATTACCTCCGATTTCGAACAAATGCCGGAAGCGGTGCGGGGCCACGAAGAGCTGCGCGGACGGTCGGTGCTGGTAAAAAAGACAAAGGTTTTCCCGGTCGAATGCGTGGTTCGCGGTTATTTGGAAGGCTCCGGCTGGAAGGATTATCAGGCGACAGGAATGGTCTGCGGCCACGAATTGCCGACCGGATTACTCCAATGCGCAAAGCTGCCGGAACCGGTCTTCACGCCCGCTACAAAAGCCGCCTCGGGCCACGATGAAAATATTACCGAAGCTGAATTTGGGCAAATTCTCGGCACCGAAACGGCGAAAAAGCTAAAATCGCTTACTCTCGCAATCTATAACGAAACCGCCAAATACGCATTGACCCGCGGCATAATCATAGCCGACACTAAATTCGAATTCGGCCTCGATGAAAACGGCGATATTCTTCTCATCGACGAAGTTTTGACACCCGATTCATCGCGTTTCTGGAATGCGGCAAGCTACGAGCCCGGAAAGGCCCAGGCATCGTTCGATAAACAATTCGTCCGCGAATACCTCGAAACGCTCGATTGGAACAAACAGCCTCCCGCACCGCCGCTTCCGAAAGAAGTCGCCGATGCAACGACCGATAGATACTTGCAGGCTTACAAAATTTTAACGGGCAATCCCGTAGAACATGCTGCCGAGCATGTTCGGTCTTAAAGACCGGCAGGCCCGGCGGCCTAGTGTACGTTTAGGAGATTATGCTATTGCGAGACCAGATGGAAAACCTGATCAACGAAATGCTCGACGGGCGCATTCTGCTCGATGAAGCGATCACCGAATTCGAAAAGCTCTACATTCAGCGTGCGCTCGAACGCCATTCCGGCTATATTTCAAAAACCGCGAATGCCCTCGGCATCCATCGAAACACTTTGTCCAAACGTATCGCCGGATATCAGGAAACGCCAAAGAGAAAATTGAAACGACCGCTCGCAAAACGCGCGGGAGCAAAATAGAAAGCATGTGCTTCCACCAATGACATTCGCGGTCCGGCAAATATTAGGTAAGTTAGATAATTTCGATTTTGTCCCCGAGCCGTACGGTTCCGCTTGGCTGGTCAGCGATCAGATTTTGCCCGAACAACACCTTCCCACCTTTATTTCTATAAGACGAGAGCGTTTTCAAAGGCTCCTTGCCGCCACTTTCGCCGGTCGATTGGTCGATCGTCGTTATCACGCACCGCGCGCACGGCTTTACAACATGAAAAACCGTCTCGCCGATACGGATCTTTTTCCAGCTATCTTCCGCAAACGGCTCTGTCCCGGAAATTACGAAATTCGGCCGAAATCTATTCATCGGAAGCGGCGTTTGGAGCCTGGAATTGAGATCGGCCAGCGAGCTTTCGCCGATCAGCATAAACGGATAGCCGTCAGCAAAACTCACTGTGTCATGGAATTTGCTAACCGCGTAAAACGGATTTACCATTCTCTTCGTTTCTTCCGGCATTAAAACCAGTCGGCATTTCGTTCCAATCACCTGCGAAAACCATTCGTTGATCTTAACCGGATAAATTTTCGCCTTAACGCTGCTTGTCCAAATCTTAACGTTTGTCTTATCCTCCGAATACGGGATCAGCGGAATTACGATCCTCAAATCATCGACCGTCGCGATCAGGCACCCTTCACCGATTGCAATTTGAATAATCGCCATCTTCGGGAACTCGCGTTGCGTCAAAAATTTATTCTTTTCATCCACCAGCATCCATCGCCGGTCGTAAAGAAGCCCGCGCCGCTCGACGTTCGCTTCAGACAAAGCTATGCCCTTTAATGATTTGATCGGATAAACTGATATCGCGGAAAGGATCAAAGTGCCTTATTTTGTAGCAAGAGCCTTCTTTAAGATTTCGGCGTTATTTGGATTAAGTGCTTTGAGTTTTGGCAAATACTGTCGCGCTGATTCCTTGTCGCCTTTTGACACAAAAGTCATAGCAACCAACATCATCGCCTGCCCGGAATCCGGCCTAAGGCTTAAAGCCTGCCTACCGAAATTTAGAGCCTCGTCTAATTGTCCAAGATTGCTATATCGTGTCGCGATCCCAAATACGGCGTCAAAATCCTTCGGATTCTTCACAAGAATCTGCTCAAACGTCATGATCGCTTCGTTTGTCTTCCCTTCAACAGATTGGGCGAATGCCAAATTTCTCAAATGGTTGGCATTTTCCGGTTCAAGAATCGTTGCCTGCCGAAAGGCCTCGAGCGATTTTGCGGATTGTCCGATCGATGCGTACGCGGCGCCGAGAGCGGAGTAGTGATCCGCGTGATAGGGTTCTAACTTAACAAGCTCTTCCAAATCACTAATTGCATCGCTGAATTTTCCACCCTGCATTAGTAGGCCAACTAGTTGCCGCCTGTAGGTAATCTTCTTTGGGTATGATTGAATTGCTCCTCGTAGCTCCGTGATCGCTTCTTCATTCCGATCGAGCTTTAACAACGCTATGATTAGATTTCCACGTGATTTTTCATACGTGCCGTTTATCTTGATCGATGCTCGGAGGGGATCGATTGCCGCCTCAAACTCATCAAGCATTATCAATGCATATCCAAGATTGTTGTGGGCAACATACTCTTTTGGCTCAATCAAGATCGCCTTTCTCGCCGTATCCGCCGCTTCCTTATACCGCTTGAGCTCAAGATAACACCACGCGAGATTCGTCAGCGAACCGGAATCGTCAGGATCTATAGCTATGAGCTTCTTGTAAACTTCTGCCGCCTGGTCAAATTTGCCCTCTGATGTCAAGTTCCGAGCATCATTGCACATATTAGTTGTCTGGGCAAACGTAGTTATGGCCGCTAGAAGAAGGACAAGTAGTACTTTTTTCATATAAGTGATGTAAGTGAGAGTAGCCATTTTTTCAAGCGTAATCTTAACACATTGGATCTTTTTTCAACATATTTTTCCTCCATCAAAACTCGAACTTGATAATGCTTTCATCACATTTTCTTAATTTTCACTAACACAGTTGACAGTTTAAATAATGTTTACTAAACTAGCACTCATACCCATTGAGTGCTAAACGAGAGTTTGGCAAACCACATTTTAAGCTTTATTACGATTATTTCAAAAGGAGTATAACCAACATGGCTACAAACATTACACCGTTACACGACCGCGTGATCATTCGCCGGATCGAGGACACCAACAATCAAACCGCGGGCGGACTTTTCATTCCAGATTCGGCTAAGGAAAAGCCGCAGGAAGGCGAAGTTATCGCGGCGGGCGAAGGCAAATATAAAGAAGACGGTTCGCGTCAGGCACTGGACGTCAAAGCCGGCGACCGCGTTCTTTTCGGCAAATACAGCGGTTCCGAGATCAAGCTGGACAACGAAGAATTCATCATCATGCGCGAAGACGAGATCCTCGGCATCATTTCACGCGCCGGCGCAGCAGCGTAAGAGTAACGCGTTTACGCGTGATCTTATACTCAACCTTATTCAATTCAAAAGTTTTTCACGCCTGAAGGCGTAACTCTTACATTAGGAGATATTAAACAAAATGGCTAAACAAGTAGTTCACGGAGAAGAATCACGCGCCGCGATTTTACGCGGTGTCAATCAGCTTGCGGACGCGGTGAAAGTTACACTGGGACCAAAAGGCCGCAACGTCGTTATCGACAAAAAATTCGGTTCGCCGACGATCACCAAAGACGGTGTCACGGTCGCTAAGGAGATCGAATTAAAGGACACGCTCGAAAATATGGGCGCTCAAATGGTCCGCGAAGTAGCTTCGAAAACCAGCGATGTCGCCGGTGACGGAACGACGACCGCGACCGTTTTGGCTCAGGCTATATTCAAAGAAGGCGTCCGTACGGTCGCCGCCGGTGCAAATCCGATGGCCCTCAAACGCGGCATCGAAAAGGCTGTTGCTGAAGTCGTCGCGGAAGTTGCGCGTCTTGCCAAGCCGGTTTCCGGTGAAATGATCGCCCAGGTCGGAACCGTTTCGGCTAACGGCGACAAAACGATCGGCACCATCATTGCGGAAGCGATGGACAAAGTCGGCAAAGACGGCGTCATCACGGTAGAAGAATCGAAAACGATGGACACGCTGCTCGAAGTCGTCGAAGGTATGCAGTTCGACCGCGGTTACCTTTCGCCTTATTTCGTCACCGATGCTGACCGTATGGAAGCAGTTTTGGACGAGCCTTTCATACTGATCAACGAAAAGAAAGTTTCGAACATGCGTGACTTGCTTCCGATCCTGGAGCAGGTAGCGAAAATGGGCCGTCCTTTGCTCATCATCGCCGAAGACGTTGACGGCGAAGCTCTTGCGACCTTGGTTGTAAACAAACTTCGCGGCACGTTGAACGTTGCTGCCGTTAAAGCTCCCGGCTTCGGTGATCGCCGCAAAGCGATGCTCGAAGACATTGCGGTTTTGACCGGCGGTAAGGTCATCAGCGAAGATCTCGGCATCAAGCTCGAGACCATCACGATCGAAGATTTGGGTAAAGCCAAGAAAGTCACGATCGACAAGGACAATACAACTGTCGTTGAAGGCGGCGGTTCGGGCGAAGCAATTGACGGACGCATCAAGACGATCCGCAACCAGATCGAAGACACTTCGAGCGACTATGACCGCGAAAAACTGCAGGAACGTCTGGCCAAATTGGTCGGCGGTGTTGCGGTTATCAAAGTCGGTGCCGCGACTGAGACCGAAATGAAGGAAAAGAAGGCCCGCGTTGAAGATGCTATGCATGCAACACGTGCCGCGGTCGAAGAAGGCATTGTCGCCGGCGGCGGCGTTGCTTTGGTTCGTGCCGGCAAGGTTTTGGACACGTTCAAAACCGACGGTGAAGACCCCGACGAACAGATCGGCGTCAACATCATCAAACGCGCACTCGAAGAACCGCTTCGCCAGATCGCACAGAACGCCGGTAAAGAAGGCGCCGTGATCGTCGAAAAGGTCGTCGCCAGTGATGAAGCAAACTATGGCTTCAATGCTGCCAGCGAGAAATTCGAAGACCTCGTCGCAGCCGGCGTCATCGACCCCGCTAAAGTAACCCGCACCGCTTTGCAGAACGCTGCATCGATCGCTGGCCTGATGCTCACCACCGAAGCCATGATCGCAGACGTAGCCGACGAAAAAGGCGACGGCGGAATGGGCGGAATGGGCGGCGGAATGGGCGGAATGGGCATGGGCATGTAGTCGGGGACCGCAGGCTCCCAGCCTGCCCTTTGGCCATTCTCAGTTCATCAATACAAAAGGCTTCGTTCAGAAATGGACGAAGCTTTTTTTCGTGTGGCTTCGTCTAGCAATAGGCGAAACCTTTTGTTGCCAAAACGAATAGTTAATGTTACTTTTTCTCTAACGTGAGTTCCATAAACACTCTCTACTGCGGGGACAATCGGGAAAGGATGCTGAAGTTTCTCTGCTACAAGTTTTTATATATAAATTCAAGGCTTCTTAGCACAAGCAAATTTTACGGAAAGGAGAGCTAAAATGAAAAATCTATGTCTTGCAATCGCGTTTATGATGTTGTTCGGCTCGCTCGCATACGGGCAGAAAATGACCACAGAGCAAACCTTGATGAAAATGGAACAAGAGATGGCAGATGCCATCGTCAAAGGCGATATGTCCGTCTGGGACAAGTATTCCGCCGATAATTCGGTTTTCACTGATCCGGGCGGCATGATGATGAACAAAGCCCAGAGTATGGCCATGTTTAAATCGGGCGATCTAAAGATAGAATCGACGAAAATGGACGACATGAAGGTTCAGATGTTCGGCAATACGGCGATCGTTACTTATCGCACGACTGACAAAGGCATGTATAAGGGCAAAGACATCAGCGGCGAATATCGTTGGACTGATGTGTTTGCTAAGATCGGCGGCAAATGGAAAATGATCGCCGGGCAAGGCACCCCGGTTATGAAGATGTAGCAGGCTCGCCTGCCGATGATAATAGACATCAGTTTTGCTAGGCTGTTGCGCTTTCCAAAACGCATCACTGAAGCCGTGATCGCAGACGCAGCCGACGAAAAAGGCGGCGGCGGCATGGGCATGTAAATTCCTTGTCGCTTAGGCCGTCGCAACTGCGGCAAGTAACAATGGCCTCGTCTTTTGGACGGGGCCATTTTGTTGTTGAGCACAAAAGAGTTTTCTGCATTCGCGGCAAAGCTCAATGTGCAAATCTCGCCTTCAGCCTGCGGCAAGTTTCTTTGCAAATATATCTATCTCAGTGCTATAGTGTTCGCGGAAAAACTGTCACCAAATTTGCCGCTGAAACGCGGTGTTTAGAAGGAGTATATTTATGGCTAGATCGTCGTTAATGCTGATCGCTGCTTTGGCCGTCGCATCATTCTTCACCCAATCTGCATCGGGACAATTCACACTTCCCAAAATTAAAATTCCGAAGATTACAAAAAAGGATACCCCCGCGCCTCCAAACGACCGGGATCCGGTCAGCCGGAACTCTGATACTTCATCGTCAGTCCCGGCCGGCGACGTGCGGGGAAAGCCGATCGC
The DNA here is from genome assembly GCA_037723965.1 of Pyrinomonadaceae bacterium. Taxonomy (GTDB): domain Bacteria; phylum Acidobacteriota; class Blastocatellia; order Pyrinomonadales; family Pyrinomonadaceae; genus OLB17. Next base: position 219,192 of record JBBJOS010000002.1, on the reverse strand, counting down.
GGGGGCGAAGATAACCTTTTCGAATAATCCGGACGGCTCCAATCCGAAAACCAGCTTTACCTCTTCTGAGTTCATCTACGGAAGGCTCGATCTTGGCGGCAGGACCGTGTACGACGCGTTCGGCCTGAAAGGCATGGGCGACGCAAAGTTCTATCACATCAGATACCATCTGAATGTCCTGGAGCCCGGTAAGAAGCCGTGGGAACACGATTGGCACAACGGACGCAGCTTTGTGTTGATGACCAAGGAAGACGCCCAAAAGACCTACTGGAACTTTGACGTGCTGCCCGATCCGGCGAAGATCACGACTCTCACCGGCGCTGACGGGGATGACCTGAAATTTTTTAACTCGCCTGCCGGAATATACTCAAAATTTTATAACGCAGATTCTGCAAGAAGTACATTTCCGCAAAGTGGGACCTATACCCTCGACATAACGCTGTTTGGAATGTCGTATGACGACTGGGGCAAATCGACCGGAGAAACAGAGAATTATCCCACGGCGACGGCGGCATTTGCATTTCAATTCAGCGGCGCTGACGGGCAAACCCTCGTCGCAAATCACACGAAAGCCCGTGAGAGCGTAGAGGCCGCCAAGAATCGTAAAGAGATGCTCCACGCCATGCCGGACTGGTGGGCTAAGGGTGCAATTCCACCCGAACCAAAACTGGCTCCCGCGCGGCTTGTCCCGTTGATCAAAGGCTTTATCGGCCAGTGGAATATGACCTATCTCAAACACATGATAGTTAAGTCCGAGGGGCCGCTCTGGGTGATCGAGAAGAATAGTCTCGGAATTCCGGAATACCGCATGGTGAAGCCGTATATATACGTCCTTTACAAGGACCCGAAAGACAGCTCATGTCAGATCGGTGCTCTATACATGCGCGAATCCTACTCCGGGGCCGGCACTTACGGAGCGCCCTATCTCGGCGGCATCCGCGATGTTCAATATATCGACTGCGCCGTGGTCAAATAAGCTCATGCGTCGGCGGCATGGGGATGTATTCGGGGACCGCAGGTTACCAGCCTGCTCTTCGGCCAGCAGTCAGTTAGATGCTAATATGGCTTCGCTTAGTAATTGAGCGAAGCCATTTTATTAATCGTTTCTTCATGATATGAGTTCGGCGTGTCGCGTAGCGAACTCATGAATTTAGGGATGGTTGGGTTTCAACCCGCGGTCAGGCCGGATCGTGTCCCCGGCGCGTTTAACGACGTCACTCGACCGGGCCTTTTTTCTATGCGGGGTGAACCGTGTTACATTGCCAGTGTGGTTTTTCTGCATTTAGGCGATTGTGAGGTATAAGGGTCATGGAACTGGAAGAGCAGCTTAAAGTTCAGGGATACGGAGAGGCGGAGCGTCAGCTTGAGGAGGCGAAGCGTGCCGTCGAGGCCGGCCGGAAGAATCTCGCCGCCGGCGTTGTGCCGGCCGGGTCGCTCGCCGGCATTATCGCCGGTCTAACCGGGCTTGAGTCGCGCATTCCTGAAATGGAAAAAGCACTCGCCGCAGAATACGCCGCGGCCGTCAAATTAGTCGACGCCCAAAACGATGCCGACTTCGCCGCCGAGGACATCCTCGAACGCGCCGAACTCGTCGCCGAATATTTCGAGGAACAAGGCGACCCCGAAAAAGCCGAGCAAGTCCGCTCCCTCATGCGCGGCGAGCACTCATCGAAATAGGCGGCGGCATAGATGGACGAAAAACTACCGAACAGTAAGGAGCTATTTGAGTCGCTCTTCAGTGATCTCTACCAGAATAAGGTCATCTATCGCGAACGCGTGACGATGCTTTGCGAAGTGGTGAGGTATGAGGTGACGGACGAGCAATTTGAGATTTGGCTCAATTGGTTAAAGCCGCTCTATCTGGGCCCTTTTGAACCGGTGTATTTGGATACCCGCGAAGTGATCCATCTCGGGGCCGCATTTATGGTTGACGAGCCTGCCTTCCGTCTATACAACGGGCACCAGATCAGCCGCCCTTACTGCCCGTTTATCTTGTGGACCGGCAAAGAAACCGTTGGGGCCGTGTGCAAAATGAGCGATGAAGAACTGGAAACGGACCTACACGAGATGCTCTGGAACATGTCACCGGCGGAACCGATCTTGGATAAGCGCAATTAAAGACTGTATAACCTGCCCTCCGCCTATCCTTACATATGAAATATAAAGCCATCAGAGAAGAGGAGCTGAAAAACAAAGTCGGCGGAGACTGGTTCAGCGCATTCGATACGACTGAGATCATTGGCAATATCGATTTTTGTGTTCTTCCTAAACAAGACTCCCTGTTTGGCCGAATGCCGCTTTTGTGGGCGGAGGCGAAAACAGGCAACTTTGACGTAGTGACGATGTTTGTGCAGCTGATCTTAACGATCGGCAAAGCCCGCACTTACGACAAAACACTGCCGCCTGCATTTCTCGGTGCTTTCGATTACAAAAAGATCACGTTTGTTCCCTACGCAAGCGTTCAGGATATTTTCTATATCAATGACTTCGACTGGACGGTCACGTCGAGCAATCATTCCACAAAGGAATTCGCTCTCGTTAAAGGACGCGTTGAGGATATCTTGAGGTCAGACACCCACCATTACGATTTTGAGAAAGATGAAAAGGAACTCAACTTTTTCATCAAAAATAACATTGCAAACGCTACGGAATCCGGCAAGATCAAGATCGACAAGAATAATTTCATTCCAATATATCTACGCTGGCTCGAATTTGTGAAGCCTGTCATTGACGTGCCGTGGGACGAGCTTAAAACCAAGAGTATTTTAGACAGCGACTTTTATTTGGCCGATCTGTTTGTGGATGATAAAGACACGCAAAAGATCGAGGATGACACGACGATTCGTGACAATCTTTTTGTGATCTACGAAAACCAAGGCTACAAAATTGCAAAAGAAGACATCAAGCAAATGTTTGATGCGACGATAGGCATCCGAGACAAAGGAAGGTATCAGCAGTTTTGGAAACGCTACAAACGCCCGCCATTAAGAGAATTTCAGGACTACATCATCGAACGCCGCGACCTGCTCGTTCCGCAGGACATCCGCGAACGCAAAGGTGCGTTCTTTACACCGCGAAAATGGGTCGAGAAGTCGCAAGAATATCTAGCCGACGTGCTGGGTGAGGACTGGCAGGATGAGTATTACGTCTGGGATTGTGCCGCAGGTACGGGCAATCTTCTCGCAGGTCTGACAAACAAATACAACATTTGGGCAAGCACGCTCGATCAGGCAGATGTCAACGTAATGCACGACCGCATAGATCGCGGTGCAATTCTCCTAGATAGCCACGTCTTTCAGTTCGACTTTTTGAACGATGATTTCACTAAACTGCCGCAAGGCTTGCAGGACATCATCAACGACGAGAGCAAACGCAAGAAATTAGTCGTGTATATCAATCCGCCGTACGCTGAGGCAGGAACCGGGCTTGGAAAGGAACATAAAATGGGCGTCGCCCTCCGGCACAAAACAAAAGATAGATACAGCCAGCAACTTGGTAAAGCGACGAATGAGCTGTTTGCTCAGTTCTTAGCGAGAATTTACTTTGAAATCCCAAGCTGCACAATTGGAGTGTTTTCGAAACTTAAAAACTTGCAGTCATCGAATTTCCAGGTGTTTCGACGGAACTTTCTAGCAAGACTGGAGACGCTGTTCCTGGCTCCGGCGAATACTTTCGACAACGTTAAGGGAGTCTTCCCAATTGGATTTTCCGTTTGAAATACAGATGGCCAAGATCAATTCGGGTTTATTAGTGCTGATATCTACGATAAGACCGCGAGCTTTATCGGAACCAAAAATATCTACAGCTATGACGATATTAAAAAAGGAAAAATTAACGATTGGTTAAGAACGTACCACGACAAACATGATCCGGCGATCGGGATCATGCACAACAATAAGACCGATTTTCAGCACAACATTCAGGTAGTCATCACATCTGACGATAACAAAGACCATACGGCGCCGATCACGGCAAATAATTTAGTTGAGATGAGTATCTACTTGGCTGTTCGAAAATGTATTCCACCAACATGGCTCAACGACCGCGATCAATTCTTATATCCGAACGAAAATTGGAAGAGCGACCAAGAGTTCCAAAATGATTGCCTTGCATTCACGCTTTTTACCAACGAGATTCGATCTACAATAAGCACGAATCACTGGATTCCGTTTACGGAGAGCGAGGTAAACGCTGGCGAAAAGTTCGAGAGCTCGTTTATGACCGATTTCATAAACGGCAAGATTACGGTTAACGCAACGAGCAACAATCCTCTATTTGAGTCCGTTGCTGTGAACAAGCCTGAAGCCAGCGGACCAAGAGAGTTTTCCGCCGAAGCCAAAGCTGTTTTTGACGCCGGACGCGAGTTATGGAAGTACTATCACTCGCAGACGAATATAAACGTTAACGCAAGTCTCTACGACATTCGTGAACATTTTCAAGCCCGTAACGACAAGGGACGCATGAACGCCAGGAGTTCGGACGCTCATTACACAGAACTCATCGCCAACCTGCGGCAAAAACTAAACTTACTGGCGAGTAAGATCGCACCGAAAGTTTACGAACATGGTTTCCTAAAAAAATGAGTTTTTGTCGCGTAGCGACCTCGTGAATTTAGCCGTGGGTTTCAACCCACGGTCGAGCCGGATCGCGTTCGCGTCGCGTTAGCGACGACTGAGGTTCGCGTTTGATTCAGTTGCCGCTGACGCGGCAAAGAACGTATGATGCATTTTCCGTGGGTTGAAACCCACGGCTAAATTCAAATGCCGCGATGCGGCAAAATCGTTTTTAAAGCTCAATTTATGGCCAACACCTATTCAAACCTCTTCTACCATTTTGTCTTCAGCACCAAAGGCCGCATAAATTTCATCCACCCGGACATCGAAAATCGTGTCTGGGCATACATCGGCGGAATCGCTCGGAAACACAATATGACCGCTCTGCAGGTCGGCGGGATGGAGAATCACATTCATGCGCTGGTCATCGCCCGTCCGGCGATTGCTCCGAGCGAGATCGCAAAATGCCTAAAAGGCGAATCTTCCAAATGGATTCACGAAGAATTTCCGCAGCTTCAAAAATTCGGTTGGCAGGACGGCTACGGCGTATTTTCCGTTAGCAAATCGCAGGCTCCGGAGGTTATCGATTACATCAAAAACCAACGTCATCATCACACCGGCCGGAGTTTTGAAGAAGAGTACATCGCACTCTTGGAATTGAATGGAGTCGATTATGACAAGCGGTATTTATTTGATTGATTCGCTATTGAAAAGTAATGCCCTTCGCTGTCGTTCAATTAATGCGGTCGAGAACGTTTGGTTGGGGGCCGTCGGATTCCTGGTAGCGTTTGCGGTCTTCTTCGGTGAATTCGACGGTGAGTTCGAAGTGGGAGCAGTGGAGTTAGGCTTGGGCGTTTATCTTTCGGTCCCGTGACTATTCCGCAAATTGAGTGAATCGCGGAACGAAACATTTCTGCGTAAAATGATATAATTTTCTCGTTATGACCCAACCACAAGCTACAGCGGAAGTTTTTTGGACGGCGTTTCAGGCGATGAAGCCTTCGGAGCGGGAGGCGTTTATCGGAAAGCTGATGAAGGATAAAAATCTCGCCGAAGATTTGCGCTACGCCGCCGTAATCGAAAAGCGGAAAGACGAGCCGACGGTATCGCTCGATGATTATCTTTCAAAGCGGTCCAAGAAAAAGTAATGCCGTACCGCATCGTCATCACCAAATCGGCGGTCAAAGAACTCGACGGCCTTTCGACGAAAATCCACGAAAAAATAATAGATCATCTTCACCAGCTCGAAGAAAATCCCAGAGTCTTCGGTTCTGAAAAACTTACTGCGATTAACGCCTACAAACTCCGCGTCGGGAATTATCGGATCGTTTATGAGATAAATGACGCCGATAATCTTGTTAAAATTGTCATGGTCGAAGATCGAAAGCAGGTTTATCAAAGGCTTCGGCGAAGAAAATGATAAATAGTGCCGGCACGTCCTCTCGTTTTGCTGTGGTTAAGTTATGCGGTCGAGGACGGTTGGTTGGGGGCCGTCGAATTCCTGGTAGCGTTTGCGGTCTTTTTCGGTGAATTCAACGGTGAGTTCGAGGTGGGAACAGTGGAGACAGGCGTGGGCGTTTATCTTTCGGCTGCCGCCGCCGAAGATGCGCTTCAGGTATGAGCCTTCGTTGGAAATAAAGGAAACACCGCCGCCGCCGGACGCTTCCATCAACGAACCTTCAATTATCGCCGTGGCCCCGCATCTTACACATTCCATAATTTATCCGCTCAAAAATATTCTAACACTGGCGGCTGACTGTTCCGCCTATATAAGTCTATTTCCTCACCGCCCCCTGAATTTCGCAGCTTCCAATTTTCCGGTCTGTACACTCGCGGACATACCCGCCGATTTAAATAAAGATATTTTATAAAGACGGTTCTTAATTGCAGTGATTTTTATAATCCAGCAATGGCCGCATTTTGAAGATATTATATTTTTGTAAATCGGGAGTTTAAGTGACGGCAATTTCGGTTGAAAACACTCTAATCAGGTCTAGAATTCAGGAACATTCGGTTCCCGGTGTTACCTATCCATCTTACAAATCATTTGATGAATTTATCGACGTCGAACGGCTCAAGTCGCTAGACGGCTACCTGAGGCGGCGGATCGCGCGGCACATTTTATCGGAAACTCAGGATTTTTTCGTTAATGCTCATTGCCTGGAAACCGACGCTCCGTACAAGCCTGGTGTGAAGGAAATCTGGCTGACGCGGACGGTTCCCGGCACTCCGTACGATTACCTTGATCTGAACCGCATCGAGATTTGGCAGCCGACGGAAAAAGCGTTGGAGTTTACGACGTTGATGGCTTTTATCGAGACGCTGCCGTTCGAGTCGACCGGGCGGGTCCTGATCATTTATGACGACGAAGGCAGGTCGGTTCCCGCTCACCGCGACCACGAAAGAACCGATGTTTGCCACGATTTCATATGGTTCCGGACAAATTTGATCAAGCCGTTTTACGTTCTGAACGAGGTTGCGAACGAAAAACTATATGTAGATTCGCACAGCGCGTGGTTCGACACGGTGAATCAATATCACGGCAGCGATGCGGCTGAAGGATTGTCATTCAGCATCCGTGTTGACGGACATTTTACCGAGGAATTTCGCAGGCAGATCCCACAGCCCGCTCAAAATCTCGCTTCGACACCGGCTTTATGGAGGGAAATGGAAATATGACCGAAACAACGGGCGCGGCTGGCAAAATTTTTAAGGTCGGAGACGATACATTCGATTTTGCCGAGGTTGATCCGCGCATCACTTATCCGAGCTTTAAATCGTTCGATGAGTTTATAGACACCGAACGGCTGAGATCGCTTGACGGCTATATAAAACAGCGTATAAAAAAGCGCCTTTTAGAACGCGAGGACGACAAGTTCTACACCGGCCCGTATAAGCTAAGCAGCTCCGCATCCGACAGGCCCGGATCGCGAATGATCTACCTGGCCTCATCGGAAATGCCTGACAGTTATTTCGATCTGGACCGAACGGATGTGTGGAAGCCGACCGAAGCCGCGAACGAATTTGCAATGCTGATGGAATTCATTGCGACACTGCCGTTCAAATCGACGGGCAGAATGCTGATAATGTACGACGATGCGGCCCGCGAGGTCCCTGCCCATCGCGATCATGTGGAAACCGAAATAGTGCACGACTTTATCTGGTTTCGCACCAACCTAAATAAGCCGTTTTACATGCTCAATTATAATACCGGCGAAAGGAAATATGTGGACGGCTACAGCGCGTGGTTTGATTCGGTAAATCAGTTTCATGGCAGCGATCCGTGCGAAGGATTGGCGTTCAGCCTCAGGGTTGATGGAATCTTTACGGACGATTTTAGGACGAAAATTCGAAAGCCGAGCTTTAACGCCGCTTCGACGCCGTCTTATTGGGCAAGTTTTGACGGGAACAAGGGGGAATAAATGACCGGGGATTTAACGATCTATATCAGCGGCCTGTATTCAGGCACGAACCCCCAGCCGGGCATCGGCATTGCGCGCTCAATTCGAATAGCGTATCCGAATGCAAAGATCATCGGGGTTGAATACTCGAACCGGTGCTCGGGAATTCATTGGCATGATTTCGACGACATTTGGCTGCAGAGGCCGTGGCAGGAAATAAATTTGGACAGGCACGGTGAAGAGATCAGGAAAATACTTGATAGCGGTGCAATGTGGATCTCGAGCATCGACCTTGAAATTATTTGGCTGGCAGACGTGTTTCCGTGGGGCCATCCTAATTTAATGACACCGCCGAAAGCAGGCCTAAGCCGTGTGGGTAAACCGGCGATCCCTGCTTTTACGGGGCTTCCGGTGCGGATACCTACATTTGTAACCACGGAAATTTCCGATTGGGAACTGCATGCCTTTTGCCGCGAACACGATTGGAAGGTTTGGCTGAAAGGCCCGTATTACGAGGCGGTGCGGACATCGACCTGGGCGGATTTCGAACATTACCGCCGCGTGATGGCCAATGCCTGGCATACGGACAAGCTGTTTCTGCAGTCGCATGTTACGGGCTACGAAGAATCGGTAATGCTGAGCGCGTATCAAGGCGAACTGCTCGACTGCGTCTATATGCGAAAGCGCGACCTGACGGAAATGAGCAAAACCTGGGCGGGCGATGTGGCGGACGTTCCGAAGGAAATTATTATTCCGCTTAGAAAGATCATCCGCGAATTAAAATGGTCGGGCGGCGCCGAGCTGGAAATGGTCCGCGATGCTAAAGATGATCTTTGGCTGCTCGAATGTAATCCGCGGTTTCCGGCATGGGTCCACGGCTCGACGATCACCGGACGGAATTTGCCGGGCGTTCTGGTCGAAGCCGCTTCCGGAATTCCTTCGCAAGACTCGCCTTCATTCGGCGATGAGTTTACGCGTGTGGTGCTCGAAGTCCCCGTAAATCCGGCATTTCCTTTGCCGCCGCTGCCTGAGCCGTACGGGGGAGCGATCGGCCATTCATTAAAACATCCATCGGGACTCCTGCAGTTTGCCGGCCGCCTGCATAAGACCGAAACGCAGATGGCTGCCAAAACAAACGGCAACGGAAACGGCGCGAAACCGATATCCGGCATAAATGCGGTTCCGCAGACTTTTTTGAATGACCTCAGCGGCGTGGATATAAGCGGCCTTCAGACGCCGGCGAGCCTTTTCTTCGAAAGCACCGCGACCGAATATTTTACGAATGCGGCGAAGCTATCCGCCGGTTTATCCCGGCCTGATCTTAAGGTTGTCAATGCATACAGCATTAAAACCAATCCCGATGAAAGGTTATTGAAGATCGCCTTGGACTCAGGATTTCTCGCGGAAGCGATTAGCCTGCATGAAGTACACAAAGCTCTTTCAGTCGGTTTTAAGCCCGAGCAGGTAATTCTAAACGGCCCAACAAAATGGTGGCGCCGCGAAATGCTGCCCGTGGACCGGTTCTACAGCGTATTCTGCGATTCGGTCGAGGAACTCGAACAGGTGATCGAAGAGGTCAACAGCGGCCGAATTACCACGGAATTTCTCGGCGTGCGGCTGCGGACACCGAATATAATTTCGCGTTTCGGTATTCCGATCGATTCGCCCGAAGTGTTTGAAAGGCTGATCGAGGCAATCGGAAAAATGCCGCGTTCCTGCAAATTCGGTGTTCATTTTCACATGGCCAGCAGCAATGTCGGCATCGGACATTGGGGGCATTTGTTCGAATCGATGCTCCGCTGGTGCAGTTCGATCGAGGCTCTTACAGGGCGAATCATCGAATGTCTCGACGCCGGCGGCGGCTGGTTTCCGGAGGATATGCAGCGGGCTAACGGCAGCCAATATAAAAAAGCCGTTAACCGGATTTCGGAGGTTCTGCCGAATGTGAAGGTGATAGTTGCCGAACCAGGCAAGGCGATGGCGCAGCCGTCGATGGCATTGGCGATGCAGATCGTTGAGATCAGGCAGGCGGCCGGAAAGGCCCGGGAAGTGATAATGGACGGCTCGATCGCGGAGCTGCCGATGCACTTCGTTCATCCTCACCGCATTCTTTGCCGTGACGAGCAATTGAACACCTGGAAATCTTTGGAACGCGGGAAATCGGTTCTTTTTGGCAGGCTTTGCATGGAACACGACATTGTCGCCTCGGACGTCGAACTTCCGGGCAATGCAAAGGTCGGCGACATTTTAGTATTTTGCGACGCAGGTGCGTACGACAGGAGTATGAGCTATGTATTCGGATGCGGTTAGACAAGTAATAGAAGTGGATTCGAGCGTAGTAAATGGGTTAAATCACGCCGTTTACCATAATTGGAGAGATTGGCCTGCTTCGCAGATCTCTCACCACGGGAAAGCTTGCTGCGAAATTGCACGCGAATGGGTAAACGCGACCGATCAATCTTCCTTGAACGGTAGCGACATACGTTCCGGCCCGCGGTGGCTGCTCCATAAATTTCAATGGGGCCCGAGCACATTTCCGGTGAACTGGTGCGAGGCTGTACGGCGGAAAACCCTTGATTGCGGAGCCCTCGCCGCACTTGCTCACGAGGCGTTTACAAATCGCGGGTTAAAAAGCTATCGCGTACAATTAGTCCAGCGATTTTCTGAGGTCTCAACCGATCAATGGTCGAATAGCTGGAATGAAGCGGACGCACCGATGCTGTGGATCAACAAGGACTTAATCTATCATGAAGGCAATGCTCCGGTGGTCGGCGAAGGCGGGATAAAGGTTTGGGACGCAAGCGCCGGGTGGTGGGTCGATCCGAAAACCGGCAGTGGATACGGAGGCCTCGTCGCCATTCGCGTAACGGCCCCGATTGGAACTTCCGACCTGATGTGGGGAAAGCGGTCGATCACGCCGAATGAATGGCTATTGATCGACTGATATTTTTACGCTTAAACAATTGATTTACCTGGATAGATTTAAGCGCGCGACAACAACGCGCCTTAAGCGTTCGCCAATCTTACACAGCGTAATCGGGCGTACATTAAATATGCCGATTGCCGGTGCGGTATCAAATTTGTATCTAGCCTGATTAGATTAAGCAATTCGCGGAGGTAGTATCTATGCGAGAATTTCTAAAGAATAACGGGCTTTCACTAGCGCTGTTCGGGTTATTTGCTGTTTCATTGGTTGGTCAGTTCCTGGCCGGATGGCACGAGTTCAATAACGAGCAGATCGCACATGGCGAAGCAGCCGCCGGAATGACCGGATATTTGGGCGAGGGACATTTTTGGGCGGCTATGTTCGAAAATTGGGAAAGCGAATTTCTTCAGATGGCCATTTATGTTCTGTTTACTATATTTCTTTACCAAAAAGGCTCGTCCGAATCGAAGACGCCGGATGCGGTTGAACGTGTCGATGTAATGACAGGGCCGGAATATTGGACGGAAGAAACGCCGTGGCCTGTGAAGAGCGGGGGTTTTACCCTGAAATTATATGAGAACTCGCTTAGTCTCGTGCTGCTTTCGCTGTTCGCCTTTTCATTCTATTTTCACGCGGCCGGCGGTGCCGCAGATTATAACCAGGAACAGATGGCGCATGGCGGATTGCATGTAACGACATTCGAATATATGGAAACTTCCCGATTCTGGTTCGAGTCTTTCCAGAACTGGCAAAGCGAATTTCTATCGATCGGCGTGATGGTCCTGTTTACGGTTTATTTAAGGCAAAAGGGCTCGCCCGAATCGAAACCGGTCGATAGCCCAAATTCGGAAACAGGATGCGATTAAAAGCGGCACACTGCTTGCCCTAAGGCAGAATAGTTAGAAAACAACATCGGGAGGTTTAAGCACATGCCAACGGCAACTACATCGACAAAGTCAAAAACCAAATCCACAGGGTCAAAGGCGGCGGGCAAATCAACTGCGGCTAAAGGAGAATCGAAATCGAGCAGCAAGGCCGCGAAGACCACAGAGTCAAAGGGCAAGACGTCGTCTGCCTCTTCAAAATCTAAAACTTCTTCATCGGCGAGAACGGCAAAGACAACCAGATCTGGTGCTGCGAAGAAAAACCAGGCACCGGCCGAAAAAAACATCATTTCCACAATGGTTGATAAAGTATCCGGCCTTTTTGCTTCCGCGAACCCGAATGCCGTTGACCTCCTAAAAGCCGATCACGATAGAGTCGAAAAGCTTTTTGAAAAGGTAAAGGCGAACGAGGACGGTAATAACGCTCCCGTTTTTAAGAAGATAAAAGCAGAACTCGACGTGCACACGCATATCGAAGAAACGATCTTCTATCCATATTTGCTTGACAAAGGCGATAAGGAATTGAAAAAGATCGTCCAGGAAGGCATCGAGGAGCACCGTCAGGCGAAAATGTTTCTCGGCGAACTCGATTCGCTCGCCGGCACGACGGATAAATTTAAGGCAAAGATCAAAGTCCTGATGGAAGACATCGAGCATCATGTTAAAGAAGAGGAAGACGGGATGTTCCCGATGGCCGAAGATCAATTCAGCAGTGAAGCACTTGAAAAACTCGGGGCGCGAATGGAGGCGGAAAAGGCTGCATTCAATCGGCCAAACTCGAAAAGTGTTCCTTCGATAAGATCAGCATCGCACTGATCGGGTTAAATCCCATTCTATTTGCAGCTTCGGCCCTTTGCCTATGAAGGGCCGAAGCTATTTTAAATCCCGGCGGACAATATCGACGACTTGTCACGAGCAGAGCATCGCGGCTACGATATACAACAATGATTGAAAAAGACTTAATGACCGCTGCGGACATTCACGCATTTGGGGTCGAGATCGTTTGCAAACAGCTTGAGAAGGACGGCTGGGTTATCGATTCGGCTGATGCCACGGCCGATATAGAATCGGAGCCGCAGATCGTCGCGCAAAAGGACGAGGAATTTGCATTCTTTGTTGTGCGTACCGGCCTTTATCCGGGCCGCGGGCGGTTCGAGGAAGGCAATTCGGTTTTTCGGACTCTCGTGAGCCATGCCGCCCAGCACCATGCTTCGTGTTATTTCGCCAGCGTCGGCATCGCCAATTCTGAGGGCGTGACCGAGGAGGAAATGTCCGTTCCGGTCAAGGGCGTGGCGTACAATGTCGAATTCGACGGATTGGTAAAGATGGAACTGCCGCCCGGTATTTAGATTGTGTTTAGCTCGTGGATAAATAAGTTGAAAAAAATAGCCTTTAGACGAAATACACAAAAATATTCATCCTGTAGCTTTTAGCCGAACTTGTGAGAGGCTGGAGACAGTCGGATTTCCCTTACGCGAATGGATTAGCTGTTTACATTCTAGCGCGAAATAAATAAGCGATAGTGAAAAAGAAAAAGGGCCTCGTACGGACATGGACGAAGCCCTTTTTCTTTTTTCACTAATACGACGAAGCTGTGATTATCCGATATACGGGGCCGTACCTGCATCAAAGATTTCCCAAACCTTTGATTCGGGTATAAAAAAAGGTTTCTTTGTAATGCAGATTTTCAGAGTCTCCCGCTTCTCGCTGTAAGTTGCCCGAAGAGCGATCCCAAATGGGCCGCTGACATCTACGTCGTCGCCCTCAGGAACATTAACGTTTTCCTTGGCGAGATCTCTTCTGAGTGAATTTAGTTCGGCCCGGTCGATGCCGGTATATTCTTTGCATTCAGGCATTGGTAGTTGTCGGTTGTCAGTTAAAATTAAAATGCTTACGTCTGTTATATTTTAACTATACCGGAAAATCAAAAAAATGAGGAAACGGATGGTCAATTCTCTTCAAAAAACCACCCGCTCCCTTTTTTCCACGCACATAAGGCATGGAATCTTTATTGCTTTTGATTGAAGAAACGGGCAATCGCGACCGATTTCCGGCAAAATTCCGAAAATTCTCAACTCTCTTCATTTTTTTCTTATTTCGTGCGTTTTTTGTAGTGAAAATTCTTTATACCGTTCCTATAAAATGCCACAAGCTTTAGCTAGGGGACGTGCAAGGATTCGGTAAAGGCGGAAACACGACCGGTAGGGAGTGTGCCTTTTCTGTATGCCGGATGCCGTCCCTCAAGCAAAACACACTTCCTACGGGTCGTGTTTCCGCCTGTTCGGCTAATTTACAAGTTTAAATGTCATCCTAGTAATATTTATGAAAATCGATTTAAAATCGTTTATTGTGCTTATTCAACTTTTTATTGTCTGTACGCGGCTGCTGGTATATAATTTATACCTGTCGAAAAACGGTGCGTGACGTGAAGGCGGCATTTGCGGCCGTTTCGTAAGACAAAATACAGACGAACGAGGGAGAACAATTATGGCTGACGAAAATAAATGCGGACACGAAATATGTAATTGCCCGGCCACCGGCGACGCCGAATATTGCAGCGATCGCTGCAAGGATGCTTCGGATCAGGACATTGTCGAAATTACGTGCGATTGCGGACACCAGGGCTGTGACATGATCTAGATATGCAGCGCATAAAAGCGGGCACTGTTCATATGAACAATGCCCGCTTTTTTGTTAAAGTATTTACGCAGTAGTCGCCCGGCTTCCCATGATCAACCGCAATAAAACCAGAAGAATAATGGCTCCCAGGATCGACATGATCCACCCAACCGCATAATTTTCACCGCCCCACAGCGACCGGGCAATAAACGCTCCAATAAATGCTCCGGCGATACCGAGCAGGGCCGTCAAGACCCACCCCATTGCACCCTCAGGAAATGCTTCCTTTCCAGGTAATAGCAGCCGCGCCAATACACCGACTATTAACCCGACGATCATTTGCCCAATAAAGTCAAACATATTGTTATCTCCTTTGCACAAGTCTATTTTTTCGATACTGCTAAGCTACTTATTACTACTTTCCTGGCGAAATTTCAAGGATTCCAACGAAGACATTCTATATTTCTACTTTTCTGTGCGCGAACATTCGGAGCAATCCGTTGATTGCTAAATGAACAAGCATATAAACGACAATAGCAACAATGATCGGCAACGCCAATGTAAATCCCTCCGCAGTTGACGGACTTGCCACGATCCCCTTGAACGGAGCGTAGAGCGGATCTGAAATATTTCTTATAAACCTCACAAATCCCGCATCGCCGCGGGCCGCAAAAAGGGCGAGCAGCAGCCTGATAACCAGCAATCCATAAACGAGAAAGAAAATGTAATCCACTACCTGTGAGATTCTGGCCACGAATCTTCCCCGCTGCACTTCTCGCTCGGTTTGTTCAACCTCATCGACCGCACGGTGCCGCATATCGCCGGCAATTTGCTCGACGCGGTGTGCTTCCGAAGGCGTTGCAACATTTGCCTCCGCCGCGATCTCACCGCCGACCTCGGCTTTCACATCCGATTTGATCGCTTCGTAATTAGCCGCCCGCTGTAGTTCGTCACGTTCCAATTTGTCGTCAACCATTGTCGTTCGCCGCTCCTTTATGATCCGGTTTCGCTTCCTCGCGGCCCTGCGGGGTATCCTTGGATTCCACCCGGCCGGCGTTGTCGCGGTCGTCGGGTTCGCCATTTGACTCATCACCGCGCAAAACCTGGCGCTGTATTTCGTCCTCGTTTATTTGGCTTCCCTGATCAGCTAAATCTTCAGCATTCCAGCCTTGCCTTGAGTCACGTGTCTGAATATTCTCGTTTCCACTCTGCATGTTTCCTCCAATATGAAACGAATAAAAAAACGGGATGTACACTCTTGCACATCCCGCATTTTTCAGTTTAACGATTGCTCCCGACACGAGCTGGAGCACTCGAGGTTATCGAGAATTCCGACCCCTGCCCGAGCTGAATGCTATCGCGGCCTGTAACAAGCACGCTTCCGGCACCAACTCCCGCACCTACTCCGGCTCCAATGGCGGCACCAGAACCGCCGCCGGCAACGGCGCCGATGATCGCACCAAGTACAGCTCCAATACCGGCCCGCGTCGCCGTTCGGGTTGTTTGGCTGCTGTCTCTTACAGTGCCTTCGTTATTTACGGAGACATCGTCACCATTTGCGGCCCGCACCGAATCGATTATTCCCGCAAAGCGGTAGCTTTGTCCATTAGCCAATCGAATTGTATCGAAATCCATCGACACATTCGAACGGCCGGAAACGCGTCCCGAATTCACGGCATTGCTAATTCGGCCTTCAATGATCGCACCCCGATATTGTGACGGCGACGTAACTTCCATCATAAACCGGTCGCCCGGCTGCGATACTTTGGTATCGACGGCGTTGTTCAACACAGCCGTCAACCGAACGCCGTTCGGGATATAAAAATCATTAAGGTTCCCATTGCCTGTACCGCCTACGGTTCCGCTGTTCATCGCAGTCCATTGGGCGGAGTTATTAATTTTGTCATAGACGCTCGAAACAGTGATCTGCTCATCGCTGTTTTCGAGATATATGCGCCGCGTAACTCTTAACTGTCCATTTGCGGCAGGAGCAAATGTCACATAAAAATCATTCGTCCGATCGCCAACATAACCGATGCTGATTCCGTCACGATCAGCGTTCGCCGTAGTCGTGATCGTACGACCCTGTGCATTCGTTTCAGTTCGGCCAACGTTATCGGCTTCAAATGATATCTGCTGATTATTGGTAGAGGCAATACTAACAGTTCGGCCTCTTTTATCTATCGCGATCATTTCAGGCGAATTAAGACGCCTTTGAAGACTGCGGGTCAGGCTATCGTGTTGCGTAGTGGTATCATGCGGCAACGCTCTGTCTATCACCGCGTGAACATCGTCGCTGAGACGAGTGTTCAGACGATATGTGCCTGTAATACGGGAGTCGAGTGCCGGAAAATTTCCGCCTGAGTTTCGGGGAAAGTTAGGGTTTGGATTTGCAGGTATAGTTTGATTCCAATTCCAACTCACCCGATAATAAGTAGCGAGTGTATTCAAATCTGTTCTAAGATTCCTCCACTGCGTTTGCGAGGGTGCTGAAAATCTATTGGCGGCCATAAACCGGTCGATGAACTGTGCCCGTGTCAAAACCTCCGACACATCCGTTCCAACCGATTGGCGGGCATCGAATCTTTCCTTCAATCTGTCCGTCGCGTTTTCAAATTCGGTAAGAAAATCATTCAGATTATCTTCGCTGCTGGTTCCGTTCAGGTAGCTGCGGTCAAGGCTGGTCTCGAGACGCCGCTTAAAAATGTCGGTCCGGCTTTCAATTCTAGCCAATAGCCGCTGCAGTTGAACGTCGGTTACAGTGTAAGCCGGCGTCATCGGATTTCGATTATTGCCGCCGCGCTCATTCCAGTTCCAGCTAACCCTATAATATCTGGACAACGTGTCCAAATCTGATCGCAAAGTCGCCCATAGTGACACTGCCCGGGTTGAAAGGCGGTTTCGAGTGACAAATCGATCTATAAACCTTGCCCGCGTCAAAACTTCGGTCACCTCTGCACTCACATCCTGGCGAGCATCGAAGCCGGTTCGAAGCTCATCGGTTGCCGTTTCAAAATTTGCGATAAAATCGCTGAACCGGTCTTCGGCGTTAGTGCCGTTTAAAACACTTCGGTCAAGGGACGAATCAATTTCACTCTTGAATGCATCAGTGTTAGTTTCAATTCGTGTCAATAAAGTTCTTATTTGCCGATTTGTTCCGCTCGGGGTTATTTGAGCGTGAGTTGACACGTTTGCAAAAATCGCGAGGGACGCAAATGCAATTGTGAACATTTTTAACATTCTATTTCTCATATAAATTCTCCTAAAAGTAAAATGGGCCGAGACAGTGGGGAAAGCGGGTATTGCCTCGGGACCTATAGCTATCTCTGATGGTTGCAATAGCTGTGCCCCAATATCGGGGTTAATGCTAAAATATTGATATTATTTACCTTAAGATTTGTTGATGAATTATTTAAAACAGCGAAAGTCGTATTTACTGTACGGAAATGATGCAGTTTACAAAATTTTCACACTATATGGAGTACTCACATTGGAGCGGTTTAATTAGCTGATGTTTTGATAATAAATTGTTAAATCCAAGCCCGTAGGGCTTAAACGATGGTTGCTGCGTGGGCGTGAATCGGGGAAAAGCTACGCAGAACCTGAAACACAATATGTGGCATTTGAATTGCTAATAGGGCGAAATGTAGTAATCAAACTCATTTTTCAGAAAGGAGATCAAATATAAATGGCTGAAGAAAATGGCACAGGCAACAATTTAATATGGGCTGTAACCTTAATAATTGTAGTAGCGATTATTGGCGGAGCATTCTATTTCGGAGTCCTTAACAGAGATACTGGATCTAAGAAGTCCGACATCGATATCGAAATTAAAGCACCGACAAGGTAAATATTCGTCGACCAGTAACAAAAAAAGCTCATTCGCAAAGGTGAATGAGCTTTTTTTGTTGTAATAATTATCAACTATTAGCCCTAAGTTGCTAAAATTTTGGACTCATTTGTTTCTTATTTGTGTTGTTTTCGGTTCCAACTCTTATGCTTAGACGCGGGTTGTATTGATATTTCAATTTTCAAGCTGTTTTACAACGATTGTCTCACGTTTTACGCGGCATATAGCCACGCACTTCAGGGCTTGGTAAAAATTGGCGGCGGCAAAATAGGGCGTTTCAACATACTTCCGGTTACTGGCTTAAGCCGCCGAAGGCAGAAACACGACCAGTAGGGGGGTGTTCCTTCGCGGCTGGATCAGTTCAACGTTAAGCAACCTCGCTACTGTTTGTGTTTCCGCCTTTTCCAAACTAGGTCCGGCTTTTGCACCGGCTATGGGCCGTTCCGCGGAAGCCGTCAAGAATCAGTAACAAATGTCATCCGAACCCGTAAACTACGAATCACCACAAAAAGGAAATGGAAAAACCAAAACCCACCCTTCCCCGAATGCGTCATAAATAATTCCCAAATCCGCAAAAAAAGCTCCAAATCAAAAATAAATTGACGAATTTATGCTTCCGCGACATCGCCTATTAACATACTTGCGGGAAACGAAACGTAGAAAGCATAACATCGCCGATCACCGCCACAATAATGCTCCACGCAGTCACAATAACGTAATTAGCTCACACTGGAATAGGATCTCGCCTAAAAATATCAACAGAAACTAAATTCGTTCCTCAAGTTTATGCCGCTTGATCATTCCATATAACCGCGGTCGGTAAAGCCCAAGCAAATTCGCAGCCGCCTGTTTGTTCCCGCGGGTACGTTTTAGTGCGGCCAAAACGACACCACTTTCGATCTCGTTGAACACATCGCTCTGCTCCGTCCCGTCGACCGGTTCCTGCAAATTCTGCACGATGAATTTCCCTACTTCCTCGTAAACGTTTTCCGCCGATGCGTTCAAATTATTCATTTTGCCCGTATAGCTGGCCGGGATAAAATGTTCGTATGCCGGCGAAGCTGTTAGTTCCGCGGATAATTGTCTGCTTATTAGATCATCCATCGCATGGGACGCGCCGCCGCCGTTTATCTCGATGTCCATTTTATTGATCTTGCCGTTCTTACTAAGCAGAATTGCCCTTTCGATCACGTGCTGAAGCTCACGAACATTACCGCGCCATTTATAATTCAGCATTTGGTTATAGGCCGTTTGTGAAAACTCTGCGTTCTCGCGTTTATATTGTTCGGCGTAGATCTGCAGAAAATGTTCGGCAAGCATCGGCACATCGTCCATTCGATCGCGGAGGGGCGGAATTTTAATTTCGATGGTATTTATTCGGTAATAAAGATCTTCGCGAAGATTTCCGTCTTGAATAGCTTCGAATGGATTTCGGTTGGTCGAACAAATAAGCCTAAAATCCGCTTCTTGCGGTTTCTCGCTTCCGACGCGGTAATACACTTTTTCCTGCAAAACACGGAGCAGCTTTGGCTGCAAATCAATTGGCATTTCTCCGATCTCATCAAGCAATATGCTGCCACCGTTCGCCTGGCCGATAAATCCGATTTTGTCAGTGTGGGCCCCGGTGAACGATCCTTTCACATGTCCGAATAATTGCGATTCGATCAAGTCCTTAGGCAATGCAGAACAATTCACCTTAACGAAAGGCTTATTCCCGCGATGGCTCTTGTAATGAATGGCGTTGGCAATGACTTCCTTCCCGGTTCCGGATTCACCCAAAATCAGAATATTCGCATCCGAATCGGCAACATTCTCAATAATCTCGTAAATATTCTGCATCGACCGGGCGCCGCCGATGATGCCTTCGTAAGAAGTCTTACTCGATAAACGACCTCGAAGTTCTTGTATTTCCCTTGCCTGTTGACTGTTGATCTGCCACTGCCGCTTTCGCTCGACGGCGTTGCGGACATCGACCATCAACCTATCGTCATCAACCGGTTTAACAATATAACCGAAGGCCCCAACGCGTGTCGCTTCGACGGCTTTTTCCGCCGAATCGTCCCCGGTAACCATGATAATCTCAGTACCGGGCGATATTTCTTTACATTGCCGAACCATCTCTATACCGTTTATGTCGGGCATATTAAGATCGGTCAGGATTATGTCGTAGTCATTTTCACGGGCGTATTCCAGCCCTTTTTTGCCGGTCTCAGCGGTCATTACCTCAAAGCCTTCAGAATTAAGCTGGAACTTCAGCAGATCCAGAGAGGATTTATCGTCATCGATAACAAGCGCTTTATTCGCCATATATTTAACTAATCAGTGCCGTATAAAATAATAATCTTATTGTATCAAAACAAGACGATTTCTGAGCCTTGATTTTAATTTTTTCTTTCGCAGATCAAACAAAATAATTTCTGCCTGACGTATCTCCGGAGTGATAACTTTCTTTTCAGCAGTAACGCCGAGTTTTGCTAATCATTTCAAATTTGAATTAATTAAGCAGTCACTATTAAATAGCTTGCCTAACCTGTTCCTGCAAATGCCGTTAGCTTCAGCTAGTGAACTAGCAAATTTTTGATTTCTGCACAAGCGGAAACACGACCGGTAAAAGTATATTCCTACTCCCTACCGGTATCCAGTATGAGGAAACACAGTCCCTACCGGTCGGTTTCCGCCTCTTTTCCGGTAACCTGTCATCCCGCCTAAACTGGAGGCAATTTACAAGACCAATCAGCAGAACCTAAAAGCGCCGCTCATTTCAATTTCTTATTCTTTGCTATGAAGAAAAGACTTAGGCAGTCAAGGGCAATGAATGTGCCAATTAGTGTAAATGCTTTATTGTCAGATGTTGCGGGTATAAAGAACTTGACTTCGACAATCTAAAAGTCGAAATATGTAACGATTCCATACAACAGTAAAGATTTTAACTATTCATATATCAACGTTTTTCATACTAAGGTCTAATGCATTCGTTTCGTACACATAATTTCCAATCGTCAAATGTTGAATTAGGCTCTAAACTATTTATTTTCAGCAATTAACCTAAGTTATTTTTATTTGGCACGGGAATTGAAATGTCCATGGCAGCGTTAAAATTTTCATTAAAAAAAGGGAGATCAAAACTATGCTTTGGACAATTGTAATTATTTTACTTGTATTATGGGCTTTAGGATTCGGTTTGGGCGGAGCCGCCGTAGGGAATCTTGTACATATATTACTCGTTATCGCACTCGTCGTCGTAGTAATCCAGTTGATATCTGGACGCAGAGGCATTTAATGCGTCCTTCATAAATTTAGGGCAGATGTAATTTTGCCCGGCTTTTCTGATAAGATTAACCTCGTTACTATTAAATTTGTAACGGGGTTTTTTATGTTGTGCCCCGGCTTTCACCATTTAGATTATAAATTCGATTTATATGCAAAACAGCCTGGAAATATTAAGTCCGGACAACGCTCTAAGTTTGCCCGATAACTCTGACACCGAAACGATCTTCAATAATGTTTTCGATTTTTACGGCACGCTCGATATCGATGGCCGGGTTATCAGCCTGTCCGGCCGAATCTTCGAAAGCACCAATACGAACCCGGAATTATTGACCGGTCAGCTATTTTCGCAAACGGTCTTTTGGCAGTCGTCCGAAAATACCGCCAGGATTTTTGAAAGCAGCATCGAAAAAGCGGCTAGCGGAGAAATAGCGAAACTGCTGCTCGACTTTCGGGTGAGCTCCGAAGAAAAGGTCGCAGTCGAAATAAATTTGCAGCCGCTGAACAATGGAAATGAGCAAAACCGCATTTTCATTTGCGGTCAGGCGGTGACGGATAGAAACGCTCAATTCGGCCGTTATAAAAAAGAGAGCGAGCAGCTGCTGTTCGCTGCCGAAAATGCGGAAATAGGTCTGTGGTATTGGGATTTTGCCGAGCGAAAAATATATTCCACGCCTCGCTGCAACGAGCTTTTCGAATTGCCCGCGTACGAGATTCCAACTCAGGAATCGTTCCGCCGGGTAATCCACCCGGAAGACCGCGATTTCGTCGATCGTTTTCTTGAAGAATCGCAAAACAAGGGCACTGAGTACGAAGAAGAGTTTCGTGTCGTGTACTCCGATGGCAGTATCGAATGGCTCTGCACCGAAGGGAGGTCGTTTCTGGATGAAGAAGGAAAACCGCACCGGATGATCGGGGTGATCCGAAACATAACCAAGCACAAGTTTGCCGGAGAAGAGCTGGCAAAGGTAAATGAGCGCGAAAAGAAAGCCCGCGATGAAGCCATTGAAGCCAATCGCACAAAGGATTTTTTCCTGGCCTTTGTGTCGCATGAACTGCGGTCTCCGCTGAATGCGATCCTGGGCTGGTCGAAGATTTTGCTTACAAAAAAGGTGGATGAAGAGACCCGCCGCAACGCTTTGGAAACAATCGAAAGAAGCGCCCGTTTTCAAACGAAATTAATCAATGACCTGGTAGATTCCGCACGGGTCGCGTCAGGCAAATTGCGTCTTGAAAACAGGCCCGCAAACCTTTTCGAGATAATTAAAAATTCCTTTCAGGCACAAAAACCAAGTGCGGAAACCCGGAACCTTGAATTTGAATTAACATCCAAGGAAAAAAACATCCCGATATTCGGCGACGCCGGCAGGCTGCAGCAGGTGTTCGGCAATTTGATATCGAACGCGATTAAATTCACACCGGAGGGCGGAAAAGTCTCAATCGATATTCAGACTGCCGAAAGCACGGCGATTGTGACCGTTACGGACACCGGCCACGGCATCAACCCGGCTGCCCTGCCGACAATTTTCAATCAATTTTCGCAGGGCGACGTCGATCAGGCAAAGGCCAACGCCGGCCTCGGGCTTGGGCTGTCGATAGTAAAAATTCTGGTAACGAAACATGGCGGGTTCGTGCAGGCCGAAAGCGAAGGCGTGGGTAAGGGTTCAAAGTTTACGGTCAGGCTGCCGATATCGGCAGGCGGACAGCTAAGCGTTCCGGACGCGACTAAGATCGTCGAAACGCCGGATCCCAGAGCGCTTGAAGGGATCAAGATCTTAATTGTCGAAGACGATCAGGATTCCCGCGAGGTCCTGCATCTTTTCCTGCATCAGGGCGGAGCGACCGTCACGAGCGCCGAATCCGCACGATCAGCATTTGCCGCACTTACGAGCGATTCGGCGGAACTTCCCGACGTAATAATTTCCGATCTCGCAATGCCGGACGAGGACGGCTATTCATTCATAAACCGCGTGCGGCGGCTGCCGGCCGAAAAAGGCGGAGCGATTCCGGCAATGGCGCTCAGCGCCTTTGCAACCTCCGAAAGCCGCCAAAAAGCCGCCGAAGCCGGATTCGATCAATACTCCACCAAACCATTCGAGCCCGATCTCTTAATCAGCGATATCGCGGCTATGGTAAAAAGCAAGCATTGAGCAGTCAAATTAACTCCAATCTTTACTGCTAACTGCTTACTGCTCACTCTCACGCCTGCCTGATCCACTTCCAAACTTCGGGAATGGTCGCCCGCTTGCCATACATCAGCATGCCGACGCGGTAAACCCGTGACGCCAGCCAAACAAGGCCGGCAATCGCGACAGCATTGACAAATATCGACAGCGCAATTTGCCAGAACGGCGGCATCTCGGCGAGAATTCTGACGGGCATCGTTATCGGTGCAAAGAAAGGCGCGATCGACACCCAAAATGAGAGCGACGAATTAGGATCGCGAATAACCGACAGGCTGAAATAAAAGCCGATAAGCAGGACCATAATCGGCGGAAACGAAAACTGCCCGCCTTCCTGCACCGTCGTAACCATCGCGCCGATCAGTGCAAAGATCGAAGCGTAAATAAAAAATCCGAGCAAAAAGAAGATAAAGAAATAAAGCACCATCAGCGGCGTGATCGGAGGAATCGATAGCTGTATTCCCATCGCCGCCATCTGCGTCATGCCGATGCCGATTAAAACGACAGCCGATGCAACCCAGATCGACAACTGCGTCAGCCCGGCTAATCCAACGCCTACCAATTTACCGAACATCAGATCGAACGGTTTCGCCGATGAAAACAGAATTTCGGCGATCCGTGTTTCCTTTTCTTCAACGACGGCGCTCATAATCGCCTGGCCGTAGATCGTCAGCGTAATGTAGATCATCAAACCAATGATCAGAGCCGCGATATATGTGCCGTTGCTGTCCTTCGCTTCGCCGGTTTCGCTGATGCCGCTGGTGACGAGGTTAACATTTCTGCTTAATGCCTTCAGCCTCGATTCGTCGATATTAGCGTCCGAAAAACGCTGTGATCTGACGGCTTGGTTTAACGCGTCTTCGAGCGATGAATTACTTACGAAATCGGCCGCCTTACGCGAATAGAAATTAAAGTTTGCATCCGGGGCATCGATGTTGGGCGGAAGAATCAGATAGGCGTCTATTTCGTTCTCGGCGATCCTGGCGTTCAATTCTTTCGTAACTTCCTCGATCACTTTTCCCTGCGAATCGTAATCGACGAATACGAATGAGCTCCCGAGCTGTTTCGAACCTCGTTTCATTCTTTCCTCCTGTGAAGCCGCGATGTCATTCATCGAATCCTTCGCAGCCTGTCGGGCCTTTTCCGCGATCCTTTCAGCAGAAAGATTTTCCTTTAACCGGTTTTCCAGCTTCCCGCTCTGGTCAACTATCACAATCCGCGTTGCGTCTCCTTTAAGCGAAAAAATGATAGCCGGAACGACAGCGAACATAGCCGCAAGAAAAGGAAAGAGGAGCGTGCCGATAAGGAACGACCATTTAAGAACGACCTTTTTGTATTCGTGTTTTACAACCGCGAAAAACTTTTTCATTTGCATCAACCACTAATTTCGGAAATAAAAATATCGTTTAAACTCGGCTCCACATGTTCGAATTTTGATATGACCGCACCACTCTCAACTAACCGTTTTAGAAGTGTTTGATCATCAACGCCATGAGCTAAGTGAATTTCCTGCTCGTCGGAATGAGAAACGACGTTGGCGACGAGCGATTTGTCGTTTAAGACCATCTCCGCTCCGCTCGCCCGCAATGCAATCAGATTTTCGCCGTAGCCGGCTTTAACGCTGCGAAGGCTGCCGGAAACGATCTTTTTGGATTTATTGATAAGCAGGATATCGCTGCACAAACGTTCCGCGGTTTCCATTAAATGGGTCGAGAAAATAATTGTCTTTTCGCGAGTCTTGAATTCAGCAATGACATCCATCATAAATTCGACGTTGATCGGATCGAGGCCCGAAAATGGCTCGTCTAGAATCAGCAGGTCAGGATCATGCAGCACGGTTGAAATGAACTGTATTTTCTGCTGCATTCCCTTTGAAAGATCGGTCGTTTTCTTTTTTTTCCATTCACCGAGGTTCATCCGGTCGAGCCATTTATCGATCCGCTTGTCGGCCTCGGATGATGATATTCCCTTCAGCTCGGCGAAATAGCGAAGCTGATCGACGATCTTCATTTTTTTATAAAGGCCGCGTTCCTCGGGCAAATAGCCGATGCGGTTTTGAAGATCGTACGACATCCCGTGTCCGAAAAGCTCGATCAAACCGGTATCTGGCGCGGTTATGCCCACGATCATCCGAATCGTCGTAGTTTTCCCGGCGCCGTTCGGCCCCAGAAAACCAAATACTCGCCCGGCTTTCACCTCAAAGCTCAAGCCTTCGACAGCCGTAAAATCCCCATAACGCTTTGTTACATTTTCGACGCGGAGAGTGACATTTTCCTCATTCATATATCGTAAGAAAGATTAGCATATGTGGTATAGTTTCCTGAATTTGACTGTCAGTAAGGCAAACTATCGTATGGAAATTTTTGTTTACCGAAAAGGCGCGGAAGCTATAGAGGAAGGATTCGCCGCAAAAGATTTGCCCGGTCTTCTGGCTGACAAAACCAATGTCGTCTGGGTCGATCTTCTTGGCGAAAATGAAGAGCAAATCGAGGCCGCCAAGGAAGTTCTGCTGAATATATTCGGCTTTCATCCGCTGACCGTCGAAGACTGTGTCGAAACCCGCAACCAGCCGAAGATCGAGGCATTTCCCGATTATATTTATTTTATCGTTCACGGCATCAAGCCCGGCCAGACGAGCCATGCCAATTTTGTCACTAAAGAACTCGACGGCTATCTAGGCGACAATTTCGTCGTCACGTTTCACCTCGAACGGTTTCGCAGTATTAAGAGCGTTAAGCAGCAGATACGCACCAGCACCTTTGTGTGCCAGCGCGGAGCGGCGTATCTGCTGCACCAAATACTCGACGAGGTTATCGATCTTTATATGCCGATCGTCGATGATTTCGATATTAAAATCAACGAGCTTGAGGAGCGCGCCTTCGCGATGAGGCAAAATAATAATTCGATCCTGGAAGAGATCATGGACCTGCGGCGAAGTGTTGCCCGGCTCCGCCGTATTTCAGCCAGGCAGTTGGATGTGCTTTACCGCATTTCGCACGGAGAATTCCCGCAGATACCGGCCCAGATATTGCCTTTTTTCCGCGACGTTCACGATCACCTTTTGCGAATTTCGGACCTGTCCGAGAATTACCGCGACCTTGTCAGCGGCCTTTTCGATATTCATTTTTCGGTCGTCGCGAACAGGACGAATGACGTGATGAAAACACTCGCGGTGCTCTCGTCGATCATACTTCCACTGTCGCTGATTTCCGGAATATACGGCATGAATTTTGAAAATATGCCTGAGCTAAAAACCCGGAACGGTTATTACTTCACGCTTGGGGCAATGGTATTCGTTACCGTCAGTCTGCTGGTATATTTCTGGCGGCGAGGCTGGATCTGGCAGCGGGACGATGTGGAAAAAGCCTCTCCGAATAAGGATCAGGATGTTTGAATCAAGCGTTTTACCTGCGAATCGCCATAACCGTAAATTCCCGCCCGCCGGGAAAATTCCGCAAACACGTCGGGAAACGCACTAATTCCTTCTCTCCTAATATCATCAAGTATCTGTAATGGCCGCGTTGCTTTTTCGATCTCTGCCAGGCAAACTTCCTCCAAATGAGGAAATCGGTCCGACGCGGTTTTTGAAAGTCTTGATAACTCAGGATAATCCGCGTTTTGGTATGCCGTCCAAAGATGTTTGCCGAGTTCGATGTCGCCGGGCGATAATCGTCTTCGAGCGGAAAAGCTGGCCGCAAGATCCTCGGAAACCAGATTACCGAAACCCTTCCAAATCTCCGTTGTGCATGGCTCAACGCGGAAGACATCCGCTTTTGTCCCGGCGAGCAGCGAAAGACAAAACCACAGATTGACCTGGCAGAACAACTCATGTTCAAACCATAAATTGACTTCGGAACCGGCAGGCAAATCTTGAATCTTCGCCAGTTCGGGAACAACATTATCGAAATACGACTGTTCAAATTCGGGATATGTTTTACTAAGAAATGACGCACGCAAATGCCAGAATACATCGAGAGAATCGGCTTTCACATCGCCCTCGATAAGACATTCGCGGCAGATGGCGGTTTCACCATCGATCCCAGTTTCCCGGAATCGATCGGTAAGCGAATCGCCCGGCAAAACATGTAGCTTCATAGTGAAATATATACCGCGTAAATTATCGCAAGGCAAATGCCGGCGTAAACACCAGCGAGAATATCATCAGCGCAAACGCCGATTCCCGCGGGGAGGCTCTGTAGCGAATCGATCGGATAAGGTTTCCAGATATCGAAGATTCGAAAGATAAAAAAGCCGGCAAGGATAAACGGCCAGCTAATGCCGAACGGCACGAATAGAAAGACGATTAGCTGACCAATCACTTCATCCACAACCGCTTCCGACGGATCGGAGTTTCCCAGAAGCTCTGTAGCACGTCCGGCCGCCCATACTCCAAGAAGACAGAAAAGCAGAAACGAAACCAGAATAACAACGTGAATCCATGCATAGACCTGCGTAGGTATCATGGTTGTTGGATACTGAGCCAAAAATGGCCAAACAGGCTCAGAGAATAACGAAAAGGCGACAAGCACGACCGAGACTAAGTATGAGACGCCAAAATAAATCAATACTCCGACTGCGGACCCATAAGTTCCCGGCATTATCGGCCCATACCCGACGCCGAATGTCGTCACCGATAGCGCTAAATAATCGGTGAAATTCCGCGGTGTTCGGCGTTCGATCTTTTGTTTCATATTAAGCGTTCAGCATTTAGATTTTAGGAATGTTAATAGCTGATTGCTAGAATTCGATTCCCTGCTGCGCGTAGATTCCGGCGTGGAAAGGATGCTTGATCTCTTTCATTTCCGTCACCAGATCGGCGGCTTCGACCAGTGCAGTGGAAGCGTTTCGACCTGTAACTATGATATGCAGGTTCGGCTGTTTGGCCCGAACTGCCTTGATCTCCGCAAGCACCTTTTCGACATCGAGAAATTTATAATCCAAAACATAAACGAGTTCATCGAAAACAAGCAGATCGTAATCTTCACTCCGCATTTTCTCGACGCACAGCGCCCATGTTTCTTCGGAAGTTTTTATATCCTGTGCCGTATCCTTCGTGTCCCAGGTAAAACCGTCGCCCATTGTATGAATCTCGATACCGAGTTGTTCGAGCGATTCGTGTTCGCCGTAGCGGTCGGTTCTCGATTTCATGAATTGAATCAGGCAGCAATTCATTCCGCGGCCTGCAGCACGCACCAAAACGCCCAGAGCCGCGGTGGTTTTGCCTTTACCGTCGCCGGTATTTACCATTAGCAGGCCTTTCGTATTTTCTCGGTAGCCTTCGCGCCGCCACTTGTAGGGTTTTTCCTTGGTGTCAGACATCGTGATGTAACGTTTTGATGTCCGTTAAACTAATTATTAATTACTAATGATAATTAGTAATTAATATCGAACATTCTTAATACACGTTTTGCTAATTTAATGAATCCAAAACTGCTTTGCTTACGGCCTCGACGATCTCTTTTTCTTTAGCGTCCCAATCGCCCTCGACTCTTAAACCTGCGGCATTGTTGTGGCCGCCGCCACCGAATTTCTCGGCGACTCTCGCAACATTTATATTTCCTTTGGAACGCAGGCTAACGCGGAATTTATCATCTCCGACCTCGCGCATATAAACAGAGGCAAGTACTTCACGCGCGGCGAGTGGAATATTTACAAAACCGTTGTTGTCGCCGTCTACGGCATTCGAACTTTCCTTCATCTCCAGCGTCTGCCGCATCCACGCGATGCGGCCCGTGTCATCGCGTTTGATTGTCGCTACAACCCGCTGCATCAGTTCGATCCGCGACCATGGATAATTATTGTAAACGGATTCCGATATGTCGGCAGGTTTAGCACCGGCTTTAACGAGTTCGGATGCAACTTTGAGGGTTCGGTCCGTAGTATTTGAAAAATGGAATGAACCGGTGTCGGTCACAAGCGCCATGTAAACGCATTCGGCGATCTCGCGCGTGACGCGGCCGCCGATGGCTTTACACAGGTTGTAGATCATTTCGCCGACGGCCGATGCGGTCGCATCGATCCAGTTGATCGTGCCGAAATGTTCACTTGTAGCGTGATGGTCGATATTTACGGTAAATTCGTTTTCCAGGCCGGCAATGCCCGGACGCAGCAGATCGGAACATTCGATGACGAAGACAGCATCGTATTCGCTGTCGATTTTTTCGATGTCGCGGATGTTCTCCGCACCGGGAAGATCGCGATAAGCGGGCGGCACTTCACCGCGAACTATTACTTCCGCAGTTTTTCCAAGCGAATTCAAAAGCCAGCAAAGCCCGAGCGATGAGCCAACGCCGTCGCCATCCGGTTTGATATGTGTGGTGATACCAAACTTTTGCTTATTTTCAATTAACTCAACTACTTGGCTTAGCATCACTACAAGTCCAAAGTCCAAAGTCCAAAGCCGTAAACGACTCAAAACTAAAATTTAGGATTCGGGGCTTTCAACTTCCTTTTCATCAAATTCACCATTGTCTTTCAGATCCAACAGGATCTCACCGATCCTCGAAGCATTTTCCTCCGCCGTGTCCCGCACGAAAAATAGATGCGGAGCATGTCGCATGCTCAAATTCATAGCAACCTGCTGCCGGACAAATATCGCTGCGTGCTGCAGCGCCCGCAGGATCTTTTTTATCTCGTCGTCCCTGCCGTTAACCAGAACGAAAACCTTTGCATCACGAAGATCATCGGTAATCGTTACATCGGTAACCGTAACCGACGACAATCGAGGGTCTTCCAGTTCAAACCCCACAACCTCGGCGATCTCTTCCTTTAACGCTACTGCTAATCTTTCCGGGCGTCTCATTTCTCTCTACAATTCCGTCGCCGCCGTTCGCTCGATAATGTATGCTTCGATTTCGTCATCAACTTTCAAGTCATTAAAATTGACCAGGCTGATACCGCATTCAAATCCCTGTTTGACCTCGTTCGCGTCGTCTTTGAATCGCTTGAGGGCGGAAATTTCGCCTTCCCACGCCACGACACCGTCGCGAATGATCCTCGCTTTCGCTTGCCGCTTGATAACGCCTTCGGTGACGCGGCAACCCGCGATCGTACCGACTTTCGAAACTTTGAATGTTTCCTGCACGAGGGCCTTGCCGAGAATAACTTCCTTCTCGATAGCATCGAGCATTCCGATCATTGCAGCTTTGATTTCTTCTTCGACCTTGTAAATGATCGAGTGGAGACGAATATCCACATCTTCGTGACGCGCAATATCGCCGACGCGGGCTTCCGGCCGCACGTTAAATCCGATAATAACCACCGCCGTCGAGCTGTTGTCCGCCTGCGTCGCCGATGCCAGCAATACATCCGATTCAGCGATCGCTCCGACGCCGGCACGGATAACTCTGACCTTAACCTTCTCCGTCGAAAGTTTTTCGAGCGTTCCCTTCAAAACTTCCACCGAACCTTGAACATCGGCCTTTAATAGAACGAGAAGTTCCTTGATCTCCGCCAATCCGAGCGATTCAATTCCGCGTTTGGTCGTCTTAAGCATTGCCGCCTGACGGGCCTGCATTTGACGCTGTCCGGCAATTGTTTGAGCACGGTCAATGTCCGACACGACCTGAAATGTATCGCCCGCGTGCGGAACGCCTTGTAAACCGAGAATCTCAACCGGGGTTGATGGAAAAGCCTCGGTAACGGCCGCACCGGTATCGGAGAACATTGCCCGGACCTTCCCGTAAAATTGTCCGACAATAAACGGATCGCCGACCTTCATCGTTCCCTGCTGAACAAGAGCGGTTGCAACCGCGCCGCGCCCCTTATCCAATTTTGCTTCGAGAACGACGCCGGACGCACGCCGTGTTGGGCTTGCCTTTAATTCCAGAATGTCCGCCTGAAGCAGGACAGTTTCAAGCAAAGTGTCGAGTCCTTCGCGTTTCTTCGCGGAAACCTCGACCATTTCAATATCGCCGCCCCAATCCAGCGGCTGCAAACCAAGTCCGGCTAATCCCTGTTTAACCTTGTCGGGATTCGCACCCGGTTTGTCGATCTTGTTGATCGCGACAATAATTGGTACACCAGCGGCTTTCGAGTGTTCCACTGCCTCAATTGTTTGCGGCATCACTCCATCGTCGGCTGCTACCACGAGAATAACTATATCCGTCGCCTTGGCTCCGCGTGCACGCATCATCGTGAAGGCTTCGTGGCCCGGCGTATCCAAAAACACTACGCGTCTCGGCACGTCAGGATTATCCGCATTCGGGACGAACACGCTGTAAGCACCGATGTGCTGCGTGATCCCGCCGGCTTCGCCTTCGGCAACATTTTCGGAACGGATCGCGTCGAGCAACGAGGTTTTACCGTGATCGACGTGACCCATGACAGTAATTACCGGCGGCCTCGGAAGTTCGACATCGTCTGCATCAGCCGCGATGAGTTCTTCGAATTCCTGCTCGATCACCATGTCCTCGAAAGCGACAAAGCTCACTTCATAGCCGAAATCGAGTCCCATTTCCGTTGCCATTTTCTCGCCCATCGGTTGATTGAGCGTAGCAAAAATACCTTTCTTTATGAGAAGCTGCACGATGTCGCGCGGCGTGATTCCAAGCGCTTCCGCAAATTCGCGGATCGTCGCGCCTTCCGTCAAACGAATCTGTTTAAGACTGCCATCGCTCTTACCGACCTGATCGGCAACTCTTTCCTCGATCGTCCGCTGGCGCGGAGCGTCGTCACGGTCGTTAAATCTGCCCTTATCGGCCCCCTTCCCTTTTCTGCCGCCCGAACGGCCCGGTTTGCGACGGTTGTCCGATGGCGGTGTATATGTGATCTGCGGATTAGCGTTTTCACCCGGAGTTCCGCGCAGGTCCGTTCGCCGGCCTCTGGCATCGCGTCCGCCTTCCACTGGTTTTTCAACGCTTAATTTGCCGGTCTTTGTCGGGGCTTCGCTGACAACGCGCTCGCCGGGCTTTACGCCTTGTTCGATTGCGGTACGCGTCAAGGTAAGCTGTTTGATCTGCGTGCCCGTCGGACGGAGGATGCGATTAGCGGGTTTTGCGGTTCCCAATGGCTGCAGTTCTTCGTTTGCCGAACCATCCGGCGAAACTTCCATGCCTTCTTCGGCCGGAGCTTCAGTCAAAACTTCCGGCTGAGATTCGTCTTGCTGTGCTTGTGGTTCAACCGGAGCCACCGCTTTCTTTTGCAGCTTGTAAACGCTGCGCGGGGCCGCTTTCGCGTCATCACCGGGGATCTCTTCTTCGGCCGGCAATTCTTCCGGCATTTCCTGAATGATCTCGGGAATTTCGGGCGTTGCCTCGGGATGGGCTTCGACCTTAGGCTGCGGAGCTTCGGCTTCGACGACGGGGAATTCTTCAACCTCCGGAACGTCTTCCTTTTTAGTGGCCTTGATTACCTTGATTGCCCTTTTCGGAGCTATTTCGGTTTTCGGAAAATACCGAAGCCGGACCTTTTCCGCGAGTTCAACGCTAACTGAATTCGACGGCACGCTGACATCCGCACCCTCGCGGCGCAGTTCTTCCACCACGCGCTTTGCATCTTGTTTTAGGTCGCGTGCCAGATCGTAGATCCGTACTTTTTTACCAATGGGCATATTTAGTTTTTATTTAAAACGGATTCCGCGGAACCCGGTTTTATTTTTCACGGACCGAACCGTGATATATCAATTGAAAAGATTAAAAACCGATGAATTTCCGGCCTTATTTCTCTTCGTCGGCGGATTTTTCTTCAGTTGGGCCTTCTGATGCAGTATCACCGCCGTCTTCCACAATAGCTTCTTCTGCAGCCGGTTCATCCGCCGCAGTTTCCGTCCCGTCCGATTCCGGTTCAACAGAAGAAGTTTCTTCCTCTTCGGCCTCCGAGTTCCGGGCTGCGACAATGGATTTCGCCGCTGATAATATAGCTTCAGCTTCGTCAAGACTGACGTCAAGGAATTCAACCAGATCGTCGATCGACGTCGCCGCCAATCCTTCGACATCACTAACACCCTTGCCAGCCAAAGTTTCCGCCTGATTGGTCGAAACACCTTCGAGAGCGGTAAGCGGAACAGCCTCGCCGGACGCCATCATCTTGCCCATTTGCAGGGCGATTTCTTTCTTCAGCACGTCTTCGCTGACGATATCGATGTCCCAGCCGACGAGACGTGTCGCAAGCCGCACGTTCTGCCCTTTCTTACCGATCGCCAAACTCAGTTGATCTTCACCGACGATCACTTCCATCTTTCGCTTATTAATGTCCGTGATCCGCACCTGAGAGACTTTAGCGGGCGACAGGGCGTTCGCGGCAAAAACCGAAGGCTCGTCCGACCACTCGATAATATCGATCTTCTCACCCCGAAGTTCCTTGATGATCGCCTGCACACGCGATCCCTTCATTCCGACGCATGCACCAACCGGATCGACGTCTTTTTCATTAGACGTGACGGCGATTTTTGCACGGTCGCCCGGTTCCCTGACGGCGGATTTGATCACAACGGTGTCGTCGTAAATCTCGGGCACTTCCATTTCAAATAACCGTTT
Source organism: Pyrinomonadaceae bacterium (assembly GCA_037723965.1). Classification (GTDB taxonomy): domain Bacteria; phylum Acidobacteriota; class Blastocatellia; order Pyrinomonadales; family Pyrinomonadaceae; genus OLB17. The sequence continues at coordinate 185,034 of JBBJOS010000002.1, read as the reverse complement.
TACTAACTCGGATGAAGCACGCGAAACCTTGATCTGCTGACCTTTTTGGTCCTTGGAAACATCGACGATGACGACACGTGTCCGTTCGCCCTGGTTCCAAATTTCGCCTCTCGACTGCTCGCGTTTTGGCAGTATCGCTTCGAGATTGTTGCCGAGATCGATAACCATGTCGCCGCGTTCGAAACGTTTGACGGTACCGTTGATAAGTTCGCCTTTGCGGTCGATATATTCGTCGTAAACTTTTTCGCGGATCGCTTCGCGGACCTTTTGAACGAGTATTTGCTTAGCGGTCTGCGCGGCGATGCGGCCCATTTCTTCCTGCGGCAGGGGAATCAAAAGCATATCGCCTATCTCGACCTCATCGCCGGCCATTTCCTGAGCTTCCACCAGCGAAAGCTCCGACGACGGATCCTCGACCTCTTCGACGATAGTTTTCTGAACGGCGATCTCGATCATTCCTTCTTCGTTGTTCCATTCAACCTGGATGCTATCGCCGGTCTTGTCCTGCGCTTTGAACTGCTTGCGGGCCGCAGCTTTTACCGCGTCCTTCATCGCTTCGATGATCATTTCGCGGTCGAGCCCCTGTTCGGCGCACAATGCGTCTATACTTTGTCCGATCGATGATGTCATAAATTAATCTCGTGTAGCCTACGAACGCTTTTTCTTAAATTCCTTTTCCAGATCAACCCTCAAATTCGCCTTCGAAACGCTGCCGTGGGGAAACCGGACGGTGCCGTTGGTCTTATCCTCAAAAATTATCTCGTTTTCGTCGATTCCCGCGATCCGGCCGATAAAAACTTTCTGCCCGTTAACGGCCGCATCGGTTTTCACTTTGGCCTTTTCGCCGATAAACTTTTCAAAATCGCCGATGCTGTAAAGCCCGCGTTCCAGCCCGGGCGATGAAACTTCAAGAAGGTACGCGGACGGTATAAAATCGTCGGCGTCCAGCACCTCTTCAATTCGCTTTGAATAAACCGAGCAGTCTTCGATATTTACGCCTTCGGGCTTATCTATAAAGATCCTGACGGTATAGCTTCGCTTCGCTCCCGCTATCTCCGCATGCACGAATTCGACGCCTATTTCGGCCGCGACATCCGCCGCGATCCGGCGAATTCCTTCTTCGATAGAATGGTTCTCCATGGTAATTCCACCAAAATAAAAAGTGGGTGCGAAACCCACTAGAGACGACCTGCGCATCGCACGAAACGAACATTGTATCTGATTAGGTGTAGGAAAGGCAAGCGGAGGCTACATGCCGGCCTTGATCTTTTCCAGGGTGGAAGCCATGTTGGAAAAGCGTTTTTCGATAGTTTTAAATTGGTCCGGCGAGGTCGAACCGGCGAATTCCTCGAGCATAACTGCGAATTCGCGGGAGGCGGCGATCAGGCGGTTAGTATTTTTGGTCACTTCCTGTCCAAGATCGGGCGTTTGAGAAAGGGCTTTCCTGGCTTCGGCGATACCCCAATGCGTCAGCTTAACAAAGTCCCTGCGCGGAGTTTCCGTGATCCAGCTTTCGGCGAGAAGATGGCTCGAGATACTGTCGATGCTAGGGAAAAAACCTTCGCGTTTGAGCAGCTCCTTCATATCGACCTCGCCGGTTTCCTTTCCGCCGGCTAATTCGAATATTTTGGTCAAGATTTTGTGATAAACGTCCATATTAAAATTGGTTCCGAAAATCAGGTAGATTCATGAAAGCGAGACGCGCCGCACCGAGAATTCCGGCATCGTCGCCAAGCTCGGCGCGGATGATCTTAGCACGTTCCGCGGGTTGTTGGAATGCCCTTTTCATTACTTCGCCCCGTAAATCGCCAATAAAAAGGTTCCATCCCGCCGCCGCTCCGCCGCCGATAACAATAACTTCAGGGTTCAAAACGTTTATTAAATCAGCGAGCGCAATGCCTAAATATGAGCCCATCCTTCGAAAAACCTCTATTGCCAGTTCGTCGCCGGCGGTTCCCGCACTGAAAACATCGAGCGGCGTTAGATCGGGCGCTTCCTTAAGCGAAGAGTCAGGATAATTGCTCAGCAGCTCCAACGCCATTCGCGTTACCGCGGTGGCTGAAGAATACTGTTCGACGCATCCGACGCTTCCGCAGCCGCATGCCGCACCGAGCGGCTCGACGCAGATATGCCCGATCTCACCGGCCGTGCCGTCTATCCCGCGCAGCGGAACATTGTTAAGTATAATTCCGCCGCCGACGCCGGTACCGAGCATCACAAGGATCGAACTGGCAAATCCGCGCGATGCTCCCAGCCAGTGTTCTCCGATCGCGGCTGCCGTTGCGTCATTTTCCACCGTCACCGGAAGTCCGATTTTCGCCGTAAGTTCGATTGATAGATCAAGCCCGTCAAGCTCACGCATATTCGGAGAGCTTCGGATCGTGCCGTGATTAAAATCGATCACCGCCGCCGCCGCAATTCCAAATGCTTCTATATGGAGATCACCGGAAATAGCGGTGCGGCATTCCACTGCCAGACGCTCGATTTCCGCCAGCAGTTCTTTATGGTCGCCGGAACGCGGCGTTACGGTGCCGGTGCGATAGAGCAGGCCGCCGTCCGAATCGACGGCGGCCATTCTAAGGTTCGTCCCGCCGAGATCGGCCGCTAAAACAACTTTTTTTCTCATTACTGGCTTAGCAGCGCGGGCTATCGTTTCGGCCGTTCGCCTTCCGGAACATTTTTATAAACGTCTTCGAATTTAGCGTAGCCGTCCTTGATGACCGTATCCATCAAATTGTTTTTATCGACGGTCACGACCTCAAGCAGTATCGCCGGAACCTCTTTATTTATCACATCGTTTTTGAACGGAGAAGTTGTTAAAGGTTCCTTTTTCGCAAGTTTTACGGCGGCATCGACAGCACCGCCGGCAAGCGGGATGATTGCCTTATAAACCGTCATTGATTGCTCGCCCTGAGCGATTCTTTGCAATGCGTCGAGTTGGGCGTCCTGTCCAGTAACAATTACCTTTCCCGTCAAGCCTTTTTTTCCGAGCGCCTGTATGGCTCCGCCCGCCATTCCGTCATTCGAAACGACTATAGCCTGGATATTATCGTTATTTTGAGTCAACGCATTTTCTACAAAATTCAGCGCTAGTTCCGGCTTCCAATCGGCGATAAATTGGCTTGCAACAATTTTTATATCTCCTCTGTCTATTGCTGGCTTGAGTACCGCCATCTGCTCCTTTTCCATGATTGAAGCATTATTATCGGTATTCGAGCCGTAAACCATTACATAATTCCCTTTCGGCACCTTAAGTAATGCATATTCGGCAATTTTTCGCCCTATGACCGGCACCTGATGCGAAATATAAAGATCGATCTTGTCAGAATTAACGAGCCGGTCATAGCTTATGACGGGAATATTCTGCGCCTTCGCCTTATCAACCAGCGAAGCCGCCTGAGTTGCTTCATTAGGGGCGATGACCAATACGTCAATTCCCTGCGTAAGAAGATTATCTACATCGTTTGCCTGACGTTCCGAGCTGTTATCCGCAACTGTAATCAAACATTCAACATTGATTTTTTTGCAGTGAGCCTCAAACGCGTCGCGGTCACGCTGCCAGCGTTCTTCCTTTACCGTCGCCATCGAGAAGCCGATTTTAACCTTTTTATTCGGATCGGCGGGCTTCGCGGGCGAATTAGTTTGCTGCTGCGGCGTGCCGGCACACGAAAAAGCCAGGGCCGAAACGAATAAGAGAAAAAGTAATCTTAGTTTCATAGCATTTATCTCCTTGTAATAGAACGGACTTCCAGATTAAATCAAAAAAGCTGCACTTCGGCAATCGAAACTGAAATTTTAATAAGGCTTTAGCCTCTGTTGAAGTTTGATCTCGGCCCCGTGCATGGAGACTTCCGCGAAGCGGCATAGCCACGCTCCTTAGGGTGTGGATAAATACACTGATGCAGAAAGCTAGCCCAGTTCAGCGGGCTTAAAATTCACCGGCTTAAGCCAATGGCCGGCAAGTACGTTGAAACGCCCTGTTTTGAAACAGCTCGGTTTTTACCACGCCTGAAGTGCGTGGCTATGTGCCGTATAAAACGCGGGACAGTCTTCGTAAACAGCTTGAAGATTATAATGTTAACAGAACCTTGTTTTATCTTATGGCCTTTTCTATTTGGTTTTTCTCAATATTTTCTTATTTCGTATTTAGTGGAAAATTTCCTAAAGCGTTATTATCCACCGAAATAAAAAAATAAAGAATAGATAAGGAAGCTATTTACAAATCGCCCGCTCCGGCTATTTTAGGCCGTTAGTCAGAGAGCAGTCCGCAAAACTTTTTTCTGAAACCCGGCTTTGTTTGAATTTACATTTGAATAAGCGTCATATTGTGATATAACTGTTTATCGAATGGAACTTTAACCGCTTTTACATTAGACGTATTCGATATTTTCAGAAAGTTTTATCGGATGCAGTTCGTTTTTATTGACAGGCAGGCATTATTCGTGTAAAAGTTTGTTAGGTTTGTTTTTTGAAATTATTGATTTGGTGCGATTTTCTGGTATTTGGAATTCAAATACCGGGTGGATTGCCGGTGCAAATTATTTATTAGATTTGCACCCGATTCGCTGCTGAAACGGTGCACTATTTGCCCGAATCAATATATTTGCAGATATTCCCTATGCCGATTCGTCGGCTCTAAGCAGGGAAATAGCTATACTACAAAGGATTAAAGAATTGTTACAGGAGGATACTAAACCCAATGTTCGGCAAAAATAGTTTTCGTAAATTAATTACATCATTCACGGCGTCGGCTGTATTATGTGTTTCTTCGTCTTTTGCGCTTGCGGCACCGGCGGATATCACTGGCGAGATCACCATCACGGGACAGGTTTCGGTCAATGGCCAGAACACCGTTTCTAACGCAACCATTATTTCGGGAAGCACGATCGTAACCGGCCCCGGTTCGAGTGCCATTGTCAGCCTCGGCAAAGCGGGCAGAATCGAAATTCTGGCTGATTCGAATATGGTTCTCAACTTTTCGGACAACAGCATTGTCGGAATTCTTTCGTCAGGAAAGACACGCGTTTCGAATGCTTCCGGCGTCGCGACAACCGTTACGACGAAAGATGCGGCGGTGATCGCCGATGCGGGGCAGGCAGACAGTTTCGAAGTCGAAGTTGAGTGTTCGCACACGCACGTCGATGCAACAACCGGCCTTATAACAATGCGGGAAGGCAGCACGGACAAACAGGTTGGAGCCGGAACGTCGGCAACCGCCGGCAACTTGGCACAAACAGGCTGCAAGCCTTGTCTACGTCCGAATTCAGCTCCTCCGGTTCGCTTCGGCGGTCCGCTGTGGCTAATTCTTCTGGCCGCCGGTGCAGCCGGAGCAGCCATCATTTTGGGCGGCAATGACGATATCGATATTGGCGGTGGAACAGTAGTCGTCAGCCCAATTCGCTAGTATCGGTCCTGATAGTTCTTATATTTTTTGAACTCAATGCGGGTCATGTTTTTACAATGTGACCCGCATAATTTTGTTTTTAACACCGGATTCAGCCAGTTTTCACGCGCGAAAGGCCTTTTCTCTCTTTCCGGTAATTGAATACTGACACTGAACCCTGGGAACTTTTTAAAGTAGTTATGCATATTGCAGTAATCGGCACCGGATATGTTGGTTTGGTAACAGGTGCGTGTTTTGCGGAATTCGGCGTTGACGTGACCTGCGTCGATGTCGATGTTACAAAGATCGAGAAGTTACATAAAGGCATTATTCCTATTTATGAGCCCGGGCTGGATCAGATAGTTGAAAAAAATGTAAAGGCCGGACGCCTTCATTTCACGACCGATATCAAATCCGCCGTTGAAAAAGCCCTGGTCGTTTTTCTCGCCGTCGGAACTCCGCCGCGGAAAGACGGCACGCCGGACATGAGCTATTACCGGCAGGCTGCGAAAGACGTTGCCGAGGCTATGAACGGCTATAAAGTTTTAGTCACAAAATCTACCGTCCCGGTTGGCACAGGCAAATGGCTGCGCGAATTCGTTTCCGAAAACCTGAAAATGGACACGACCTTCGGAGTCGCGTCGAACCCGGAATTTTTGCGTGAAGGAGCCGCAATTCAAGACTTTATGCGTCCGGACCGCGTCGTCATCGGCAGTAACGACGAAGAAGCAATATCGGTAATGAAGGACCTGTACCGGCCTCTTTACCTGATCGAAACCCCGGTTGTCATTACATCCCTCGAAGCAGCCGAGCTGACCAAGTACGCGGCGAATGCGTTTTTGGCTACGAAGATCACATTTATTAACGAAGTCGCGAACCTGTGCGACGCCATCGGATGCGATGTCCACGATGTCGCACGCGGCATGGGAATGGATAACCGTATCGGCCGCAAATTTCTGCATCCGGGGCCGGGTTACGGCGGATCTTGCTTTCCGAAGGACACGCGTGCATTGACGAACGTCGCCGATCAATTCGGCGTGGAAACCAGAATTGTCGATGCTGTTATCGAAGCAAATGAGCGTCAGCGTGACGCGATGATCCCGAAGATCGAGAAACTCGTCGGTGATTTTCAAGGCAAGCTGATCGGCGTGCTCGGCCTTTCGTTTAAACCGGAAACCGATGATATGCGCGAATCGCCGGCTATCGAGATCGTTCATGCGATGATAAAACTCGGCGCGCGGGTTCGCGCGTTCGATCCGGTCGCGATGCAAGAATCTAAGCATTATATCAACGGCCTCGAATACGCGGAGGATGAATACGAAGCCATCGCGGGTGCCGACGCTCTCGTTATCATAACTGAATGGAATCAGTTTCGTGCACTCGATATGGAAAAGGTGCGGGAATTGTTAAATACCCCGAAGATAGCCGATCTTCGCAACATTTACGAACCGGCCGATATGCGTGAACTAGGTTTCGAATACGTCGGCGTCGGTAGGTAAAAATAAGTCGTTTACGCGTAAACCTTCCTGCGTTAGTTCGGAACTTTCTAAATTATGTCTTTTTCAACCACTATATTGGTCACCGGCGGTGCCGGGTTTATCGGTTCGAATCTTGCGGACGAGCTTATTCGCCAGGGCGCGAAGGTAAAAATACTTGATAATCTCGTGACCGGATTCCGCGATAATCTTGAAGAAATATCCGGCGATTTTGATTTTATAGAGGGCGATCTTAACGATGACTCCGCGTTGTCCCATGCTCTCGCCGATGTTGAGATAATCTTTCACGAAGCTGCATTGCCGAGCGTTCCCCGCTCGGTAGATAATCCGCTTGAAACTCACCAGGCCTGCGTTAACGGAACATTTAACCTGCTGCTAAAGGCACGGGACGCAGGCGTTAAACGATTGATTTACGCCGCTTCCAGTTCTGCCTACGGCGATCAGCAAGTGCTGCCGAAGGTGGAGACAATGGCCCCGGAACCGATGTCGCCGTATGCGGCCGCAAAGCTTGCCGGCGAACTCTATTGCCGTGTTTTTAATGAAGTTTACGGACTTGAGACAATTGCTCTCAGATACTTCAACGTGTTCGGCCCGCGGCAGAATCCGTCGTCGGCATATTCGGGTGTCATCTCAAGATTTATAGACGCGTTAATGAAAGGCGAGGCCCCGACAATCTTCGGCGATGGCGAGACATCGAGAGACTTCACATACATCGCAAACATCGTCAATGCGAACATCAAAGCCGCGCAGACATCGCATGGATTTGGACAGGTGATGAACGTCGCGAACGGCGAACGCGTATCGCTGAATCAATTGTTGGAAGTGCTAAAGAAAATCACCGGCCGCGAAGACATTTCTGCGAATTATCTGCCTGAACGAAAAGGCGATGTAAAACATTCTCAGGCAGATAATACGCTGGCGAAAAAATATTTGAATTACGAAAAGCTGGTGGGCCTCGAAGAAGGGTTGCAGCAAACGATCGACTGGTGGAAATCAAGCCGGTTTAACGCGTAATAGTAGTGCGTTACTCTAACGAAAATACTTCATCCGCTACCGCCGAATTTATAAGAATTTCCTTTGCCTTAAAGTCGGCATAAACAGTCATTTTCTCCATATCGAACCGCTGGACATACCTCTCAGGCACGGTAATGCCGTCAATAATTTTCATTTTATCGATCTCCACCGATGTCGTGATCGTTCGCCCGCTCATTTGATAGCTTGAATCGTAGCCCTTTACCTGATTTGTTTTTTCGTCTAAATAAAAATCGGTAAAATAGCCTTCCGGCGATGTCATTCTGAAACCTTTTCGCTTCTTTTTGCCCTCGGGCAGCGACGTAATAATAAAGCTCTCATCGCCTATTCGCGGCAGTAACGGAAAACCCAGGCGGTTGATCGGCGGCAATGTAAAACCGCCTTGGATGGAAGTCGAAGTCTGAGTTCCGTCAAATACCTGCTTTAGAGGCTGGAACGGATTATTTATTTCAAACCTGTATTTTTCGTTTGAGAAGATAGTAATAAACGTAGCGGGAATAGCCTGCTGGATCGCGGAACTGGTGACATCGACCGAGCCACGAATTATAAGTGTTTTCATCGCCCTGAGTTTTGCTCCGCCATGAGCTTCGAGAGCTAATTTGGCTAATGCTTTTTCCTCATCGAAATTTTTGATCGTCGGGATTACGGCTGCCGGCGGCCGAATATTCGCGGCTTGTCCAAATAAAGCGCATGAAATTAAAACCACCACCAATGCCACTGCGAAAATCTTGAGCATATAAATTCCTCGTCGAATCAAATCCAAATAAAAAAGAGGTGAAGATCCGAAAACGAATGTTCACCTCTTACAAAATATAACAAACTCGAGGCTGTTACCAGCTAAACCGGGCCGACAGTTCAATACGCCGGTTTGCTCCACCGCCGCCGAAGCCGCCTCCACCGCCTCCGCCTCCGCCAAATCCGCCGAAGCCTCCGCTTGTCGAGGTGGATTGGCCGAATCTGCCGGAGCTTATATTGCCAACCGGCGGGGCGAAATTCACATTGTTGAACAGGTTATTAAAGTTGATCCCGAGATTGAGATTGTAAGGCTTCCTTACTTCACCGCCGCCGCCGCCAAAGCCGCCTCTTCGGCCGCCTCTTCCCCCGCCTCCTCCAGCGCCGCCTCTCCCCCCGCCGCCACCGCCTCCGCCACGGCGGCCACCTCGTCCGCCGGCCGCCGGAATTCCTCCGTCTGCCGCAGGAATTACCTCACCGGTTCCGCCCGATGCGGCCATCTGTGGAGAACTGCCAAAGCCGAAGTTACGGCCCACCCGAACGTTTACCGCGAAGTAACCCGGGCTCTGGCCGTAATTTCTTGGCACAATTGCTCCGGCATCTTCGCCTGAGGTATCGCAAAATGAATAATTCAAGTTGCGTAAGTTACACACCTCGGCCAATCGGGCGAAGGTCGGACGTTCGGTAAATTGCCCGTCACCGTTTACATCCTGGCCGAGAGTGATATTAAACGGCCGCCCCGTACTAGCGATAATAAACGGATTTAAGGAAATATTCCAAGGCAAAGTAATATTGCCGCCGATCACGAAATTATGCCGGATATCGAACGAAGACCGTCCGTATTCATCGGTCAGATCGTATGTATATGCCGGAAAACTTCCAGCACCGTCGGAATTACCGCTGGCATATCCCAGTCTGTAATTACCGAACATTGAAAGCTTCGGGCTGAACATCGTGCGAAAATTAACGACCAGCTGATTTTGATTAAAAACTCCGCTCGATTCGTATTGATTTATGTTCCCGCGCGTCGGATCGGGACGGACGGAGCCTGCGCAGTTGTCCTGTGACAGGCATATCGGAGCATTAATGTTTCTAGACCGCAAAAAGTTCTGCGTTCTTGAACCAATATAAAACATCGAAAGCGTGGTACGCGCAGGAAGCTGCCGTTCAACTCCAAGAGCGACCTGATAAATGGTGGGCGACTGTAAATCTCCGGAGACGGTCCGAATCGAGTTTGCCTGCGGGAGTGCGGCCAAAATTTGAGCTGAAGTCGGAACATTTACCACGCCGTCAACAGTAAATACCGGTCGCTGCAGCAGAGCAATAGCCGCGGCGCGGCGGACCGGATCGGGATCGTTCGCGCTTACGACTAAATTGATCTGTTCGGAACCATTGAAACGCAAAGCCTGTAGCGTTAGATTCTCGCTGAAGCGATCGAAAAATACGCCGAAGCCGCCGCGAAAGACTGTTTTTGGAGCCCTTGCACCGCCTGCGCCTGGTGACCACGCAAAAGAAAATCGGGGTGCAAAATTGGTGTGGTCGCTAATGTTTGTTTGATTTTCGTAACGAAGCCCGAAACTTAAAGTCAATCCCTGATTAACCCGCCAATCGTCAGTGATGAATAAACCGTAATCGGTTCTCGAAACCTTTTGTTCGGGATTGCCCGACGTGATCTGAAACTGATTCGGAACGAAACGCTCGCTACTATTTCCAAGAATAATTTCGCGAAACTGGTTCAGCGGTGTTACGGAAGGAGTGATAAGGCACGGAGGATCGTTAGGATTAACTGGCGGAACGCAGCCTATCGGACTACGAATCTCCCGTGCACCCTGAAAGAAAAATGTCCCGCCGAAATTGTTCTCCGATCTGTCGCGGAAACTGGTGCTTCGGATTCGCGCTCCGAATTTTAATCCGTGTTCAGAATTCTTACCGACGGCTGTGGTCGTGTAGTTTTGTAGTTCCCAATTATTCGCACGGTTAAAACTAAGCCCGATTTGGGCGCCGCCGCCGATGAAAGCGTCGGCAACATTAATCGTCGGGATTGAATTATCGCCGATCTGCTCGCGTTTTTCCCACTCATACTCAAAACGTGTTTCATTGATCGTCGAAGGATTGACGATCATGGTTTCCGTCAGCCTAATCTCATGATTTACGTTCTTCGTTTCATAAGCACGCGACGGCAGCGAGGTATTGCTGATTCCTTGATTTTCGACGCTGTTGCGTTCAAAGCTGTAGCGGGCGACAAGCGTATTTTTATCGTTGATCTGGTAATCGTACCTCGGATTAATTGAGAACCGCCGGCTCGGAACCTGAAATTCTTCCGAAAAAAGAAAGGGATTAAGATTTGCGTCCAGAAGCGTCGCATTTACTACCGCGTTATTATCCTGATCGCGGTTACTGACGTCGAGAAAGAATGACGATTTTCCCTTTTGAACCGGTCCGGACACGCTTCCGCCGAAGAATCGGGTTTGGCTCGGTGCTCTATTGCTCGAGAACGGATTACGTGAATTAAGGCTTTCGTCGTTAAAATTGCCGAATGCGTTTCCGCGCCATTTATCCGAACCCGGCTTCGTCAAAATTTCGATTCGCCCAAAACCGAGCCTGTCATACTCGGCAGAAAACGGATTACTGTTAATGCGGATTTCGCGGATCGAATCCTTTGGCGGAAGCACGCCGCCGGTAAAACCATCGATGTAAATCTGTCCGCCGTTCGGCCCGGCTGATGGGCCGGCGAGTGCCTGCAAAGCCGCTTCCAGCTCATCCGGATCGTCGGGCAAAGCTTCAAGGTCTGCCTCTTTCAATACGGTGGCACCAGCGTTATTTTGCGGATCGGTCGAAACGCCTTCGCTGCTCGACACGTCTACCTGCTCTTCGACGCCTTCGAGGTTGAGCGGAATAGTCACTTCCTGACGCCCGCCTGCCGCGATATCCACCTCCGCATTTTCGTACTGCGAAAAATTGGCCGCCGTAACGCGAACAGTGTATTTTCCGGCAGCCAGTGACGCAAACGAAAATTCGCCGCGCTGATTTGTCGCCGCCGTCTTTTCGCGTCCGTCCGCCGCTATGACCGTAACAGCCGCGCCGACTACTACGGCACCGAGGGTATCTACGACCTGGCCGCTTAAACTTCCGGTCTGCTGGGCATATACCGGGACACTAAAAGTAAGCGCGAATAGCCCGCTTAGTATGAATAATTTTATGAATTTCATTTCTGTCGCCTGTTAAAAAGTATTTTCAAAATTCAACACCGCCATTAAGGCGGCGTAAAATTGGTAAATTTAAGGAATATCTCCGCCGTCTAGCCCCGGTATACTTAGACTCTGTGTACGCTGCTTGCCGCCCTGAGCTCCGGTTGTCGCCTGTGCGGCTCGAATAAACGGTTCGACGCCGGCCAGAAGCTTTATCGCCGTGATCCTGTCAGTATTGCCGGTTTTCGAGCTGGAAACCGCGATCATATCGCCGGCCTTCAAATCCGCAGCCGTGATATTCGGAAAGCGGTCGAGCATATCATCGATTCCGCCAGCCCGCTGTCCACCGCCCATTCCCTGGCGTCCTCCGCCGTTCGGCCTTCCCGCCGGAGGAGTTCCTGTTGCTCCGGCACCACCGGGACGCATTCCGCCGGTCTGCATCGCGGCCATTCTCTGGGCCATTTCTTCAGGAAATTTCTTTAAAAGGCTCGCCGAACCCAACGCGATGGTCACATCCTTCTTAGTTTGAAGATCGGTGATCACAATTTCATTCTTAGCCGTATCCACAGTTTTTACGGTTCCCGCAACGGTCTGAAACGCACCGGCGACGATCTGTTCGGCGGCAAAACTTGCACCGTCGGCGCTCTTATCGCCCAATGCCCGCAGCATATCGCCCGCTTGAATCTCGCTCACCGAGCTTTCCTTGGCTTCGCTGTATCTAACCGAATTGGCGGCGTAACGGCGGAATTTTGCATCGGCTTTCGGCGTCAAAACCACGGTCGTAGTATTCGCAAGCCCGCGTAATTCAATGCTGATCTGGTTGGTCTGCGGATCGACCTTTGATACGCGTCCGGAAATGCCGCGCGTTTTCCACTGCTCGCTTTCCTTCGATTGCTTTTGCGCAATATCGGCCTTTGTCATCAGGTACACTGCCCGTGCTGGTATAGATTTTTTGTCTTCCGAGAAAAATCCGGTAACGATCAATTTATCGCCGCTTGCGATCTCGGAGAAAGCCGCGGCAATCGCCGTTTTCAAACTCGGATTATCGGGCGACACTCGTTTGTATTCGGTTTTATCATTGATCATTACATCGAGAGAGCCGTCCTTTGTATTCAGGACGATTTTGCCCGCATTGATGGAAACCACATCGCCCGAAGCAAGCGAAAGCTTGACCGGAGCGGCGGTTTGGGCCGATACAGCCGAGAAGGCGCCGAAAAGCACCGCAATGGAAAGCAATAGAGCTAATTTATTTCGCATATTAAAAGAATAAAAATATCGATTCCTGATTTACTTAAACGCAGTTGCACACAAAAAGTTGCCGGCGAATAAAGTATGACGTATTTTGCAGCGCTAAGGTTCGATTTTAATTGTAAAGATTTGTAAACAAAGCAGATGGCGTTTTAATTAGTTTTCCATCCGATAGGCGAGCGGGCAGTCAGAACAAGGCCGATACCGGCGGAAAATAATGCCAAAAGAGCAAACGGCCACAAATAAGGAATCGACAGGATCACCGTCCAAACGACGACTCCGATAAAAATCGCGAGTGTTTCCGATTGATTATTATCCGGCAGGAAATGTTTTTGCAGCAATTTTCCGAAACTGACGTTCAATACAACGCGGCCGAAAACAAACGCCAGCATCAGCAGAACGATTGACATTAACCCGAGAATTCCGCTAAGGTAATTCGGCAAAAAACTGAAGCTTCCGACGACCCCGATCGTCACTACCAGAAACGCGAAAAAGCCGATCCCAATAACCTTTAACGCCGATATGTTTACGCGGGCAATCGATCTGCTGACTGCACCTGGCGCGATAGTCGCAAAACCTAATGAAACAACGAACCAAAACAACACGGAAAGTGCCCGCTGGGCGAAAAAGACGAGGGAAAAACTCGGCGTAAACAATTCAGAAGGGTTCTGCGAAAGGCTGCGAAGCTCTTCTTCGAAAACCCCGATCATGATCGTTTCCTTGCCCACATTCCTCAATGGCTGATCGATTTCCGGCTTATACGAACCGCCGAATACGATAACATCGCCGCCGATAAACGCGTCCTTTTTTTGAATTACCGAACCGCCGATAGTGCCAACGTCGCCCTCGACACGCCCTTCGATAATAATATCGCCGCCAAATGCAAAAACGCCCTTCGCGCTCTGCTTTACGATCACTGTTTTGCCGATTGAAATGATTTCCGTTTCCGGCGCATTCTCGACCGTCATGGTTTGCTCGTCCGCCGAAAGTGACACGTTGGGATTAGCCAGAAGCGAAAGCGGCGGAATTAGCAGAAATAAAAGCGCAATTAGAAACTCTCGCTTTGTAAGCCGCTCAAATGGAAATGGATATTTAATTGAGAGTGAATGTTCCACTTTATCAAAAATAGGCTGTGATCACGAGTGAGCAATTTCAATAGTAAGAAATTTTGCCCGCGAAAGTACGCGAAAAGACGCGAAATAAAACCTTCCTTCCTTTTTCGCGTACTTTCGCTTATTTCGCGGGCAAAATCTTACTTTGTTTTTTTCCAGCACGAAATTGATTACGAGGACTTTCTGCCCCGAAGTATCATGCGCGAGCAGGCGAACAACGAAAATCCGAACAACCCGGAGAAAAGCAAAAAAGAAATATACGAGCTAAAAAATATCTGCGAAGCGACCGACCGCGCAATCACGGCCGCACCCAGCGACACACTGAACATCAACCGCCAAACAAATGCCCCAACGGCGGCCACTTTCTCCAGCGCGATTCCAAAAACAGCCGGCAAGGATTCCGAATCGCTTCCGAGCGCCGGTAAAATAAACAAAAATAACGCCGTGCAAATAAGGACAGCGCTGAATCGTTCCCGGGGACGCCGCAGCCCGGTAACGGTGCTTTCCGCGGTTGCCACTATTGTTTTTGTGAAATTTTTTGGAAGCTCGAATTCCTTTTCCTGTTCGAGCGAAGAGCTCAGTGCGGAAAGAAAAGTTTTTTGCCCGTTAAGCTCCGCGACGCAAATACTGCATACGGACAAATGTTCCTCTAAATTCAGTTCATCAGCCAGTGATAATTCGCCGTCGATATATGCCGAGATTTCGCCGGACGGACATTGATCTTTAATTTGAGAAATTTTCGATGTCATCCGCCCGAAATATAACCTCTTTCATTAAATACCCGAAAACCCGCGTTCGACGAATATTTCCCGCATCATCTCCCGTGCCCTGAACAAACGGTTTTTGACCGTGCCCAACGGCAAATTGGTGATCGCGGCGATTTCGTCGTAACTCAGATCCTGCGAATGCCTTAGTAAAATCAGCTCGCGATACGGCGCGGGCAGGCGTTTTACCACTGCATCGATCTCGGTCCGCCATTCGCTTCGTTCGTGATCCTGCTCAGGTGAAGGCCTTGGACTTTCGATCTGGAGTTGATACGTTCCATCCGCGTTTTCGGTTTCGATACTTTGAGTATTTATTGAATTTCGCCGCATATTGTCGATCGCGGCATTATGGGCGATGCGGTACAGCCAGGTCGAGAATTTATATTCGGAGCTGTAGCGTTCAAGCGAGTTGTAAACTTTGATGAAAACTTCCTGCGTTACGTCGAGTGCGGATTCGTAATCGCCGAGCATACGGAATACATAGCCGGTGATCGGCCTTTGGTAGCGGCGGACGAGTTCCTCAAAACCGTCTTCGCTCCGGCCGATGGCTTTGACGATCAATTCCCCGTCGGTCAATTCACGTATATTTCGCGGTGCAATCGATGAAGCTGTCATGATGTTTTATTTCGTACGCTGGAAAATTTAGATAGTTCTCTTAGAAAAGTTAGATGCAATTCTATATTAAATCAGCGCGGTCGCATTATAAAACACAAAAAAAAGAGGCGGAAACACGACCGGTAGGGAGTGTGCCTTCTCCGTATGTTGAATGCCGGCTGTGAGCAGGAACACACTCCCTACCGGTCGTGTTTCCGCCTATACCGAACCGGTTTAAGCAAGCTATTTATTCGCGATAACTTACGGTATTTCAATTTTGAAATGTCACTTACAATTTATCATTAACTACCGGTAGCCATACGCCGCCAGGCCCGCCGGTGCGGCAAGGTCGTCGAAATTCAGGCTGCTTGCCGGAATGTTAAGGCCGACTTCTTCCGGGCGAAGTACCCGCAAAGCCGTTCCCAAAGCTTCCGCTGAAATTTCCTTGATCTTGGCCGGAACGAGCCCTTTGCCGATAATCAGAAGTTTGTCGAGAAAATTGCCGCTCTTGTCGTCGGCGAAACGGTCGTTATAAAACATCAGCAAGCGGTAAATTTCGTCGTCGCGTTCACTGACGGTGCAGGTAACTGAACGCACCACCGCCGGTTCGCCGCCGCGAAGGAGCAATGCGGTAAATCCGTCATTCTGCGAGCTGATGAGCATCGAATCGGTATCGGCCGAATTATCTACCAGCCAGCGCGTTTCGCTGACGGCCCGCGGCAATACAAGACCTGCCTTCCAGCCGAGGTCTTCGAAAATGGTTTCGTATTCGTCGATGACCGACAGTTTGACGGCGGTCGCGAAATAGCGCGTTTTGCCTTCCTTGTCCGGAGCGATCTTCTGCCGCGTGATCCTGAGGTCGGCCGCCGGAGCACCAAAACTCTGCTCAGCCTTCCAATCTAAAATGTCTTCCGATTCGTTCTTCGCCGCCGCGCTGTCGAGCGTTAGGATCGCGGATCGTGCCGTATTGCTCGGCAGCGATACCGACCACAGCTTCTGTTTCTTCAAACCGGATGTCGTCACGGCTTCTTCCAGCAGAACACGAAGTTCGGCCTGGCTTGAAATGTTTCGGTCAAGAAAGCTCGGGTTTAGCAAATTCGAAGGCAGTTCGATAGTCGCCGCCTGCTTAATGCCAAATGCGCGCCCTTCCCTCTGCAGGGAAAGCGCCGTAACGCTATCTTTCTCAAGCCCGATCGCGGCCTTCGGATAATTCGGTTCGGTTAATGCTGATAACATAGGCTTTGAAGTAAAAAGTGATAAGTAAAAAGTAAAAAATTCAGGAAACTCTGCCCTCATTCTTTCCTTTTACTTATCACTTAACACTTTTTACTTTTTACTTTCTAATATTCCTCGTATCTCTTACCTTCGCTGTCCTCGCCTTCTGCGGTACTTTTTACGTCTTTCATGCCTTGTTCGGCGTCGCGTTTGTTCGGGTCTTCGCCCTGCAGTTCGTTCCACTCGGCTTTTTCCGTAATCGGATCGATGGGCATTTCACGCAGATATTTGCCTTCGACCAGCTCTTCAACCGATTGCGGCAGCTTTCCCTTGTCGGCCGCAAACTGGTCAATCGCCCGCCGCATCTGCCAAAGGTTTTCCTTCAACACCGTTTCCCGCGCATACTGCGTCGTCCGCTGATAAGTTGGCAAAGCAACCGAAAGCAGGATGATCATGATAAACATCGCGATCATCAACTCCAGCAGCGAAAACCCCCGCTGCATTTTCGATTCATTCCTGACTGCTAACTGCTTACGGCTTACTGCCATCTTCCCTTTACCAGTCACTATATTTCTCCCCATTCAAAGCTTCTTCATCGGAGGCGGAACGCACATCGAAAACGTTGATGTCGTCCCAGCTTTCATCATCTTTGGATTGATAGGATGAGCGGAATTTCCAATCCTTTTCTCCGGTCATCGGATCGACCGGAAGTTCCCGCAGATAATATTTGATTACTTCTTCCGTGGTATTTAACTCGGTTGCGTTCTGACTGCCGAAAGCTTTGCCGCTTCCCATATTAGCACCACGCTGTTTAACCTTTATGCCATCGACAAGCTGATCCATTGAAGGAGGGTAACGGTCAAGATTCTCGGCCTCAAAGATTTCGCAATCGTCGATCACGACACGGCTCCGCGGATCAGCCGGAGCACTTTGGCCGCCTGGTTGTATTCCACCCGGCGGAGGCACCGGATTTCCCGAACAAGCCCCGAGCGTATCGCGCTTGAATTCATCAATCGCCAGCCGCATCATCCGCAGGCTTTCCCTTAGTCTCAATTCCCGCTGCCGCTTCACTGCATTCTGGGCCAACGGTATCGTGCCCATTATAACGATCGCCAGCACGGTCAGCGTTATCACGAGTTCAAACAAAGTAAATCCGGCCGGGTTTTGGACTTTGGTCTTTGGACTTTGGACTTTTGACTCCATCTTAAAACTTTACCGCAAAATTCCTTCCGTCGGCGGCCAGCAAATTCAGCACATCTCTTTCGAGCGTGATTTCCGGCGCTCCGTCGGCCAGCGCTTCCACCTCGACATATGCAAGAATTCCCGAACTGCTTCCGACCGTGCCTTGCGGCAGGGAAAGCGATACATTCATCCGCCCGTTATTATTCAGGAAAGGATCGGCGTTCGTATTTGCAACTCCGGGCCCGAAAATGTCACCGAAACTCACCGACCTGACAGCCAATCTCTTATCGTCAAACCGCAGCCCGAGCACCGCCGAGCGGAACAGCGTCGCGCTTTTGACCATAATAGGAATCTTCATTTTCTCGCCCCTCTTCATCGCGGCCAGGTTCCAGGAGATTTGCAGCTCAGCGATTGGAGAATCTACAATAGGATTCGATACGGCGGCAGGCAATGGTACCAAAGTCGGCTTTTCCGCGTTTTGCATCGATGTATCCGACGTCTGCTTGATCGCAAGCATTTTGACGCTCGAATCTATCGGGCGTAAATTCAAAGCAGCTCCCGCGCCGGTAATTGCCACTTGTGTTTCCACCGGAGCTTGAACCGGATCCGCCTGCGGAACCGCTCCGCGAACATAAGCCGGGCTCGCCGCTTGATCGGGCAACTGAACCGTAGCTGTTGTCGGGAGGCGCCGTGCCGATGCGAGGAATTCTTCGCGGTCTTCCTGAATCACCATTGCCTCCAGCGAACCGCTCGTCGGCGTCGCCAAACTTCCCGTCGGCCTTTCGATCTCGTCTTCAGGCAATATCGAAGGGGCTCGAATAACCCGCGGCGTGATCGCAATGACGATATCGACCTGCCGGTTGTCTTTAGTGGGTGCGGTGAACAGGCGTCCGATGATCGGTATCAATCCCAGCAGCGGCAATCCCTGTCTGCCGTTCGATTCCGTATTCTGGGCAACGCTTGCGAGAAGCAATGTCTTGTTATTCTGAACGCGGGCCGTTCCTTTGATGCTTCTTTCAGTAAAAACCGGCTGATCGGTTAGCGCGCCGGCGACATCCTTTGATTCAATTTCCATTGCTACCTGAACATCCTGATTCGGGAAAACGATAGGCTTAAATTTCAGCGTCAGGCCGACCTGCTCATAATTGAAAACGTCGCCAAATACCTGATTGTTGTTATTTCCATTTCCGGTTGTCGGTGCGAAAGAAGCTGTCCTTACCGGTACTCGCTGGCCGATCCTTGCTGACGAATCCTCATTATTAAATGCGTGAATTTGTGTTGAGGCAATCAGCTTTGTATTGTTTTTGTTTTGAAAGGCGATCAGGTTAACGGCCGGAATAACCAACCCGACTCCGAACGCTTTCGGTATAACGCTGGCCGCGGCCGCGGCGGTTCTTCCAAATATGTCATTTCCACCCAGCCCGACGACTCCCCGTGTCGTACCGCCTAAACTCGTAAGCGAGCCTTCGTTGCCGATTTGGTTACCGAGCTGCAGTAAATCATTCTTATTCACTTCATAGATCGCCACGTCCATCACAACTTCCGCCCGGTCCTTATCCAGCGAAGAGATCAATTTCCCGATCAGCCGGATATTTTCCTGCGTGTCGCGGATCGTTATGCTGTTGGTCGCGGCGTCTTCGAGCACGATGGTCTGGCTTCGGCCGGGCTGAGCCGGAATCGCGGAAGTGATGATTGCCTTTACGTCCTTCGGGCTAGCGTTTGCGAGATAAAATGTCCGCAGCACAAGCTGTTGAAAATTAGTGCGGCGGTTACCGGTCGCTACCAGGATCGTACGCGGGCCGACTTTTTGAAAGAAAAGATTTTCCTGCAGAAATATGTAATCGAGGGCCTTTGCGGAGGAAACGTCCCTGATATCGATCTTCACCTGCCTGCCGTCTAAACGCGATTCCGTATCGAAAAGTACATTTAATTCGAGGTCTTTCGCCAGATCCTTAACGATTTGCTGAAGCGGAATGCCGGTCGGAAACGGAAGACTTCTAAGCTTTTCGAGTCGCTGCGGCACCTGAACATCCTGTGGAGTGGCGACGCTGTAACCGGTTGGTACAAGCTTAATCTTTCCGTTTTGATCGGCCTGGCCTTCGACAACACCGCCCTTTGCTTCCGTTTGCAGGCGAACCATCCGCGCCATTTCCGCTTTCGCGAGTTCATTTACCGGATCGTAGGCATAAGCTTTTCGAAAAGAGGTATAGGCGCTTTCGTAATCCTTCTCGTTCGCGGCGACGTTGCCTTTTTTCATATACATCTGCGATGCATTGAAAAGCGAACGCTGCAGATGCAACCGGTATTCGGGGTTCTTCGGATCTTCGGTGACCGCTAAGGCGAATGATTCGACGGCCTGGTCCCATTGCTCGGCCGATTCGTGTTTCATCCCGGTCTTGAAATACTTTTTCCCGTCGCCGACCGCCAAAACCGCCATCGGTGAAAGCATTGAAGCGACCAAAACGAGTGTGAGCGAAAATCGAAGATATGCTGATCTTTTCATAATAAATTAGCTGAAAAATTGAAATGATTAAAGCCTGGTTCCGCGTTTTTACACGATGCGTGAGGTGCAAAGTTTCAAAAACATTCAGTTACGATTGCCCCAGCAATCGCGACAATATTAATTTTGGGCTGAAATAGCGGAAAAAGCAAGTATTTATAAGCGAATACGACTGGAACGCCGGCACCTCTGCCTGCCCGCGTAGTCTTCGAACGCGTTACGTGGCCGAAAAGTGCTCTGTTCTTTAAAGGCGTGTTCGCAATGAAGCAACACTCATTCCAAGCGGGACGTTTGAGCTCCGGTCAAGCGATCCAGCGCCCTTCTGCTGATAATCGAAATCACGATCACCGCAACAATTGTCGCCGCGATGCCAGGCACTATAACCCATGTCTGCGAAGGATTATCGAAATTAAGCTCGGATAATCCCGCCCCGGCAAATACTACCGCTCCGGAACGCGGAAGCATCCCGAAAAGCGTGCCCAGCAGATAAGAAGGCCACGGAATTTTTGCCGACGCAAGCATAAAATTCGTCAATGCAAACGGCATTATCACCGACAGGCGGACAAGAAAAATAATCGTCGCCGCCCGCCAAAATCCCTGTTCGACAAGAGCCTCGTAAATAGCCTGCGCCTTCGGATGTTTTGCGGTAATTTCAGGTAGTTTATCTCCGACGATCCGGCGGTGGATAAGAAATGAGACAAAGGCCGCCCCGACGATTCCGGCCATCAGGATCGCCAGGCCAAGATACATACCGAAAACCCAGCCGCCGATGATGCCGATCACATTCGTCGCCATCAAAGCCAGCCCGCAGAAAACGAGAACTACCAGAAAATAAACGGCAAAACCGATTTCCGAATTCTCCCGCAGCCAACTTCCGAAAGCCGGCCCCAAAAAAAGCAGCGCCACGGCTCCGGGGATCGGCAGAAATGTAGTGACAAGAGCAATAGGCGTCAGTTTTCCCAATTCGCTGATGTAATCGCGAATTTTTTTGAAAATGCTTTTTATCTTCATTGCGGAGCTTTCAGCAATTGCCGCCGAAGATAATCGAGCGCCGCCTGGCTGGACCGCCAGCGAATCAGATAGCGGTCGCCCGGCATTGTCATTTTCATTGATTTCGTAAGGTTTGCATCGGAATAACCAATAAACACGGTGCCGACAGGCTTATCTTCACTGCCTCCGCCCGGCCCGGCAATTCCGGTAACGGAGATCGCAAGATCCGTACCGGCCACTCGGCGCATTCCGGCCGCCATAGCTTCGGCTGTTTCAGCGCTGACCGCTCCATGACCTTTTATAATCTCATCCGGCACGCCAAGCGTTCGCATTTTCGCGTTGTTAGAATAAGTAACCGCTCCTTCGGTAAAATAAGCGGAAGAACCCGCAACATCAGTCAGCCGCATCGCGACCAAGCCGCCGGTGCAGCTTTCCGCGACCGACAGCGTTTGCCCGCGATCCGTCAGCATTTCGCCGATAATTTCTTCCATCGATTCGCCGTTCAATGCAAAAACAGCTATTCCGAGCTTTGCGGCGATCTGATCCGCAACTTCATTTAGAAGGGCATCGGCTGCCGCATCCGAATTGGCCTCCACAAAAAGATGCACCTCGACCTCGCTTTTGTTAAAAAGTATCGAGGTCTGCACGGATTCGAACGATTTGTAGATAGGCGAGATCGCCTCATCGACCGCCGATTCGCCTAGTCCGGAAACTTTCAACACGCGCCGTTTTACGAATATCCCGCCGGCCTTTTCCTTCAGCTTCGGCAAAACACAGCTTTCAAACATCGGCATCAATTCCCGCGGCGGGCCGGGGAGAACGACGAAGAACTTTTCCGCTATCTCCAGCATCATCCCAGCCGCCGAGCCGTTCGGGTTCGGCAAAATTTCCGAGCCTTCGATCACATATGCCTGCCGCTTATTGATCTCCGGCATCTCGCGGCCCCAGCGTTTGAATCTCTCACGCAGTTTATCGACGAGATTTTCATGAAAAACAAGTTCGCGGCCCACGGCTCTCGCCGAAACCTGCCGCGTAACATCGTCCTCGGTTGGCCCAAGCCCGCCCGTCGAGATTACAATATCGGAGCGTTTCAACGCGTTCCTGATCGTTTCCTCAAGCCGCGCCTCGTCATCGCCGACGATCGTTTTCAGCTTGACCTCAACACCTATCTCGTTAAGCTTCGATGTCAGCCAAAGACTGTTCGTATCGGTCTTCTCCGGTGTCAAAAGCTCCGACCCGACCGCAATTATTTCCGCTGAAAGCATGGTTATTCAATGTAAAATGGAAAATGGACAATTTAAGAATTTTGGCAATTCCTAATATTGTCCATTTTCCGTTGTCAATTTTCACTGGCTACTTGTAGATTTCGACCACCGCTTTGCCTTCCGCGTTGATGTACGCTCTGTACATTCCTTCGGAATTGAATGAGATCGCTATATTGCCGAATTTATCGACTGCAATAATTCCGCCGTCGCCGCCTAATTTCTGCAATTTGTCCTTAATCACAAAGTCCGCCGCTTGCTGGATCGGCATTCCGCGGTATTCCATAACCGCTGAAATATCGCGGGCGACGCCGAGCCGGATAAAATATTCGCCCCAGCCTGTCGCCGAGATTGCACAGGTATTATTGTTTGCGTAAGTCCCGGCACCGATGATCGGAGCATCTCCGACGCGGCCATACCTTTTATTCGTCATTCCGCCCGTCGAAGTACCCGCGGCCAGATCGCCGTTCTTATCGAGCGCGACCGCTCCAACCGTTCCGAACCGATTCGCGGGCAAATCCTTTGTCAGGACACTTTGGACCTTGGACTTTAGACTTTGGACTTCTTTAGCTTTTTCCTCCTTAAGTATCTTTTGCAGGGAATCCCACCGCGGCTGCGTCCAAAAATACTTCTCATCGACGAGCTCGATCTTCTGTTCTTTAGCAAACTTTTCCGCTCCGCCGCCGACCATCATCACGTGTGCAGATTTTTCCATCACTGCCCGCGCGAGCGTTATGGGGTTCTTAACTTGCCGCAGCCCGGCGACTGCACCGGCTGCCAGCGTTTTGCCATTCATGATAGATGCGTCGAGTTCGTTTTTGCCTTCATTCGTAAAAACCGCGCCCTTACCGGCATTGAAAAGCGGCGAATCCTCAAGAATCCGTATTGCTATCTCTACCGCATCAAGCCCCGATTTTCCGCTTTGCAGCGCTTTGTAACCGGCGAATAATGCTTCCTCTAGTTTTACGCGATACTCCTTTTCGCGTTCAGGCGACAATGAACCTCTCGTAATAACGCCAGCGCCGCCGTGGATCACAAAACCCAAACGCGGATTCTGCGGCCCTTGCAGCTGCTTCATATCGGCAAATCCGCCCTTTTGCGCAAGAGTAAGCGTCGGCGAAAAAGCGATGACAGTGATGAAAAACAAAGCTATAAATCTTTTCATAATTTACTCCCGGAACTAGGAATTAGAATGGCAACAGATTACCACATCCGGCCGGAACGCCAATCTGCTTTCTTTCGTCAAATCAGCGAAATTCATCTTCCATCCGGGTTCATCTGTGTTCAATTCCCCCGTATTTAAACTAATGATCAACATTTTATTTTGCGGTCGTTAGATAATCGCGCACCATTTTCATATCTTCCCAAACTTCCCGTTTCTTCCGCGGATCGCGAAGCAGATAAGCCGGGTGAAACGTCGGCATCACCTTTACGCCGAAATAATCGTGGAATTGGCCGCGCATTTTGGTGATTCCGGTCTTTGTTTCAAGCAGATTATGCAGTGCCGTATTCCCCATCACGACAATGACTTTCGGGCTAATGACCGCGATCTC
The DNA here is from genome assembly GCA_037723965.1 of Pyrinomonadaceae bacterium. Taxonomy (GTDB): domain Bacteria; phylum Acidobacteriota; class Blastocatellia; order Pyrinomonadales; family Pyrinomonadaceae; genus OLB17. The sequence goes on along the minus strand of JBBJOS010000002.1, from coordinate 160,783 downwards.
GCGCAGCAAAAATGGACGGCAAGTCTCCGCTTCCGGCAGCGTCGGCTGACGGTTTCCGGGCGGGCGGCAGCGGTTGATGTTGCCGATCACGACATCATCACGCTTCATTCCCATTCCCTCGATTATCTTCGTCAAAAGCTGTCCCGCACGTCCGACGAACGGCAATCCCTGATCATCCTCGTCCGCACCCGGAGCTTCGCCGACGAACAGCAGATCGGCTTGGAAATTTCCGGTCGTGTGAACGATCTTCGTCCGTCCTTCGTGCAGCGGGCACCGCGTGCAGTTGCCGATGTCCAGCCTAATGTCCTCAATTTTCTCGGCAACTTCCGGCAAGGTCTGGCCCAAATCGCTGAACAATGTATCGCTGCTTATTTTTTCCGTCTTTGCTATCGGCATTTCGGTTTCCTCTTGCTGCGGAATTTTCGGTTTTGCTTCAGTCGGCGGCACGATCTTCCTGTTCGTCAGCGACGGCAGGGCCGACAGCCGCGAAGGCTCGCCTTGCTTTCGAGCCGCCGTGGGCTTAGAAGGTATTATTAACGGCTCAACCGGAACGTATTTCTCAACAGGTCCCGCGACGGATCGTAGGATTTCATTATCACTCTTCCGAATTTCCATGTTTGCGATCTGAGATTTGAAATTTGAAATTTCACTCATTTCCGCATTCAAATCGGAAACGCCAAGCTCCTGCAGATAAAGAACCTGTTCCCTTACATCTCTAATTAATTCAGTAATTTCAGCCTGCATCAAACCTTTCTCAATTTAACGATCTCGTCCAAAATCCTGTCCGCCATTTCCCGTTTCGACATTAGCGGAAGATCGATCTGCTCTTCATTCTTCGTTAATACCGTTGCAATATTAGTATCCGTATTGAATCCCGCTCCATCGGCCGTAATGTCATTCGCCACGACCATATCCAGATCCTTCTTCTGCATCTTGGAACGGGCATAACCGACGATATCATTCGTTTCGGCCGCAAATCCAACGACGAGCAATCCATTTGTACGATTCTTTGAAACATCCGCCAAAATATCCGGCGTTTTCGTCAATTCCAAAGTCATGGTCTCGCTGCCGTCTTTCTTGATCTTCGCATTCGCTACGTCCGTCGGTCGATAATCCGCCACCGCCGCTGCTCCGACAAAAATCGTGGCGTCTGGCAATTCCTTCATCACCACCGAATGCATTTCTTCCGCTGAAACCGCTTTTATCAACTTTACGCCATCCGGTGGAGCAACCGACGTAATGCCGGATACAATCGTCACCTCCGCCCCGCGATTCCGTGCCGCCTCCGCCACCGCAAATCCCATCTTTCCCGAAGAATGATTCGAAATAAACCGAACCGGATCGATCGCCTCGCGAGTGCCGCCGACGGTGATAAGGATTCGTTCTCCGGTCAGATCCTGCGATGGCAAGGTTTCAACATCATTCTTATTTCGTGTTTCTTCGTGTTGTTTCGTGGTTTCAGTCTTTGGGAACCCAGTCGCTATCGCTCCCGGTTCTGACCCGGCCTCAAGCAATTTCAAGGCCTGAGCAACAATATTCTCTACATCTTCCAGCTTCCCGGTCCCGACCGTCCTGCAAGCCAATTCACCTGCCACCGGCTCGACAAAACACACGCCGTCTTGCTTTAACCGCTCCACATTCCTCACCGTGGCCGCGTTTTCCCACATCGAAGTATTCATCGCCGGAACGATCAAAACCGGAGCGTTCGACGCCAGATAAGTAGAGCTAAGAAAATCATCCGCGATTCCGTTCGCAAATTTAGCAATAATATTCGCCGTCGCCGGAACGATCAACAGCAGATCGATACTCTGCGGAAAATTGATATGCGCGATCGGATCGGGATTTTCCGGATCGTAATCGTCAACTAAAACATAACTTTCAGTGAGCGCGCGAAATGTCAACGGCTGCACGAATTCCGTCGCGTGTCTCGTCATCGCGACCGTCACCGTACACCCCGATTTCTGCAGCAGCCGCAAAACCTCCACCGCCTTATAAGCCGCGATCCCGCCGGTCACGCCTAATCCGACTCTAAACTTCGTCATTGTTGTATTTTATATTAAAAGTTGCCAAAGGCTATGTTAGAATCCCATTTATCCATAATCCCTGGGGTTTTCGGAGTTTCGCTTTGAGATTTTTGGGGTGATATTGTTTTAGTTCGCACAAGGTTTTCAGTGCTGTTAAATAAATTATTACAATGCCGTTTCGCGAAACAACACTGTCAAACCTTTTATTGTTTGGCACCGATTCAGTACTGAAGCCGTCCTACGCTGATTTTGCAAACTCCGCATTGCATCCTGAGATTCAAAAAGTCTACAAGAAGTTAAACGGCCAACTGGAAACATATCCAGTTCAATACCGTGGATTTGATATTAAATTGCCCGGTTGCGTCGTCGAATTTGATGAGGAACAGCATTTCAATCGATATCGGCAACTGACGCTCAATTCAACGATTTATGAATACAACAATTCCTTTTCTACGGAGGAATACAAAACATTCTGCGTAGAATTTGAAAACCAATGTCTGAACAGGGCAAGTTACGGCAAATATTGGAAAACTAATTCAACAGAAAACCAGTTCGGCGAATCTTCAGGCAATGGGATGCTCGAAGAGAACGGCGGTTCTTCAAGATGGAAACAAAGGGCGTTTTACGATTTCCTGAGAGATGCGGGGCAGCAAGTCGGAAATTACAAACTGATCCGAGTTTCTATTCATGAAGTGATCGGTGATACAAGTGTCAGAGAAATTTTAGGTAATAATTTGCGTCAATATTTTGCAGATCTGGTAAAAATGATCGAGCAAAAAAGAATAGGAGCTTGTGATACAGCCCAGACTATTTGAAGTTCCAGATGAAACCGTCGCGATAGAGGACGTCATACTATACGCCCTAGGCGATTTCCAGTCGCGCGGAAAGGTCCTTGCAAACCGCGAACTCGCATTGGACAGATTGCGCGGTGCTTTCGTCAGGACGTTTCGGAAATTCAAAATTCCGGACCTCACGGACGAGCGAGTCATCGAAGCGTTAAATAATCTCGGAGCCCGCGTCGTAACATTGCCGAGTTTCGTCGCGAAACATCCTTATCGGGTAACGATCCCTGACAACGTCGTAATAATGGCCGTAAATTTCTACACAAAATCGCAATGAATACCGACCCGCAGATTCTCTCAACCGAAACATTATATAAAGGAAAGATTTTCGATGTGCTGCTCGCCGACATCCGCGAGGGCGATGTCGAATACAGCCGCGAGATCGTGACGCATCACGGCAGTGCGGTGATCGTTCCGGTTTTTGATGATAATACGGTTGCGGTTGTGCGGCAGTACCGGCATCCGGCGGGGAAATATCTCCTCGAAATTCCGGCCGGAAGTTTGAACGAAGGCGAAGACCCGATGGAAGGTGCTGCCCGCGAGCTCGAAGAAGAGATAGGCGTTACGGCCGCAAAGATCGAAAAGCTGACCGAATTTTACGTCTCGCCGGGATTTCTCTCCGAGAAAATGCACGTCTTCCTAGCCACCGGCCTGACTGAAACTGCCCAAAACCTGGAAGGCGACGAGATCCTCACCGTCCGCCGCTATTCTTTCGATCAACTCTTCGCCATGATCCAAACCGGCGAGATCGAAGACGCCAAAACAATAATCGGAATAATGATGGCCCGCACAAAGCTCGGTTCGACTTGACGTTTGCACGGTGTTTCGATATTCTACCTGTTCGCATTTTTGCGGATATATCTATCAGTGTAGGCATTTATGAGTACTTATTTTCCGAGCGGGAAGGGTTTGGCTGAAAATCGCAAGTGGGTTGTGGTCGATGCTCAGGGTAAAACGGTTGGGCGTCTGGCGACGGAAGTGGCCAGAATGCTGTCGGGCAAGAACAATCCGGCGTGGACCCCGTTTTTGGACATGGGCGATTACGTCGTTGTAATTAACGCGCGTCACTCAACATTTACGGGTGCGAAGACCGACGAGAAATTGTATCGCCGTCACACGCTCTATCCGGGCGGACTGCGAGAAACAACAGCCCGGGAAATGTTCGAGAAAAAACCTGAAAAAGTAATAGAACTGGCCGTCCGCGGCATGCTCCCGAAAACAAAGCTCGGCAAGGCGATGGCAAAGAAGCTGAAAGTTTACGCCGACGCGGAACACAGACATTCGGCACAAAGCCCTGAGGCGATCGAAGTTAAAACAAGGTAGGAATAGTTGTCAGTAGACAGTTGTCAGTTGTCAGTAAAGGGCAACCGGTTACTGGTAGCTGACAACCGACAACTAGAATATGGCAGACATTCAATATTACGGCACCGGCCGCAGAAAAACATCGACCGCACGGGTTTACCTTCGTCCGGGCACAGGCAATATTATTGTAAACCGTCGGGAATTCGATGCGTATTTCCCGAACGAAGCGCTGCGAATGATTATTCGCCAGCCGCTTCGATTGACGGATACAGCAGGCAAATTCGACATCCTCGTAAATGTCGCCGGCGGCGGGACAGCCGGACAGGCAGGAGCCTTGCGGCACGGAATCACGCGTGCGTTGATGGTATTTAACGCCGACCTTCGCCCCACTCTCAAAAAAGCCGGCCTGGTCACACGCGATCCGCGGCAGAAAGAACGCAAGAAATACGGGCAGAAAGGTGCTCGTGCGAGATTCCAGTTCTCGAAGAGATAATTTCATAGTTCTGAGTTCAAGCTTCAGCTTGTCTTACGTTTAACGCCAAAGACAAGCTGAAGCTTGAACTCAGAACATTAATCCATCGCCGCCATTCATTGGTTTATAAAATGATTGCGGCGAGTACAAAAACCAATAAGTTAGGAGATTAATTTTGGCAACAGTAACGATGAAAGAACTTCTGGAAGCAGGAGTTCATTTTGGACACCAGGTTCGCCGTTGGAACCCGAAGATGAAGGAATACATCTTCGGCGAACGCAACGGCATTTATATTATTGACCTTCAGAAAACGCAAAAGCTTTTCCGCGACGCTCTCAACTACGTTACGGAATCCGTCACCGAAAGGCCGAATCAAAAGATCCTTTTCGTCGGCACCAAACGCCAGGCACAGGACGCGATCAAGGAAGAAGCCGAACGCTGCGGGCAGTATTACATCAACAACCGCTGGCTCGGCGGGCTTTTGACGAACTACGACACGGTCAAAAAATCCATCGCCAAAATGAAAGAGGTCGAAACGATGCGCGAAGACGGCCGTTTCGAAATGCTCACCAAAAAAGAGCGTCTGAAGTTAGATAAACTGCACGAAGGCCTGATGAAGAATCTCGCCGGAATTAAGGATATGGGCGGACCGCCGGATATGATGTTCATCATCGACGTCCGCAAGGAAGACATCGCCGTTAAGGAAGCAAACCGTCTGGGAATTCCGATCGTCGCAGTAGTTGATACTAACTGCTCGCCCGAAGGTATCGATCAGGTAATTCCGGGTAATGATGACGCTCTGCGTGCGATCCGTTTATTCGCTTCGCGTATTGCGGATGCAATTCTCGAAGGCCAACAGGTCGGAACGGAAGGCCATTCTAATCAAGCCGAAGCTGTGGAAGACGATGAAATCGTTAACGATCTCGGAGCCAGCCTCGCGCCGCCGGCCGAACCTGCCCTTCAGGTTGCCGATCAATCTTTTGCGACCGCTGAGGCGACTCATGCCGATCCAGCCGGTGGTTCATATATCGATCAGGAACCCGGTGCGGGCGCGGAAGTGGAAGTAAGACCTGAGATCAGCAAAATGGCGACCGAAGATGTTGCGGATGCGGCAAAAGCCGAACAGAAAGTAGTTACGGAAGCGACCACAAGCTAGACATTTTTATTTTTTTGATAGCGTAGCCGTTTCCGTTAATGACGAATAGGCTACGCTTTTTTATAGATTTTGAGTTCTGAGTTCAAGCTTCAGCTTGTCTTTTGGTTAACTTGTAAGACAAGCTGAAGCTTGAACTCAGAACAAATATTGGAGTTAAGTAATGGCAGAAATCACAGCAAGTGCAGTAAAATCCATACGTGAAAAATCCGGTGCGGGAATGATCGATTGTAAAAACGCCCTCGTCGAAGCAAACGGAGACGAGACGGCGGCAATGGAAATCTTAAGAAAGAAAGGCATGGCGACCGCCGGTAAAAAAGCTGGCCGTGTTACCGCGGAAGGTGCCGTCGGTTCATACATCCACATGGGCGGAAAGGTCGGCGTAATGGTCGAGGTAAATTGCGAAAGCGACTTCGTCTCGCGCGGGGAAGAGTTTCAGCAGCTCGTAAAAGACGTCGCAATGCACATTGCCGCGTCCGACCCGCGTTATGCAAGCCGGGAAGAAGTTCCTTCCGTCGATCTGGACAAGGAACGGACCTTTCTTTTGGAACAGCTCAAAAGCGACCCGAAAAACGCCGGGAAACCGGAAGAGGTTTTGAACAAGATCATCGAAGGCCGTCTTAATAAGTTTTACGAGGACAACGTACTTGTCGATCAGCCATACGTTAAAGATCCAAGCAAAACGATCGGCGAACTCGTTGCCGAAAAGATCGGTTCAATTAAGGAAAACATCTCGATCCGCCGCTTCACCCGCTACAAAATGGGCGAAGGCATCGAGAAAAAAGCCGACGATTTCGCGGCTGAAGTCGCTTCGATGATAAGTTAAAACAGTTGTCGGTGGTCAGTAGCCAGTTGTCAGATTTTCTTCTGATTTAACTGATAACTGACAACTGACAACTGACATCTGTTTTATGGCCCCTGCATTCAAACGCATTCTGCTTAAGCTTTCCGGCGAAGCCTTGATGGGCGGGCAGAATTACGGCATCGACACACTGGTCGCCGAATCAGTGGCTCGAGAAGTTAAGGCCGTTCACGAACTGGGCGTCGAGATCGCCATTGTCGTTGGCGGGGGAAACATCTTTCGCGGTGTTTCGAAATCGGCGGGAAATATGGATCGCGGGGCGGCCGATTACATCGGGATGCTCGCTACCGTAATGAATGCGGTCGTTCTCCAGGACGCTCTGGAACAGGTCGGCGTTTACACACGCGTGATGTCGGCAATCGATATTCCGCAGCTTGCGGAACCGTTCATTCGCCGCCGGGCGATAAGGCATCTTGAAAAACAGCGTGTCGTGATATTCGCGGCGGGAACGGGAAATCCCTATTTTACCACTGATTCAGCCGCCGCATTACGGGCCTGCGAGATCGGTGCCGAGATCATTTTCAAAGCGACCAAGGTTGACGGCATTTATTCTGCCGATCCAATGAAAGATCCGTCGGCGACGCGTTTCGAGACAATTTCGTATCAGGAAGTTCTCGAAAAGCAATTAAAGGTTATGGATGCGTCCGCGATTTCGCTTTGCATGGACAACAATCTGCCGATCATGGTTTTTAACATGAAGGAAACCGGCAATATTCTGAAAGCCCTCAATGGCGATTTGAGTATCGGTACTTTAGTTACAGTTGAAAAAAGGGCGCAAAACGCCGGATAAAATTATTTATTTGAGGTTTTAATGAGCGTAGATTCCGTAACAACCGAAACGAAACCTAAAATGGACGCGGTCGTCGAAGACTTTAAGCGTAAAATTTCTAACGTCCGTACAGGCCGTGCGACCGTGGGGCTTCTCGACGCTGTGATGGTCGATTATTACGGTACCCCGACGCCTCTCAGCCAAATGGCGTCTATCGCGGTGCCGGAACCGCAAATGCTGACCGTATCTCCATGGGATGCTACGCAGATGAATGCCGTTGAAAAGGCGATTACCGCCGCAAACCTCGGTTTGTCGCCTTCTAACGACGGCAAGGTCATTCGGCTTACCGTTCCGGCACTCAACGAAGAACGCCGCAAGCAGTTCGCCAAACAGATCCACGAAATCGCCGAAGAGCATCGCATAGCCGTGCGTAACGTACGCCACAGCTCGAACGATGCCATAAAGAAAATGGCGAAGGATAAAGTAATTTCGGAAGACGACGAACGCGGCGGACTCGAAGAAATTCAGAAGCACACGAATACATTCATCGCTAAAATTGATGAATTGGCTAAAAATAAGGAAGTCGAAATTATGAGTGTTTAATTCAAACACTTGCATTGCGAATCTTATTTTTTGCTTTCTTCTTCAGCCTTATATTTCTCAATCTCGGCTTTTATTTCACGGCAATTTTTTGCGATTTCCTTTGGATCGCCCTTATTCTCTTCGATGCTTTTTCGGACGGATTCTTTTATCCGGTTAAAAACAACCGCTTTTGCAGCCTTTACAAGATAACCGTCGTCCGGGTTATTGGCATACTCGGTAACCATAACCATCACCTCGTCGCATTCAGGGACACCGGTATTTACTTCACCAACTGCTGTATCCACTGCTTTGTCCGTAAGTGTTTTATTAGAGTTTGTATTTTCCGCGCCCCCTACCGATTTCTGCACTTGCTCTGTAAATCCGCAACCGAGACTAACGGTCAGGAAAATAAAAGAAACAGTAATAATTGCGAATTTATTTTTCATAGTATTTATTGCGTCATCAGACGTACTATCTGATGACGCAATAATAGATGAAATTTGCGGTTTTTCCAAGAAGAGATGGTACGCTAGCGTTCCAGTCATGAAGCAGGAGCAGAACCCTGGAAGCCGTAGATCACATATAAATTCAATGTATTATTCTTAACTTCCGCTCGAATGTCCTTGACTGCGGCCTGAAGCGTTCCATTGGCCGAAACAATTGGTGCCGCAACGGAGATCTGGCTTCCGTTCAGGATTTGGATAGGATTAACCCGCTCGTTCAATGTATTTTGCACGAGCGGCGTTACCAACGCACCGACTATCGGATTAACACCGTCTAAATTCACTGTTTCGACATTGATCCGGCCAAACACTGCTTGTTGCGAAGCGTCATAACGAAGCTCGAAATTCGCCTGCGCCCAGCCCGTAAATTGCAGACAGCCGAACGGTGAATTATAGCTTCCGGTAAACGCGAGGGGTGCGGCAATAGTATTATTTTCGAAACGGAGACCGGTCTGGACGCCGCTACCCTCTTTCTGGATCGTGATCTTGTCTCCGCACGCCTGCTCAGCTCCATTTGGCTGCTGCGGGCCGAGTGGAAATGAGGGCGCAGCCATATCGCGAAAGATCGTAGTCAAAACCTCATTGAAAAAATCCTGGCCGAGTGCTATCTGCGCCGTTCCGGCCGGCGAACCCTCCGCATCTGGTGCTTGAATCGGTGCTCCGGGTAATTGTGATGCCTGCTTTACTCCTACAAAAAAGTAAAACGTCAATGCACCGCCGATAAGCAGACCGATCAATAATCCTATTAAAATTTTTCCCATAATTTATGATCTGAGTTCAAGCTTCAGCTTGCCTTCCGGCTGGAGCAAAAGACAAGCAGAAGCTTGAACTCAGAAGGGTCCTACATTGCAGGTGAAACGGTCGGACTCGGATTCGCCGGCTTTGCCTGTTGCTGCATTACCTGGCCGATAACCGCCGCCGCCATGTTGAATATCAGACCGACCTGGGCCTTGACCTGTTCCGAATCGATCTTTTGAAAATCGGTCGGAACATTAAATATCTGGGCGTCCGGAGCGGTTTTTATATCGCTCATCTCCGTGACGATACGCATTCCCTTGTAACCCTGAACGTTGCCGCCGCTGTTCGATTGCGAAACGGTTTCCGAACGTAGCGGCAATCCTGTCTCTTTATCCACAAGCAAGACTGATTCGGTTCCGACATTTCCGGCCTGAGTCTGCGTATTGGCAGTGCCGCTGTATGCGTATTTTATAACGGTCCGCCCATTCATATTTTCCTCGCCAACGAGACGCACGCCCTGCAAACTCTTTATCTGGTTTACGATCTGTTCAGGCATCAGCAGCCGCCGCACCTCGAAACCAACGGATTCTTTCGTCAATTCCGCGTACTGCTTTCGATTCGGAAGCACAACATAGTTGACTCCGGCCTTTTCGATGTAAATGACCTTTTCGTTATTGGGCAGCGTAAATTCCATTGCCCTGTCCGCACCGTTGCGGGCAACAACGGCCCCAAGCGGAGGAACGGCAGTTTTCTGGGTATCGCCGATCGCTTCGAGGATTAATTTAACAGTTGCCTGATATTGTTCCGGCTCGCGCGATTCGACAACGGAGGGTGTCATAGAGTTTGTATTTACCGAATTTATATTCGACGCATTCGCGAACGAATTCGATAAATTCGAGTTGGAATTTGTCAGGTTGACATTAGTCGCTCCGGGCTGGGCGCCGCAGCCGGCCAAGATAAAAGACGCGGCCGCAACGGTTGGCAATATAAACAATCTTCGGAATTTAGAACTTTTCATCTCTAGAATCTCCTATTAAGTCTGAACTAAATTAGTACAGTATTTCTTTGGGAATCTAACAAAGCAAAAGTTATGCCTTTTCAAGATTTGCGTACCTTTCAATAAGTTTCTTCTGGCCGAATCCAGGAAAACTAATAGTCAGTTTTACATTATCGCCCGTCCCTTCTCGCCGCAGGACCAACCCCTTTCCATATTTAAAATGACGTACGTGCGATCCGGCCGAGAATACTTCGATTTTGGACTTTGGACTTAAGACTTTCGACTCGTCCGTCGCTATAGCCCGCAGTTTATCTAGGCCAGACACGGGCTTTTCCGTATCTTGACGCTGGCTGCTGACTGCTGACTGCCCACCGCTTCTCTTGCTGAAGAATTCCGCTATCGCATCAGCGCTGTTATATGTTTTTCCGGTATAAACCGCTCTTGCCTTTTCGGGTAAGCGTTCGCCACGAAGAGCGGCAATAGTGTCTTTACTATCCTTCGCCGTCGAACTTCTCGAGTAAGACAGCCACGATGGTCCGCGCGAAAGGTCTTCGATCGATTCGAGCGGCATTTCATTCAAGAATTGCGACGGCTCGGCCGCGATTTCTTCACCATAAACACGGCGCCGCATCGCGTGTGTAACATACAAAAGCTTTTCCGCCCGCGTGATCGCGACGTAAGCCAGCCGCCGTTCTTCTTCAAGTTCCGACTGATCGTTCTGGCTGCGCGAATGCGGGAAAATGCCGTCTTCCAGCCCGACGATGAAAACGATCGGAAACTCCAGCCCCTTCGCCGAGTGAACCGTCATCATCGTAACACCTGCGTTTCCATCAAATTTATCGGTATCCGAGGTGAGCGCCGCGTGATCAATAAAATCCCGCAAACCGTTTTCCTCGGTCTTGTCATAATCGACGGCGGCATTGACAAGCTCTTCGAGATTTTCCAGCCGCGCCTCGACCTCATCCGTATTTTCGACTCTCAGCATCAGCGAATAACCCGTATCTTCGATAGCCGAGATCACAACATCCGAAACCGGTTTTTCGCCCTGCGAGGCTTCACTGGCTTTTTCGTGAAGCGTCTCGATAACCGCCTTAAATTTACGCATCGCTTCTTTGGCGCGAGGCGTCAGGTTTACCGGCTGGTCGATCTTGTCATCGGCAATGGCGCACAGCATTTCCCACAGCGACACATTTCGCTGACGCGCTCTGGATTGCAATTCATCGAGTGTAGTTTTGCCCAAACTGCGTGACGGCGTATTTATCACACGCAGCAAAGCAATGTCGTCGAACGGATTTAACGCCATTTTGAGATACGCGATAATATCCTTGATCTCTGCACGCTCGTAGAACGAAAAACCACCGACGATATTGTAATCGATCCGCAGACGCCGCAGCGATTCCTCAAAAACGCGTGATTGTGCATTCGTGCGATAAAGAATAGCAATCCTTTCGCTGGCATCGCGGCGGCGGTGTTCCTCTATGCGTGAAGCGACAAAGCGCCCTTCTGCGTCAGAATCGCAGGCCTGATAATAAAACAACCGCTCGCCGCCCGGATTTGCTGTCCAAAGCTTTTTCTTTTTCTGCTTTGTATTGTTGGAAATAATGGCGTCGGCCGCGTCCAGAATCGTTTGCGTCGAACGGTAATTCTGTTCGAGCAGAATCACTTTCGCACTCGGAAAATGCTGTTCGAATTCGAGAATATTGCGAATATCGGCCTGCCGGAAGCCGTAAATGCTCTGCGCGTCATCGCCGACGACACAGATATTTTGCTGTTTCTCCGTCAAAAAGCTTATCAAAGCAAATTGCAGAGCGTTCGTATCCTGATATTCGTCAACCAGAATATATTTGTAGCGATCGTTATATTTCGCCCGCACTTCCGGCGATTTCCGCAGCAGCTTTACCGTTTTTATCAGCAGATCGTCAAAATCCAGAGCGTTGGCTTTGTTCAAACGCTCCTCGTACAACTTGAAAACCTTAGCCATTGCCGCCCGGCGCTCGTCCGTTTGTTCAACCCGCGAAGTAAAAAGTTCCACATCTACGCCCTGATTCTTCGCCGAGCTGATAGCTGACCTTACAAAGCGTGGTGCCAATTGCTTTTCGTCAATGCCGAGGTCTTTGATGCAGGCCTTAATTACCTTCTGCGAATCGTCCGTGTCATAAATGGTAAAAGACCGCGTGTAGCCTTCTTCCAGCTTTTCGATATCCTGCCGCAAGATTCGCACGCAGAGGCTGTGAAACGTCGAAAGCAATGGAAACGAGTCGATCTTCTCGTCCTTCAATAGAGTTTGTACCCGCGAACGCATTTCTCCGGCAGCTTTGTTTGTAAAAGTCACGGCCAGAATATTGTACGGCTGTACCTTTCTTTCGGTGATCAGATAAGCGATGCGAACCGTAATGACGCGTGTTTTGCCCGAACCGGCTCCCGCAAGAATCAGCAGCGGCCCGTCAGCGGTTTTAACAGCCTCGATTTGTTGTGGATTGAGAGAAGAAAATATATCCATTGAATAAAACTATTTGATAAGAGACTGTATTTCTTTGAAATTTTCGTGTCTGGAATCGCTCATTAATTCGAACAAAGCCGTTTCAAAACTTGAAGGAATAACGCCGCTCGAATGCATTTTTGCGAGTCCGGCCTTTTTGTCATGCTCGTAACGCGAACTTGTCGAATCTTCGAGCAGATGCACTTCAAATCCCTGATCGAGCAGATCATGGGCCGTTTGGCTAACGCAAACATGGGCTTCGACACCGCAAAGTACGATTTGCGAAGCATTGAGCGACCGCAGTTTTTCAACGAATTCCTTCGCTTCGCACGCGCTAAAAGAGGTTTTCTCAATAATTTCCGGCTCGTCCTTAATTGCCAGCAAGATTTCTTCGGCGGTACGGCCCAGGCCTTTCGGATATTGTTCGGTGACAATCACAGGCACATCCAAAATTTGAAATCCACGCACCGCGATCGCAATATTGGACGCGATCAACGCAAAATCATTGACCACGCTGCGAAACGCTTCCTGCGCGTCGATGACGACAAGTACCGTTTTTGAATTGTCCAGAATTTTAGGATGCATATCGATTTATTTATCGAGGCTGGCCGGATGGGCCGCGTCCGCACATTTTGCCTGCTCGCGGGCCGCGATCCTTTCCCGCTTTTCACGCATTTCCTTTTTATATGTGCGGGCGAAGAAATAGACGGCAACTACACAGATGATAAGGATCAATACCATCATCGCCGCAATAAAATAGATCTCCGCAACTGCGTATCCGGGCATGCTGTAAGTTTAGCCCATCGGTGAAAACCGGTAAAGACGCGTTTCGTTAATCTCTTGGTATAAGGTATTTAGCTTGGAGCCTGATTTGCGGGAAACGATTCGGTGATATGAATGCTCTCGGCAAGCAGTTTTTCCTTGTATAATTCAGGGATGAGCCGGACCTTTTTATTCTCGTCGGTGACGATGTGAAGAGTTTCGCCCTCAGCAAGGGTCAAAGCGTCGGCTGGGCGGAAGATCTCGTAAATAAATCGTATGGACCGGCTGCGGATCTCGGCGACCTGCGTGCGGATGATAAGCAAATCTTCGTAAAATGCGGGTGATTTGTAGCGGCAGTAAATTTCGGCGACGAGCATCAGGGCAGCGGCTTCGTCTTCCATTTCCTTGTAGGAAAAGCCTTTTGCACGGCAAAGATCGCTGCGGCCGGCCTCAAACCATATAATATAGTTCGCGTGATGAGCGATGCCCATCTGGTCGGTTTCGGCATATCGGACGCGGATCTCGGTTTCATGCCATTCGTCCATAAGCAGTTGTCGGTTGTCAGTCGCCGGTTGTCAGCAAGTTCTTAAAACTGACCGCTGGCAACCGGCGACTGACTACTATTCTTTGGCTGGGAGACAGGGATTCGAACCCCGATAGGCAGATCCAGAGACTGCAGTCCTACCATTAGACGATCTCCCAGCGTTCCTATAATTTACTTTCCGCGTCTTGTCATTGTCAAATCACGCGCGTCATCCCCTTGCGGGATCGCTGCAACACAGGCAAAATAAAAGGTTATGTCAACCGCCGACAAGGAAATATTAAACAACCGTCAGGCCTATCACGAATATATTATTCTCGATAAGTTCGAAGCGGGCGCCGTTTTGAAGGGAACGGAAGTAAAAAGTATTATGGATGGGCGCCTTCAGCTCAAGGATTCATACGTTTCCGTCCGCGAAGGCGAGGTCTGGCTTTTCAATGTCCATATCTCGCCTTATTCGCACGGAAATAATCAAAATCATGATCCGATGCGAACGCGAAAGCTGCTTCTCCATAAAAAAGAGATCGAAAAGCTCGAAAAGGAAACTACGCAAAAGGGGATGACGTTGGTCGTCACCTCTATCTACTGGAAAAACGGCCGGATAAAATTCGAGATCGGCGTCGCTAAGGGCAAGAAACTATACGACAAACGCGAGGCCGAAATGAAAAAAGCCGTCGATAAAGAAACTCGTCAGCAGTTGAAAGAAAACCTGAGATAAGCTATAGATATAACAAGTCTTTTTGCGCACATAAGCAAATTTTATACATAGAGGTAATTGATGGAATCCCAAGCCCTTTCGGAAAATTTTCCCGAAGCAAATGTTGACGCCTTAGCGGTCGTCGTTTTTAAGGATGAAAAAACTTTTTCAGGTATAGTCAAGGACCTTGATAACCTGACCGGCGGCCATATTTCTGCAGCCGTGAAAGCCGAGGAATTCAAAGGCGAAACCGGCGAGACTGCCCTGTTCCGCGTGACGCCCGCCGGCAAGGTCAAGGCGAGAAGCATTCTGCTCGTTGGAGCAGGCGATAAGGCCGAATACAAGCTTCACGACATCGCCATCGCGTCCGGCACCGCTACGCGTTACCTGCGAAAATGCAATATCAAGAGCTTCGCGTTTCTGCCGCGTTTCGAAGGCGATGCATCGGATATTGCCCAAAACGCTTTGTGCGGCGCGGTCACCAGCCAATTTGAACTCGACAAATATAAAACCGTCGATAAAAACGATAAAGCGGTTACAAAGATCGTTGTCGGCGTCGAGGGAGCAAAATCCTCCGACATAAAAAAAGGTTTAAGCCGCGGCCAGATCATCGGCGATTCGATGAACTTCACCCGCGATATGGCAAACGAGCCGCCGAATATCCTGACGCCGACCGAAATGGCCAACCGTGCCCAGAAAATGGCGAAGGAAACTGGCATCAAATGCGAGATCCTTGACGAAGCCAAAATGATCAAGCTCGGCATGGGATCGCTGATGAGCGTTTCATATGGTTCCGAACAGCCGGCGAAAATGATCGTGATGCGATATACGCCAGCGAAAAGCACCGGCAAAAAAGGTGAACTTCTCGCTTTGGTCGGCAAAGGCATCACGTTCGACACCGGCGGCATTTCGATCAAACCGGCCGAGGGCATGGACGCGATGAAATACGACATGTCCGGCGGCGCGACCGTTATCGGCACGATGCGGGCGATCGCTCTTTTGAAACCGAGCGTTCCGGTCATCGGCATAGTCGCGGCGGTAGAGAATATGCCGGACGGCAAAGCTTCGCGTCCGAGTGATGTGGTTACTGCTTCAAACGGCAAGACAGTGGAAATTCTCAACACCGACGCCGAAGGGCGTTTAGTTTTAGCTGACGCAGTAGCATACGCTGAAACGCAGGGAGCAACGCAAATCGTCGATATGGCGACATTGACCGGTGCGGTGATAGTTGCTTTAGGCGACCAGAACACCGGCATTATGGGCAACGAACAGGAATTGATCGACCGGATCCGCGATTGCGGCGTGGAAAACGGTGAAGGTTTCTGGCAGCTTCCGCTTAGCAAGGAATACAGCAAGCAGATAAAATCGGACATCGCCGACATCAAAAATATCGGACCCCGCGGCAAGGCCGGAACGATCATGGGTGCCGTTTTTATTCAGGAATTCATCGATAAAGCGAAATGGGCGCACCTCGATATCGCCGGTACGGCATGGTATGAATCCGTACGACCACATCAGGCAAAAGGCCCGACAGCGGTCGCCGTGCGGACACTTATTTCGTTTGTCGAGAGATCGCAATAGACAAAATCCGATTTCATCATTATTATTGGCTGGTAAATATTTATTTACCAGCCAATTTTTATGCAAATTGTCAGCATGATGCCCGTCAAACTTTAGTTTGACGACTTAAATCAACAAACTAAAGTTTGTGGAACACCCGTGCAGTTATGCGTCCAAATCTATTTAATCTGATGTTCATCGCAGCCGTGCTTTTTTTTGTTACGGCCTGCTTCTGCAGTTCCGGGCGCGAAGACGATTCGCCGTCTTCCAGAAGTGAGTCCAACAGTATCGAAAGCGAAGACACTGATCCGGGCTCACCGTCATCGGGCAGAAAAAAAGACGAGGGAGATTTTGTCGTTGAGTATTCCGAGGTGAGCGCTCCGCGTTATGCCGAGATAGACCGCCAGGTGAAGGACAAAAAGCTGCTTGAAAAAGCCGCGGAAAAATTGAACCGGGCACTCGTACTGCCGACGGATATTCATCTACGGACGAAATCCTGCGATCAGATAAACGCATTTTATGATTCCGGCGATCAATCGGTGACGATGTGCTATGAATTGATGGAGCACTTTTATAAGACCTTTAAGAGCACCGGCAACGACGACGCGAAGGCGTACGAGAAGATGAACGACGCAGTCCGTTTCGTTTTTCTGCACGAGATCGGCCATGCCCTGATCGATATTTACAAACTTCCCGTCGCCGGAAATGAGGAAGATGCAGCCGACCGCTGCTCAGCCTATATAAATCTGAAGGAATTGGGCGAAGAAGGCGTCCGCGCCGTATTTGCCGCCGCCGACGCTTTTGCGATCGAATCCAAAGGCAAAAAACTGGACCAACGCAATCTCGCGGATGAGCATTTGCTGCAGGAACAGCGGTTTTATAATTCGCTCTGCATGATCTACGGCTCTAATCCGGCGAAACACTCTAACATTCTGACCGAAGGCTATCTGCCGAAGGAACGCGCCGTCCGCTGTCAGACAGAATTTACGCGTACGGTCGATAGCTGGATAAGCCTTTTGGAACCCTGGAGAAAACAATGAAGTCCGGCAAACTTCATATTGCCGAACCGGAGAAAATCTATGAAAAACATCATATCTAAAATATTTTTGGGAAAGGACGATAAATTCGGGGCATTGATTGCATTGTGCATCGTCGGTCTCATCGCCTTGGGCTGTTCGTGCGGCGACAAATTCGACCTTTCGAATATCGCGAAGAACGACAATACGAGCCGGACCGCCACCGACGATACACCGTTCGGCAGTGATACGGATAACAGCGAAATGCCCGACGACCGTCTGCTAAAAGCATTGATCAAGGCCACAACCGCAGAGTTCGCCAACGCCGTCAGCACCGGAGAATTTTCTACGCTGTACAACAACTCGTCCAGCGACTTTCAGGCCACCTATACGGAAGATGAGGTGAAGAATGTTTTCAAGGCTTTTACCGACAAAAAGAGCGTCGTAGTTCCGATCCTTATAAAAAGTTTTGCGATGGAGCCGGAATTTTCGCCCGAACCTTCAATCCGTACCGAGAATGGTTTGAATATTCTCGTCGCAAACGGCAAATTCGCGACGAAACCGTTCCCGACCAATTTCGAATACGAATACGTTAAACGCGCCGGGCAGTGGAAAATGCTGAAACTTATCGTTAAGATTCAATAGGTCTTAAGTAATTTAATGAAAGCAAAGGTGTTGTAATGCACCTTTGCTTTTTGCCGTTTTGAAAGCTAAAATCGGAATTTCCGAATCAGCAAAATTTATGAAAATCCACGAATATCAAGGCAAAGCTCTTTTAAAGGAATACGGTGTTCCAGTTCCCCGCGGAATCGTTGCCCGCACGCCGGAAGAAGCGGAGAACGCGGCCCGCGAACTGGGCACCGACATTGTTGTCGTAAAAGCCCAGATACACGCCGGTGGACGCGGCAAAGGCGGCGGCGTAAAACTCGCGAAATCTCCGGAGGAAGCAAAAGAGATAGCTTCGCAAATTCTCGGAATGCAGTTGATTACGCACCAGACCGGCACCGAAGGCCGCGAGGTCAAAACGCTGCTTATTGAGGAAGGTTTGCCGATCGACCGTGAATTTTATCTCGGCATCACGCTTGACCGCGTGACCGGCCGCAACGTTTTCATGGCGTCGTCGGAAGGCGGTATGGACATCGAAAAGGTCGCCGAGGAAACACCGGAAAAGATTCTTAAGGAAACAATCGATCCAGCGGTCGGCCTGCGTGGTTTTCAGGCCAGAAAGCTTGCCTTCGGTCTTGGCATTCCGAGCGATCTGATAAACCAGGCGGCGAAATTTATGCTGTCGCTTTACGATGCTTACGAAAAAATGGATGCATCGCTCGTCGAGATCAATCCGTTTCTGCTCACCAAAGACAATCGCCTTATCGCCCTCGATGCGAAGGTAACTTTCGACGATAACGCGATGTTCCGGCATAAAGATTACACTGCTCTCCGTGACCTTGACGAAGAAGAGCCGCTGGAGATCGAAGCTTCGAAATTCGACCTCAACTACATCAAGCTCGACGGCAACATCGGCTGCATGGTCAACGGTGCCGGCCTCGCGATGGCGACGATGGACATCATCAAGCTGGCCGGAGGCGAACCCGCAAACTTCCTCGACGTCGGCGGAGGCGCTTCGCAGGAACGCGTCGAACAGGCGTTTAAGATTTTGCTTGCCGACGATAACGTCAAAGCCGTGCTTATCAACATCTTCGGCGGAATCGTCCGCTGTGACATGGTCGCGAATGGCGTAGTGGCTGCCGCGAAAAATCTCGGAATGTCGATCCCGATCGTCGCCCGCCTCGAAGGCACCAATGTCGAAGAAGGTCGCCGCGTCCTCCGCGATTCCGGCATCAACATCCTGACCGCCGACGGCATGGCCGACGCCGCCGAAAAAGTAGTCTCCGCCGCTAACGCTCAATATTAGCTGATTAAAAGATTCGATCAGAAGGCGGGCGTTTGGCCCGTCTTTTTTTGTCCCTGTCCCAGTGTCCCAACACATTTTCAAATATCTTTGTCGCATTGATAAAACGCTTTACAAGCGATGCAACAAATATTAGAATACATGATACGGCCGTTGCGGTCAATAGAATCTTGCACGGCACGTGATATATCATGGAAAAAGAAACAAACATTTTACCCGAATCTCATTATGAAGATATTTTTACCGTCAGAACCGCCAACGAATGGCTTCGGGCCGCCAAGTTGGAGCCGGTGCCGAAGATGCTTTTCGGCGAATTCTGGCTCGAAGGAGAAATGGCGCTGATGTTTGGCGAAACAGGTGCGGGCAAGAGTGTGTTGGCGGTGCAGATCGCCGAATCGATAGCACGCGGACGGCCGACAGCTTCCGCAGCACTGGAAGCCAGGCCGCAAAAGGTCCTTTATCTCGACTTCGAGCTTTCGGGTAAGCAGTTCGAGATGCGTTATACAAAAGACCACGAACCAGGGCATGGCGAATTTCTCAAAAAGCACTACCGGTTTTCGGACAAACTCCACCGCGTCGAGATCGGCACGGCGTTCAGGCTGCCCGACGGTTTCCGCTCTCTCGAGGCGTATCTGCTGTCCGCTATAAAACGGCTGGTAAATGAAACGGGTGCCCGCGTGGTGGTGATCGACAACATCACATATTTGAAACGCTCGTACGGCGCCCGCGAATGCCTCGAGTTCATGCATGGCCTGAACCGTATGAAAAAGGAAATGGGCCTCTCAATATTGGTGCTGGCCCGCTCGGAAAGGCGCGACACTGCCCGGCCTGTTTCATCCGCCGACCTGCTCGGTGCAAAAATCCTGTGCAATTTCGCCGATAATGTCTTTGCCGCCGGCAAGAGCAGAATTGACCGCTCCCTTCGCTATATCAAGCACATTCAACCACGAAGCACAGAGATGATACACGATGCTTCGCACGTGCCTGTTTTCCGCATCGGCAAGACAGGTAAAAACTTTCTCGGTTTTGAGCATGAAACATTTGCGCCCGAGGCCGATCATCTCCAAAAAGTTCACGAAACCCGCGATTGGGCGGTTATCGACGAGATCAAACGGTTGTCCGGTCTGGGAATGACCATCCGTGCGATAGCGGGGCAGCTAAACCTGCCAAAGTCGAACGTCCACCGCATGCTCCAGATGTGGAAGCCGCCTGAACCTGAAACTCACGCAGAGCCAGAGGAATTCGATCCCAAAACTCATCCGTCTTACTTTCCGGGATGCGAAGAATACGACGATGAGCGGGACGATCCGCGATTCGACGATATTTATTCCCGTGAGGACGAAGAATCCTATTTACTGCGCCGCGAATCTTACCTGATCGAATCGGCCCGGCATCGTGCACGAAAGGAGTATGAGCGAACGGGTCAATGCCCCCCGCTTCATTCGGACCCGGAGTATGCCGAATTTATAAACGGATCGCCGGAAACACCGGAGATAGTTGAGGATTATGACGGTTTATCAGAATCACTCAACGATCCCGAAAACGCATCGCTGCCCATTTGTCTTTCTCCGTTATCAGTCAGGTTCGACGGCTACGGCCGCGAAATATTCGTAGAATCAGAAACCTCCGATGGCAAGCCTTTGATCTGGTACGAATACGACTCGAAAGGCGCAAAATTACGCCGCCAACGAAAAGGCTTCGCCGTCCTCAGCGAACGGGCTACAGGTTGAGAAGGTGATCTGACTCCCAAAAAAAGGACGTTGAAACGCCCTCCCTACATTCTCAAATATATTCCCATGGGTTTTTCAATCAACCCCCAGAGTCCTTGATCCTTTGTTTCGGTCTCAACACGTTCTGTTTGTTTGAATGCGACGTTTGAGTGAGGCATTTGGAGGGTTTTGCCGGCTAGGAGATCTTCGATGGTTAGAATCTGCACACGCGGGAACTTGCCGAGGTGCTCGTCGGTGAAGAACCCGCTGAGGCGATTTCGCCTCTCAAAACAAATCTTTTAACTTAAAGCAATCCCCAATTTCTCTTTTATATATTTAGAAAGGTCTTTTGATATTTCATCAAATTCGTATCGGTGTATCTTTTTTGACTCGAAGTCAATCTTTACGTCTTCCAGAAACTTATCGAAATCCTTGTTTTGCTTGCAAAGCTTATTAATCGTTTCCCAATCTAGAGTTTCCCTGCGTCTGGCCGGATAAAGTATCCGCGATGCGTCAATATCTGAAGGGTCGAGTTGGATGATTCCGATTCCGAAGGATGAGGCGAGTCGTTCCAGTTCTGCCAGAAACTCATCGTCCTGTTTTATATTGACAGAGACTAAATAGCCTTCATGTGCCCAAGATGAGTTCGAGACGGCTTGAAAGTACGCTTCTCTGTAGTTTGCTCTCGAAAGGGCCTTTTTTATTTCAAAGGAAAAAAGGCGCAACGAGTTATTGTCTGATAGTCGGTTGAATTCGATTACGTTCGTCTGCCAATCGTCAAGAGGCAGATAGAAGCCAACCATGTCTGGATGAATCCATTCATTATATCCTCCTTTGGTGGAGTTTTCGTGCATGATGGTTTTGGTGTAGATAGCTCGGCCACGATTAAAAGACGGGTTTGAGTTTGCATAGTAGGCAAGCAAAGGGTGAAGATCGCGTTCGTGATACCCAGTCTTTATCTCAATTATTTTTCCTTCGGCCTTCTCCAACTTAGTTATTACATCTGCAGACAATTCAGATGCTCGGTCTTTTAAGAAAATCGGGTCGGCCGCGAGCCTACTTTTACAAACTTCGAATGTTCGTTATCGCGCACCTCTACATACAAACGGGCACCCAGACTCTGCCATGGCGTCTTCCCCGCCGTACTCAACTTCGTCGTCAAACCACTTTCCTGGCCCACTTGCCAGATCTCCTGATAGATCATTGGTTGGCTGGCTAATTTAAGAACATCGAAAGCCAAGTCCAGGAACGAGTAAGTCATTTTTTTTGTCTCCTATTGTTGCCATTTAACTTCCTACTCAACTTTTCGCCGATGAAGGAGCGAAAGGCCTGGAGCATTTCGGAGACCTTGTTGCATTCGAGAATTAGTTCGTTGTAGGTGCGGGCGGCTCCGGCCCAGTGCCGTGTGTCCTCGAACGCCATAATCTGCGAATCGGCCTCGGCGCCGGATTCGTCTTTGAAAAGGACGTTGTAATTTCGGTTCGAGTTGAACGTCGGATCGAGATAGACGAGATCCACCGACTCGTCCCGGATATAACGCCGCAGAATGTTCAGGTTATCGCCGTAGTAAATGGTATTCATGGGATGCGTGTGAAAATGTAACATCAGATATTGTTATTGACAAGAATCGGAGTTTCTAAACCTTTATATAGATCCGCCGCCGATACAGCAGCCACATCAGGAACAGCCAAAACAGGATGAATGACACTGCGTACATAAGCGAGGCGTTTACCGGCGAGGCGACTGACAGAAAGAAGGTATCGAATATCCACTTTTGCAGAGAAACGCCAGCGCCGTCGGCTGCCGTTACTTTTATCAAACCGAGCAGACGAGCCAGAATTCCGCTGAAAACAAATAATGCCAGTGCATTGACGCCGAAAATTATGAATGGTTTTGCCCAGCGTTTATAGCCTTTGATGTCGATCAGCCAATAACAGAAGCCGAGAAAACATAACGCGAGGCCCGATGTATAAAGCACATAAGAGCTCGTCCAGAGCGATTTGTTAAACGGAAAGATCCAATTCCACATCCACCCGATTGCGACAAGAACGACACCGAAAAAGAACAAGCCGCTTACTTTTTCAAGATCGCCGCGTTTCGTAGTTAGCCATGTTCCGGCCAGGACGCCGGAGATCGTCGTGACGAGAGCCGGAATTGTCGAAAGAATTCCTTCCGGATCGAAAACTTTTGCGGAACGCCAGATGTGGGCTTCGCCAAGTATTTGCCGGTCGAGATACGCGGCGAGATTGCACGCCTTGTCATCGATCGTCGTAATCTCGCAGCCGGGCACCGAGATAGCCGTCATTAGGAACCAGTACAGAAGCAATAATCCGCCGCCTAGCATCGCCAGCTGTTTCCAATTTGTCTGGATGTATAGGAATGAAACGACTAGATAACAAACCGCAATCCGCTGTAGAACGCCCGGAATACGCATTGTCGAGACGTTGTACGGAACAAAAACGTAACCCGCGAGCCACAATCCGGCGAGAATCGCTATAACGGAACCGGCAATGATGACGGCGATCTTCGTTTTGCCCCACAAATAATAAAACAAAGCAGCAGACAGGCCGAAAAAGGCGGCGATCTTTAACAAATACGGTATTTCCGTATCGTTAAAATTGAAGAACGGCAGAGCAGACATTATCATCCCGAGGGCAAAGATCGTGGCCGCCCGCGTCACGATTTTTAGGTAAACATCTTTTGTGATGCCTTCCGCGATCCGCTTCCTGAGCGCCATCGGTATGGCTATGCCGACAATGAATAGAAAAAATGGAAATATGTAATCGGTCGGCGTGATGCCGTGCCATTCGGCGTGCTTGAGCGGAGCGTAGATCGACGACCAGGTGCCGGGATTATTGACCAGAACCATTCCCGCGATGGTCATGCCGCGAAATGCATCGAGCGACAGGAGCCGATTTTGTACAGTTTCGTCAGGCATATTCACTGGAACGCGGACATCCTTGTCCGCAAGCGTTGCGGACAAGGATGTCCGCGTTCCATTATCTACCATTCATTTCTTTCCCGCAGATTAGTTATATATGCGCTGTATGATGACGGCTGTGCCAGGCATACAAAGCAAGCAGTTTTTCCAAAGTCCATTCGCCGGTTTCCGGATGGATCAGCCGCCTTTCGAAATCCGTGTCCGACATCGATTGCAGTAATTGTGTCCACCGGGCGTGAAGGCCATCAATAATTTTTAGTGACGTTTCGACCGGCATTTTGCTGTCATCGAGTTCGGCCCAGCGCTCTTCGTAATACGGACGGATGGTCGGCGAGTTCTCCGTCAGCGCAAGTTTAAAACGTATAAACGAATTCAGATGGCTGTCCGCGACATGGTGAACCGTCTGCCTCACTGTCCAGCCTTCGGGGCGGTAAGGCGTGTCTAGTTGATGTTCACTAAGCCGGCTAACTGCGTTTGCCAGATTTGACGGCAAATCGCTGATAGTTTGAATATTATCTGCCCGCGATGTTGCAGTTGACTGATTGAATTTGCCTATAGGGTAACTTAAATCTTCGTTCATATTCAATGATCTGAGTTCAAGCTTCAGCTTGTTTCTTCGTTAACTAAAAGACAAGCTGAAGCTTGAACTCAGAACGGCTGGTTACCCGTAAAAATTCTCGAACCTCGTAAATTCTTTCAAAAACGCTAGCTTGACCGTCCCAGTCGGGCCGTTTCTTTGTTTTGAGATAATTAATTCAGCCATGCCTGCATTCTCTTCGTCCGGCTTGTAATAATCTTCGCGGTAGATAAACGCTACGACGTCCGCGTCCTGCTCGATCGATCCCGATTCGCGCAGGTCGGACATCATTGGCCGCGGCGGATTTCGGGCTTCAGGCGCGCGCGATAACTGCGACAATGCGACAACGGGCACCTGCAGTTCCTTCGCCAATCCTTTCAGTTCACGCGAGATCTTTGAAACCTCCTGCTGGCGGTTCTCGTTTCGCATCCCGCCGCTCATCAATTGCAGGTAATCGACCACGATCAGGTCGAGCTTCTTTTCTTCCGCCGCCAGCCGCCGGCATTTGGCCCGCATTTCAAGAACCGTAATTCCCGGCGTGTCGTCGATAAATATCCTTGCGTCCGAAAGTGTCCCGATGGCGCGTGCCAGTCGCTCCCATTCCTCGCGCGAGAGCATTCCCTTGCGGAAACGCGACGCATCGACCTTCGCTTCCGAGCTCATCATACGCATGACAAGCTGTTCCTTCGACATTTCAAGCGAGAATACGCCGACCACCGCATTCTCCGCAATCGCCGCATTCTGCGCCAGCGTCAGACATAAAGCCGTTTTCCCCATCGAAGGCCGCGCCGCGACGATGATCAAATCGCTCGGCTGCAAACCGGAAGTCATCTCGTCAAGATCGCGAAAGCCTGTCGATAAACCGGTTAAAGCATGTGATTCGCGTTTAGCGTATTCCTGCACTTTTTCGAGCACCTTCTCCGCCACCGGCTGAACATGAATAAATCCATCACGCGTCCGTTGCTCCGCCAGTGCGAAGATCATCCGTTCGGCGTTATCGAGCACTACCTTGGCGTCCTCTTCTTCTTCCAGAGCCTCGCTGGTGATCGCGTTGCAGGTGCGGACAAGCTGCCGCATGACTGATTTGTCCTTGACGACCTTAATGTAATCGGTCAGATCGGAAAAATGCGGCAGGCCGTAGGTCAGATTCGTGATCGTGGAAATGCCGCCCATCGCCTCGATATTTCCGTCCTTTTTCAGCTCTTCGCCGATCAGGATCGGATCGATCCGCTTCGACGCTTCGAACAGAGAGATCATGGCGCTGAATATACGCCGGTGCAGAGGCGAGTAGAAATCTTCGGGCTTGAGCTGCTCGACGGATTGCGAGATCAGCGAATTATCAAGCAAAATTGCACCCAAAATAGCGCGCTCGCTCTCTTCGCTGCTCGGCAAAGGACGTTCCAAATACTGCTCTCGACGTGCTTCGGGGTAAGCTGATGCCATGTTGTCGGTGAACGGAGTAGAAAAAGACCGCAATCCAATAAATGAAGAGCGGTCTTTAATGATACATTTTAGCTAAAATTCTGACAAAGAATATGAAGCGAATTTCCTTCTCATTTTACCGAATGGAAGCCACGATCTTTTAGTTGAAAGCTCCGTAGTTTTAATATGCTTCGCGGCGATCCGCGACACGTAAAACTATCACTTGCAGAACCTTGTCATGAATTTCGTAGATTATCCTGTAATTGCCAACTCGAACGCGAAAAAGCCCTTCCTGATCCACCAGCTTTTTATAGCCGTGCGGACGCGGATCGGCGGCTAGATTTTCCACAACGGTAATGATCTTTATTTGCTCTTTTTTACTGAATCGGCGTATTTGTTTGGTAACGGACGGCTTGAAGATAACCGTATATTTCATATACCGAGTTCTGCCTTCAGTTCTTCCAGCGTAACAAAGCCTTCTTCTTTTCTAGCCATGCGCGCGGCTCGAATATCGGATAGATCTTCGGCTGAAACACTTCGAGGATTATTGCGAACGCGAACGGCTGCGGTTTCAAGAATTTGCAAAAGATCGTCGGCAAATTCATTGCCAATTTTATACCGGCGATTCAGGCGATTAGGAATGTCGATAACGATTTGTCCCATAACGTAAATATTTTAGCACGGGCAACAGGCCGGCAACAAAAAAGGCCACGATCTTTCGACTCGCAGCCTTTTATGAACAAAACGAAAAATTATTCGTCGCTGGATGTTTCTTCTAGGTCAATAACGGGTTCTTCCGCTGCAACAACCTCAGCCTTCTTCACTTCCTTGACTTCAACCTCGCCGCCTTCGGCAGTGACCGTTACCGGTATCTGCAATACGACCTCGCGATGAAGCTTAAGACTGACCGTGTATTCGCCGGTTTCCTTGATCGAATCTTTCAACACGATCTTGCGGCGGTCGATCTCGTAGCCCTTGGCCTGGATGGCCTCGGCAATGTCCATTGAGGTAACCGAACCGAATAACTGGCCGCCTTCGCCTGCCTTGCGTTCGAATGTCAATGCGATCGTGCCCATTTGGTTCGCCTGTGCTTCGGCGGTCGCTTTTTCAACGGCGGCCTTTTTCAGAAGCGCTTCGCGTTCGCCTTCGATTTGCTTGACGTTGCCCTTTGTCGCAAGAGTCGCTTTGCCCTGCGGCAACAGGTAATTTCGGGCGTAACCCGCTTTTACCTTGACGATCTCACCGCGTCCACCAAGGGCTTCGATGTCGTCTCTCAATAAAATAGTAATATTTGCCATGATCTTTTCCTCGTGAATTAGTACCCCGGCCGCTACCGCCCAGCGGTCCTGACCAGATTCTGATTTATTCCCAAACGAACGGCAGTAAAGCCATCGATCTGGCGCGTTTGATTGCGGTTGCGATTCGCCGCTGGTCTTTGGCGGAAATCATGGAAATTCGGCGCGGCATGATCTTTCCGCGTTCCGGTATAAATTGCCGCAAATAATCGATGTCTCTCCAATCGACATAATCCGGAATTACCTGGCGCGGACGCCGTCTCTGAAAGCGGCGCGGCATTTTGTCAAAGCCTTCCTCGCCGCCGCCGCCGCCGCCTATATTTTCTCTAGGTTCAAAATCGTTTTCAGCCATATTATCCTCCGGTTATACCTGTATTTCCCCGGCTGTTTCGGCCGTCTCTTCCGTTTTGCGGAACTTCGAACGCAGGCTCAAACGCTTATCGCGTTTTGTCTGCATTTTCAATGCCTTCTTGCGGTCTTCGTCGATGCGGACAGTGATGTAACGCATGACCAGATCGTTGACGCGCATACGCCTTTCAAGCTCAAGAATTTCCTGGCCGGTTCCGTCGATCTCGAACAGAACGTAATAGCCTTCTTTCTTTTTGTTGATTTCGTAGGCGAGTGTCCGGCGGCCGATGTCGTCCATGCGGACTATCGTCGCTCCTTCCTTCTCGATCAATTGACCGATCGTTTCATTTAAAGCAGTGATCTTATCCGCGTCCGCCGTCGGATCGATGATATACATCACCTCGTATGTTCTGAGTGCCAATTTAATTTCCTCCTTATGGCTGCTAACCTCATTCTTTATTGAATGAAGTAAGGGGTTTTTATATCAAATTCTTAATTTCAAATTTGAGATTTTATATTTCAAATAAACCCGCCCGCTTAAGCTGACGGTTCTGACAAATCCGCATTATACTCAGTCATCGCTTTCTCAATGCCGTTTTTTACAACGGCTAGAATAGCGTTGGCTCCATATTCCAAAACTTTTTCGACTCTATCGATCTCGCTCTTCGAAAATTTATCGAGCACGAAATCCGACATATTTCTTACCGGATGTTCCGGCGCGATCCCGATTCTCAACCGGATAAAATCGCCTGTTTTCAAACAATCGATGATTGATCTCAAACCGTTCTGCCCGCCATGCGAACCCTTGATCCGCAATCTGATCTTGCCGAGCGGCAGAGCCATGTCATCAGAAATGACGATCAATCTTTCAACACTTCGTCTTGGCTTTTTGACCAGACAGCTTACAGATTCGCCGCTCAGATTCATGAACGTCTGCGGCTTTGCAAGTTCGACGCCGACGCCGTCCAACTCCGCCCTGCCGATCAAAGCCCGGCATTCTTCGCGCTTGACCTGCGTTTGAGCGTCATTCGCCAGCCGGTCGATCAGCATGAAACCGAGGTTATGCCGTGTCCTTTCGTAAGCGGCACCGGGATTTCCCAAACCAACGATCAGCCAATTGTCAGAGAGCGAATTCATACTGGAACGCAGGCACCCTTGCCTGCAATGAGTGTTGCTTCGACGCGAACAACCATTTTGCCGCCAAGCGAATCCGCGGCCAAGTAACTGCGTCGCGGACTCCGCAGAGCAGGCAGGATCCCTGCGTTCCGTTATTCCGCGTCGCCGCCTTCTTCAGTGCCTTCAGCAGGCTCTTCGCCCTCAACTTCAGGTTCCTCACCTGCTTCGAGCTGCGGTTCAAGATCCTCTTCCTTGACGATCGAGATCGATGCGACAACCGTTTCCGGAAGATCGCTGATTTCTACACCGGCAGGAATTTTAAGATCCGAAACGTGAATTGCGTGTTCCACCGTAAGCTCGGAAACATCGATGTCGATCGAATCGGGCGTGTTCGCCGGTTCGCACAGCACCTTGATCTCGCGAAGCGCCTGCGTCAAGACCGCACCCTCTTCCTTCAGCGCTTCCGGCTCGCCAAGCAGGTGGATCGGCACGTTCATTTCGATCTTTTCGCCCTTTGCAAAGCGGCGAAGATCGGCATGCACCAACCGGCCGAGCACCGGATGTATCTGGCGATCCTGAAAAATGACATCGTTAAGGCCTTCGCCATCGATATCGAGCGTGAAAACGGTATTGACCCCGGTATCGGTGCGAAGAATCGCGGCCAAATCCTTTAAATTCGCGGATGCCGCCAAACTTTCGCTTCCCCCGCCGTATACGACGACCGGAACCTTGCCCGCCACACGCAGCCGGCGATTGATGTTCTTGCCGGTTTCCGTTCTCTTCTCAGCTTTTACTGTTACTTTTTCTGCCATAATTCCTCTCGACTCATTAGATAAACAGCGACGAAACGCTCGTCTCTTCGTGAATTGACTTGATCGCGGATGCCAAAAGCCGCCCGACGCTCAAAACTTCTATCTTTCCACCATTAGCCAGCATTTTGCCATTTTCGGGAAGTGGAATCGTGTTCGTCACAATTACCTTCTTTAAATGCGAATTGCTTATGTTTTCCATCGCCCGGCCCGACAGCACCGAGTGCGTAAAGACCGCAAAAATTTCGTTCGCCCCGGCCTTATACAATGCTTCGGCGACCTTACAGATCGTACCGCCGGTGTCACACATATCATCGACTATCAAACAATTCTTGCCGCTCACATCGCCGACGATGTTCATCACATCGGCTTCGTTCGCACGCTCGCGTCGCTTATCACAAAGCGCAAGCCCGGCGTTCAACCGTTTCGCGTAAGCTCTTGCACGCTCCGCTCCGCCGGTGTCCGGGGCAACGACAATCAAATTTTCAATCGGATTATTCCTAAAATAATCCACCACGATCGGCGCCGCGAACAGGTGATCAACCGGAATATCAAAAAATCCCTGAATCTGCGACGCATGCAGATCAATTGTCAAGATCCGCTGAGCGCCCGCCTTAGTTATCAAATTCGCGACCAATTTCGCGGCAATCGGCACCCGCGGACGGTCTTTTTTATCCGAGCGGGCATATCCGAAATAAGGGATAACCGCCGTGACTCTTTCCGCCGAGGCCCTCACGCAGGTGTCGATCATGATGAGCAATTCCATCAAATTCTGATCGACCGGCGGGCATGTCGGCTGGACTATAAAAACGTCGGAGCCGCGGACGTTTTCTTCGATCTGAAAGTTAAACTCGCCGTCCGAGAAACGGTCCGTGCTGACCTTGCCCAGATCGCAGCTCAAATGGCCGCAAATCTCTTCCGCGAGCCCGCGGTGTGCATTTCCCGAAAAAATTTTAACGCCGCCGGTTACGCTCATCGGTGAGTTTCAAATTCCAGATTTCAGATTCGAAATTTCAGATAATTCCCGGTTCCGACAATCTGGAAGCTGGAAGCTGAAACAAAAAAAACGGACTATCCAAATAGACAGCCCGCTCCGATACGAAAATTGGCTGGGGCGGGAGGACTCGAACCTACGAATGCCGGATCCAAAGACCGGTGCCTTACCACTTGGCTACGCCCCAACGTAAATTTCAGAAACTGATCGGAAGCGGACTAAAACGTTATTCCTAACGCTTCGCGATATGACTGCCGCGAAATAGCCGCTACGGCAAACATTCGCCAGTTGAGGTTTTTCTCAAGGGCTTTTTGTGTCGCTTGCCGTGTCTCTTCTTTGTCAAAAATGCCGAAAACGCTTGCTCCGCTGCCACTCATCAACGCTTGTCGTGCTCCAAGATGGAGCAATGTCCGCTTCACGTTCCCGATCTCGGGATGCGCGGCGAATACGGTGGTTTCAAAGTCGTTTCTTAATGCCGCACGCTGCAAATCTATAGATTCACCGTCAAAACGACAATTGTTGAGAATACTTTTTGCGCCCGTGGTTGTCAAGTTTAAGCCTTCGAATGCTTTTCTTGTAGAAACCGCGACATCCGGTGTGACGATCAGCATGTATTTTCCGTCAAAATCATTCATGCGTGTGATGTCCGTTCCGCGTCCGGTTCCCGCTGCGGTTCCACCATATAGAAAAAAAGGCACGTCCGAACCAATCTCTACCGCAATTTCCACCAATTCCGCCATCGAAATCTCAATGTCCCAAAGCCTTGCCAATCCGACCAACGCGGCCGCCGCATTGGAAGAACCGCCACCAAGCCCGCCCGGGGAAGGTATCCGCTTTTCAAGATGTATCTCGGCTCCGGAATCTACATTGCTTCTTTCCTTTAATAAATTAGCCGCCGCCACGATTAAATTTCGTCCGTCCGTCGGGATTTGCGGATCATCGCACGTCAATCGCAGTTCACCGCTTTTCTCAAAATCTAGCGTGTCATGTAATGAAACCGTCTGGAATATTGTGCAAAGATCGTGATATCCATCGCTGCGCTTTCCCAACACTTCGAGGTGAAGATTAATCTTCGCAAAAGACGGCAGCGTAAACGACATCGCTCAAGGATATTGAATGAAAGGTCTGGACGCAAGAGATGCAATTTGCAAAGCATTTGTTTTCTATCCCGTCATTCGGCCGTTTTGGTCTTCTTATGTCCTTCTTTCGTGTTTCGTGTTTCGTGGATAACGGTTTTAAGATTTTTCCACGAAATACGCGAAATAAGAAAATAAAGCAAGAGCGGATTTTCCCGGTCTTTGCAGTTCCGGGGAAAATCCGCTCTAATCCGTCAAATCGGAATTCGATTAGTTACCGCGCAGCATAAAAACCTGCGTAAAATAATAGCTGCCATCCGCCGCCACCGCTACGCCGACCGCCGATTGGTTGTATCGCTCGTTCAGCACGTTCTGCCGGTGCCCGGTAGATTTCATCCAGTTTTCCACCGCCGCTTCGGCCGGATTCTTGTGCCCGCGAAGATACGCAATGTTTTCACCGATTGCCTTCCACTCCACAAGCCCAACTCTTTCCGCCCGTTCATCGACGGTACGGCCGTCGAGATCGGTGTGGTTGAAAAATTTACTGCCGGCCATATTTTCAGAATGCATGCGGGCCAGCTTCGCGATCTCATCGTTCCATTCAAGTGTAGAAAGTCCGATCTGCTCTCTCTTTGCGTTCAAAACCTGAAACGCCTGCTGCTCCATGCTAACGACAATCGCCGATCGCTCGGAGTAGCCGGTACTTCGATTAACGGCCGGGCTAAAATTCGCCGCCAGATGGTTTTTATTAATATTCGCCTGCGCGAACGCGGAAGCGGCAAACGCAGAGAAAAAGACGGAAAATAAAATAGAGCGGAAATTCATTTATGCCTCACTTCGGTAGCCGGACGTTTCTCTTTTCAGAGATTTCCCGGCTTTGCGCATGCCAATTGGCAATTGCCTTTTCGGTTAAGGTTCGAATGTAGATTCGATTGGAAACGCAAATCTATGAAAGACCTGCTTTAATCAAGAAATTTGCAATGCTCAGTCTATTCCACAAATTTCAGAAATCTTTACTATGTCAGATGCCAGTTCGACTGATGGCATGACGCTTGTTCAAGCCTGGGATCGCAAGCGCCGCGATGACATTCAGCTCGGTTTGGGTTATCGTAAATGCCTTGCGTCTACGGAATTTGAAACTTTGAAGCGGAGGGAAGGAATTAGCAGGGATATCAGGATGAACAGGATTCTGACATAAAATATTTTTGTTAAATTATGAATGTAGTGCGGAAAAATCCTAAATCCTCTTCATCCTGTCATCCCTGTAATTTCTTATTCTCTTATGAACAAAATCGCACTTGTCATTCATGGCGGAGCCGGAACAATTCTCCGGTCGTCGATGACACCTGAACTCGAAGCCGAATATCGCGGTGGCCTCGAAAAAGCGCTCGAAATCGGTTGGGAAATTTTGAATAGAGGCGGAAGTTCGCTTGATGCGGTTGAAGAAGCGGTTGGCACGCTGGAAGATTTTCATCTGTTCAACGCGGGCCGCGGCTCCGTTTTTACGCACGAAGGCACGAACGAAATGGACGCCTCGATAATGGACGGCAAAACCCTCGACGCCGGTGCGGTCGCCTCCGTCAAAAACGTCAAAAATCCGATAAAGCTCGCCCGCCTTGTATTGGAACGAACCGGCCATATTCTTCTGGCGGGCAATGGAGCGAATGAATTTGCCCGGCAAATGAATGCCGAGTGCGCCGACGACTCCTATTTTTACACCGAACACCGCTACGAACAATTGATCAAGGCGCGTGAAGAGGGAATAGTCCAGCTCGACCATACGGCGGAAGAGCCGAGCATAATTGACGAAACGGAAATAGTACTTTCCAGTGAGCACAAATCGCAAACCGTGATTCGTAAGCCTCTCGGCACCGTTGGCGCAGTCGCCTGCGACCGTTACGGCAATCTCGCCGCTGCCACCTCGACGGGCGGCATGACCAACAAAAAATTCGGCCGTATCGGCGACACGCCGCTCATCGGCTCCGGCACCTACGCCGACCAAATCTGCGCCGTCTCCTGCACCGGCCACGGCGAATTCTTTATACGCGGTGTTACCGCTTACGACGTCGCCGCCCGGATGAAGTATAAGGGATTAAGCCTCGAACAGGCCGCAAACGAAACCATCTCCCATCTAACCCAAATCGGGGGAGAAGGCGGCCTCATCGCGGTCGATGCATTCGGAAATGTATCGCTGCCGTTCAATTCGGACGGAATGTATCGCGGTTATTTGTTGAATGATGGCGAGCAAATTATCCAAATTTACAAGTAAATTTATTCAGTCGCGGGCAGTTCTGCCTTTTCGGCCTCCGCAGCTTCCTTCGCCAGTTTCTCCTCGCTGAATTTGTCGCGCAGATCCTGCAAATACGAAATATCTTCCGGCACGCGGTCGGCCAGCGTTACGACCAATTCGCCTTTCCGCCCATTTTTGATTGCGTGATACATTGCGTCGCGGCTATCGACGATGATTCTGACCTGCGGCGTATTCTCGCTTTGGGCAATTCCCTCCTGGAGCAGTTCGTAAATGTTTTCCGGGCTCCGGCCGCGCAGGTAATGGCCGGGCCGGATCACGATTCGGTCAAATGTATCGGCCGCGATCTTGCCGAATTCACGAATGTCGTCATCGCGTCGGTCGCCGGCAACATTCAGCAGAACCGTGCGATATTTGTTCGGTAGTTTTGTGACAAAATTCGTCAATCCGCGCAGCCCTGCCGGATTGTGAGCGTAATCCATCAGCACTGTCGCGTCGCCGACCTCGATAAAGTTCAATCGTCCCGGCGTCTGGGCGGTTCCGGCATTGAAGGTCGTCAGTCCGACGCGCAAATCTTCCAGCGAAACGCCGTGAACGAAACACGCCAGCGTCGCCGCCAGCACATTCTGGATCATAAATTCCGCCCGCCCGCCATACGTCAGGGGAATATTCACCGCCTTCTCGATCCGCACCTTCCACTTCCCTTTCAGGATCGTGACGTAGCCGTTCTCATAAACACAAGAGATGCGTCCGCGCCGTGCCTGACGCTCGATATTGGGATGATTTTCGTCCATCGAAAAATAAACGCAGTGCCCTTCGACCAACTCACGCATTTTGAAAACATGCGGGTCCTCGGCGTTCAAAACGGCGTAGCCTTTTTTAGACACGGCACGCGGCACCACCGATTTTACGCGGGCCAGATCGCTCAGAGTATTAATGTCCTTCATTCCCAAATGATCGGCGGTAATGTTGGTGACGATCCCGATATCGCAATAATCGAACCCTAGGCCGGAGCGGATAATTCCGCCCCGAGCCGTCTCCAGAACCGCAACATCGACCGTCGGGTCCTTCAGCACAAGCTGCGCCGAAACGGGGCCGGTATTATCGCCATCGGTTATTTTTTGATTCTGAATGTATGTCCCGTCCGTCGTTGTAAATCCGACGGTGCAGCCGCTTCCCTTCAAAACGTGGGCGATAAGCCGCGTCGTAGTCGTTTTGCCGTTCGTGCCTGTAACCGCAAAGATCGGAATACGAGATGGCGCCGAACGCGGAAACAACATATCGATCACGTTTTCCGCCACATTTCGCCCGATGCCTTCTGACGGTGAAAGGTGCATCCGAAAACCCGGAGCCGCATTTACCTCGATAATCCCGCCGCCTGATTCCCGCAGCGGCTCGGAGACATTCGTTGCGATAATATCGACACCCGCGACGTCCAGACCGATTATCCTTGCGATCCTTTCGATTAAAAATACGTTTTCTGGATGAACTTCGTCTGTCCGGTCGATCGCCGTTCCACCGGTCGAAATATTGGCGGTCGTCTTTAAATCGAGAATCTCCCCTTTCGGCAGAACGGTATCCAATTGGTAATTTTTCGCCTTTACCAGCCGCATTGTCTGTCCGTCGATGTCGATCAGGGTCAGCACATTTTCGTGGCCGTAACCGCGGCGCGGATCGGCATTTGTTTGCTCGATCAACTGCTCTATGGTTTTCTCGCCGTCGCCTACGACGTGGGCCGGAATACGTTCGGCGACCGCTATCAAATTATTATTAACGACCAGCGCCCGGAAATCGGCGCCGATAAGCTGTTTCTCGACAATCACCCAACGCGAATACTCCTGCGCCTTGCCGAACGCGATCTTCGCATCTTCGAGCGAATTAATGCCGACGGTCGCGCCTTTTCCGTGATTGCCATTGAGCGGTTTGATGACGACGGGATACCCGACGCTTTCAACGGTGCTTTTCAATTCGTCCTCGCTCCGAATGCGAAACCCCTTCGGCACCGGCACGCCCATATCGCCGAGCAGTTTCTTCGTCGCGTGCTTATTCGCGGCAATATCAACCGCGATCATATTTGTGTTCGCCGTAGTAGTGGCCTGAATTCGTTTTTGATGGACGCCGTAGCCGAGCTGCACCAGCGACTGGTCGTTCAGCCGGATAAAAGGAATATCGCGGCTCACGGCCTCATCGACCAACGATCCGGTCGAAGGCCCGAACCGCACATCTTCGCGGATCTCGCGCATCTTTTGAACGGTTTTGGCGATACCTTCCTTAATCTCGTCAATCGTCTTGCCCTCGGCCAGATCGAGAAAAAGCTGCACCGATTCACGTCCCGCAAACCGCCCGACTTCCTCTTCCTGATAGCTGAAAACCGCGTTATAAATGCCCTTTTCACCCGTCTCGCGCGTCCGCCCGTATCCTGTGTCCATCCCGGCAAGCGTCTGCAGCTCGAGCGCGAAATGCTCGACCGCATGCCCGGCCCAGGTGCCTTCGTCAACACGCTTCAAAAACCCGCCCGGCTCTTGATAGCTGCACCCGTGCGTCTGCAAAGACGGCAAAACCTCAACCATCCGATCATAAAAACCCTCAAGCTTATCGGTCGGCCTTTCTTCATATTCCCCGATATCGAGGCGCATGATGATCAGCTTTTTCCAATACCCGCTCCAGTAATTCGGCCCGCGAAGTGTTCTGATTTCGAGAATGTTCATTTTGATTTTCGATTGGCGATTGTCGTTTTGCGATCTACTTTCCGACGCGTGCCGATTTCTTTGACGCGGCCATTATTGCCATAATTTCGTTGGCTTCTTTTAACAATGCTGCGACCAGACGCTCTTCTAATATTCCGCTTTCTATTATTAGTTCCATCCACAAACAGCTTTCGTCCGCTTCTTCTTCCACCGTTCCAAGTTTCGCAATAAACTCAGCCTTTGACCGGCCTCGGGATGCCGCCCTATAGTTCGCGGCGACTGAAGTTCCGGAGCGGACAAGCTGATTTCCAATCGTTCGTGAAACCGAATCTTGAGGAAGGGCACGAACGAGTTTTATTACCCGGAGAGCAAATGTTTTTGTTCTCTGCTTAAGCTCTTTCTCAGTCATATCTCTAGACTTTCGCGATAAGAGATCGAAAATCGCAAGTTGACAATCGCAAATTTCCCTACACCAGGTCCGGCAGCAGAAATTCATTCGGCGGCGGTATCGGCTTACGCTCGAAGTAATCGTAGATCAGCCCGTCCTGCAAAACGTGCAGCTGCACGCCGAAAACGCTGAAGGATTGAAAATCATCGACCTCGGCGATTTCGTTATAGCTGATCTTCGATCCATCGACAATCGTGATCGAACCCGAACCGAAAACCTCCAGATTTCCTTCCTTGTCCAAAATGATTGCGGTATTCTCGTCGATGCCGATGCCGAGATTGTAAGGATTATACGAAACCGCCGTTATCAAGCGACTGATCCGGCCGCGTTCGGTGAAATGCTGGTCGATAATTATATTTTTAAGAAACCCAAGTCCCGGCGAGAGCCGCACGCTGTTCTTGTGCGGATGCGGCGCTGAATCTCCGCGAACGATCATCGAAGTGCTCATGCCCGCCGCACCTGCGCTCGTTCCGGCCAAAACCACATCGGTTTCAGTCACCATATGCCGCAGTTTCGCGGCAAAAGCCGTCCCGCCGAGCAGCGAAACGAGCCGCATCTGATCGCCGCCGGTAATAAAAACGCCGGTCACGCCGTCGAGCAGCGCGTTCACGTCCGCGTCGAAAACATCCTGCCGCGAAGTCGCCCGCAAAACTCGCGGGTTCGCAACGCCGAGGTTTCGAAAAGCCTGCGTATAAACATCCGCCGCAAATTCCGGAAAATCCGAAGCCACCGGAACGATCAAAACCTCGGCCTTCTCATCCCCCGCAAGCGACAGAAACTTCTTCAATATCCGCCGCTCATTATACTTGTCCTCGGCCCCGCCGATTACCAAAAGATGCCCGCCGATAACCTCGCGGTCCGTCCGTTCAATCATTATTTATTATGCCGCAATGAATTTTATAAAAACGTAGTTTTAACTTATTGCAAACTCGGGTTTCGGTCAAGAATCGAAGTTCGTGGATAGCGGATTAGTTTGAGTTACCAAAAGAAAACCAACTTCGAAACCGTATAAAAATTATATAAGATTGTGAAATAGGCGATTGCAAATACCGCCCATCGAAGAAACTGCCAACGAATGTACGATGCAACAAACAAGCATCCAAGC
The DNA here is from genome assembly GCA_037723965.1 of Pyrinomonadaceae bacterium. Classification (GTDB taxonomy): domain Bacteria; phylum Acidobacteriota; class Blastocatellia; order Pyrinomonadales; family Pyrinomonadaceae; genus OLB17. Next base: position 122,800 of record JBBJOS010000002.1, on the reverse strand, counting down.
GTGAGTGCAATGGGTATCAGCCCGCTTACGATTGGACGGCCTATCAAGCGGGATAACGGAATTGATTTAATGGGAAACCTAGTTTCTTCCTGATACCCTAAAAACAATATGATCGAAATGGACAAACAAACCACGACCAAATAGTGTACGCCGTGGTTCCTTCGTTCGGTCACGCTGGTTTCCGCGTCAAGTATCGACATTTTTTCAGTCTAACATCATCAGCAGCTCCTGAGAGGTGGCTCGTAACTCGTTCGGGTTTGATCATGGTGTTTGCGGTGCATTCTTCTTCGGCACGTTTTCGACGTGGCTGGTGGAAATCCCGGTCGCGAGTTTGCCCATTTTAATATCATTAATTAATTTTCAACTCCTCGTCGATCCGCTCTTTTAGGAAAATCTTTATCAGCGATTGATAGGGAACATCGCGTTTATTGGCGGCAACCTTCAACCTGTCAAGTAATGAATTCGGCAGACGAAGCGAGATCGTACGAGTTGTCGGCTTTAAATTTGGGAAAACGGCTAATGTAGCATTATTCCAATCAACGTACTCCGTAGAATCATGAGTCCACCAAAATTCGCGTTCCTCGTCCTCGTCTTTAAATTTAGGAATTTCTTTTAATTTCTTCTTCATAACGACGTTCTTCGCGCTTATTCATTTCCCGGGCGGAAATTACGCGTATCAAAGATGTTCGAATCGTAAATGCAGCGAAGAGAAGCCTTCCGGAGTCCGTCTGACCTAACGCCTGAAATCGCCGCTCTCTTTGTGAATGGCTTCTGTCAACTGCGGTCATTAATGGCGAATTGAAAAAGACTTGTTCGCATTCCGCATCAGTAACATGATGCCCAGTCCAATTCTTGTTGGAATTGCCTTCGTCCCATTCAAATCCTTCAAAACTTGCAAGTATCAAGGCCATCAAAATGTATATTACTGCAATATACGCAACGTGTAAAGATATTTAGATTTTAAGCAGCCGATTCAGTTTCCTGACGCTTTGAAGAATGAATTTCCTGCAAGCTCCGCACCGTTGTTTTTTCTTCCGACTTCTTTGCTGCAATTGCTTCGACGAGGGCTTCCGCTCCCGTGATGGTGGTGACGCAGGGGACGTTGAATTGGAGGGCGGCTTTGCGGATGGCTTGTTCGTCGTAGTGCGACGTTTTGCCGAGCGGGGTGTTTATAATCAGGGCGATCTCGCCTTGTTTGATGAGGTCGGCGATGTTGGGGCGGCCTTCATTGACTTTGAAAACGGACTCGCCGTCGAGGCCGACTTCGCGTAAGCGTTTGGCCGTGCCGTAGGTCGCGACAAGGTCGAAGCCGAGTTTATTCAGGCGGCGGGCAAGAACGACGGCCTGGCCTTTGTCGCTTTCGTTGACCGAAACGAAGGCTTTTCCGCTGGCCGGCAGCGTAACGCCGGCGCCTTCCATCGCTTTGCCGTATGCTTCGCCGAAAGTGTCGCCGACGCCCATCACCTCCCCGGTCGAATGCATTTCCGGGCCGAGGATCGGATCGACACCGGCAAATTTTTTGAATGGAAAGACCGGAGATTTAACGAAGATCTTCGGCACATTTAAAACATCCGGCAGGCCGAATTCCGCCAGCGTTTTATCGCCCGCCATCACCAGCGAAGCTATCTTGGCAATTGGAACTCCGGTCGCTTTTGCCACAAACGGTACCGTCCGCGACGCCCGCGGGTTTACCTCAAGCACATAAACACGGTCGTCCTTGATCGCGAACTGAATGTTCATCAGGCCTTTGACCTTTAATCCATTCGCGAGCAACTTCGTATAATGCTGAATTGTTTCCAGATGCTCTGCAGCGATCTTTTGGGCGGGGAGCACACTCGACGAATCTCCGGAGTGGATTCCCGCTTCCTCGATATGCTCCTGAATCCCGGCGATGACGACCGCAGTTTCATCGGCGAGCGCATCGACATCGATTTCCGAAGCACGTTCTAGAAACTTATCGATCAAAATCGGCTTCTCCGGCGAAGCATCGACAGCGGAGCGCATATATTCGTCGAGCGTTTCCTCATCATAAACGATCGCCATCGCCCGCCCGCCAAGCACAAAGCTCGGCCGCACGATGACCGGATAACCGATTAGCTCGGCGGCTTTTTTTGCTTCCTCAATCGATGTCACGCTCGAATTGTCGGGGCACGGAATTCCGAGTTCGTCCAGCAACGTCCCGAACCGCTTACGGTCTTCCGCCAGATCGATCGAATCCGGCGAAGTCCCGATTATCGGCACGCCGGCCTGATGTAGCCTATCCGCCAGATTCAGTGGCGTCTGCCCGCCGAACTGCACGATCACGCCGTCAGGTTTTTCTACATCCACGATGTTCATTACGTCTTCAAATGTCAGCGGCTCAAAATAAAGCCGGTCCGAAGTGTCGTAATCGGTCGAAACCGTCTCCGGATTGCAGTTCACCATGATCGATTCAAAACCCGCGTCATGCAGTGCAAACGAAGCGTGGCAGCAGCAATAATCGAACTCGATTCCCTGCCCGATCCGGTTCGGCCCTGAACCAAGGATCATGATCTTTTTCCCGCTTCCTGGCTCGGCTTCGCATTCTTCTTCGTACGTCGAATAAAGATACGGAGTGAACGATTCGAACTCGGCACCGCAGGTATCGACACGCTTATAAACCGGCACGATACCAGCATTTTTGCGATGTTCGCGCGCTTCCAACTCGGTCGTCCCGGTCAAAAATGAAAGACGCCTATCCGACAATCCGAATTCCTTCGCCAGCCGCAACAAATCGTCCGAAATCTCGTTCAAGTCCTTCGAATCGATCTGCTCCTGCAGCTTCATCACTTCCTGCAATTGCTCCAGAAACCAAGGATCGATCTTCGTCAAACGGTAAATTTCCTCAATCGTATAGCCGTTTTGCAAGGCATAAGTCACATAAGAGAAACGCTGCGAATTTGGCCGGGCGAGTTTCCGCTGCAATTCGTTGTCGGGAACATCGACCAAGCGCAACGGTTTAACTGCCTCCAGTGACCGTAGCCCTTTGAACAAACTCTCCTTAAACGTCCGTCCGATCGCCATCACCTCGCCGACCGATTTCATCTGTGTTCCCAGCACGTCTTCCGCACCCGGAAACTTCTCGAAGGCCCATTTCGGGATCTTCGTCACGACGTAATCTATCGTCGGCTCAAACGACGCCGGAGTTTTCTTGGTAATATCATTCGGAATTTCGTCGAGCGTATAACCGACCGCCAGCTTCGCGGCGATCTTCGCAATCGGAAAACCGGTAGCCTTCGAAGCCAACGCCGACGAACGCGACACGCGCGGGTTCATCTCGATTATCCGCACATCGCCGTTCTCCGGATTGACCGCAAATTGAATATTTGATCCGCCGGTTTCGACGCCGACCTTGCGGATGCATTTGATCGACATATCGCGCAGGTTTTGATATTCGACATCACTTAAAGTCTGCGCCGGCGCGACCGTGATCGAATCGCCGGTGTGCACGCCCATCGGGTCGAAATTTTCGATCGAGCAGATAATAACGACGTTGTCGTTCAGATCGCGCATCACTTCTAGCTCATATTCCTTCCAGCCGAGAATCGATTCTTCGATCAATATCTGTGAATTCGGCGATTCGGCCAGGCCGTTTTTAGCGATCTCCTCAAATTCTTCCGGATTATAAGCCGTTCCGCCGCCAGTTCCGCCAAGCGTAAAACTCGGCCTGATGATTGCCGGATAGCCAATCTCTTCGACAATTTTTTCTGCTTCTTCCCAAGTGTGCGCAAATCCGCCTTTCGCTGACTCGATACCGATCTCGTCCATCGCCGCTTTGAACAGCTCGCGGTCCTCGCCGACCTTGATCGCGTCGATATTAGCACCTATCAACTGCACGCCGAATTTGTCCAGAACGCCTTTTTCAAAAAGCTCGACCGATAAATTCAATCCCGTCTGCCCGCCGACCGTCGGCAAAAGAGCGTCGGGCCTTTCCTTCTCGATGATCGCGGTCAGCGTTTCGAGCGTTAGCGGTTCGACATAGGTGCGGTCGGCTATCTCCGGATCCGTCATGATCGTCGCCGGATTGGAATTGACGAGCACCACCTCAAAGCCTTCTTCCTTCAGCGACCGGCAGGCCTGCGTCCCCGAATAGTCGAATTCACATGCTTGTCCAATAACGATCGGGCCGGACCCGATGATGAGAATTTTGCGGATGTCTGTTCTTTTGGGCATAGGTAAACTCTCGATTATACAAAAAAAACGCGGCTCTCTCGAACCGCGTTTCTTGATTATCGACGGAAATGGTTTTTGCCTTTCGGTTAAAAAGGAATTCTCGGAATCTTGATCTGATCCCTGATTCTCCGCGTTCCCTCGTCAATGATTTTACCGGCGATAACATTGCCAAGACGGCCTGCCAGATCGGGGTTAAGTTTTTTCAATCGGTCCTGCGACTTTTTCGCTCCCTTTTTATCGCCTGATGCATGCTGCGTCGCGCCGAGATTAAACAGGCCCATCACATTATTGCCGTCGATTGAGACAACGCGGTTGAACTGCTGGAGGGCAGCCGAAAGATTATTCAGCCCGCGATACCCGAGGCCGAGCTGATTCAGAGCGATCGCCCAATCCGGTTTCAGGCTGACGGCCGTATTCAGTGCCGCAACCGCCCCGTCATAATCGCCTAGCCCGTTATTCGCCGAACCCAGATTTAGGTACGCCGCATCCAGTTTCGGATCGAGTTCCACGGCTTTCTGATGGTTCGTTTTCGCCAGGGCGAAGTTAGCTTGTGCTTCTGCTTCGCGTTTGTTCTGTTTATCGATCTGCGCCTGATTGTAATAGGCCCAGCCGAGATTCGTGTAATCGACCGCGTTCGGGCTTAAGCTGCGGGCAATTTCCAGTTTCTGCGCCGCCTTGTCCCATTCGTTCGTCTTGCCAAGACAGAAACCCCATTCGCTGTACAGGTCGGGATCGGTCTTATATCCCGGCTCGGCCAGTTTGTACGAGGCGTTCGCTTCGGCGTAACGTTCCATTTGCCGGTATGTGCTGGCCAGATTAGCGTGAGCTTTGTAGTTTGTATTATCTATCCTAACTACATTTTGATAGGCGGTCAGGGCGTCATTGTATTCGCCCTTGTTGTAATGAATGACGCCCGTATCGAACCACGCCATCGCGTTGTTCGGATCGATTCTCAATGTATCCTTATACGCATCGGCGGCTTTCTTGTCCTGACCCATTTTTGCGAAAATCACGGCACGCTGATACTGAGCACCCGAATTCAGCGGTTCGGCTGCGGCAATACGGTCGAAGACTGCCAATGCTTCTTCATTCTTATTCTGCTTATAAAGCAGTACGCCGCGTGCAAATCTCGCGTCTGCGCCGTCGGCGCCCGCCGCTTCGGCTTTGGTCAGATAAAGATCGGCCTTGACCGAATCGCCGGCCTCGACATACGCCAGGCCGACCGGCATGTAGAGCGAAGACAACGCGGGATCAATGGCCAGCGCCTTTTCATAATTCGCGAGCGCCATCGCATTGCGGCCTTTGGAGTCATGAATTTCGCCGAGCTTGGTGAACGCAACTTCGTTTCGCGGGTCAAGTTTCACAGCTTCGGTATAATAACCGACGGCGGCTTCGTTATAATCCGCACCGCCGACCTCAATTCCCTTTGCCGTCAATGCATCGCTTAATCCCTGCATCGCCGAGCTATTTTTCGCGTTTAATTTGATCGATTCGCGAAACGCCGTCACGGCGGCGCCCGAATCGCCGGTTTCCAATAACGTCTCGCCCTTTGCGGCGAAGGTATTGGATAATTTGAGTTTTGCTACGCGTTCGCGTTTCCTGGCGGCGGCAAGCTGGGCCTGCTTAGCCTTCGCGGCGGCGGCCTTTTTCTTGCGTGCGGCGGCGATCTGGGCATTCACTTTGTCGCGGTATGTTCGCACTTTGGCTCCGCCGCCGCCTCCACCGCTGACGCTTCCGCCGGCTCGCTCCTGAGGTTTCTTACGCGATTCGCGGAACACGAAAACGCTGGCTCCGCCCGCGAGATCGTCGCTGCCGACTAGATCGGTGGCGTAAACGGGAACACTCTGGAAACTCATCGAAACGAGAACCAAAGACGCGAAAATTGATTTAAGAATGTGCTTGCTGCGAAACATAGGGAACCTCACAAAATGGAAAATTTATCCGGAGAGAGTTAAAAAAACTTCAATTTCGGATTATACATCAGATAGAACGCTCTGAAATAAAATTTTTGCTTACCGGAACTGGGACAAGGATGTCCGCGTTCCGTTTAAAAACCGACAAATATGGGTTCGGGTTGAAGTGATATGCCGAATTTGCTTTCGACCTCCGCTTGTATTCTTCCCGTTAAAGCCAAAATCTCTTCCGCGGTTCCGCCGCCGAGATTAATCAGCGCCAGCGAATGTTTTGTCGAAATCCCAACGTTTCCGAGTTTATAACCTTTGTAAAAACCGGCAGTTTCGATCAGCCATGCCGCCGGAATCTTTACGGTTTCTTCATCGACAGGAAAATGAGGAATATTTTCAACACCGATTTCCGTTATTATGGAACCGGGAACGATCGGATTCTTAAAAAAAGATCCGGCGCTTTGGGAATTGGGATCGTTCGCGTCGATCACCATCGATTTCGCGGCCCTGATATTCAAAACGGCTTTTCTAACCTTCGCCAGAGCAGCCGCTGTTCCTCCAAAATATTCCCGCAGATCCTTATAAACGATTTTCGGCACGCCGCCTTTCTTCAATCTGTACGTCACCGCCAGCACGATAAACCGGTCCCGCATCGTCGAATTAAAAATACTGGTGCGGTAGCTGAACCCGCACTCCGCATTCGACAGCTCGACGATCTCGCCCGAATTCCGGTCCAAACATCTGACCGACACTATCGTCTCCGAAACTTCCTGCCCGTAGGCACCGACATTCTGCACCGGAGTACCGCCGACAAAACCCGGAATGCCGCTTAAACATTCGATCCCGGCCAAATCGCGTTCGACGCAATACGCGACAAAAGCATCCCAGTTCTCGCCGGCCTTGACGGTGAGTCCAAAGTCCTGCCCTGGACAATCTTCGATGCCTTTCAACGCGATTTGCAGCACCAGCCCGTCGAAGCCTTTATCCGACACCAGAATATTGCTGCCGCCGCCCAGAACGAACAGGCCGAGATCGTTCTTCTTCGCAAAGCCAACGGCGTCAGCAACCTGCTGCTCGTTTCCAGCCTTAACAAAAAAGCGCGCCTTTCCCCCGATCTTCATCGTCGTAAAAGGCGCTAGGCTGATATTTGATTGTATTTCGATAGTCTTGGCTGAATTGTCAAAATGTACATCTGACAATGGAAAATGGACAATGCCGGATTTCATTCCTTCATGGTCCATTGTCCGTTTTTCATTGTCCATTGCTCGAGGGTAACTGTTATTTAAGCACGATCCCCCTCGTCTCGATCTGCAGCTTCGTGGCTAACCTGCCCTGGCCCATTTTTACCAGCTTGTCATAAGCCTTTTTCGATTCGCCCGGGTTGCCGCCGCGAAATTCAGCTTCGCCCAGATTGTAAACGGCCACCGCAAATTTGTCGTCCTTCTCGACCGCTTTCTTGAACTGCTTTACCGCGTCCTTATAATTATTTTGCTTGCGGTACGCGACACCGAGTTCGTTCAGCGCGAATGCCCATTTCGGTTCCTTTTCGACCACTCGTTTCAGAGCCTCGACGGCACCGGCGTGATCGCCTAGATCGTTCAAAACAAGTCCGAGGTTGAGCAGCGGGCCTTCAAGAAATGTCGGGCTTGATCCAACCGCTTTTTGCAGATTTTCCTTAGCCTTTATTAAACGAGGCTGTCCCGCCGCCGCATTGTTATGGTTGATGTCCCATCTGGCCCAGTTGTAATAGGCCCATCCGAGATTAGCGTAATCGACGCTGCTTTGGCTTAAGGCGATCGCCTTTTCCAAATGCGTTACCGCCGTTTCCCATCTGCACGGAGCGTTTCGTTTATTATCGATCTCGCACTGCTTCGCGATCATGAACGACGCCTTTGCGTATATATCGGCGGCGTCTTGCTTATCATAATCGGCGTTGCGAATCATGAATACATTGGCGAGATTGTAAGCTGATTCCGCTTCGTTAAAATTATTCAGCTGGCGGTGCGCGTCCGCCAGATTTTCAAAGGCTTCAGCGTTATTATTCCTCAAACGCACGGCTTCTTTATAAGCCGTCACCGCTTCGGCGTTATTACCGAGTTCGTAATTCGCCGAACCGAGCCCGAGCCAGGCCTCAAAATAATCGGGCTTCAACTCTGTTGCGATCTTAAAATCCGTGCTTGCTTCACGATAATTTTTCAGCCGCGAAAGCGTTTCTCCGGATTGATAAAAAGCTTCGGCGTATTTTGCGTCGATTGTTTTGGCCTTTGTAAATGCCGCGAGAGCTTCGGGATTCTTGTTCTGTGCAAATCTCACTAACCCAAGGAAATACTGCGTTTGGGCGTCATCCGGTGAAGCGGCGAGTGCCTTTGTCAACAGCGTGTCGGCCTTCGCGATCTCGCCTTTCTGGTAATACAGGACGCCGAGCGGGACATAAATTTCGGTTAATTCAGGGTCATTCGCGATGGCCAGTTCGTAGTTGCTCTGAGCTTCAGCGTTCTGATCAGCATTCGTGTAAAACTCTCCCAGGCCGAAATAAGCCGGAGCGTTCTTCGGGTTGTATTTCAAGGCTTCTTCGAAGAATGTCTTGGCCGCCGTAGTTTTGCCCGCCGCCAGCAGCTCATTTCCCTTCAGCGCCAGAGCTTCGCTAAGCCCAAAGGATGCGCGGCTGTTGGCCTTGTCCATCGTGTTCGCCTCGCGGAAAAAATCGAGGGCATTATTGTAATCGCTCCGATCCATGTACCACTCGCCGACACCGGCAAAAAGCTTCGAAGCTTCGCCCGGAGCAAGCGTCGGAAATCCTTTTGCATAATTGTTCGGATCGATTGACGCCGTTCTTACACGACGAGGAGCAACCTTTGCCAGCGCCACAAACTGCTTGTTGACCTTTCGGGCGTTATCCTGCCGCTGAAGCTTCGTTTGTCCCTGCTTTATCTTTGAAACAAACCGTCTCGGGGCCGATTTCACGCTTGTCCGGAAAACAAAAACCGTCGAGCCGCCGGCAATATCGCTGACCGGAACAAGTCCCTGAGCCCGTGCCGGAACCGCGCCAATAAGCATCGTAAACATCACCGTTAATGCCAACAGGCCCCTCGTCGATCCAAGTATCTTTTTCATATTCTTCTCTTTAAGTTTTATACCGTTCAGACCAGAACGGCCGCGCATATGATGCGCCAACTCTTCAAAGACGTTTCCCGCTCCGATTTTTTGCGTTGCCCGCTGGAAAGCACGGCATTTTGTAAGATTCCAAACTTGCGAAAATAATACATTAAAAGTGGCCGGTTGTCAGTGGTCAGCAGTCAGAAGCCAGTAGTCACAAATTCAAAATTTGATATTTGAAATCTGAGATAAAGAAATGGAATATCAAATGAAGCTATTTTCTTAACTGACAACTGGCAACCGACCACCGGCAACTTCTTTTTTCTTGCCCTTTTACCATTACAGGTATAAATTAAACTCTTACCAACAAATGAATTCCGGATTTCAGATTCCATATCGGCGTTTTATCTTCTTAATTTGAAATTTGAAATTCCAAATCTTAAATTTCAGATAAGGAGGACTTGCCGAAGATGAAAGCATTTACGACAGAGAACATCAGAAATCTGGCTGTCATTGGACACGGCGACGCGGGTAAAACGCAGCTTGTCGCATCTCTTTTGCAGCTTGCCGGTTCGACGCACCGCTGGGGTAAGGTCGATGAAGGCACGACCGTTACCGACCACGACGAAGATTCGATCGAACGAAAAGTTTCCCTCAACAACAATTTCGCCCACCTCGAATACAAAGACACCAAATTCAATTTCATTGACACGCCTGGCTATGCGGCCTTCGTTTCGCACGCCCGCCCGGCACTGCGCGTCGCGGACTGCGCCCTCGTCGTTGTTGACGGCGTTCACGGCATCGAGGTGCAGACCGAAAAAACGTGGCAGTACGCGAACGAATTTATGCTCCCGCGTTTCATGGTTATCAATAAACTGGAAAAGGAGCACGCGGATTTCGGCCATGCGCTCGAAACGGCCGCGAATTCGTTCGCCCGCTCGATAGTTCCTTTCACATTGCCGATCGGAAACGAAGCGAATTTTCGCGGCGTGGTCGATGTCGTACATCAAAAGGCTTATGAATTCGATGAAAACGGAAAAGCAAAAGGCATCGCGATTCCCAGCGAAGGCAAAGCTTTGCTCGATTCCACCCGCGAACGCCTGATCGAGCTAGTCGCCGAATCCGACGACGCCCTAATGGAAAAATATTTCGAGAACGGCACCTTGCCCGAAGAGGACATCGTCCCGAATCTCGCCCGCGCCATCGCCAACAGCAAGCTCTGTCCGGTTTACGCCGTGTCCGCGATCACGATGGCCGGACTGTCGATCCTACTCGATCACCTCGTCGAATTCGCCCCGAATCCGGCGACGCACGAATCCGAAATGGGCTTCGCTAATCCCGAATTGACCGGCGACCGCATCAACCGCAAATATAATAACGACGAGCCTTTTTCGGCCTACGTTTTCCGCACGATCGCCGACCCGTTCGCCGGACGGATCAATATAATGAAGGTCGTCTCCGGCAAAATCTCGTCCGACGCGACTGTGCAAAATACTTCACGCGACATCCCCGAGCGCCTCGGCACGCTGCACGTTATCCAGGGAAAAACTTTGGATAAAGTCACCGAAGCGGCGACCGGCGACATCATCGCCGTCGTAAAATTAAAGGAAACGCAGACCGGCGACACGCTTTCCGACAAGGCGAAACCGATAGTTTATCCACCCGTCGAATACCCGGAAGCCGCCATCGCCTTCGCCATAGAACCGAAATCGCGGGCCGACGAGGACAAAATTTCCGGTGCGTTACACAAAATTCTAGAAGAAGACCCAAGCCTCCATTTCGACCGCGATCCGCAGACAAAGGAATTTATTCTTTCCGGCTCCGGCCAGCTTCACATCGAAACGGTCGTCGGCAAATTGATGAACCGCTACCACGTCGAGGTCGCGCTTCATCCGCCGAAGGTTCCGTATAAAGAAACGATCACGATGCCCGCAGAAGTTCAAGGAAGGCATAAAAAACAATCCGGCGGACGCGGCCAGTTCGGCGATTGCAAGGTCATCTTCGAACCGCTTGAACGTGGCGAAGGTTTCGTCTGGGTGGATAAAATTTTCGGCGGCTCCGTGCCCGCGAATTTCCGCCCGGCAATCGAAAAAGGTATTGTTGAAGCCGCCCAAGGCGGTGCCGTCGCTGGTTATCCGCTCGTCGATTTCAAGGTCACGCTCATCGACGGCAGCTTTCACCAGGTCGATTCTGACGAGCATTCATTCCGCGCCGCCGGCCGCAAAGCCTTCCGCGCCGCCATGGAAAAGGTCAAGCCGACGCTGCTCGAACCGGTAATGGACGTCGAGGTCTTCACTCCGCAGGAAGTCGCCGGCGACATCATGGGCGACCTGAATTCCCGCCGCGGCCGCGTCTCCGGCATGGAAGTCCGCGGCAAACAGCAGGTAATAAAAGCCAAAGTGCCGCTATCGGAAATGCTTGATTATCAATCGAAGCTAAATTCAGTGACCCAGGCGCGCGGCAGTTATCACATGCAGTTCTCGCACTACGATCCTCTGCCCGGAAATCTACTGAAAAAAGTAGTCGATGAAGCAGTCGCATCGGGAAGAGTGCGTGCGCATGAGGATGATGAATAATTATTTTCCGAAAATATTGCCACTAGCTTCAGCTAGTGGATAATGTTCAACAACAAACCCGGCTTTAGCCGAATATTAAATAAAATCCGAATTCCTTATAGCTTAGCTGAATTGAGTTAAAGCTATAAGGAATATAAAAAACAGATATTCGGCTAAAGCCGGAAATCAGATCTTGCCTTTCCACTAGCTAAAGCTAGTGGCAATATTAAGAACCACTTCATCTATGCCATACATCCGAGTTTGGATTCATTTCGTCTGGTCCACCAAAAACCGAGAGCCCTATTTAACCAACGAGCTAAGACCAGAAGTCATCGACCACATCCAGACAAACGCCCGCGAAAAGGGCATTTTTATTGATTCGATAAACGGCCATACAGATCACCTTCATTGCCTGATATCTTTAGGTTTCGACCAAACCATCAAGCAAATAATGCAGTTGATCAAAGGCGAATCATCCTTCTGGATAAATAAAACTAATCTAACCAAAACTAAGTTCGAATGGCAGGACGAATATTTTGCGGTTTCAGTAAATGAAACCAGCCTCGACAGTGTGAGAAGATATATCGCCAATCAACCGGAGCATCATTGCACCCGATCCTTCGCGGACGAATTCGTTGATTTTCTCAGCCGTGCCGGATTTCAAAAATTCAATGAGACCGCATATTAGTCGAAAAAATCGTAAAGCCCTTTGCCGATTAGCTTGATAACTTAAATGGAAAACAATATGAAACGCCCGATCTCCGTTTGGATAGCTCAGATTTTCATTCTGCTAGTCAGCATACCTATTACAATTGGTGTTGTTCTCTCGATCATTGGTGATGCGGTATTTCTCGCCAACTCCGGGCTTACGTTATTTTCGGTAGTGATTTCGTTTCTTTTACTTATTGCCAAGGTTGCGTTTATTTCGGTCTTTTTGTTCGCTTTTTGGGGATTGGCCAAACGAAGAAACTACGGCCGGTGGCTAGCCGTAAGTGCAATTCTATTCGTGATTTCCCTCTCTGTTCTGGGTCAATTGATGCCGGTGTCAGGCCCAATCGATCGATACGAATATGAGAATATGGCCCAAGTTATCGGCGCAGTTATTGGCGGATTTATTATTTACGGATCATTTGGCCTGCTCATTTATCGATTGGCATTCGGCAGAAATGTTAAAGAATTCTTTGGGAAAGTACCGAGCGCCGATAGTGCCGAACCGCCGCCTCCGCCCGTTTTTACCAGTGTTTGAACACATGCGGTTTACTATCAATTTATCGGCTTTATACTTAATCAGCGAAACGTATGAAACCCGTTCCCGCCTTTCGCCAGCATTTCGACGGCTAAACTCACGGCATCGATCTGATCGTCGTGCGCGCCGCCGTTTCCGGTGAAGCGGCAGGCTTCTTCAATAAAGTCTTGTATCCACGGGCCGCGAACAAGGATGATCTTGCCTTCTTCCGCCCTATTCGACCATGCCAAAGCCCGCGTAAACTTATCGCCCGACACCTTCACGCCGCGAAAGGGCACGTTCGACAGCTTCACCTCGCGCCTCAGGTCCTGCACGAAGGCCTGCCCATGCAACGCCAGTTCGATGCCGTGCTCGGTATTCTTTTCGGCCATCATCCGCCCGATCATGTACCGCCGCTGCTCCGGATATTCGAGGCGTCCGCGAAAACCGCCTTCGATATAGATATTGCCCAGGCTGTCCGCAGCGCAGCGAAATGAAGCGGTATAATCGGCAGAGGTTTTTGTAGAAACCGCGAGGTCGTAACCGCGCTTCCACTTCAATCCGTCCGGAGCCTTATCAATGATCTTCTTAAACCATTCCCGTTTAAATAACCCGCCGCCCGCCGGAACCGGCCGCTGCTGGTAAAGAGCCGAAAACGAATAGGAACCAAGCTTTCTTTTAATGCGTTCGAGCGCCTTTTCATCAAACCGCTGCGGGCAGAGAGCCTGGCCGGGCTTACGGTTAAGGGGATCAGGTTTAGAGAGTTCATGTGGTTTCCAGAGTTTAGGCTCTCCAAACTCACCCAACTCTCCTAAAGCTCCAAACTCTTTCGCCAGTGCCGGTAGACAAATCACGTCCCATTGCTCACCGCCTTCTTCCTCGGCATCCTTTAATAATCTTCCCGCCAGATCGTCTTCGTGCCAGCGTGTTTGTATCAAAATTATCGCCGCGTCCGGTTCGAGCCGCGTATAAATATCGTCGTTGAACCAATCCCAGGTCTTCTCCCTGTAAGTCGGGCTTTCCGCCTCCGCCCGGCTTTTCACCGGATCGTCGATCACGATCAGCCCGGCTCCGAATCCGGTTACGCCGCCGCCGACACCCACCGCCCGCACACCGCCGCCCTCTGCTGTTTCCCACTCGGCGGCGGTGTTCAAACGTGCGGAAACGCGGCGGTTACGGAGCGGGCTCTTTTTCTCGGGAGTGGAGGCTCCTTCGTTTATAATGATGACTCCGTTAGAAGAAGTATTCTCATGCAGGGACCTCTCGCCGGATGAAGCTGCGTTTCCGGCCGTGAATGCGCTGTCTTCCAGCACCCTTCGAATCTTCCGCGAAAAGCGGTTGGCGAGTTTCTGATTATAACTTCCGAGAATCACATTCAGTTTTGGATTCATCTCCAGCATCCAAGCCGTAACCGCACCGTTACAAGTTCGCTTTTTCCGTGACGCGGCGGCAAGAATATCATCAGCCGCTTGGATCTGCCAAGCATTATTTGGTTAAGTTTCTTGTACAGCAACTTTTGATATTTCCAATACCACGTCCACTGCGGCGTCGTTTTTTTGAGCCATTTTGGAAAACCGAACCGATTAGCGCTGAATCGCGGCAGCTTTTCCTTCTGCTCTTCGGTCAGCAATTCGGCCCAACCGAACTCATCGACCCATCCGATCGTTTCTTTTTTGCCTTTTGTATAGCTGCCCAACCGGTTCGTGCTAAATGTTGTCCAGCCTTTTTCGCTCATCTCTTTTTTAATTTTCAAATAATGCCGCCCTCCATATTTGAGGTAAAGCTCCTTACAGTCCGCGATTTCCTGCTCGGTCACACGTTTTTTTCTTCCCATAATTAAAATGCCTCCGAAGCCATGCAAAAACCAACTTACCGCATACGCCCGCACAACAGCAGCGTAGAGGTTCGAGTGATGACGACAGTAATAACGATCACGAAGAAACAAGCGGATACGGCAAAAGCGGCGGCAATGCGGGTGCGGGAAAGTCGGGAACGGAAGGCCTCGGGACCGAAAAGAAATCAGAGGACGAACGCTTCGGCAGTCAGAAGCCGGAGAAGGGCGGGCAGAGCGACAGATAACTTCTTATATAACCTTTCTTGATTTGTGTATTTCGTGGAGAAACCTTTCAGGATCTCAACGAAATACACGGATTAAGAATGTAAGCGGTCGAAAATAGACCAAACTACCGAAACTGGAATTACTCATGCTTATCGGTCGGTATACCGATGCGCGCCAGTTCACCGGCACTTGCACCCTGGTGGTAAAGTTCCGCGAGATCATCGGCTTTAAAGGGAAAACCGAACGGAGGTTTTCCGATCTCCGCCATTGCCTGGCTTTTTACAAACCCCGCGCACTCTTCTTTTGTCGGGAAATTATCAACCGAAAATTCGACCTCGTTCCCGTCCGGATCGTAATAATAAAGCGAAGTCGTAAAGCGGTGATTCATCGGCATAAACGGCGTAATGCCTTCGTCCTTGAGGCGTTCGTAGGTCGCGACGAGATCGCCGATGCTTAAAAGGCCGAACCCGATGTGGTCGATGCCGGCGGCCGAATCCGGTTTTTTGACCGTCATTTCGTCTTCGAAAATAACGAATCTATGATGCTCCTCGTCGAATGTCATGAACGCCAGCGATTCATTCCGGTGCATGACCTTCGCCCGAAAAACGGTCTTGTACCATTCGATCATAGGCTCGAGCTGTTTGGTGCGAATCCCGAAATGCGACAAATATGTATGCCGCGCTCCAAAATTGCTTGTGAATTGCTGCGTATTGCTCATTGCAACTAATATCCTCCACTTCCAGAATCCCGCGGGAGAGCAATCAAAATGCGTACGACCGATCATACACCCAAATTTTCAAATTTTTAAAGTTTTTTTATGAATCACGCTGCTCTTTACTATTTCCCCCACTTATCCCAAACCGCCTTGGCTATCTTTGCGATCACGGCTTCGCGGACCTGCTCGTTTTCATGCGAATCCGAGACGAAAACAGCGATCGCGAGATGTTTCCCGTTCGGCAGAACTATTATTCCAACGTCATTCGTCGCAGCGGTTATACCATCGCGTGAGCCGGATGTTCCGGTTTTGTGATAAACAATTGTGTCCTTCGGCAAAAGACCTTTAAGACGCCTTGGTCCGGTGGGTGATTCGCGCATGAAGGCGTGCAGAGTTAATTCTTCCTGTAGCGGATAGTTTGGGTTCCATTCGCGCATGCCGCTGAGCAGTTCTACCATCGCTTTCGGAGTTGCCCAGTTGTTATACTGCGTTTGCCAATCCCGCGCAAATTCCTTCTCGGTATTTACGACTTTGATATCGGAAATTCCGATTTTCGTCAGATATTTCTGCACCGCCGCCGCTCCGCCGAGAAGCCGAAGCTGGACGTCGCTGGCCGTGCCGTCGCTTTCGGAAATAGAAAGACGTACAAGTTCGCGGAGTGTCAACTCCGTTCCGTTCGGATATTTGTCGCGGATCGGGCTTCGCTGGCCGGGAGCAACAAAATCGGTTTTTTCGACGCGGACCTTCTCCTCAAACTTCAGCTTATCATTGTCCATCACGGCCATTGCAATGGGCAGTTTGTAAACGCTCTGCATCGGAAACCGCTCGGCGGCGTTCAGCGAAACGGATTCGCCGGTTTCGATCACGGTAGCGTAAACGCCGACCTTGCCTTTTGCCTCGGCGGCGATCGCCTCGATCTGCTTTTGCAGTTCGAGATCGGATTTTGGTGCCGGTGAAGGTTCGGGCGTCGCCTGGCTGACGGTGGTATTTGTGGAAATATTCCGGTTTTCCGCCGTACCGCTGCAAGCCGCAGCAAAGACGAGAACAGATAAAATAATAATTTGTCTCATGCGGAAAAAGCCTCGATAAGGCTAATTCAATAGTATTCCCTCGATCCCAAACGGCAGCGAATACACTGCATCGTTAGTCGCGACGATCATTTCGCCGTTTCGCGTGAAGCACAGGCCGACGACATTATTGCCGGAGACGTACATCTCGGTTTCGCCCGTTTCGGCATCGATCCGCACCACGCCGTGCTTGCCTTTGAAACACGCGGCCGAATATAGATTCCCGTTAACATCAAACGCCAGGCCCTGCGGACGCCCGAAACCGCGGGCGTATTTTTCGGCATTTCCGTGTTCATCGACCGCCATTATGGCGTCATGGCTCGCAAGGCCCGGAGCCGAGACGAACAGCCGCCCGTCCGGACCGAACGCGATGTGATAGGCCGACACTGATGGTTCGAGCACCGTAAATATCTCAGTCTCGCCGAAAGCGGGCACGCGATAGATCGTCCCGCTGCGGTCGCCAACATACATCACACCGTGCTTATCGAAGGCCAGCCCGGTCGCAACGCCGAGGCCCGATGCATATACCGTCACCTCTTCGCCGCGGTCGATCCGGCAAACTTCGCCCGCCGAACGGTTCGTCACATACATTACGCCGTCTTTATCGAACGCAATGCCGGTCGGATTCATTATCTCCGCGCTCATTTCATCTACATAGCCGTCGGTTTCAAGCCGGTAAAGCGTGAACGGCAGCTGCTGACCGCGCGAGCCGGAACGCGTCAGGATGATCGAATCGTCCTTCGGATCGGCCGCCGGATTTGCCACGATATGCATTTCATCCGTCAGTAGCAAGCCGATCGTAACGCTGTAATGCTCGCTCTCATCGCCGCCGCTTTCCAAGTGCAGCGATATTTCGCCCTCGATATTATCCGGCACGATTGCCAAGATCCGGTCCGACGAAGCCGCCGTTATCCGGCACTTCTCGCCGCCGATATAGCAACCGTAATCGCCTTCCGGATCAACATTAAACCCTTCGCACACGACCTCAACCTCACCGCCCTCGATGGCGTATTGCGGCGTTACCAAAATTATTCTTCCCGCTTTGTTCATCTTCAGTTTGTTATCAAACCTAAATTCTACGTTTTTACTTCCAAAATCTGAAATCTTGAATCTGTAATTTCAAATCCGCCATCTGAATTATGCTAGTATTGTCGGAGATAATATAATCAAGCCGGGACTCCAATTTTATGGACATCTATTTTCTCATCTTCTCGCTGTTCTTCCCGCGGCTTGTCCTGCTTGTTTCCCTGTATTTGTTCCCGGAGATTTATCCGGCCAACGCCGTTCCGCAGTGGGCCGATATAGTTTTAGGCATATTCATGCCGCGGATTCTGATTCTCTTGTATATTTATCAGAACATGGGAGCGGACAACGTCTGGTTCATCACCCATTTAGTGGTGATGATCTTCGCCTATTTCGGAGGCGGCCGCGAAACCACGCGACGGAGACGCCGAAGCCGCGAAGTCTGATCAGAAATTCACGATTTACGATTCACGACACACATTATGAAATGGCTCGAAACGCCCGACAGATTGATAAACCGCGAAGAGATCGCCGCGCTGCAATTCCACGATGGCGGCGATGATTCAAAAGGAGCACTTAAAATACTGCTGAAAAGCGGCGTCGAGATCCAACTTACCGGCTCGCAGGCAACCGATATCTGGCAGGAATACAAAAAGGAAGCCGTGGCCTATTAAATCACTATTTCGGATTTACCAGCTTATAAACCAGGTTCACCGGCAACCCGACCACATTCCAGTAATCGCCTTCGATTCCCTCGATGAACAGAGCCGCCTGTGCCTGCACAGCGTATGCTCCGGCCTTGTCCAGCGGATCGCCGTTTTCCACCAGAAAATCAATCTCGGCTTCGCTCATTTCCGCGAATTTGACCTGCGTGCTTTGCAAACCGTCCCGCGTTTCGCCGTCCCGCACGACGGCGACTCCGGTCAAAACCTCATGCCAATTCCCAGACAGCAATTTGAGCATCCGCCTCGCATCCTCCAAATCGACAGGCTTTCCGATGATTTGTTTATTTATTACGACGGTCGTATCCGCACCTAGCACTATCTTCCCTTTATGCCCTGCAGCGATCGTTTCAGCCTTCGTTCGAGCTAGCCGCCGCACATAATCTTCCGGCAATTCGCCCCGCAGCTCGGATTCGTCGATGTCGGGCACGTCTTTTTCAAACTCCCATCCAACCGATTGCAAAATCTCCGACCGCCTTGGGCTTCCCGACGCCAAAATCAATTTCGGCAGGTTTATCATGAGCGTTTTCCATTTAGCATTTATTTTTATTCTCTATTAAGATAATAGTTGATAAACGAGAGATCACAAATGCAGCATATTTTCCGTTCATTACCCGTAGTTTTTAAGGACATCGACGGCGGCGAATTCGCGAACGAAGCTGTCATATTTGCCGCGTGGCGAAAGATTGCCGGTGAATCGCTGGGTAATCACGCTGTGCCGTTCAAGCTGATCAAAAAGAAGCTTTTCGTTGCGGTTTCTGACAATAATTGGCGGCGGCAGATCGAGGATTTAAGCAGCCAGATGATCTTTAAATTAAATTCCGCGCTCGGATCGTCTCTGGTGACATTTATTGAATTTAAGATAGACGCTGCAATCGTTAAAAATGCCAGGCAGACGGCAGCAATCGAAACTTCGGCGGCGGAAGCGAACGCAATTGCAAAAAAAGAAATCACTTCGGGCCTGCTCCAGGCTGCAAAGGCGATAGCGGACGAAAAACTTCGCGAAAGCTTTTTGCTGGCCGCCGGAAGCGGATTGGCGAGAAAGAAACAAATCGGAATAACTGAAAGCTGATAATTTCAATTATTCCAAAAAACCACAGAATCGCTTCTACAATTTTATGGACGTAAGAAAAATCGCAAAACTCGCGCACCTCGAAATTACCGACGAGGAAGTCGCCTTGTACACGCCGCAGATGGCGGAAATCGTCAGCTATATCGAACAGTTAAACGAGCTGAACACTGATAATATCGAACCGATGCTCGGCGGTCTTACGCTCGAAGGCCAAACGACCAAGACGGACCGCGAAGATACCGAGATTCCATCGCTTGGCCAGGAAGCAGCGTTAAACCAGGCACCGGCCGGTGTCGCCGGGCATTTCCAGGTGCCGAAAGTTTTGTAACAATGAAAAATTTACAGTGGAAAATGAAAAGTATGTTTCTTCTATTGTCCATTTTCCATTTTCCATTTTCCATTTCTTCGTGCAGCGTTCCGAATCTCGAAGCACTGGAATGCACGGAGTCGCGCGGTGTTGTGAAAGAGTTTTATTCATTTCATTTCGCCCGGGATATGAAATTATCGCCGGAAAACCTGAAGCTGCGTGAAAAATTCCTGACGCCGGAATTGATTGGATCTTTTGAGAATTTGCAGACAGAGGATGACGTGTTCACAACGAATTCAACCGATTACCCAAAGGCCTTCCGAACCGCCGGCTGCGAGGTAATTACGCCTGAAAAAACGGTTTTCGAGGTAGTGCTTTTCTGGCGCAGCGACGAGCGAAGCGAACAAAAGGAAATAAAGGTAGAGACCGTCAGGCAAAACGGTAAATGGCTGGTCAATAAGGTAATAAATTAATCAGTCCTTCCGTCGGAAGGCGACAAAGACAATAGCCTGGTGTGAAACCCCGGGAAAGATCAGAACCCGATTCACTCCCTGAAGGGGAGCAACCCGCGAATTAATATGTCATTCATTACAGACATCGAAAATACTTTAAACAAAGCAGAAAAGCTGAACGGAGAACTCAATTCCTTCCTTTCCGTTGAGAAGGAACACGCGTTGGCTCGGGCTACGGAACTGGACGCGAACGGCGGCAGCCTTGCCTTGAAAGGCGTTGCGATCGCCGTCAAGGACAACATATGCACGCAGGGAATGCAAACCACCTGCGGCTCGAAAATTCTTCATAATTATAAGGCCCAATACAACGCCACGGCTATCGAACGGCTGAACGCCGCCGGTGCAATAGTCATCGGAAAAACCAATATGGACGAATTCGCGATGGGTTCTTCGAACGAAACTTCGGCGTTCTGCCCGGCGAAAAATCCGTGGGATACGGAGCGAGTTCCGGGCGGCAGTTCGGGCGGTTCGGCGGTGGCCGTCGCTTCAGGGGTCGTCCGCGTCGCGTTGGGATCGGAAACTGGCGGCTCGGTGCGGCAGCCGGCGTCGCTGTGCGGAATCGTTGGTTTGAAGCCAACGTACGGCCGTATTTCGCGTTACGGCCTGGTCGCTTTTGCGTCATCGCTCGATAACATCGGCATTTTCGGTCAAACGGCGAAGGACGCGGCGGGTGTTTTGAGTGTGATCGCCGGCCGCGACGAACGCGACGCGACCTCGGCGGATGTGCCTGTTCCGGATTATTTAAACGGGATAGAAAACGATATTAAAGGCAAGACAATCGGCGTTCCGCGTGCTTTATTCGGCGAAGGTTTGGACGACGACGTCCATGATTCGGTCGAAAAATCGATTGAAAATTTCAAAAGCCTGGGTGCCCAGATAGTCGATATCGAAGTGCCGCACGCCAAATACGGCATCGCCGTTTATTATATTATCGCCACCGCCGAGGCTTCGTCGAACCTCGCCCGCTACGACGGCGTCCGCTACGGCTTCCGTGCCGGAGGCGCGAACGCCCTCCGCGATATGTATATGAAAACGCGCGAGCAGGGTTTCGGTGAGGAAGTAAAACGCCGCATTATGCTCGGGACCTATGTTTTATCGAGCGGTTATTACGACGCCTATTATTCCAAGGCGCAGAAGGTTCGTGAGTTGGTGAAACAGGATTACGAAAAGGCATTCACGAAATGCGACGCGATAATCACGCCGACCTCGCCGACCGTCGCATTTAAGTTGGGCGAAAAATCGAGCGATCCGCTGGCGATGTATTTGAACGATGTTTATACCGTTTCCGCAAATCTCTCCGGCGTTCCGGCGATCAGCGTGCCGTGCGGATTATCGGGCGAAGGAATGCCGATTGGTTTGCAGTTGATAGGAAATTTCTGGTCGGAAGGTACGCTGTTGAACCTCGCGTCGCGGTATGAAACCGTGTTCCCGCTTAATGCAAGGCCGAAAGTGTTTGCCGATTAGTTCTGAGTTCAAGCTTCAGCTTGTCTTCCGCGCCGGTGAAGAAGCAAACTAAAGTTTGAACTCAGAACTTAATGCACGGCCGAGTCCTATTTATCGATTCCAACCTGCGTCAACGCATACGCATAATCGAACGCTACTTCCTTCAAACGGTCGTAGCGGCCCGACGCTCCGCCGTGCCCGGCGCCCATATTCGTTTTGAGCAGGACGGTGCTGTCGTTCGTTTTCAATTCGCGGACCTTTGCCGTGAATTTAGCGCCTTCCCAATACGGCACCTGGCTGTCATTCAGCGAAATTTCGACCAGCATATTCGGATATTTCTGGGCCTTGATGTTCTCGTACGGCGAATATTGGACCATATAATCCCATGCCTTTTTCTCGTTCGGATTGCCCCATTCGATCCATTCTTCGGTCGTCAGCGGCAGCGTCGCGTCGAGCATCGTGTTCATCACATCGACGAACGGAACCTGCACGATCGCCGCCTTGAATGTCTCCGGCGACATATTCACCACGCCGCCCATCAGCAATCCGCCGGCGCTTCCGCCCTGAATCACAAGCCTGTCCGAAGCCGTATATTTATTATCGATCAGCCATTTCGCCGAATCGACGAAATCGTAGAACGTGTTCAATTTTTTGAACATCCGGCCTTCCTGACGCCATTTCTCGCCAAGCTCGCTGCCGCCGCGAATGTGCGCGATGGCGTAGATCATTCCGCGATCGACCAGGCTCAGACGCGCCGTCGAAAATCCAGGCGTCATCGAAGCGCCGTACGAACCGTAAGCATAAAGAAGCATCGGAGCCTTACCATCGAACTTTGTTCCCTTTTTCATCACAATAGAAACCGGCACCTTCACGCCGTCGCGGGCCACCGCCCAAACACGTGTGGTCTTATACTTCGTTTTGTCGTAGCCGCTGGGAATTTCAAGCTGTTTAATAAGCGTGCTCTTTCGAGTCGCCAGATCGAATTCGTACGTCGAAGCCGGAGTGATCATCGATGAATAACCGTAGCGGATGATCGGCGTATCGTATTCCGGGTTGTTCGCGACATTCATCGTGTAAACGCTTTCCGGCGTCGCGATTCGGGCCGACGCCCGGCGTGTTTTCATGTCCATCACGCGGATGTATTCAAGGCCGTTCTCGACCTCCGAAACCACCGCGTAATCCTTGAAAAAATTAATATCGTCGATCTTTATCGCCGGATTGTGCGGGATAAAATCCGTCCATCCCTTTTCGTCGGGGTGGTTGAGCGGAGCACGCACCACTTTGAAATTTTCGGCATCCTTATTCGTAACAATGTAAAATTCACCTTTGTTGAAATCGGCTGAGTATTCATGCCCTTCGCGGCGCGGTGAAACAACCTTGAATTTGCCCAGCGGATCGTCCGACGGCAGGTACCAGTATTCGCGCATCGTCTTCGCCTGCGTACCGATAAAAAGCATTTTCTTATCACGCGAACGCCCTATGCCGGCTCCGAACAGCACATCCTTTTCTTCAAATATAAGATCGTTCTTGCCGGTCCCGACCGCGTGCCGCCAAACCTTATCGGAACGCTTCGATTCCGCGTCTTCCTGCGTCACGAACAGATATTTCCCGTCGTTCGACCATTCCTGCGACGTTACGCGCTCGATCATATCGGGCAGCATTTTGCCTGTCCGCAGGTCTTTGATCTGCAAAGTATATTGCCGGTAACCGGTCGAATCGGTCGAAAACGCCAGCAGATTCCCGTCGTCGCTCGGCTCGAACGCGCCGATGGCGAAATATTTCTTCCCTTCAGCCATCGCGTTTACATCCAGCAGCACTTCGGCATCCTTGCCGTCCTTCGATTTGCTGCGAAGATATGTCGGATACTGCTTCCCTTCCGCCGTTTTCGTAAAATACCAATACTCGCCCATTTTGTACGGAACGGTCGTGTCGTCCTGCTTTATCCGCCCGAGCATTTCCTTGTAAAGATTGTCGGCAAAAGCCTTATGCGGCCCCATATGCGCTTCGGTATAAGCGTTCTCCGCTTCGAGATATTTGATTATCTCCGGATTTTTATTCGTCTCGCGGTCACGCATCCACGCGTAATTATCCGTGATCTCGTACCCGTGAATCTTTAAAACTTTAGCTTCTTTCTTAGCGACAGGCGGTTTCATATCGGTTTGAGCAGAGACACCCGCAGCCACACCCGCGGCCACAGCCACAGCAAAGACAAACGACAATCTTCTCATGATTTTCTCCTCGGTTTTCGGAATGAATTCTCGCGAATGTTACGTCCTATTCTAGCCGTTTGTTTCACAATCGGCAATAGGTTCCGAGTTCAAGCTTCAGTTTGCACCGAGCAATCCCGAGGGCGTGAACAACCGAGTTTGCCGAGTCGGAACCGGGAGCGTCAAATCTTCCGGACGGATTTTACTTCGTTTAGGTCGAGGACCAGGATGCCGTTTTTGTCGACTTCGGGGGCGGTGAAGGCGAGGGTTTCGTCGGGGCGGATGTGGTAAAAGCGGCAAAAATTGCTGGCGTAGATTATCCGGCCGTTATTTTTTATCCTGTCTTTTCGCTTTAAGCGGAAAGCGTTTTTTCGGGTGGACGGCGCCCGCGTCATGCCGATCGTGCTGCGGCGGCGGTCGTACATCAAGACGACAAAATCGGGCTCGCCGAGGGCCTCGATCGCCCGCCGGTTCAAAAAGAAGCTGCCGCGGGCGTTGATCGTAACGTGGATCAACTCGCTCTGGCTGACGACCGGGCCGTGCTCGAATTCTTCAAAATTTCTCTCCATGATATTTCTACTCCCAATTTATTTAAGATCGCCGTGGTTGTACGGCGGATGGGATATTGTATCATCTGTGCGACATTTTGCAACAACTATTTTATCTGTTCCTATGCAAAACAAAATACTTAGTTGATCGTCGGCCGCTCCGATCATGGCAGGCGCGGCCTACTCAATGCGGATTTTTATCGGCAATTTCAGATTCAGCGCACATTATCTTTGCCTTTTGCTTTTTTTATACTATAATTTCCCGAAACGTACTTTCACTCCAAAAAATAAGGAACAATAAAATGAAAACCCTCACGTCGCTGATCGCGCTGTTTACGATTATTTGCCTCTTCACCACGACCACGCTCGCCGCCATCCAGATCGACATAATCGGGCCGACCGGCAGCGGAACCTTCGGCAATCAAGTGGTTGTCCTGCCGAACGGGAACATCGTCATTTCCGACCCTGGATACGATCTGCCTGGCCCGATATCGGACGTCGGTGCCGTTTACCTTTACAGCGGATCCAGCGGATCAATGATCAGTATGCTAACCGGCAGCACGGCGGGCGATCAGATCGGTAATGGCGGCATCATCGCATTGACGAACGGAAATTATGTGGTCGGGAGTCCGAACTGGGACAACGGCGGGATCATTGATGCCGGTGCGGCAACCTGGGGCAATGGAACAACCGGCATAAGCGGAGCTGTCACGGCTTCAAATTCAATTGTCGGCTCATCCCTGTTTGATCGTGTCGGCGGTAGCGGAATCACCGCACTGACAAACGGAAATTATGTGGTCAACAGTGGGAACTGGGACAACGGCGGGATCCTCAATGTGGGTGCGGCAACCTGGGGCAATGGATCAACCGGCACCAGCGGAGCTGTTTCAGCGTCAAATTCACTTGTCGGCTCAGCCGCGAGTGATCAGGTCGGCAATGGCGGAATCATCGCACTGACGAACGGGAATTATGTGGTCGGGAGTACGGGCTGGGACAACGGCGGGATTATCAATGTGGGTGCGGCAACTTGGGGCAATGGATCAACCGGCACCAGCGGAACTGTTTCAGCGTCAAATTCACTTGTCGGCTCAGCAGCGAGTGATAGTGTCGGCAACTTCGGAATCACCGCATTGACGAACGGAAATTATGTGGTCGGGAGTGCGAGCTGGGACAACGGCGGGATCGGCAATGTGGGTGCGGCAACCTGGGGCAGCGGATCAACCGGCACCAGCGGAGCTGTTTCAGCCTCAAATTCACTTGTCGGCTCAACCGCGAGTGATTTTGTCGGCAATGGCGGGATCACCGCACTGACGAACGGAAATTATGTGGTCAGGAGTGCGGGCTGGGACAACGGCGGGATCACCAGTGTAGGTGCGGCCACCTGGGGCAATGGATCAACCGGCACCAGCGGAGCTGTTTCAGCCTCAAATTCAC
>JBBJOS010000002.1:0-96620 GCA_037723965.1 Pyrinomonadaceae bacterium | reverse complement strand
ACCTGGGGCAATGGATCAACCGGCACCAGCGGAGCTGTTTCAGCCTCAAATTCACTTGTCGGCTCAGCCGCGAATGATAATGTCGGCAATGGCGGAATCACCGCACTGACGAACGGAAATTATGTCGTCAGGAGTACGGTTTGGGACAACGGCGGGATCGTCAATGCCGGTGCGGCAACCTGGGGCAATGGATCAACCGGCACCAGCGGAGCTGTCACTGCGTCAAATTCACTTGTCGGCTCAGCCGCGAGTGATAATGTCGGCAATAGCGGAATTACTCCATTGACGAACGGAAACTATGTTGTCAACAGTCAGAGCTGGGACAACGCCGGCATTGTCAATGTCGGGGCCGCGACATGGGGCAACGGAGCAGCCGGCACAAGCGGAGCTGTTTCAGCGTCAAATTCACTTGTCGGCTCAGCCGCGAATGATAATGTCGGCAACAACGGAATCACCGCATTGACAAACGGAAATTATGTGGTCAGGAGTTCTATCTGGAATAACGGCGGAATCGCTGGTGCCGGAGCCGCGACCTGGGGAAACGGAGCGACTGGCACGAGCGGAGCTGTCACAGCGTCAAATTCACTTACCGGCAGCACCGCCAACGATCAGATCGGCAGCGGCGGGATCATCGCATTGACGAACGGAAATTACGTGGTCAACAGTTCGGCCTGGGACAATGGCGGGATAATCAATGTCGGAGCAGCGACCTGGGGCAATGGATCAACCGGCACGAGCGGAGCGGTCTCAGCGTCAAATTCAATTGTCGGCTCGGCCGCGAGTGATTTTGTCGGCACCAGCGGAATTACCGCATTGACGAACGGGAATTATGTGGTCGGGAGCCAGGTCTGGGACAACGGCGGGATCATTGATGCCGGTGCCGCGACCTGGGGCAATGGATCAACCGGCACCAGCGGAGCTGTTTCAGCGTCAAATTCACTTGTCGGCTCAGCCGCGAGTGATCAGATCGGCAGCTCAATCACCGCACTTACGAACGGGAATTATGTGGTACGGAGTCCGGTCTGGGACAACGGCGGGATCATCGATGCGGGTGCCGCGACCTATGGCTTCGGATCGGGCGGCACTACGGGAACAATAAATTCTTCGAACAGCGTTTTGGGCCAAATAGCGAGCGCCCGAGTCGGTTCATTCAGCGTATTGTTCGATTCTACAAATAATCAGATGGTGGTCTCGCGGCGGAATGAAAATATCGTTTCGCTCTTCCGCGTCGCCCCGACGGCTGCTGAAGCATCGGTTTCGGGCCGGGTTCTGGACGCAAACGGCCGTGGCCTGGCACGAGCAACGGTTTCAATGATCGATCAATCCGGAAATAGCCGAACCGTTATGACGTCTTCGTTCGGCTATTACGCCTTCGAGAACGTTGACGCCGGCGAAACGTACATTATATCAGTCGCGGCAAAACGCTATGTTTACGAATCGATAACGGTCAATGTCAGTGATAGTGTGAGCGACATTATATTCACTCCCGTCAGCCAAGTGCGAATCCGCTGACCATGTGCGGACATCAACTCACAAAGAAAACGGCAAAAAAGAACGGTCGTGCTGTGATCGATAAGCTCGGCTAGTAACAGAAAC
Organism: Pyrinomonadaceae bacterium; assembly: GCA_037723965.1. Classification (GTDB taxonomy): domain Bacteria; phylum Acidobacteriota; class Blastocatellia; order Pyrinomonadales; family Pyrinomonadaceae; genus OLB17. Next base: position 95,024 of record JBBJOS010000002.1, on the reverse strand, counting down.
GCTGGTGGTAACGGAACGTGCCATGGTTGGCGATGCACGCTCCGTAACCACCAGCGTTTCTGCCCGGTATGTTCCGCTATTGACACTACAACGCGGCTGCCGCGATGACGCGAAGGCGCCAGCCGACGCCGCGACGCGAAAATTTTCCCCGCCGACGCTGCACCGTCCTAAACCAATGTTTTTATTCTTGGTGTCGAACGCAAAAAAGCCCGGAATCCGGGCTTTTTATAACTACTGAATTCTAACTTACCTTTCGCCGATAGCCGTATATTTCTGATCGCGCTTGCCGATGTATTCGGCCCTCGGGCGGATGAGTTTGTTGTTGCCGTATTGTTCGAGGATGTGGCCGGTCCAGCCTGAAATGCGGCTGACGGCGAAGATCGGGGTGTAAATATCGAGCGGGATGTCCATCAAATAATAAGTCGATGCCGAGTAAAAATCGACATTCGGGTACATTCCCTTCTTTTCGAGCATCAGTTTTTCGATCCGCTCGGACATTTCGTACCATTTGGTCACGCCTTTTTTGTCGGCCATTTGCTTCGAGAATTTGCGGAGCCAGGTGGCACGCGGGTCTTCCGTTTTGTAAACGGCGTGGCCGATGCCCATGATCTTGCGTTTTTCCGCCAAAGCCGTATCTACCCAAGCGTCGATCTTCGCCGGATTGTCGATCTCGATGAGCATTTTCATCACGTTCGTATTTGCTCCGCCGTGCAGCGGGCCCGCAAGTGCGGCAATTCCGGCGGTTACGGCTCCGTACATATCGGCAAGCGTCCCGGCGACTACGCGGGTTGTAAAGGTCGAGGCGTTAAGCTCGTGATCGGCGTGCAGAATCAATGCAATATCGAACATCCGGGCTTCGTCTGCATCGGCCTTTTCGCCGCGAAGCATATAAAGAAAGTTTTCGGCGATGCAGAGATTTTTATCCGGGGCGATAACGTCTTTACCGCTGCGAATTCTATCCCAGGCGGCGGCAAGCGTGCCCATCTGGCCGGTTATCTTGATCGCGGCCTTCATCGCGTGCTCGCGGTCGGTGCCGTGGCCGTCCTTGTCATAAAAATCGAGGGCGGAAACACATGTTCGCAAGACGTCCATCGGATCGGCATCCTTCGGCATGTATTTCATCCCGGCAATGATCTCGGCGGGCACATTGTAATTTGCCCGAAGATTGCTTTTTAGTTCTTCAAGCTCGCCGGCTTTCGGCAAACGCTCGTTCCAAAGCAAAAAAATGACCTCTTCGAAGGTCGAATTCTCCGCCAGATCGTGAATATCGAAGCCCTGATAAATTAGTTTTCCTTCATCGCCGTTGACGTCGCCGATAGCGCTCTGGGCGGCGACCACGCCCCTCAATCCGGCGGCCGCGGCGTTCGTTTCAGTTGCTGTGCTCATAAGTGGTTTATTTCCGTTCGATTTATTGCCAACTTAATTTTACCGAACACCGCAGGCTTAGACAAGCCTTATTGTTAAAAAGGAACGCAGGCACCTTGCCTGCCCGCGGAGTCCGCGGCCGCGCTACGCCGACGCAAATTTAATTATTCGCAAGAAGTTTGTTCGCGTTGAAGCAACGTTCATTGCAGGCAGGGGTCCTGCGTTCCGTTATTCCGCGTCCGCAAATCCGGTAAATCCGCCGTCGAAAAAACGTCGGGCCTGCCACATTGCTTCGGGGACCGCCGTTAAATGCGTTAGCTTGTCGTTTTTGATGATATGCCTCCGCAAAGTATCCGCCCGCACGCCACGCGAACGCATCGTTCGAAATGCCTTTTCGGTATTCGCCGGATCGACGACCCTGTCGCCGCGTAAATTTATAAGCAGCATTTTAGACCGCGGCGTCCAATCGTAAACGTCGTTATTTATAAGCTGTCTGATGACCGGATCGCTCGAATCCAGAGTTTCCATCGCACGTTTGAATCGAGGCGTAATAACATTGAACAGCGAATTTTTCGACCGCATCAAAACCGCCGCGAGTGCCAGACGCTTTATCAGATCTTCATCCGTAATATTCGCCGGATAAGCGGTTGAAACGGTAAGCGCCATTGCCGGCTTGAAATAATCGGTCAATTTTACCCCGTATTCCTTATGAAAATAATAAGCCATGTATGATGTCAGATATAGCCTGATGACAAATCCAGCCTGATCGGTCGGCTGGGCCAGCATAAACTGCCGCGTGGCGCCCGACAGGTCATACGGGCCTGACGCGGGAGCGGACGCGAAAACCCGGTGATCGGGGTCGCCGCTCTTTTCCAGTTCACGGACAAGGGCCATGGCGACGCCGCCGCCTTCAGAATAACCGGTGACAAAAAGACGCGGGCCGACGTTCGCGTTAAGATTCGATATTAAAGCCCTCGCCGGTTTGACCATATCAAAACCGGAACGGCCGTTGACGACATTCAGCGGGTAAGGATGGGCCGCTTTGTGATCCCCGAGGCCAAGATAATCCGGCATCACTATTGCGTAACCACCGGACGCGAAGGCCAAGATTGCCGATTCCGGCTCTGTCCCGTCGGCCGTTCCCCGATATTGCGAAGGCGCCTTTCGAGGGTCGGCTATCGTTCCGTGATTGAACATCACCATCCCGTTCGGAGCACTGCCTTTCGGCAGCACGACAAGGCCGGTCAGCACTACAGACCGGCCTTTTTCATCGGTCGAACGGTAGCTGATCTTATGAAGATCGAGCGCTTTCGCCGCACGCTCGGGACCCGACGCTCCGTAAACGGATTGAATGCGTTTATTGATCTGCGCCGCCGTCATCGTCGCGTTTTTGGACGAGCTGATCAGATTTTGTGCAGTCACCGACACGCTAAAGGCCGCCAAAATCACCAGAAAGAGGGTCGTTTTCATAATAAGACTTTTGTTTTTCGAGAATTTAGACATGAAGCGGGAAGATTATCATTGATTTTCGAATTAACTAGAACGTAAATTTGTTTTTGTTCGCTCAAGTTCCTAATGATCTGAGGTTAAAATTTTTTACCCCAGATCACCATGAACAAGTAGAAACGAGAGAATGGAGATCACAATCGTTCCGATGATAAATGTTATCTAATCTGCGTCTCATAAGACGTCTTAATGCGAAGCTGCTGGCTGCGAGTCAGGTTGATATTCTTGCCCCGCTCGATCACCACCGCCCCCACACCAAATGCGGCACCGACTCCAGCCCCGACCGCCGCTCCGACTGGGCCTCCGGCAATCGCTCCCACCACGATCCCCGTTCCCGTCGCCGCTCCAACCTTGATTCCGTCTTCCTTAAATGAGTGTTTTCCAACCGCCGTGCCTTCGTTATCTACCTTCTTAACATTGTCCCCTTTTGACGGCAATACTTCGGACAGGACGGCATTGAAATTACTCCAACGTGTTTCGTTTAGGATTACGCGATCAAATGAAAGCAGCATTTCCGACCGGCGTTTGATTCGGCCCGGTTTTATGATCTTGCTGACGCGGCCTTCGATCATTGCACCGCTAATTTCAGCCGGTGAAACGATTTTCGCTGTAAATTTGTCGCCCTCACGGTTGCGTTCCGTGGTAAGTTCTTCCTGCAATTCGACGATCAATTCCGTGTCGCGGGGAATGATTATCACCGCATCGCTAACCGGTTGAAAGCTCGTTTTCTGCATCACATCGCCGGCCGGATTAGGCTGAATGGCTGTCAAGCTGTCCGAAACACTTGTTGTGCTTTCGGCAACTGCCACCTGAGTTTCGACGACGGGCGTTTCCGCAACCGGAGCCGCTGCTATTTCCTGAACCGGAGCAGTTTCGACCGGCGTTTTTACCGTAACCGCTCCACGATTATTCAAATCCGCCGGAACCGTTGCTTCGAACGATCGCTTTTCAAAACCGGTGTCGTAACCGGATTCAAAGCCCTGCTGGTAGCCGTCCTTGTAATCTTCGGCGGTACCGTAATCTTTATTGTAGGCTCGATTCGCTTTAGCGTATTCACCGTGGCGGGAATAATCTTTAGCGATGCTATCGATAGAATCACGATATCCGGCCATGTAGCCGTCAGAATATCCGGTCCTGTATCCGCGCTGGAGCGCAACTCTAGTATCCTGAGCACTAATACTCTGCACCGGAAGAACTAAAAAAGCTGCTGAACTTAGTGAAAAACTAAAGACTATAGCTAAAAAACTTCTTGTTAGCTTCATATGATCTCCTTTGAATTGCTGATTGTTTAAATCGAGAAATGATTTGTCCGCTTAGATTTATACACTAACAGTTAATTTATTACAAGAAGTTTTTTCCAGAGCTTTACGGATTATTTGCATTTGTTTGAAAGCAAAGACTTTTTGATAGGCTTGTACCAAATATAAAAACTTTGGAGGGAAAAAATGTCAAAAAAGAATGGAAACTGGACGATCACACAAGGTAATACAGCCCGACGGCAAAGAAGGTTCATACGCAACAATCGACATCATCGAAGGTGTCTCAGTGCTTCCGATCGATGATGAGGGAAATGCCTACATCACGCGGCAGTTTCGATACGCCCTCGGACGTAAAAATCTTGAAACCATTGCGGGCGGGATCAATGACGGTGAGCCGCTCGAAAACGCTAAACGTGAAGCGAAGGAAGAACTCGGGATCGAGGCAGAAGAGTGGATAAGTCTCGGTAAAATCGAAGGAATCACATCTATCACAAATAACACGACTCATCTTTTCATCGCGAGAGGATTGACCGTCAGCAAACCGGATTCTGAGGGAACGGAAGAGATCGAACCGGTGAAAATGAAATTGAGCGAGCTGACCGATAAGGTTCTAAGCGGTGAGATCACGCACAGCGAAACATCCGTACTGGTTCTGAAAGCGGTCATGCGAAAATAAAAAGGGCAGTGGACGGCACAAGTCCACTGCCAAAGTTTGCTTCAGGAGGAGCAAATGAAATTGTTAAAAGCTCTTGCGGAATAGATACGATGCCCGGATGAAGAATGTTCTGCTGTTACGGACGATACCGGTTTCATGTTGACCGTTAAACGGGTTGAATCCGCCAATATTAAGACTGTCATTGTATCCGGCATAAAACGATGTGCCGGGACTCGGATTCCAACCCAATAAAAGCTGCCCGCCTGCCCGCCGCGACAATGTATCGTAATCGTAACGAAGCCGCGTGAAGATAAACCTCGTGAATTGATAGGTTGAACGCACCGTAAATATATTCGTATCGAACGCCTGACGGCCTGTGTCCTTGCGGGTCAGCCTTGCTTTACGGTAGCTGAGAGACGCTCGCCAGGGATCGACCGGTTTGACTTCAACGGATAGTTCGGCGTCGTACTGCCTTCCCGGGCCGGGATCGAGGCGGCCATCGCCGGACAAAAATGAAGGGCTGACACGACGCATCCTTCCCGCTCCAAAATCAAAATCGAAAGCGTTGTAAATCGTTCCGAGAAACAGGCCCATCGACAGCTTCTTAAACGGCCTCGTATTAATATTGCCACTTAGGCTGTGTTGAAAAACCGAGCGATGGTCCGAACCGAAGAACTCGCCGTGGCGGCTGGCAGACCTGGTTAAACCGAATTCGTCTTCGTAAATCCGCTCATTTGAAAATCCCGTACTTAGATTCACGGACGTTGACCGCTGAAGGTTGAAATTGAAACTGGTGCTGTAGCTAATTTCCTGCAGCCGCCCGCTCCAGTCGTAATTCGCACCTGCATTATTCCGCCAATCCATTCGGATGATTGCAGCCTTCGGCTTTGATTCCGTGCTGTTGCGGGTACCGAGAAAAAGGAAATTGGTATTCGTCCGCGGTGTAAAGCCGGAATCGGCCCGGTAATCCTTCGAACGTCCGCCAGCTTCGAAAAACCAGCCGTAATTTTTAGCGCTGAAGTCGAGATTGAAGTAGTATCCGACACCGTTCCCAGTCCGGTATTTATCGTATGTGCCCGGCGTAAGATTTACATCTGTTGGATTAGGCGTCCGGCCCGTCTGGCAAATATCGCGGTTCCTTTGTGCCTGTGCCGGATCGTCGAGAGGATCGAAACCGGACTCGAAAAAACAATCGCGCGAAGTTGTTCCAATCAGTTGAAAGGTAGAAACGAGTTTCGGTGAAAACTTGAAACGGCCGTCGATACTTGCGACCAGGTTCTTCTCTTCCGGAAAACTACGATATGTGACAAAGGCCCCAATGTTATTTTCCTTCCCAAAATCCCGTTTTACTCTAAGTAACCCGAATAAGGCATTCTTATCGACAAACTCGCTGATTCTCGGAAAGGTGCTTTCGCTGTTGCGTTCATTTTCGGAATAATTGCCGGGAGCGTTGTCCGATGCGACCAAAAACCCGAACGAGGTTTTGCCGCTCTTCCCAGTAAGTTTTGCAGCAACATCGGGATCGACGATCTGTCTGGAATAAAATATCTGAAGTGGCGTCGAGAAGACATCCTGGCCTTCGAGAAAGAACGGCCGTTTTTCCTGGAAGAAGATTGGAAAACGCTGGTTTGCCGTAATAACCGGGGCGTCCGCCTCGATCTCCGCATAATCCGGATTTATCGTTGCGTCAAATGTAACGTTCGGGCTAAGCGTATATTTTAATGTGAGGCCGAGGTCCTGTTTGACCGGTTGATTAACGAATCTGCCAGCGGCTATTTCATTCGCCTGCACGCGGCTGCCGGTTTCCGAGACGGTGATGCTCGGCACGATTTCCAACGTCCTTTCATATTTGATTTGGTCCAAGCCAGTAATCTTGCCGTGCTTGATCAAAAAACCTGAAATGTTACGGTCGTCCGGCATCCATTGATCGATTTCATCGTTAAACCGGTCGATGTTCCGGGCCAAGTTAAATCCCCACATCTTCCCTTTCCCGGCTGAATACCGGAGAGATTTAAAGGGAATTTTTACCTCGACCGACCAGCCCCAATCTTCGATAACGCCCTTAGATTCCATCACGATATCAACCGAAAAATCGGCGCCACGGCCTTCGGTAAATATACCGTCCTGCTGAATTCCGAGAGGATTAAATCCGAATACATATGCCCGCCGCTGATCGTTATAAGTGTCGAGGTACATCCGGACATTGTCCTCGCCGAATACCTCATCTCTCTTCGCAACGGTTGCTCTTACCTTGTCCTTTTCATCCCAGCATTTAAACGCGACGTAAAGATGCTTTTCGTCATACATCATTAGAACTTCCGTGGGCTTTGACGGTGCGATGTTGTCGCCGGGACTTGTCTGATAGAAATCCTTAAAGACCTTCGCGGACTTCCATGATTCCTCGTCCGGCCGGCCGTCTATGGTCATTGCCAGTGTCGTCAGGGGAATGGTCTGCGGCCCGGCTTTTTCGAGCGGTATCTCGATCTTGGATTTACTGGAAATTGCAGTTGCCGAGCCGGCTGGCTTGCTGGAAACGCCAACTTCACTAACAGCTGCGGGCTGTGCATGTATGCAAATTGAAATGAATATACTGGCTAACAGGGGATAAAGCTTTTTCATGGAAAACACTCGGTATAAATCTGAATAATAGTTCTTACAGCGGACGGAGGTGAGGAAACCATGTTGACTTAAACGCAAATGCAGTCACACAGTTTCAAAACAATCTGATCGAAATCAACATTTCGATCACATTTTGATTTTAGTAGCTGTTCATCAGGACGGCGTTTCGAACAACGAGTTTGCCCTGCGTAAAATTAAACTCGTAGGAGACTCCGCCACTTCCCAACCGCCATTTTTTACCTTCCGCAGCTTCAAAACCTTCTGTTTCAATATCCGTATTTGAAACGAAGTTAGCATTGGAATTTTGTGGCATCGTCAGAAAAATAGTGCCATCGGTTGCCTTGGCTGAAAGCTGGGTAAAATCGCCTTCAAGATAGACATCACCGCATTCGGTTTGCGAATTGAAATCTCCGCGAAAGCCAATAACGCGAACTTGGGCTTCGGCGGCCGAAAGGTGTAGTTTGCCGTCAACATCGCGGATGTTGATCGCTTCGTCACCGCCGTCGAGATCGATCTCGCCCGAAACTCCATCGAGCCTGATTTCCCCATTGCTAATGATTTTCAGATCGGACTTTTTTGGAACGAAAACCTCGATCCGGACATTGCTTGAATCGAAATGAAAGCCGGCTCGCATTGGGTCTTCGTTGTTAGTGACCGTTAGATCCACGCCTGAACTTGTCTGGTTTTCCTTGACGCTGGCTGGTGTGCGGCTACGATTGCCGGCAAATTCCGTCAGGACATATTTAACTTCTGCCCTGTCCCATCCGCGAACTTTAACGTCGCAGCCCTTCGCGTTGATAACTACTTTGGGCGATCCCTTTACTTGAAAGGTATTCGACTTCTTTTCAACAAAAGACGGTCCCGAAGACCAATTCGCCGACCGCAGTTGTGCAAGGGCCATATCCTTTTGGGCGAGGCCCGCTTGAATTTGCGCTTTGATCGCCTCGCTGTTCAATTCGGCTTCAATAGTGGGAAGTATTTCAGCATTTAATCTGTCAAGCGCAGGCTTGATCCTAATCATTTCCTTTCTTGCCTCAGCCATTTCCTTCCGGGCTTCCGCCATCGCGGCGGATGATTCTTTTTTGGATTTCTTTATTGAACGGGCTATATCGCGGTTCATCTGATGCGCGTCGATCATCGATTGACCGTCGCTGTCATCCCAATCTTCGCCGCTTTTATTTTTCTGCGGAAGCAGGTTCGTCGCGGGGTTTGGAGTCTTGCCGTCGTTCTTTTTCGCTACAGATAACCCGCCGTTGACGCTGTTCAGCTTTATTTGCACATCGCCGCTGCCGATGCGTCCGTACATATCGCGGCCCACGTATTCGCCCTTTCGAACCGGCAGGCCAAAGTCGTTAGTAATGCTGCCGTTTAGCGAATCCGCTTTGATCGTCGCATTTGCATCCGAAGGAATCGTTAGATTGACTCGTCCATTGACAGTGCTTAAGGAAATACGGCTTCCCGTTTCCAGACGATCGAAATCAGCGGCCACTTCGCCGTTCACGGTTGACAGCGTCGCCGCTCCGCGTAAATTCGTCGCCGAAACATTGCCGTTGACAGCAGAAATCTTGGTCAAGTTCACAAAATTCGACACGGTTACGGAACCATTGACGGTTTCGATTTCATTTAACAATGCGGTTCGCGGCACCCATAGGCGAAATTCAACTTCGAGTTTGTGATACTTATGCTCGTTGCGTATGTCGCCCAACTTCCTGCTCCTATAATCGGTTTCGACGCTGAAATAGTCGGGCCGTGCATCTATTTTTATATCGACATCAGCGAGAGCTTCTTTTGTGTCGGCGATTTTCGTCACTTCGAGGCGGACCTCATTCTTGTCCCACGCCTCAACGGTGATCGAACCGTTCACATTGGAAACACTCAACCGTCCGTTCGCATTCAGCGGATACGTCTGGTCGAATTTTTCTATTTCATCCGAAACCAAAACCTGTGCCGCCGGGGCTGGGGCGATCCGATTTTCATTGCTGCTGGGTGCTGTCTCATTGCCTGACGAAAGTAAAAGTCCGGCGAAAACTATTGAATATAACCAACTCATAATTGATGCTCCTCTGGGCGTTTTTGTTGAAGGTATTTCCTTTTTTCTAATAACAAAACACCGCACGTTTTCTTTTTATGACAAATATTTTAAAGAGTTCATAATTTTTTAACTTAACAGCTTTTCCCACGTGATAAGCTTTAGACGGAACGGCTCAATAGTAATTAAAGTCCAAAGGCAACAGCCGGATATGTGGTTACATCTGATGAATTTACTTGGACGGCTGGATTTGTTATTTTAAGTGGTTGGGTCGGCGAGAAACGGAGCAAGAAATGAACCTAAAAAATACGCGGCTGCATATCCTGCATGAAGCGGAAAGTTTAGCAACAAAGGCCAAAAGCGGCGTCTCTCTACATTGCCATACGCAGCATTCGCAGGAAATGCTCGATTTCATCCCGCATTACGCCTCGCAGATTCCTATTATTTCTTATTTCTGGCATAAGGAAAACAATAAATACAATAAAGGCGAAGGGCGTGACATAGATTTTTCGAATGCTTTTTGGGAACCGCCAATGGATGCGGGTTCTGTTTTCAACATTGAGAAAGAGCAGATCAACCGAGCGGGATTAAATGCACTGGTTTCGTTGACTGATCATGACTGCATAAACGCAAATCTGGAGCTCAACGAATCCACGGATAATTCTTTCGCTCCGATCTCACTCGAATGGACCGTTCCTTATGAGTATGGCTTTTTTCATGTCGGGGTCCATAATTTGCCGAAAGCCGAAGCGGCCGAATTAACGAAAACACTTCTCGATTTTACGTTTGTCAAAGAAAACCACACGAACGAAAAGCTTTCAGAAATGCTTGCGATGCTAAACGCATTGCCGGAAGTGCTGGTGATATTAAATCACCCGCTTTGGGACATTGAAATGGTCGGCAAGGAACGGCACCGGCTGCTGCTGAAAGATTTTTTGCGAACGCACGGACAATGGATCCACGCCCTCGAGATCAACGGTTTTCGCAAATGGTCGGAAAACAAGGCCGTAATCGAGATGGCTGAATCTCTCGGGATACCAATCGCAACGGGCGGCGACCGCCACGGGTGCAAACCGAATACCGTGATCAATTTGACCAAAGCCGAAACTTTTGCCGAGTTTGTAGATGAGATACGCGTAAATAAAAAAAGCGAGGTTGTTTTGATGCCCGAATATAAACAGCCGCTGCATTCACGTCAGCTACAATCGTTTTCGGAGATATTAAAAAATTATCCTGATTTTCCGGAAGGCAGACGGAAATGGTTCGAGCGTGTTCACTTCGATGTTCGCGACGGGCTTGGGCCGCGGCCGCTGGCGGTGCATTGGGACGATGTTGAACCAAGGATATGGCTGAGGATGGCGATCTGGTCACTGGCTGTGCTGGGCAGTCCGAAGGCCCGCCCAATTTTTGCTATGACGAGAAAGAAGATCGATCGTGTTCCAATGAACGTCGAAAGCACGAAGTTCATCATTCCCGATGCGGACGATATGTCGCGAAGCCTTTCATCGGGAACAGCTTAGCAAAACATTCATTACGGCAAGTTTACATTTTGGCGGGTTCTCCCGCCATTTATCATTTATTGAATTCTGTGGAAAAACAACTGCGTGTCGCCTTCTTTGCGGATTCGTATCTGGAAGTAGATGGCGTCGCGATGACAAGCAAACGGCTTACAGGGTATGCGAAACGAAACGGCTGCCCTTTTTTGTGTATTCACGCCGGGCCGAGAACAGAGGTATCAATGGACGGCTGCGTTACGCATCTTGCATTAAAACGCTCGCCGCTCAAGATCGCGATGGATGAATCTCTTGCCTATGATCCGCTTTTTCAAAGACACACCAACCGCGTGCTTCGTCAGCTGTTAAATTTCAAGCCGGACGTTCTGCATATCACCGGCCTTAACGACGTCAGCATTATCGGCTCTTATCTCGCTTGGAAACTGCAATTGCCGCTGGTTGGTTCATGGCACACGAATCTTCATGAATTCGCCTCGTCCCGATTAAAAAAACTGCTCAGCTTTCTGCCCGGATCGGCATCCGAAATAATAGCCGGATTCGCCGAGAGGAAAATAAGGGACGGAGCCGTTCTCTATTACAAATTGCCGAAGGTCGTGCTCTCGCCGAATCAGGAGCTGGTCGATCTGCTGGGCCGCGGCACCGGCCGAATATCACGCCTGATGACTCGCGGAGTGGATACGGAAACCTTTTCGTCTGCAAAGCGAAAGGTGAACGATGGTATTTTCCGTTTCGGGTTCGTAGGCAGGCTGCGGGCTGAAAAGAATGTCCGCCTGCTCGTTGATCTGGAACGCGAACTTCTAAAAGCCGGCAAATCGAACTTCTCTTTCCTGATCGTCGGCGAAGGCAATGAGCGTGAGTATCTGGAAAAGAATCTGAAACACGCGCAATTCACCGGTTTTCTGGAAGGCGAGCAATTGGCGGAAGCCTATGCTAATATGGACGTTTTCATTTTCCCGTCGGAAACTGAGACATTTGGAAATGTGACACAGGAAGCCTTTGCATCGGGTGTGCCCGCAATCGTTACGGATAAGGGCGGCCCTAAATTTATAGTATCGCCGGGCGAAACGGGTTTCGTTGCGAAAGGCCTGAATGAATTTGCGAAATATTCGATCAAGCTGATGGACGAGCCCGATACCCTCGGGAAAATGAAAGCCCTCGCAAGAGAACAGGCGATGTCGCGATCCTGGGACAAAGTCTTCGACGGTGTTTACGACGCATATCGAACCGCTTACGACCTGAAGGAAAACAAACCGAAATATTGATGACCAGAGCAGAAGAAATACATCAATCCGTCGCCGATCCCGACGAACTGGAGAAAATACATCAATCGGTTACCGAGGCCGAAGACATTGAGGAAGTACACGCCCAGATCCCGCTCGGCGAGGTTCTTCGAAGCCTGGTTCGGCATCCGGCACAGGTGATCTTCCGCTGGAACTGGAAATCGGCTTTGCTCGGTGCGATCCTGCGGGCTTCCTTTTATTTCACGGTTTATAAGGCAAGTAAGGAAAACTGGGCGGTAACACTTACAGCTGTCTTGGTGGAACTCGCGTTTCGTTTTGTAACGTCCGGCATTTCCGGAGCGATCGTGCAATCCTTTCGTCGCGCGACGCCTGCCTGGCTGGCGACAATGATCGTCACGATTTCCCTGCCGATCTTTAGCCACACGGTCGAATTCATCACGCACTACGCCCAGGAACAATACTTCAGCAGCGTTTTCGCCGCCTCGGAAAATAACGCCAGACAGAAGGCATTCGCGATATCAGTGCTCTTTTCCGCACTTTCGGCGATGTTCAATTTGTTCATGATGCGGCACGGCGTTCTGCTCGTAGGTGCCGGCGAGGAAACGAAATCCTTATGGGCCGATTTGAAGATCATTCCATTTTTGGTGTGGGAATTCCTTACGTATCTGCCGATCCTGATGCTGCGTTTCATACGCGAAGGCAAATTTATCTATGCTCTCGGTGTTTTCGCCTCATTCGGATTTGCCGTTGGGACGATTCTCGGCGGTTTCCGCGGCAAATGGTCGTGGGCATATTGGACCGCCTCAGGAGCCTGGGTAGTACTATTGGTTTGGACGCTGATCGTCGCTGCTGGGTTAAAGATTCTTCAAATGCGGGCGAAAAGTTGAGCCTTTGGCGATATTTTATTCTAAGGTTTTTTCCAATGAAGTCCGTTCACATCACAAATTATTATCATAAGAATTCCGGTGGGATCAGCACGAGCTTTAACAATCTGATGGCCGCCGCGGAGCGTCACAAACGGCTCGTCCGGCTTATCGTTCCCGGCGAAACCGAAGGTGTCGAAGACATCAACGAATTCGCAAAGATCTATTACGTTCCCGCCAAATATTCCCCGGTTTTCGATAAACGCTATCGGCTGATGATGCCATGGCAGTATATGCCGGATGGATCGGCTATTCGCAAAATACTGCTGGAAGAAATGCCTGACATGGTCGAGGTGACCGACAAATATACGCTCAGCATGCTCGGAGCGATGGTGCGAATCGGCAAATTCAAACAGCTCAACCGCCCGATGCTCGTGCATTTTTCATGTGAGCGGATGGACGACAATATTGCGTCGTTTTTGTCGAGGGGAAAGATCGGCAAATGGATCGCCCGCCGTGTGATGGGCAACTACACTTTTCCTAGCTTTGATTATCACATCGCCAATTCGGTTTATACCGCCGAGGAATTTTACGAATCGGTGAAAAAGGACGAGAATCCGAAACGCTCCGACTGGTTTTTCAATAAATGCTGGCGGCTGTTCAAAGCTCCGCGTGTTGCTGTCGCCGAGCGAATATTCGTTTGCCCCCGAGGCGTGGATGCAGTGCAGTTTACGCGGGACAGGATATCCGATGAGGTCCGCCGCGAAATGATCGAATGTTCCGGTATTCCCGAGGATGCCGTCATCCTGCTTTACGCGGGACGCATTTCCCCGGAAAAGAACATCGGCCTATTGCCGGAACTGATGCAGATATTGGCCGAAGACAAGCAAAACGATTACCGCCTGCTTGTTGCCGGTGCCGGCCCGCAGAGCGATTGGCTTCAGGAACAAGCCGACAAATTAACTCCCGGCAAGATCATTCAGCTCGGACATCTCGACAAAGACCGATTGGCCGATTACTATGCGAACGCCGATATTTTCGTGCATCCGAATCCACGCGAGCCTTTCGGCATCGCCCCGCTCGAAGCAATGGCTTCCGGAGTGCCGACGGTTGCTCCGAATTCCGGCGGCATTCTTTCTTATGCAAGCAGCGAAAATGCCTGGCTGATGGAACCGACGGGAGAAAGTTTTGCCGAAGCGATCCGCGAGATCGTAGCGGATGAGGAATTGCGAAATAAGAAGGTCGAAAACGCGTTGAACACCGCCCGTTCAAACACCCGCGAAGCCTCGACCGATCGCCTGTTTGCCGCGTACGATAAAATGTACGAAGATTTTCAATTGAGGAAAGAACTGTTCGCAGATGTCGAAGCCGCAAAAGTTTTCGATTTCACGAAGATCACATAAAAGATGCTCGAACTAGTCTTAGCCAATCTAAAGGTCCGCCCGTTCCGCACGCTTATCAGCGTTGTCGGCGTTGCTCTCGGCGTTGTGCTGGTCGTTCTTTTTACCGGCCTTGCCCGCGGGATGATCAACGACATGGCAAAGCGGGCGTCGAACTGGAAGGCCGAGATCGTTTTCACACGTCCGGGCGGAATGGATCTAACCAGTTCCAACGCCGCTGTCAGTACCGCTTATGCGCCACGCCTTCTGGAGATCGAGGGCGTCCAATCGACCGTGCCGGTTATTCGGTATTTAATGCCCGATACGCAGGGACGTTGGGGAATCCGGCAGATCGACGGCATTGAATGGGAGCCTTTCGCGGCGATGAACGGCATTCAGATCATCGAAGGCCGTGCCGCCGTCGCGAATGACGAAGTCGTGTTGGATGAACGCCAAATGCTCGATGACAAGCTGAAAGTCGGCGATTCGTACGAACTGTTCGGCGGAAAGCCTTACAAGATAACCGGCGTTTTCTCGCCGCCGTCCGGTGCAAGGATCAAAATGTCGCTCGCGGCAATGCAAAATGCTCTGGAAACCGATAAATGCTCTTATATTTTAGTAAAGCTTAAAGACGGAGCGGATGTCGATGCAGTCGCGGCCCGGATAAATGAAGCCTTGCCGGGCAATAAGATCAACCTCACACGCGATCTTGTCATCGATGCTCAGGAACGCATTCCGGCTCTCAACACATTTCTTCGCGTCCTCGTCGGCCTTGGTGCATTCGTCAGTATTATTTTTGTTTTACTGTCGATGTACACGACCGTCACGGAACGCCGCAAGGAGATCGGTATCCTGAAATCTCTCGGTGCTTCCAAAGGCTTTATTATGCAGGCCATCGAAGGCGAGGCGTTTATGATCGGCGTGCTCGGCGTTTTGCTCGGCTTTGCGGTTTCGTTTCTTGCCTCAGTGCTGATCGGACGCGGATTTAATCTGGCATTCGAATTCAGCCTCGGCTGGATACTCACAGCCGTTGCGATCGCGATCGGCGGCAGCCTTTTCGGAGCGTTGTACCCCGCCTGGAAGGCCTCGTCGATCGATCCAGTTGAAGTAATGGCGAATGAGTAGTGGTTAGGCTTCCGCCTTCTGAATTTTATTACAGGCATATATTCACCCATTGAAGTCCAACCTAATTCGTGTTTAATTTTCGTTATGAATGAACAGCTTGTTCTCGATGCGGTTCGCAACGATAAGGTCTCTTCCCGCCAAGGCATACTTCAAAAACTCTTCGCCGTTTGGTTCGACGCCTTTGTTTATAACCAGATCTGGGAAGATCCGCATGTCGATCTAAAGGCACTAAAATTAGACGGTGATTCCCGCGTGCTCACGATCTCGTCAGGCGGATGCAACGCTCTCAATTACCTGCTTGCAAATCCCGAATCCGTAACTGCCGTCGATCTGAATCGCCACCATATTTACCTGTTGAATTTGAAACTCGCGGCGGTAAAGCATCTGCTGTCTTACGAAGATTTCTTTGCCTTTTTCGGACACGGTAAAGGTAATTCTACCGGATCGAATTATCTAAAATTTATTGCTCCAAATCTGGATAAAGACACGCGTGATTTTTGGGAGTTGAACACATTCGGCGGTGGCCTCCTCTTCGGTCCGCGGATCAGCTTTTTCAGCAACGCCGGGCTTTACGATCATTCCCGCAACGGTTATTTTCTGCGGTTCTTTCACAAGCTTTCACGCGTGTTCGGATGCAGGCCCGAAGAACTGTTAAAAGCCGAATCGCTCGCCGAACAAAAAGAGCTTTACAATAAACATATCGATCCGTTCTTTGATAATTTCGTTATCAAGACCGTCGGTAAAATGCCGGTCACGATGTTCGGCCTCGGCATTCCGCCGCAGCAGTACGAAGAGCTGAAAAAAGATACGACCGGCGACAAAACGATCATCGACATCTACCGCGAACGCGTTAAACACCTCGCCTGTGATTATCCGGTCAGCGAAAACTATTTCGCCTGGCAGGCTTTTGCGAGAAAATACGATACCGAAAAACGTCTTGCGGTTCCTGAGTATCTAAAGGAAGAAAACTACGAAACTCTGAAGGCTAATGCCAAACGTTTGACGAGCAAGATCGGTTCGGCAGCCGACGAGATCAAAAACAACCCGAAAGGAACATTCAACCGCTTCGTTTTCCTCGACGCTCAGGATTGGATGAATGCCGAAACGATGACCCAGCTTTGGGCGGCAATAGCGGAGAAGGCTGAGCCGGGCTCGCGGATTATTTTCCGCACCGCAAGTGCCGGTTCGCCAATTGAAACTAGTCTGCCTGTGGAGTTGCGAAACAAATTCGATTACGAAAAAGATCTTTCGCAAGAGTTATTTAGCCAGGACCGTGCTTCGATCTACGGCGGATTTCATCTTTATGTTTTGAGCCTGCGTAAGCGGGTGGTAGAGACTCTGCTTGGAAATGCCACTATGACCTAACCACGACTTTTGCCTAGCTTCGTACCACCCGCTTACGCAGGCGGTTCTGACCTTTATGCCAAACGCCTTCGACAACATGGACAGAATGTACCGCTTCCAGCGATACTTCTACGATTTTACCCGCAAATACTACCTGCTCGGCCGCGACCGTTTGCTTACCGAAATGAATATTCAGCCCGGCGAACGTATTCTCGAAGCTGGCTGCGGGACCGGCAGAAACCTAATAATTTTAGCCAAACGCCATCCCGAAACTCATTTCTACGGCCTTGACGCATCGGCTGCGATGCTCGAAACGGCACAGGCAAAAGTCGATGCGGCGAATGTCCAAAACATTACGCTCGAAATAGCCTTGGCCGACGATTTTACCTTCGATAAAACATTCGATCTAACCGAGCCTTTCGACAAAATATTCTTCTCGTATTCCATTTCTATGATTCCCGTCTGGCGTGAATCGATCCAAAATGCTCTAAACAATCTAAAACCCGGCGGCCAGCTTTTTATTGTGGACTTTTACGATCAAAAGGAATTACCGAAGCCATTTCAAATACTGCTGAAAGGTTGGTTAAAGAAGTTTCACGTCCAGTTCTGGAACGGTCTGATACCGCATCTTATATCTTTGGAAAACAAAGGCTTAGGCAAGCTAACCATTACATCCATTTTCAAACGCTATGCCTTTATTGCTAAGTTAACGAAGCTTTAAATAAATTCCAAAAAATCTTGCGTTTTTTATTGTTCCACATTATCATTCCTACAGTTTCACCCACGCAACTTTGTTTCGCAGATAATTATGCAGGAAAATAACGCAATTGCTTTGGTGGACTGTAATAACTTTTTCGTGTCGTGCGAAAGAGCCGTTAATAGAGCATTGGAGAATCGTCCGGTGGTAGTACTTTCCAATAACGACGGCTGTATTATTTCGCGGAGCAACGAGGTAAAAAACCTCGGCGTGCAAATGGCCGCGCCTCTCTTTCAGGTTCGCGAACTGCTCGAAAAACACAACACCGCCGTAATTTCTTGTAACCATGCGCTTTACCGCGATTTTTCGGATCAGATACAAAATATACTAGTTGAGGATTTAGGCAAGAATGTAGTCGAGCTTTATTCGATCGATGAAGCTTTTATAGATGTAGGAACGCCGGACAAACTCAAGTATTTGGGTAATCACGTTAAGCAAATCATCCTAAAAAAAACTAATATTCCCGTGTCCGTCGGTGTGGCGCGGACTAAAACCTTAGCAAAACTCGCCAATCATCTCGCTAAAACATCTATTAAAGCAGACGGCGTGCTAGATCTATATGATTCGCCTCATACTGATTTAGCTCTCAAGCGAACCGATGTGCGCGAAGTCTGGGGTATCGGCTTGCGCTCCGCCGTCAAGCTTAAGCATCACGGAATAAATACAGCATTTGAATTAAAAAACACCGAGCCCGAACAGGCCAGGGATTATTTGAATGTGTTCGGTGCCAGAACTATTATGGAGCTAAACGGGATTAAATGTCTGCCGCTGGACATTACCGAAAAGGATAATAAATCGATTGCCCATACCCGGACGTTCGGACACACCATTAGTAATTTCAGTGAAATAAAAAATGCGGTCTTTTACTTCACGACACGGGCTTTGGAAAAAATGCGCTGGAATAATTTAACGACAAAATGCGTTACGGTTTTTCTACAGACCGACCGTTTCAAACCGGTTCCGTATTATTATTCAAACGCATTTTCCTACCATTCTATTTATCATTCCGACATTACGAGCGAGATCTATAAATGGGTAGCTCACTGCCTGGAGAAAGCCTTCCGCCCCGATTTGCAGTATAAACGGGCTGGCATAGGTTTGAGCGAGTTAGCCCCGATTGGATCTATCTCGCATAGACTCTATGAACAGGAAAATTTCGAGCGCTGGCATAAACTAAACAAGTCAATTGACGAATTAAACTTAAGGTATGGCCGGGATGTTATTCGATTAGCCGCTTTGGAAGATAAGGGCGGATGGCAAAGCCAAAGCACGTTTAGAAGTAACGACGAAAATCACTCTGTTGATCGTGAAAGATTAGGTCGTGGAGCGATGTTCAGCAAGTCCGTCAGGTTTTTGTAGGCGTGTTTCGTCCTAAAATCGTCAGCGCGATGCCGCCCAAGATCAAGGCGGCCGCAATCAAAAGCCTGGACGTTGCGGCTTCGGAAAGAAATGCTACGCCGGCCCAGGCGGCCAGCACGGGAACTGCTAATTGAAGAACGGCGGCACGCGTCGATGTGTGATGTTTTAGAACGGCGTACCAGACCGTGTAGCCGATGCCTGAAGTTACCGCACCCGATAACACCGCCAGCAGAATTCCGCGATTCGATAGATGAAAGGCCGATAAAAACGGCAGGCCAGCCAAAACTATCATCGGCACCGACCGCACAAAATTTCCGGCCGTATCGCCGAGCGGATCGCTGCTTCCCTTTCCGCGAAGCGTGTAAAAGCCCCAGGAAATTCCGGCGAAAGCCATCAATACAGAGCTAAACAGCGGCGGCGAAGTTAAACCCGGAAGCACGAGGTAGAAAAGTCCGCCTAAAGCAATTAATAATCCCGCCCATTCAAGCGGCTTCGGCCTTTCACCTTTTATTAAAGCCGCCGCGATCATTGTAAACTGTACGCAGCCATCCGGTTCCCGCCGTCAGGCCGATATAAGCGAACGAAAAACATATTGCGTAAGCAAACAGAAAAAACGCGGAAAGCCAGTTCCCGCGTGGTGGTGATTTAGATTTTCCGCCGAAGAAATAACTGATCGCGATAAGCGTAACCGCACCCGAAATCAGCCGGATCGCCGTAAAGCTCGCCGCGTCGATCTCATCCGTTCTCAAAGCAAGCCGGCAAAGGATCGAATTAAAGGCAAACGCCGCGAGAGCGAAGCCCGTATAAAGTATAATTTTCGCCACTTATTCAGGCGTTTGAAGCTCCAATCCCGCTTCCTCGTCTTCCTCGTCGCCGACTTCCCCGAATTCCCAGCCGTCGTAGGAGCCGATCTCGTACTCTTCCGCGAGCTTTTGAAATTCGACGTTTCTCGCAGCCAGAGTTTCCGGCGTGTGCGTTTCGATCTTGTCGATGTGCAGCAGATATTCGCCGGTCGATTCGTCGGTTTCCTCGTCGCCTAATACGAAGATGTCGAGAAAATCATAGCCGTCGGCTTCGAGTTTCAGCCCGAGCTTTTCCAGTTTATCGACGTCTTCGTCAACAAAATAAAAGCTGTAAAGCATCTCGCCTTCGAGATTCCAGTTATCCTCGGTCTTCGCCGTTTGAAAAATTTCCCTGATCCCTTCTAATTGTGATTCAGTATCTTTAAACATATTATTTCTTCCTGTATTTCACTAAATAAGACTTCGCCGGTGCCGCAAAATAACACTATATTTAATAGTTGAGGCCCAATAATTACGATTATCGACGCGATAGACGCATTCATCCTTACATTAAATACTTTCAGCGTAACGATAATCGTCGTAATCGTTTAAATAACTATCATTATCCGGTCGATAATTGTTTTTATCGTATGGTTAACCGCCAATATCAAACTGATATAATACATAATACTTACGATAACCGAGTTTATCGTCACGATATTCATAATTAACGTAACGATAATCACAGCTATCGTTACGTTAATACCGGTTATCGTAACGATAGTTTTTCATAGTGAATGAATTGCACGTCTTTATTTTATCGCTGGACATGATCATTATCACGCTAAGTTTTAATATTGAGACAATAACAGTAGTTATCTTAACGCTGAAACCCAAGATTCCTACAAACGCGGAGGAAAAATCGTACAATCTATCCGGTTTTATCACGCTGACTAAACTTATTCTTCCGCTTTCCCCGCGTCCCTTCGTTCCGGCCGCATGTGCGGAAACAATATTACATCGCGGATCGAATGCTTGTTGGTAAGCAGCATTACAAGCCGGTCGATGCCGATCCCGATTCCCGCTGCCGGCGGCATTCCGTAGGCGAGAGCACGAATGTAATCTTCGTCCATAATCATCGCCTCCTCGTCGCCGCCCTCGCGTTCGTTCATCTGATCGCGAAAACGCTCGTACTGCTCGAACGGATCGTTAAGCTCCGAAAACCCGTTCGCGATCTCCATTCCGTTGATAAACAACTCGAACCGCTCAGCGATGTTCGGATCATCCGGCGAAGCTTTTGAAAGCGGCGAGATCGATTTTGGATAATCGACAATGAAGGTCGGATTGGTTAAATTTCTCTCAGCAAGTTCGTCAAACAGAAACACAAGACTTTGAGCCGAATTAACTATGTCTGAATCTCCGATTTGTCTGTTTAAATCGATATTCATGTCCGTTATTTGTTTCCAGGCAATGTCTTTCATTTCTTGAGAGATTTCTAAACCATTCCGAATCTCATTGATACCCACGATGCAAACGTAGTTAGTCAAATGAAAATTCATTCTAGGATCATCAAGCCAAGAAATATTAAAATAGTCTGGTCCAAACTTTCCTAAGATTTTAGTCCAGCCCTGAGCGATTGCCTCCTTCATCGTCAGTCTTGCAAACCTTGAAAAATCGATTACATTATCACCGTATTTCACCTGTAAACTTCCGCCGTTAGCTTTGGCCACCGCTTCCTTTATCATCGATTCCGCAAAGTCCATCATCCCGTTCACATCCATGTACGCACAGTAGAATTCGAGCATCGTGAATTCCGGATTGTGCTTGTGCGAGAGGCCTTCGTTGCGGAAGTTGCGGTTCAACTCGTACACCTTTTCGAAGCCGCCGACGGTCAGCCGTTTCAGGTAAAGTTCCGGTGCGATGCGGGCGTAGAGCGGGATGTCAAGAGCGTTGTGATGCGTTTCGAACGGTGTCGCGGCAGCACCGGTCGCCTTCGGCGTGAGCATCGGCGTTTCGACCTCGATAAAGCCCGCGTCGTCGAGGAACCGCCGCATTCCGGTGATGAGCTTGGCACGGCGTTCGAAGACTTCACGCGTCGTCAGCTTCTTAACGCCGGTTCTCTTTTCCTCTTCAATTTCTTCGTCAGTCTTGTTTTGCAGGCTCGCCGCGATCAGGTCGGCGTAACGAAAACGCCGCTGCAATTCAGGGTCGGCAATGCCGTGCATCTTGTCCGGCATCGGCACCATCGCCTTTGAAAGGAACTGGAGTTTTTCGACATGGACGCTTAATTCGCCGGTGTTTGTAATAAATAAATAGCCGTCAACGCCGATGAAATCGCCATGGTCGAGAAGCTGGAAAATCTCCCAGCCGCTCGGATCGGCAGCGGCGGCTGCAACGTTATGCACGCCTATTACATCATCTCGCCGGACATACACCTGCAGCCGCGACACTCCGTCACTTAAATGCACAAACGCCGCTTTGCCCATCACGCGCGGCGGCACGGCTAGCCTTCCCGATATGCGGACGTTGCCGAATTCCCTCAGTTTCGCGTTCAATGCCTCCTTCAATTCCGGATCGGGCCGCTCGCGTTCCTGCAATTTTGAGACAACTTCTTTTATCTCGCGAACGATCTCCGCGACTGGCTCGAATGCCAGAATATCCGTGATCGTATCGATGCCGCCGGTGATCGTGCTGCGGTCGAATTTATTCGGGTAAACATTGCCGATAAGCTCGCGAAGCTTCTCAAGATGCTCGCGGCGGGCCAAAGTCTGATCGTTCGGTTCGACAATTTCGTCGTATTCAGGAATCTGCATAATTTGTTCGTTAAGTTAAAGTTTTGATTATAGATAAGCGGGCACTGCACGGCAAACATTCGCATTTGCAAAAACTCAGTTTCAACCTTTTTCTTATTCTTCTTTGCGTAACTTTGCGGCTTCGCGTGAAAATCCGAAAAACTGATTTCACGCAAAGCCGCGAAGGAAGTGAGTAAACCTAATACTGACTCACTTTGTATTTTATGACACAATATAAATGCCCGCAGGCGAACGCGAAAGCGTTTTCTGCGGCTAAGTGCGTTTTATGAACTTCGAGATAGAAACAAGTGCGGAAATTGGGCGGATCATAGATGAAGTGAATCGCGGAACACGCGTGATTTCGCTGAGCGGAATTACGTCGATTGCCGCGAAGGCTTTTGTCCTGTCGAAGGTTCAAGCCCAAACAGGCAAAAGCTTTGTCGTTGTGACCGACTCGAACAATGAGCTTGAATCGTGGGAATGCGATCTCGGATTTTGGAGTTCGACAAGATCTGACTCCAAACTCGTTTCCCTGCCGTCGTTTGAAACCGACATTTATTCCGGCGTCTCACCGCACGCCGAAACACAGGAACGGCGTGCTCTCGCGTTATGGCGGCTTGCCCGTGAAACGGCGGCCTTTACCGTGCTTCCGGCAAAATCGCTTATTACACGAACAATTAAGCCGACGGAGGTATTACAACTCGGTGCAATTCTCCGCCGCGACGAAGATTTTGCACCCGAAAAGCTTATCGAAAAACTCGTTTCCGCCGGTTACGTCCGCGAAGAGCCGCTGAATAATATCGGCCAGTTCTCGGTTCGCGGCGGCATTATCGATGTCTGGTCGCCGGATTCGCCGGCACCGCTGCGGATAGAATTTTTCGGTGACACGGTGGATTCGATCCGGGCATTCGATCCGGAAACGCAGCTTTCGACCGAGCAGATGAAGGAGGTTTCGATCGCACCGATGCGTGAATTTTCCGCTTCACCGCAGGATTTCCGCGATTGGGCATTCTTTGCCCGCGAAGCTTTTCCCGATGACCACTTTGCCCGGAACGTCAAAGACCGCACCGATTTCGCAGACGAAGGCGAATCTTTTTCCGGCTGGGAATTTCTTTTTCCTCTCGTAAAACCGCTCGGTGGCAGCGTTTTCGATTATGTTAAAGACTGTATTTTCGTAATCGACGAACCGTCGTTGATCGAACAGCACCTTTCCAACATCTACGAAACCGCGGATCGGCGGCTGGCGGAAATTTCGAATGCGGATGATATTGGGTTGGAACCGCATCATTTGTATCTGAAGCCGACGGAGCTGCAGGACAAGCTCGGAAAAGTTTCCCGTTTGGAATTAAGATCGCTCGGTAAAATAGCAGGCGTAACCGATGAAGAGTTTGGATTATCAGCAAGCGGCTTGTCAGAACCGGGAGCGGTAGCGACCGGGGCTTTGCTCGCTGACGATAAGAACCCAGTCGCTACCGCTTCCGGTTCTGACCCTGACAACGCACCTCGTGCTCCATTGTTTCTATTTCCGGCTGTCGAAAAAGCTCCTGAATTCAGTATCCAATCCCGTTCCACGCGTAAATTCCACGGCGACATTCCTACCTTTGCCGGCTCGCTGAATCCTGAGGCAAATACGCTGATCCTTTTGCAAACTCTTGGCCTGGCCGAGCGGCTTGAAGAGATTCTGCGTGAATACAATGTCCCGTTTCCACCCGAATCCATCGTCGTCGGGGATCATTCGGGCGGTTTTGAGCTGCCTTCGGCGAACCTGATTGTTTTCGCTGAAACCGATATTTTCGGTGAAACGCATCAGGGCGAAGTTCCGAAAAAGAAGGTCCAGACGCGAACGAGTAAGAGCAAGCTCGGAGCCTTTATCTCCGATTTTCGCGATCTGAAACCGGGCGATTACGTTGTCCACGTCGATCACGGCATCGGGCGATTCGAAGGTTTGCAGACAATAGAAACCGGCGGCGTTTCGCGTGAATTCGTCCTGCTTATTTATGCCGACGACGCCAAGCTTTTCGTCCCGGTCGAACGGCTCGATCTGGTGTCGCGGTTTTCATCCGGCGAAGCGTCAACGCCGACACTCGAACGCCTCGGCGGCATCGGCTGGCAGAAAACAAAGGCTAAAGCAAAACGCGCGATGCGCGATATGGCCGACGAGCTTCTGCGGCTTTACGCTGAAAGAAAACTCGTCACCGGTTTTGCCTTTTCGCCCGACGCTCCGTGGCAGCACGAATTCGAAGATTCGTTTCCGTACGAACTGACAGTCGATCAGGCGGCCGCCATCGAAGACGTAAAAAGCGACATGGAAACCGCGACGCCCATGGACCGGCTAATCGTCGGCGATGTCGGGTACGGCAAGACGGAAGTTGCGATGCGAGCCGCGTTTAAAGCAGTCATGGACGGAAAACAGGTCGCGATTTTGACGCCGACAACGATTCTCGCCTATCAGCACTTCGAATCGTTCTCCAAACGCTTCTCGGCGTTTCCGGTTAGCCTCGAATTACTGTCGCGATTCCGTTCGCCGAAAGAGCAGAAATCCGTCATCGAACGTGCCGAGAAAGGCGATGTCGATGTGGTCATCGGCACTCACCGCGTGCTCTCAAATGATGTGATAATGCCGAAGCTCGGCCTCGTTGTGGTCGATGAAGAACAGCGTTTTGGAGTCGCTCACAAGGAAAAGCTTAAACATCTGAAAAAAAAGGTCGATGTGTTGACGCTGTCAGCGACGCCGATCCCGCGAACATTGAATATGTCGCTGCTCGGAATGCGTGATATGTCGGTGATCGAAACGCCGCCGCGTGACCGTTTGGCGATCAACACGCAGGTCGTGCAATTCGGCGAAGGCGTTATTAAATCGGCAATCGAGCTCGAGCTCGCCCGCTACGGCCAGGTTTTTTTCATCCATAACCGCGTCGAAACCATCGAAGCTATAGCGGCTCTCGTCCAAAAGATCGTCCCGAACGCCCGCATCGCCATCGGCCATGGGCAAATGAACGAAAAGGAAATGGAGCAGGTGATGCTCGATTTTATTGATTATAAATACGATATTCTGGTGGCGACGACGATCATCGAAAATGGCATCGATATTCCGCGGGCGAATACGATCATCATCAACCGAGCCGATAATTACGGCCTGTCGCAGCTTTACCAACTTCGCGGCCGCGTTGGCCGTTCGAACCGGCGTGCCTATTCGTATTTATTAATTCCAAGCGAATTGGAGCTGACGCCGATTGCCCGAAAACGCCTCAGCGCTATTCGCGAATTCTCCGACCTCGGTGCCGGATTCCGTATCGCCGCTCTGGATTTGGAACTTCGTGGTGCGGGAAACATTCTTGGCGGGCAGCAATCCGGGCAGTTGGACGCTCTCGGATTCGATCTTTACACAAAGATGCTCGAACGGACGATCGCCGAGATTCGCGGCGATGAGATTGCGGACGAAACAAATGTCTCGATAAACTTAGGCGTCGATGTCTCGATCCCAAAGGATTATATTCAGGACACAAATCAGCGTCTCCGCACCTACAAACGCATTTCGTCCGCCGAGTCCGATTCGGCTCTTGGACAGATCCATCAGGAGATCGAGGACCGCTATGGCAAAATCCCCGGATCGGTCGAGAATCTATTCGCGTATGGTCGATTGCGGAAATTGGCTGAGAAGCTGCACCTTTTGTCAATCGATAAAACAGCAGACGGTTTTGCGGTAAAACTCGGTGAAAATGCGAAAATCGCACCGGAAAAGCTTATGCAGTTTCTTGGCGAAAATGAAGGTGCCGTATTTTCACCATCAGGAATTTTGCGGGTAATAAGCGGTTCGGAAAATCCAATTGAGGCGGCAAAGCGGTGTTTGGACGAGATAAGAATTAATTAGCCGAAAAAAGGCGCAGAAAGTACAGAAAAGATTCTCATTTTTAGCCCTTTTGAGTTTAAGCAATTCTTACTCGATACAGTCTCCGTCAGGATTTACGTCACAGACGAACAGCAGCGGCGCAAGTTCTTTCGTTTGTTTGCGGACTGCGGTCAGGATCACGGAATTCCTATAATTCTCACCGGCCCAGCCGAGCTTTTTCCGGTTTTTCCAGACGAATTCATAAGCGGACTTTTCATCTTCGCCCATTAAATGCTGGGCTTCATGCAACAGGATGGCGGCACGCTCCGTGTCATCTACCGGAAAAGTAAAAAAATCCGGATAAAGGGTAACGATCTCAAAAGGAAAATTTGTAGCGGCGTAAGCATTTTCCTTTTCTACTGAGGCGTTCAACCAATTGTCGTTGCTGCGAAATGCGGCTAAACGTTTTAATAAAAAGACCTCTTTTGAAAAACCTTTTTCTTCGAGAATACGGATCGCGTCCTGCGTTTTCCGTTTTTCTTCTGATGTAAGCGGTAAAGCCGAAAAAACGAGCGTAGTATAAAAGCCCACAATCGCTGCTATGCAAACCAACAGGCAAATAACCGCTCTTCGCATCAGATTAGATTTTTGCATCCCGTTTCCTGATTCGACACTTACCGATCCCGCCAGATCATAGCTGCAGCGGACACACGATTCAGAATCGGCGTAGTTAACGAGTTTGCAGTTCGGGCATTTCATGTTGGTTGCGGCGCGGGCAAAGTTTTGCATAAACCCTGCTATTATCTATAAAGTTTGAACAAATGGGCGATTTCACGAAAGTCAAAAAGAAACTTGAAACGGCTTTTGTGCATCATAGGTTCTGTTTGCAAAATACATATTCGAAGCATACCATAGGTGAAATCGATTTTTAGGAGTAACGAATGAGACAGTTTGGTCCGAAATTTTTCTTTTTGGCATCATTATTTTTGGTTGGTATTTCCGTTTCCGCGCAAGAGACCGAAGAGCGTGTGGTCGATGAGGTCGTTGCCCAGGTCAATGACGGCGTTATCACTCTTTCACGCGTCAAACGTGAGGTAAAAAGCATTGTCGATGCGCAGGTCCAGGAAGGCAAGCCCCGCGAAGAAGCACAAAAACTCGTCGACGAAAGAAGAGGCGAGTTGATAGCGAATTTAATTAACGAAGAGCTTCTGATCCAAAAAGCAAAGGAATTAGGCCTTGACTCTGAAATCGAAGCCACTTTAAACCAGCGTTTTCTTCAGATCATGAAGGAAAATAACTATAAAACGCTCGATGTCCTTTACGCGGAGATGGAAAAAACCGGCGTAAACCGGGAGGAGATACGCGAACTGTGGCGCAAACAAGCAACGCGAGATATGGTGCTGCAAAAAGAAGTACAGTCAAAAGTTTATTGGGAACCGCAGGCTGCGGAGCTGAAAGCTTACTTTGAAAAGAACAAGGCGCGGTTTACGAAGCCGGAAACGGTTTCTGTAAGCGAGATATTTCTTAGCTTTGCGGGAAATACTGAGGCCGCCGTTCGTGAAAAAGCGAAACTGCTTGTTTCTCAGTTACGCGGCGGAGCGGATTTTAATAAGCTAGTCGTTGAAAACTCCGACCGCCCCAATGCCACCCAGACAAAAGGCAAAGTTGATACTTTAACCATTAAAGAACTTGATCCAAAATATGCGGCGGCTATTAAGAACGTTAAATTAGGCGGCTATTCAGACCCGATTGAGGTCGATCAGGTCGGCATTAATATTTTAAGAGTGGACGAGCGTTCGCAGGCCAGCAGCGAATCATTTTATAATGAAAACGCCGTTCGGCTGGCGATTCTGACTGAAAAAGAACCGGAAGCGCGCAAGAAATTCATGTCAACCGTCCGCGGGAATTCTTACATAAAGATAAACGAAAATTACCGTGCACAAGTCGCTCCGATCCTTTTTGCCGAGGAACGTAAATCGACAACGGATAACAAGCAGTAAGACAGTTGAAAACTGACAATTGAACAAATGCGACTCGATATTTTCTTGAAAATCAGTCGGCTGATCCAGCGGCGAAGCTTGGCGCAGGATTTTTGCGATGCGGGACTCGTGAAGGTAAATGATGCTCCGGCTAAATCTTCAAAAGAGATCAAGGCAGGCGACGAGATCGAAATAAAACGTCGTAATCGACTTACGAAAATCGCGGTCGAAATTGTACCTGACAAAAAACAGATGTCGAAAGGCGATTCCGAGAGCCTGTATAATATTATTTCGGACGAGCTGCTGCAGGACGAAGAACGATTACCCTAAAATGTCCTTTATCCCCGATTCATATATCTCTACCTTCCGCTTAGCCCTTTTAACATCCGGATGTTCTTCCTTATAAATTTTAAGCAACTGCCAGAGTTCGGTTTCCAGTTCCGCTCTTCGGACCATCAATTTGCCCAAGGCAAGTGTTAATTTTATTGATTCAGCGGCTTTAACCGCCAAGATCCTTTCACGATCCTTCTGTAAAATCGCCAGCGAATACCGCATTTCCGCAACTTTTGGGTAATCTTCCGTGTATTCGAGCAGTAGCGATTCTAGTTCCGCAGTTAGTTCCGTACGACGCAGCACAACTTCGGCATACGCCGGCGAAGAACGCTGCACGCCGGCATTTTCTAAAACAATTTTATTCACCGCTCCCTGGACCGGATTTTGGGAAAACACCGCAGACGAAAATAGCAGCAGGCAAAATATGATAGAAAGCAGTCGGATTTGGCTCATCGGAATATTTAGTTTGCTTCAAAAGTGAAAAAATTCTCTTCCAGCTTTCGGTTGAACACATACTGCGTTACGGCAATTCCCCAAATATACTCGAATGTGCCGCTGTTGCTATCCGTCTGATAGTTCAATTTATAGCTATGCGGAAGCATAAGTCCCCCGGCAGCCTTAAAGTCAGCGAAATCTTCAGTCAGCTGCAACTTAAGTCCGCCCTGGCGTCCGAGCCGGCCGAAAGTATCTTGTGCGGACGCAATCTCATGCCTATATTCAGTGCGGATATGCTGAAACGTCTCAGCATCGAAAAACATTTTAATTGAAAATTCTCCCGATCCGCCGCTTTTTGGAAAATAATCCAGAACATACGCTTTGCGTCCGTCGATTTTTTTCGTCCCGCCGGATTTGATGTCAGCCTTGCCCTTCTGCCAGTTGATTAATGCCCAAGTGTTGGACATGCTTCCGGTCATTATACCGTCACTCAAAAGTTTCTCGTGATCGGCGATAAATGCTCCAAGCGGCGAGCGCTTGCCGGACGTTACATAAGGCAGGCTGATCTTATCGTTAAAATAGCCGATCTTTTCAAACGGGTACTCTTTTGACGCGAAGCTGGCGATGAAATATAAATTTGTGCCTTCCGACACGATCAAAGCCTTGCCGCCGGTCCTTTTTGACGGAAGTTTTGATTCGAAGGAACTGGCACCCATCACAAGGCGGTTCTTGATTCCGGCTAGCTTTTCCTTGGTGCCGATCGATTCGAGATGTTTGGCGATAATTTCCTCTGCCTTCAAATCCTGTCCGATACCTGTCGTGAATCCGAAAGCTGTTACCGCAAAAACAACAAATATATAGTGCGAGATTTTTGTAAATTCCCTTTTCATTAAGTTCTCCTGATTCCGCCAAAATTGACAACCGGTTAAACCGCTTCCGCGGCCTGGCTGGCTTCTGGGGCAGATGTGAAAGAATCGCATGAATCGATAGCTGGGACATCTGATTCGATGATTCCATCACCGTATTCACTGCCGGCCGCCAATGTGTTGAAGTATATCGTAATGTTATCCAATATCTCGTCAGCCGAGTGTGAATGGTAGAGCGTCTGGCGAAACTGCGCGCCGCCAACCAATCCCTTTGTAAACTGCCCGGCGAGTTGCTTCATTTTGCCGAGAGCGACGATCTCCGGCATCTCTTCCCGAAGCATAACAAAAAATTCCAGCAGAACATCTTTTTTTTCATTAAGGTCAGGCTGGTATGGCTCGCGGCCTTCCAGAACGTCGCGAAACTGGCGGAATATCCATGGATTCTGCATCGCGCCGCGCCCGATCAAAATGCCATCGGTTCCCGAATCGCGCCACCGCTGCATTCCGGATTCGATGGATGTGATATCGCCGTTTCCTGACACTGGAATAGTCACGGCCTGTTTGACCTGCCTGATCAATTCCCAATTCGCAAGGCCTTTGTAGCCCTGTTCTTTTGTGCGGCCGTGTACTTGAATATGCTCGACGCCGCATTGCTCGGCCATTTTCGCCACATCGACGACATTGATCGTCGATTCGGAAAAACCGGTCCGCAGTTTTAGCGTCAGCGGGATCGTGATCGTCTTTTTTATTTCTTTTAGTATCGTTTCGAGCCGCGGCAAATCCCGCAGCAATCCCGAGCCGCCGCCGTTTTTCACAACCTTCGGGGCCGGGCAGCCGCAATTGACATCCAGAATATCCGCGCCGACCTCCTGCGCCATCTCCGCGCCCATCGCCATCCGCTCTGGCTGACCTCCGAAGATCTGAACGGCAAAAGGCCGCTCTTCCTCGGCAAAATGCATCTGCCGTTTCGACTTCGGATTATGCCGCGTCAAACCCTCAACCGAAATAAACTCCGAAACCACCAGACCGACACCGCCCCGCCGCTTGATCAGCCGGCGAAAGGTATAATCCGTCACTCCCGCCATCGGCGAGAGAATAAGCGGCGGGCAAATTTCTATGTCTCTTATCTTAAAAGCTTTCAAACTATTATGAGCCAAACTGCTGTGGAATTGCGGCCTGTTTATTTTTCTTCCGGTTTTTCAGAACGAATATCAATCCGAGCAGGAAAATGGGAAACGATAGTACTAAAACCACCGAGCCCGGTATAATTCCATACATGGCTTCTTCCCAACTGGTATTAGGGCCGTTAACAATGGGTAAGGCCACAGAAATTCCCGTAACAAGGACACCTAGCAATACGCCTAAAATTCCTAAAACAAGCACTATCTTCCAAAGCATAGATTAAACTCCTTCGAAAATGGTTGGACTGAAATAAATTACTGGTTCTTTCGCTGCTAAAAACGGTGGGAAAGCAACCTATCGTAACACTGAAAGGCCGAAGTGAACAATCGGCCTGCTCCGTCTTTGCAAAGCCTAAAGATTTAACATTGTTACATTTGTTTTCCGGTCGAATGGGCATTATAATTCCGCAGTTTTAATTCCCTTAATCTTAATTTAAGTTTTCGACACACGTCTTCCTAAGTTCTGTTAAAAATCGGTGAGTCCGCGTCCGCTGACATTCAACTTCGATGGAACGGTCTTTAGCCGGATTCGGCGAACCCCGACAGGCACAGCTCGGATCGAGATTTAAGTTCTAAATCTCGATCGGGCAAAACAAAAAGACGCGGCCGAAATAATTCGGCCGCGTCTTTTTTATGTTCTGAGTTCACGCTTCAGCGTACCTCTTCGCCACGCAAAATACACGCTGAAGCGTGAAGCAAACTCTATTTTTTTGTCAACTCCACACCCGTCGCTTCAAACGAAACTTCCGTCACCGTTCCATCCGCATTGCGGTTGTCGAACTTAGCTCCGTCATCGTTTATCAGATGATCGACGTGATCTTTCGGCAGAATCTTCGTCTTAAAAACGCCCTGAGCTTTCACACTCATGCCGGCCGAATTGAGCGGGATAAAAAACTTATGGTCGCCGAATGTCACGCGAACCGATTTCCCGCCGGCCTTGTCGCCCATTTCCATCCAGCAGCCTTCCTTCTTACACGAACGCACGACTACGCCGTTGACCGCGACGGTCTTGCCCGCATATTTATCCGGGCTCATGAGCGCCTTTTCCACAGATACTTTCCTGGTTCCCGCCACCAAAGCATCCCCGCGCGTGATCTTTTCACCCGCTTTCCATTCCAAAGGTGCATTGTTTTTATTGGACACCACCGGCTCGCCCTTGCTGTTCATTTCCCCTTGAGCCAAGGCCGAGAACGAAAAGGCCAGGATTGCAATTGATATTGATAATAATTTTTTCATATATACTCTCAAATAAAATCTAACGGCGGCGTTACGGCCGTATTTCGTAAACGATTCTTCCATCCATCACAGTAGTTAAAACCTTTATATCTCGTATAGTAACCGGATCAACGGTAAAAATATCACCCGACAGGATAACAAAATCCGCGAGCTTTCCCACTTCGATAGTACCTTTTATTTTTTCCTGAAATTCAGCGTATGCAGAACTGGATGTGAAGGCCTTTACTGTTTCTTCGACCGAAATTTTCTGCTCGGGAATCCAGCCATTCGGATTTTTATCATCTAACGTCCGCCGTGTTACCGCAGCGTAAACGCCGAGTAGCGGATTGAGCGGCGCGACCGGCGAATCCGAACCGAATGCCAGCACCGCTCCCGAATCTAGCAGCGTTCTAAACGCGTAAGTCCCCTTCAAACGCTTCTCGTCAATCCGTTTCCATGCCCAGCGGCCATCGTCAATGATGTGAAAAGGCTGCATCGAAGCGACGACTTTTTGCGTGCCGAAGCGCTTGATGTCTTCCTGCCGCAGATGCTGCGCATGCTCGATCCGAAAACGCCGGTCGCGGTCGCCATTGGCCTGTGCCGCTTTTAGGAAATTATCGAGCACGATCGCGTTTGCCCGGTCGCCGATGGCGTGAATCATCAATTGTAATCCCGCTTTATCCGCGGCCGCGGCGATCTCCGGCATCTTCGGGATCTCGTCGGAAGCCAAGCCGCTAGTATTTGGAGCATCACGGTACGGCTCGAAAAACCATGCGGTCGTCGAGCCCAAACTGCCGTCACTGTAGCCTTTAACGCATCCGACGCGAAGCATTGCATCGCCAAAAGCGTGATGAAGCCCGGCCGCCTGCCATTTCGCGAACTCGGAAAGCGGCGAACAGCCGTAAACACGTGTTTTCAAAGTTCCGCGCCGCAGCAATTCCTGGTAAACGCCGACATCCGTCCCGGCGGACATATCCTGTACACTCGTTACGCCGAGGCTGGCCGCGTAATCGGTTGCCGCCTGTGCCGCTTCCATTTTCTGTTCAAACGAAAAAGCCGGTATAACTTTTGCGATGTAGGTCATCGCCGCGTCTTTCAGTACGCCGGTCGGATTCCCGCTTGTGTTGCGGACTATTTCGCCGCCGTCCACATCTTTCGTGGCCTTATCGACTTTGGCGAGACTCATCGCCAAGCTGTTGGCGAGAGCCATATGCCCGTCGAGCCGGTCGATAAATACCGGGTTGTCCGGCGTCACCGCATCGATCATCGCCGCCGTCGGCAAATTATTCGGCGTCCAGTTCTCATGGTCCCATTTCCCGCCGAGGATCCATCGGCCTTTCGGCAGTTTCGAGGCAAAATTCTTTATCCGCTCGACAAATTCCTGCGGCGTTTTCGCGTCACGCAGATCAACCGAAGACAGCTGCTGCCCGACTTCAAGAAAATGCACATGCGCGTCGTTAAAGCCCGGAATTACGAGTTTGCCCTTCGCGTCGATGACCTTCGTTTTCGGCCCGATAAGCGTTTTAATGTCGGCGTCGCTGCCGACTGCAATTATTTTACCGCCGAGAACAGCGATTGACGTCGCCTGTTTCTGAGCGGAATTCATAGTGCGGACGTTGGCGTTTGTCACGACGAGGTCGGCGGTAAAATTCTGTCCCCAAATCGAAGGACAAAGCAAAAGAGTCAGCAGCACGACGGAAAATCTGATCATCATAAATAGTTTTCTTAAAAAAATTAAACCGAAGAATCGAGCCAACAGCTTCGTAGCGAAATCCATCCTAAAAAGTGTATCCTCTAGAAGTTCCGGTAATTATAGCAATGAAAGAAAAGTATATCCAGATAACAGGCATTGCGGTCGCTGCCATTTACGGAATCTTCATTGTGTTCCTCTATGCCGCTGAGCCTCGGTCATTGGAAGAAGTTACTATCAAGGCAAAATCGACGGTCGAAAACGCGGTGACGAAAGGTCAGGTCATTGCCGGAACCTATGAGATCGACGCCGCGAAATTCAATGAAGGCCTGCAGGCTTTCCGGCAGGATAATTTTGTATTGGCCCGCGATGGTTTTGATAAGGCGGACCCGGAAAAACGCGACCCGGCAACTCAGTTTTACATTGCTTACAGCTTTTACAGGCAAGGCTGGGGACGGATTTCTAATGACGATGCATTGTTCAAACAAAGTTTGGAAACGCTTGCACGCGTAACATTACTCGATCCGAATTTTCGCTCGAACGATACCAATTTACAGTTGCGAACATCGGTGGAACTAAAATCGGAACTCGAAGAAGGCCTTAAAATTACTGCCGACGACTTCAACCCGCTGCGGTTGATAAGAGAGCGGAAATAACGGTTGAATTAATGGAAATAGATCATTCCAATATAGAAAATTTGCATGTCATCGATGCCGAAGTAGCCGAAGAGACGAATGATTCCGAGGTCATGACGGCGGTATCAACACGCAAGTCCATTGGGCCCAAGACCGAAACACCGAAACAAAACGAAAACCAAAAATACTATCTTCTATATTTTGTGCTTCCGTTTATTTGCCTCACCGCCGCACTACTTGGCGGCTTGCGATTGAGCGGTTTAGACGGCTCGTTCATCTTTCTTAAACCCGCGCTCTTTTGCCTTATTTTCGCTTCGGTGATGCTCGTGCTTTTCTTTCGCTCGGGGCTAATCCGGCTCGAGAGCTGGTTTTCGGAAGACTTCGAAATGACAAAAAATGCGGCGAATGCGGCGGTATTGCTGTCGCTCTTTGCGGCGACCGTGCAGCTATTCAATTCATTGTTACCGGAACAAGGCTTGCCGTTCTGGATCGTAGCGTTCTGCTTTTTCTGGACGCTATGGAATAACCTTTTCGCGGATTTCGATACCAAAAAACTGCTGCAGAGCCTCGGCGGATTGTTCGGCCTCGCATTCGTCGTCAAGTATTTGATATTAGCGAATCTGACGGCCCCGGCGAGCGAAAGCTGGCTGCGTTCGATCATCGAAAATCCGGCGAAGGAAACATTCACATGGTTGCTCGACCTGCCGCGTTTTTCTGCCGGAACGGGTTACATTCAATTTTTTACTGTGGTGCTTTACTTGATCGGCTTGTTCCTACTCCCGCAATCAACAGGCCAGCACCGCGAGCGGTAGCGGCCCCCGGCGGGTCGCCCGTCTCGAAGCGTTTTTATTCGATAGCTATAATATCGGCGGCGGTGGTCGCGAAGCTCAAGAAAGGAGCGTCGTTCACGCTCGAACAAGAGCGGATAAATGACGCGATCTGGCTGCCGTCCTCGGCTGATATAAATTTGTCGATAAGAGTTTTGCTGGTGAAAGGAATCGACATCAACCAGATCGTCAAATCTTACGATTACCGCAAATTTACAACCGAGGTGAATGATGCGAAGGTGAACGATCTTTGAATGGAACGCAGGCACCCTGCCTGCCCCCGGAGTCCGCGAACGCGTTACGCTGCAATGGAAAATGTAAAACGGACAATGGAATTAGGAATTAAGATTCGTTATTTTCCATTGCTCAACGTTTGTCGCGTTTCACGCTCATTGCTACCGGACGCTCAGCGCTCCAGTGCTTACGGCTTTAAGTTGATCTCAAGATCTTTTGAATCGCGCACGACCCTGATCTTTTTTGCGTTGAAACCGCCGGTGAAAACCTTTTTATCTCCCAGAGCTTCGCCGTCTATTGCTTCGATCGAATCGCCGGGCTGAATTCCGGAACTGTCAGCCAAACTGCCTTTCGCTACCGACCCGACCTTCCAGCCCTTGCCCTGAAATTTAGCTTTAATTCCAATTGTCGAAAGAATCTCCCCGGCGGTGAATTGACGTGGAATTCCCGAATTGGGAATTGTATTATTTATCGTTGTCGCTTCTGAATCGAAACCGCGAGGCAGAATCGTTTTCGGAGCCTGCTTTAAGGCCATATCGACTGAAGAAGTGCGGGAAGTTGCGGAAATTCGTTCGATTTTTCCCAAAGAAGTTTTTCCCTTTCTAATGGCCGCTTGTTCGATCCGCGGTTCCGAAGTATCAATCATCTGCGGAACGACGGCGGCTGTGCCGATTTCATCAGGACGCGAAATATTCGCTTCGGGCCGACCTTCGACCGGCCGAACGAATGGCTGAACGGTTTCCGCCACCGACGGAACACTTTCGTTATCGATATTCATCCCGCCGTTCCACATCAGAGCTCCACCAACTAATAAAAACAGGCCGAGCGGCATGACGTAACGCAGAATAGGGAAAAATGCCGCGGGCCGGTAACTAGCCGGATTTGCATTTGCGATTCGGGCCTTCAATCGATAATCGAAGTCCTTCGGCGCCTCGATTCGTTTCAAGTTCCCGATCATTCCAGCGATCTTTTGTTCGTCCGAATTCAGAACTTCGCTCTTTATTTCTCTATTTTTCTCGTTTTTGTAAATCATCGTTTACTAAAAGTAATGTTTCAGCTTTTCCTTCAGCAGGCCTCTCGCCCGGCTGATCCGCGATTTCGTCGTTCCCAATCCGAGTTCCATGATCTCGGCGATCTCTTCGTAAGTTTTCCCTTCTATATCGCGTAAAATAATCGGAACGCGGTATTTCGGCGGCAATGTCCCGATCGCCTTTGCGATCACGCCGGCCTGCTCGCCTTCGAGCAGATCTTCGTCCGGCAGCGAACGCGTATCAGGCGGCTGAAATTCGGTCACGTCCTCGGCATCGGTCTGAAACAAGCCGGTCAGCGAAAGGATCGTCCGCCGCTTGCGTTTGCGTATTTCGCTGATCGCCAGATTTGTCGCGATGCGGTAAATATAGGTCGAAAAAGCGTATTCCGTGTGATACCGCTCGATCGCGAAATAGACGCGGACGAACGTTTCCTGCGACAGATCGACCGCCTCTTCGTAATCGTTCAAAAATCTGTAAAGGTAGTTCGTGATCGGACTGCGGTAACGCCCGACGATCTCGGCAAAAGCCGCTTCGTCGCCGTTCTTTGTCGCTTCGATGAGAGCATGGTCGGATAATTTCTTTTCAGACACAGAGGTTCGCAGCACCTCCGAGCGTCCGGTTTCGATTTTGTCCAATGGCATACACTCATACTTTTTACATCACATTCCGAATCAAAACAAAAGCCGCCTTACGATTTGAAACACGTCAGTAGGGCGGAAAAGTTGCGTAATTTGTAAAGCGCTCAATTTTCGACCGCTTTTATCGTGAGTATCAGGAAAAGTGTTCCGCTTGTCTTTGGAAGCGAAAGCGTTCCTATCAGCGTCGGCTTATTCTCGCCGAGGCTTGTCCGGTTCATAGTTAGCCCAACTGATTCATAGTTGATTATGTCTATTACCTGGCCTTCGGAATTTTTGGTCTGTCCCGTCTTCACCGGAACCCGGGCTCCGAACCTGAATGATTGCGCCTGAAATGAAACAGGCCCCGCAGCACCGGGTACGGCCTTCAGGCCATTAAGCATCCATTAAAGAAACGTCCTTGATTCATTACCAGTGTCCCCGAACATATCGGACAGACTCTTATATTCGAAGCTTCCGGTGTTGGCTATCCTTCCGACGAAGGTATTTGCTAGGCGGTAATTGGCGAATGTGAAGTTACTTTTTATCTGCCGCGAGACATTTGTCAGGTTTTGAGGAATGGCGTCTTTTCCGGATGTCTCGCCGGAGCCGACGATCAGGTGCAAAACGGCCTCGTAGCTCGGTTCGATCGTTTTGGGTTCCACTTGTGCCGATGCGGCACCGATCAGAAAGATGAAGGAAATTGCGGAAATCAGAAAGGAAGTTTTTAAACGGTTCATTGTAGTTCTCCTATGAAAAAAATTCGGGAAGGACGAATGTTTCCACAGATGAACCAATGTAAAGTTGCAAAAAAGTTATAGCCGCAAAAAGGCACAAAAAGCTAAAAAAAATTTCTTCGCGCTTTTTGTGCCTTTTTGCGGCTATAACTCTTATTTCTTAACTTGCGGCAAATAGTCCGTCATCGACCTTCTGGCCGTATGTAACCGTGCCGATCTCCGTTTCCTCGATCATTTTGTCGCCGGCCCAGAGAACAGAGCGGTAAGGAACGAGCGTCCCCTGCGCATAATTGTAGTTGTAAAATTTTCGCTTGTATTTAACGCCCGCGTCTTCGTATTCGAGCATCATCACGCGGAATGATTTAGAGCTGATGTAAAAACGGGTTTTGCGGTTCTGCTTATCGGTCACGTCGAGAAAATAGAAATCCACGCCCAATATCTTTTCACGCCCGCCGAGTTCCACCTTCGATTCATTTTCCTTGTACCGCAGCAGGGCTTCGAGGCCGTAAACTATCTGATTTTGAAACGATCGCGATGCTTCTTCGAGCGGATCGAAGACCGTGTCGTTCGCAATGCCGAATATTTTATCTTCCTTGTACACCAGCGAATAGCGGGTTCCGGGAAATTCCTGGTCGAGCCGAATCTTCTCTTTGCCAAGGGTTTCGCCGCGCGAAGTGAATTTCTGATAGCTTGCCTGGGCCATTTTGCCTTCCGCATTCGGAATAGTCATTTTCCCGCGCTCGATGGCGGTTTTGCGGATCTGATTCAGCGTGACACGTCCGCCCGGAAATGCGTAAACCAGAATGGCTGATTCGGCCACCTGTTCCGCTGTAACGGTTTTCGAAGCATCCTTGCTGATAGGCGCGGCGGCGGGCTCTGGCTTTTTTTCATCCTTTTTCGCCGGGACTGCCTGTCCTGATACAAAGACACCCGACGCGAGAGCCAGAGAAATAACGAAGATCAAAGTTTTGAAACGCAAAAACACTAGGGTTTTCTCCTTAATTCAATGGAAAAATCACAATTGCGGATTGTAACATAAAGTAACTTTTTCGGCATCGCCGCCGCGGGAAACTGATGTAATTGATGAAATTTCGGGGACTTGGGATGCATTGCATGTTAATAATGGAAATAATGGACCGGAAAATCTATAATCTGTTTTCAATATGAGAGCAAAAATACAAGATCTGTTAAAAGAGGCGAATTCATCCAAGGAAGGAGGTACGTCCGTTAATTTTGCCAAACGCAGTTTTCGATCAGAGATCGAACGTTCCAATTTTTTCGATCAAACGAAGCGAAGCCTGCTGATGATAGACGAATGGGACAAGAACTCTAGCCCTTCCAGCTATAAGCTTTTTGATAACGACGGCCTCGAAATCGGTGGAGAACCTATTTCCACTGGCAATTTTATTAGGATAACCCTACACGGCTCCGGTAAATACGATTGGGTTGAAGTCGTGTCAATTTATGACACGCCCGCCGAATTTGTAATCACAGTAAAACCGTCATACGATCCAACCACAAATCCGCAGGATAAAACCGTGATTTCACACTTTTATGTCCCCGAAGCAAGAAATAATTTTTGCCTGCAAAACGACGGCAAAACGCTGTCGATGTATGTCATCGGAATCGCCGAAAGACAAAATACCGAAAGCACCGGCGGTGTTGGGGAAACGATCCGCAACGCAGCGACCGCGAATCTCGGCTATTACCTCGGCATCCAAAACGCGACCTGGACCCAATTCTGCTCCAACTTTCTGAAGTAGTACGATAACAAAGCCTGATGCTTCACGTTGCACTTCTAGAACCGGAGATACCGCCGAATACCGGCAATATCGCCCGACTCTGCGCGGCGACATTCACCGATCTGCATATCGTCGGCGTCACCGGATTTCGAATGGACGACCGGACATTGAAACGTGCAGGCTTGGATTATTGGGACAATGTTAACCTGCACCGCCACATCGCCCTCGAAAACCTCTACGAAAGCCTGCCGCATTCCCGGTTTCTTTACATCACGACGAAATCCAAAAGGTCATATACCGATTGGCGGTTTGAACAAAACGACTGCCTGATTTTCGGCCGTGAAACACGCGGGCTGCCGGAAGAAATTCTAGCCGAAAATGCCGTACGCTGCCTGACAATTCCGATGCCGAATGCTAATGTCCGCAGCCTCAACCTTGCAACAAGCGTGGCAATAGTTTTATACGAAGCGCTACGCCAGCTAGACTGACCGGGAGCGTTTTTCGGACATCGTTTTTGCCCATTTTTACGTCTTAACTACGTCACAATTTTGTGATGGAAATAAGGTAAGGAGAAGTTTGGGTAATGAAAATATTCAGTGGTTTTATTATATCAGCATTCGCTATTTTGGCATTTTTCATCGGTTAGCATAAATGCTCAAAATTTTTCCGGCAAAGGGTCGGGGAAAACGATCGAACAGCAGGTCTTTAAGAAGATACTGCGTCTGCCGTATTACGAAGTTTTCGATAATATCAAATATTCGGTTAACGGTGGAACCGTAACTTTATTCGGTAAAGTTCGGAACGCAACAAACCGTGAAAGTGCGGAACGAGTCGTCGAGGACATTCCGGGAGTGACCAATGTGATTAACAACATCGATGTTCTTCCGCTCGGAAGCTTTGATGAATCGATTCGCAGAAATCTTTACAGAACGCTTGCGAACCGCGGCGGTTTGTACCGGTATCTGAATACGGTTAATCCGTCGGTCAGGCTGGTCGTCGAACGCGGCAATATAACGCTCGAAGGCTATGTTGCAAATCGCGGCGATTACAACCTGATGAACATCCTGGCGAGAAGCGTCCCGATGTCGTTTGGCGTCACGAACAACCTCGTGATAGAAAATCAAGTCCGGTAGCTAAATAGACATAAATAGACCAGGTCAGACGGAAACGCCTGGCCCTTTTTTATTGTAACGCCGGCGTCCCGCCGGCTGTCGCGTTTGCTTCCAACCGACGCGTACGAGGGCAAGATGCCCTCGAGACAGCCGCCAAGATGGCGGCGTTACTTTGTCCGGTTGCCTTTTGCTTCTCAATCCATCATTATACTCGTTTGCCTCCGCAGGCCGTTTTACAATTATGATAGACCCAAAGAACATTCGAAACATCGCGATCATCGCGCACGTCGATCACGGAAAGACAACGCTGGTCGATGCGATGCTTCAGCAGTCCGGCACATATCGCGATAACGAGACGGTCGTCGAACGCGTGATGGATTCAATGGACCTCGAAAAGGAACGCGGCATCACGATCATGGCGAAGAACACTTCCGTCCGGTACGGCGATTACAAAATAAATATCGTCGATACGCCGGGCCACGCCGATTTCGGCGGCGAAGTCGAACGTGTGCTGAAAATGGTGGACGGAATCGTCCTGCTCGTCGATTCCGCTGAAGGATGTTTG
Source organism: Pyrinomonadaceae bacterium (assembly GCA_037723965.1). Classification (GTDB taxonomy): domain Bacteria; phylum Acidobacteriota; class Blastocatellia; order Pyrinomonadales; family Pyrinomonadaceae; genus OLB17. The sequence goes on along the minus strand of JBBJOS010000002.1, from coordinate 53,410 downwards.
CCGCAGACACGTTTCGTGCTGCGTAAAGCTCTCGAATTAAAACTTCCCTGCATTGCTCTCGTCAACAAGATCGATCGTCAGGACGCGCGGCCCGAAGAAGTTTTAGACGAAATTTACGACCTTTTCATCGACCTAGGAGCCAGTGATTCACAGATTGATTTTCCGGTCCTTTATTCCATTTCCCGGGACGGCATTGCTAAAAAGAATCTCGCCGACGAATCGGACAGCCTGATCCCGCTTTTTGACCAGGTAATCGAATCGATTCCGGCTCCAAAAGCCGTCCGCACCGATTCGCTCCAGCTTCTCGTCGCAAATATCGACTACAACCCGTTCGTCGGACGCCTCGCGATCGGCAGAATGTTCTCGGGCGAAATCTCGAAAAATCAGGAAGTTATAGTTGCGAAGATCGACGGCTCGACGCAGAAAACGCGCGTTAAAGAATTATTTGTTTACGAAGGCCTTGACCGCACGCCGGTCGATAGTGCGGGCACCGGCGAGATCGTCGCTCTGGCCGGTTTCGACGACATCAATATCGGAGAAACAATCACGCTGGTCGAAAATCCGCAGCCGCTGCCGATCATCGCGGTCGATGAACCGACCATTGGAATGATCTTTGGTGTTAACAATTCGCCTTTCTCTGGAATCGACGGTAAATTTGTTACTTCGCGTCAGATCCGCGACCGCCTGGAAAGAGAATTGCTCGGAAACGTCGCACTAAGATTCGAAGAAACCGGCTCGCCCGACCAGTTCAAAGTTTCAGGCCGCGGCGAATTGCAGCTCGCCATCCTTATCGAAATGATGCGCCGCGAAGGCTACGAACTTCAGGTCGCAAAACCGGAAGTTCTCACCAAACGCGACGAAAAAACAGGCGAACTGCTCGAACCGGTCGAACTCGTAGTGATCGACGTGCCCGAAGAATTTATCGGTGTGGTCACCGAAGCCCTCGGCCGCCGCAAAGGTCAAATGACCAAAATGATCAACAACGGAACCGGCCGCGTCCGGCTTGAATATGAAATTCCGTCACGCGGCCTGATCGGCTTTCGCGGTGAATTTTTGACGGAAACAAAGGGCACTGGCCTTTTGAACACGATGTTCCTGAAATTCGACAAATGGCAAGGCGAAATGAAATCACGAGCGACCGGATCGCTCGTTTCCGACCGCATGGGCGAAACGAACACGTTTGCTCTTTTTAACCTGCAGGAACGCGGCTCGCTTTTCGTCAAGCCGCAGGTCAAGGTTTATGAAGGAATGATCGTCGGCGAAAACGCCCGTGCGGTCGATCTGGACGTCAACCCGATCAAGGAAAAGAAGCTCTCGAACATGCGAACGTCATCTGCCGACGAAGCGATGCGGCTCGTCCCCGTCCGCGAAATGTCGCTCGAACGGGCGCTTGAATTCATCGCCGATGACGAGCTTATTGAGGTCACACCAACCGCCATCAGACTGCGAAAACGCGTCCTGAAGGCCAACGAACGTCCGAAGAAATAGAACGGAAAGCAGCGATGCCGCCTTAGATTTCCTGCTAAAAACTAGGGTTGATCTAAGTCGGCATCGCTTTTTCAAAAGCTGCTATTAGCTATTGTGACCCTGGGGAAATATCCAGCAGCCAGATGTCCGATTCGTTCGATACAGTCGTAAAATATAGCAGGGAGCCGTCACGGCTCACGCTGGCACTACGAATAACACCTGACGAAGCCACGGGAATTTCCTCAATCTTTTTTGTAACCGTATCCAAAATATAAACCTTGCCGTTGCGGGAAAAGGTAATATGGCGGCTGTCAGGCAGCCACATTGGTATTTCTTCCAAATCGGAAATCTTTTCATAACGTGGAGAATCCAGCGAATAGGTCCCAATGCCTTGCCAACCGCCGCTGAAAGACCCGACCATCGTCTTTCCGTCCGGCGACCAATCCCAAACCGTAAATTTTGCATTATTCGGCGGATCGGGTAAAACCGTCGGTGTTTGTTCGTCCCAGCTTTTGTTCAGGTCAATAATGAAATTTTGCTGATCAAGCCGAAAAAGCATTCTTGTTCCGTCGGGTGACCAATGCGGAAATGTCGCTCCTTTTGAATTGGTGAAAGTTACTTGTTTCGGATTCGTTCCGGCGGCGTCGATCGTCCAAATTTCGTGGCTTCCGCCGCGGTCAGAGATGAAGGCTATTTTTCTTCCATCGGGTGACCAGCGCGGGTACCTGTCGAAAGCCTCGTCTTCCGTCAAATCACTTATCTCACCCGTTTTTCGGTTTATTAAAACTATGTCGTCCTGCGTCCGGCGGACGAGGCGCACTACAAACTGCTGTCCGTCCGGCGATAGTTCCGCGCGGGAGATCAGGCGGTCCCCGGCGGTTATCCAAAATAGGTCACCTATAGTTTTACGGCTTTTCACATCAAAATTTATGGCCTGGATATTTGATTTGTTATCCGTTTGAACATAGATCATTCGTGTCCCATCAGATGAAAAGCCAAGATGGCGGCTATATTTCGATGGGCTCACTACTGCCTCGGGTTCCCCCAACGGAGCACCGCTGGCATCATCAACTGCAACACGCCAAAAATTCATATTTCCGCCTCTGTCTGAAACGAAGTATAAAAATTTGCCGTCAGGCGACCAAACCGGATTCCAGTTGATAACGCCGTCTTTGCTGACGATGACAGGTTCGCCGCCGCTTGCCGAAATTACCGCAACGTCGCGCTTGCCTCCCTGCGGCTGCATAAACCAGTAGGCGATCTTTTTTCCGTCAGGTGACCATGCCGGCTGCGTTCCGTCAGATTCTATCAACATACGCTTAGCTCCGGATTCGATGTTGATGATCCATATTGAGCTCGGCGTGGCGTTTCGCAGATTCGGCAAATCCCGTCCGGCAGTACTGACGGCAATTTCTTTTCCGTCGGGTGACCAGCTTGGATGATGACCGAAATCACCCACCCGCCGGGCATTTTCGCCCGTCGCTCCCATTACATAAATTCCGGTCGGCTCGCGGTCCGATCTAAAAGCGATTAGCTCGCCGTCCGGAGAAAATGCGGGTTCGGTATCGTCGCCTGGAAATTCTTTTGTTAAATTGGTAGGATTCTTTCCGCCGATCCTTTGCCAAAACAGGTCCAGGCCACCGCCGCTTTCACGAGTGTATATAAAAGATTTTCCGTCTGGAGCGAGGCTGGGGAAAAATTCGGTTCCAGCCTGCTCGGTTAGCTGGATGTTGGTAGCTCTTCCCCAATCCGCATCATAAACCGCTTTCCTGTTGCGGGAAACCAAAAACCAGGCTCCAGCTCCGATCAAGATCAGTAGCACAGCTGTAATTGGAATGTATAAAAACTTGCTTTTCGGATTCGGCGATTCCCGCCTTTGTGTTAAAGAACCGCTTCTCAATGACGGCGACGAATCTATCTCGCGGCGAACGCGCTTCAGGTCGGCACGTAAATCCAAAGCGGTTTGATAGGAGACGTCGGTATCTTTTTCAAGCGCCTTGCTTAATATTGCGTCGAGTTCAATGGGCAGTTTTCCGTCCAGTTGCGAGACGAGCGGCGGTTGTTCACTCAATATTTTTTGGAAAGTGGCCTGCCGCGAATCGCCTTTGAACGGATTTTTACCCGTAAGCATTTCGTATAAAACGACACCGACGCTCCACAAATCTGTCCGGTGATCGACTTTTTCGTCGCTCACCTGTTGAGGCGACATATATACGGGCGTGCCGATGATTACGCCTTTCATCGTGTAATTTGTCAGGCTTTGGTGAATTTCGGCGTGCTCGTTCAGCTTGGCAAGGCCGAAATCCAGTACCTTTACGAATCCGTCAGGCCGCAGCATTATATTTTCCGGTTTGATGTCGCGGTGGATTATTCCGGCTTTATGTGCCGCTTCGAGCGCCTCGCAGGTTTGCGACACGATCGACAGCGTTTGCTTAACGCCGGCACCGCGATTTATAAGTTCCCTGACGGTTTCGCCTTCGACAAATTCGGTGGCGATATAATTTATGCCGTCTGCACTCCCAACGTCGTGAATCGTCACGATGTACGGATGATTTAATGCAGAGATCATCCGCGCTTCCCTTTCAAAACGCCGGATCCTTTCGGCGTCGGCTATGAACTCGGCGGGAAGAATTTTAAGGGCAACTTTGCGCTTTAATTTTTCGTCATGGGCCAGGTAAACTTCGCCCATACCGCCTGCACCGATCGCTTTTTCGATCTTGTATGTGCCGAATTCTCTTCCGACATATGAAAGCACTTCGGTGCGGTCGCTCGCGATCTCCTTCGCCATCAAATTCATCGCCGAATTTTCCAGAAACCGGTCGCTTTCCTTTTGCGCGCCCAGCAGACTCAGAACCTCGCGTTTCAGATCGTCGTCACCGTTGCATTTTTCCGACAGAAATTCCGCTCGCCGCTCGTTCGGGATGTCGAGAACGGCATCTAAAAGATCGTCAATTTGTTTCCAGCGTTCAGGATTCACGATCGAAGTTGGTTTGTGAAAGATAAGGTTCTGTTGACATATGTCACTTTCCGGCTAGCTAAGTTTTCGGTGCGCTTTGTTCCTTAATGGTCGTCTTTTTGTTAAAACGTCGTTATTGCGGCCATGATAAGCGATGTTATGCTTTTTACGTTTCGTTTCCCGCAAGTGTGTTAATAGGCGATGTGTCGAAAGAAAAAAATTAGCGATTTATTTTTGGTTTCGACTCGTTTTTCGCTCTTAATTGACGGTTTTTTTCCGTACTCGCCCGGATTAAATCTGTTCACTATTTAATTCACGATAAAGCCACGCCTTCGCCTTCTGCCATTCGCGCATTACGGTTACGCCGGAGATCTTTAGAACTTCGGCCGTTTCCTCGACGGACAGGCCGCCGAAGAATTTGAGTTCGACTATCTTCGATTTCCGCTCGTCGAATTTCGCTAGTTCGTTTAAGGCTTCGTCGAGAGCTACAAGGTCAGCGTCCTTTTCTGCTGTGACATTGAATGCTTCTTCCAGCGAAACATTCCGGGCAACACCGTCTTTGATTTTCGGGCGGCTGCGGGCAAAATCCACCAGAATTCTTCTCATCAGCTGCGCCGACACGCCAAAGAAATGAGCCCGGTTTTCCCATTTCGCCGTTTTCCAATCGATCAGCCGAATGTAAGCTTCGTTAACCAGCGCCGACGTTTGGAGCGTGTGCCCGTCACGTTCCCGCCGCATATAGCTTTTAGCGACACGGTGAAGCTCGGCGTATATCAAAGGCGTCAATTCCTCAAGAGCGGCTGAATCGCCGCCGCTCCACCTTTGCAGCAACTGCGTAACGTCTTGGGAAGGCTGTGTCATTTTCTTGCAATGCGCGATGCGGAAGATTTATACGTCAAATTTACCACAAATTATTAGAAGTTAAATAAGTTTATTCAATATATTGTTTCCAAATCAGTTCAAGTTTTTTTCCACGATGATAGCTTTCGCGAGTTTCTAACGCACTAGTAAATGTCAGGGCATTTTATTCGAATTATTTCAGACCCTGCAACATTTAAGGAGCATTTATATGGGACACCCAATTGAAATACAAGCATCGGACCTTTTCGGTGTAGCATCCGGCGGAAGCCTGCCGACAGTTTCACAGGGAAAGGCAGAAGCCGGAACTGTTTATCCGTCAATTGACGGCAGACGCTTATTGACTCACGTGATCGGCCTGCAGGCCTGGTACATACAGACCGAGGTTAGCACTAACGAAATTTGGAAGGTTGGCCGGCTTTACCGTCAGGATTCGTGGAGTTTCGGAATGGACGTAAGTGTCGGCGGCACGTCGAACCTTCTCGCTAAGAGTCTTAGCGGTACCAAAGAAGTGATCACCAACTTCCTCGATATCTTCATTGGATGTGTCAGCGTTGCGGGCGGGCCGGTCGCATGGTCTATTCTCGGAATGAATATCCTGGTTGCCGGCGGCAAGATAAAACAAAACTATCAATTATACAACGACGCTCTCGAAGCATTTGTCGGGGACGATATGGCCCTGCGAAAAATGATGCCCACCTTCTATGACCATATGTTCGTCCAGCTTTTCCTCAGCCGCATCGAGTCGGACCTTACTGGGAAAGCGAAAGAAATGGCAACCGGGATCGTGATCAAAAACAAGGCGGTCGCGAATTTAGTAGGGGTTTTTATCGGCAAGGTCGGCGAAGATGCAATGAAAAAAATGCTTACCGGCATTCACAAAATAATTAAGGAGGTGCTGTTGCCAATTGCCGACCACGTGATCTCAAAAGGCCAAATTAGTACCGAGCAAGTAAATCAGCTTGTCACTCACCACCTTATTCCTGAGTTTGGAATATTAAGCCGTGTTCCCATGAGGGACGACCGAGCGAAGGAGATAATCCGGGAAACTCAGACTAACCCGCAAGCCGTCAAAACACGCCTGCAAAAGATCGCAAAAGCGCTGAACGCACTTAATGGATAGCCAAGTCGCGAAACGCAGGTCGCGGTTGTCGGATTTCAGTTAATGGCCTCATCGAATTGTTCGGTGAGGCCATTAACTTTTTCGGGCGGCGGCAAGGGTAAAATAATTTTTTTCGAAATGATAGTTTTTCCGCAATTTATCCGCACTTATAAATGAAGCCGCCGGTTTCGGCGTTCGGGAGAAATTATATGAAAAGATTACAAACTATTTTATTTAGCATTCTTGCGGGTTTATTCATCTTCGCGTCCACGGCAGATGCCGCGAATTGGACCGTTACAAAACCTTCAAACAGCAACGACGGTGCTTGCAATGCCGACTGCAGCCTGCGCGAAGCGGTCGCGGCGGCAGATTCGGGCGACACTGTTATTTTCGACAGCAATCTCGTCGGTCAGACTTTTACGCTTGGCGGATCGGAGATCGTGATCACAAAGCGCATCACGATTGACGGATTTTTGAACAATCCGAACGTCGCTTTTATTTCGGGCGAAATGATGAGCCGTATTTTTCTGGTTGAAACCGGCGCCGGTCTGGTATTGAGAAATATCACGCTCGTGCAGGGTAACGGAGCATCTGCCACTTATGACAACGGCAGCGGCGGCGCGATTGCCGCCAAAATAGGCGGCACTTTATCGCTCGAACGCGTAGCGATTCGGGGCAATAAGGCGACGGTTTACGGGGCGATTTTTCTAAACGGGGGAACTCATAGCATTTTAAATTCTTCTTTTACCGGCAATTCGGCGGAGAACTGTTCGGCTATCGGTACTTCCGGCGGAAATGTGTATCTGGCAAACGTTACGGTCAGCAATAATTTCATTATCCAGAACAATCCGGGCATCGCGGGCGCATTATGCAACGGTGGCGGCAATGTTGTAATCCGTAATTCGACGATTGCTTATAACACCGAGAACGGCGGCATTAGTAATTACTTTGCCGGCACTTTAAATATCGGCAACACGATTGTCGCGCAAAATACGGCGCAGACCGGACCCGATATCCGCATGTTCAGCGGCACAATCGCGTCGGCCGGCGGCAATCTGATCGGTAATTTGGACACGGTTCCCAATAATACTTTCAATCAGCCAAACGATATTTTCGGAGTAAATCCGCTGCTTGCGCCGATAAATTCCAGTCTCGATGGCTTTCCCGTTCAGACGCATCCGCTCCAAGCCGGAAGTCCGGCGCGAAACGGCGGTATCAATGCCGTCGCAGTTGACCCGCTGACCAATCAGCCATTAACGACTGATGCGCGCGGCGCAGGCTTTCCGCGCATTGCAGACACAACGGTTGATAAGGGCGCGTTTGAAGATTTGAGCGGGAACACCTCGCTGATTGTCTCTAAAAAACCGGATACCAACGATTTGGTTTGCGACGTTGATTGCAGCTTGCGCGAAGCTGTTCATCAAGCCGGTTTGAATTTCGGCACCGACACGATAACTTTCGCGCCGAATGTTTTCGGAACAATCACGCTCGGCGGCACGGAAATTTCCATCAACAATCAAAGCGTTAACATCGTCGGCTACACTAAGGCAAGCACTTTGACCGTTTCAGGCAATAATGCGAGCCGCATTTTTAAGCTCGATAATTCGACTGTCAGCATTTCCGGGATGACTTTAACAAACGGCTTAGCAGGAATTCCTAACGGACTCGGCGGAGCAATTTTTGGAAATTCATCAAATTTGACGCTTGATAGGGTAATGATTACGGGCAACGACGCGAACGGTTATTCGGCTTTTTATATGAGCGGCGGTTCGACGCAGCGCATCTCTAATTCAACGATTTCCGGCAACTCGGCGAAAAATTCCCCCGGCATCGGCATCGCCAATACCGCGCTTTTTATGTCGAACACGACCATTAGCGGCAATTTTGATTCGGACGGGGGAGCGGGTTTAGGTGCGCTTCTTTGTATGAACGGCGCGTTGAACATTCGCAATTCAACCATTGCCTTTAATCGCGTCGCGGCTGGCACGAACGCCGGTATTCAATTGAGCGGCTGCGCGCTTAATATTGGCAACAGCATTGTCGCTCAAAATCAAGCGTCGGCTAATCCTGATATTCAACTCAGCTCGGGTTCAATCGTTTCGGTCGGCGGAAACTTAATCGGCAGCACGAACGGATTTCCAGCTGGAACATTTTCGCAGACAAACGACCAAACCAGCGTTGACCCGCTGCTCGCCGTGCTCGCGGACAACGGCGGAAATGTCCCGACCCATATGTTAATGCCGCTCAGTCCCGCGATCAACAACGGCGTAAACGTTAACGCCATCGACCCGTTCGATCTCTCGCCGCTTGTGAACGATGCACGCGGACAAGGTTTTTCAAGGATCGTGTCGATCGTCGATAAAGGAGCTTTTGAATCGCCGGTCCCAACGGCGGGCGAAGTTTCGGTCGGCGGAAGAGTTGTAACAGGCGAGGGAACAGGCGTTTCTAAAGCCCGCGTGCTATTGACCGATCAACACGGTGCGACCCGTTTCGTGCTGACTAACAATTTCGGCTACTTCACATTCACCGGTGTCGAAGCGGGCGAAACCTATGTCGTAACAGTCATGTCAAAGCGATACAGCTTCGCCGGACAGGTCGTGAACGTCACCGACAACGTCAGCGATCTGATCTTCACCGCTGACGGCGGAGCACGAAACCGTTAAAGAAGAACAGACGGCCGAGCATTTTCCTACTTAAAACTAATTGGCACGGTCAAATTGGCCGTGCCTTTTTATTTATCGCTTTCATTATCTTCATCTTCAGGTACGAAAACCTCATACCCGTGCGCGTCATCGTAATAATAATCCTTCTCTTCGATGTCCTTTCCCCACGAAGATTCGTCCGCCTTTTCAGGCGGTTCGCACGGTTTTTTGCTTTCATCGGTTTTATCCTTCGGCTTTTCGGGCATAAATCATTTATAATCGCTTTGTTCGCATTTTCCAAACAAAGCTATGATCCCGAAAAAATATCTGTTAAGCCTCGGGCTTATTGTCAGCACAATCTTTTCGCCGTATTTCGTCACCATTTCGGCTGCCCAGCAACCGGCTCTCGAAACCGCGGATTACGATTATCAGGTCGCCGCCGTTTTGTATATGCAAAAGGCCGCCGAATATCGTGCCCTTGCCTATCAGGCTTTTAACCTCGCCCGCTGGCAGCTCGACGCCGATCTCGATAAAAAGAACGTGAAGAAGCTCCCGAAAGCCGAACGCAAAATGCCGCGTGCAATCGTGGTGGATATCGACGAAACCGTGCTCGACAATTCACCCGCCCAAGCATACGCCATAAAAAACCGCCGCCCGTTCAACCTGCCAGACTGGTACACGTGGGGCGAAATGCGAAAGGCCAAAGCGATTCCGGGATCGGTAGAATTCCTGAATTACGCGGTCTCGAAAGGCGTCAAAATATTTTACATCTCCAATCGCGACGAAGTGCAGAAACAGGCGACGATCGACAATCTAAAAAGCGTCGGATTCATCGATATTTCCGCCGAAAATGTATTGACGCGAACAAAAGAATCCGGCAAAGACGCCCGCCGCGCCATCGCCGCCCAAAAACACCGCATCGTGCTGCTGATGGGCGATAACCTAGACGATTTCACAAGCGTATTCGAGAAAAAATCCGTCGCCGACCGCTTCGCGGAGGTGGATAAAGTAAAAGATGCATGGGGTAAAAAGTTCATCGTCCTCCCAAACGCCATGTACGGAACCTGGGAAAGTGCGGTTTACGAATATCAAAGATTAACCGAAGCCCAAAAAGCAGAAAAACGTGCGAATTCACTGGAATTACCTTAAATTATAGAGATACAAAACGGCCGCCCATCCGCTCGGCAAAATTTGCGGAGCGGTTTCCAGTTCGTTGGCGGCGACTGACATTTGTTCGAGAAAGTATTTCGAATGCCACAACGCTTCCAGTATCGGCTGTGTTTCCGCTAGCCAATTTTTATTTGTGGTCTCGTCATTGAATTCTCTGCCCAGAACTTTGTCGGCAATCGAGCAATACCAATCGTTTAACGGGCTTTCGTTGGGAGCGAGTTGGACAAATAACTTATTTGATTGTTCAACGAGGGAAACCGCAATAAAAACTTTAAAGCTTTGATGATAAAACCTGTAAACAAGATCGGGTTCTTCGCGGCTAAATAAAGCTAATAATTGCTGTATTTGCGTAAGATTTGACTTGATATTTTCGAGAAGTATAGTGCTCTTCGCATGCCGCTCATTGTGGAGATTTTCAAGATGTTGTAACTTTTCATTGCGTGTAGTTTGCATAAGGCATTTTATACTTAATTTGACCTTACATCTCAAACTGGTGCTGTGTAATCTAAGTTTCTGAGTTTTTTGTCGCGTAGCGACCTAATGAGTTTAGCCGTGGGTTTCAACTCACGGAAGGCAAACAAAACTCTCTTTGCCGCGTTAGCGTCAACTGAATTAAATACGAACTTCAGCCGTCGCTACGCGATCCATTACGAAAACTAAGATTACTGAGCAACAGTTCGCCTGAAACTTCAACCTTTATTAAGTCATGATTAAATACTGCCGTTCATTACTAGCCTTTTTACTTTTTTCATTTGCCTTTTTACTTTCCCCGGTTTCCTCTCAAAACCTGACCATTCGCGAAATAATGGCCGAGCCGTCAATTGCCGGAATGCGTGTCGAAGGCGAAAAGCTTTCGCCCGACGGCACAAAGGTAATTTACTTGTGGAACGCTGAGGGTAAACTACCGCGCGACCTGTACATGGTCTCCACCTCCGGCGGTTCAGCGGCCAAGATTCTGAGTGTAAGCGATCTGCCTGTGCCGACGCGGACACCCGAAAAAGAAACCAAGCTTGATTACGGTTTAGTTCTACGAGATGAGTTCGTCAAAGAACGTGAAAATCAACTTGGAAATTTCGAATGGTCGCCCGATTCGAAAAAGCTTCTGTTTTCGCATGGCGGCGATCTTTACTTGCTCTTTATTAGTGAAACTCCCAGAACATCAGAATCGGAAAGAAAATGGATATCTTTGAAAAAGGCTATATCAGAAAAATTAGATTTGGTTCCTGTAATAATCACCGACCTGAAATCAGCCGCAGTTCAAGAGCCAAATTTATTCGCATCAGCAATGACTGCACGGCGGGAACTATCATTTTCGCTTATTGAAAATTCAACAAGAAACAACGTTTTTGTATTTGAAAGCCTAGCACGGCTCTCTACAATCGTAGAGGAGATGCTGGCTTTGAATAAGATTTATCCGTCCTTGAACGGCGCTAAGCCATTCCAAGAACTTAAGGATGAAAATAGAGATATTCAAAGTCGGATTGATCTTGGAAAGAAGGATTACGATAACGAAGGTGGTTCCAAGACGGTTCACTTTAAACGCCTGACGAAAACGCTATCCGGCGAAATCGGTGCACGTTTCATCGACGTTGACCGCATCCTCTTCTCGCAAAGCGGCAATATTTTTGTACTCGACACCGTCAACGTCATGCTCACGCAGTTGACGAAGGAAGCCGATCCGGCGAAGTTTGTTACGGTCGGCAACGTTTCTGTCAGCAAAGACGGCAAGCTAGCCGCATATGTCATGTCCGACAGTTCGAAGTTTACGAATCTGGTCGTGCCGAATTATCTCGGCGAACTCACCGCCGCGCCGCCCACGCGCCGCGGCTGGTCCGAGCAGAGAGTTTTCGTCACGCCGACCGACGGCAGCCGCGAGACTCCGTTTGAGATTAAGCTCCCGAAATCTGAGGGCGTGGGCGGTTTCCGCTCGATCAAGTGGGCAGCAGATAATGCAAGCCTGATCGTCGATCGCGGCGACAAAGACACTAAACGCCGCCAGCTTTATTACGTTTACAACGTCGGCAGCAAAGGCGAGCAGACAATTCTAATCACCGAAGAAACCGACGAAAAATGGATCGCCCCGCTGTCGTCAATCGTTGAACCGAATCCAAAAGACGCTAGCGAGCTTTTCTTCGCCTCCGAAAAGGACGGATACAATCATCTTTACCTCGCCAAACTGGAAGCTCTAAAGCCCGAACCGAATACGACCGGCGAAATTCGCGGCGAAAATCCCAGCGGTTCAGTATATTCATCCAATGTAAAAATTGAGCCTTTGACTAAAGGAAGCTGGCAGGTAGAATGGGCCAAATGGGCTCCGGACGCCACTGAGATCGCATATTTGTCCACCCAGCACGGACCCGCTGCCCGCGAGTTCTATTCGATCCATATGCCTGACAAAACGGTCAACAAAGTTCAGGGATTAGGACCGAAAGGCATGAAGACCGGTCCGCAAATGAACGAGGACGGCGGCCAGCCATATTTGCTTTACGAATTTTCCCAGTGGAATAAACCCGGTGAGCTGAAAGTGATCCGTTTCTGTCCGCGATGCCGCGGGACATCAATTCCGGTTTCGCTTACGTCGAGCACACCAGCCGAGTTCCTGCGGCGTAAATGGAACGAACCCAAATTCATCGACATTGCATCACGCGACGGCAAGAAAATTCCCGCGAAAATATATCTGCCCGCCGGTCATTCCGCAAAACAAAAATACGCGATGGTCGTTTTCGTCCACGGTGCCGGCTATCTGCAAAACGTCATCAACGGCTGGAACAATTATTACCGCGAATTTATGTTCAACGAGATGCTGACTCAGAAAGGCTATGTTGTGCTGGACATCGATTACCGCGGCTCCGCCGGATACGGGCGCGAATGGCGGACGGATGTTTACGATTTTCTTGGCGGCAAGGACATGGACGATCACGTTGACGGCATCGATTACATGGTCAAAAATTATGGGGTAAATCCGGCAAAGGTCGGCGTTTACGGCGGCAGCTATGGCGGTTTTATGGCGGCGATGTTGGCGATGCGTGCACCCGATAAAATCGCAGCGGCTGCTGCTCTGCGTCCGGTTTTCGACTGGAAAAATTATTACGCTTCATCGCCCGGCTACACCGCACAGCGTCTCGGTTTCCCCGATAAAAATCCCGAAGCCTACAAACGCAGTTCGCCGATCACCTACGCCGATAAACTGGAACGTCCGCTGCTCATCCTGCATGGAATGGCCGACGACAATGTTCACGTTCAGGATTCGGTCCAATTAATGGAAAAACTGATTCGCCTAGGCAAGACCAAACATTTCGAAGCGATGCTATATCCATCGGAAAATCACGGTTTCACAAGGCCGGAAAGCTGGACGGATGAATACGAGCGGATCTTTACTTTCTTTGAAAAACATTTGAAGTAATGGACAATTGAAAATGGAAAATGGAAAATGACGGAAGTTCATTATTGTTCATTTTCCACTTTCCGTTGTACATCTTATGCGCATTTTAATCACCGGCGGCGCCGGGTTCATCGGCTCGCACCTATGCGAACGGCTTTTGTCCGAAGGTAACGAGATCGTCTGTCTCGACAATTTCTTCACGGGCCGCAAGGCTAATATTCTTCATCTACTCGACAGCAAGAATTTCGAGCTCGTCCGCCACGACGTGACCGAACCGATAATGTTCGAGGTCGATCAGATATACAATCTCGCCTGCCCGGCATCGCCCGTTCATTATCAATACAATCCGGTCAAAACCGTAAAAACGAGTGTAATGGGCATGATAAATATGCTCGGTCTCGCCAAACGCGTGAAGGCCCGAATCCTGCAGGCATCTACGTCAGAAGTTTACGGTGATCCGCTGATCCATCCGCAGACCGAAGATTACTTCGGCAACGTCAACCCGATCGGCCTCAGAAGCTGTTACGATGAAGGCAAGCGGGTCGCGGAGACATTAATGATGGATTATCACCGGCAGAATGCGGTGGATACCCGGATCGTCCGCATTTTCAACACCTACGGCGAGCGGATGCTCGAAAACGACGGTCGTGTCGTGTCGAATTTCATCGTCCATGCACTTCGCGGAGAGGAGCTATCGATGTACGGCGACGGCAACCAGACGCGCTCATTTTGCTACGTCAGTGATCTCGTCGATGGCTTGATTCGCCTAATGAATACCGAAGCCAAAGATATTCATTTACCGGTAAACATCGGCAATCCCGGCGAATTCACGATGAATGAACTCGCGGCCGAGATCGGAAAAACCATCGGCACCGAAATAAAGATAAAATACCTGCCGCTGCCGCCTGACGACCCGAAACAGCGCCAGCCGAATATTGGAAAAGCAAAGAATTTGCTCGGATGGTCGCCAAAAGTTCCGCTTGCGGAAGGGTTAAAGCGGACGGTTGCCTATTTCCACGGAATCGTAAGATAATAGAATTAATACTTTAAGCAAAATATGAATACCGAGGAGAGAGTTGAAAAGGTAGAAAAGCGCATCACCCACAGTGAAACCAGAACTAAATTGCTTGAGCAAGCGATCCTGCAAATGAAGGAACTTGTGATCAGGCATGAAGAGCGGCTGGATGATTCTGCAAAATTAATTCAAGATTCGCGCGAAGACTTTGATTTTAAGATGAACGCAATGATTCAGGCTCAGAGGGAAAACGAAGCTGGCATCCGTGAACTGCGCGGCGCATCCGAAAAAGAGTGGGAAGCAATTAAAGAACTGCGGCGGGCTTCCGAATTTCAACTAAACAGAATCGAAATTCTCGAAAATAAATAGTAAATTATGAAAATTCTTATCACAGGCGGTGCCGGTTTCGTAGGAAGCCATCTCGCCGACAAACTCATCGGCCAAGGCCATCACGTTACCGTTATTGACGACCTCTCGACCGGCCGATACTCAAACATCCAGCATCTCGAAGGCAATGAAAAATTCCGCCTCGTCATCGACACCGTTTTGGACGAGCCGCTGATGGAAGAATTGATTCGCGAGACCGATCACGTTTATCACATGGCAAGCGCCGTCGGCGTCCGGCTTATCATGGAACAGCCGGTGAAAACTATCGAAACCATTTTTCACGGCACCGACGTTATCCTGAAATTCTGCTCGCGCTACCGCAAACGTGTGCTTATACCGAGCACGTCAGAAGTTTACGGAAAGGGAGCGTCTATTCCTTTCAGCGAAGACGACGATCTTCTTACCGGCTCGACCGATAAGCACCGTTGGGCCTACGCCTGCGCCAAAACACTGGATGAATTTCTGGCTCTTGCGCATTATAAAGAGACGCGTCTGCCGGTCGTCGTTGTCCGTCTTTTCAACACGGTCGGTCCGCGTCAGACTGGGCAATACGGCATGGTCGTTCCGCGCTTCGTCCACGCGGCGATGAGGAATGAAACGATTCAGGTCCACGGCGACGGAACGCAGCAAAGATGCTTCGGGCACGTGCTTGATGTGGTCGAAGGTTTGTCGAAGCTGCTCGATTCACCCGAATGTTTCGGCCAGGTAATAAATCTCGGCAATAACGAGGAAGTTTCAATAAAACAGCTTGCCGATAAAGCCATCGAATTGACCGGCAGTACCAGCCAAATCCAGTATATTCCGTATGAAGAAGCGTACGGCGAGGGCTTCGAAGATATGCGACGCCGCGTCCCGAACCTCGAAAAAGCTAAGAGATTAATCGGCTACCAGCCAACCCGCAGCCTCAATGACATCATCAATGATGTGGCGGGCGAATTTAAGACGAGCTCCGCGGCGGCCTAGTGGTCGTTTTCATGCTGGGCATCACTGACAAGAGGTGAAGCATGAAAATGTCTTTTTACTGTATTACAATGTCGCATCGAAATAGATTACTTTTGTTTCCAGTCCTTTTGTTTCTTTCCGTGTCAGTATTTGCTCAGACCGGCGGCCTTAAGGGAAAGGTGCGAAACAACAGCGGCGACGGCATTGCAAACGCGGCTGTTATTGTCCGGCGTGAAGATAAGAACATAAAGAGCGCTAAGTCAGATGCAAAAGGAAATTTTCTTATTGAAGGTCTTGCATCCGGCAAATACACCGTCGTTTTCGACGCTAAAGGATATAGCTCCGGGATTCTTTACAATGTCGAAGTAAAGGACAAAAATACGAGGAACCTTGGCGACAGGCTGATTCTGGCGGTTGACAAGGGATCACTGGTGATCGTTACCGGAAGTGTTTTCTATCGTGAAGGTACGAGCGTTACAGGAGCGAAAGTTGAATTCGAACGAATAAATTCGGACGGATCGACCAAAAGCCTCGGCAGCGGATTTACGAACGTCAGCGGCGAGTTTACTTACCGTCAGCCCGAAGGCCCGGCAAAATTGCGTGTAACCGCGAAATTCAAGGGAGCTTCGGGATCCAAAGAGGTGGAAGTGGACGGCGCGGCGATCTATAGGTTAGCTATCACACTGGATCTTCCCCGGACTGAAAAGTAATTTGTAGCGGCCGCGTAAGGAGCTAATTGATCGTTTCCGAAACCTCGTCGGCCAACCGCATTTCCTCTACATTGCCCGCGTCCGCGACGATCAGCGGGAATTCTTCCAGCAAAATTGCATTGGCAAATGTCTGCACCCAATAGGTTCCCGACGATGGGAATACTACGTTCACAAAAAAGCTGACATTGTCCGTAAATCCGCCCGGTACGAGATCTATCCCTGTTGGCTGCGATGTGACTATTGTGGTCATTTTGTCCGGCGTTAGTATTCGCACCTCGGTTTGATGCGTTCCTTCGCCCATCCAGTGATTGATCACGGCAAATTTGATTAGCGAAACGGGCAGAGTTTCGACCATAATGTTCTGAAAAATGCCCATCAGCGAGATCTTGTTGCCCATCTCGATCCGCACATCGTCGCACATCAGCGTGTAAATTAATTGTAAGTTTCCGGTTTGCATCAGTTTTCAATTTCAAATTACGAATTTAGAATTTCAAAATCTGCAGATTCTGCAAATATTCATTATTTGAAATTTTTATTTTGCTTAATGTACGATTTTTACTTTTCCGCCGGCTTTGGTCAAGAGTATAATTAATTTTAGATTTCAGATTTGCGATTTTAGATTGAACCGGCCCTAACTGACGTGGCTGCAAGAGGTTTTTCTCTTCAATTTGAAATTTGAAATTTGAAATTTGAAATCGCAAATGTTGTTGTACGCTCTAATATGTCTTTGCCTGTCGCTAGCCGGTGTCGCCGGCCTGCAAATGATGTATATGTTCTACATCGACCGACTGGATAAAGAGCGAAAAAAACGTGTCCACGATCTCGAATTGCAGTGCAAATCATTGACCCGGCGGCTCCAGGAAGCTGAAGACCGCATCGATATACAAAACGGAATGCTCGCCGGCTTTGGCCTCGAATCCGGCGAAGAAGAAAACTGGGCCGATGTCCTCGACGAACGCTGATGTTCTGAGTTCAAACTTCAGTTTGCCCGGCGCGTGTTGCCCGCGGACAAATGAACCGGAAAAGCCTCAGAACACTAATCAAAAAAATTCCACCACCGTTGCTCCCCATCCGCCCGAAAATTCATCTCCGGATTTAAATTCTTTAACAAAATCGATCTCACTCAACAAAATTCGAACAGTCTCTCGCTGCACACCGATTCCTTTGCCGTGAATAATCCGGACGTAAATCCCTTCTCGTGAGCCGCTTCCAAATAAGCCAGCGTGACGGCCTTCACATCTTTGGGCCTGAATGCATGAAGATCGAATCGAATCGCCGATCTCGATCTCAACCGGTTCCGGGAACGGATTTTCTGCATCGTAAACTTTATCCTGATTCATGAATTTAAGAAATTTGCCCGCGAAATACGCGAAAAGTCGCGAAAAATTAGGACTTCTTATTTTCGCGACTTTTCGCGTATTTCGCGGGCCTAATCTTTTTATCTTATTCTCGCTTGCTGGTACTGTGCTATATCCTCCGGCGGAGTTACCTTTACCCGGTTTTTATCCTTAAAAACAATAAAGCGTTTAGCATCCATGCGGCCTTCCGGGTGCCGTATCTGCACCGTAAATGTTTTATTATCGCCCTGACCCTCGACCTTTAAGGGTAGCGATCCCCAAACCTCTCCCGACGTTCGCCAAACCGTAAAATAACTTTGATCGTATTTATCAAAGGCAAATACGGTAATCCCGTCAAATTCCGGCTCGACGCCGTCGATCGGCTTCGATTGATTAGAACGGGTAAGTACTACCCAATTTCCCGGTGTCGACATCCTGTCGGTCGATACGATCTTGTCCGCCGTGTCGGTATCGAGCCGCTGCCAGCCGACAAATTTGCGGTTGTTTGCCTGGTAAAAGACAATATCGGCAGGAATTTGCAGCTCGACCTGCCTGCCGAACAGCCAGCCGGCCGGGGCAGGCGAGATCGAGGGATCAAGCCGCACCTGATACCAGATGTCGTACTTTTCCTCGATCTTTTCAGGCTCGCCTTCTTTCGCTGCCTCGATCTCGGCGTTTTTGCTGCTTTTCGCCTTCTTTTGTTCGCCCTTCGCTGCGTCGTCAACGTCAGGAGCTTCGGCCTTCGGTACGAATTTCCAATGCATTATTTCGAACGACTTGCCGTTGCCAAGCTTATACAGGATGCTTTCGGGCGTCATGTCGGGCGCGAGCCGCAAATTCGACGCCGCCCGCAAGGTGCCTGCGGCCTGCGGAACCTGATCCTTGAATTCTTCAGCAAGCTTTTGCGATTTCTCCAAGGTATCGTTCGTTATTACGTTCTGAGCCTCGATCCAGCCTTCGGTCTTTGCTTCATCCCTTGCCCGGACCCGTAACCACACGATCTTTTCGAATTCGATTTGATCCAGCACGTCCAATCTTTCACCGAGTTTGACCTCGAGCAAATCCGCCGCCACAACCGCGTAAGAAGTGCGGATCTGCGCCGTTTTCGCGATAACTGTCGCCGTATCCGCAGTTCCGAATATATTCGCGGCAGTACCGCCGAACATTCCGCATCCGAGCTGGATTCCGGCAACCGATAAAATTGCAATAATTGCCCAAGCTTTCATTTTCATTTAGGTTTTCGAGACAAATTCCACCAGCCATTATAACCCAACTTTTCCAATAAATCCCCATTCCGCTCGGTCAGCTAAACTACCGGAGACTTATCAGCGTACATCCATTTTTATCACCGACTCGATACCTTGCTTAGGTATATATGTAAAGAATTGTAAATTCAGCGGAAATACAAGAATAATAAGGCAAAAGCCTAGTTAAATTTTGACATCGAATTGTTTACGGGATTATTATATTTATTGCCTATGCACTTTTAGGCTCTTACGGAATAGTTAATTTTATGAGTCTTATCAAAATTATAATCTATGCTTTGGCCTTTTTGCTGAGTCTTCTGTTTCTAGGACGTTTTTTCTGATCTCCGGCAGGATTTATTTTGTTCGATTAAGAATGCGGCCTAAGGGCCGTTTTTTTTGTTCTGAGTTCAAGCTTCAGCTTGAACTCAGGCTCGGCAAAAGACAAACTAAAGTTTGAACTCAGAACTAAATCTTATGACCGAACTACGAAAAATCAAACGAGCGCTTATCAGCCTTTCCGACAAAACCGGCTCCGTCGAATTCGCCAAATCGCTGGCCGAATTCGGCGTCCAAATCATTTCCACCGGAGGCACCGCAAGTTCATTCCGCCATGCTGGTTTGCAGGTGACTGAAGTTTCTGAGATCACCGGTTTTCCTGAAATGATGGATGGCCGCGTAAAAACTCTTCATCCGAAAATTCACGGAGCCTTCCTCGCCCTGCGCGATAATGAACGGCACATTGCGTCGATGAACGAGCACGGCATCGAACCGATTGATTTGGTCGTGATAAATCTTTACCCGTTCGAAGAAACAATTGCAAAAGATAGTATCAGCCTTGATGAAGCAGTCGAAAACATCGACATCGGCGGCCCGGCAATGATCCGCTCCGCATCGAAAAACTGGCGCGATGTCGCCGTCATTACCGACCCTTTGCTTTACAAAGGCATCATCGATGAAATGCGTGAAAACGACGGTTCGCTCTCTCTTGAAACACGCCAACGCCTTGCTGCACTTGCTTACACCCGCACAGCGAGCTACGATCTGGCAATATCGTCGCATCTGGCGAAACAGCTTTCGCACGACGATCTCGATTTCCTCGAACCGCTAAATCCGCTGAAAAATCTGATTTTCATCGAATCATCCGAGTCGGAGCCGGGATCGATGGCGACTGAATTAACTTCCCATTTGCCCGATTACATCACCATCGACCTCGACAAAGTAACCGATCTCCGCTACGGCGAAAATCCGCACCAGAAAGCCGCTCTCTACGAAACTGGGGAACATAGCGGAATAGCGGCGGCTGTACAGCTTCACGGCAAGGAAATGTCTTTTAATAACTACGTCGATGCCGAAGCGGCGTGGAATCTCGTTCAGGATTTCGACGAGCTTGCCGTCGCTATCATAAAACACACAAATCCATCCGGCGTCGGCATTGGCTCGACCGTCGAAGAAGCTTATCGCCGGGCGCTTTCAACCGATCCGGTCTCCGCATTCGGCGGTATCGTTGCGTTCAACAGAAAAGTCGATGCGACCGTCGCCGCGTCAGTAAATGAAGTATTCACGGAAGTTGTCATCGCCCCGGAATACGATGCAGAAGCTTTGGAGATATTTTATTCAAAGAAAAATCTAAGAGTGTTGAGGTTAGCCTCCGAACAATTTCAAATCTCAAATCTCAAATCTCAAATCGAATATAAACAAATCTCCGGCGGCTTCCTCGTTCAGGAAAAAGATTTGCACAACATCACCGAAGCCGATCTAAAATTCGTCAGCGAACGCCATCCGGCCCAAGAAGAAGTTAAGGCTCTCCTTCTAGCCTGGAACGTATGCAAGCACGTTAAATCGAACGCAATAGTTTACGCCAATGAACATCAGACAATCGGCGTTGGCTCCGGCCAAATGAACCGTGTCGATTCGGTCAGGATCGGCGCGATGAGGGCGGAGCGATTCGGACTGCCGATAAAAGGCTCCGCATTGGCGTCCGACGCATTCTTCCCGTTTCGCGATAATGTAGATGAAGCAGCAAAACTCGGCGTTTCGGCAATCATCCAGCCCGGCGGCTCAATTAAGGACGACGAATCCATCGCCGCCGCCAATGAGCACGGCATTGCAATGGTCTTCACCGGCATCAGACATTTTAAGCATTAAAGAATGATTTGCCCGCGAAATACGCGAAAGAAACGCGAAATTAAGAGTTTTGCCCGCGAATAATGCGAATCGGCAAGAATGAAGAAAATAGAAACCTCTTATTCGCGCGTTAATTTGCGTTAAACGCGGGCAAAATTCCTTTTTCAAGCGCAGTGCAGACCTTAAAAACTCTGCGTTAAACATTATTTGTTAATGTATTACATTAAATAACTTGACAAGTGCTTTTCGATGCTGTAATCTCACTTTAAATAGGACGACAAAGTAACGCTCGGAGATTTGGTGAAACGATCTTGCGGGCGTCTCGTCTTTTAAACGGACTGAAATTATTATGCTTTATTAAAACAATTTGTGCCGGTAAAAAGTATCTTGCTCTGCATATTAACTATTCCACGAACCTGCTTACTCCAAATAACTTACCGTCACTAACAATCGTTAGGGTTCCTTTGCCGCCCGTGGTAATAACCGTTGCTTCGGCATTAGTCCACCGCTCGACTACTTCCGGATGCGGATGCCCGAACATCGATTTTCGCCCGACTGAAATAATTGCGATTCCGGGCTTGACCGCCGATATAAAATCCAGCGTCGAAGAAGTTCCGCTTCCATGATGCGGCACCTTCACGACATCCGATTTCAGATAAATACGCGAATCGAGTAAGTCCGCTTCCGCTTCCTTCTCAATATCGCCTGTAAACAAGAAAGCGTGATCGCCGAAAATGATCCGTAATACGAGCGATGCATTATTCTCGGTAATTCCGTAAACGTTATTCCGATCAGGATATAAAACTTCGATTCGCGCACCCCCAACGTCTAATGTGTCACCTTTGCGTATCGTTTCGACTGCGATATTTTTGCGCGTCAAAACAGCATTTAACTCAATGAAATCTACATCGTCGGATGGAGGCGACCCAAAATAAGCTTTGGAAACACTAAAACTTTTTGCGATATCAGTCAATCCCTGCATATGGTCAGAATCCGCGTGCGTCGCGACTATAAAATCAATTTCGGAATACCCTTTTTCCCACAAAAATTCCGACACGACCGATTCGCCTATGCTGGGAACATCCGGCTCGAAAGCCTCCCCGCCGTCTGCTTCGCCGTAATTCATCCGCCCGCCGCCATCGATCAGCATGGTTTGTCCATTCGGAAACGTAATCAAAGCCGCGTCGCCCTGCCCCACATCGAGAAAATCCACACGTAGTTTTCCATCCGCCGCCGGAGCACTCAGCGGATGATGGACGATCAAAGCCAATAACAGAAAGCCCACTGCCGATGCTGCGTGGATAACAGGCCGCCAAAATTTCCGTTCTACATCCTTCATTTCAATCGCAAATGGATTCCAGGTATAAATAGCCGCCGCCAAAGTCAGCACCGGAAAAAAGTAGATGAGATAAACAGCCTTCATCGGCCCCGAATAAACCGGCAGTCGAAAGCCCGCCCAATCCATATC
Source organism: Pyrinomonadaceae bacterium (assembly GCA_037723965.1). GTDB lineage: Bacteria > Acidobacteriota > Blastocatellia > Pyrinomonadales > Pyrinomonadaceae > OLB17. The sequence continues at coordinate 30,603 of JBBJOS010000002.1, read as the reverse complement.
CACAAAAAACGCGGGAAGGGAAAGCAGCAGTGAATTAAAAATTTCGGTGAAAACAATGAATGGCGAGGCAAGTGAATCGCTGACCGACGATAAAAAGACCGCTGCCACCGCCGAAAAACTTTCGAGAGCGATAAAAACGCCAACCCATAGATTTAATAAAACCGAGACGGGTGATATGCGGTGAAAATAAACCACGAGCAGCGGCAATAACCACACTTGTACTACCAGGGAAACTATGATTCCTTCGAATAGAAATACAATGACGCTTTGCAGACTTCGTATCTCAAGCCATTTAATATACGGTGATTTAAAGAGAACCGCCGACCATATCTGCCGTACGCTTTCGACTTTCCAAACTTCGTCCCGCCAGTAAAGCGTTTCGCAAAACCTGCGCAGCCAGGTTGAGCAATTAGGCGGAAATGGCGTGTCTGCCGTTGGCGTCCACTTTCCAATTGCGCGAAACTTTTCGATTAGCGGAAATGCCATCCCGACAATTGCCGCGACGCTGACGAACGTCAATTGAAACGACGGATCGAAAAGCTCGCTTGGGCGCCACGCCAGCAATAGCAACGCACAAAATCCGAGAGCATTGAGCAGCGTGCTTTTCCGGTAAATCACCTGCGAAAAAAGCAGAACCGTAAACATTATGCTTGCCCGCACGACCGGAACATCTGCTCCAACCGCCAGTGTATATGCCCATAAAAATGATGTGGCAACCAGAAACTGCCATAACTTTCGTTTGGTAAAAAGCCCGACAAAAAGCAGCGTCAGACCGCCGATGAACGTAATGTGCAGGCCGGAAATGACCAGAATGTGAAACGTCCCGCCCTCGCGAAAAACGTCGGCTGTCGGTTTATCGAGAAAATATTTGTCGCCGAGCAGCGATGCTATCAAGACTCCTGCGGTCGATATGCTGAATTTATCGCGAAATTGCCCGATCATCGATGCCCGCTGATCATGCACGAAGGCAAGCGGCGCGAAAACGCCTTCGCTGCTCAGCTTTTCAATCAAAAGCGGGCTTTTCAATGTCGCCACAGCGTCGATTCTCTGCCGGTCGAGATTCTCCTTTCGCCGCATCACGCCGGGGTTAAGGTATTTTTCCTCGCGCTCGGGATTGCAGGCGAAACGTATCCGCGAACCATGCCGCAGATCGAGGCTTTCATACTCAGCTTTTAATTCTTCGCTAGCAGCCGGAGCGAAAATTTTAATCTGGCCCGATACTTCCTGTTCGGAATTTTTTACAAAGATCTTTTCCGCGTTGAGTTTTAGAATAAATCCATCAAACACCGGTTCCGGCTTTGCCGCCAAAACTCCTTCCAACTCAACCGGCCCGCCTGAATCGATGCGGCCTTCGTCATAGATACGTTTTAAGCGATTTTCCGCAACGCCGCCTTTCTCGATCTGATACGAAAACGCTCCGGCTGCCGCAATCGACACAAACAGAAGTAAAAATGCCAAGTTATGTTTCGCAGATATCGCCGCCAAAGCCGCAAATACAAAACCGCACCCGCCTGTAATCCGCCAATCAATCTCAATAAAATTCGCAATCAAGATCCCTGCCGCAAAACACGCCGCCAGCCAAAGCAGCGGATAAAGCGTCGAACGCGATGAGGACACTTTTTCTTCCATAACGGAACGCAGGCATCCTTGCCTGCAATGAGCATTGCTTCAATGCGAACTAACGATGGGCAATTGTTATGGTAAAACGGACAATCGAAAATGCCCGGATTTAATTCTTAATTTTTCATCGCCTACGTAACGCGCGTTCGCGGACTTCGCAAGGTGGCACAGATGCCTGCGTTCCGTCGACTTCCGCTATTCAGTCCTTATCAAACCCCGAATCTCCCTAAACCGCCTGTCGCTGATTCCCTGTATCAACATCAAATGTTCCGGCTTTCGAAACGGCCCATTGATTCCGCGGTGTTCGATAATGTCACGCGCAAGTTTTTCGCCGATAAAAGGAATTTTCTCCAGTTCTTCCGCTGTTGCCGTGTTGATATTGACTGCGTTCGCAGAGGCTTTAAAGGCCTCGCTCTTCGCGTCCGATGCGACATTACTTTGTACTCCACATCCGAATGTTAAAACAATGAAAACCGATAAAAACAGAACATAGTGGAATCGGTAAATTAAGTAAATAAACGGCTTGTGGGTTTTCGTCATGTTGATGCCACTATCATGTGCAAAGTGCTAAAACTACATATGTTACAAAGAGTTGAACAATTTAATATTGTGGAAAATGGCCGGTTTTCCACAGGAATTGTGGAAAACATTTCGGCCAACTATCGTTGGCCGTCGAATTTCATTTTTTTGGGATTTCCGGGCCGGAAAAGTTAGCGGCGGTCGAAAACAGGCGTCTAATTACTTTCCATTTCGCTGACGTCCTGAAGATCATCATACGCCTTCTGCAGCACCGGCCTCGCGCGGGAACTTCCGTCCATGTCGCCGATATAGCCTTCCCTGACCATTGCGTCCAAAATAGCGGCCGCTCTGCCGTAACCGATTCGCAGATGCCGCTGTAAAAGCGACGTCGAGCCTCGCTTCGCATTGACCACGGTTCGCAGAGCATCCATAAACAAAGGATCGCGGCGTCCCGGCAGATCGCCCGAATCGTCCAGTTCCTCCTCGCTTTTGGTGATCGTAGTGTCGTATTCCGGCCGCCCTTGCCTTTTAACGTGGTCAACAATTGCGGCAATTTCCTTCTCATCCACGAACGCACCGTGCACCCGGACAAGCTGCGAACTTGCCGGCGGCAGGAACAGCATATCGCCTTTGCCCAGCAAGCCTTCGGCACCGTTGCCGTCGATGATCGTGCGGGAATCAACCTTCGACGAAACGCGGAAAGAAATACGGGCGGGAAAATTAGCCTTAATGAGGCCGGTGATTACATCGACCGACGGCCGCTGTGTCGCCAAAACCAAGTGAATGCCGACGGCACGCGCCATCTGCGCCAGCCGCGTGATCGCTTCCTCGACTTCCTTGCCGGAAACCATCATAAGGTCTGCAAGCTCATCGATAATAATAACGATATACGGCAAATTTCGGTGCGGATCGCCGTTTTCGTCCCACTGTTCGAGTGCATTCCGCCGCTTCGCCTCGACGTTGTAGCCGTCGATATTACGAACGCCGTAACCTGCCAAATCCTTATACCGCCGCTCCATCTCCGAAACCGCCCACCGCAGCGATATCGCCGCCCGCTTAGGATCGGTGATGATCGGCGTCGCCAGATGCGGAATATCGGCATACAGGCCGAGCTCCAGCCGTTTCGGATCGACCATGATGAATTTGACCTCATCCGGCTTTGCCTTGTACAAAATAGATACGACCAGCGAATTCACCCCGACCGATTTTCCCGCACCGGTCGCACCCGCGATCAGCAGATGCGGCATCTTTGCCAGATCGGCTACATAATTAAGACCGTCGATTGTTTTACCGAGCGCAATGGTCAGCAGCGACTTCGATTCCTTAAACTTTTTCGATTCCACCACGTCGCGAAGCTGGATCGTTTCGCGGACATAATTCGGCACCTCGATGCCGACGAAAGCTTTGCCCGGAATCCGGTCGATGCGTATCGATTCAGCTTTTAAAGCAAGGCACAGATCGTCAACGAGGCCGGTGACACGCGAATATTTAACTCCCGGATCGGGCTTGAACTCATAAGTAGTCACGACCGGCCCGGGACATATATTCATGACCTTTCCGGCGACATTGAATTCCTTCGTTTTGTCCGTGAGTGTTTCGGCAATTGCCAGAAGCTCTTTTTCCTTATGCTCAATCGGCGGCGCTGACGGCGTCAGAAGCTGCGAACTCGGCAGCACATAATTTTCGTAGTTGTTCAGTTTACTCGTTTGCGGAATGAAATCCTCAGAATCCTCATCATCATCGACACCTTCGGTTGCCGCAATATCTTCCAAATCACCCGTGTGCTTTACCGGGGCGATCGGAATCTTTCCGGTTGCCCTATCGGTTACAGTGGCATCAACCAAATCGAGCGTTTCTGAGATTATCGTATCCGGCACTCTTTCCATGGCTGCCCCGATTGTCGGAACTGACCGCTCCTCGGCAAAATCAGGTTTTGTTTTAAGATCCGGCAGCGGTTCCTGCGAGGTAACAAATGGGTTAGCCTCCGGCATAGCCGCGTTCGAATTTGCGGCCCGCGTATCGCCAATCGAGATCGTCGGAGCGGCTTCCGCGATTTTCTTCTCACGCAATTCACGCCTTTTTTCCAGCCGTTCCTTCATTTCCTCGGCGCGGCGTTCACGACGGTTGGTGTTCCATTCAGTGAAATGAACCTTAAAATTTTCCCAGGCAAGCTCAAAATTACCGAATATACCAAGAAACGAAAGGTCGGTGATCAACAGAACGGCGAGAATAAAAAATGTAGTGAGCAGAATTGCCGCACCGACCGTGGATAAAAGATATGTTGCGTAATAAGCGAACAGCGCGCCGATAATTCCACCCTGCCATCCCGCGAGACTGATCAGCCCGGATGCCGAAACAACAAAAAGGAAAAAGCCCACGGCTCGGCTGATTCGCGGCCGCAGACTTTCGGATTGAAAAACTCTCCACGCAATGAGAGCTAACAGAGCGGGGAGCAGATAACCGACCGTCCCGACGAATTGGAAAACCCAATCAGCAATAAATGCCCCAACAACGCCGATCCAATTCTGGATTTTCTGCGATGAAGCAGTGTTATACGCCGGGTCGCTTTCATTGAAGGAAACAAGGCACAGAAAAACCAAAACCGCCAGCGCCAGCAAAATAACCGCCAGCACTTCGTTCGTCCGGGAATGTTTAGCGGCCCCGTTGCGTTTATTGAGCAAAGTTGCGCCGTCCGCCAGACAAAAGTTCAGCTCTTCGTCATTGTAGGTTTTCTTGCAGGTCGGGCAGATCTTCATACTATTTTGCGGGTGCCCGCGTATGATCTATAGCATTATTATCTTACTTCTTTAGTGTATCGCGTAGCGATGAATTGAATTTAGCCGTGGGTTTCAACCCACGGAAGCCAAGAAAATTGATTTTTGCCGCGTGAGCGGCAACTGACAAGTCGGTAAACATCAGTTGCCACTAACGTGGCAAGGATTCTTTTTACGATTCACCGTGGGTTTAAACCCACGGCTAAAATCACAAGGTCGCTACGCGACAAAAACAACTAAATAGAGAACAAAGCACCGGTATCGGCCCCGACTTCTTCACTACGAGGTGGTGGCTCCTTTCTTAAATAGTAAAAATTCTTTGATAAATTCATCGATCTCACCATCAAGTACGGCATCGACATCGGTTTGTTCAAACTTCGTCCGCGTGTCTTTCACGAGCCGATAAGGATGCAGCACGTAGTTCCTGATCTGCGATCCGAACGAAATATCCTGTTTTGTCGATTCGAGCACGGCAGCATCGCCACGGCGTTTTTCGAGTTCGAGTTCGTATAATTTCGACCGCAAAACCGTCATCGCGACCGCCCGGTTCTGAAGCTGCGAACGCTGGTTTTGACATGTGACGACAGTATTTGTGGGTATATGCGTGATCCGCACCGCACTATCTGTAACATTTACATGCTGGCCGCCGGCGCCGGATGAACGGTATGTGTCGATACGCAGATCCTTGTCTTCGATACTGACCTCGATATTTTCGTCTATTTCCGGCGATACAAACATTGACGCAAAGGATGTCTCCCGGCTTCCACCTGAATTGAATGGCGAGATACGAACAAGTCTGTGAACTCCGGCCTCTGTCGATAATAGGCCGTAGGCATATTCGCCTTCAACACGAAAAGTCGCCGATTTCAATCCGGCTTCGCTGCCGCTTTGCTCGTCCAGCACATCGACCTTGAAACCCTTCCGCTCTGCCCACCGCAAATACATCCGCAGCAGCATCTGCGCGAAATCCTGTGCGTCGGTGCCGCCGGCCCCGGCCTGAATAGAGCAGATCGCGTTATTCACATCGGTTTCACCGGAAAGCAGGCTCTGCGTCTGTGCGGCATCGACTTCTTTGTCTAGTTTAACGATGAGTTTTTGCAATTCCGCCGCCGAATCCACATCGGTTTGAGCAAATTCAAAGAGCACGTCGGCATCAGAAATGCCCGATTCAAAACCTTCCTGCTGCTGCAAAGCCTTCTCGATCCGGCTGCGCTTCTGGACTACTTTCTGAGCATTCTCCTGATCGTCCCAAAATCCGGGCTCAGAGATTACCTTTTCCGATGTTTCAAGTTCAGTTCGTTTCGCCGGAGCGTCAAAGAAACCTCCCAAGTTGGGTAACTTTATCTTTGATCTCTTCGAATTTTGTTTGTAAGTCTGTTAATTCCATTTTTATCGTCAGTACCATTCGCGGTAGCTTACGGTTGGTATTTTATTACGCTAATTTTTTAGTTGGAACGCCGAATATCTTGACAAAGACATAGCCGATCACGCTTCCAATGATTGTTCCAAACACCAACAGAACCAGTATTTCAAAGCCGAATTCATACCGAGTTGTATTGCCGGTATAACCATCAAAATTGCTTTCCATCATTTGATCCCGGCCAAATCCCTCGATCAAATGGGCGGCTTCGAAAACTATCCAATATGCCAATGGACAAACCACAACTGGCAATGTACTAGTGAGAAATCGAGGAAGGCGGGCTGAAATGACAATAGCAACCAGACCGGACACACACGCGACGTAGTAACCGATATTTCCCGTGAAGAATCGATAATTGGCCGAATACCCCTACGATACCGACCGTCGCAACGACCAGGAACAAGATTTTCGCTCTTTTACTATATTCCAAGTTCATTTCTCTCCTATCCACAGCCGATTCCCGTCCGGATCGTCGATTCGAAATTCGGTTAGGCCGTAAAAAGTAGTTTCCAGATCGGGAATTTCAAGCCCGTTCGCCCTTACTTGCCGGTGAAATTCCGTGATGTCCTCTGGGTAAAGATAAATAACACCCATACGAAGAGCCTCGGGATGGGCGTTGATGGATTGATCGACCATTAATCGGCACTCATCAAAAGCGAGCATCGCCCAGCGCCAGTCATCATTCCTATTCTCAACAGTAAATCCCAGTTTCTGATAGAACTCAATACTGACTTCGATACTCTTAACAGGCAGCATCGGTATTAGGCGATTCATTTTCATTGAACAATTCTCACATTTCCAAGCTAGTGCACTGTAATAACCGTAAGAATCGTTTAGCCACGAATTGCCCGAATAGCACTAATTGGTTTTCTTTTATTTGTGCCATTGGTGCAATTCGTGGCTTATTCTTCTACAACTTAGGTTACACAGCCCTAGTCGGCCGGCAAAGTTCTTTTAGTCGTGAATCCAAATATCAAAAACCCAATAGTTATCACCGAGCACAACCAGGCGAACCAGTCGCCGTATCTCACATAAAAAGTCTGCTTTCCGTCGGATTTTGAAACGGTCCATATCCGCGTATCTTCCGTATAGCTTGCCGCAGGATCGATAACCTGTCCACGCTCATTGATATATGCCGTAATTCCGACATTCGTGACGCGTAAGACCGGACGATTCGTCTCAACCGCACGGAAGACCGCGTTCGCCAAATGCTGCCGCAAAACCGGCGTCGGGCCGAGGTAGCCGTCGTTAGTCATTTCGATCAGCACGTCCGCTCCGTTTCGCACGTATTCACGCGAAAGCTGCCCGAAATGCGATTCGAAGCAGATCATTATCCCGGTCTTCGCATCGCCGAGCGGCACAAGGTCGTACTCGCTTCCATACGAGAAACTGCCGACAAAAGCCGGAACGGTACTTTGCAGCGGAGCGGGCACGGATTCACCGAATGGCACGAGGTAAATCTTATCATACTGCGCCAGTTCAGTTCCTTGCGGGCCAACCAATACGGCGGAATTAAAGTATTTATTGTTCGCCGCATCCGGCTCGGCCGAATTGAAAAGAACATTAACATCGTGCTTCGCCGCAAACGCATGCACGAACCGCCGGAATTCCTCGTCCTCTTCGTAAGCGAAATTCATCGGAGATTCGGGGAATATAACAGTTGTCGCATTCCGACTGCCGGTTGTAGGTTTTGAAAGGGCGGATTCCGCGAGCTCTATATGTTTTTGGCGAAGCAACTTCCACTTTTCATACGTTAGTCCCGCCATTGGGACATTTGGCTGAACGGCGATGACACTGGCTCCGCCAATGGGAAGCTCCGGTATGTAGCCTGATTCGTAATCAAAAAGAAATAATGCCGACAAAACAACTATGGACGCTAGACCGGCGACGTACCTTTCACTTCGCTTGCCTTTACCCTCCGCGACAAAATAAAGACAGGTTCCAATGAAAACTACGCAGAAACCAGAAAGATAGATTCCTCCAATTCCGGCAAGCTCAACTACTGAACCTCGTCCGAATGCTTGCGAATAGCCAATCGCATTCCAATTATTTCCGGTCAGCCAATACCGAAGGAATTCCGTGAAGATCCAAATCAAAGGAGCGGAAAGAATCGCGAGATTTCCATACCTTTTCAAAAACAGAGACAGCAACGCACTGAAAATACCTGGAAATATGCCCGCCGCAGCCGAAACGCAGAGCATTAGGAAATACGCCAGCAGAGGAGGAAAGCCCGCATAGGTGATCGGCGCGAACGTCAGCCACCAGCAAGTTCCGAAAAAAAAGGCCGTTCCGAATAACCAACCCACTGCAAAAGATTTAACTGGTGTTTCTTTCAGTCGTTCAATCGCCAAAAGCAGCGGAACCAACGCAAACCACGCCAGAAACCAGAATTCGAAATCGGGGAACGCGAGAACTAGCAGAATCGCTGACAACAGCGCTAGCCCGGCATTCTTCCAATCCGGCAAAAACTGCGTGATTTTCGGGAACTTCATTGCCACAGTTTATCAGAAATGAACGTCGTTCATCACTTTGGTTCAATTTCTTCCAATCTGAACGGTCACGGTTTTGAATGAGCAAAAATTTGTCACGCGAAATATGACGGATTTTGTCATTTCAGCGCATTTCGCCATGGCTTTCAGTCATATTGACCTTCGCGGATTTTGCAATGCCGTTAAAACACTTCAAGATGAACGAAATTCAATATCCTGCACGAAACGCCCAATTTTACAGTGGTTTAAAAGTGATAGAGCCCGGTCGGTTTCGACCAGGCTCAAATAGGAAGGACAACTGAAGGAACGCTCGGAAGGTTATCAAGCACAGTGGCAAACCGGGCTCGGCGAAGTGGTGGCGGCGGGGTCTTAATTTAACTTCAATCAAGCTAGCCACTGTTCCCTTATGCATGCAGCGTGCCAAAGTTGTTGGGGGAGTCGAGAGTTAAGAGTCGAGAGTCAAGAGTCGGAGTTAAGTCATAGTATCTGCAATTGTTTAGCCGAGCCTATATTTTTCAGAAGGTTCCGCCTTTCGCCTCTCTACTCAAGACTCTCGACTTTTAAAGTTACACTATTTGGAACATCGTTCCGCCTGACGCTGCAAAGCCAACGCATCCTGATTCTCCGGATTAATTTCCATGGCAGACGCAGCATAGTTTTTGACCAGAAGGCATTCACCTCTTTCAAGATAGATTTTACCGAGCGAGATATGAGCATCTATTTGGCGGTTGTCCCAGAAAATCGCCGTTTTAAACGAGCTTATCGCCTGGTCGCGGTCAGTCCGGCGGAGATGAATTTGGCCGAGAATCAGGTAGCTTTCGGCACTCATCGGTTCGCTGGCAAGAACGCGGCGCAAGGTCATCATTGCTTCGTCGTCGTTACCGTTCTTAAACTGGGTTCGAGCCCTAGCAAGCATGCCATCGGTCTCACTCACCGGCGCGGGAGCCGATGCCGACGCTTTCCTGCTCAACACGACGCTGACAAAATCCTTCCGCTGCGGCTGCTCCACCCGCAGCTTTACATCCGTTACCGTCTTTGACTTCAACCATTCCTTTTCGAGATTTGCGTAACGGTTATTGGCCGTCAGATATTTTCTGGCTTCGGTATCGGTAGCGGAAGCAGCCGGATCCTTTAAAGCGTCAAGCGTTTTTGCAAGCAGATAATGAGATTCCCCGTCCGCCGGATTTCCGGTTATGATCGGCCTGATCTGTTTTGCCGCTTCGGGATAATTTCCGTTTAAGAACGAAGCGATCCCGTAATTAAATCGCACATTCGCATCTTCCGGAGCCGATTCAGCGGCTTTTTTCAGAAGTCCAAGGCCTTCGTTTAGCAATGCCGCGGACTTCGTTTCGTTTTTCTTCTCAGCACGTGAAGCCTGAACGGCGATCGCCCCCAGGGTATTATAAACACTCGTTAATTTAAGATCTTCTGCCAGTGGCCGCAGGACGGACAGGGCCTGCTCATAGTTGGACCGCTCCCATTGGATCAACCCGATATAAAACGACGATTCCGCAAAGCTCTCGTCATTGCATTGCGAAATCTTGTTCTCGCCCTTCGCCTTGTCTTTGCATTGCTGGTTCGAACTTACGACGCGTTCAAAATATTCAATGGCTTCCGGATATTTTCGCTGGCCCAAATAAAGATGGCCTAATTCAAGCGCGGCATCGGCAAATGTCCCATCCGGCGTTTCCTCAGTATAGAGCCGTATCGCGTTCTTAAAGTAGTTTTCCCGCGCGTCGAAAGCGGGCGTAAGCAATCCCTTGATGTATGCCTCGAATGCCCGCCCCGGAACTTTGTTGGCGGCAATTACCATATCGTTCTGCGAATAGGCCAAAGTATTTTTGTCACGCTGGTAAAGTATTTGAAACGCAATTTGCCCTTGCATTGTTTGCAAATTGCCGAGCGCGTCGTTCAAATTTATATCGCGGGTGATTCGCCTGCCGTCCGGCAATTCCTCGTTCAAAAATCGGCCTTCGTTGACGCGGATGATTTTTGCCGTAACGTTTAGCGTAGCGGCAGTGTCGCCCTGGGCGGGAACGATATTGTATTTTCCGGCAATAAGGAGCGATGCGTTGCTCTCACGCGCAAGCCTCAAGGATGTAGCAAGGCTCGGCAGATTAGTTAATGGAATTCGCAGCCTCTGCTGCACTATTTTACGTTGGCTATTGGAAACAACGTTCAAACCCGGCAGTCTCAAAAGGTCCGACAGCGACAGCGCAAAGCTCTCGCCGACCCAGTTAAATTCGGGCTTGTCCGATGTATTTTCGAACGGCAGCACCATCACCGTATCAGCATTATTTTGAGCTTGTATCTGAGACGGAACGAAACAAAAAGACAGAAAGGCGAGTACGAATAAGAAGTTTTTCAGCATTGTTTCCTATAAAATAAAAAATTCGCTTGGTGTGCAAGCGAATTGACCTAATCGGTTTGATGCGAAAACTGTAAGTGAAGTTGGTAACCGGTACGGGATTTGAACCCGTGTTGCCGCCGTGAAAGGGCGGTGTCCTAACCCCTAGACGAACCGGTCGGAAACCAAAACGAACAGTTAGATTATCGTACGCCCGTTTTTGTTGTCAAATAGCTGCGTTCATTTGTATCTGTTCCAATGTTTATCTATCATTCCAACAACAGGAAAGAAACATAATGAAACGAGTATTTTTGATCGACTCGATGTCGCACATCTTCCGGGCTTTTTTCGCCCCGATGGGAATGAAGCAGGAACCGCTTCGCAATAGCAAAGGCCAGGTGACACAGGCAGTTTTCGTCTTTACGAATATGCTGCGCAAGCTGTTGAACGACGAAAAGCCCGATTACGTCGCGGCCGTGTTCGACACCGCCGCCCCGACGTTTCGCCATGATTCCTTTGCGGCGTATAAAGCCAACCGTGCCGCAATGCCGGACGATCTTTCCGCTCAAATACCTTATATTATCCGTGTCTGCGAAGCCTTCTGCATACCGATCCTTAAAATGGACGGCTTCGAGGCCGACGACGTTATCGGCACGCTGGCCAAACAGGTCGCGGCAAAAGGAATGCAGGCTGTGATCGTCTCGAACGACAAGGATCTCTGCCAGCTCGTCCAGGACCCGAACATCATCGCGATGCGGCAGAATTCGCAAAACGTAAAGCGAAAAGTTGCAGTTCCGCCCATCGAATGGTGCGACGAGGCCTGGGTCGAGAACAAATTCGGTGTGCCGCCGAACAAGATCGTCGATCTGCTCGGCCTGATGGGTGACGCGATAGATAATATTCCGGGTGCTCCGGGTATCGGCGAGAAAGGTGCATTAAAGCTCGTTCTTGAGCACGGCTCGGCGCTGGGAGCGATGGAAAACGCGGACAAGATCACGCATAAAACGTACCGCGAGAGTTTGCAGAATAACCAGGACATCATCCGCCAATCGCTTGAACTCGCGACTATTCATACGTCTGTAGATGTCACACTCGATCTCGATGATCTGAAACATTGTGAACCCGACCGCGAAGCCGCTTACGCGCTTTTCCGCGAACTCGAATTCAATACCCTGACCCGCGAGTTTGCCGATTCGGCCCCGCTATTTGACGTTCGCGGGGGCGGCAAGCAGGCAGAGCAGCGGTACAGCGTTATCAATAACCGCGAAGATCTGGACACTCTCATCCGCAAGCTCTGGGAAACCGAGCATTGGAGCATCGAGGTTGACGATTCAAACGCCAACGATAAATCAAGCTGCTATTACAAGGAAGAGCCGCTCGGGATCGCGATCGCAAACGCCGCCGGCTCGTCGCATTACATAGATCTGCAGAATTTCGCAGGCGGAAAGGAAGCCGCGATCGGGCCGCTCCGCGATATTTTATCCAATGGCTTCCTCGAAAAGACCGCTCACGACAACAAACGAGATTTCGGCGTGCTCAGCACAATAAACATCGAACCCGAAGCGGTCACCGATGACACGATGATCGCGGCATATCTGCTCGATTCGACCCGTTCGACATACAATTTGCCGATCCTCGCACAGATCAACCTTGATCTTGACGCGGCGTCCGAAATTCTCGAAGGCTTTGCCGAATCAGCCTTCCGAACCTGCGAGCGTGCCGATTTTGCCTTTCAGTTAACGCCGATTCTAAGCAAAAAGATCGACGAATGTGGCCTCACGAAAGTTTACCGCGAAATAGAACTGCCGCTGATACCGATTCTTGCCGACATCGAAAACGTTGGTATGAAGGTCGATGCCGATGGCCTGAACGCTTTCTCCGCGTTCATCTCGACCGAGCTCGATACACTGCGTGAGAAAATATTTACGATCGCGGGGCATGAATTCAACATCGGATCGCCAAAACAGGTCGGCGCAATTTTCGAAGAGCTGAATATCTCTACAGGTAGAAAGACCGCGACCGGACAAGTCTCGACCGGCCGCGATGTTCTCGATGAACTCGCCCTGACTTACCCGATCGCCCAGCACATCATCGACTACCGCGAACTCGACAAACTAAAAGCGACCTACGCCGACGCTCTCCCGAAAATGGTCGGCCCGGACGGTCGCATCCACGGCTGCCTCAATCAAACCGTCGCCGCAACCGGCCGATTAAGCTCGACCGATCCGAATCTCCAAAACATCCCGAACCGAACCGAACTCGGCCAGCGAATCCGCCGTGCGTTCATCCCGGAAGACGGTTTCAAACTCATCTCCGCCGATTATTCGCAGCTCGAGCTCCGAATTCTGGCCCACATCACACGCGACGCAGTGATGCTCGAAGCCTTTCAGAACAACGAAGACATTCACGCCAAAACCGCCCGTCTCGTCTTTGGCGCGAAGACCGAAAAGAAGCTTAAGGAAAAACGCCGAGTCGCCAAGATCGTAAATTTCGGCATCGCCTACGCGGTCGAGGCATTCGGACTGTCGCAGCGTGTCGGATTGACGCGGGCCGAATCCAAAAAGGTAATCGAAGATTATTTCGCTACCTACACCGGCATCCGTAAATACATGGACGAAACGCCTGTCCTAGCCCGCGAGCAAGGGTACATCGCTTCCCTCTTCGGCCGCCGCCGTTATTTCCCGTCGATCAACGACCGCAATTTCAACGTCCGCTCCCGAGCCGAACGCGAGGCTATAAACATGCCGATCCAGGGTACCGCCAGCGACATCGTCAAGATCGCAATGATAAACGTCTTCAACGCCCTGAAAAAAGAAGGCTTTGTAACCCGCATGATAATGCAGGTCCACGACGAACTCCTCTTCGAAGCCCCCGAATCCGAAATAAAAGCCGTCAGCGTCCTTATCAAACGCGAAATGGAATCCGCCGCCGTATTGGATGTCCCGCTTACCGTCGAGATCGGAGTCGGCGACAACTGGATGGACGCGAAATAACAGCATCCAGCAAACTTGTGGAGTAGTGCGTGAAATTTATAGTCATATTCGGTCCGGCGGCGGTTGGGAAGATGACCGTCGGCCATGAGCTTGCAAAGCTTACGGGCTTTCGGCTGTTCCATAACCACATGACCATCGAGCTGGTCCTGAACTTCTTCGACTTCGGCCTCCCGCAGTTCGAAAGCCTCGTCGCCGAGTTTCGCCGCCGCGTATTCGAAGAGGTCGCCGCCAGCGATCTGCCGGGCCTGATCTTCACTTTCGTCTGGGCCGTCGATCACGAATCCGACCGCGTATTTGTCGAAAAAAGCTGCAACATCTTCCGTGAGAAAGGCGCCGGTGTATATTTCGTCGAACTTGAAGCTGACCAAACCGAAAGGCTGCTACGCAACGAGTCCGAATTCCGCCTCTCCCACAAACCGTCAAAACGAAACGTCGCACAATCCCGAGAGCGGCTGCTGGAGCACGACGAAAAATACAAAATGAATTCCGACGGCGATTCCTTCATCAAGGAAAATTACATAAAGATCAACAACACAAACATCTCCGCCGCCAAAACCGCCCGAATGATTTCCGATAGATTTGGATTTCGCGGGCTTGAGAGTCCATAATGTAATTGAAATGGCCGACACATTTAAGCGGCGAACCGATGAAGACCTTCACCTTTACTTTAATCATTTATATCCTGTTGCTGCTCACCCAGCCGTGCCAGGATACGTTCGCGCAAGGCATCGACATTTCGAATACGGATAATGTTCAGCAGCCGCTGCAAGACGATCCGATTCCCGACGATTGTTCCCCGTTTTGTATTTGTGCATGCCGCCAGGTTCCTTCCGCTTACCGGCACTTTACTTCGGTTGACGTTGTTGAAGTAACGGTGGCCGCAATCCCGGCAACCGCTTTCGAGTATCAAAATCCTTACACAAAAAACTTCCGCGACTCTATTTGGCAGCCGCCGAAAGCCTGAACTCCTAATACAACTGCGCCTATTTTCGCCCGCTTCGCAATGAGGCGGGCCGTTATCTTATTTAATTCAGGTTAGAGGAGTTTATGTACAGAGTAATTTTATTTATCGCAGTTCTTTTGGCGGCACAGGCCGCATTCGCGCAAACGGGAAATACTATCAGGATCAATGTAAAAAACAGCGAGACGAAGGAAAACGTCGCCGAAGCCGCTGTAACGGTCAAAGATACGGAAGTCAGCGGTATGACGAATGCCCAAGGCAGTGTCGAACTTCTGAATATTCCTTCGGGGGAACAAACGATCGAGGTGTCTTCGCCGGGCTACGAAACCGCCGAACTAAAACTTACATTTCCGCTTAGCGAAGCAAGTGTAAGAACGGTACTTTTAACAGTCGATAACGAGCTCGGCGAAGTGACGGTCAATTCAACCCGCACCGGACGGGAGATCGAGGACGAGCCGACGCGTGTGGAGGCAATCGACGAAGAGGAGATCGACGAAAAGATCAGTATGCGTCCGGCGAATGTTTCGATGGTGTTGCATGAAAGCACCGGCATTCAGGTGCAGCAGACTTCGGCAACGTCAAACACGCAGAGCATTCGCATTCAGGGCCTCGACGGCCGCTATACACAGCTTTTGAAGGATGGATTTCCTGCGTTCGGCGGCTTTTCGGGCAGCTTGAGCGTGCTCGAAATTCCGCCGCTTGACCTGAAACAGGTGGAAGTTATCAAAGGCCCGTCCGCCACGCTCTTCGGCGGCGACGCGATTGCCGGTGTCGTAAATTTTATTACAAAAGACCCTGAGGAAAAGCCCGTTACGACGCTGATCTTTAACCAGACGTCCGCGCTCGGTACCGATGTTTCAGCCTTCAACTCGCAGAAATTCGGTAAGTTCGGCTATACGCTGCTCGGTTCCGCAAACTATCAAAAGGAATACGACGTGGACGACGACGATTTTACCGAGCTTCCGCGTATCAAAGCCTTTGCGCTTGCTCCCAAGCTTCTTTTCTACATTGACGATAAAACGAACTTTACAATCGGCAATTATACGTCTTACCAGAATCGCAGCGGCGGCGATGTTTTCGTCCTTCGCGGCAATAGCGACGGCTTTCACCAATACTTCGAGCGCAATCTTTCTTTCCGCAATATCACGACGTTTAATCTCAATCGTCAGTTTTCCGGCGGCGGCGTGCTGAACGTTAAGCAAAGCCTGGCGTTTTTCAATCGCGAACTGACAACGCCCGGCTATTTGTTCAAAGGCCGCCAGTTCAATTCATACACCGACGCCTCGTATTCGCGGCTTTTCGGCAGGCATGCGGTCGTATTCGGCGGAAGTGCGGTTTACGACCAATTTCGCGGAGACGCGGCAAGCACGAGTTCGCTTTTTCGCGATGAAACACGCTCGACCTTTGGCGGCTATGTTCAGGATACGGTTGATCTCTCGTCAAAAGTTTCGCTGCAGGCCGGCCTCCGCATCGACAAAACAAAAGACTACGGCACGTTCGCTCTTCCGCGCGTATCGCTGTTGTACAAAGTCACCGAAAACCTTTCCGCACGCGCCGGATTCGGCCTCGGTTACAAAACACCGACGATCTTCAACGAAGAATCGGAGACGCTGTTGTTCAGAAATGTGCTTCCTATCGGCAATTCGCTGAAGGCCGAACGAAGCCGCGGTGGGACGTTCGATTTGAACTATCGGAACACGCTCGGGGAAAAATTCAGCTATTCGTTCAACCAGCTTTTTTTCTATACTCAGATCACCGATCCGCTCGTTTTGACCGCGGATAAGAACGGGATTTACAGTTTCAGCAATGTAAAGTCGTCCGTTATCAGCAAAGGCTTTGAAACCAATGCCCGGCTCGGCTACGGGATCGCGAAACTGTTTATAGGTTATACATTCACCGACGCTAAAGCCGGATATTTGACGGGCGACCGCACTCTGACGCTGGTTCCGAAAAGCAAGATAAACTCGGCGCTCGTCTTCGAAAAGCATGAAAGCTTCAAAACCGGCGTCGAGTTTTATTACGCCAGCGGGCAAACACTCGACGACCGTTCGCGCTCACGCTCGCTTGCCGAAGTCGGCCTGTTCGGCGAGAAGACATTCGGCAAATTCAGCCTGTTCATCAACGCCGAAAACCTGACCGACGTTCGCCAAGGCCGCTACGGAACAGTCGTCTTCCCGCCGCACCAAAACCCAACCTTCGCCGAGCTTTACACGCACACCGAAGGCCGAATATTCAACGGAGGAATTAAGATTCGGTTGTAATTGAGTCGAGAAATTATATGAACAAGGAGATCGATGCAGACATCGCCCGCGCCCGAATTACCCGGCGCGGACGAATGCTCGCCTATTTGACGATCATTTGGAATTCGCTTGAGGCGGTAATAGCGGTCGGTGCCGGCATCTCCGCGGGCAGCATTGCACTCGTAGGATTCGGCGTTGATTCGGTGATCGAGGTTTCTTCCGGGGCGATTATTCTGTGGCGGCTGATGTCCGGCGAACACCGCGAGCGGTTGGCCTTGCGTCTTGTCGGAGTGAGTTTTCTTGCTCTTGCCGCGTATGTCGCATTCGAAGCGGCCAAATCGCTATGGTTACGGGAGGCTCCTGATGCGACCTATACCGGCATCGCGATAGCTGCTCTTTCGCTTATCGTGATGCCGCTGCTGGCCCGCGCAAAGCGTAAGGTCGCCGCAAGCCTAAACAGCCGGGCAATGCAGGCCGATTCCCGCCAAACCGACATCTGCACGTATCTTTCAGCGATCCTCCTGGGCGGGCTCGGGCTGAACACCGCATTCGGCTGGTGGTGGGCCGACCCGCTTGCCGGGCTCGTGATGATCCCCATTATCGCCCGTGAGGGCATCGCCGCCCTGCGCGGAGAAACGTGCTGCGACGAAGGTTCTTGCGGCTGAAGGAATACTGCCTGGAATCTGTATACACCTTTGTATCTGTCTGAGGGTCGGGGCATGCCCGGAATGTTCAGCGATTTCAGGAGATGATTTCTTTTGTCGCGGGTTGTGATCCGGCGAATCCAAATCCGGGCATTCCGCTTCCGTTTCGATGAGTTTGATACAGTAAAAACACCAGCCGTTTTACTGTATCAAAGTACCCAAACTACTGTATCAAACCAGCCGAATCGCTGTATCAAACTAGCCGAAATGCTGTATCAAACCCAGTAATTACGTCGCCCGGAGGTCAAATGGCGGATGGATCAGGGCGTAACACGGTTTACAAAGTTGGTCAAGAACCATTGTTGTCCGTTTACCGGCGGAAATAAGGTGTTTCATAAATTGTGGTACGTACCACAAATGAAACAAAAACATCCTAAAAACAACATTTGTTTTGCCCGGCTTTGAGTTTAATGCAGCCGTTTCCGTTCCCTGTACCAGGGAAGTTTGAAACGGATTATATTGGCCATTGTGCGGGTCGGGTTGAGCAGCATGCGGGCGAATACCATTACGTAATAATTGTCCGACATTCGTTCAATTCGCTCGATGACGAACCTGTCCATCGCGTCTTCCGTGATTAGAAATGCCGTGCCCGCGGTTGGGGTTACGACGAGATCGATCCATGTTTGCTTGCCGTGTAAGCCGACGTTTCCTATCGACGCCTGGCTGAGCGGGCCGATCTCGAACTGCGTGCTCCAAGCCGCAGACCAGGCCATTGCCTTCATCCGGCTCCGCCAGTAATCGGCGGACGGGCCGAATCGCTGCTTCATTCCCTTAGGGTCGTTTTGGATTTGGATGAAGCCCATGAACGATCCCTGCAGCGGGTGGGCGATGTAGTTGGTGAAGAAACGGCCGCCGTCGTCCCAGCCTTTCAGCGATTTTACCGAGTTTGCGTAATCTTTTAAAAACTTTCCCTTCAAAGCCTCGCGAGTTTTCGGCTGCGTCAGAGCGTAACCGTGCTGGATAGACAAGAACAGCAGCGACTGCCTGATCGCCGATCCCCAGCGAAAGCTGTCATCGAACTGCGGCAAGGCTTCGTCGTCTTTTTCTTCAAGCGGATGGGCGATTACCTCATCCGGTTTGTAGTCATAAGTTCTTTTTACCGATGGAAAAAATCGCCGCGTATTGATAGTATCGAGATCGCTTCGATGAAAGATCTGCTTCGAATTCAGCGGTTCCGAATTAAAATGCTTTGAATCCGGGACTATCTTTTTATAAAGTTCCGGGAAAGAGCGGCCCGTGTCATCTGCGGATTCTACCGATGATTCCGCGCGTAATTCCTGCCCCTTAAGCATGCCATTCTGAGCCGCGACGATGTTCGTCATGAATGCCATCGTAAAAACAGCCGCGGTTAGTTTCAGCAAAAAGGCAGGATTTGAAAAGCGCGCATGAAATTTCATACATTTTGGGATAGCCCTCTGCCAACTAAGCTACAACTCCGAAAATAGTTGCGAGTTCAGTATTTCGGGTCGCGGAGGCGGAAACCCAAGCGGTAGCGAGGGTGTTTAACGTTGAGCTGATCCAGCCGTGAAGGAACACACTCCCTACCGTTCGTGTTTCCGCCTTGATCGGAACCGGTCTTACTGCACTCCGGCGGGTAGCAGAGAGCCTCGCGGGTCGGAGGCATAGGCGTAACCGTCCTCGATCTTTCCTATAATGCCGTGAAAATTTATTTCGGCGCCTGAAACCACGACGACCACATCGCCCGGGCTGTTTAGTTTTTCATCGACCGGGAATTTAATGATCGTCGCGTTGCCGTTCTCGTGGGCGACGGCTTCGTATTCAAATGTATCGGCGTCAAAGCTGAGTGTCTGGCAGAATGCTACTTCCATAATATGAGTCCAAAGTTCAAGGTCCAAATCTAAAGGAGAGTTTAACGTTTTGATAGGTTAAAGTCCAAAGAGATAGCGTCGTGGTCGGATAGTGGAACGCCCTCCGAATTTACCAGATCGCCGAAAGTTTGCGGCTCCGTTCCAGGTGCAAGGTTGATCCCTTTGCCCGCAAACCAGTCAAGTCTGCCCGAAACTCTTCCGCCGACGCGGTTTGCCGCCCAGAATATAAACGGGAAGCACCATTCAGGAACCCAATCGCGTAGATTCGTATTTTTTTCGATGCTGGCGACATCATAATGAATCGTGCCTGCGCCCAGTTCGTTGAAGTTTTTGTAATCATAATCACGCTTTTCCAGCTCGCCGAAAAGCTTTCGCTCAAAATATCTGTCCGGATGAGGATAATGATTCTTCACGACATTTTTCACACCCATCATCACCCGCCGCCAGTAGCCAAGAATCGCCCGCCGCGCGCTTTGGGCATTGAATGTCGTTGTGTTCCAATCGCCGCCGATTATTACAGGCAGCGGAGAAAGCGTGTCGAGATGATCGAGAATGATCTTCATCTGCAAATAGCGGTGAGCGCGTGAGCAATGAGCGTCAAGATGAACGGTTACAGCCCTAAAAATCCCGGAAGGATGTTCAACATCCGCGATCAATGCCCGCAAATATCCGAGCCGTTTTTCCTTGCCCCACATTTTGTCTTTTCCGTTCGGCAGTGGAACGGCGTGGGCGTTTTTGATCGGAAATTTAGAAAATGTTGCGAGGCCGTGGATTGATTTCGTGTTCTCGCCCGCCATCTCGGATTCGACGCCGCTTCCCTTTTGCAAGGCGATATAAACAGGAGCAAACGCATAGTTTAGTTTAAATTCTTTCGCAATTTCCCGCGCCACAAATCGGTTTCCGCTGCGAGCCATTCCGTAGTCAAGCTCCGTCAGCAGAAGAAGATCTTTATTTTTTAATCCTTCGTGGTTTTTTAATGCATCTATAATTCCTTCAAAAATACAGCCGCGTTCGATATTCCAGGCGACGGCTGTGATTTTGGTAGGAGACGGATATTTCTTGTCGGAACCGGGAGCGGTAGCGACTGGGTTCTTAGGCCCAGCGATGAAGAACCCAGTCGCTATCGCTCCCGGTTCCGACAAATTTTCCTGTACTACGGCGTTTAAAATCCGCTCGACTTGCGGTTTTATCTCAGCATAGATAACCGACGACTCCATTTCCGGCGTCGATTCGTATTTTAGTAATTCCGGAAAATATTTTTGCAGGTCGTGGTCGAGAATTTCGGGCGAATTTACACTTGAGGATTGATGAACGGCCATAAAAACACTAAGGATACGCTAACAGGATGGCAAATAAAAGACGGGTGGGGCCGTCGGTAAAAAGCTGATTGCCCTTAGGAAGTAAAGATATCACCAGAACCTGAATCTCTTTACCTAATCGTCGTAGCGTTCCTTCGCCGGAGCGGTCGCAAGGAAATCCGTTGTGATTCGTTCGCTGTAAACGGATAGCAGTTCTTCCAGCCGGTTTTGCTTCTTCGAATAAAATATCAGTCCGATGTGTTTTGGTTTGCTCGCGCGATACACGATTTCCTCGTCCACATAATGCGATGTGTCCGGTGTTTCCTGGTTTGCAAGTGCAAGAGCGACGCCGCCAAAATCTTTGCGGAGCTTCGGCAGTTTGTAAGGGTTTTCCTTTGTCGCGGTTTCGAGTTTTGCCCATTCGCGCCAGAGGTTGAAATTGCAAGCATGTTCCAGAACATTTGCAATATATGCACCGCCGACGCGGCAGGCGACTTCGAGAAGATAGAATTTACCGTCAGATTCACTTTGCAGAAATTCGGCGTGTGAAACTCCTTGCTCATAGTGAAACGCATGCAAAAGTTGTCCATTCAGCCTTTCAAGTTCCCTGCGTTCCTTCGTCCGGTACGGAACGATCGATGAGGTAAAAACTCCCCCGTAATGCGATACGCTAAAAGGCGGCGTACCGTATTGACTAACCCCGCAGGCCAAAACCTTGCCGCCGGAGACAACCGAATCCACGTGAAAGACCTTTCCCGCGATAAACCGCTCGATCAGAAATTGCGAAGGGTGATCGCGCCAGGTATTGCGGGCATCGAAATCCTCCAAAGATTTCCAGACCTCACCTTTTGATTCGCATTTTCTGATGCCGAATGCCGAAACTTCATTACGCGGCTTAACCACCCACGGGCCGGGCACCTTATCCAAATACTCGTTAATATCGACGCTGTTGAATGTCCCGGTATACTCGGGACAAGGAATTACGGCTTCGAGCGCGATGTTTCGCATCGCCAGTTTGTCGCGAAACCGAAGGGCGTAGGAACTGGTCATGCCGCCGAGCTGCAAATGCTCCCTTGCCTTTGCGGCCGTGAGGACATCGAATTCATCCAATCCAACGACACGGTCGATGCGTTGAAAGCCTGCAATATTGGCAACCGCACGAACATAGTCATCTATCGTCGCTTCGTCAGGAACTGTCCTGGCTTCGTTAAGCGCCGTCCATGCCCACGGTTCGTCAAGCAATTTTTTCCGCGTCACCAGCGTCACATTCCAGCCCGCATTCCGGCACTCGTCCAAAAATTCGTTGCCCTTGTGCTCACTGGCTATGCAGACAATATGCTTTTTCATAAATGGAGAGCAGACACTCATGTCCGCTTTTTTCTGTATCGCGGACAAGAGTGTCCGCACTCCGTCATTTCCGCAAAAAACTGTCGATGCTCCAGTCGCCGGATCCTTTTAAAAGAAACGCCAAGGCGATGAACAAATACAAAAACGCAAGCTCTTGTTTTTGGAATGGATCGGCCGCGTGAACGCCAACTAATGCGGTCAGCATAACCACGGCTATGAAAAAACTGGAAAGCCGCGTAAAGAGTCCAAGTGCTAAAAATATGCCGCCAAAAAACTCCGAAAATGACGCGGCCCAGGCAAAAAACACCGGCATCGGGAGTCCCATTGATGCCGTACCGCCGATAAATCCCTCAGACGGCGGCATTTTTCCGCTTCCGTGTGCCAGAGCCAGCGAAACACCCGCGAATATCCTCAAAAGTGTAAGCCCCGCGTTAGCCGAAACCGAAAGTCCCGGCTCGCCGCCGAACAGTATTTTTTCCAGCATACGTTTTTCTCCAATGCAGATTTTATTTTGTGCTGAAAGAATGGCACAATTTGACCTTAAAGACAATAGATATTTAGATAAAGCCGCACACTGCCGGGACATTCAGAGGTTTAAAAATGGGCGAATTTGATATAGCGAATTTTGTTAGTCATCTCCTGATCTATATCGTGGTTCTGCTGCTCGCGATATCGGCTCACGAAGCCGGCCACGCGTGGATGTCCTACAAATACGGTGATGACACGGCTTACTTGCTCGGCAGAGTAACGCTAAATCCTGTAAAGCATGCCGACCCGATCGGAACGCTCTTGATACCTATTCTCGGCTTTGTGTTGGGAGCGATCGGCGGGCTTGCGGGTCAAATCCCGTTGCTTGGCTGGGGAATCCCAACACCGGTAAATCCGCGCAAATGGACAAACTACAAAGTAGCGAATGTCATGGTTTCGCTCGCCGGAATTGGGGCAAATCTGATAATCGCTATCGTCAGCTTTACGATTTTTAAGTCGATGATCGGTCTCGGAGTTTTTGACAACGGCATCAGCGACACCGGATTGCTGCGGCCGGTCGTAATACTGCTGCAAAATTTGATAATGCTGAATGTTTCGCTGGCGATATTTAATCTGCTTCCCTTTCCGCCGCTCGACGGCAGCAAAGTGCTCGCGACATTCTTACCGGAGAGCTTTCAACCAATTTTTCAGGTGCTGGAGCAATACGGCTTCCTGATTTTACTGTTCCTTATCTATTTTGGTCTGATCGGTGCAATAATTCGCCCGATCTTTCAGCTCGTCAACTATTTGCTGGTTACGCCGTGGTTTTAGTTTATGAAAAAACGCATTTTTAGCGGCGCGCAGCCGACCGGGCAACTTCACATCGGCAATTATCTCGGCGCGTTGAAAAATTGGGTCGCGTTGCAAGACGAATACGAAAGTTTTTACTGCATTGTTAATCTGCACGCCATCACGCTGCCGCAGGACCCGAAAGTTTTGCGTCAAAAGACGCTTGATCTCGCCCGCATATATCTTGCCGCCGGTATCGATCACGAGAAATCGACGATCTTTATACAATCGGACGTTCCCGAACATGCGGAGCTCACGTGGATTCTGTCGTGCATTGCACGCATGGGCGAGCTGGAACGGATGACGCAGTTCAAGGACAAAGGCAAGGGAAACAGTGAACGTGCCGGCGTCGGGCTGTTTACTTATCCGGTTTTGATGGCATCTGATATTTTACTCTATCAAACCGATCTCGTCCCTGTCGGCCAGGATCAAAAACAGCATCTAGAACTGACGCGCGATATCGCCGAAAGGTTTAACCGCGATTTCGGCGAAACATTTACAATTCCCGAGCCGTTTATTCCGCCCGTTGGTGCAAACATCCTATCGCTCCAAGACCCGTCGAAAAAAATGTCGAAATCGGATGAAAACGCGAACGGTTCGATCTTTCTGCTCGACGATGCGGACACGATCACTAAAAAGATCAAACGTGCTGTCACCGATTCCGGCACCGAGATCAACTTCGACGAATCACGTCCGGCGATCAAGAATTTGCTTACGATCTTTCAGCTCTTAACCGGCAAATCCGTCGCCGAATGCGAATCCCATTTCGAAGGCAAAGGCTACGGTCATTTCAAAACCGAACTGGCTGAAACGGTCGTCGAATTCCTCCGTCCGTTCCAGGAAAGAGTGAAGGAATTCGATGATGCCGCGCTTGACGCGATCCTCAAACCCGGAGCGGAAAAGGCCAGAAGCATCGCCGGCGAAACGTTGAAGTCGGTTTACCAAAATGTAGGAATCGCCTAAATGAAGATCACAGTTTACGAAAAACCGACCTGTACGACCTGCCGCAATCTCGCGGTTTTGCTTCGCGAGAACGGCATTGATTACGATAAGGTGAATTATTTTACCGATCCTTTAACCGAAGAACAGCTTCGTAGCCTTCTCAAGAAGGCCGGATTGAGCGCATTCGAGGTTTTGCGCAAGAACGAATCGATCGTTAAAGCTCTCGGGATCTCGGCCGATACCCCAGGCGACGAGATCATCAAACATATCGCGGAAAACCCGAGCATTTTGCAGCGGCCGATCGTCGAAGTTGGCGACCGTGCCGTACTGGCGAGGCCGGTGGAAAAAGCTCTTGAACTGATCAAACCGAAATGATCTTATGACTTATACAAACGGAAACGGCAATGGCAACGGCCACCGCCCAAAACCTAAAAACGTCCTCGGCGGCGAACTTAAAAGCTGCTGCACCGATCCGATGACCGGTTTCTATCGTGACGGTTATTGCCGCACGGGGGCGGACGACACGGGCCGTCATACCGTTTGCATCGTCGCAACGGACGAATTCTTGGCGTATTCAAAGGCGGCCGGGAACGATCTTTCCACACCGATGCCGCAATATGCTTTTCCCGGCGTTGTCGAGGGCGATAAATGGTGCCTTTGCGTGCTTCGCTGGCGTGAGGCCCTGAACGCCGACATGGCACCTCGCGTAATTCTTGAGGCATGCCACGAATCCGTTCTCAAGGTCGTGACGCTCGCCGATCTTCAAAGCCACGCCGCCGAAAATTAGCATGCAGACCGTCGAACACCTACGGCACCTTTTTGCGTACAACGATTGGGCGAACCGTCGTATTATCGTCGCATTAAAAGCCGATAAATCCGCGAAAGCCCTGCAAATACTCGCGCATTCGCTGATAACCGAGAAGGAATATTACGAACGTCTCTACGGTAAGGATTCGACCGGTTTCGATTTCTGGCCGCCAATGACGATCGACGAATGCGGCGTGCTCGCCCGCGAAATCGCCGAGGCATTCGAGAAATTACTCCGCAGATTCGACGACGAAGGCCTCGACCTCCGCGTCAAATACCGCACGAGCGAAGGATTTCCGTGCGAGAACAATTTTCGCGAACTGATCACGCACGTGCTGATGCATTCATCGATCCACCGCGGAAACATCGTAATAAAACTCCGCGAAGAAGGCTTCGTACCGCCGAAGATCGATTACATAATCTACCTTCGCGAAACTAATTAACGCAGTTCGATTGAAAAACGATACGTCAGCTCATTTTCGCGGAAATCGCAGTTTCCGCCGCGAATATCGCAAAAAGCAGACGAAAATCGCTTTTGGCAGTGTGAATATCGCAATTTCCATTGTGAATATCGCAAATAACAAATGAATAATGCTCTTGGCATCCTGAATATCGCAATTTCCAGTGCGAATATCGCAAATATCACCGTACAATCGCAATTGGCATAGCGAAAACTGCAAATGGCGGCGTGAAAACACATGTAGCACGCAATTGCCGAGAGATTTAAATGATCGATCAGCCCGAGCAATTCACTTTTGATTTTTACAACGAGACAGCCCGCATCGACGCCGGTTCGGGTGATGATTTGAAGCTCACCCTCGGTGAATTCGCCGGACCGCTCGATCTTTTGCTGTTTTTGATAAAGCAGGAGCAGGCAAACATCTTCGACATCCCGATTTCCCGGATCGCGGGCGAATATCTGCGTTATATCCGCTTGATGAAGGAGATGGACATCGCCCTCGCCGCCGATTTTATCGTCATGGCGGCCACGCTGATCGAGATCAAATCGAAGATGCTGCTGCCCCGCGAAATCACGGCGGAAGACGGCGAAGAACTTGTCGATCCGAGAAAAGAGCTTGTCGATCGCCTGCTGGAATACGAAAAGTTCAAATCCGCCGCCGAAATGCTGTACGAGCGGACGACAATCGAACAAGCCGTCTTCACACGCGGCCGCATCGAATCCGATGAGAACAACGCCGAAATAAACGCGTCCGTGTTCAATATTCTCAGCGTTTTCCAGAAAATATTGTCGCGACACAAAGAAGAAGTGATGATGGAGATCCACCGCGAGGAAATTTCGCTCGCCGACATGTTAAAAACATTGCGCAAACGTATCTTCGACGATCTTGAGCTCGACCTCGCCGACTTATTCGAGGAAATGCATAATAAAAGAGAGCTCGTCACCGCATTCATGGCGGTACTGGAAATAGTAAGGACCGAAAGCGTGAAACTTATCCAAAAAACCACGTTCGGATCGATCATTCTCCGGTCGCAGCGTAATCCGCAGTGAGTAGAGCTTTTAATTTCCGCCGCGGCTGTGCCGCTCGATGTGCGGTGAGGCTTGCCTCACCGACAAGAGCATAATATGCTTCGCGGCTGTGCCGCCGTCCTATGAGAGCAGCGGCTAAAACGGCGGCATAGCCGCGAAAATTATGGAACAATCCCGCAACACCGCCGCCCTCATCGCTGCCGTCGAGGCGCTCGTCTTCGTTTCCGACGAACCGATCGCCGCCAAGACTCTCGGCGAGGTTCTCGGCGAAGACAAAGAGAGCATTGAAGCTGCCTTAGAAGCCCTGATGAGCGAATACGATACTCGCGAAAGCGGCCTCCGCGTCCGCGAGATCGCCGGCGGCTGGCAGATCACCACCCGCACCGAATACCACGACGAAGTCCGCCAATTCCTAAAGACACGCCCGTCCGCCAAGCTGTCACTTGCGTCACTCGAGACGCTAGCCGTCATCGCCTACAAGCAGCCCGTGACCGTCCCCGAGATACTCGAGATCAGAGGCGTGCAATCCGCCTCCGCCATCAAAACACTTCTCGAAAAACGCCTTATCGTTACCAAAGGTCACAAGGAAACCGTCGGGCGGCCAATGCAGTACGGAACTTCGAAGGATTTTCTCATCCAGTTCGGCCTAAAGGACCTGACGGAACTGCCGAGCATCGAAGATTTCGAAGATTTGATACAATAGGCGGAAACACGACCGGTAGGGAGTGTGTTTTCTTAGGTTAAACTTTAGTAGACAGCTAGCGCCGAACACCCTTGCTACCGCGAGGGTGTCGGCCTCAATCAAATGCAGGAAAGATTACAAAAACTTATCGCTCAAGCCGGAATCGCTTCGCGCCGCCATGCCGAGGAGCTGATCGCGTCCGGCGAAGTGACCGTCAACGGCGAAATTGTCACGACGCTCGGCACCAAAGCCGACCCGGAAACCGACCATATAAAGGTAAACGGAAAACTCATCAATCCCGCCCTGAGAAAACGCGAGAATGTTTATGTTTTGCTTAACAAACCGAAGGGCTACCTCTCCAGTGCCGCCGATCCCGAAGGCAGAAAGCTTGTCACCGATCTCGTCAAGGGTTACGGCAAGCTTCATCCCGTGGGACGGCTCGATTACAACACTGAAGGGCTGATAATACTGACGAACGACGGCGATTTTACCAACTTTGTCGCGGCGTCGAAAAAGATTCCGAAGGTTTACGAGGTAAAGGTAAAAGGATTGCCAACGAATGTCGCAATAAACAAGCTGCGACGCGGCATGAGACTAGAGGACGGTTTCAAGACCGCTCCCGTCGAAATAAAAGACCTGCTGCCGACGGACAAAAACGGCTGGTTTGAAGTGATCCTCTACGAAGGCCACAACCAGCAGATCCGCAAGATGTTCGACGCGATCGGTCACTCTGTCGTAAAACTCCGACGCATCGCCATCGGCAACATTCGCGATAACAAATCTCTCGCCGGCACCTCAAGGCGGCTCATGGACGAAGAAGTCGCGGACCTGCTCGCAACGCAAAAGAAAAAGGCTGCTCCGGTCGATAAAGCGGCCCCGCAAAAACTAAAAAGGCCCTCTCGATCATTAAAACCGAAAAGGCCGAAGAAAACTTTCAGATAAAATCAACCGTTCTGAGTTCACGCTTCAGCGTGCTTCTTCGTTAACCAAAAGACTAGCTAAAGCTTGAACTCAGAACAGCAGCTACCGCAATAGCGTTCGATGCTCCACCATTAAACACAGGTCCTGAACGACCTGAATTCCCGACTTAGCCAGCTTTTCAGCGACTTCATCATTTCGAATGCCTAACTGAAACCAAACAGCCTTCGGTTTCTTCGCTAAAATCTCCGCCGTGTGCTTCGGTATGTCTTCCGAGCGCCGAAAAACATTCAGCAGGTCGATCCCGACCGGCACATCTGCCAAATTTCTGTAAACTTTTTGCCCTAAAATCTCCGTCGCGTCAGGATAATACACAGGAACCGGGATAATTTCGTAACCGGCGTTCGCCATGTACTTCGAAACGTAAAATGCCGGCTGGCTGGAGTGCGTTTCAGGCTTTATACCGAGAACGGCGATGTTCTTCACTGTTTCGAGCAACTCCTTAATCTGCGAAGGCGTCTGCAATAGGTTTTCTTGCCAATTCATCCCATGATTTTATCCACAAATCAGGTCAATACCAAATCTATTTCAATCACGCGATCGAAAATTTGTCATACGGTCTTCGTTATGGCAATATAATCTATATTTATGGCGTTATATTATGAATTTCGAATTAAACGAAGAACAACTGCAAATCAAATACAGCATTCGCGAATTCGCCGAGAGCGAGATTCGCCCGCACGTGATGGAATGGGACGAGGCCCAGCATTTTCCCGTCGAACTCCGGCCCAAACTCGCCGAGCTGGGCTTGATGGGAATTCTTTTCCCGGAAGAATACGGCGGAGCAGGAATGGGTTATGTCGAATACGCCACGATTATTGAAGAGCTCGGCCGCGTCTGCGGATCGGTCGGCCTGTCGGTCGCCGCTCACAATTCGCTCTGCTCGAACCATATTTATATGTTCGGATCGGAGGAACAAAAGCAAAAATATCTTGCCCCGCTCGTTCAGGGCGAATCTTTTGGAGCGTGGGGATTGACCGAATCGCAAGCCGGTTCGGACGCTTCCGGTACACGAACGAAAGCGATTAGATCGAACGGCGGCTGGAAGGTAAACGGTTCGAAGAACTTTATTACGCACGCAATCGCATGCAATACTTTGGTTGCGGTCGCGGTCACCGATAAAGAAAAAGGGAACAAGGGCATTTCTGCCTTCATATTCGACAAATCGATGGAAGGCTTTCGCTCCGACAAAAAGGAAAACAAGCTCGGAATGCGGGCGTCCGAAACCGCCTCGGTCGTGTTCGAAGACTGCTACGTCCCCGACGAAAACCGTCTCGGCAACGAAGGCGAAGGGTTTACCCAAGCAATGAAAATCCTCGACGGCGGGCGAATTTCGATAGCCGCTCTGTCGGTCGGCATTGCGCAGGGCGCATACGAGGCGGCGGTCAAATATGCAAAGGAACGCAATCAATTCGGCCGTCCGATCTCCGATTTCCAGGCGATCCAATTTAAATTAGCCGACATGACGGTACAAATCGAAGCGTCGAGGCTTCTCACTTTGCAAGCGGCGGCAATAAAGGATGCCGGCCAAACCATAACGCAAAAATCTGCAATGGCAAAGCTTTTCGCATCAGAAACAGCGGTAAAAGTCGCCGAAGAATCTGTTCAGATCCACGGCGGATATGGTTATACCAAAGACTATCCTGCGGAAAAATACTGGCGCGACTCAAAACTCTGCACCATCGGCGAAGGCACGTCGGAAATTCAGCGCGTAGTTATCGCAAAGCAGCTTCTTAAAGCATAGTGTAAATTTAAGCCCGTTACATTCCACTCGGTTACATTGAAACAAAATGGCAATAATATACTTGACTGACCAATGCAAATATATCAAGATCAAAAAGACAGGC
>JBBJOS010000001.1:0-422072 GCA_037723965.1 Pyrinomonadaceae bacterium | reverse complement strand
CATTCATACCTTAAAAAAAACCATTTCGTGGTCTAGACAATGGGGTTCACTTTACACCTTGAACGGCGTGAACAATGAATAATTATTTTCTTTCAAATTGAATGAAGTAATGACAAAAAGTTAAGTAAGGCTTTGTTAAGTAATGCTTATGTCAAAGAAACAATGTCAGGCAAAAAACAGACGAGGCGAACCGTGCAGCGCGTCAGCGAATGAAACCGGCTTTTGCTTTACGCACGACGCAACCAAAGGCAAAGAAAGGGCGATTGCACGACGAAACGGCGGACTTAAACGAATCACGCCAAGCGTAGCCGATAAAAGCCTTGTTCCGAAGGAAACGCGGACAATTACGGACGTGATGACGATTCTTGATTACGCACTGCAGGAATCGCTTGTTCTGCAAAATTCAATTCAGCGCGGACGCTTGCTTGTGTCAATCGCGCACGGCTACATCGAAGCGTTAAAAGTCGGCGAAATGGAACAACGAATGGAAGCCGTCGAGACGGCTTTGAGCTTACGAAAGGAAGAAAAGAAATGAACATCAAAACTTTACGAAAAAACTATAAAGAGTTAAGCAAGATTGAAAGACACTCGTTATTTATCTCTGCCATTTTGCGAAAGGATAAATCCGAAGAGGACGCTGTTTTTGCAGCTTCGCCGAAAAGTCTTTGGGAAAAGGCGGATTTTATTAACTTGTATTCAAAAGTATTAGATTTGCAAATGATTGTAATTATCGAGAAAGCCAACGCTTGGATTAATTGGCAAACATTTATCGAATTCGAATCAGAACGCGCACTGGAAAATTCACGGCTTGCCCTTTATTATTTTTTTGTTTATTCGGACGCTTGGGCGGCTGTCTGCGAACAATTAAAAATTGACGCTGAAAGTATGGCCGAAATGATGTTTCCGAACAATTTTTTAATGTGGCGGATAGCGTTTATTGATGACACCTTTCGTGAGTTTGCCTTTACCGAAGCAGAGGCGAGAGATTTTATCGGTGAATTTGCCGCAACGGAAGGAAAGTTTGGAATGACGCTGGAAAATAAGATTGCAATGTTTGGAGATTTTCTTGGTTTGCCCGAAAAGTAGAAGTTTATTTTTCGTCTTTGTCTTTCGGAGGGCGACCTGTTTTTTTTCTTTCTTGAACATGTGAAAGGTCTTGTTCTTTGATAAACCAATCACGCCCTTTTTTTGTAGCTGGCAATTTATTTTGCTGAATTAAGGTTTGAACTTGCCTAATACTGATATTCAATTTTCCAGCAACTTCTTTTGTTGTTAATTCTTTCATACACGAAAAGAATAAACTCAAGAAATACAATCGTCAAGACGCTATTCTTAACTTGTATTTATAGCGTTAAGACGCTATACTTGATTTAAGTCAGAAATGACATAAGTCAAAACAAAGGGGAATAAGAAAATGTTTATTTTGAAAGACAAATCACAACTTGAAACAGCGATTACAAAAGGCTTTGAAACTTCGCCCGCGTGTCGAATTTAACCGACTCGGACGTTACCGCGTTTCCGGCTCGAAAGGTTATTATCCGGTTATTTGCCGCAAAGACGAACGCGGCTATAAAACATTTGCTTGCACTTGTAAAGGCGCGGAAAAAGGCTTGGTTTGCCATCACGCCGTTTCTGCTTTAAGTCTGCACATCAGACTCGCGAAGCAACGTCAAACGGCACCCGTCTAAAGGTAAAGGCTTAGGAAAAAGGCAAATTTCCCTAAACCCGAAAAATCCAAAGGAAACCTATCACAGAAACCAAAGGACGCGCTTAGTTTGATACAAAAAAGCGCGTCCTTCAAAAATAAAAATTATGACAGGACAACTAATAAAACGAACCGAAAACACTTGGTTAGTCAGAATCTTTCTCGGACGTGATGCTGACGGCAAGCGAAAGTATTTCAATAAAACCATTCACGGGACAAAAAAGGACGCGCAAAAGTTTTTGACGGCTAAAACGCGGGAAAAGGATTTAGGTATTTTTGTTGAACCGGCGGCGATGAGTCTGAACGAATACTTGGACAAATGGCTTGAAGAAACTGCCAAGCCGCGATTGCGGGAAAGCACATATAATCAATATGTCTGGATTGCTAAAAGCTATATCAGAAAGCAACTTGGTTTAATGCGGTTAGCAGACATTCAAGCCTATCAAGTTCAAAAGTGTTATGGCGAATTAAAAAAGCAGGGTCTTTCACCACGAACAATTCGATATACGCACAATGTTTTATCTTCGGCAATGAAGCAAGCGGTTAGGTGGAAAATGATTATCCAAAACCCTTGCGAACTGTGCGACTTGCCGCGTCAAGAAAAAAACGAAATGCTATGTCTTTCACCTGTTGAAACTCAGAGGTTTTTAACGGCTGCAAAAGATAATAAATGGTTTGCTTTGTTCCTAACAGTTATCGAAACCGGGATGCGTCCGGTAGAATATCTTGGCTTACAATGGAAAGATATTGATTTTGAGCAGAGAAATTTGAGCGTAAGACGCGCCGCGATTGAAAAAAAAGGCGGCGGATTTACTTTTACAGAACCAAAAACCAAGAAAAGCCGTCGCAAAATACCAGTTTCAAATTCTGTTTTAATTGCTTTGAAATCTCACCGACGTAATCAACTTGAAGAAAGAATGAAAATCGCTTCGGTATATAATAATAATGATTTAGTTTTTGCTTCGGAACTTGGAACGCCTTTGCAAAGAAAAAACTTGACCGATAGGCATTTCAAGCCATTGCTCAAAAAGGCTGAATTGCCAAACATTCGGCTGTATGATTTGCGACATACGACAGCAACTTTGCTTTTGTCGGCAGGTGAAAACCCAAAAGTAGTTTCCGAGCGTTTAGGACACGCTTCCATCGTTTTGACGTTAGACACATACAGCCACGTTTTGCCGACAATGCAGGAAGCGGCAACTGAAAAACTTGAAAAAATGATGTTTGTAAAATAGTTTTCTAAGAGTTGGCACACTCCAGGCACACAAAAGAGAAAGGGCAACCAACTTGGTTGCCCTAAACTATTGAAAACATTGGTACACCCGGCAAGATTCGAACTTGCGACCCTCTGATTCGAAGTCAGATACTCTATCCAGCTGAGCTACGGGTGCGTACCAGACATAATTCTAATTGTAACTCATTCAGAGTGAAAATTCGGTTTGTTTCTTCGCTAATCGAGGCATAAACTAAAGTTTGCACTCTGACTAAACATTTAGCGCTTATGAAATTCGGTCCGAATATATTTCACGACGTCGCGTATTTCGCCTTCGGACAGCTTGCCTTTGAAAGCCGGCATTCCTTCGTCGGGCACTCCCTTTAAAATATAGCCGATGATCTTTTCATCGCTGAATTTACTGATCTTCTCGCTCGTCAGATCGTCCGGATCGAGTTTTTTGCCTTCTATTTCAACTATTCCGCCCGTTCCATCCTGCTTGTGGCAGTTTGCGCAATTTTGCTCGTAAGCCTTTTTACCGGAGGCGAGTTCGTCAATCGTTGCGGCAGGCACAGGCGTTGTCGCGGTATTTGCCGGAACGGTTGTATTGGCGGCGGTATTCAGTGATTTATTTTCGGCGCACGCGGCGGCGGAAATTGCGAAAACTAAAAATACCAGAATTTTCATATTCATAATTACATGTGGAACCACAATTTCCCGGCGGATTCTTTATCTATATTTGCTCGATTCAAATTCTGCAAAAGTTTAACGTGAAAACACAGCATAACGCAATGGGTGGAATGAACGAGACAAAGGTTCCGTTTATCTCGCGCAAAAAAGGAAAGGCGAGTTGACTTGCCTTTCCTTACGGAGCGGGAGACGGCTTATCTTTAATAATAAACCCTTACCAAACGTCTTTGAAGCGTGCCATTTCTCCAAATCGATCTGTTAACCATTCGATAACGGCGATTTCCGACCTGAGTCCGCCGATACTGTCCGTAATTTCTGTATCCGTAAGTAGTGCGATTACGGTAACGATTAATGCGGCGGCGCCGCGGCTCTCCCAATACATAAGTTTGCGAGCGTACCCGATCGCGGCGGTCATAGATCTTGTTCCTTTTATCCTGCGCGGCCGTCGATGTGCCTTCAGACGGGATCCAAAACATTACCGAAGCAAACAATATAACTAAAATGCTTAATTTTTTTACCATCTTTCCTCCGCTAAACTCGAAAATTTTTGATTCTTTGTATAAAATACAAATGATTCTTTAGACAACCGGATCAATTGCAATTAGTATGCCCCAGGCATGGGCGGCATATAATTCCAGAGCTAAAATCGTGAATAATTCACCATAGGAACAAAAACCTGCAGGGAATCGACCTCGCATAGAAGTTAAGCACCACTTTTTAATCGTAAATAGTATCCGCCAGGTGTCCGAGAAAAAATAAATGAAAAAAAGTTTTGCCCAATACCTGCTTGGTTTTAGTACACTTTTCGCTGCTGTTTCATGTTTTTCCCAGTTCCCACCCGTATCAGTTAACCTTTCGGGAATAAAGGAGAATGTTATTGTTCGCCGCGATGCCCGGTCGATTCCATATATCGAGGCTGGAAGCGATGCCGATCTTTATTTTATGCAGGGATTCGTCACGGCGAGTGATCGGCTGTGGCAGATGGATCTTCTCCGTCGGGTCGCACGCGGCGAAACTGCTGAGATTTTCGGCAAGCAAACTCTTAACGAAGACAAACGCTGGCGAAAATTCGGTTTCACCCTAATTGCGGAGAATAGTCTGCAATATCTCTCTCCGGCTTTGAGGTCGGCACTCGAAAATTACGCAAAAGGCGTGAACGCCTTCACGGCGATGCTGGATAAAAAGTCGCTGCCGGTTGAGTTCAAGATATTACAGTATAAACCGCGCGAATGGACACCGGCAGATACGATAGTTATCGGCAAAATTCTCGCGGAGGCGTTGAGCAGCACTTATACAAGAGATCTGCTGCGCGAATCCACTAAGGGAATGGACCCGGCGAAACTCGCCGATATGAACAATCAGGTTACGCCGTTCGATGTAGTGTTGTTTGGGAAAGACGTTGCGAGAGGCCGAAGCCAGGAGTCGAGAGTCGAGAGATCGGAAATAATTCGAAGGCCGAAATCCGAAGGCCAAAGCCCGGAATTACAATTTGTCGAAAGAGAACTTGCATTACGAAAATCCTCGCTGGAACGCATCGGGTTCTACGCTGAAGAACTTGCGGCAAGCAATAATTGGGTAATCTCGGGAAAACGCACCGCCGACGGAAAGCCCCTTCTCGCCAACGACCCGCATCTGCTTGCGAGCGCCCCCGGTATTTGGTACTTGTCGCATTTATCAACACCCGCGATGCGTGTTTCGGGCGTTACATTTCCCGGCGTTCCTGGCATCGTGCTCGGCCATAATGAAAATATCGCCTGGGGAGCGACGAACGTCGGGCCTGACGTTCAGGACCTGTATTTAGAGACATTCGGAGCCGACGGAAAATATAAAACGCCCGATGGTTTTGCCGTCCCGACGGTTCGAAAAGAAGAAATTAAAGTCCGCGTCACTCCTTTCAAAACCGATGTTACGACCGAAACGCTCGAAGTCGTTGAAACACGTAACGGCCGGATCGTCGCTGATGTTGACGGCAAAAAATATGCATTAAAATGGACGGCACTTGACGCGAAAAATTCCGATTTCGAAGCTTTTTTTAATGTAAACCGGGCGAAGGACTGGAACGATTTTACAAAAGCGTTCAAAACCTATGGCGGAGCGACGCAGAATTTCGTCTATGCCGATGTAAAGGGGAACATCGGCTGGTATGCCGCCGGCCGAATTCCGATCCGCAAAACCGGCGACGGAGCCTTGCCGTACGACGGCTCGACAAACGACGGCGAATGGACCGGATTTGTCCCGTTCGAAGATCTTCCGCATCTCTATAATCCGGCCGAAAGCTTTATCGTCACCGCAAATCAGCGGATCGTCGGCACCGGCTATAAGTATCAGCAGATGTCCCGCGACGCCGCTTCGCCGTGGCGGGCACGCCGAATTTATGAACTGCTGAAAGCTAATTCGAAAGTAACGATGGACGATGTCAGCAATATTCAGCTCGATTCGTTTAATCTTCCTTTAGCGAATCTGGCGAAAAAAATTGTCGATCTCAATGCCGCTTCGCCTGAAAATATAGCGCTGCTTAAAAGCTGGGACGGGAAAATGACCCCGGATTCGCGGGCCGCGCTTCTGGCAAACGAGATTCGCAATTGCGGCTCAAATAAAATAGCGGCTGACAATCAACCCGCTCCGGCCTATATTATTCGTGAACGCGTTTTCGACCGTGTGATAAATGAAAAAACATCCATTTGGCTGCCGAAGAAATACGCAAATTTTGCCATGATGTTACGGGAATGCGATTTGGAAGCTGGAGCGGCATTTACAAAACGGTACGGCGCGGACACTGCCAAATGGGTTTGGGGAAGTGCTTCGCAATCCAATTTTCCTCATCCGCTCGCTGTAACTCAGCTAATCGGCGGTCAGTTCGCAACGCCAAAGGTTGGGCTTTCCGGCAGCGAGCAGACGCCGAATGTAGGCTCGTACGTTTCGATGCGGCACATCGCGTCGCCCGGAAACTGGGACGCCACACGCCACGTCATCCCGCTTGGCCAAAGCGGCAACCCGCAGTCGCCGTTTTATAAAGA
The DNA here is from genome assembly GCA_037723965.1 of Pyrinomonadaceae bacterium. Lineage (GTDB taxonomy): Bacteria > Acidobacteriota > Blastocatellia > Pyrinomonadales > Pyrinomonadaceae > OLB17. Next base: position 415,447 of record JBBJOS010000001.1, on the reverse strand, counting down.
CCAGTTCGAATCGTGGCGGACGGGTAGAGCGGCGGTATTTCCTTTCACAAAATCGGCCATCGAAACCGCAACACAATCGATTCTGGTTGCGGCGCCGCGATAACGACCGGCGCGTAGCTTGCCCGCGGAGTCCGTGTACGCAGTTACCTAGCTCGGAATTCTTTGAACGCAATGTGTACGCTTTGAAAACTCGCCGACAAGCGGGACGCTTGCGTTCGAGTCACGAAACTTTATCGAGGAAATCACTCAAAATTATCGCCGCCGCTTCGCTGTCTACTTGTTCTTTTGTTTCTTTTAGACTCGCTCCCTGTTCCCAGAGACGGCGTTTCGCTTCGTAGCTCGTCGCCCGCTCGTCTTGCAAATAAACAGGAACGTCCAGCGAAAGCGAAAAGTTTCGGGCCAGCCGCCTCGCTTCCGCCGACATTTCGCTTTCCGTTCCGTCGAAGTTATACGGCAAACCAATCACGAGGGCGACGGCATCAAATTCGGTTAGAATGTCCCTGATTTGCAGTAGCAATTTTTTCCATCCGATCCTTGAAATAGTCCGCACCGGCCGCGTCAGCGTTTGTGTTTCGTCGCAAACCGCGACGCCGATGCGCTTTGTTCCTGGATCCAGCGCGACAATGCGGCCTTCACGCGGCATGCCCGAAACATCTGCAAAATCACCGGGATTAGTTGTTTGTTTTTGTTGCACGAAAAGTTTCGATATTGGATAATCGGTGACAAGCTGAAGTTCAACCTTTGCCGTCGCTAAAACGTAATACCAGTTAGTAATTATCATATTGAGGTAACCTATGTCATTTCGCGGAAAGCTTTCGATTTTAATGGTCTCGGCGGCGATCGCCCTTTATGCGGTCATCGGCGGAATGCTCAGCCCGTGGGCGCGTGCCCAGCAGCCGATAAACGACGCGGGAGCGCAGATCCGAATCTTTGAATCAGTGTTGCAGCATATTCAGAATGATTATGTTGACGAGCCGAATCTCGAAAAGGTGCGTTTTGGCGCCTTGCGCGGCCTCGTCGGCGGGCTTGATCCCTATTCGTCTTACCTTACGGCCCAACAGGTCCTCGATTTTAACGCCGCTAAAACTTCCAGCAAGGTCGGGATCGGCGCCGAATTTTCGCAGGTTTCACAGTATCTTTATGTAATCTCGGTCGTGAAGGGCTCGAATGCGGAAAAAGCGGGGCTTAAGGCCGGCGATGTCGTCGAATATATCGAGAATAAGGCGACCCGCGACATCTCGCTTTACGATGCGCGTCAAATGGTCAGCGGCGATGCGGGAACGGTTGTCAGCATGCGTGTCCTGCGTGCGGGTGAAAAGCCGCAGACGCTGAAAATAACACGCGCGGCATACAAAGCTCCGGCATCCGAATCGCGAGTCGAAGCAGGGAAGACCGGAGTGATAAAAGTTTACGCGTTGGACAACGGAGAGTCGGGCAATATCAAAACTCAGATTCAGGCTTTGACTAAGCAGGGTGTAGAAAAGATCGTTCTCGATCTTCGCGGCGTCGCTACCGGAAGCTTGGATGAAGCGGTTGCGTCCGCAAATCTGTTTATCAAAGACGGTGAGATTGCGAAAGTGATCGGCCGCGATGCGAAGGTTGTTAAAACATTCGCCTCCGATCCGGGTAAGGCAGTTTATAACGGTAAATTGGCCGTGCTTATCGATCTTGGAACAGCCGGTGCCGCTGAAGTCGTCGCATCCGCGATCCTTGACCGCAAACGCGGGGAGGTCGTCGGTGAACGCAGTTTCGGATCGGGAACGGAACAGCAGCTTTTCACGCTTCGCGGCGGCGATGGCCTTCTCCTGACCACCACCAAATGGGCGTCCGCATCCGGCGTTCCGTTTCTGGGCGAAGAACGCTCCACGATGGGCGTAAAACCGTCCATCGAAGTTAAACGCCCTGATACGCCAGAGCCGATAGAGGTCGAAGAATTGATCGACCAAAATGACGAGCAAAATCAGAACCCGCAGCCTTCGCCATCACCGGCCATAGTAACAAAACCGGAGCCAAAGAAGGTAGTCGAGGACATTCAACTTAAAAAAGCGATAGAAATATTGCAGGACAAAGCGAAATCCGCCGGAGTTCAATAAGCATCAAGAACGATAGCCGCAAGAAGGTACAAAAAGCGCAAGAAAAGAAAAATTCTTTCTTGCGCTTTTTGTACCTTCTTGCGACTACATCCATTCTTCCGCTTTCTTGTTGTCGCGTTTTGCGAAGACTGCTAAAATCCTTACCTAATGGCGGATAAACAATACGTCGTGCGTCCGCTTGAGGAGCGCGATCTTAATGAGTGGTTTCGTCTGCGGCAGCTTCTATGGGATGCTACCGTGGAGGACGACCATAAATCGGAAATGCTGGACATCATAGAGCACAGTGACTCGCAGCTTGTTCTAGTAGCTGAAACAGGCGCGGATATCGTCGGATTTTTGGAAGTGAGCCTGCGCAGCTTTGCCGAGGATTGCGAAACCGATCATGTCGGCTATTTGGAAGGCTGGTTTGTCGATCCGGCGTTTCGTAAAATGGGAATCGGTGGTGATCTCGTCCGAATGGCGGAAATGTGGGTGCGTGAAAAAGGGTGCACCGAAATTGCCTCCGACGCCGAACTCGGCAACGAACCGAGCCTCGCCGCTCATCAAAAGCTAGGTTACGAAGAAACGTCACGGCTAATACATTTTCGCAAAGGACTAGACTAACGTTATGAGTTCACGCTTCAGCGTGCTTCTTCTCTAGCTAAAAGACAAGATAAAGCTTGAACTCATAACGAATAATATGAAATTCAACTCCCAAATTATCAAGTGCCTAATTTGCTTGCTTCTCGCGGCGGGCATTTCAAACGCGCAGTCCGACAGCCAGAATTTTCCGACTCCGATAACATCAAATGAGATCACGGGAGTGATCCGGGCACGCGATGTCGGCGATTCGCGGCTTACCACCTATTATTATGGATTCGACGGCACGCAGGGAGATATTTTCGTCAACTTGGTAACGAAGAACTTCAACGGCGACATCGATGTTTTCGCTGTCGGCGGCCAGCAATCGCTGACGAAAGTCGTCGTGTACGCCGACCTCGCGGAAAGCGAAACTGGCCGCGTTATCTATCTCAGAAAGCCCGAAAAGCTTCTTCTTCGTGTGCAGGGACGCTCGCCCAATGACGATCCGGCCTCTTTTCGCGTCAAATTCGCCGGCAGTTATGTCGCTTCGAAAGATACCGGCGAGCAGCCCGAACTTCCCAAAGTAATCGCCGAAAACACTAGCGGAATTCGAGTAAATTCGGTGGGGACGATCATTGAAGTTTTACCAAAGGCTGAAATCACAGACGTCGAAAAAACCGAACTCAAGAGTCCGGACCAAACCGTGGCTGAAATCTCAGAAAAAACTACTAATAAGGAACCGGCCGAAGTAGTAGTTACCGATCAATTGCCGAAACCCGAAGAAACCATTGCATCCAAATCTCCCCGGACGAAAATTTCAAAAACCCGAGCGAAAAGTCCGCCCAAACCTAAAAAAACTTTAAAGGCGGAAACTTCCGAGCCGTCTGTAAGAGCTGAGCGTAAAAAGAGCGAACCGAAGAAAACGGTTCCCGACCCGCTTGCCAATATTCGCCTTGTGATCCTGTTTAAAAACGGAAGCGTGATTGAACGCCCCATGAACGAGGTTTTCCGATTTAGCGTCGATAAAGGTGTACTGACCGTTACATCGAAAAACGGCAGCATCGGTCGCTATCCGCTGCTCGATGTGACAAAGGTAACGATTGAATAATTGTAAAGTGTAAACGGTAAGTTGTTAATGAAAGACGTTCTTCCATTCTACCTTTAACATCATTTTCCCATGTTTTGACGGAGTTTTCCAATCAGCGGACTAGCCGCATCAAGCTTTTCCAAATTCGCTAATGCCTTGTTTGCATTCTCCGCATCACCCTTTCGAAAATAAGCGATCCCTATATAGTAAAGCGTTGGCTCATTCTTAGGATCGATCTCAAGGGCGGAACGAAATTCCTTTAAGGCACGGTCGTAATCGGGAATTTGCCGCTCGACAAAGGTCGTGCCGAGATCCGTGCGGGCGTTTATATCATTTGGGTTAATAAGTAATGCCTTTGTGTAAAATTCTTCGGCATATTCAAAATTTCCTGAATCGAAATAGGCATTGGCGATGACGACATTGGCCTGAAAGTCGTTCGGCTTCAGCGCAATACCTTGCTTATAAAACTCGATAGCTTTATCGAAACGCCCGATCTGCGCGTACATATCACCCGTTTTCATCTGAACGGCAAAATTCTTTGGTTCGGCCGCCGCTCGATCAAGCGTCTGCTGAACATCCGCCTGCATTCCGCCCTGCGGCACGGAAGACAAATTCGCCGCGGCGGCGGCCGGCTGTGAAACAGGATCAGCGGTTTGTAGCGAAGTATCTCGGTTTATCGAATTTGCGCCGATAAATCCGATCGCAAGTCCGGCAATTAAGCCAATAATTCCAAAAAGTAAATGTTTCTGCATCAAATTTTGTGCTTTTTGCGCATTCTTGCGAAGAGCTATTCTTAAGCGTAACTGTGTAATCCGGGCAGGAGATAGCTAACTCCGAGATATGTAAAAATCACGAGCAAAAACCCGACGATCGCAAAATAAGCCGAGCTTCTTCCCGACCAGCCTCGCGATATTCGCGTGTGCAAAAATCCAGCATATGTCAGCCATGCGACCAAGGCTCCTGTTTCCTTAGAATCGAATCCCCATGGCCTTCCCCACGATTCGTTGGCCCAGATAGCACCGGTTATAAGCAGCATCGCAAGACCGGCGAACGCAAGACACGCAGTCTTGTAAACCAACCCATCGAGCGATTCGAGGCTGGGAAGTCGCTCTCTAAGCTGCTCGGTCCTGAATCCGAAAAGAATAACGAAAAAAGTTCCCGCTAACGCCGTTATCAATCCCGCAACCTCTACCGGATTGGTATTCAAACTCGTAAACAACTTATCGCCGTTCGCCTGAATATACGAACGGCCCATTTGCTCGAGCTGCATCGGCGTGAGTGCAGCGAATTCCTTAACGGTTAGCTGCTGACGCTCGGCCATTGCCCGTCCGGCGGTGATGTGTTGTGCCGGTTCGGAGACGAGTTGGGCTTTGAGTTTTGCCGTGGTATCAGTTGATGACCTGACACCCGAAACCAGCATTGCGATTGAAACGACTTGCGCCACTAGCGCAAGTTTTAGCAAAATTTGTCCGGTCTTTTTCGCTGTCTCATTGTTCTGATAGAGATAAAGGAGATAAGAAATAATCACTCCCAGCAAGATGGCGCCTGTAATCGCCAGCGCCGTGCCGACGTATGGAATCTCCAGCCGAAACGGCGCTGAAAATGGCTTTCCGCCAGGGACGTTCGGCACGAAAAGCCCCGTTCGGTAAACGAATTCAGTAAAGACCGAAAACTTGCTGATCGAAGCGATGACGCTGATGGCAAATATGCTCGTCCAGACCGCCATTGCTTCAACCTTTGCCTTATCTTTTAACAGGTAAATTACCGCAAACGCGAAACATACTAGCGCTACACCGTAACTCAGTGAAGCCACGCCGACGTGAATCGGACGCCAATACGAATCGAGCACCGGCGGTAAATCGATAAATTCCGATCCGATAAAACGCGCGAGCGTAAGGATCAACGCAGCCAAAGGCAGGGTGAAGGCACTCAGAACCTGAAAATTTCTACGGCGCGCAAGTAGAAGAGTTGCGATGCCTGCTCCGAACGCGAACGCAAGGCTCAAATCATATAGATTAGCGAATGGAATGTACCGGAAAATCCAAGGTGTTTCTGTCGAACCGCCATCGCGGAGCATAGCTAACTCGCGGTCATACGCGGCGACCCAGCGGACTAGCCAGCTCGATAAATTAAAAAATACGCCGAGCGCGGCCGTAAACAACCCGATCTTTCGCGCCATTTCTGACGGAGCGTAAAGATTCGTCAGATGAAACAATGCGGCGAAAATATATGATGCCAAAGCCAACATCATCAGTGCGCCGTCCGAAATAAAGTTCGGGCCGATCTGCATCCGCAGCACAAGCACGATCAGCGATCCGGCAATCGCAAGTATTGCCGGAGCGTAAGACCGCATCGAAGAAGCGTTCTGTATTTTATCTACTTCTTTCATATGTTTCCTCAACTGGAACGCAGGCAGCCTGCCTGCTATAAGCGTGACTTTAACTCGAACAAATCATTTGGCGTCCAAACAACCGCTGGCAGCGTTAATGCGTTGAGGACTCCGAGTGCATGAAGGCTGCCTGCGTTCCGTTAACAATCTTCGCGAATTTCTCTTCCAGTCCAATCGGGTTTCTGTTCGCGTTTCCGCCTAAAACTATTTCCGTCGTTCCCTCCGCCTTTTTTTCGATCAGAGCCCACACTCTTTTATGCGAGAAAAAGAATACGAAGCCAAGTGCTCCCATCAATCCGAAACCGCCGAAATACCAGGCAATGAAAGCCCCGCTGTACGGATCGTATTTGATAGATAGAACGTGTGCGGACGGCGTCTTTTCAAACTCCATGAGCCGCCATTTATAACCGGCCTTCGGCGCTCCGACCGGAATATTATCCGCGACCTTGCCGGCAAACGCGAAAACCCGCGTACGGTCGCCCTGCGGTGGCGTCACATTCAAAACCGCAACGGGTTTATTGTATTGACCGCTTTTCGTTCCCGGCTTACCGTCGCTTTTAAACGCAAAATCCGGCAAAAATTCGTCGTATTGAACGTTCGTGCCGTCCGCGAGCGTCGCCGATCCCATTCGCGGAATATTGAGAATGACCGCCGATCCGCCGCCTTCGGGGGTTAATTCCAGCTTGATCGTTCGCGCATTGCCGACAGGAATCGTCTGGGCCTGAAAAAACCGGTAGCCGCGATAGCTGAACGGCTTATTCATGCTGATATCCGCCAGTTGCATGCCGTATTCAGGATCGTCGACCCGCATTTGCGTCCGCCAGTCCAACGTATTCGTAACATCGATCGAGCCGCGCGGATCGATCAGTTTCTGCTGAATGTCCGTGCAGGTCATCGTAAAGGGAAGCTGCACGTCATATTCTTGCTTCTGATCCAGATTAAACCGCAGTTCCTGGATCTTATCAGTCGTATCTCCGGGAATCATTCTAACCGTAGCGTCGAAACCTGTGGTAAGTGCGACAAAATGCCCTAGAAAGAGCGTCAGCAAAAAGATGTGGATAATATACGCGCCGATTCGGTTGAATTTTCCGGTCTCGCCAAAAACGACTATATTTGAGGCCGTAATTATTTCGGAAAAATTCTTTCGTCCGTTTTCATCGACCGGATAACTGCGGGTTATACTCTCAGTTATCCGCGCTTTCAATCCGTTTGCTTCGAATACTTTTTTGATCTCTTCAGCCGCCGCAATCCCGTCTTTATCGAATGCATTAATTGTAATCTTGTTCGGCTGATTAAGCAGCCATTCCCGCGTCGCGGTGAGCTTCGGCGTCGTAATATATTTCCCGGCCGTAGGAAAATGATCGATCGACGCCAAAACGATGTTGAGCGAAAGCAGCAGCAAAAGGTAATTAAAATACCAGCTGTGATATATGTCGAAAAAGCCGAGCGAGCCGTAAACCAGCCTTTCGGCCGGTGTCAGCGAAGCGTAATAAGCATCGAAACCGACAACGTTTTGCTGAACGATGAGCATTCCGATCATCGAAAGGACAACGAGAGCGCAAAGCTGCGCGACTCCAAAACGAACCGAACTGATAAAATCGACAAATCGTTTTATCAGTGACGCGCCCGCTGGCTTCGAGATCTCCCTGGTGTTTATTGTTTCTTCCGCAGCAGACATTTCTGTATATAAAATCATAACTTACAGCCCGTTCTTTGTCATCCGGCGAAAAATTAGCGGTGCTTCACATCAATAGAAGCGGCCATTAATGTTTTGCGTTAGGAAAATCGATTTTGACGGGTTATTCTTTATTATCGATTTCGTCTCGCCTGTTAGGGATACATGGAAGTAGCAACAGCAGAAATTCAAGAGGCCCGGTTGATCGGTGCGCGTGAAAGAATCGCGGCTTTCGCCGAACTGACGAAACCGCGCATCGCGTTTATGCTGGTGCTTACATCCGCGGCGGGTTTCTATCTGGGCACGAAAGGGGATTTCGACGCAATGCTTTTCATTAATGCGATGATCGGCATTTGCATGCTCGCATTCGGAGTTGCGACGCTCAATCAATACATCGAAAAAGATACCGACGCATTGATGGACCGTACCGCGAAACGCCCGCTTCCGGCTGGTAAAATCACTTCGACAGAGGCTTTGGTTTTCGGTATAATGCAGACCGCTGTTGCCGAAGTTTATCTCTATTTCCTGGTTAATCCGCTGACGGCGGTGCTCGGAATAACCGTTATAGTCGGTTATGTTTTAATGTATACGCCGCTGAAAACGCGCACGTCGGCATCGACCGCAATCGGTGCGATTCCGGGCGCAATGCCGCCGCTTATGGGTTGGACTGCTGCCTCAAATGAAATTACCATCGGTGCCTGGGCGTTGTTCGCGATGCTGTTTTTGTGGCAGTTTCCGCATTTTCTTGCGATTGCCTGGATGTACCGCAAGCAGTACGCAAAGGCCGGTATCTTAATGCTTCCGGTTGTCGAGCCTTCAGGTCGAATAACTGCCCGTCAAATTGTTTTGTTCACTATTATGCTTGTGCCGATTAGCCTGGCACCGTTTTTTCTCGGTTTTGCGGGAATTATTTATTTGATCGGCGGCACGCTGCTGGGAATCTGGTTTTTGGTCGAAAGTATTTTGATGGCGCGAGCGAAAACAGATGAGCGGGCACGGCGGCTGCTGCTCGTATCGGTAATTTATCTGCCGCTGATATTCGGCCTACTCGTCTTCGATCATTTTTAAAGTTCTGAGTTTAAGCTTCAGCTTGCTTCTTCGCTAGGCAAGTTGCAAGCTAAAGCTTAAACTCAGAACGCCCGACAATCGCCATGAAAGTTGGAACAGCCGAACCGATAATCGAAATAGAAGAGCCGCGAAAACGCCGCAGGCCGTTTTCCGGCGGCGGTCCCGGTAAGCCGAGCGGCAGTAACGGCGGCGGAGGCGACGGCGGCGGTAACGACAGCTACAGGAACCGAAACGATTTTAGCGATACAAACTCCAACCGACCCGATAGAGCAAAGGTAATTACCTGGTTTCTACTGCTCGTCGTGATGATGACATTCGGCGGACTGATCGCTGCCTACGTCGTCGTTTCAACGAATAAAGCCGCGGAATGGAATCCATTCGATTTGCCGATTGAGGTTTGGATCAGCACTTTTCTTATTCTCGTCAGCAGTTTTGCATATCACACGGCCAAAAAAGCCATTGACGGCGACGCTCATGACAAGGCCCAAAAATGGCTGATTGCGACGACCGTATTTGGGGCTGCATTTATCTCCTCGCAACTTCTGGCGTGGCTCGCCCTGGTGAATCGCGGGTTATATATGCATGGAAATCCTTACGCCGGATTTTTCTATATTCTGACCGCCGTTCACGCGCTGCATGTGCTTGGCGGCATTATGGCGTTGGGTTCGATTTTGCTGCGAAACTGGCATGAAACGGCGAACACCGTCGAGCGTGAGTACCGGCGCAACCTTGCACGGGCCGTCGGTTGGTACTGGCATTTTATGGGTGCGCTATGGATCGTCCTATTTATACTTTTAGGTTTTTGGAAATAGCCGGAATATGGATCTGCTGTATATCTTTCCCCATTTGAACGCAACATTAAACGCACTCAGCGGCGTTTTTTTATTGTTCGGGTTTTATTTCATCATGACGAAGCAGGTGGCAAAGCACCGCACCAGTATGATTTCCGCGAGCGTTATTTCGGCTGTGTTTTTGGCCTGTTATCTCACCCATCATATTATCCGGACCTATTATCTGGGCGTTGGCCCGACAAAGTTTACAGGTGAAGGCTTAGCCCGCCCAATCTATTTTACGATTCTTACATCGCATACGATCCTAGCTACCGCCGTCACGCCATTTGTCCTTCTCACGCTCTGGCGCGGGCTGAAAGGGAAGTTGGACAAGCATAAAAAGATCGCCAGACTGGTTTATCCCGTTTGGCTGTACGTTTCCGTTACCGGAGTCGTAGTTTATTTGCTGTTGTATCAAATTTACCCGGGAAGGTGAGAGAAAATGGACAATTGAAAATGGAAAATGGAAAATGTAAAATCGTTAGTCTGAAGATTCTGTAATTTTCAATTTTTCCATTTTACATTGTCCATTTTGTTCATTTTTACTTGAATCAAACTAAGTACCGTGATAAACTAGCAATTGTTGAAAAGTGATCACCGAAGTTGCTCTGAACGTAGGGTAACGCGGGGGAACCAAACGTTTTATCTAACCATAAAACAGGGGCGAAGCGTTAATGCTAAATAGACGCGGGGATAATCTTTCGTTCCTAGCCCGTCAGCTAACCTCGTAGGTGTGGCAAAGAAGTGACAGCAATATTTTTGTGATGAACGTCGCGATTTTGTGTGTGCTTCGCGCTCTGCTCTTTCAACACTCAAGCAGACATCCGAGTCTTCTCAAAGGGGAAAAGCCTCGCGAATCTCACGCGGGGCTTTTTTTGCGCATATATCGAGCGATAGCGGCCCGGTTCCGACTCGAAAGCCGCTATTACGTTCGGTTTTAACCCGGGCCGGTTTCAAGGGGCAAAATCTTGACTGACTTCAACGGAATTTTATCTAACCTGTCGAACTTAAGCTCAATCGGCGCACCATCGGCCTTAAAAGAAAATGATTCTCGCCTTTTGCTTATTCTAAGCTTTTTCGTAATGCTTCCCGCGGCCGTCACTATCTCTACGTCCATCGGAAGAATAAACGATAGCGGTGTTAATTTATCGGCATTTTGCGTTTGTTCGACTGATAAAGTCAAAATTTTGGCGCGCTTGTTATACACTTGTTTGACCGTCAGTTTCGGGCTTCCGATACCGTAAACCCATTGATCGAAAAACCAGCCCAAATCCTTACCCGAAGATTCTTCCATTGCTTTACGCAAATCGCCGCTTTCGACATTTGCGAATTTATGACGCTTTAGATAGATATTCACGCCTTTCCAAAAAGCGGCACCGCCAATTTCTTCGCGCAGCATGTGGAGAACGACGCCGCCTTTATTGTAGGTTGTCGCGGGCCGGTCGAAAAGCTTGTTCACGTCACCTGCGTTTCGATTAAACAGGCCGTTGCGCTCTTTATTCACGGCTTCGTCCGCGAGGAATATATCGGCGTCGTACCTGATCTTCCTGATATATGAATCGCGGCCGTACATCTTTTCCCGGAACGCCGCTTCCATAAAAGTCGCGAAACCTTCATTAAGCCAAAGCTCGGCCCAATTTTTACAAGTCACAAGATTGCCAAACCAGGAATGAGCCGCCTCGTGCGAAACTAGATCTTCTACGCCGGCTTTGCTTAGGTCGCTGCTCGCGGAATAAATTTCTGTATCGGCCATCGTCGTTGCGGTTATATTCTCCATTCCGCCGAATGTGAAGCCGGAAACAACGGTTTGATCGTATTTGTTAAACGGATAATCAACGCCGGTCAGCTCTTCGAAAACACGTAGAATGTCGGCGGTTTTACCATACGCCGGCTTTATGATCGATTGAGTTCCCGGATAAACGTAATACCCGAGCTCGATATCCTTGTAGCTGCCCGCGACCCGGCTGTATTTGCCGACGACAAACGAGGTCAGATATGTAGAATGCGGAACCGCCATTTTGAAATGGAATGTTGCGGTGCCGTCGGGATTGTCCTTTTGTTCGACCAGTTCGCCGTTCCCGATAACGGCTTCGCCTTTTTGAACGGTAATGATCTCTTCCGATGTCGCTTTATCACTAGGAAAATCGAAGGACGGGAACCAGTGATGTGCCTCGTCCGGCTCACCCTGTGTCCAGATTTGAGCGGCGTTGATCACCCGCCCGTTTTCCACTCTTTCATCAACAAAATAAACGCCTTTTTTTGGTGTAGCGGAATATTTGAAGCGAAGTGAAATAAGATCGTCCGGCGAATAAGCCTTATCGAGTGTCACCCGAACTTTTTCGCCCTTGGTTCTATATTTCAGGATCTTGCCGCCGTTTTCGATGCTTATTGATTCAAACGCAAGCCCGGCGGCGTCAAGTTCCAACACGTTCATTCCTTTCTTCAAAGGCTTCAGCCGCACGGTCGTATCGCCCAAAACCTTTTTATTTGCGCGATCGAAACTAACCCGGAGAATGTAATGCTGGACGTCATAAGTTTGCGGCCGATTGAAATCCGGCCGTACTGACTGGGCGGAAACAGAAAAAAACGCGGCCAGCAGTATCGCAGCCGCGAAAAGGTTACTGAAACTATGTTTCATAAAAATAAAATATACAAGGTCAAGACTTGAACGCAGGCGCCCTCGTCTGAATTAGCGTTGCTTCGACGCGAACAGGCCTCAATCGGTAAACATGCTTACGTGTTAATGCGTCGCGGAGTCCGCGTGGCAGGCAGGGTGCATGCGTTCCCCGGCTCACAAGTGCTTGCTAAACCATTCCAGCACATTTTTATACCAGAATTCAGAATTCTGCGGCTTCAATATCCAATGGCCTTCATCCGGAAACACGATCAGTTTTGATTCCACATTTTTCAATTGCAGCGTCGTAAATAATTGCAAACTCTGATCGACCGGCACGCGGTAATCGAGTTCACCGGCCGTCACAAGCGTCGGCGTATTGAATTTTGCGGCAAATTTATGCGGTGACCATTTATTGTAATTTACCGGATTTTCCCAAGGCATTCCTTTAAATTCCCAATTCGTGAACCATATCTCTTCTGTCGCGGCGGCCATGCTTTCCAGGTTGTAAACACCGGCGTGCGAAACGAGCGTCTTGAATTTGAAGCGCGGGTCGTTGTTATGGCCCAAAATCCAGTCGACCATGTAGCCGCCATAGCTCGCGCCGGCAGCTCCGATGCGGTTTTTGTCGATATACGTCTTTTTGATCATTTCGGCGACGCCGGTCGTAATATCCACGAAGGCCTTGCCACCCCAATCCGCCGAGACCTCGTTAACGAATTTTTGTCCGTAGCCGGTCGAGCCGCGTTGATTCGGCATAAAAACGACATATCCCGCGTTCGCGAATATCTGCGGGTTCCATCGATAGCCCCAGTTATCGCTCCACGCGCCCTGCGGGCCGCCGTGGATAAGCACGATCATCGGATACTTCTTTGAAGCGTCGAAATTCGCGGGCTTGACGATAAAACCATGCAACGGGGCCTGTGCGGCACCCTTCCATTCGATCTCTTCCGCCTTAGCGAGATTGAGCTGCGGATTCGATTTCAAAACTTCCGCGAGCCCGCTTCCGTCTGTCCGGGCTCTCATTATAGTTGCGGGCGACGTCATTGAGCTCGATGTAAATACGATCGTCGAGCCGTCAGGCGAAACATTCAGGCTGCCGGCTGTAACGCCGCCAATCACTTGTTTTACGTGAGTCGCGATACGCTGCCGAAAATCGGGCTCGACCGGAACGCTGTAAACCGGCGATCGTCCGCGAGTTCCGGCGGCGAAATAGATCGTCTTGTTATCCCGCGAAACAGCCATGTCATCGACCTGCTGATCGAACCCGCGGGTCAACTCAACGGTTTCACCTGTCGAACGATTATAACGCATGATCCGCCACCGGTCTGCCTCGAATTTCGGCGTCGCCTGCGAGCGGTACAAAATGTATTTGCCGTCCGAAGTATAAACCGGTGAAGCCTCGTAACCGCCATTTGTGACTGTGATATTTTTCGCCGTACCGCCGCTCAAAGGCAGAACGTAGATGTCGCTGTTCGTGGAGACAGCTTCAACCTTATCCGGATTGCGCAAATAAACGATCTCGCGGCCGTCCGGTGAAAAAGCGTAATCGTTCCCGGTCGAGGCGCCGTACGGCGGCGAATCGAAATCGCCCGGGGTGAGGTCGCGTGCGATTCCGCCGGTTCCGGCAACTACAAAAACGTGCGCACGCTTGCGGTTACGCCATTCATCCCAGTGTTTAAACAGCAGGCGGTCGGTGACCTTTGCCTTGACCTTACTCGTTTCCCCACGCGTATCTTCGGCACTGTTACACGCATCGTTCGTACATTCCGGGTAAACTTCCGAGCCGAACGCGATCCATTTTCCGTCCGGCGACCAGACCGGATTTCCGGCACCTGTCGAGATGCTCGTCACTTTCTCCTTATCATCTCCGTCCACTTCCATCATCCAGATCTGCCCGCCCGAGGTATAGGCGATATGCTTTCCGTCAGGAGACCATCGAGGACTGCTGCTCGAACTCGTTCCGTTCGTCAACTGCTTTAGATCGGTGCCGTCCTTATTGATCCGATAAATTTGCGTAAGCGTTCGGTTTTCGGTCTTGTTGACAGTGCCGATCGTAAAAGCGATCGTTTTCCCGTCAGGCGAAAGCCGCGGGTCGCCGACCCGCTTAAGGTTCAGCATCTCGTCAAACGCAAACGGAGCCTGAGCTCGTAATCCAATAAACGCGAAACTAACCAATAGCAATGCGAAGAATATGCGATTCATAATTGTTCCTTGTGGTTAAAATAGAAAATCTAAAAGCATTATTGCATATTTTCACCGCAAAAATCGCTGACGCTTATATCAATAATTGCAGAATCAGTTTTCGTACTCTGTGCGAACGAATGGATGGGCTTTGCGGCTTGAAGATGCAAATTTTTGGGACTTTTAATGCTGCCGTCTATTTAAGGCTTACGATTTTTTGTATCGTCTTCGATTACAACATATCGCGCCTTTGCCATTTCCTCCGGGCTCTTTAGTTTGAATATATCATGCACGAATGTCACGCCTGTGAGTTTCGGCTTTACATTTACCCCTTTCGGCGGAAGAAATGCCAGGACGGTCAATTGCTTTCCAAAACCTGTCCCGCATTCAAACTGAAATGTCCGCTCGCCGTCTGTAATTACACTAAGCCGAAGATCGGAAAATTCCTTATTGGCAAACGTAAATTTTTGCCCGTTCGTATTGATGTTGTATTCAATCCGGTCGTCAAAGCACCGCATCCTTTCTATAAGGGCAACAACCTGTTTTTCGCCAGGTTTCAACCTTGGGAGGATTCGGTTCAAATTGTTAATTTTTCGGTCTTCTTCGAACGCGGCCACCTCCGCGTCGGAAACCGTTGAACGTTTTAAGATTAGAAGCGGCAGATTGCCGCCTGCAATTGTGATTTCGTGTTTCGGCGACGGGCCATTGGCCGACACTTATTCCTGAACTGCCGCTATAACATCGCGAGCGTCGCTTCTAATGCGGCCATCCGGAGACAGCGATTCCAGGCGTTCAGCGACGGCATGAGCGTCGGAATATTTTTCCTGCCGAAGATATATTTGAGCAAGAAGCAAATCATGCTCGCCGTTCGCTGGATCCAGACCATTTGCCTTTTTAACAAGTGCTGCGGCTTCGTCGAGATTTTCATCCTCGGCGAACTGAACGAATGCCAGTAAACGATAGCTTTCAGCAAAGTCGGGGCTCAGTTTTATTCCCCGTCGCAGCGCCGTCTGTATGGCGCGCTTTACTTTATCGTCAAAACCGCTGACTTCGCTCTTTAAGTTCATCGCCCCTCGGATCATTGAATACGCGTAATTGAAAACAACGAAAGCATTTGAGTTCTCTATGCCTGCCGCTATTTCCAAATGTTTTTTTGCCTCGGCAAATTTTTCCTGTCTCATCAAAATAAGGCCTTGAGTGCCGTGAGCTATCGCATGCCGTGAATCCAAAGCGAGGGACTTTCGGGCATACTCGGCTGCCTCGGCATCACGATTTGAATAGTAGAGAAGATCGGCGAGATAGGCGTTTGATTCTGCGGCGGTTACAGGTTTTACAGTTACGACGCCGATGTCGATTGTACGGGGCAAAGAAAAACTTGTTGCCGACGCGGCCGGCCGGATCACAAATTCGCGCAGCATTTTTTCAAACTCGCCATCTGTCTGTCCAAATGCCTCGCGAACCGCCGTTTCAGGATTCGTCGTGCCGTTTATAAGTGTGAGGATATTATCGAACCCATTACCGCCTGTTTTACCCAGCTTTTGACTAAGGCAATGTATGAGCGCCCAGGACTGTGCGTAAAACAGGCTGCGTTTCGCGTCCCCTCCGCCGTGCACCGATGGATTATCCATACCGAAAAATTTGGAAAGCGGTATAAAGTCCGAACGGCGAAGCAGTTTCAAATGGTCTTCACGGAGATCTCCTATCGAAACAGTTCGTCCCCCGGAAACTTGCACTGTTTCAAAATATTCCGCCAGCCCTTCGTTAAGCCACGCCGGAATCTCGTCTTTGTTGAAATTGATACTCATCAGGAAATGTACATATTCGTGAATGATCGTTCCGTAGCGTTCCTTTGAAGCTTCGGGTGCCGAAAGAGTTATGTAGTTCGCCCCGGTGCCTGCCTGAAAGTAGCCGGCGATAGCTTCATCGGCTGTCCCGTCCAAACGCCTTGGTTTAAATGGACGATAAGAATCCGAAGTTTTAAACACGATAACGTTCGTTGGAACGCCCGGAAGTTCAAGCTTCAACCCGGGAAAAATCTGGCTGAATACCTGGCGAAACTCTTCGAGCCGGTGAGCGGCGGCGCGGTTTTCGGCTTCTCCGGCATCGCCGGCCAGGTAGAAATTATTCGAGCTGACACTGGTCCATGCTTC
Organism: Pyrinomonadaceae bacterium; assembly: GCA_037723965.1. Classification (GTDB taxonomy): domain Bacteria; phylum Acidobacteriota; class Blastocatellia; order Pyrinomonadales; family Pyrinomonadaceae; genus OLB17. The sequence continues at coordinate 398,796 of JBBJOS010000001.1, read as the reverse complement.
ATCCTTTCCGTAGACCGAAGCCGCGGAGAGGAAAAAGAAAACTACTACCGGAAAAATTAGAAGGCGGGCAAATCTGAGCAGCAAAATACCTCCGAGCGTTGCAAATAAACTGAAAGGTTTAAAGGATATTAAAATTGAAACAGCAATTAATAAAATAGTAAGATGAATAGTTGCACGAAAAGGGTTGCCGGAGCTAAGAAGATTTGCTCAATAGCCGAATCAATTTCGATGAAACCGGCGCCGGTTTTCGCCGGCAATTAGGGAAGGAAATTCATGAAATATACAAGGGGGTTAAACATGAGAACACTAAGGATCGCCGTTGCCGTTTTACTGTCGCTGCTCTTAAACTTCGGCAGTGAGGCGGTTGCACAAATAAATCACGAGTGCTCGCTGGCCGGGACCTACCGGATCAACTCGGCGGACAGCGACCAACTCTATTCCGCGGTGGAAAACGCTGTCAGCGGAGTTCCGTTCGGCGAACAGCAGCGATTTTTTTTCGATCTTTCGATTCGTCTTACCCCGCCGGATATGCTCGCTTTCGACTGCAGCGGCCGCCGCGTGAGCGTCGCGTCTTCAAGAGCGCCTAAGATCACTTTCCTGGCAGACGGCAAAACGCGAAATGAGCGTAAAGCCGGCGGCGGCTCGATCCAGTCTCGCGTTGAGCTGGCGAAGGACACACTTACCTTCACGTCGAGCGGAAAAACGGACGACCGGGTCAATGTTATATTTCAGTCCCTGGAAAATGGCCGTCGGGTGCGGGTAACCAGAAGTATTTATACCGACCAGCTCGCGGGGCCGGTTGTAATACGAACCCTTTACGACAAGATCGCGGAGTGGGTTCAGTGGGACATTTACGACAATGACGATCTGGCGGCCAGGCAGCCGAAAAGGCAGATTCCGACGATTGGCGGCAGTTATAAACCGGCAACAGCAGAAAACCGATCAGGCAGTAATAACGCAGCCGCTCTTCGGTCGGCGCTCGGTGAATGGGTAGCCGCTACTAATAATCGGGACATTGATGGTCAAATGATGTTTTATATGCCTCAGCTTGAGGCTTTTTATCTTACCCGTAATTCGCCCCGCTCAGCCGTGCGGCGCGAAAAGAATCAATCGTTTGCCAGAGCGGATTCGATCGATATTCGGGCAAAGGATCCCGAGATCGTATTTCAGGAAAGCGGTGCCACGGCTGTTATGCGTTTCCGAAAAGAGTATAAGATCACGGCCGGGAAAAGAATACGCGGCGGCGTAGTCATCCAGGAATTACGATGGCGGAGGACAAATAACGGCTGGCGGATATTCAGCGAACGCGATATACGCGTGATCCGTTAGCTTAAAAAGGCGGCGGATATCGCCGGTTCTCCCGCTGGATGCGGCGCATTTTGCGTCGGCGTCTCTGCTCGGCTTCCCAAATTCGATCCTCTTCAGAAGGAATTCCATTAAGGACCGATTCAATATCCGAGGCCGACGATTCGCGTTCGAACGAAGGCGGGCTGCGGTTAATCGTAGGGTTTATCCGGCGACGCTCAGGCAGTTTAGGTTTTGCGGGCGGTTCGGGGATTTCTATCTCGGCTTTTTGTGTTTGATCCGAATCGGCTTTAGCGGGTACAGCAGCATTCACCGCTTTTGCTTCTTTTTTCGGTTGTGGTTTGTCCGTGACCGTTGACGTTCGCTCAGGACCGGATTCCGGAGCGGCTTGCTCATCAGAAGATTCGGCCTGAGTAGTTTCAGGAGTTACAGCCTCGGTTGTTTGCGGCGATTCCGATACAATTTCACTGGAAGTGCCGGCCCGGTAAATTCCAAAACCTACAACCGCAAGACACCCCAATAGAGCCAAAGCCCAAAGTGCCGCTCTTGATCGCAGCGGTTTTCTAATGCGAATCTGCGTCGGTTGTTCCGGGACCCGTGCGGTTTCATTCCCGACCGCAGCCGCAACCACCGTCTGATATCGCGACTGCGGCGTTGGTTTATCCAATTCCGGTGTAAGTGCCGGAACAATTTCCGCCGCCGCCGGGCGTTCCGCTTGTACATGCAGCGGCCCATCAATCGCCACCTGCTCACTCAATTCGGATTCCGATTTTAGTGCGTGTTCAAGAGCGCTCCGCATGGCCTTAGCTGAGATGAAACGCTGGTTGGCATTTAGAGCAAGTGCTGAGTCAATAATCGCGGCGATTCCCGGCGATACCCGGCCGCTGATCTCCGCCAGTTGAAGCGGATCGGACTGTCCGGCGACAAGTGCCGATACTCTTGCCAGGACATCGACCGGCGGTTTTCCGGTCAGCAAATGATATACCGTTGCTCCGAGTGAAAATATATCCGACCGGACGTCAGTTCCCGTACCTTCTATTTGTTCCAGCGGTGAATACCTTCGCGAATATCCGAAAACGCTTTTCATCCCCTCCGTGGTACCGGAAGTTTCCTTCGCCATTCCAAAATCGAGCAGGACGATATTGCCGCGCGAAGTAAGCTTTAAATTATTCGGCTTGATGTCACGGTGGATTATCGGCGGATCCTGTGAATGGAGATAATCCAATCCGTCGAGCAGGTCAAGCGTCCAACGCATAATGTCCGGCATCGCAAACATCTCGCCCCGTTTCAGAATTACGGAAAGGTCTTCACCTTCGATATATTCCATTACGAGGAAATTTCCGCCGTTTTCAGTAAAATGATCCGAGACATGCGGAAATAACGGGTGGTGCAGCCCATTAAGCAGTCGGGCCTCGCGCTCGAATGCTTCAGCCAAACCGGCGTCCGCGAAAAAAGTTTCTTTAATGGCTACGCGGCTACCGAACTTTTGATCGACAACCAGATAGACTGCGCCCATTCCACCCTCGCCGATTCGATCTTCGATCAAAAATCTGTCTTGTAGTATTGTTCCAGTTTCGATCATTGGTTTATTACCCGAACACATTGCAAATTTAATGCCTAACTCGTCAAAAATGTCTGACCGGCGGTGCTTCCGCTCGGAAGAATACGCGCGAAAAGAACAAATACACGAAATGAGGCATGGTCTCAACGCTGTGAGCGGATTACACGCAATTACGAAATTGTTTCGTCCATAATCATTGTCTACTTGATAGAATTTGATTACCGGAACCGCGAGGTTCGACCGGATTGCATCTATTTGATAAATTTGAAACATTAGCCGGGAAGTCAGGAGCATTTTTTTACGATGGATTATGTCAAAGATGTTTTGCCGATAAACTCACTGTCGGGAAAGGCCGTATTATCGCTTGCGACCGGCAATAAACTCGGAGAGGTATTGGACGTTTATATCGATCCCGTTAATGGCGTTGTTATACGAATGACCTTGTCGACCGGCGGCGGATCAATCGGCGAGCTCGATTACGGCGAGATCTATAGTTTCGGCCAGGACGCGATTATGGCAAACATCGACGAGGCCATCAGGACGCTCGGTCCGGAAGATTTCGCTTTGGGTCGTAACGCACAGGACCTGTATGGAACCAAATTGATTACGGAAAGCGGAAATGTACTGGGGGAGATAGCAAATATTTTCGTGACGCTGAGGCCGCCGCCGTTTGTGCTCTATGAGATTCGCGCGTCGATTATGGATAAACTGCTGGGCCGCGGTTTTTATATTCCGGCATCAGCAGGCTACGCTTTGTCGGACGATTCGCAGCGTTTGGTCGTGCCCGATGAAACCGCGGTAAGCGCTTCGGCCGACATTACGAGTCTGGTTAACCAGCCGTTAATTGTTCGAACATTCGATCCTGCGCCCGGGGACGACAACGACAAAACATGGGTAGTTCTTGAAGGCGAGAACGAAGACCAAACGATCGTTCGAATAAAAAATGATGAGGACGAAACAATTCTTCGGCCGTAGCTTCCGGTGCCGCGAACGGCAGCAACCGAGTTTTTTCGCCGGGCCCGCGCAGCTTTCAATATCCGAGAATGGCACCGGCATTTGCTGTTTGAAACTTCGATTGCTACGCTGAATATTATACAAGCTCTTCGTACTTGAACTTTAGACATTAGACTTTAGACTCATATGAACCGACCACCACCATATTTCCCGCAAAACCAGCTATCTCCGCCGGACGAGAACCGCTACAAAAAATTCAAATTTGTGGTGGCCGGACTGATTCTACTGCTTATCGCCGTTCTCATTGGGGCGGGTATCGGGATCTTTTATCTTGTCCGCTGGATTTTTTAACAGAATTTAATTCTATAAGAAGCGTTCTAAACACAAAAAAGCGTGCTGTTCTAAAACAGCACGCTTTTTTTGATTTGCAGTTACTCAATAAGTTACTTATTGGCCGACGTTCGCTTGTTCGGCGCATTGATTTTCGCCTTTGAACCTTCGAGAGCGAGCTGTTTTGCTTGCGGTATCAGCTCGATTGCCTTCAATAGATTTTCGTCATATTCATTGAAAACCTGAAAAGACGTCGTCGAACCATACGCGGCCGTTACCAACTCAGACCTCAAGGAACGCTCGACAAACTCGCGCTCCTTATCAACCTGAGCCGGCGTGAACTTATATTTATTGATCGCGAATTTCCTGAAAGCCTGGTAAACGCTGTCATTGACGGGAAAATCCTTTGCCGTAATGTCATGGTCGAAAGCTATAGGCCGGTCAACTCTATAAGTTTCAAAACCGGCGATCCGGCCGTAAGCCAGATCAAGGGCGAACGCAAAAACCGGATTGCTCAGTTTCTGCTGAAAACGTGCACGCTCAATAGGTATCGTCTGGGGTTTGAGTGCCACATCCGGGCTGATGCCGCCGCCGCCGTAAACGGCCCGGCCTGAATCGGTTTTGCTTTCGGGGCCGGTCGGCTTGGTCATTGAAGGATTATCGTCGGTTGATACGCCGCCTTTCGTATAATAGCTGTAAAGATTGCCATCCGAGTAATCTCTTTGAATCTGACGGCCCGAAGGTGTTTCGTATTTTGCAATCGTGAGAAGTAGCATCGACCCGTATTCAAGCGGAAATGGATTCTGCACCAGCCCTTTGCCGAAGGTCGTCTCGCCGACGATCAATGCCCGGTCATGATCCTGCAATGCACCGGCAAGAATTTCGGAAGCCGAAGCCGAGTTGCGATTGACCAGCACTACGACCGGCATTGTTTCCGGACTAGGGTTCTCGGCACGGTAAGGCGGTTCATTCGTGCCTTCCAGCCGTCCTTTTTGTGTGAAAACAATTTGTCCCGTAGGAAGAAATGCATTCGCGACACGGTATGCCTGGCCGACAAGTCCGCCGCCGTTATTTTTAAGATCGAGAACTAACTGCTTCATCCCGGCGGCTTTGAGCATTCGCATCGAATCGGCAAATTCGGCCGCGGTCGTCTGATTGAATCCGCCGGTCATCGCAATATAGCCGACACCCGGACGGATCATATATGATTCCGAGATTGACGGCTGCGAAACCGCATCGCGAATGATCTCTACGGTCTCGCGTTTGCCGGTCCCGTAGCGTTCCACCACCATTTTTGCCGGTGTTCCGCGCGGTCCGCGCAGAAATTCGCGAACTTCCGAAAATGGCTTTCCGAGTACGGAAGTGCCATTCACTTCCACGATCTTATCGCCGTATCGCAGGCCCGCCCGGTGAGCAGGAGCGTTGTCGAAGGTAGCTCTGATGTAAGTCGCGATAACGCTGCCTTTCTCGTCGCTCAAGTCGCCGATAGTCGCTCCGATGCCGTAATACTGGGATCTTTGGTCGGTGCGAAATTGTTCGAACTCCTTTGCATCAAAGTAGTTCGAATGCGGATCGAGCGCGTGAAGCATTCCGTCGATCGAAGATTTAAAGACGTTGTTATAATCGATCTTTTTGCCGACGACATGATTGCTTTCGATCAGCGACAAGGCTTCCGCCATATCCTGTTCGATTTTCTCGACAGTTACGGCTTTAGTAGACTTAGCCGCAATTTTCGCGCCGGGTAAATTTTTCGAAACAATTTGACTTTGCGAAAAGCCGGAAGAAACGATAAAGATTGAAAGAATAAGGCCGGACAGGAAAGCTGAACTATTTTTCACTATGCAAATCTCCTTAAGTGAAACTATGAAAAACCGTTATTTGCTGTTAAAATAATAACATCCATTGGAGGAAAAAGCGACGTAATTAGTTGCACGCCACGAAAATCAATTCTTCCCATAACTATTAACCAAACCTGTTTTTAAAAACCCCTATCAAAAATTCGGGTGGCAGATAAATACAATTAATTGATGATTTGTGAAAAAGGAGATCGATGAAATTAACAGCTATTTTCGCGAGATGCGTGTTGACGTTTATTCTAGCGGTTTTATTTGGCGGTATAATATTTGCCCAACAGAGACAAGAAAAGCAGCCTGAAAAGATAATCTTAAACTTGAAGATTAAGAACCGCCCGAATGCATACTATTCAATTGAGGCACGTAAATCCGGAGTCGAAGGCAAGGTACGGTTAAGAGTAATATTTAATCGAATGGTGAAATCGGAGACGTTGTCGATGCGACTCCAGAAGCGGACCGGCAGCGGATGGCACAGTTCGGTCTAACTCAAGAGGCAATCTCTGCAGCAAAAAAAATAAAATTTGAACCCGCAAAACGTGGTGATACACCAATCACCGTTGTAAAGGTGGTTGAGTATGCTTTTTCCTTATATTAATTAGATGGAACATTTGCTCGAAGTCAAAAATCTCCAAACACATTTCCCCACCCGTGCCGGTTTGGTGAAATCGGTCAACGATGTAAGTTTTTACATCGACGAAGGCGAGTTGCTGGGGCTTGTCGGCGAATCGGGCTGCGGTAAATCGATCACCGCTCTTTCGATAATGAAGCTCATTTCCGCTCCCGGAAAGATCGTCGGCGGGTCAATCAAATTCAAAGGTGAAGAATTGACAACGGCGGGCGATGACCGGATGCGGGCGATTCGCGGCAACGACATCGCGATGATCTTTCAGGACCCGATGACCTCGCTCAATCCGGTTTATACGGTCGGCGAACAGATCGCCGAAGCTTTGCGGCTGCACCGGAAAATGGATAAAAAAGCGGCGTGGGCGGCGGCGTTTGAAGCGATGAGGGAAGTTTCGATTCCCGCACCCGAACGCCGCGCGAACGATTATCCGCATCAGCTATCCGGCGGAATGCGGCAGCGCGTTATGATCGCGATGGCCCTTGCCTGCGATCCGGAACTGCTGATCGCTGACGAGCCGACGACCGCACTCGATGTAACAATTCAGGCACAGATACTCGAATTGCTTAATGAACTTCGCACTACCCGCAAGCTTTCAGTGCTTTTGATCACGCACGACCTCGGCGTAGTCGCCGAAACCGCCGACCGTGTCTGCGTGATGTACACCGGGAAGATCGTCGAAGAATCAAACGTTAATGAATTATTCGATAAGCCGAAACATCCTTATACTCAGGGACTGCTTCAATCCGTTCCGAAATTAACGGCCCGCGATCTTGCGAAATCGTCCCGGCTTCAAACCATCGACGGCGTTGTGCCGAGCCCGACCGCCCTTCCGCCCGGCTGCCATTTTGCGCCGCGATGCATTCATCGAATGGATATCTGCGTCCGCGGGCCGATTCCTTTGTTTGAATTGAAGGGAGTCACGAAGGTGCGGTGCGTCCTTTATGATGAATCGCATAAATTCGAGATCGCACGGGAGAAAGTGTTGGCAGCGGAAATGTAAATGGAAAGTGCCGCTACGAAAACTCAAAAGAATAAATTAGTCCACGTTCGCGGTCTTGTGAAACATTTCGCGGTTGAGAATAGTGACGATCTGGTTCAAGCCGTAGATGATGTTTCTTTCGACATTCTCGCCGGCGAGACGCTCGGATTGGTGGGTGAATCGGGCTGCGGAAAAACGACGGTCGGCCGGTGTTTGCTGCGGCTGCATGAGCCGACCGGCGGGGAAGTTTTATTCGAGGGGCAGAACCTGATCGGTTTGACGAACAGTGAAATGCAGTTGCTCCGCCGCGAGATGCAGATCATTTTTCAGGACCCGTACGCGAGTTTGAATCCGCGGATGAGCATTCTGTCCACTGTTTCAGAGCCGCTCAAAATCCACGGTGTCGGCGATAAAAAAGAGCGGAAGCACCGCGTAGCCGATCTTTTAACAAAGGTCGGTCTCGATCCGGAATATATGCACCGTTATCCGCATGAATTTTCCGGCGGCCAGCGCCAGCGGATCGGAATCGCAAGAGCTTTGGCGTTAAATCCAAAGCTTATTATTTGCGATGAGCCGGTTTCCGCCCTGGACGTTTCGGTGCAGGCCCAGGTCGTTAATCTTTTGCAGGACCTGCAGCAGGAATTCGGTCTGACATACCTTTTTATCTCGCACGGCCTCGCGGTCGTCGAGCATATTTCAAACCGCGTCGCGGTGATGTATCTCGGCAAGATCGTCGAGATCGCCGAATCGAAGGAACTTTACGAAAACCCACTCCATCCGTATACAAAGGCTTTGCTCTCGGCGATTCCCGTCCCCGATCCAAAACAGAAACGCGACCGCATAATTCTAAAAGGCGATGTGCCGACACCAATAAATCCGCCCTCCGGCTGCCGTTTCCGCACACGCTGCCCGATCGCCATCGAGCAATGTGCGCAAATCGTTCCTGAACTTCGCGAAATTACACCGGGACATCTAGCCGCCTGCATCCGCGTGGACGGTTACGAAACCGCATCCGCTCCGTTTGAAGAAAACTGAAACGTGCCGCAATATAATATCGTATCATCGGCAGAATCTAATTTTTTCATAATGTCCTCGGGCTGAAGTTTGCACTAGCCGAATAACGTCAACCTACCAAAGGAGAAAACATCTATGGAACCTCAAAACCAGTCGGAATGGGAAGCTCCGCCGCCCCCCGAAAAGATCGAGGCCGACCCGCCGCAAATGTCTGAATTGGCTACACTCGGCAATATCTTTTTCGAGCCGGGAAAAACCTTTGAAGATTTAAGGCGAAAGCCGCGATTCGTGTTAGCCGGGTTAATAGTTATTATTGCAGCCTCGATATTTCAAATTGCCTTTATCCAAAAGGTTGGATTCGAGCGGATTATCAGGGAACGAATCGAATCCAGCTCCCGGACATCTCAAATGTCATCGGAGCAAAAGGAAAAAATCATAGAACAGCAAAGCGGGCCAATTGTAAAAGCGATTAGCTACGCGGCCGTCCCGGTCGTTTTGACTATAATATTTTTTCTTGGCGGGCTCATTTATTGGTTGGGATCGAATGCGATGGGCGGCACCGGACGTTACCTTGGCGGGGTCTCCGCATGGGTTTATTCGAGCTTGCCTCCTACGCTACTTTTTATGGTTGCGAATCTTGTAGTACTTCTCGTAAAGACGGTCGATGAAATCGACATAAATAACAGTCAAGGCGGATTGGTACAAGCAAATCCGAGTATGTTTATTGACGCCAAAGCAAGCCCCGTATTGTCTGCTCTTCTAAGTTCTATAGATTTATTTGCAATTTGGGGTTGGATTCTGGCAGCGATAGGCTTGCAAAAACTTTTCAGGATTTCATCGGGCGCTGCCTGGGCGATAGTTCTGATTGTTGGCCTTTGCGGTGTAACCGCCAGGGTGGTGTGGGCTTTATTCTTTTAGGTAAAAGGGCGGAGACCGCTAACCTTATAGCGGTCCGCCCTTTTATTCATACCTCAACGATTCGATCGGATCGAGTCTAGCCGCCTTCCAGGCCGGGAAAAGGCCGAATATAATTCCGATTCCGACGCTGGCGAAGAAGCCCGCGACCGGCGCCCACCACGGGACGTACGACGGCAATACCAGTTTTACGAGCAGCGTCAGGAGCCATCCGATAAATAGGCCGAGCAATCCGCCGAAACCGGTAAGCGTGGCGGCTTCGATAAGGAATTGGAGAAGAATATCGCTTTGTTTGGCACCGACAGCCTTTCTGATGCCGATCTCACGCGTTCGCTCAGTTACTGAAACGAGCATAATATTCATCACGCCGATTCCGCCGATCATCAGCCCGATCGACGAGATCACGACCATTGCGATAGCTACTCCGGCGGTTATCGACTGGAATTGATCGATAAGACTTGCTGCCGTTTCCATTGAAAAATTGTTGGGCTTCCCATACTCGACCTGGCGGCGCACACGAAGAAGGTCCTGCACGTCATCCTTTGCCTTTTCGAGCATTCCTTCATTTGCTACCGCCATGACACGAAGATCATCCGCATTAGGCTTAAGTTTTAGAGCGGAACCCATAGGCATGTATATGGCATTGCTCTGATCGTTGTTACCGCCGCCTCCGCCGAATAGCTGTTCTTTTTTTTCCAGTACGCCAATAACCCGAAACGGCATACCATCGATCTCAAGCGTTTCGCCTACCGGGGAGCCGTACGGGAAATAACTATCTACAACCGATGAACCGATAAGGCAAACATTTGCTTTTGCATCACTTTCCGATTGCGAAAACCAGCGTCCGTCAATTAAAATTTCAGTGGTTGTTTTTTCAATTTCGGGCAGCGTTCCCTGTAATCTTACCGCCGAAGATGTCTTACCGTTTTTACCTGTAACCAATACTTTCGATCCGAAAAAATTGTTTGAAACATCCAATAAAGGAATCGCGGTTTCAATTGATGAAAGAGCCTTTATTGCTTCCACATCTTCAACAGTCAGCGGTTTGCGCATTCTTTCTTCCTGCGTCCGCCGCCCATGGCTAAACCCGATATTGAATTTATAGAGAAATATTGTTCTCGTGCCGAATGACTCCACCTGCTTCTCAACCGCAACATTTATTCCGCTGATTATCGAGGAAATTAACATTACGGTGATCACGCCCACCACTACACCGAAAATCGTAAGAAACGAACGCAGCTTATTGCCGCGAAGCGTATCGATCGCCATCTTAAAATTTTCGTAAAAGGAACCAGTAACGAATCTCATTTTTTAATCTGCCCGCAACGCTTCAATAGGATCGAGTTGCGCCGCCTTCCATGCCGGAAACAGCCCGGCGAGAATGCCGACAATCGCGGAAACGCCAATTGCTATCACCGCCGCGTACCACGGAATTACGGTTTGAATAAACAGAGCGCTGATAATTACCCCGATAATTTTAGCCAGGACCAGGCCCGTCAATCCGCCGATGGCCGACAACGTCGCAGCTTCCATCAAAAATTGTTTAAGAATGTCATTTTGCCGTGCTCCAAGGCTTTTTCTAATGCCGATCTCTTTCGTCCGCTCGGTTACGGCGACGAGCATAATATTCATAATAACGATTGCTCCTACGAGCAGTGCAATCGCCGGTACCGCAAGAATTACAATAAACGTCGTACCGAATAGACTGTCCCGCAATCCTGAAATAGCGTCCGGCGTGACGATCCCAAAAGTATCCTTTTCGTCGAATTCCAGCCTGCGCCGCTGCCGCATTAGATTGCGTGCCTCGTCAACGGCATCCTTGAATAATGCGTCGGACGGAGCCGTCGCTAAAAAATAAAGGTAACGCCCGCCGCGGAAACCGCCGAAGTTAGAGCCATATGTTTTCAGGGGAAGCTGGACAAAGGCATCCTGCGGCTGTCCGAAAACTGTCCCTTTAGCTACGCGGACGCCGATAACCCGATACGGGATTCCGCGAATGTCGATTTCCTGGCCAAGCGGCGATCCCTGCGGAAATAGTTTAGCCGCCACATCCGTTCCGATAAATGCGACACGCATCGAATTGGCATTCTCCGCCTCGGAAAAATAACGGCCTTCTCCGACATCGACATTTTCAATCTCGCCGATGACAGGTTCGGCACCATCGACAGTAATGTCCTCCATCGTTTCATTGCCGACCTTCAGAGTTCGCCTGTTTCCGCCGGCTTTGGCACCGATCTTATTCATTATAACGGCCCGCGTTCGGAGGAATTCGAGATCTTCCAGCGTGAATTCTTTATTCCGGCGCTGCGCTTCGGCAATTGTGTCAGTGTCTTTAAAATCGTCAAAATTAAAGCGTTGAATAGTAAACGAATTTGAGCCGATACCCGCGATCTTCTCATCGATATAAGAATTAAAACCTTGAAGCACCGAGAACACGACCATGAACGCCATTACCCCGATGATCATACCCAGCAGCGTCAAAAACGAACGCAGCTTATGCGACCAGATTGCCGAGATCGCGAGTTTCAATGTTTCGGAAAAATTCATCGTATTTTAGACGCAGCGGGAATTCTAATGATACGCGATAAAAGATAAAAGGTTTAATTGCCGGCGTGAGCAGAACTCTGTAATCGCTTTGCGGGATTTTACGGACAGAAACGCAAAAAAGGCATCCGTTTAGCGCCGTTGACAACTAATGTAAATTGATAATTATTTTATCCGCTCGTCCTTTTCGATCTGGCCGTCGCGGATCGTGATAATGCGGTGGGCGCGTTCGGCGACTTCGTGTTCGTGGGTGACGACGATTATCGTATTGCCTTCGGCATGCAGTTTTTCGAAAAGGGCCATGATCTCGACACTTGTTTTCGAATCGAGTGCTCCGGTCGGCTCATCGGCGAGGAGGATCGATGGATGATTTACAAGCGCTCTTGCGATTGCGACACGCTGCCGTTGTCCACCGGAAAGCTCGTTCGGCCGGTGCATTACGCGGTCGCCGAGTTCAACGGAAGCGAGTGCGGCCTGTGCCTTGTCATTACGTTCAGCGGCGCGCATTCCGGCATAAATTAAGGGAAGCTCAACATTATGAAGGGCCGTTGCCCGGGCAAGCAGATTGAATGTTTGAAATACGAAACCGATCTCTTTATTGCGAATGCGGGCAAGCTCGTCGTCGGTCATCGTCGAAACGAGATGGCCGTTGATCCAGTATTCGCCCTTAGACGGCGAATCCAAACAGCCGATTAAATTCATTAATGTCGATTTGCCGGAACCCGAAGGCCCGATGATCGCAAGGTATTCTCCCTTGGCTACTTCAAACGAAACATCCCGCAATGCATGAAGTTCCTCGACGCCCATTTGATAAGTCTTCCAAATGTTCTGCATCGAGATCAATTTTTTATCGCCGGGCGAAACTATTTGTTCCTGCGCATCGTCATTACCGTTTTCGTTTTCCATGAATCTGTACATATTTTAGTCGTTCTGAGTTCAGGCTTCAGCGTGTCTTTTGCATAGCGAAGAAGCACGCTAAAGCGGGAAGTCAGAACTCTAAGATTTAGCCGCAGCTTCGCCTTCCTTCTTTACCTGTTTTTTGACGATGGCGTCTTCTTTGAGCGTATTCAGGATGCGGCTGGGGCCGGTAATTATCTCTTCGCCTTCGGAAAGCCCTGATGTTATCTGAATATCGGCTTCACCCGTGATACCTGTTTCAACGGGCTTGAATTTTACCTTGTTGCCTTCGAGCACGTAAACACCTTTAATAGGTTTCGGCTTGTCGGCTGGCGCCGTAGCTCCCGAATTTAACGTCGGCTCAGGCGTGCCTTCCGGTTTCTTCTCGACTACCGCCTGCAGCGGCACAGCTACCACATTTTGAGCGGTTTTTGTAGTGATCACCGCCGTCGCGCTCATTCCCGGACGAAGGCTGCTTTGCAACTCCTCTGAAAGATTAACGAGTTGAATTACAACCCTGAACTCCTTAGCTTCCTGGACATTGATATTGGTCGAAAGGCCGCCGCTCGTCTGCGATTTGCCGACGGCAAGCGGGGTTTTCTGCAAAACTTCGCCCTCGATCTCGACATCGCCGAAGGCATCCACCCTGATCTTGGCCTTCTGCCCGACCTCTACCTTATCGATCTCGGTTTCATCGACTTTAACCTCCACGTTTATCGAAGACATATCCGCAATCGTCATCAGCGCGGTCGTTGAAAGGCCGGCAACGGCAAAGGTTCCGACCTTCGAAGGAATCTCAGCAATAACACCGCTGATCGGGGCAACAACGACTGTTTTGTCCCGCTGATCTTTCTGGCCGCGAAGCACGGCGGACTGTTGATTTGCGCGTGACTGGCTTGAACTAACACTAAGATTGGAAGTGTCGACCGCCCGTTTGGCATCTCGCACGGCCACCGCTTGCTGGTTTAATCTCGCCGTTGCGTCCTTCACCGAAATTCGCTGTGATTCAAGTCTGGCCCTGGCCGTGCTTACCGATACACGGGCGTTTTCCACGCGGTCACGGGCACTATCCAGTTCCTGCCTTGCGATCACACCGCTTTCGAGCAGTTCTTCGCTGCGTTTGAATTCGCGGTTCGCGGCATTCAGCTCGACTTGGGCGCGTTCTACTTCGGTTTGCGAAGTAACCACGCCCTGTCGGGCATTATCGATAGCCACCTGCGAAACATTCAATCCCTGTTGGGCCTGCGATAGATTGTTTTGAGCGGCCGATACCTGAGACTGCGAAACGCGGACGTCATCCTGCGCGGTTTGAAAAGCGGCGAGTTGAGCATCCGCGTTCGATGAAAGCTGATCCGGATTAAGCCTGACAAGAATCTCTCCCTTTTCCACGGGATCACCTTCTTTCTTCGTGATCTCATCTATCCGGCCCTGAACCTCACTGGTCAGGTTCACGAACTGTATTGGACGAACTTCGCCGGATGAAGTTACGGTCGAGCGCAGTTCCGGCCGCACTTCTATCTTTACAACCGTTACTTCCGGCGTGTCCTTCCGGGTCGCGAAAATGCTTCCAATAATAACGATCAGCAGCAATGCCGCTACCGAACCGCCGATGATGATCTTTTTCTTACGGCTCAATGCCATTGCTTCATTTCCCCTATAAACGAAATTATTGTTTCTTAGTTGGTTTCGGCAATTTCTCGCCAAAAGTGCGTCAAGCCGTTATTACGACGGTATTATTGCCGATGTTTCAAAAAAGTGCAGCCGCCGGGGGGAAGGTCATTTCAATAAAGTTTATTGCCCGGCGCTTATTAACCTTTGATTTCCGATTTACGAACCGGCAATTTACAGGTAAAATGCATTAGCCCTCTCCTTAAGAGGCCGAAATCGAATTTAGTCCCAAAGGTTATATAAAGTAAATGGTAAGATGCCAATCTTGCGGAACGGAAAACCGGGTAGGTTCGCAGTACTGCGATGAATGTGGTACAAAACTGGTGCTGCAAACGGATAACGGCGGCCTGCCGGAGACCCGGCCGCAAGTTTCGGGTGGATCGGGAATCCGGGCGGTGAATATTACATCTATTGGGGTTCCGCCGCTTGTCCAATCGGAGGCGCCCGAAACCGACCTTGTCGCTGAAGCCGATCTAAAACCGAAAGGCAGCCATGCCAGGCTTATTATAGAGCGCGGAGCATCGGTGGATACCGAATTCGATCTTTCCGCCGAGGAGTCGAATATCGGCCGCTGGGACGCGGACAACGGTATCTTTCCTGATGTGGATCTCGATGCTCATGATCCGGACGCAAAGGTTTCACGTCGGCATGCACGCATAATTTTTCGCAACGATAAATATATGGTCGAAGATCTTGGCTCTACCAATGGGACTTTTATCAATCGCGGACGGCGGCTGCTGGCCGGCTCGCCGCAGGTTTTGAGCGAAGGCGACGAGATCATCGTAGGCAAAACATTTTTGCGGTTTCGTATCAATAGATAAGTTTAGAAAACTTCGGATAAAATAAAACAATGACTTGTCACGAATGCGGCTCGGATGTCGCGGAAAATGATGCTTTTTGCCCGTTCTGCGGGATCACATTGGAACGCCCGGTTGCTGTACAAGCCGAGATCGAAGATTCAATGGAGAGCACAATAATGATCGAGCATGCCGATTTATCGAGCATCGCCGGTCCCGTGCCGCCTGCCGCCGAAGAAGTGAAAACTCCGCCAACGCCTTTTAGCGTTGATCCATTGACACCGCAGCCGGAAGCTTTCGATGCCGGCAATCCGGAAGTTATGGACGCGATTGAAGATCCCCTCGAAGAAATTCCCGCATCGCAAGTTTTAGACGGCCCTTCGCGAACGTCGGACCATTTTGCCATGCCTACGTCTGACTACATTTTAGGAGCGGAAGAACGCCCGGCTGCCTCTAACGAACCTGTAAATGCTGAAAAAGCGGGGGAAATTATTCCGGAAGATATTGTTTCCGAAGCAACGGCTCCGGAGCCGGAAGTTTTGATTCGCGAACGCTTGACGGATTTTGGTTCAACTCCGGCCGGCGAACAGGCCGAGTCCCCGGAAATGGATCCTCAACCGGCCATTATTAAACATCAGGCAGAGCCCGAACCGGTCCAATCGGCCACAGTTCAGGAAGTCGAAGCGGATGAAACTCACACAGATACTGCTGCGCCGAATGAAGACCTATACGTACCGCGCGTCGATAACGAAAATACGGGTATTTCCAAACCGCTGGAAGATTTGGAAATTCACGATAGCTTTGCGTCCAATTCCACCTTCGATTCCGTAAAGATAATGGAGAACGAACCGCCGTTTTCCCAGGAAAATGTGGCTACACGGATCGCATCGATCCCGGTGCGTCCAGATCCGAGGGCATCCGCCGCTCCGGCGGTTCAGGAAAATACAGAATTGGCCGCTCCGATCCCGCAAACCGCCGAACGCATCGGCGTCGATACCGACGGCAAAAAGCGAAGTAAGCTAAAGCCATTGACCGAAGGTACAATGCTCAACAACCGGTACGAGATCGTCAGAAAGATCGGCGGCGGCGGAATGGGCGCCGTTTATCTGGCGAGCGACAATAACCTCGGCGGAGTGCTGCGTGCCGTCAAGGAAATGGTCCAAACGCATATCGAGGAAGAGCAGCAGGACAAGGCCATCAACGACTTCAAGCGCGAATCGATGATCTTGTCCACGCTCGATCACGTTTGCATTCCGACCATCTACGATTATTTTTACGACGAGAAGGAAAGCCGCTTTTACCTCGTAATGAAATATATTTCCGGCGGCGACCTGTCGTCGCGGCTGCGTTCGGCGCCGGAAGGGAAGATCGAAGAAAAAGGTGTTACCGAATGGGCAATCCAGATAATTGACGTATTGGATTATCTGCATAATCAGCCGACGACTATCGTTTACCGCGATCTTAAACCCTCGAATATAATGATCGACGGCAACAGCGGCCGCGTAATGCTCATCGATTTCGGCATCGCTCGTTCGATCCATCAAAAGGAAGAAAAAGGCGTTACCGCCGTCGGTACGATGGGCTACGCGCCGCCGGAACTTTTCAGCGGAAATGTCGAGCCGCGTTCGGATATTTACAGCCTCGGCTCGACGATGTTCCATCTTCTTACCGGCGCCGATCCGCAAAGCAATCCGCTTTTGATCTTCGATTTTCAAAAAAATCCAAGGCCGCGGCAGATTAATCCACAACTTTCTGATCAAATGGAACGTATCTTAATGCGTTCGGTCGAATATAACGCGGACGCCAGGTTCGATTCGGCGGCGGAAATGAAGGGCGTGCTGGAAGAACACCTGGCAAATATTAAGTCGGGCGACCTTACTTACGGCGTCGTCGCCGTACCGGCATCGGTCAGCCTGGCATATCAGAATGTTTTCTGCGGATTCTGCGGGCAGCGAATCGTCGCCACCGACCTTTTCTGCGCATTTTGCGGGGCAAAGCAGCCGATCGCTCAGCAGGGAGTTCATTCCGAGATTTATTCACAGGCATCGGCTACCGCGAAATTGTTGATCGAGGGGACGAGCGAACTATCGGCGCCGCAATTTTCGCTGCAGAAAAGCGAGACTTTGGTCGGCCGCCGCGATCCGATGTCGAATATTTTTCCGGAAGTCGATCTGTCTAAATACGATCCGCAGACAAAGATTTCGCGGCGTCATGCCAGGATTTGGCGCGACGGCAATAGCTATCTTGTAGAAGATCTGGGATCGTCAAACGGTACGATTCTGGCATCGGGCGTTAGCGATGCTCTCCGGCTGCCGCCGCACAAACCGCATGTTTTAGCGAGCGGAGATAAGATAAAAATCGGTGACACCACGCTGTTTTTCGTCGTCGGATAGCCGAATATTTTTACTATGATTGCAACCGCGGACCAAACTGCTCCGATGCCTAAATCGCGCCTGTGGGAAACCGTTGTCGATTTTTCTCCCGAACAGATAAAAGCTCCATTTTTACTGCGTTGCGGGGCACTGCTTGCGGATTATGTAATTCTAGTTTCAATTCCCGTTATCACACTTTTGATCAGCAGATATATGGGAAATGACGGAGCTAAGCTACTGAACGACGAGCTTTACAGTGCGGGCTGGATCATTGCTATTTTATTGGGACTTGCGAATTTTGTCCTGTTGCCCATGCTCGCCGGGCAAACTATCGGCAAAATGCTGACCGGCATTCGAATTGTAGGCAGCGACGGAACGCCGGCGGCTGCGTCGAGGATCGCTTTGCGGCAAACGCTGGGATATGTGATTACGGCCATCAGTCTCGGATTAGGATTTCTTTTGTCGATATTCAGCGGAAAGGGACGCGCTCTGCATGATTATTTGGCCGGAACGCTAGTCATCTACGCCGACAAGCGGAGCCGCTGACACTTACTTTTGAAGTTATATGCCCCAACTAATATTCAAAAATACCGATCGATCCGCTGAGCGCGTCCCACTCGCCAGGCTTCGAACAACAATCGGCCGATCCGCCCGAAGCGACCTCTGTATTCCGGATGCATTTGCATCGCGGCTTCACGCCGAGGTAAGGCAGGAAGGGGACGGATTCTGGCTTCAGGATCTTGGATCCGCGAACGGTACACGTTATGATGGAGATCCTGTCAAAATAGCTACTCCTCTCGTGTCCGGCGGCGAAATACAGATCGGAGAGACCACAATAATCTTCGACGATGAGCGGCTGCGGATTCAGTCAGGTTCCACGCTTATCGCCGATCATACAGAAGCGCTCGACCCTTCGAAAACAATCGCGCTGAGCCATCGCAAGAATCCGACGACGGAATTCCTCGAAGGGCAGTTTTCTACCCGAACGGAGCTTTTAGCGCTCATAAGCAAGGTGGGCGTCGCTCTGCTATCGGCAAGCGGCCTCGATGAAACATTGGATCAGGTTGCGTCGCTCGTTTTCGAAGCCGTGCCGGCCGAGCGCTGTGTCATCATGCTACGCGATGAAAATGTAGAAGACGGCATGAAAATCATGGTCGCGCGCGTCCGCGGTATGGAAGAAGCCATCGAGGAAGTCAGGATCAGCCGCACCGTAATGGACGAGGTGCTCAAACACGGCAAATCCGTTCTCACGGCCGACGCCCAGCACGACCCGCGTTTTATGCACCAAACAATGGCACTGCAGGGAATCCGCTCGGTTCTTGCCGTCCCGTTAAGTGTAGATGAACGTAACATTTTCGGGCTTATTTATGCCGATTCGCCTACCTATGAGACGACTTTTTCGGAAGAGCATTTGAATATTCTCACAACATTGGCGTCGGTTGCGTCGATCCGCGTTGAGAACGCATCGCTTCTCGATGAACGGATAGAACGGGAAAGGATGGAATACGAATTGGAACTTGCGACCGAGATCCAGCAGCGTTTTCAGCCGTCGCAGCCGCCGGTTGTCGAAGGATATGAATTGCAGGGAATTTCATTTTCGTGCTATGAAATAGGCGGCGATTATTATGATTTTATTGAGCGTCACGACGGCAAAATGCTGATCGCCCTCGGCGATGTCTCCGGAAAGGGAACCGCCGCCGCCTTGTTGATGTCCTGCGTTCATGCGTCGATGCATGCACAGGTCTCCGCGAAAAGAACGCTTGACGATACTATCACCTCCGTTAATCAATATTTGGCCGACAATACGCCGGCCAATAGGTTCGTTACACTTTTTGCTACCGAACTCGACCCTAAATCGGGCCACCTGCGCTATATCAACGCGGGCCACAATCCGCCGCTGATCGCGCGGGCCGACGGGACGATAGTGCAGCTTTCATCGGGCGGATTTCCGCTCGGAATAATGCCCGGAGCAGAGTTTGAGGTCGGCGAGACACACCTTCATCCGGGCGAAGCACTCGTGATCTACTCGGACGGCGTTTCGGAAGCAAATAATCCGAAGGACGAAGAATTTGGAATGGACAGGCTGACCGAGGTGGTCGGAAAACATTTTCGAGCGTCTGCGGCCGGGCTTCGCGACAAAGTGGAATCGGCTTTGTCGGATTTCACGCAAACAGCCCCTGCAAATGACGATATAACGCTCGTTATCGTAAAACGCATTTAGCTGACTAAAGCAGATACCCAAGCAGGCAGCTCAAGCCATTGTAACTTCGTTAGGCAGGAAAATCATATTACAAAAACAAAGGGACGCATCGAATAACTTCGATGCGTCCCTTTGATTGCCTCACGAATTAATACTTAATCTGATTTGCGCTTCGGCGATTTCGGCGTAGCCTTCTTCGGACTCTTTCGAGCCGGAGTTTTAGCAGATAAACCAGCCGCTTCGCCGCCCGCAATTATCGCCCCCTGCAGAGCTCCCGATGCAGCTCCAACGAGTGCTCCTTGTGCAACATCAATTACGACTTCAGTCGCGCTGGTCAATATTCCTTTAACCGGAGCTTTCTTTGCGACGGACTTCTTCGGTGCTGCTTTCTTTTTCGGTGTAGGCGAAGTCTTCGCGGAATCTGCAGTTTTCTTAGGCGCCTTTTGCTTTTTTGTTGCTGCAGAACTCTTCGCCATGCCTTCAGTTTTGCTCGCCGCCGTTTTTTTCTTCGTTGCCGGTTTGGCAGAAGATTTTGTAGTTTGTGTTGTGTTCATATTTCCTCCATTAACTGCCTACCGGCATTGAGATCATGCCGATGCGGATTTCGATTTTTTGAAATTTTTCTTTTCGGCTTCCATTTCCTTGCCTAATTCTTCGAGAATGCCTGCATCGAATTGTTCTTCGACCATCACAAACATCTCGCCTTTTTCTTCCATCACATTGATGTTAAATGTCTTCCATCAAAACTTTAATTTCAGCTCGAATTTTTCGCTTTCCTCTGACAGGGCAGCCAGCTCGCGCAAAAAAATCTTTGCCTACCGGTTCTTTAATTCGAGAGTAATGTCCTTCAATTCCTTGTCACCCTCGGCGATCAGTTTTGGATAAAAGAGCTTCTCTTCGATGTGCGCATGAACATCGAGTTCGGCCTTGATTTTTCGAAAAATGCCGGATGCTCTTTTTCGTCGGTGGCCTCAACTTTTTTAATAAAGTTTATCCACTGTATCGTGATCTGCCTTCATAGTTCAACTGCATTCATATTTTTCGTCGGGTTCGTAAATGTTTCCCATTCTCGGAGAAACTGACCGCAAGCGGCGTGCCAATTTGTAAAATCTAATAAATAGGCTGAATGGACATTAAAGATCCGTAAATTGTACTACAATAATACAGTATTGTAATTTTCATCTGAATGACATACGCGATCGTAGATATCGACTCCACGGCGATATTTTCCGAGAGATAAGTCAGGAAATCTTTTCTATAAAAATTTATATCGCGAAGAGATCATATGCGGCGGCGTTTTCATATTTACAAGCAAGAGTACGGTATCCTCATCGTCAACACTTTATTGCCGGGCATATTCTTCTTCGGACCGGACAATAAATCGAACGCCGCCATGTTTCGGCGCAGGGAGAGGAACTGTAACCCGCATTCCCGACCATACGATTGTTAGGAATTATCGGACGGAACCGATAGAGGCAGGTATTTTGCCAGAGTGGAATCGAAAGCGGCCATAAATGCACTTTTCGTCATCACTTCGTTGCAGCCGGCAATGATGGCCGAGGTTTTCATACTTCCTTCATGCGATGAAACCGCGATGATCGGAATCAGCGAGGTAGATTTTTCCGCCCGGATCGCGCGGGTCGCCGCAACGCCGTCGTGAACCGGCATCGCGAGGTCCATAAGAATCAGGTCTGGCAGATGTTTCACGGCAAGTTCGAGCGCTTCAAGGCCGTCACCGGCTTCGATCACCGTATAACCTCTCATCTCCAGCAATAATCGCAAAGCGCTGCGAATATCGATGGTATCTTCGACTAAAAGAATCTTTTTTGACATTTTTCCTGGGCCGGAACTATCAGGATATTCTATCTTAACCGCTAAACAGTTGTAAATACAATAACTATTGGATTAGCGGCTTTCCGGTTTTGACCAATTGAGCGAATTTGTGCTCAAAAGTTTACCGGCATCTTTTTCCAAAGCTGGATCCCGTGCAGATGCGTGAGCCAGACTTCACATGAGGAGATAAAAACTGTGATTAAACCGCTCTTTCAAATTTAATTCGAATGCTCGGCACTGGATGGAATGGTGTTAAAACTTGTTGACCTATTCGGCACGGTTATTGTAACATTAAAGCGGCCTTCCCAAACGCCTCCTCGCAATGTCCTTAAAACCAACTAAAATAAGCCTGATATACTTTGTCCTGTTTACGCTTTTGCTCGTGGGCCTAGTTCCGCTTGTTTTGACAGGCTGGTTTTTGTCGGACAGGAGCGCGAGGGAATTAAGAGCGGTCGAGAACCGTTATCAAATCCAGCTTGTTCGGGAGAAGGCCAGGCAGATTGAGATGTTCGGACAGAGATACGGCGATCTTGTGAAGAGCCTCGCCGACGCATTCGAGCTGTCGAACCATATTCAAACCCTATCTTCATCGCAAACCGAAACCCGGCTTGGGGCTGCACTTCGGGAAAATCCAAACGTCCTCGCTCTCTATCTAAAGCAGGAAGACTCCGAATCGCTGTCGATCTTTCGACCCGGAATTCTTGCCAAAGACGAAATAGAATCGATTTCGCTCGATGCCCTGACTGAATCAGGAACACAGGCATTTTTCATCGGTTCGCCGAAAAAAGCTTCTGCCGGCAATGGCTCGGTAATGACGATGGTGTCCCGCGTTTCGAACGGCGGGCGAACGGCAGCATCGATTGTCGCGATTGTTTCCCTCAAGGAAATTGCTAAAAACGTGGTCGGCATGTACCCGGCCAGCGAAGACGAGTTGTGGAAAGCCGGATTGCCTATAATATTCGTTATCGACAAAGACGGAAACGCTATTTTTCACCCTGACCCAATCTTAGCCGCCGAACAAAGATCGTTGAAGAATCTGAAGATCGTCGAGGAATGGCAGCAGGCTAATAATCAAATTCAGTCGGGATTGGTCCCATTCACTGCCGATTATGGCGGTGAATCGTATGACATGATCGGAGCATATTCAACCGTGAATCTCCGTTCCGACACT
This sequence comes from Pyrinomonadaceae bacterium, assembly GCA_037723965.1. Lineage (GTDB taxonomy): Bacteria > Acidobacteriota > Blastocatellia > Pyrinomonadales > Pyrinomonadaceae > OLB17. The sequence continues at coordinate 375,778 of JBBJOS010000001.1, read as the reverse complement.
TCATTTGGCGTAATCACAATGCAGGACGAGCGCAAAGCGCTCGCTTCGGTCGGCGAAATGCGAACGCAAACCTGGATCATTAGTTTGGCTTTTGCATTTTTTGCTTTGGTCATCGGACTGATAGCCGCCAGATCGCTGACATCACCGATATTAAAACTTTCTTCGGCAGCCGAAAAGATCGCTTTGGGCGATCTGTCCACACGGGTCGAAACCCGGAATATTACCGAGATCGGCACGCTCGGCGAGTCGTTCAATACGATGAGCGATAATCTCGAAGAGCATATCGCCAAACTTGCAAAGGCGGCAAAGGAAAATCGCGAGTTGTTCGTCGGAACGGTCAAGGCTCTCGCCGCCGCTATCGATGGAAAAGACAAATACACGCGCGGCCATTCGGAAAGAGTATCTCGCATTTCCGTCTCCATCGGCCGCCAGATGAAACTCGGGGAAGAAGAATTGGAAACATTGCGCATCAGCGCTTTACTCCACGACGTCGGCAAAATCGCTATCGACGATTCGATTCTGAAAAAGCCGGCCGCGCTCACGCCGGAAGAATTTGAAATAATGAAAACGCACCCGCAGCGCGGCTATAAAATTATGTCGCAAATTCCCGCGATGAAGGATTTCCTGCCGGGAATGTATATGCACCATGAAATGGTGAACGGCAAAGGCTATCCACAGGGCCTGACGGACAAGCAGATACCTCTGCAGGCAAAAATCGTTTCCGTCGCCGACACCTTTGACGCGATGACCATCGACCGCCCATATTCAAAGGGAATGTTTATGCCCGAAGCCCTGGCAAGGATTGAGCAGTTTGTCGGTTCGAGATACGATGCAGTTGTGGTCGAAGCCTTAATTCGCGGGTGCGATGCCGGTGAGATCGGGCAAGGCGTTGTACGTTTTATGGCGAATCAGGAATCTTCCACACCAACACCAGGCACCTCCAACGTCACAATACCGGTATAATTTGCCCCGTCCACAACATACAAAACATTCTGTTTACCAAACCAGCTAGATAATAGGCGATCTTCTCCGTTTTTTAGTCTTGATCGCACCAGCTTCCGGTTTCCTAAATTTCAAAAACGTCCGTTTTAGGCCTATTCCAGCCGACAAACAAATGAATGGGACAGCGGATAAAAAATACTGTGGTTCCGTCCGCAAAGGCAGGTAATACAATATAAAGAACAGTGGAACTATCCAGAGCGGCAATGACATTTGTCTCAGGCCAAAAAGTGCGAATATTCCTACTAAGATCTGTATTAAAACCAATAATATCCGCGGCGGATAGCTCGCCGTTAGATAATATCCCGTGTCGATAAATAATCGAGGATATTGCTCGAATCTTGCCTTGATCCACGAAAACGGCTCGCCGGTAATCCGTTCAGCCGCAATCAGGCCGCAATCCCGCTCTTTTTCGCAAAATGGGTAAGAAGGCTCCTTTCCTTCCTCTGCGGAACCGGTTTCCTCACTCGAGAAAGCGCCGTGCATCAAGTTCGTGCGGTAAGCCGAACGCTGCGTTAGTGTCGGCGTTCCTTCGATAAGGGAATTACGGACCATCCAAGGCAAAGATACTACTATTGCCGCCGCTGTAATTATAACCAACGGCTTTGGATCGTACTTTAGTAAAAGGCTTAAAAAAACCGCGAAGACCAGCAGCGGAATTACCGTCGGCCCGGTAAGAGCCGCTAATCCGAACACGACTCCGGCGAGGACGTGCTTTTCCGCCGTCCAAAAATAAAGGGCGAGCACCGTCAAAAAGGCAAACAGCGTGTCGGGCATTATCACCGCCGTATAATGAATTGTCAGCGGAGCAAACACATAAAGCCAGGCTCCCCACGTAGATATGCGGCAATTTCTGGCTATCCAATAAAGCAGAGCGCACGTTAACGAACCCAAAACAGCTTGCACCAACAGGGCCGCTTCGACGGTCGGAAATGGCGAAATAACCAGGGAGTACAACATCGGGAACGATGTTTCAGGTATCCCCGAAAATGAAAATGAACCGATCCGAATGCTTAACGCTAAATTTATCAAGTGCGGCGAATCGGGTGACGCCCACGAAAAACCGAAGCCGTAAACCGCCCGGATAAACAGAGCCGCTGTAAATATATATGGTATTTTGCTGGTGCTGCGCATTATTTGTAAGAAATTTTTCTGATCTTTGCCCTAACCAAACCATGAAATAAATTTCAGCTTCTTTTTTACAAGATACCGATACACTTTACAACTGGTATCGTGAAATGGCCGTTGTTTGGCGGTCGGTAATTTTTTATACTTAGGAGTTTAGCTTAGTCGGGTCAGCGAATATATATGGCATTTTTTTGGCGGCGAAATAAGGAAGACAAATTTTCGACATCTGTTCTGGGCCTCGATAAATCGATCGAGGAACTGAAAAAGCAGGAAGAAGCGGTTGAAAAGGAGATAGGCGTTCGTTTTACAAAGGCGATTGCGAAGACGCGCGATTCGATAAACACCAAGCTCGACACGATTTTCGAAGGCCGCAAGCAGATCGACGAAGCTCTGCTCGACGAACTCGAAGAGATGCTGATCTCAACCGACATCGGCGTTCAAACAACGCTGCAGCTTCTCGAAGCGATCCGTAAAGGAGTTTCAAGGCAGGAGATAAACGATCTTGAAGCTCTGAAGGCTGTGATGAAAAACGAGCTGCTCGAAATTCTGCATCATTCAACCGAAGCCGGCGTCGCTTCCGAAACCGCTGTTTCAGAAACGATCAAGCCATACGTTCTAATGGTCGTGGGCGTCAATGGAGTCGGCAAAACCACGACTATCGGAAAGCTTGCTCAACGAATTAAGAATGAGGGAAATGATGTTTTAATTTGTGCCGCCGACACATTCCGCGCCGCTGCATCCGAACAGCTTGAAATCTGGGCGACGCGTGCAGGCGTTCCGCTGATCCAGCAAAAACACGGCACCGATCCGGCCGCCGTTCTGTTCGACGCACTTCAATCCGCCAAATCGCGCAATTCTGATGTTCTTATAGTCGATACCGCCGGCCGCCTGCACAATAAATCGAACCTGATGGCTGAACTCGAAAAAATGAAACGCATAGCCGGACGCGAAGTTTCGCAAGCACCTCACGAAACCTTGCTCGTCATCGACGCCGTTACAGGCCAAAACGGCCTCGAACAGGCCCGCCAATTCATGAAAGCCGCCGATGTGACCGGCATCGTTTTAACAAAACTCGACGGAACCGCCAAAGGCGGCATCGCCGTGGCAATCGCAAAAGACTTGAACTTGCCGATCCGCTATGTCGGTATCGGCGAGCAGGTTGACGATCTAATGGTTTTCGATGCGGAAAGCTATGTGAACGGGTTATTTAACTAAATGGAAATTTCCGATTTCGATTTGCAGATGACCTGCCGCGCGTTGAACCTCGCCGCGTTAGGAACCGGCCTTGTTTCCCCAAATCCGCTCGTCGGCTGCGTGATCGTGTCCGAATCAAGCGAGATCGTTGGGGAAGGGACTTACATTTACGACAATATTATTCACGCTGAGGCCATCGCTCTAGTCCAGGCCGGTGAAAAAGCCAAAGGTGCGGCCGCTTATGTATCGCTCGAACCTCATTCACATCACGGCAAAACGCCTCCTTGTACCGATGCTTTGATTAACTCGGGAATAAAACGCGTCGTATGCCCAATCGAAGATCCCAATCCGCTGGTTTCGGGTAAGGGTTTTGCACAATTGCGGGCAGAAGGAATTGAGGTTACTACCGGGATTCTTAAAGCCGAAGCCGAAAAGCAGAATGAAAGATTTATCTGCTGGCATCGTAAAAAGCGGCCGTTCGTTCATTTGAAACTGGCAATGTCTCTCGACGGAAGAATTTCGCTGAACAGCAGCATTTCGACCGCTCTGTCTAATGAACACGCTCTTAAACGGGTTCACGATCTGCGGCATGAACATGACGCGATCCTCATCGGCGGCAACACGGCGTTCGTAGACAGCCCAAACTTGACCGACCGCAGCGGAAAGCCGCGCCGCCGTCCGCTTGTCCGCGTGGTGCTCGATAACCGCCTGCGGATTCCTCTCGATTCGCCGCTTATCGCGACTGCGAACGAGATTCCGACTATCGTATTTACAAATTGTGATGATCCGAAAAAGATCGCGAACCTTTCCGCTCGCAACGTTGAGGTGATCGAAATCGATAATGGGGGACGCGATCTGGAAGCCGTACTCGCTGAGCTCGGCGTCCGGCAGATCCAAAGTATCCTGGTCGAAGGCGGCAATGAAATCGCCGGGGCCTTCTGCGACGCAAAACTGGTCGATAAGCTCACGCTTATGATCGCTCCAATTATAATCGGCGGACGCGATGCCCCGCTTGCGATAGGTGGAAACGGCGCGACAATATTAGACGATGCTCTACGGCTTCGCAATGTAGAACTCGCCAATCACGGCGGTGATATTGAAATTACCGGCTATCCGATTCTTAATGTTTAATTCACCAATTTATGTAATATTAAAGCGATGGATAAAGATTTTGCCATAGCTGACTTCGAGAAACGCGTTAAGGAGGAGTACGACAATTATAAATCCCTCAATGATGCTGAAAACTTCCCGATCGAAGAATTACAACGCGGATTTCAAGGAAGCCTTTTCGGATGCCTTTTCACCCCTTTTTTTACATTGTTCAACCCAAAGTGGATACTTCGAAAAGAACGAGAGAAACGAAATTATGAGAATTTCGAAATAAAGGTCCAATCACTTCTCAGTGAGAATGGTGTCCGTCTTGCGATTCGCGATAATTTCGAAAAAATACCAAAGGATGAGATTGTAACCGAAGAAGTTTTCGTAAGTGTTTTTACCGAAACACTTAGAGAGGATGATTTGCGGCGGCAATTTAACATTCCTCTGAATCCGATTCTTTTTGCGATGGTTGGTTACGGCATCTTTAAAGTGGGTGTTCGGGAGTTTTGCCGCGGGTCGATTAATGAATAAACAAAACACCAAACACCCCTTCGCCAAAAAATCCTTCGGCCAGAATTTCTTGGTGGATGAACGGGTAGTCGGGAAAATTATTGATGCCTTGAATTTGAACGGTTATGAGACCGTAATCGAGATCGGGGCCGGGCGCGGCGCTTTAACCGAGAGGTTGCTAGAGAAGGCTGGTAAAGTCATCGCCATCGAACTCGACCGCGATTTAATTCCCGTTCTGCAGGCCCGTTTCGGAGTATTCAGGGACTTTCGGCTTGTCGAGGCCGATGCTTTAAAAACGAATTTTGCCGAGATCATCGGGAAGGATGAAAAGGTAAAACTTGTGGCTAATCTGCCTTATAATATCTCGACGGCGATTCTCCAGCGCCTTAGCGATCAGCGGCATACATTCTCCGAGCTTATATTGATGTTTCAGCGTGAGGTCGTAGAACGCATTACAGCGCGTCCGGGACATAAGGAACGAGGCTTTTTGTCGGTTCTGGTAGAGGCGGGTTTCAATTCGGAAAAATTATTCGACGTTCCCGGCAATGCTTTCCGGCCGGTTCCGATGGTTATGAGTTCTGTCGTCAGTTTAACGCCGATAGATACGCAAATCGACGATCCGGTTCTGTTTCGCAAGATCGTCAGCAAAGGATTTCTGCAAAAGCGCAAAACGATCTTTAATAATTTCAAGGCCGATTTTAAAGACGCGAAAGAGTTGCTGGAAGAAATCGGCATCGATCCAAACCGGCGTGCAGAAACGCTAACGCTGAGTGAATGGATCAGCTTTGTAAATTCGATAGTTGTACGACAGCTGATTTAGATTGTTTTTTTGCAATTGCGGCTTTGCCGCTCCATTTGCGGGAAAACTCCGCTTTTCGTTCAACGTACATTTTCCTTTGCGGCTATGCCGCCGTTCGATTGCGAACTGCGGCATAGCCGCGACAATTTTTTCAGGCGTTGCGGAAAAGCATAGCTTCTTCGCAAATAACGGATACAGACTTAACTCAGATATGTTATACTCTAATGTTTAAAAGTTTAATAAAAGTTAGCAGGGTAAACACAAGTGAGTAAAATTGAAATAATTCCGCTCGGCGGGATCGGTGAATTTGGGATGAACTGCATGGGAATCCGGTACGAAGACGAAATGATCGTCGTCGATGCCGGAATGGGATTTCCCGAGGAAACTCCATTCGGGGTGGATATATCGATCCCGAATTTCGACTTTTTGGAAGAATACCGCGGTGATCTTACGGCGCTTATTCTGACGCACGGCCACGAAGATCATATCGGAGCGCTCTCCTATATCCTTAAGAAGTTTAATTTACCCGTTTACGGCTCACGTTTTACTTTATCTTTAGCTGAGAAGCGGCTTGAAGAAAACGGAATGCTGAACGACGTGCTGCTTCACCGAGTCAAGGCGAACGACATTATCACCGTCGGCAATTTCAAGATCGAATTTATTCACGCCTCGCATTCGCTGGTCGAATGTTTTTCGCTCGCCATCACGACGCCGATCGGGACGATCATTCATACCGGCGACTATAAAATAGACGACACGCCCGTTATCGGAAAGCCATATGATCTGGAAACGCTTAGGAAATACGGCGATTCAGGTGTTTTAGCGTTATTGGGCGATTCGACCAATGCAACCGTTCCGGGCCGCACGCCTTCGGAACAAGCCGTGATTCCGGCATTTGAGGAAATCTTCGAAGAAACCACCGGCCGTTTATTTGTTGCGACGTTCTCATCATCGCTTCACCGCTTGCAGATCGTATTCGATATCGCTCATCAATTCGGCCGCAAAGTTTGCGTTCTCGGGCGCTCAATGCAGAAAAATGTCGAAATAGCACAAGAACAGGGTTTGCTCAAAATTGCCCATGGAGTGATGGCCGGCCTCGGAGAAGCCCGCGCGCTCGATGACGACCAGATAGTCTATTTGGTCACCGGCTCGCAGGGCGAAACACGAGCCGCACTGATGAATTTGGCAACCGGAACATACAAGGGAATGGAGATAGAAAAAGGCGACACCGTCGTTCTTTCCGCCCGAATTATTCCCGGCAACGAAAAGAGCATCAGCCGCCTGATCGGCAGCCTGTACAAACGCGGCGCAAATATCATCGAAGAAAAACGACGCCTAATCCATGTTTCCGGCCACGCTTCGCAGGAAGACATCAGGATAATGGTCGAAACCGCCCGACCGAAATTCCTCGTCCCGATACACGGCGAATACCGCATGCTTTTCCGGCACAAGGAATATGTGAAAAATCATGTTGCTGGCTATACGGACGACAATATTATTTTGATCGAAAACGGCGATATGCTCGAGATCGATCAAGACAGCGCACGCGTTGTTGAGAAATTTGAGATGTACAAGACCTTTATCGACGAGGAATCAAGCGACGTTGTCGATTACGACGTTGTCCGCGAACGCAAAAAATTGGCATATGGCGGCGCTGTTTCGCTCGTCGTCAAAATGAGCAGGGACAGCGGCCAAATATCAGGCGATCCGCAAATTACTTTCCAAGGCGTTGCCGGCATGGATCCGCTAAACGGTTTCGCCGGCGAAGCTCGCGAATCTATCATCAGTGCCGTGACCGGTATGAAAAAGGAGCACATCGCCGATCGTAAAATGCTTACAGAGAATTTGCGCGTCCATCTAAAACGCTTCATTCAAAAAGAGATCGGAACAAAACCTGTAATAGTTACGACTATCGTCGAGGTTTAATGATAGCCGCCGAACTGCTTCATTCATCCAGAGTTGTGGTTTCGACCGAAACGTTTTCTCTTCACATCGCTGCGGCATGAAGAATGGCTAAGCTTCTCGAGAATCCAAAGCTTTCTCCACGCATGACCTCTCCGTTCATGATTTTTCGCGATAAATACGAAGTCACTTTGCTGCTCGATGAAACGGATTTCGGAACAATGCGTCACGCGGTCCGCGATGCCAGGATTGAGGGCAACTTCCGGCTGCTGACATTTGACGTTGAAATGGATTTCAGCGTTGTGGGTTTTATGGCGGAGGTTTCGCGAATTTTGGCCGAAGCCGGAATATCGATAGTCGCACTGTCGGCGTTTTCACGGGATCATCCTTTTGATAAAACAAGCCGACCTTGGCAATGCATTAAAAGTTGTGGGGCCGCATGTCGCTGAAATGTGTTTAGCAAGCAGTACCGCCTGCGTAGCGGGTGATGCAGTAGAGTAGATCCGCGTTTTTTTGGCAATTGACAGCTTTCGTGCGGGCGGGCCGCCGCTTTTCCAGCCTGGCTCTACGACCGGATCGCCAGCCGGGCCAAATACCGCTCGTAGTCCGTTTGTGATAAATTGCTAGATGTCCTTAATATAAACTTCACGTAAAAGCCTTTTCCCCTGCAATTATGAGTTTTCTCGAAGCGATCATACTTGGAATTGTTCAAGGTTTGACGGAATTCATCCCGATAAGCTCGACCGCCCACCTCATTTTCGCCAGCCGGTGGACAAATATTTATAACGGCAATGCCTCGCAAATCACCGCGACGATGGCTGTAATTCAGCTCGGCACCCTCGCGGCGGTTTTTATTTATTTCGCATCCGATATTTGGGGCATAGCTTCGGCTTTTGTCCGCGACCACTTCGCTTTATTAACGGGAAAGCGAGGAATGAGATTTTCCGGGACCGATGGAATCAGGCCCATCTGGCTTTCGGAAGAGGCCTGGATCGGCTGGCTGATTATTATCGGTTCGATCCCGATAGGCACAATTGGCCTGTTATTCAAGGATTTTATTGAAGGTGAAGGCACGAAAAATCTTTGGTTCATAGCCGTAACGCTGATTGCCATCGCTTTGCTGCTGGGTGTGGCTGAATTCATCGGCAGCCAGCGTAAGAGCATGCGAAATCTTGGGATAACCGATGCAATTGTCGTCGGATTATCACAGGTTCTCGCTCTGATGCCCGGAGCCAGCCGCTCCGGCTCGACCATCATGGGCGGCCTTTTTGCGGGGCAAACACGAGAAACGGCGGCGAGATTCTCGTTTCTCCTGTCAATCCCAGCAATCAGCGCAAGCGGCCTGCTCGAGCTCAAAGAGGCCTGGCATATCTTGCCGCAGGACAGTTTTATACCTCTTTTCGTCGCGACATTGGTTTCGGGTATTGTCGGTTATTTAGCGATTTGGTTTTTGATGGCCTTCCTGAAAAAGAATTCGACGGCCGTATTTATTGTATATCGTTTGGTTTTGGGTACGGTGATTTTGGTACTGCTTTGGCAGGGAGTTCTTAGTCCGACTATCAGCTAGCTGAGTCGGCACGGGGAGCGATAGCGACTGGGTTCGTATTCGCAAACTGTAAAAACCCGGTCGCTACCGCTCTCGGTACTGACAGGAGAGAAACTCAGTCGCTATCGCTTTTGGTCCTGACCCGTTCAAATAATGCAGAAACGCTGGATAATCAAAAAGCACGATTTCGATGCGGTCAAATCGCTTGGCGGGCAGTTAGGGGTTTCCCCGCTAGTGGCTGCCCTGCTTATCGCGCGCGGCCACGAAACCCAAGAGAAAGCACAAAAATTCTTAAAGCCTCAGTACACGGATTTGCACGAACCCCTTCTTCTAAAAGGCATGAACGAAGCGGTCGAGCGTATTTTAAAGGCCGTCGATAATAAGGAAAAGGTCCTAATCTGGGGCGATTATGACGTTGACGGGACGACGGGAACCGCCCTTTTAAGAAAGACTCTTAAAATACTCGGAGCCGAAACCGGATTTCACATACCTAACCGTTTTACCGAGGGTTACGGCATAAATATTCCCGCTTTAATTGAAGCTAAAGCAAACGGTTTTACGCTCGCAATTTCCGTCGATTGCGGCATTCGGAGCTTCGAACCGCTTGAATGGGCCAAGGAAAACGGCCTTGATTTCATAGTCACCGACCATCACATTTCCGACGAAATAAAGGGAAATCCGCCCGCCATAGCCGTCGTCAATCCGAATCAGCCCGATTGCCCGTATCCCGATAAAAACCTGGCCGGTGTCGGCGTCGCCTTCAAGCTCGCTCACGCTTTGCTCCGCGAACGCGGCAAGGAAGAATTTCTAAAGGACTTTCTCAAAATAGCCGCTATCGGGACGGTCGCGGACGTTATGCAGCTTACCGGTGAAAACCGGGCAATTGTATCGTTAGGCCTGAAAGACCTCACAAAAACGACAAATCTTGGCCTAAAAGCATTGATGGAGGTTGCGGACTGCCGTTCCGATATGACCAGTTATCATATCGGATTCCGCATCGCGCCCCGTATAAACGCCGCCGGCAGAATGGACATTGCTCGTCATGTCGTCGAATTACTCGAGACCGAGAATTTTAACGAGGCGCGATCGCTGGCCGGCATCCTCGACAGCCGGAACCGCGAAAGACAACAGGTTCAGCTTAAAATAACCGAGCTTGCCCTGTTCGAGACGAAAGACATTGGCAGCCAGAAATTCGTTGTCGTCGCCGGTGAAAACTGGCACCGCGGTGTGATCGGCCTTGCCGCTTCACGAATTGCCGAGAAGCTTAACCGGCCGACTATTGTCCTTTCAATCGAAAATGGATACGGACACGGAAGCGCGAGGAGCATTTCTAATTTCCATCTGCTAAACGCGCTCGAAAGCTGTTCCGAACTATTCGAGCAATTCGGTGGACACGCCGCTGCGGCGGGGATGAAAATCAATACCAAAAACATAGATCTGCTTCGAGAGGCCTTAAATACTCACGCCGAAAGCATTTTGTCCAACGATGATCTGATTCCCGAATTGAAGATCGATGCCGTGGTCAAATCTCAGTCCCTTGACCTGAAATTGATTGACGAACTACGCAGCTTCGAGCCGTTCGGAGCGGGAAATCCGAAGCCGGTTTTCATTACGAAAGACCTGCAGATTGCCGGTGAACCTTTTATAATGAAGGAAAAACATTTAAAGCTGCGGCTACGCGATGATAGCGCAAAGATGTTTGAGGCGGTTTGGTGGGGCGGCGTGGAAAAATCTCAGGGGCAAACGCTCGCGCCCGGTACGAGCATCGAACTTGTCTACACCGCTGAAGCAAATTCATGGCAGGGAAATAACCGTCTTCAGCTTGTCGTTGAGGATATAAGAGCGGATAATCAAAACAGTGCCGGAGAATAAAGTACACAACATCAAGGGTTTAAGCCTGCGTGCAAAATTGCCCGCGTATTTTCGCTTCGCGGCGATAGGTGTGCTCGCAGTTACAATTGTGGCTGTTGTATTTGCATTTTACAGGGCACGGACCGAAGCGGAATTTAGAATGAAGGGGTTTCCGACATCGCTTTCACAGGATGTCGTAGCATCAATTAATGATTTCGAACGACGGGAGATGGACGGCGATGTCTTGAAATATTACATTAAGGCCGATAAAGCCACCACGTTTGCTGATAATCACCAGGAACTGGAGAACGTTTATCTTCAGGTTTTTGAAGACGGCGGGCAAGGTTCCGACCGAATAACCGCCGGCAAGGCTGTCTACATCCCGGCGGACAACAAGAATTTCACCGCATATTTTACAGGCGATGTAAATATAGAGACTCGTGATTCTTTGACCGTAAAAACCTCCCAGATAACTTATAAAAAGGAAGACGAAACGGCATCAGCCGAAGAACAAATCGAATTTACCAGAGAGAATGTTCGCGGCAAATCGATGGGCGCTATGGTCAGGATCAAAGAAAAGCGGATCGAGCTTCTGCGTGATGTCCAGATTGAGACATTCGAATCGGACGAACTCGCCAAATCTAATGTCAGCCAGGCGAAACTGAATGCCGGATACGCGATTTACGACCAATTAAATGAAAAGGTGGAGCTTCATTCAGGCGTTAACGCGAAGATTACCGGCAAGAATAAAGTTAATAACGCCCCGCAGAGCGCAGATATTCACTCACAACGGGCCAACGCATTTCTAGTCGAAAGGAGCGAAGGCAGCAGAGATGTGAGCAGGCTGGAGCTTTTTGACAACGTTCAGATCGACACCAGAGAATCCGACGGTAAGCCGACGAAAATAACATCCGGCTATGCGCTTTACGACAAAGACGCCGACCGGTTCGACCTGCGGAACGCGGTCCATATAATTACAGTCGAAGATGAAAAACCGACCGATATTGTTTCCGATTCCGCGATTTACCACCAGACGGGCGGAAAGATCATTCTCGACGGAAATGCTCAGATAACTCAAGGCGGCGACCTGGTCAAAGGCGATTATATAACGGCTGATTTAAATGCCTCTAAAAAATTAAAAAACGCCCAAGCGAAGGGAAATGCTTATCTGAAGCAATCCTCAGCTGAACGCACCTCAGAAGTTTACGGCGGGGAACTTAGTGCGGCATTTAATGACAGCCAGCAGTTAATGGCCGCAAATGCCTTGGGACAAAGCAGCGCCATTCTCACGCCCTTTAACCCGGCTGAATATTCGAAGGTCACTTTATCCGCTCCGAAGGCCATTACGATTTCCTTCAAAGGCCCAGGACTGTTGGAGGCCCTGCAAACAGACGGAAGAACAACTATTCAGCTCGACGTTCCAAGCAACGCTTCCGATGCAGCAAACAAACGGATTACCGGGGATACGGTAAAAACGTTTTTTAATTCAACGGGAAAGGATATCGCCCGGGCGGAAGCTGTCGGAAACGCCGAACTTTTTGTCGAACCATTAGCTGCGTCGGTCGATAACTACAAAACTACGGTTAACGCCCCGCGCTTTGATTGCGAGTTTTTTCCGACCGGCAACAATGCGAAGAATTGTCTGGCGGGAACAAAGACGAAAACGGTCCGTGTTCCATCGGTACAATCTGAAGGCCGTGGAACGCAGACGCTTGTCGCGGATAAGCTGTATGCCGTTTTTCAGCAGCAAACTAAAGACATAGAGCGATTCGACGCGACCGGAAATGCGAAATTTACTGAGCTTGACAGGAACGCAATATCCAATCAAATATCTTTTTATGAAGCCGACGCAACCGTCCGACTTTCTGGTGGTGAACCGACCGTTTGGGATTCGAAGGCAAGGGCAAAAGCTCGCGAGATCAACTGGGACACGAAAAATCAGAAATCATTTTTGCTTGGCGGTGTCAGCACGACTTATTATAGTCAAAATAACACCAACGGTGCCGCTCCGTTTACCGAGGCCGACAAGCCAGTTTACATTACTTCCGAATCAGCCGAGTTCGACCACAAGGCTGAAACAGCGATTTATGTCGGCAACGCCCGTAGCTGGCAGGAAAATAACTACGTCCGAGGCGATAAATTGTTAATTTTTCACAAACAGGCGGAGTTCCATGCCGAAGGTAACGTTCAAAGTCTTTTGTACAACGCCAAACGTAAGGAAGGCGGTGCCGAAAGCAATGTGCCGGTTTACGCGGCGGCTAAAAAAATGGCGTATAGCCGCGATAAGCGTGTGCTTCGATATGAAAGCGACGTGGACATCAGACAGGGAACGGATCGCATATCCGGCGGCACCGCAAATGTTTACCTTACCGGAAACAACGAGATCGAGCGGACTGATATTGAAAATAGTGTTATCATCACCCAGCCAAACAGACGTGCGAACGCTGACTTTGCGCAGTATACCGTCGCTGACGAAAGTGTAGTGCTTCGCGGCAATCCTGCGACCGTTGTCGATGCCGAAAGCGGTTCTTCGCAGGGGGGACAGCTTACGGTTTACTTAAAGCAAAATAGGGTGGTTGGTGAAGGTAAGTCGAAGCTAAATGCCTCGGGCAGAACAAGATCCGTTTACAAAGTCAAAAACAATTAGCATCGATCAGAACGTGAGACCTTCCAATCAGAATAAACCATCGATAATGAATGGCCATCATGCCGCTTCTTTCACCGAATCACTCGAGGCAAACAATCTGCAGAAAACTTACGGACGGCGCCGGGTTGTGGACGACGTTAGCATAAATGTCGGGCAGGGCGAGGTGGTCGGATTGCTTGGCGCAAACGGCGCCGGAAAAACGACCACATTTTATATGATGGTCGGGTTGGAAAGGTCCGAGCATGGAAATATTTCTCTTAACGGGCAGGACGTCACCGGCTTACCGATGTACCTTCGGGCAAGGCTGGGACTCGGTTATTTGCCGCAGGAACCTTCAATATTTCGCAAAATGTCCGCCGAGCAGAATATTCTGGCGGTACTCGAAACGACAAAACTAAAGCGGACCGAGCGTTTTGAACGTTTGGACGAACTTATGGAAGAATTCGGAATTACCCACGTTCGCAGAATACGCGGCGACGCCCTTTCCGGAGGCGAACGCCGTCGTGTCGAAATCGCCCGCTGCCTTGCAACCGAACCGCAGTATATTCTTCTTGACGAACCGTTTGCGGGGATCGATCCACTTGCGATCGACGATATCCGCGAAATTATTTTGTACCTGAAACACCAGGGAATCGGTATTCTAATAACGGACCACAACGTCCGCGAAACGCTCGGCATTACCGACCGGGCCTATATAATGGCCGAAGGGCGGATTCTTCGCAGCGGCAATCCTGACAAATTGGTTAAGGATCCAGATGTTCGGCGTTTATATCTCGGAGAGCGTTTCAGCCTTTAGACGGGCCGTTTTTCCATTTTGGATGCAAAAGCCGTATAATTTTGTTAGTCAAAGCTAATTGTTTTTACCGTAGAGTTTAGATTTTACGAGCTATCGATTATGTCATCACTAAGACTCACAAACAGTCTTCAGCAAAGAATGATCCTCACGCCGCAATTGCGCCAGAGGATCGAAATGCTGCAAATGACATCTCTCGAACTCAATGAACTGGTCGAGCAGGAGCTCGTTGCCAACCCGATTTTGGAAGAGGTTCAAACGGGCGATGAGGTTCAGGAAATCTCCAATAATATTCTCGATCAGAACGCGGACGGGCATTCAGACAGTCTGGAGAAGATCTCGGAAAGTGAGCCACGGACGACGGTCGACAACTTAAGTGACTACGAAAATGGATTGGATTCATTTGCCGCTGATAAGCCGTCAGAGAACGGCTTCGACGAAAAATCCGACGTCGATTTCGAGACTGGCGACGAAGCCTTTCAGGAACGTTCAGATTCCTTTGAAGAAATAGACTACGGACGTGAGTTTCAAGATTATCTCGATCCCGGTTACCGAACCCAGGAAATCGAATACAAAGACGATGCACCTAGTTTTGAACAGTTTCTATCGCATACGCCGTCTTTGAGCGAGCATCTTGAATGGCAACTGACGATGTTGGCCATTAGTGAAAAGCTCGAGGAAGCGGCGGTTTGTACTATCGGGAATCTCGATCACGAAGGCCGGCTGACGGCGAATATCGAAGATATTGCTGAAATGTCTTTGTGTTCTGTTGAGACGGCTGAAAAGGCGCGACAGATCGTCATGAATCTGGAACCTGTCGGCTGTGGTGCGCTCGATGTCAAGGAATGCCTGCTGGCTCAGCTTGCCGCCAATGGCGAAGGCGAAAGCTTGGCTTTCAATCTCGTTCAAAACCATCTCGAAGATTTGCAGCCGCACCGTTTGCAGCATTTGGCTAAAGATACCGGCCTAGATATTCACGATTTAAATGAAGAAATAAATAAAATTCGTATTCTCGATCCATATCCCGCCAGGAAATATTCTGCTGAAGATGCGATATTTGTCGCACCGGAAGTC
The DNA here is from genome assembly GCA_037723965.1 of Pyrinomonadaceae bacterium. Lineage (GTDB taxonomy): Bacteria > Acidobacteriota > Blastocatellia > Pyrinomonadales > Pyrinomonadaceae > OLB17. The sequence goes on along the minus strand of JBBJOS010000001.1, from coordinate 360,237 downwards.
TATGTTGAAAAGATCGAAGGTGAATATGTTATCTATTTCACGGATGACGGGGGGCCTCGGCTTCGCATAAGCCCGACATATCACCAACTGCTCGATCAAAACGAAACATCGAAAGAGGCAAAAGATTTCATTAAGGAAAAAGTCCGTTCGGCCGTCGATCTGCTCAGAAACATCGAGCATAGAAGACAAACCATCTATCGGGTGGTTGAATGTATCGTCGATCGCCAGCGGGATTTTCTGGATAGAGGCGTCGAATTTATAAAACCGATGATGCTCAAAGACGTTGCCGAAGATATTGGGATGCACCTTTCGACCATTTCGCGTGTAGTAAACAGAAAATACGCACACACGCCGCAGGGCGTGATCGAACTTCGCCGCTTTTTCAGCGAAGGCATGATGAATGAGGAAGGTGAAGAGGTTTCCACCAGGATCTTAAAGCTGCGAATCAAGAAAATGGTCGAAGATGAAGATTCCAAAAAACCTCTTACGGATGAGCAAATTGCAAAAGTGCTGAGTAAGGAAGGAGTGAAGCTATCACGGCGAACCGTAGCGAAATACCGCGACCAGATGCATATTCCTGGATCGCGCGAGCGCAAAACGGTTATTTAATTCGAACAGGATTGTCAAAGATTTCGTTTAAAATTTAAGGGGGAATATATGATTTTTGAATATACTGGAAGACATATCGACGTAACGCCCGCTCTGCGGTCACACGCCGAAGAACATTTCAATAAAATCGGCCACGCTTTGAACGGTAAGGCCACAAAAGCACACGTAATCATGGAAGTGGAACGAGGGCGTCACCGCTCCGAAGTCATTTTGAATTGGAACGGCGACATTCTGACGGCAGCAACGACAAATGCGGATATGTATCAATCGCTCACTCAGACGATTGATAAGATCGAAAGACAGGCTTTGAAACTAAAAGACAAGATCATTGATAAATACCACAAGGCCGAGAAAAAAAGCTCAGCATTTCTCGACGAGGAAATTGACGAAAGCCCATTATCCGCTTCGCCGCAAATAATTACCGAGCAAAGCATGTCGGCCAAGCCGCTAACCGTTGAAGAGGCCGCTTTGGCACTAGATGCGGATGCAAACAATTTTCTGGTATTCCGTAACGCTGAAAATGAACGCGTGTCGGTCATACACAAGCGAAAGGATGGAAATTATGGGCTGATAGAGCCTTAATGCCGTAACCGCGTTGCCAATTGTTTTAAGTCCCGCCATTGGGTGGTTTCAGCGTCGACCATGGGCCGTCTCGAAGCGGAACTCAAAATGGTGGCAATCAACCCTCTAAATATAATTAAATGCGGCGTTAGGCTTTTAGGCCTAACTGGAGTAAATCAAAACCAAGACGAGATACAAGGGCCATGAGCCCTGCCCATTATGCCAAAGAATTCAAATGATAATAAACAGCTTCCAGAATTTGTTATCATCACGGGCCTCAGCGGGTCCGGAATGAGTTCCGCGACGAACGCTTTTGAGGACCTCGGCTATTTTTGCGTGGATAATCTGCCGCTGACGATGCTCTCCACCTTTGCCCGGCTTCTCATCCCCGAGGAAGATGGTGCTGCCGCTATTGAAAGGGCAGCTTTGGTGATAAACATTCGTGAACGGCATTTTCTTTCCGAATTCCCGGGTGAATTAAAGAAACTCAACAAAAAAAAGCTTGCGCCTTATGTTGTTTTTTTTAAAGCGTCGGACGATGTGCTTCAACGCCGCTTTTCTGAAACCCGGCGGCCGCATCCAGCCGATTCGGGAAACGGTTTGCTTTCCGCAATTAGGAGCGAGAAAGATACGCTGGCAGAGGTCGAATCTACGGCGGATTTGATAATCGACACTTCCGAACACACTGTCCACACTCTGCGACGGCTTATCGTGCAGAAATTCAGCCGGTCTAACGAAGCCTCTCCGTTGAAAGTTCAAATAGTGAGTTTCGGTCATAAATACGGAAACCCGCGGGACCTAGACTTGCTTTTGGACGTTCGGCATCTCCCGAATCCGTATTTTAATAAGGCGCTCAAAGAATTCAACGGAGAAAATCCGAAGATCATTAAATTTCTCGAAAAACACAAAGAAGTGCGTGAAACAATTTCACGATTCGGCGATATGCTTAGCTATTTACTTCCGTTCTACCAGAAGGAAGGCAAATCATATTTAACTGTCGGTGTGGGGTGCACAGGCGGCAAACACCGCTCAGTTATGGCCGCTAATAAGCTTCGGGACCGTTTGGAAAATGAGAATTTCAATGTTTCCGTTGTCCATCGGGACGTGCAAAAATAATATAAACATTCGTTTTACCCAACACCATAATGGGAATCAATATGAAAAAAGTAGGTGGAGTAATTGTTTCACATGGTCAGGTCGCGAACGAATTGTTGTCGGCTGCCGAAAACGTGGTGGGCGGTCTTAGCCACATAACCGCAGTTTCGATCGGGTGGCATGACGATGTGGAAATTGCAAAAGAAGAAATTGCCCGTGCCATCAAACACGTTTCCCAAGGCGTCGGAGTTCTTTTGATGACCGATATGTTCGGCGGCACACCTACAAATATATCCGCTATGTTTCTTAAGGAAAACGAGGTGGAGATCGTAACCGGTGTCAATTTGCCGATGGTGATTAAGCTTGCATCGCATACCGGGGATACGACATTGAGCGAACTTGCTAAAGACGTCGAGGAGCAGGGTAAACAGGCAATATACCGGACAGGAGCTTTGTTAGAGCCGCAAAAAATAAAAAAGGATGCTTGAAGGAAACGTTAGAGTTATTAACCCGCTGGGCCTGCACGCGCGCGCAGCTGCCCAACTGGTAAAATTGGCGAATCGGTTTTCGAGCAAAATTATTGTCAAACGTCTCGACAATCAAACTAACGCCTATGCGAATTCTATCCTGGGCCTTCTAGCTCTCGCGGCATCAACGGGAACTACGCTGCATCTCCGTGTTGAAGGACAGGACGAGCAGCTGGCTTTCGAGGCAGTGGAAGATATATTCAGCAAGGGTTTTGGGGAGATTTAGGAATTTTTATGGGATTTGACGAAACACCGGGGATAGGCCGCAAGGTCGGAATTATTGGCGTACCCTTAGGGTTCGGCGCGGGACAGATTGGCAGCGAACTTGGCGTAGATGCTATGCGGTTATCCAAGATCAGGGGGCATGTTCTTACCGAACATATTAGCCAACTGGGTTATGATGTTACAGATTACGGCAATGTCGATATCGAAAGGCCGCAGCGAACGCCTGACGAAAATGAGAACCCGCGTTTTTTGGCGGAGATTTTACAGTCCTCCCAGAATATGGCCGCTTCCCTGAAAGAAATCCTTGCTGATGACGCTTTTCCGGTCATTCTGGGCGGCGACCATTCCGTGGCAATCGGAACTTTCTCTGGAATTTCTTCACATTTTCATCAACAAAATAAGGAAATCGGCCTTATCTGGTTCGATGCCCATGCCGACATCAATACGCCGGAAACATCGCAATCGGGAAATGTTCATGGAATGCCCCTTGGGGTTATTTTAGGAAAGGGAAATGAAGATCTCGTTAACCTTGGGGGTTTTGCGCCAAAGCTGAACTCAAAGTATTGCGCTCACATTGGCGGCAGGGATTTGGACGCGGCTGAACGCCGAATCGTCCACGAACTCGGCCTCCGGGATAATTTTTTCACGATGAGTGACATCGATAAACGCGGTATGCTCGCCTGCGTCGAAGATGCTATCAAAATCGCATCGCAAGCATCAGCCGGTTATGCAGTTACATTTGATGTAGATGTGATAGACCCGCGATTTGCTCCTGGTTCGGGCACGCTTGTTCGCGGCGGAGCCAATTATCGTGAAGCTCATCTTGCACTTGAAGTTATCGCCGACCACGGCGGAATGCGGAGTTTTGAGATCGTCGAGGTAAATCCGATGCTTGACCAGAGCAATATTACCGTGGAGCTTGCCTGCGAACTTATCTTGTCAGCTCTTGGAAAAACGATTTTATAATTATTAATGCTCCGGCTTTTAATAGAATTAAAGAATAACATTCTGAGCCGATAACCCTGTCAAATTATGAAAATCAATATTGGCATAATCTTCGGCGGCCGTTCGGGCGAACACGAAATTTCAATCCGCTCGGCGATGACGGTTATCGATCAAATCGACAAGCAACGATATAGGGTCATTCCAATAGCCATCAGCGCCGACGGGGATTGGCTAAATCTGTCCGAATCACTTGCATTGTTTCCGGCAGAAATCAGAGACGTTTTGCCAGCGGAAATAGAAGACCTCGAACCGGAAGAATCGGGTCTTGTTTCTGATACCAATCATAAAAGCTTAACTTCATTTGAAAGGGAAATCGGATCCGAAAAGCTTACGCATTTGGACGTTATTTTCCCAGTTCTTCACGGAACTTACGGCGAAGATGGTACCATTCAGGGCGTGTTTGAAATGGCCGGTATTCCTTACGTCGGCTGCGGCGTCGCAGCTTCCGCATGCGGGATGGATAAAGTATTGATGAAAATTCTATTCCGCGAAGCCGGCCTGCCGATTTGCAAGCATTTGTGGTTCTTGCGGTTTGAATGGGAAAATAACCCGGACGCGGTCATAGCCCAAATAGAAAGCGCCATCGGGTATCCGTGTTTCATAAAACCGGCCAATATGGGATCTTCAGTCGGCGTTTCAAAGGCCGAAAACGCGGAAGCTCTAAAAATATCAATTAACCAAGCGGCTCAATTTGACCGGAAAATTATCGTTGAAGAAGCTCTTGCAGCGCGGGAAATAGAATGCGCGGTGATCGGAAATGATGATCCAAAAGCCAGCCTGCCCGGTGAATACTTAATACGCGACAAAAATAAAGCGTTTTTGGATTATACGGAAAAATATGCCGGCACCGGCAACAATGAGTTTGTGGTTCCTGCCCCAGTATCGGAAGAGCTATCACGGAAAATTCAGAAACTGGCAATTGCGGCTTTTAAGGCCGTTGACGGCTCAGGTCTCGGCCGCGTTGATTTCTTTCTGCTAAACGACACGGGAACGCTTTTGGTGAGTGAGATCAATACGTTGCCTGGTTTGACTGACGCATCGGGCTTTCCCAAGATGTGGGCGGCAACCGGCATGGATTTTTCGAGCGTGATCGACTTTTTAGTTGATCTGGCCTTCGAACGTCACAAGGATAAGGCGAGGAACAAGACTTCGCTTGGAAAATAGCAAAACTATTTAGCTTTTTCGGCAATATACCCTTTCCGCGTCCGAATGGTAAGATTCGGTTTAGCGACACGCAGTTCTATAGTCCGCCATTTTCCATCTCTACTAACATTGGCCGGCTGATAGCCGAGAGTGTATTGGACTCCAAGTTCATCGGCAATATTGGCAAATGCCGAACGCATCGCGACACCTCCGGGCGTAGCGACGAAAATCCCTCCGGTCTTTTCCGCAAAGTTTTTTAGCGGTCCTTGATTCTGGACCCTTCTCGACGAATTCAACGCAGACATATCAACCGTATATATCAAAGCATTCACGGCAAGAGCAGCCTTTAAGGCTTTTTCCACCGACCGCTTGCTGATCGTATCCTGCCCGTCTGATAGAACAATTATCGCCCGCCTCTTTTCGGGACGTTTGCTTAATTCGCCGGCCGCAAGAAAGACGGCGTCATTCAATGCTGTCATGCCGTCGGCTTTGAGGTCGAAAATATTGTCGGTAATGTCTCGGCTGTTGGAGAAGTCTTGAACGAGCATGACCTTCGAATCAAATCGATAGATTGCCGCCGAATCGTTTTGCCGTAAGCCGGCCAAAAACCTGATCGCAGCCGCTCGGGCCATACTAATACTGCCTTCCATACTGCCCGACGTGTCAATTAAAAGCACGGCCGCAAACGGAGTCTCCTCGGCCGTAAAAAAGCTGATTTCCTGCTCCGTTCCTTCTTCGAAGATCTTGAAATTCTTTTGGGTCAGACCTGATACATGTTTGCCGGAATTATCGGAAATTATGGCATTGAGGACTACGAGCGAAGAATCCACGTTGATTATGTCGTCTTCGCTTTGTGAAAACAACGGGCTTGCGTGAGCGGCGGCGATAAGAACGAATAAGATTATTCGAAAAAAAAAGGTCATTGGTTCATCGATTAACGTCTTAGCCGAAGGAAACGCACTAATATTAATACAGTATTTGAACTCTGTATGGCAACCGCCGAAATACTGAACCGGGTTGTTTTCTTTAGCTCATCAACAAGCTTTTCAGTCGTGGATTGTAAAAATGTAAATGCGTCTTTCAGAGTGGATGGTTTGGAATGGTCTGAAATTGTGGAAGCATCTTCATCCTCAATTTCGTCACCGCCCAATTCCTTTCGAATTTTCATTACTACCTTCTCAAGCTCTAAAAGCTTTCGCTTATCGCCATCTGAGACATTATTCGTCTGTTCGAAAGCGTTCTCAAGCTGCACTGACAGGATGAGGGCCTCTTCACCACGTTCTAGTAATTCCTCGTGGTCCTTCTTTTCCTTCAATAAACGCTGCTTGGTCAGCATATCTTTCAATGATTTAGTCTCATATTCATTCGACTTTCGATCAGACGATGAACGCATCGACGCATCCGCCTGGGCCGCGCCGGAAATGCACGCAGCCAAAAAGAATGCTGCTGAAAGGAAAATTTTGAAGGAGATGCTAACCATTAATAAATTTAAGATTAAAATTACTGATCGGTTTTGACCGGCGTATCGGGAGAATTTCCCGTAACCGATTCAACGAGTTTTACTAAAAATTCTTCCTCTGCCTGCCCGGAGCTGCGGACAGCCACCCATTCCGAGCCAAGGCCGCCACCGGAACGGCCTTCGATCTTAGCATTAACCAAAACATTGTTTTGAATGCCGTCGATGGATTGAACTTCGATAGTCAAAGTGTACTGGGCCCGCGACCAAGCATCATCGGCAAATTCGAGAACGCCGTATCTTCCGAGTTCATTCCTTGTCGTCACCGGCCCTTTCGCAAATACGAAAGGCTGCGTGATTATAACTCCATCTCTGATTCTGGATGATGATTCATCTACGAGAATCTTTCGCTCCTTAAGAACGGCAATAATTGATTGAACCAGGACGTCGCGGCGGCCGGTCAGTTTGTATGGATTTTCAAGGCGATCCCGCACCTCCGTTTTGCCTGCGCCCCAATCAAATGAGCGTGTTGCGTCAGTGCTTCGAGAGGTTACTCCTTTGACGTCGTCTTTGATCTTTTTTGTTTGTGTATCTATACCTTTTTGGCCGAAAAGCGTCGCGCTCGCAAGGATCAGGATGGTAGATGCAAGAAAGATGTTTTTCATAAAACCGTCACCATATACGCCAAAATCATTCACACAAAAAATATAACTTAGTACGGACCAATATGGAAGTTTTGATGAGTGTATATCTGCAATGGTTGTCGGACTCAGCTTATTTATTCAGCAGTCGAACCGGAATGCTGCAATTCCCAGAGAATAAGATGTTTCATAAAGGCATGGTGGCCGGCGAAATAGGCAATACAAAACCCTGGAAAGCCGTCTAAAAACCCGGCTTTGATAAAGTAGTTTTGCACGAAAGATAGCCAACCAGCGAATATGATTCTGGGAATCGATGTGCGGCGGCCATCGGCGAACATTTGTTGGGCGGCAAGCGGGGCGTACCGCTCCCCGATCATTCGGTGATGATGCTCAGCGTTCTCGACACTTCGATGGATAATATTCCCGTTTAATTTAGCAATAATGGCATCCGTCGTCATTTGAAATGATTCATGGACCAGAACATCCTTCCATAAACCTTTGCTCCGGTCAAAAAGGCGCAGCTGCCAGTCGGGGTACCAGCCTCCATGGCGAATCGGACGATCCATATAATAGGAAAGTCTCGGAACTTTAAATCCGTCGGCCGGTTTGTATTCACCTTTTAACGCAAGGATCTCGTCGCGTAGTTCGTTTGATACCGCCTCGTCTGCATCCAGGCTAAAAACCCAATCATTCGCGGCCTGATCGACGGCAAATTGCTTTTGCGCGGAAAAACCCGGCCATTCTCGAACGATGACTTGTGCTCCCAGGCTTTCTGCAATCTCGCGTGTAAGGTCGGTACTTTCCGAATCGACGACTATTATCTCATCAGCCCATGAAACCGATTTGATGGCGGCGGCGATATTTTTTTCTTCGTTTTTTGCGATGAGAACGGCGGAGATTTTCACCAGACGATTTTCGCAGGTTTGAATAAAAACTTAAAGTGCCGGATTTTCATCAGTTAAACTATTTATCGTCCGTCGGCGATACAACCTCAATATTGTTCAATTGGAAGGTCGTCGATGTTGCACGCTGGAGATCGGCGATGGACTTGTTATAGTCAGTTTCTGCTCTGATCTCGGCATTGCGGGCATTTGTCAGGGCGTTTTCTCGCTGGAAGAGCAGAAAGGTCGTCGATCTGCCGGCGTTAAAAAGCTCCCTTTCGCCGTTTAGCTGGATTTCGGCGTTCTCACGAGCACGGATCGCGGCAAGTACACGCTGGCGGGCCGTTTCTACAGCCTGCACCGCGTTTCTTACTTCGACAATCACTACCTGTTCCTGTGCCCGCGTCTGTGTGGCGATCTGGTTCTGCGTGATCTGTGCACCGGCAAGATTTGCCTTTGCCGTGCGGTTTCTGAGCGGGAACGATAATGTCACTCCGACGGAATAATTCGGTGCATCACTGCGGAACATGTTCGCAAGCGAACGATTAAACCCGCCAACTAAATAAGATGGCGTTGGTGGAATCTCCACATTGGGTATTAAAAGCGTTCCATTCGGATCGATCTGATTTAGTAAAAATGAGTTTGCGTTCGTCTGTATTGAAAATGGGTCTCTCAATATCAACGGAATAAACTGACTTGTGCTCGAAAATTGCCCGCCTCTCGAAAGTCCATCCAACGAAAAAGTCGTATTAAGATCTATCTGCGGTTTCGTCTGATTTTTGAAGTAGGAAATATCGACCGCATTTATGTCGCTCGCGAGCTTTAGCCGCCGCAGTTCGAATCTATTGTCCATTGCGTCCTTGATCGCGGCGTCTATATTTACGGTGTCCAGACTGAATGCCGGTTTGTCGGTCGGTACATAACTTTGCGACCATTCGGCCGACATCGCGTCTCTTAATACCAGTTGTTTCAGATTGTTTTCAGTAACCGAAACCTGCTGAGTCGACAGCAGCAGAGAGCTTTCACGATTGGCAAGCTCGGTAGCGATCTCGGCCCGAGCAAGCGGCGCTGCAGCTCCGGCTTTAATGCGGGCTTCGACTTGGCGTAGATTTTCCTGCGCCAAATTTACGTTCGCAACCTGATTTTGTTGGTCTCGTAAAGCAAAAACAAGGTCCCAATACGTCCGCTGCACCTGTGCGATTATATCGATCGTCTGCCGGCGGAAATCGGCATCGGTTTGTTCCAAACGCCGACGGGCAATTTTTATATTTCGTCTTGTGTTATCGATCCGAAAATTCCTCAAAAGCGGCTGCGTATATCGCACACCCGCATTGGATGAAAAGATAGCTCCTGCACCCGAGTTTCCGAGCGATCCGGAACTGACCTGCGCCTGCGAGAAAGCATTTTCCGTTCGAGTGTTATTAAAAAATCCCTGGATATTCCCGCCGCCCGGACGGATAAATTGGAGTATATCCGCATTGACATTAAAATCGCTGGTGGCTCCCGAACCCGTATTTGAATTACGAGTGTACGTCGGTGTTACTGAGAAAACCGGATCGTAAAAACCGAGCAGCGAGCGGATCGACTGTTCCTGAATGCGGACATCGTCGCGGCTGATCTCGATACTATTGTTGTTTTCCAGTGCCTTGCGAATCGCGTCGTTTACCGTGAGCGGAATCGGATCGGCAGTCTGCACACCAATGCGTGTAAGATTAGGCCGCGTATAAATCACCGACGGAATTTCACCCACAGGTATCGCAGCCTCCGTTCTGTTTGTTTCGGAAAGTATCTTTGCAACCTGCTGATCCTGTGCAGCGCTATTGCCGGCCAGGCCGAGTGTAAACAAGGCAGGAACGAGCAGGAAACTGTATCTGCGAATTTTCATTTTAGGATTGCTCCGGGCTTTTTGAACTAAATTGTCGCGCTAAAAACTCAAACGGATACTACGACTTTGAATTTCGGATAGTTTCAACAAAATAAGACTCGAGCATTCCCGCTCTTGATAAGTAATAATGAATGTTCATGTCCCGGGACATTACAAAGATCGCTGCAGTTTTTTGTAGTATTTTTGCCGAAACCCAATGTTTACCGTGTCCCGTTGTCCCATGTCCCACTGTCCCAATGTCATTTTTACTAATTATCAAACATCAACCCGATTGGCTAGACCGTCGAATCTATTTTCGTAACTGTTGCATCTATTGTCAAGAGTTTTATAGATGACACAAGATTTTCGCGGAAACGCGATTTCACAATACATGAGCGTAACCAAAACTCATATTGTTTTGAAGATTTCGCTCTTATCGGTTATCTTTTAGGATTAACATCTACAAATTGCGGGAGGATCATTTAAACAAATGGGTATCAAAGTAGGCATCAATGGATTCGGGCGTATCGGGCGTAATGTTTTGCGGACGTGTTTAGGCAGTTCGGACATCGATTTCGTCGCGGTCAACGATCTGACGGACACAAAAACTCTCGCGCATCTTTTAAAATACGATTCGGTGATGGGAAACCTCGAGCAGGAAATTTCCGCCGAAGGCGATTTTATTAGCGTTGATGGGGATAGGTTTCAAGTGTTTTCCCAGCGCGATCCGTCCGCGATTGACTGGAATTCAACCGGTGCTGAAATAGTAATAGAATCGACCGGCCATTTTACAAAAGCCGAAGACGCTGCAAAGCACCTCGGAGGAAGCGTAAAAAAAGTCATCATTTCAGCTCCAGCGAAAAACGAGGATGTAACAATCGTTCTTGGAGTTAACGATGAAATGTATGACCCGGCAAATCATCACATTATTTCTAACGCTTCCTGCACCACAAACTGCCTCGCTCCGGTCGCTAAGGTCATTCACGATAAATTCCGCATTAAGAATGCGTTGATGAATACGATCCACAGCTACACTAACGATCAGCAGCTTCTGGATCTGCCGCACAAAGACCTCCGACGTGCCCGTGCCGCCGGGCTTTCAATGATCCCGACCTCGACCGGGGCCGCCAAAGCGGTCGCACTAGTCATTCCCGAATTAAAAGGGAAGTTCGACGGAATCTCTGTCCGTGTCCCGACGCCGAATGTATCGCTCGTAGATGTCGTGATGAATGTCGAAAAAGAAACTACCACCGAGGAAGTAAATCAGGTTCTAAAGGAAGCCGCAAACGGCGATATGAAGGGAATTCTCGCATTTTCCGAGGAGCCTCTTGTGTCCATCGATTTCCGGGGAAATTCCAATTCCTCCATTGTCGATGCTGAAAATACCAAGGTTATCGGCGGTACCTGCATTAAGATATTGTCCTGGTACGACAACGAATGGGGCTATTCGTGCCGCGTCCGCGACCTGGTCAAATTTATCGCGGCAAAAGGTTTGTAGGAACGCAGGCACCTTGCCTGCCCGCGTAATCTTCGAACGCGTTACGCTGCCGCATTCTAATCTCTCGCTAATAACTTGTTCGCGTCGAAGCGACACTCATTGCAGGCAAGGGTGCCTGCGGTCCGTTTATGAACAAAAAGACGATAAAAGACATTAACATTAAAAGCAAGCGGGTGTTTATCCGCGTCGATTTCAACGTGCCGATCAAAAACGGCGAGATCGAAGACGATACACGGATTCGCGGTGCTCTGCCGACGATCGAATATGCAATCTGGCAAGGGGCAAAAATTATTCTCGCTTCACATCTCGGCCGTCCGCTAAAAGACAAGAAGAAAGCCGAGGAAAAGAAGATGCCTTATGATGCAGCAAAATACAGCTTGTCGCCGGTTTATGAATATATGTGCATCGCGTTTGGCCAGGATTTAGAGCCGGAGTCCGGCAGCGGCCGCAGTGTGGCGAAACCGGAAAATTTTGATAATGGGAATTCTGAAAAAGGATTAAAGGAAGATACAAAGCAACGCATTGACTTGCTAATGAATAGTATTACCGAGCCTGAAACAACATTTCAGGCTATTGAATATCCGGTAATATCTTTCGTCCACGATTGCATCGGCGATGAAGTGCAACAAAAAGTAAATATCTTGAAAGAAGGCCAGATTTTGCTACTTGAAAACCTTCGCCTTTATGCCGAAGAAGAAAATAACGATGAAGATTTTGCAAAACATCTGGCTGATTTGTGCGATGTTTATGTAAATGACGCCTTCGGAACCGCGCACCGCGCACACGCTTCGACCGAAGGAATTACGCATTTTGTCGATGACTGCGTCGCCGGCCTTCTAATGGAAAAGGAGCTTAACTTTCTCGGCAAAGCTCTACACGAACCGGAACGGCCGTTTGTTGCGATCCTTGGCGGTGCGAAAGTTTCAGACAAAATTCCGGTCATCGAATCTCTGATCGAACGAAAGGTCGATAAACTGCTGATCGGCGGTGCGATGGCTTACACATTTTTTAAGGCACAGGGCTTTACCATAGGTAAATCGCTGGTCCAAGACGACATGATGCCCAAAGCGCTCAAGATCGTAGAAATGGCCGATAATGCCGGCGTCGAGCTGCTTTTGCCGACCGATCACCGCGTCGTCGATTCATACGACCCGCTGAATTCTGCAAAAGTGATCCCGATCGCTTTCACAAATTCGGGCCTTGTCGGTTTGGACATCGGTCCTGAAACCGTCGAGATTTTCAAACAAGCTTTGGAAGGCGCGAAAACGATAGTCTGGAACGGCCCGATGGGGATGTTCGAGGAAAAGCCGTTTGACGAAGGAACCATGGCCATTGCCCAATCTGTAGCGGAAGCCACGGAAAAGGGTGCAACTTCAATAGTCGGCGGCGGCGATTCGGTTTCAGCGGTAAATCAAGCCGGACTCAACGATAAAATCACCCACATATCAACCGGCGGAGGAGCGACTCTGGAATTTTTAGCGGGCGATAAGTTGCCGGGTGTTGCGGCGCTGGATGATAAATGAAAAGATACTCTTCGCAGTTTAGTGAACATTTATTATGGGCTTACCAAAACTAAAACTTAAAATTTCTGTTGCCGATTATCTGGAAGGTGAGAAAGTCGCCGAATATAAACATGAATATGTAGATGGTGAGATTTTTGCCATGGTGGGCACAAGCAAAAGCCATAACCGCGTAGTTGGAAACGTTCTTGAAAAATTGAGGAATCATTTAACGGGCAGCGGTTGCGAACCTTTTTTCGTTGACATTAAAGTGCGTGTCGAAAAATTGAACCGATTTTATTACCCGGATTTGGTAGTCGTTTGCGATGATGACAACGAAGACGAATATTATGCTTCAAAGCCGAAGATAGTCGTCGAAGTTCTTTCGCCGAGCACTTCGTTGACTGACCGCCGCGAAAAGATGTTTGCTTATAAAGAGATTGAAAACCTCACCGAGTACGTTTTGATCGAACAGGACAGAATATATGCGAAGATTTATCGGCGGCGGGAAAACAGTGATTTGTGGGATTGGATTGAATTTGATGAAAGCGAGGAAATAGAGTTTCAGTCAATTGGTTTTAAGATGGCGATGAAAGACATTTACGCAGGGGTTCAACTGCCGCAAGCTGATACTTATAAATAGTTCATGAGAAAACCTGTAATTGCCGGGAATTGGAAGATGTATAAACTGCTGGGCGAAGCAGTGGATACCGCTTTGGCGTTGAAACCTTTGGTGGCTAACGCGAACCATTGCGAAGTTGTCATTTCGCCTGTTTTTACTGCACTTAAGGTCATCGCGGACCGGCTTGAGGGTTCGAATATTAAAGTAGCGGCGCAAAATTGCTCGACTGAAACTTCATTTGGCGCTCATACAGGCGAAATAACGTCCGAAATGCTGAAGGATGTGGGATGCACGCATATAATTATCGGACATTCCGAGCGTCGGCAGTTTTACGGCGAGACTGATTTTTTTGTTAATCGCAAGACGAAGGCATCGTTGGATGCAGGGTTAACGGCAATCGTTTGTGTCGGTGAAATGCTGGCGGATAGGGAAGCTGGTAACGCTGAAAAAATCGTCAAAGGACAACTGGTTAGCGGCTTGGACGGTTTGACAGTTGTGGACATGGAAAGTATCATTATTGCTTACGAGCCTGTTTGGGCGATCGGAACGGGTAAAACCGCCACGCCTGAACAGGCTCAAGAAATGCACGGCCACATTCGCCGGACCTTAGCCGAAACGCACGGAAAAGAGGTCACTGACAAAACACGAATTCTTTACGGCGGTTCGGTGAAACCAGAAAATATAGCGATTTTAATGTCACAGGAAGACGTTGATGGAGCACTGGTAGGCGGAGCGAGTTTGGAAGCGGAAAGCTTTTCGCGGATCGTGAATTATAAATAGTTCTGAGTTCAAGCTTCAGCTTGTCTTAGATCTGACGAAGAAGCAAGCTGAAGCTTGAACTCAGAACTCAAAAAGGTACAAACAGTTGATTTACATATTATACGCATTATTTTTCGGGGCTTGCATCGCGCTCATCGGGTCGGTTTTATTGCAACCAGGTAAGACGGACGCGGGAGCTTTGTTTACAAGCAACGTTTCGAGCTCGGCATTCGCTCCGCGCGGATCAGCTTCGGTACTGTCCCGAATAACGATCACGGCGGCGGCAATTTTCATGGTGTCGGCTTTGCTTATTTCGATGCCGGCATTGAGCGGAACAGGATCGGTGCTGCAAGGCAGCACTGAAGAATCACCTGCGGCGGCACCTGCGGAAGTTCCAGTGGTTACGGATGCACCGAATGCAAATGCGAGCGAAAATACGGCTGAGACAAACACTAATGGCGCATTGATCCAGACGCCTGCAACGCAGTCGATAGCCGAAGACGCCAATATGGCACCGGCAAATAAATAGTTCTTTTTTAATTTAATATTGCCGAGGTGGCGTAATTGGTAGCCGCGCACGTTTGAGGGGCGTGTGGAGTAATCCGTGCGGGTTCGAGTCCCGCCCTCGGCACCATCTTAATGAAAAGAGACAGGTTTTAATTAGCCTGTCTTTTTTGTTTATTCGGCGACGATCATCGTTCCCGTTCCTTCGTTAGTAAATACCTCGGATAAAAGTGCGTTCCGCTTATTGCCGCTGATAATATGGGCCGAACGGACGCCGCGTCCGAGCAGGGCAATCAAATTCTCCAATTTCGGTATCATCCCGCCGGTTGCGCGGCCCGATTCGATCAGATGTTTAGCGTCCGCGATTGTAACGCGTGAAAGCTTCGTCGATTCATCCTTTTCATCCAGGTAAATTCCGTTCACATCGGAGAGCAGAATAAGTTTTTCCGCTTTGAGACACACAGCGATCTCGGAGGCGATCGTGTCGGCATTTATGTTATATATCTTTCCGTCGTCGTCTGCTCCGAGTGAGGAAATTATCGGCATATAGCCATTTTCCAGCAATAAATCTATAAGCCGCACATCGACATCGACAATATCACCGACATGTCCGTAATCAACAGTCGATGCCGCGCCGGTTTCCTTATCGATTATCTGTCGCGGCGGCCGTTTTACCGCCTTTACAACGCCGCCGTCAACACCAGAAAGCCCGACCGCTTCGATCCCGCGTCGGCGCAGCTCCGCGAGTATTTCCGTATTGATCTTTCCGCGAAAAATCATTTTCGCAAGATCGAGCGTGTCGTCGTCGGTCACGCGACGCCCTTCAATAACTGTTTGCACCACGCCAAGCTTTTTTGCCAGCTCCGTCAATTGCTTGCCGCCGCCGTGGACGACGCAAACGCGAATACCGACTTGGTGCATCAGAGCAAGTTCTTCAGCGAGTGATGCCAGATTCTCCCGGTCTTCGGTAACTTTACCGGAAAATTTGACGACAAATGTTTTGCCTTTGAAGCGTTGAATGTACGGAAGCGACTCGCGCAGCAGATCTATGTTTTCTATTTTCATTTAATTAAATGCGACATGATCGCTTTTTGAATATGCAGACGGTTTTCTGCCTGATCAATAACTACTGAATTTGACGAATCAATTACCGCATCCGTAACGATGACGTTTCGCCGAACCGGCAGGCAATGCATGAAAATGGCCTCATTTGTCATCGCCATTTTCGGTTCATCGACAATCCATTTCTCCCGATATTTTGCGCGATCAATGATTTCTTGTTCGAGATTGCCGTAATAACGGGAACCTCCCCAGCTTTTCGCGTAAACGACTTCGACATTTTCAAATGCTGCATCAACATCATTAGTAATTTCAAAACTTCCGCCGCTTTTTTTCGAGTAATCATCTATTTGCCGTATCAGATCGACATCCAAATCGTAGCCTGGCGGATGAGCTATCCTCACATCATGCCCGAATTGAGCGGCGGCGAGGGCGAGGCTGTTCGGAACGGCCATCGGCAACGGCTTCGGATGCCAGGCCCAAGTCAGCAGCACCTTCTTTTTCACTGTCCTAAATTTCTCACGGATTGTCATCATATCCGCCATTGATTGACACGGGTGATGCATCGCGGATTCGAGATTTATGATCGGTTTTGTCGAATACTTTGCAAATGCATGGAGGACCGGATCAGTGCGTTCCAATTCCCAGTCTTTGAGATCGGCAAACGTCCGGACGCCAATCGCCGAAACATAGCGTTCCAAAACACGGACAAATTCTTTCAAATGCTCTGTCTTCCCACCGTCCATTACGACACCGTCACGATGCTCCAGCGTCCATGACGTCCCGCCCGGCTCCAGTATCACGGAATTTCCGCCAAGTTCGTAAATGCCGACCTGCATCGAAGCACGGGTGCGAAGTGAAGGGTTGAAGAATACGAGCGCGACGGATTTGCGTTCGAGCGGACGGTCAGCATTGCCGTGTTTGATCCGAATCGCGGATTCGACCAGAGAATTGAGAACGGCAAATGAAAAATCAGATGTTTTGAGAAAATTTGCCATCGTTAAAAGAGTTCTGAGTTCAAACTTTATTTGTCTTCAGGTTAACCGGGAAGTTCGCTGAAGCGTGAACTCAGAACTTCGATCATTTGATTAATCTCTTCAGGTTTCACACATAGCGGCGGTAAAAGCCGCAGTACGTTCGGATTGCTCGACGTGCCGGTAATTATTTTATTTTCGAGAAGTTTTGCGTGAATCGCAGCGGCGGTATCTTCAAACTCGATTCCCAGTAGACAGCCTTTCCCGTGAATAGCTTTTATTCCGGGCAGGCCGCTCTGACGGGAGCGTAAATAAATTTCGGCGGATTTTGCATTCGCTATCATCTCGTCCGTTTCGACCGCTTCAAGCGTTGCAAGTATAGCCGCCATCGCGAGCATTCCTCCGCCGAATGTGGTTCCAAGATCATTCTCTTTTATCTGCGACGAGACTTTTTCGTTCGTCAGGCAGGCTCCGACGGGAACACCGCTGCCGAGTGATTTAGCGAGTGTGATGATGTCCGGTTCAATATTTCCGGCGAGTTCGCTGCCGGCGAAAAACCAGTTCCCGGTTCGTCCCATGCCTGTTTGCACTTCATCGAATATCAGAATAATTCCGAGTTTATCGCAAATTGTTCGAAGTTCGATAAAGAATTCCGGCGGCGCCTCGCGGACACCGGCCATCGATTGTATCGGCTCCATAATGATAGCGGCAGTTTCGCTGTCGGCAACAGAACGGACGCTTTCAATTTCGCCGAATTCGGCCGAAACGTGGTGCGGGACATTCGGTTTTCCAATATCGCGGTATTTTCCGAGGAAGGTTGCACTTATCGAATCAGCCGTCCTGCCGTGAAATCCGCCGGTGAAAGAAATTACCTTTTCACGCCCGGTCGCCATCCTTGCCATTCGCATGGCGTTTTCGTTGGCCTCTGTGCCGGAGTTGCAGAAAAAACCTTTCGTTATAGTTTCGGGTGAGACGGAGACGAGCTTTTCGGCAGCCCGGCCTCGAATTTCCGAATATACGAGGTTCGAGTAAAACAGAACTTTTGCGGCCTGCTCCTGAATCGCCTTTACGACGTGCGGATGTGAATGCCCGGTTGCGCAAACAGCATGGCCGCCGTAAAGGTCGAGGTATTTGTCACCCTCGCTTGTCCAAACCCACGAGCCGCGGCCGCGTTCGACCGAGATGCCCATCTTTTTGTAGGTCTGGATTTGGTACTGATCTTCTTGTTGTTTTATCTGTGCGAAATTCATCTTCTTGAGTTCTGAGTTTACGCTTCAGCGTGCTTCTTCGTTAACAAAAGACAAACTAAAGTTTGAACTCATAACCTTTAAGGATTGCCGCCTGCGAAAATTAGCCCCGTGACTTCGTTGAGGCCAAACATTAGGTTCATATTTTGAATCGCCTGTCCGGCGGCACCTTTGACCAGATTGTCGAGCGCCGCAAATACAACTATTTGTTTGCCGTTCGAATGGATCGCAATATCGCAGAAATTTGTATTTTTTACCCAATTAATGTCCGGCGAGCCATCGACAAGGCGGACAAAAAACGCATCCTCATAAAAACTTTTATACAGATTAGCAAGGTCTTCATTTGTCAGGATGACTCGTGTTTCGAGATAGCAAGATGCAAAGATACCGCGTGAAACGGGCAAACTGTGTGTCATGAATACGAAATCATCTGCAAAATCGCCAATTGTTCGCAAATGCTGCTCAATCTCCGGCATATGCTGGTGCGCAAAAGGTTTATAGGCGTAAAATGAATTCATTCGCTGCGGGTGATGAGTGTTTACCGCGGCTTTCGCACCGGAACCGCTCGAACCGGTCTTGGCATCAACGATCACCTTACCCGTAAGAAGGCCGCTTTTTACCAGTGGAATAAGGGCAAGAAGTGTCGCGGTCGCGAAGCATCCGGGATTGGCGATATATTTAGCATTTTTTATTGCTTCGCGATTTGTTTCGGTCAACCCGTACACAAAATCTTTCTGTAATCGGGAAGCAGTTTGTTCGAATTTGTAAAATTTTTGAAATACCGCGGGATCATCGATCCTGAAATCTCCCGAAAGATCGATAGCCTTCACAATATCTCCAAGCTGAGGAACTAAATTGAGCGCCTGCCCATGGGGAAGTGCAAAAAAAGCGACATCTATCTTGAGATTCGAAAGATCATCAGGGATTTTTTCAAACGACAGGTTAGTCAATCCGTTTAGATTCTTATGCACATTGGCCACCACTTTGCCCGCATGTTCGTTCGCAGTAACCAGGACTATTTCGGCATTTGGGTGAAACAAGAGAATACGCAGCAGTTCGCTGCCGCCATAGCCCGAACCGCCGAAGATCGCGATTTTTATTTTTGATTCATACATAGCGCCCGAATAGTTTAACTTAAATCGTTACAAGACCCGAGATCAGCCTTCCGGAAACAGTACGGCCCTGAGTCTGCGAACAATGAGGTACTCGATTCGAGCGTTAAAAAATGCTTAGTTTAATGCGGAGATATTTTTTCGGATTTTGGCGAAAGTCATAGATGAGTTTTGTACCTTCACTCGAAAGCTGATTTATATTCGATGCGGTTTGATTCACGTTGTTGAAAAGGGTTTCGTCGGTAAAAAGTTTGCCGATCGTACCTTTGCCGGATTGTGTGTCTGCGATTAGGGATTCGATTCTGGTTGCGGTGGAGTTAAATTTTGCGAGCGTTTGACGCGCGTCTTCGTAAAGCTGTTCGTCCTTAAGGAATTTTCCGGCACTGCCGCGGCCTTCCGCAAGGTCGGTCGAGATCAGTTTGAAGTCATCCGCGATGCCGTTAATTTTCGCGGTCGATGTTCGCAAATCCAGAATTGCCGCCCGAGTTTCGTTATACAAAGCGTCGTCCGTGATGAATTTACCGGCGCTTCCGCGTCCGGCCCGAATATCATTTGAAATCGCCTCAAGCTGGCCGACCGTCCGGTTAAGACTGTTGTAAAGCGCGGGATCGTTGAGCAGTTTTCCGGCGGTGCCCTCGCCGCGATTTACTTTTTCAATGGTTGTTTGCAGCTTCGTCATTGTCAACTTTGTTTCGGCAACGGTGGCGTCTAGACTGTTATAGAGCGTTTCATCGTTTACGATGCGGCCAAGCGTGCCTTCGCCGCGGTTGGCTTTATTTAATATCTCATTTGCGGGTATTGCCATTTTATTGATCTGGCCCAGTAATTCGTTACCCGTTTGAGTCAATTGATTGATCGACGGCGCGACATTCGACGCCAAAACATCATTATCGGAAACGGGATTACCTTTTGGGCTCCCGGTGGTTATATTGATGGTTTTATCGTTTGCCAACAGGGAAGTCGCGGTGAGCTGCGCGGTCGAATCGGTTCTTATTCGCTGATTTATCGGTGATCCGTTTAATTCGCGGTCAACTGCCATCACGGCCTCGACCTTCAATTCCTCGGGGCTGTCCGGCGGAAGAAAGCCGACACTTTCAACTTTGCCGATTCGGACACCCGCAAGCTGCACCTCGGAGCCTTCGCGCAGCCCGTCAGCGGTAGCAAATCTCGCTTTAAGCTTCAGCTTTTTCTCGAACGGATTAAGATCGCCGCTTGAATTGAGAATTAAAAACGCGAGTACGGCAAGCCCGAATAAAACGAAGATGCCGACACGAAGTGTGCTGAATGTATGGGTTTTCTTTGTATCTACCATTTCATTTTACAAATTTTTGCCCTGGATGAACCTTTGGATATATTGGTCAGTGTTCGATCTTAGTTGTTCGTCCTTGCCGCTGAAAATTATTTCCCCGTCCCGCAACATTATCACTTCCGTATTTATCAGACAAAGCTTTTCGCCTTCTTTTTCAAATACGATCTGGCCCTCCTCATTTACGGTGGCGTATTCGGACGACAAAAATTCCAGGTTATTCATCTCGTGCGTGACGAATATTGACGACACATCCTGCAGATCGCGCAGCTTGATCGCAAGTTCGCAAATTGTGCGTGCGGTCGGCGGATCAAGGCCGGCGGTCGGTTCATCGAACAGCACAATCTCGGGATCGCCGATCAGAGCGCGGGCGATACCGACGCGCCGCCGCATTCCGCCGGAAAGCTCGATAGGCATTTTATCGATAGCGTCTTCAAGATCGACGAACTGCAGCATTCGCCGGACTTCCTGCTCTATCTCTACAACGTCATGGCCTTGTTCGATCAGCCGGTAAGCTACATTCTCGTAAACGGAAAGTGAATCGAAAAGCGCGCCTTCCTGAAAAACCATCCCGATCTTTTGCCGGACAGGCATCATTTCGCGTTCATTATAGTCAGTGATCTCCTCGCCGTTCACAAAGATTTGACCGGAGTCCGGTTTTAAAAGGCCAAGTATCAAACGGACAATAGTCGATTTACCGCCGCCGCTGCGTCCCAAAATTAGCTTAGTTTCGCCCCTCCGAACGGTAAAGCTGATACCGTTCAGAATAGTTTTATCGTCGAAGGACAAGTAAACATCCCGGAACTCGATCGCGGGCTGGACGCGGTCCGGCTCGTCAACCGCAACTTCGAGATCCGTCGGCTCCAACTCTTCTTCAATTAGTTCGAAATCCTCCATTTTCACAATCGTTTTGAGTATCGCCTTTAGGCTGATTCTACGTTAACAGTAACGCCGGCTAAAGGCGGCATATAAAACGCTACTTAAATAATTCCGACGCCAAAAATCGTTTGGATCGCCTTCGCCAGGAAAAAATCGAAAATAATGACCCATATCGACGAAAGCACTACAGCATTGATAGTCGAAAGTCCGACTCCGACGGTTCCGCCGGTCGTACTAAGACCTTTATGACAAGCGATGCCGCCGATTATCAACCCGAAAAACACAGGTTTGATCATGCCGCCCAGTAGATCGTTCGCGGTAATACCGTTGCGAACTGAATTCAGGAAAACGTTTATGTCCTGATCGAAGATATAAGAAGCACTAACAGCGCCGCCTATAATGCCGAATATATCAGCGGCAACAGTTAGAAGCGGAAGCATTATTATTAACGCGAGGACCCGAGGAGCGACGAGTTTCTTATGCGGATCGGTTCCAAGTGCCCGCATGGCGTCGATCTGTTGTGAAACAACCATAGAACCTAATTCAGCCGAAATCGCCGAACCTATTCGGCCTGAAACCATTAAGGCAGTCAAAACCGGCCCAAGTTCACGGATCAGCGAAGTTGCGACGGAACGTCCGGCTTCATTATGGATTCCGTAATACTGAAGCGTCGGAAAAGTCTGCAAGATCAACACGCCGCCGGTGAAAAAGCCTGTCAGCAAAACGATGGGCAGCGAGCCTACGCCGATTATATCCATCTGGCGAATTATCTCTGGAAAATAACGCGGCTTTCTGAAGAGGCCCGTGAGAGCGCTCCAAAGCAATAAACTGATTTCCTGCAGCTCGAAAAGAAATTTGAAAAAAGGATTCATTACGGACGAGACGAAAACCCGGGCCGATAGACGTTTCGTAGAGATTACAATGAACAGTCAAAAACGACAAATAAGGACAGCCGCCCTGTTACCAAGCCGGCTGTCTTATTTATTGCTTAATCTTTATGAAATTAGTCGTTCACAACCGGGCGAACCGGGCGGTCCATGCGGCGCTGCATCCGAATGTCTCTCTTGCCGCGGCGGCGCTCCTGCATATTCTCGCGGGCTTCACCGAATCGCTTCCGCATCTCGCGAAATTGCGTAAGCTGCTCAGCCGTTAAAATCTTTCTGACGGCAAGTTCCTTCATGAATCTTATTTTCGCGACCTCGGCTTGAGCGGCTTGAAAATCTGTTAATCGCTGATTAACGTCGGTTTGCTGCACGCCGTCAGAATAAATGGATACATCAAGCGCGCGATTCGCGTTTCTCAAACGATCCTGGGCGGCTGCCATTAAAGGCTTCGTTTCCTGATTTATCTGCCGCACCTGCTTGATCTGTTCAGGCGTGAGCCCGAGTTCGCGAATAAGGTTAGGCCTTTGCCGGCCGGGTCTCTCATTTTGTTCGTCTTCCTGGGCGTTCACGAAAAGTACGGGAAATATGACAACGGCGATCAAAGTAATAAGTTTTGAGGAAATAGTTCTGATTTTCATAAATAAATACTACTTGTCGGTATTGCTGTCCGCAATAAGGTCGGTGAGACGAAGCGTGTTATCGTCTTCATCTTCGAAATTTGTTAAACGGGGAGCATTCAGCGGCGTTAAGGGTTGAATATTTTTAGTTTTAGGGGTCATTTTTACCGCCGCTACTCTTTCATCGATCTTACGCTTTTTAGCAAACGGCTTCGAGACCATAATTGGCTTCGCCGTAACACCGCTATTATCATTTCTATTCAATAAGTTAGGAATCTTTACTTCAACTAATTGTTGATCTTCCGCAACCATCGGAGTCGAAGGCTTATCCGGCATTGTCGCGGTCGGGTGAGCAGTTTTTACTTCGTTGATCGAAATATTATTTTCTAGATTCCCGGAAGGAAATAAAACGAATCCGAAAACAATAGCCGCTGCCGCCAAAATGCCGCCGGCCGCCAATTTTGGAGCCGAAAAGATCGGGCCGAACCAGCTTTGGAACCACGAATCACGATCACTATTTTCGTAAGGAATCAAGATAGTCGGCGTCTGCATCGCGGCGAATTCATTGTTGTTCCATTCATAAACATTGAGACGGGCAAGTGAAAGACCTGCAAAGTCGTCAGTACAATCGCTGCATTCCAATAAATGAGATTCAAACAGCTTTCGACCGGACGCCGGCATTTCGTCATAAAGATATGAAACGATCTCTTCACCATGTACGCAAACTTTTTCGATATTTTTGTTCTTGTTCATAATAATTTACGCAACCTCCAGAGGCGTCCGCTCCAGTTTCATGCGTAATTGCTTCAGGGCAGTATAAACGCGGCTTTTGACTGTGCTTAATGGCAATTCAAGCGTTTCCGAGATTTCCTGAAAGGTCATATCCTCAAATTCCTTCATTACGATCACCTGCCGTAAATCGGTCGGAAGCGACGTAACGGCCTGCCGGACGTAAAAGAGCCGCTCGTTTTGCTCCGTCGTTCGCAAAGGCGATAAATGCGGCGGCACCATAAAAACGCGGTCTTCTTCATGCGTTTCCTCATCGAGAAAATCTTCCGAACGGGTTTTCGCCCGCCTTTTAGTAGTCAGACACTGGTTTACGGCGATACGGTGCAGCCAGGACGAAACCTTTGCGTCGCCGCGAAAATTTGCCAGATTTCGGTAGGCGGCGATAAATGTTTCCTGGGCAGCGTCGCGGGCGTCGTCCTCACGGCCGAGCATACCGAAACACAGAGCGAAAATCTTTCGTTCCCAACGTTTTACTATTTCGCCGAAGGCCTCGGAATCCTTTGAAACCGCAAGCTCGACAAGCTTTTCGTCCGTTAAAGTTGTAAACATCCACGCATTCCGGCCGCTTTGCGCACGAGAATAATAACTTGAAACTACTATTGAACGCGAAATCACTCAACGTTCAGTAATTTAGATGATGGCTAAATGGAAAAAGTCTTAAAAATTGGTGTGACGATCGCAAGCAGCAAGCTTAAGATTTAGCAGGAACTTAACCGGTACGCTGAAAGCAGTTGACATTATGAAGCGGCAGAAATCAGAAAAGACATTCTTCGCTGTTGACTGCCGCTTCATAAAATCAAAAATTCAATGTAACGAATTGCACTTATATCAGGTCATTCATTAGCAGCTTCCGAGTAGCCAGAACACTATTAAAAAGATCAAAATCGTCGAAATAATACCGCCGCCGAGCTTCCACGCTGCGGCACCCGCAAGCAGCCCTCTAAATAAATTGTTCATTTGTCCTCCCTTGTCCGTCAAATTATGAATTAAAACCGTCCACTTCGAGTCGATGCGAAAGGTATTGCAAATCACGTACCTGACATAGGAATTTCATTTGTGTAGTTGGATTAAAGCTTTTCACTCATAAAAATCGATGAAGTAAGGACAGGAAATTTTAAAGAAACTCGGATCGATATCCTAGTAAGCCCGGGCAAAAACCACCCTTTTGTTAGATTCGCCGCCAGAGTAAACACATTTTCCCGTTTCCTCTTCGGAATCCAGCGGGATGCATCGTATCGTGGCTTTGGTTTCGGCCTTGATCTTTTCTTCGGTTTCGGACGTGCCATCCCAATGCGCAAGTATAAAACCGCCTTTTTCGATTTGGGCTTTGAAATCATCCCAAGTGTCGATGGTGTGCGTGTTTTCCTCGCGGAAACGAAGGGCTTTTTGATAGATCGCGGCTTGAATTTGTTCGAGGAGAATCTTAACCGTTTCGACCACCGAATCAATTGATACCGATTCCTTCGTTAGCGTGTCGCGGCGGGCAACTTCGATTGTGCCGTTTTCCAAATCACGCATTCCCAGGCCGAGCCGCACAGGCACGCCGCGAAGCTCGTATTCGGCGAATTTCCAACCCGAACGCTGATTCGTGCTGTTATCGTATTTTACGGCGATTCCGGCAGATTTTAATTCATTGACGATAGGTTCGATCCGCTCCGTCAGAGTTATTAGATCTTCCTCTTGTTTATAGATCGGAACGATCACGACCTGGATCGGAGCCAGTTTCGGCGGAAGGACAAGACCGTTGTCGTCGGAATGGGCCATAATTAATGCTCCCATTAATCGCGTCGAAACGCCCCACGAGGTCGCCCACGGATGCTCGATCTGATTTTCCTTATTGACAAATTTCACGTCGAACGACTTACTGAAATTCTGACCTAAAAAATGCGATGTGCCGGATTGTAATGCTTTGCCGTCCTGCATCAAAGCCTCGATACAAAGCGTTTCCTCGGCACCAGCAAATCGTTCGTTTGCTGTCTTTGTGCCTTGCAGCACCGGCATTGCCATCCATTTCTCCGCGAAATCGGCATATACGCCGAGCATTCGCTCCGTTTCTTCGATAGCTTCTTCCTTTGTCGCATGAGCCGTATGGCCTTCCTGCCACAAGAATTCGGCGGTACGCAGGAACAACCGTGTACGCATTTCCCAGCGGACGACGTTGCACCACTGGTTTATTAATAGCGGAAGATCACGCCATGATTGTATCCAAGTCCGGTAAGTGTTCCAAATAACCGTTTCGGACGTGGGACGGATTATCAACTCTTCTTCGAGCTTGGCGTTCGGATCTACAATTAAACCCTTGCCGTCGGGATTTGCCATCAACCGGTAATGCGTGACCACCGCGCATTCCTTTGCGAAGCCTTCCGCATGCTCTTCCTCTTTCTCAAGAAAAGATTTCGGAACAAAAAGCGGGAAATAAGCATTTTGATGCCCGGTCGCTTTGAACATATCATCCAAGGCCCGCTGCATCTTTTCCCAGATCGCAAACCCGTAGGGCTTTATCACCATACAGCCGCGAACCGCGGAATTTTCGGCCAAATCAGCGCGTTTTACGATTTCGTTGTACCACTCGGAATAATTTTCCGATCTTTTAGGAAGCCCTTTGCTCATAAGAAATATCTCAATAATTTGAATGAACAAGAATCATAAGGCATCAACGGGAAAGACTCAATTTGCGGAAATCCATTCTTTTCGATAATCTTTCACTTTGTGCCGACCTTGCGCATTTATGAGCGAATTTAAACTGGATTTCCAGGACACAGCAACCGCCTTCGCCGACAAATCCGATGCCGAGCTGAAGGAAAAATATCGCCTTTTTAGGTTGCTGAACTCTCCTTTTCTTAATGCTGTCGGTACGCGTGCGGCGAATTTCTCGCTTTCGCTCGGCTTACCCGTAGAAGGATTGATAAAAAGCACGATCTTCGAGCAATTCTGCGGCGGCGAGACAATAGAGGAGTGCGAACCTACGATTGTCAATCTCGGCAGAGCAAACATCGGCACGATCCTTGATTATTCGGTTGAAGGAAAGGCCACCGAAGCAGATTTTGAGAATACTAAGGAAGAAATAATCCGAACTATCGACCGCGCAAAAGACGATCCTAATATACCGTTCGCGGTTTTTAAGGTGACGGGCGTTGCTCCTCTCGGGACTCTGGAACGATTGAGCGCGAAAAAGAAATTGGACGCCAAAAGCCAGGCGAAATGCGAGCGTATTCACAATCGGGTCGAGGAAATCTGCTCTTTCGCTTATCAAAACGGGCAAGCCGTTTTTATCGATGCCGAGGAATCTTGGATTCAGGACGCAATCGACCGGATGGCGACCGATATGATGGAACGGTACAATCTCGAACAGCCGATAATCTTCAATACTTTGCAAATGTACCGCACGGACCGGCTTCAATATTTAAGAGAAGCCCGGCGCGAAGCTAAAAATAACGGGTACCTGCTCGCCGTAAAGATCGTTCGCGGCGCGTATATGGAAAAGGAGCGTGCCCGGGCCTCGGAAATGAATTATCCGTCGCCTATCCAACCCGACAAGGCTTCGACCGATCGTGATTACAACGCCGCAATCGATTACTGTCTCGATCACATTGACGATGTAGCGTTTGTTGCCGGAACTCATAACGAAAAGAGTACGCAGCTTCTTGCTCAAAAAATGCATGCCCGCGGCATTCCCGAAAATCACCCGCATATTTTTTATTCACAGTTATACGGTATGAGCGATAATCTTTCGTACGTTCTGGCGAAAAATAATTACAATGTTTCCAAATATGTTCCTTACGGGCCGGTCAAGGATGCTATTCCTTATTTGATACGCCGGGCCCAGGAAAATTCGTCGGCCGCCGGACAGGTGAGCAGGGAACTTGAGCTAATTGCCAGGGAACTGAAACGCAGAAGTATTCCTTGAGTTTTTGGAAACAATCTAAAGTTATTCGCTATCGCAATCCCAGCATGAGTCTGACGGATCTATCAAAAATCTCACCGCGGTTTAATTTCCATTCTTCGAATGCTTTCATCTCTGCTACTTCCAGCGGCTCATTTTTCATTTTTGCAACCTGAGTGCTCTCAAATGCGCGGTTCGTTAACGCGATGTGCGGCAGGCTCACAGTCAAAGATGCAGGATTTTCGAGAGCAGCATCCGCCATTTCGACATCGAGAAAAAGATCATTATACGCGGATAAGTGCCAGATCGTATCTGAACTTAAATTGTCTACGCCGAGAACCCGCAGAAGGCCGTACCCGCTTTCGACCTGAAAAATCAGAAAATCACCTGCTTCAAAGTTTTGTGACACAAATTTATCTCCAATGAGGTTAATGATAAGATTTTGGGGCAATCAATATCAAATATGAACGACACGAACAATTACAATACAATGCTCGATATCGCAATTGAAGAAGCAAAACTTGGATTGGCCGAAGGCGGCATTCCAATCGGAGCGGCGTTATTCGATTCGGAAGGTGGCCTGCTCGGACGCGGCCATAATCGCCGCATTCAGGAACACGACCCATCCATTCATGGCGAAACCGATGCTTTTCGCAAAGCAGGCAGGCAGCGAAATTACCGCAATACAATAATGGTAACGACGCTCGCTCCTTGCTGGTACTGCAGCGGGCTGATGCGGCAATTTAATATCGGCACCGTTGTATTAGGCGAGTCCGTTAACTTTCAAGGCGGCGTCGAATGGCTGCGGGAAAACGGCGTTAAGGTCGTCGATCTTAATTCAATGTACTGTATAGAAATGTTAGCGGCTTATATTGATAAACATCCGGAAATCTGGAACGAGGACATCGGGGAATTGTTCTGAGTTCAAACTTTAGTTTGTCTTTTGATTAACGAAGAAGCACGCTAAAGCGTGAACTCAGAACTTTGAATTGCGCGAACGTAGATCTAATGAGAAAATAACTGTTTGTTATAAAAGCATTATTTTATTCAGAGAGGGGTGTTATAAAATGTCAGACAAAAGAGATGCAGTTATTATAAGTGCCGCGAGGACTCCGACCGGAAAATTTCAAGGCGCTTTAAAGGGATTTACGGCTCCTGACCTCGGTGCAATCGCAATTAAGGAAGCCGTGAAGCTTTCCGGCGTCGATCCGGCCAAAATCGACGAAGTAATAATGGGTTGTGTCGTGCAGGCCGGGATCGGACAGGCTCCGGCACGCCAGGCAGCTATGAAGGCGGGCTTACCGCCGGAAGTTTCTGCTTTGACTATCAATATGGTTTGCGGCTCAGGATTGCGTGCGGTCGCCCTCGCAGGACAGGCGGTGCAGCTTGGCGATGCCGAATTCGTCGTTGCCGGCGGAATGGAATCGATGTCGAATATCCCTTACGCGCTGCAAACGGCGCGGGATGGCTTTCGCATGGGCAATCAAACCGTTACCGATTTGCTGATCCATGACGGCCTGTGGTGCCCGTTTGAGAACTGGCACATGGGAAACACCGGCGAGATCGTCGCCGACAAACATCAGATAAGCCGCGAAACGCAGGACGATTTTGCTTACAATTCGCATCGCAAGGCCCACGAAGCCCAACAGGCCGGATATTTTAAAGACGAAATCATTCCGATCGAGATCCCGCAAAAAAAAGGCGATCCGATAGTTTTGGATTATGACGAACCGGTCCGGCCTGATACGACGGCGGAAGCGCTCGGCAAGCTAAAACCGGCGTTTAAAAAAGACGGCGGAACAGTTACGGCTGGAAATGCTCCCGGCATTAATGATGGTGCTTCGGCTTTAGTAGTTACTTCGGCTGCAAATGCCGAGGAAATGGGCGTTGAGCCTTTGGGCCGAATCGTTTCATACGCCGTCTCTGGCATTGAGCCAAAATATATAATGCTCGCTCCAGTTGAAGGCGTTCGCCGGGCGGTGGCGAAGGCTGGGTGGAAGCTCGAAGATGTCGAGCTCTTCGAGCTGAACGAAGCGTTTTCTGTACAGGCTCTCGGCGTCATGAAAGAACTCGGCATTAATCCCGATTTCGTCAACGTAAACGGCGGGGCAGTCGCTATGGGACACGCTATCGGGAATTCCGGCGGGCGTGTTTTAACGACACTTCTTTACGAAATGAAGCGGCGCGGAGCCAAACGCGGTGTCGCTGGCCTATGCCTTGGCGGCGGAAACTCGGTAGCAATGGCGGTCGAACGCGTTTAAATTTCGGCTTCGTATTTCACTAAACTTTGTAAGTTGGGGGAATAATTATTAATTAGTAATTGCCAATTAATAATTATTCCTCCCATTTTCTTTATAATTTGTCGAACAATATGTCTCAAATCATTGGAGTTATCGGTGCGGGTACGATGGGCAACGGCATCGCGCAAGCTGCCGCCGCTGCAGGTTTCGATGTCGTCATGTGTGACGTCAACCCGGAATTTGTTCAGAAAGGAATTCACAATATCAGCAAAAGCCTTGACCGTTTCGTCAAAAAAGAAACGATGACCGAAGAAGACAAGTCTTCTATTCTGGGACGCATTAAATCTACAATAAATTTCGACGACCTTGCTGAATGCTCACTGATAGTCGAAGCGGCGACTGAAAATTTTGAGGTAAAAAAGCAAATATTCGAAAAGCTGGACCATATTACCGGCCCCGAGGCGATTTTATCTTCAAACACCTCGTCGATTTCGATCACCAAGATCGCCGCCGCGACAAAACGTCCCGACAAAGTCATAGGAATGCACTTTTTCAACCCGGTTCCGCTTATGAAACTGGTTGAGGTTATCCGTGGAATCGCAACATCCGAAGAGACTTACGCGAAAGTAAAGGCCTTATCCGAAAAAATGGGCAAAGTCCCGGTCGAGTGCAATGATTATCCCGGATTCGTCTCAAACCGAGTGCTAATGCCGATGATAAATGAATCGATCTTTGCACTACATGAAGGCGTTGCGACTAAAGAATCTATTGATGAGATTATGAAACTGGGAATGAATCACCCAATGGGGCCGCTTGCTCTTGCTGATTTCATTGGACTCGATGTTTGCCTGGCAATACTTAATGTATTGCACGAAGGTTTGGGCGACCCGAAATACCGGCCGTGCCCGCTTCTCAAAAAATATGTCGATGCCGGATGGCTCGGACGCAAAAGCGGCAAAGGTTTTTACGATTACCAGTAGCAATGGAACGCGCAGGCAATCCATTTTGTATTGTTTTTGCATCTAAAACCAAGCTTGCTTTCAAGCGTAATGCACTGTAACTCTTCTCAATAAGAATCAAATATGCACAAATTATACGCATTTTTATTTACGTTGATCTTTGCTTTGGCCCTAACGATAACCTCACTCGGCCAGCTCAAGGTCGTTCCGCTCAACATAAAGGAACGCTCACTACCGAACGGCATGAAGGTCGTTTCCGTTTTAGATAACACCAGTCCGACGGTGGCGATACATGTCTGGTACGACGTTGGCGGCAAGAATGATCCGATCGGCAAATCAGGTTTTGCACATATGTTCGAGCATATGATGTTTAAATCGACGAAAAACATGCCGAACGAAAAACTCGACCGGCTGACGGAGGATGTTGGCGGATTTAACAACGCTTCGACGCATCCGGATTTCACAAATTATTACGAGGTTGTACCGTCCAATCACCTTGAACCTCTTTTGTGGGCGGAGGCAGACCGGATGATAAATTTGAGCGTTGACGACGCAAATTTTAACTCGGAGCGAAAGGTTGTTCAGGAAGAATTTCGACAGGGTGTGCTGGCCCAGCCTTATGGCCGCTTTTATGAATTTACCAACAGTCTTTCCTATAAGGTTCATCCCTATAAGCGAGGCGTGATCGGCAATCTTGAAGAGCTCGACGCCGCTACGCGGAGGGACGCAGCTGAGTTTTATAAGGATTTTTACCGCCCGGATAATGCGGTGCTGATCGTAGTCGGCGATTTTGACCAGAAACAGTTTGATACATGGACCGACAAATATTTCGGAGCCATCCCGAAACCCGCAACGCCGATCAAGCGGGTGACCGAGGTCGAGCCCGAACGGACTAAGGAGGAAAGGTTTAACCAAACCGGCCCGATCGTTCCGTTTCCAGCGGTTTCAATTACATACCTGGCTCCTGATTCAAAGAGCAAGGACATAGCGGCGCTGCGAATTGCGGCATCGATTCTTTCCGGCGGCGAAAGCTCGCGATTGTACCAGAGCCTGGTTTACAAACAGCAGATAGCACAGGAAGCATCGTTCGAGGCGGACGTTCGGCTAGATCGTGGGCTGCTGATATTCACCGCTATTGCCTCCGAGGGTAAGACCGGTGTCGTTCTCGAAAAAGCTTTGCTTGCCGAGTTGAAAGCAATTCAATCCGCTCCGGTATCAGCGAAAGAACTTGAGAAGGCGAAAAATCAGCTTATCACCGCCGGAATCCGCCAGCGTGAAAACAACGACGGCAAAGCGATCACCATCGAACGAGCGATCGCCTATCAAGGCGATCCGAAGGCGGTTAACTCAGAAATACAAAAACTACAGGCCGTCACAGCGGCGGATGTTCAACTCGTGATGAAAAAATATTTTACGGATACCAATCGTGTCGTGATCCATTACACACAGGCGGAAGGAGAAAAGAAATAATGAAAAGGATTTTTTTAACCGCGGAGACGCGGAGACGCCGAGTTTTTGGCAAATATAATATCGTTTTTTCTATTCTTTGCCTCTGCGTCTGGGCGGTAAATATATTTGCACAACCGGCTCCGTCGGCTCCGCGTTCGGGAATAATTCCCGCGGTCAAGGAAAAAATATTGGCTAACGGATTGACGGTAGCGGTTGTCGAACGAAAAGGCGTCCCGCTCGTTACTTTACAATTACTTGTTAAAAGTGGTGCATCAGTCGAGAATCCGGCAAAAGCAGGCCTCGCGGACATGACCGCGTCAATGCTCACCAAGGGAACAAAAACCCGTACTGCCACCCAGATCGCCGAACAGATGGAATTTCTCGGCGGCTCCATCAATACCGGAGCTGGCTGGAATAATTCGGTGGTCACTGTCGCCGTCACTTCGGATAAACTCGAACAGGCGATGGCGATAATGGCCGACGTAGTGCTCAATCCGGCATTTGATCAAAAGGAACTCGACCTGCTCAAATCACAAGCATTAGATGGTTTAACTTATAATTTATCGCAACCCGCCTTTCTGGGAAATTATGTAGCAAGCAAGTATACCTTCGGTGAGCATCCTGCGGGCGGCACTCCCACTAGCCTTGCCTCAATCTCGCGGGCGGACGTGGTTGCATTCGCGAAGACGAACTATGTTGCCAAAAACGCAGTTCTTATTTTAGCCGGCGAGATAAATTTCACTGCCGCAAACTCTTTGACTCAAAAATATTTCGGCGGGTGGGGAGGCACGATTATAAGGCCACAGGAGGCTATGTCTTTCACCGTCGCCCCAGACGAGATGCAACCTCTTTTGAAAAGGATATTAGTCGTGGATCTGCCCAAGTCCGGCCAGGCATCCGTGACCTTCGCTAAACAAACATCGTTTGGACGTAAAGAAGACACAGCTTTTTATTATCCGGCAGTTGTACTGAACTCGGTTTTGGGCGGCGGGTACTCGTCACGGCTTAATCAGGAGATCCGCATCAAGCGCGGACTCAGTTACGGCGCGGGAAGTAGTTTCGCGTGGAGGCCTTCGACTCATAGTTTCTCCACTAGGACACAAACTAAAAATGAATCGGCCGCTGAGGTTACGGAATTGGTACTGAAGGAATTAACCAGACTTTCGAGCGAGGACGTTTCAGAAGTTGAATTGGTTCCGCGCAAATCAGTATTGACAGGAGGGTTTGGACGCGAACTCGAGACGACAGCTGGCTTGGTTGCTCAAGTTTCGCAACTGTACGTATTCGGAATTCCGACCTCCGAGTTAAATTCGTATTTAGCAAATATACAGGCGGTTCCGGCCGGAGAAATAAAGCGCTACGCTCTATATAATATTAATCGCGGGGACATTATCATCGTCGGTGACTACGCAATATTTAAAGACGATTTGGCGAAGCGTTTTCCGAATATCAAGGTTGACGTTATCAAAGCCGCCGAACTGGACATCAGCAAAGAAAATCTGCGTAAGTAACTATTAAAGAGGCTTATCAACTGTCGGGCGTTCGATAGTTGAGGTATTGCATTATGTTTTGAGTTCAAACTTTAGTTTGCCTTTTGATAAACCAAGAAGCATGCTGAAGCGTGAACTCAGAACTTAAAACTGGTAACTTATAATAGTTACCGGTTTTTTTGTTTTTACCCTTAATTCCTATGCACAGAAATCTTCGTTCGTTTATCGACAATCTTCGGGATGAAAACGAACTGACGGAAATAAATGTCCAAGTCGATCCGTACCTTGAGGTTGCCGAGATTCACCGCCGTGTGATCGAGGCTCAGGGGAAAGCGTTGCTGTTTACAAATGTAAAGGGTTCGGATTTTCCGATTGTGACCAATCTTTTTGGGACGATCAAGCGAATTGAGATCGGATTTGGACGAAAGCCGAAGGATTTCGTAAAGCGCGCGGTAGAGATTGCGGAGATTCTACTGCCGCCGAAGCCGAAGAAACTGTGGCAATACCGCGACATGGCGTTTTCGGCGCTAAAGCTTGGGACAAAGAAGGTCCGCAACGCGCCGGTCCTCGATACTGTTAGCAATCCCGCCGATCTCGAAAAACTTCCCCTGCTTCAACTCTGGCACGACGACGGCGGGCATTTCATCACGCTGCCGCTCGTTTATACCGAAAGCCCGGTTTCCGGTAAAAGCAACCTCGGTATGTACCGCATACAGCGTTACGACTCGAAATCGACGGGAATTCACTGGCAGATCGGCAAAGGCGGCGGTTTTCACTATTTTGAGGCCGAACAGCAGAACAAACCGCTTCCGGTGACGATATTTCTCGGCGGCGCTCCGGCGATGATACTTTCGGCGATTGCTCCACTGCCCGAAGACGTGCCGGAATTAATGCTCGCGTCGCTGCTGGCGGATGGAAAGATCGCGACCGTCGCGAATCCGTTGGGTGAAGGCCATCACCGCCTGATCGCCGAAGCCGAATTCGCCATCTGCGGCAGCGTCGCGCCGCACGTCCGCAAACCGGAAGGCCCGTTCGGCGATCATTACGGCTATTATTCGCTCGTTCACGATTACCCGGTCTTCAATGCGGAAGCCGTGTTCCATCGTAAAGACGCGATCTATCCCGCGACCGTCGTCGGCAAGCCGCGGCAGGAGGATTTTTACATCGGCGATTATTTACAGGAGCTTTTGTCGCCCCTGTTTCCGCTCGTGATGCCGGCGGTTCGCGATCTGTGGAGCTACGGAGAGACCGGTTTTCATTCGCTCGCGGCTGCCGTCGTGCGGGAAAGATACGCCCGCGAAGCTTTGTCAGCCGGCTTCCGCATCCTCGGCGAAGGGCAACTGGCATTGACCAAATTTCTTCTGCTTACCGACACCGCGCAAGACCTTCGAGATTTTAAATCTTTATTCGAACACATACTCGCCCGCGTGGAATGGCGTCGCGACCTGTTCATATTCAGTCAAACGGCGTTCGATACGCTCGATTACGCCAGCGGTAAAATAAATCACGGCAGCAAAGCGCTACTCATGGGACTCGGCGACGCGAAAAGGGATTTGCCGCATGATTTTACCGGTGAACTGCCGGCCGGAATCCAGCGTGCCGAAGTTTTCTGCGGCGGATGCGTCGTGATCGCAGGCGAAAGTTACGAGAAGGAGCAGACTCTCGGCGAACGCGTTGCCAAATCCGGTAAATTCGACGATTGGCAGGTGGTCGTAATTCATGACAACGCAGATTATGCGAAGTCCGCCGAAAAATTCCTCTGGGCGACGTGGACGCGCTTCAACCCGGCGACGGATATTTACGCGAAAGACATCACGCTCCAAAACAATCATATCGGCTACACCGCTCCTATTGTCATCGACGCGCGGATGAAGCCGTGGTACCCGAAAGAGGTGGAGCCGCGCGAAGACATCGTAAAGCTGGTCGATGACCGATGGCGTGAATATTTTCCGGCATGATGTGACATTCGATCGGTATTATTCGTGATTTTGCTCCTCGCTTTAGAACCGGAGCCACAAAAACACAGGGAATCACATAACAGCCATCCGGCGAGAGATAAATTGAAATATAAAATCTTCAAAATAATTGCTGTCATTGCCGTAACGGTGTTGATTTGTCTCGGTTATGCGTATTTCATCGAGCCGCAGCGTCTCGTCGTCAATCAAAAGCAAATTACCATTAAAGGCTGGAATCCCGCCTTCGACGGTTTGCGGATCGCGGCGATATCCGATATTCACGGCGGTTCCAACGGCGTCGATGAAACGAAGCTGCGGCAAATTGTGGAGACGGCGAACGCTCAAAATCCCGATCTCATCGTCCTGCTCGGAGACTTTGTTTCGCAGGAACAAAGCGGCGCGCCGATCCAGCGGCGGACGTTAAAGATGGAGCCGGCCATGATCGCTGAGAATCTGAAAGGTTTTAGAGCGAAGTACGGTGTTTTCGCCGTGCTCGGCAATCACGACGAATGGCACGGGGCAATTGCGGTCGGAAACTCGCTTACCGGTGTCGGCTTCAAAGTCCTGAACGGCGAACTCGCGACGATTGAGATCGGCGGACAGCAACTGCGCATTTTAGGTTTGAAGGATCATACAACGACTGAGAGTTTGGAGGCTTACAGTGGGGACGCGAGAAGAATTCTGGCTTCTACCGAAGGCACCGGCGATGTTCTCGTGCTCCAGCACAGCCCTGACGTTCTGGAGACGATCACAGGCAACCTGGCTATTTCGAAAGATCTAAAACTTATGCTCGCCGGCCACACGCACGGCGGGCAGGTTTGGCTGCCGGTATTCGGTTCGCCGGTCGTGCCGTCCTCTTACGGGCAAAAATACGCGTTTGGGCATGTGAAAGATCGCGGGTTGGATATTTTCGTGACGACCGGAATCGGTACGAGCATACTGCCGCTCCGATTTCTGGTCCCGCCGGAGATCGCGATTATAACGGTTCGCTCCGGGTTCTGAGTTCACGCTTCAGCGTGTCTTATGCGTAAAGCCGAAGACACGCTGAAGCGTGAACACAGAACTCAGCGCAGCATGCCTTTAACCCTTTTCAAATCACCATCATTTTTCGCCGGCGTCAATCCGAGTATTTCGCACATTAGCTCATAAACGTGAATGTTCTCGAACGCTTCGACGGTCCGCCGCTTCCTGAACGCCTTGCCGTGGCCGACGAAGATCGCCCGCATCGACTCGTATTTATTGTCATAACCGTGCGCGCCCTTCGTCTGCCCGAAGTCGGCGCGTTTATTTTGCGTCTCGTAACGCTCGCGGCTGGTCATAAACCATCCCTCATCGGCCGAGCACACAACCGGAGCGATCCGCGGGCTGTCGCGGTAATGCAGGCGTTCGGGAATTTCGCTTTTGCGCCAGCACGTCGCGTGTTGGATCGGTTTCAGCCCGGCCATTATTTCTTCCTCACGACCCGGTTTCGGAAATATCTGATAAATTTCACCGGTCGTCAACACGCGTTCGGTTTTACCGCTGTCTAAATAATCGTCCATCACGATCGCGTTACGCTGATCGACCGCCGCCATGCCGTGATCGGACGTGATAATCACGTTCACCTTCTTGTCGATCTTTCGCGCCTTCAAACCGTCCATCAGACGCTTGATATTCGTATCGACTTTTAATACAGCGTTTTTGTTCTCGACGCTGTCCGGCCCGAAACCGTGCCCGGCGTCATCGACATCGCTGAAATAAAGCGTGTAAATCGTCGGGCGTTCATTCGGCGGCAGGTCGAGCCAGCTCAAAACAGTGTCAACGCGCTCTTCGTTCGGTATCTTGCCGTCGTACTGTTTCCAGAATGTCGGCCGCACTCCGCCGATCTCCGCCTCGGTTCCCGGAAAAAAGAACGCGCCCGCACGTTGGTTCTGCTTCTCGGCGGTCACCCAAATCGGCTCACCGAGCCACCACCGCGGATTCTGCACCTCTTCGCGAATGTTCAGCCTGAACGTCACGCCGAAATCCCAGATATTGTTTTCGATTATGCCGTGATGCTCCGGGTAAAGCCCCGTCGCGACCGTGTAATGATTCGGAAACGTCTTGGTAGGGAACGACGGCATCATCCACTTGGCCCGCACGCCGTCGCGGGCGAGCTTATTCAATACAACAGGCTGAAACTTCTCGAAATAATCGTAGCGAAACCCGTCGATGGAGATCAGGATCACCGTCGGTTTAAGGTCTTTTACCGGTTTTTGCGCTAATTGCGTAGAAACACAGAGCAGTAACAGCAAAAATGTGAACTGGATTTTCTTAATCATTGTTTATGGGATGAATACAGGATGCCTGCGTTGCTTTAAATCGCTGCAAAATCAGGGAACAATTGTGACATAGCTCGGGTCCGAGAATACGCTGGCCGGTTTATTGGCCTTGTACAATTGGGCGCGCACCAGGATCTGCTCGGCCTGCCCCGGATTCGCCGGCGCAACTTCAACAGTCAGCGGCGAAGCCGTCCCGAACGCGGCATTCTCCCAAATATCCGAGCCGTTGCGGCTGAACTGCACCTGAAAACCGTCCGTTCGATGCTTCGTCACGGCAACCTGAAAACGGTAACCGGTGGTCAGGCCGCCCGCCTTCATCTTCGGCACCGTGTCTTGTCCGGAAAGGCTGCGTTCCTGAGCGGGGATCATGCCGAGCACGGCCGCCGTCTCATTCGTAAACGCGGGTGCCGCTTTGATCCGGCGGCGCAGCCGCTCAAGACGCTCCCAAATTCCGGTGGCGACCATCGGCGGCGGTATAAAGTTGGGTGCCGCGGGTAATTGAGGCTCCGTGTCACCAATTCCACCCTGTGTAATCAGGAAATGAAAACTCTGTAACGCCTTCAGGTAGGCTTTGGCGGAAGTCATCGAGCGTGCCGCAAACTGTACTACCTCGTTATCGGCGTTGACGGCGTCGATGTCGGCCTGCGTAAAGCCGAGGCTGACCGCTATCTTCTCGAATTGCACAGCAAAATTGTTAAACCACGCCGCACGGGCAGTCCTGTTGGTCGGAAACCAACGCTGATTGGGAAGCATATATGTTTGTCCTTTCGTAATTGGGTTTCAGGCAGTCGAATGTTAGGAAAATAACATTAATACAGGTATTGAGGCAAGTGATATTTACAATATTTAAAACGATAAATGTAAATATAATATTGATCAATCAATTTAACGGCGTGATAAATGAGTTTAGTAAAAAGATAATTGGACTTAGCTTTTAAATAAATACAATTAGCGTTACGATAATTATTATTTGCGAATGATTAATCATAAATAGCGAAACGCTGATTGCATATTACGTAACGCTATAATCATTAATCAATTTGATATATGCAATTATCGTAACGCCGGTTATTCTTATCGCGGTACTAAATACAAATATCCGCCCGATATTTAGTATTAACGAGCGGATATTATTTATTATATTTACGCTGACTTCTTATATCGTTTGGTTTTGAGCTTCTATTGGAGATTTTGCCAGCACAAGTGTTTTAATAAAATTCATTATTACTCTGCTTCGGCCACTTCGATCTCGTCCGGCTGCAATAATACAACTTTTCCGTCACGCCAGACCGCCACCGGATTCCCCGCCCGCTTGTGCATCAGCAAAGCTTCACGAACCGCGTGGCGGCAAGCTTTATCTATCTCCGTTTCAAAGCGTGTAAGCGAGTAAGGAGAATTGTCCTTTAACCTTCGATCATTTTCCATATTGTTTCGTTATAGACATAACCTCCTACTATTTTATCACCAGCCGCAACAGCGTCGAGGTCGGAAGTAGAAGTGTCAAATACTTTCCACGCATCAGCCAAAGGCATGTAAATATTAATGAAATTCTTGCGGCCGCGCTCAAAACGGCGGCGAACTGTGTCTTCCGGGATGTGATGACCGCCTAAGCGGACACGCTCTTTAACCCGCTCTACCGCTAATTCCGGCGAATTCAGCCATAAATAAATCAGCTGAAACCGATAGCCGGCCGACTGAAGTGATTTAATTCGCCGCGCATATGAAAGAGTCGCGAGCGTGGTTTCGAAGGCAAAGTCCGCGTTACGTTCTGCGAGTTCATCGAGGCGCCGCAGCATGATACGGCCCGCCTGAATTGCCGCCATCTCAGGGGCGAACGCCGACAATCCCTGGGCGATCGTGTCCGCGTTGACATATTCCACGACATTCAGCGTGTCGCGCAGCAGCGACGGGGCAAGCGTGGATTTACCCGCGCCGTTCGGCCCTGAAATCATGATAACGTCGGGCATATTAAGGCTTTAGACGGTTGAGCATCCGCGGGAACGGGATGGTTTCGCGGACGTGTTCGATGCCGCACATCCATGCGGTGGCGCGTTCGACGCCCATGCCGAAACCGGCGTGCGGGACAGAGCCGTAACGCCTCAAATCCAGATACCATTCGAAGGATTCCTTGGGCAGATTGTGCGCTTCGATCTGTTTTTCGAGAAATTCGATGGAAGTCGCGCGTTCGCCGCCGCCGATGATCTCGCCGTAGCCTTCGGGTGCCAGCAGGTCGGCTCCCAACGCGAGTTCGGGGCGTTCCGCGTCGCGTTCGAAGTAGAAAGCTTTGATAACGTCGGGGAAATGATGCACAAACACGGGCGCGTCGAACTGTTTCGAGATATAGGTCTCGTCCGGTGCCCCGAAATCGCCGCCCCATTCGAAATTATTGTCCATTTCGCCTTGCGCAAAACCTTCCTGCAGGATTGTTACAGCTTCGTCATAGTGAATGCGGGGAAACTTTGCGGAAACAATTGCCTCAAGAATAGAAACATCGCGTTCGAGCACCGCAAGCTCTTCTTTTCTATCGTTAAGAACACGTTCGGTAATAAATTTAATGAGCTTTTCGCCGAGGTCCATCACGTCGGGAAGCTGCGCGTAGGCCATTTCCGGCTCGACCA
Organism: Pyrinomonadaceae bacterium; assembly: GCA_037723965.1. Taxonomy (GTDB): domain Bacteria; phylum Acidobacteriota; class Blastocatellia; order Pyrinomonadales; family Pyrinomonadaceae; genus OLB17. Next base: position 319,587 of record JBBJOS010000001.1, on the reverse strand, counting down.
TCCAGAATTCCGTTAAATGACGGCGTGTTTTCGACTTCTCCGCACGAAAGACCGGCCCGAAACAATAGCTGCGCCCGAAACTGGCGGCGGTCGCCTCGTTGTAAAGCTGACCGGATTGCGTAAGATAGGCCTTGTCGTCGTCAAAATAATCGACTTCAAACAGCGTCGTCGTCCCTTCGCAGGCAGCAGGCGTGAAGATCGGCGTGTCGGCGAGAATAAAACCGTTATCGTCGAAAAAATCGCGCGTCGCCTTTACCACCGTGTGGCGCACTTTGAGCACGGCGTTCTGCTTTTTGGAGCGTATCCACAGATGCCGGTTGTCCATCAGGAACTCGGTGCCGTGTTCCTTCGGCGTGATCGGATATTCGGAGGCGTTCTGCAAAACTTCGAGGCCGGTGACATCAAGTTCGACGCCGATCGACGAGCGGTCGTCGGTCTTTACGGTGCCGGTCACGATTATCGAACTTTCCTGCCCCAGCGATCTGGCGTTTTCGAATAACTCTTCGTTATTGCCTTTGAAGACGACGCACTGCACAATGCCGGTGCCGTCGCGAAGCTGCAAAAACACGAGCTTTCCGCTCGAACGCGAGTTGTAAAGCCAGCCTTTAAGCGTAACTTCATTGCCGATCTGGTCTTTGAGTGTATTTATATATGTTTGATTCATTGCTGATCTTTCTCGTCTAATTACAAAAGGGAGATTTTACGCGAGATCGGCTACATGTAAAAGACGAGTTCAATCGGGGACCGGCTCCAAAGATATCTTGTTGGAAGAACAGTATGCAGACAATTACGAAGTTCCAAACAATCTTCTTTGACTCATTTCAATCCGATGCGTTTGACTAATTCATCGAAGCGCGGGTCACTGCGTAGAGAACCAAGATGCGGTTCCACTAAAAGCGAATTCATTCCCCACTCGCGGCGTTGATATGATTTCTCCAGATATTCAAATGCCTTATTTTTGTTCCCTATCTGGGCATTCAAAATCGCGCCGATGTAAAAGTGACTATTGCCCTTTTCAAATCTTTCAGCCTGTGCACGCAAAACGCCCTGATAGCCTGATGTTTGATATGCCGTCTTATAAAGCCGAACAGTTTCTTCGTCTGCGCTTAATGCTTTTTGAGCTTTCATCAACCATTCAAAGGCTTCCGAGTAATTCCCCTGCATTTCCAACGCATTACGAAGCCAGAGGTAAGCAGTGGTAAAGTTCTCATCCGTCGCTATCACTTGTTTGAATTGCCCGACGGCTTCGTCATAGCGGCCGGCATAATACAAAGCTATTCCCAAATTTCGCTGGTTAAAAAGCGATGTCGGGTCAAGAGCTATCGCGGTTTTGAGTTCGATAATCGCTTCGTCAACATGTCCGCGATGAAACAGATAACGCCCGTAAATCTCGTGAGCCATCGAAGAATTGGGGTCTAATTCGATAGCGCGTTTGCACTCGCGCTCGGCACCGGCGAAATCCCATTCATAATAATATTTATTTTCGCACAACGCGCTATACGCCTCGGATAAATCCTTATCTAGCAGCAACGCTTCATTTAAGGCTACGGCTGAATTTTGATACTCTACGTAAGTGTTTGTGTCGCGTCCCAGATTACCTCGGTAACGGTGCGCGTGAGCTTTACCCGCCCACGCCAGCGCGTAATTCGGGTCAAGCCGAACGGCTTGGTCTAATAATTCAACCGCTTTTTTCGACGCTTTCGGTGTTCTTTTGCCATACAAATACATTCCTTGCAGATAGAGCCGATACGCTTCGACATTATTCGTTCCGCGCCGCGCCATCGGACTGCTCGAGGTGGCAGCAAATCGCGCCAGCAAGAAATTTCCGACTTGGCCCGCAATTGCGTCCTGCATCGCAAAAACATTCGCCGCATCCTTCTCGCTTTTATAAGTCTCTTCAATCTGTCCGCTCGCTACGTTAAAAAGCCGCGACGTTACGCGAATGTGCCCGCCCGCCAATTGGTAACTCGATTCGAGAATGTAATCAACCTGCTGCTCGCGTCCGGCGGCAAGCGGATCTTGCTCAAGGTCTTTGTATTTACGAACCGCGCTCAAGGGCCGTACGACAAGTCCTTTCATCGAGCTAAGTTTGTAAATCAGCGAATCGGCAATGCCGACTTCGTAAATGTCGTCGCGGCTTTCTGTGTTGATTGGTTTTAGCGGAAGAACAGCGATCCGTTTCTTATCGCCCCCGCCAGATGTGGTTCGTCCGGTAGTTAGGAAATAGAAGCCTAACGAGCTGACAAGCACAAGAGCGAGACCTGCAAGCAGAAACAGTTTCCGACTTCTTTTAACAGGTTTGATTTGTGCCACGTGCGGATTCACGCTAAGTACGGACGTGTGCTCTGCTGGTAAGAATCTCGCGGACGGCGGCATTTTCCCGTTGTATCCGTTCTCGTCATTATTTTCTGGCAATGTAGTTATGATCTTGTTCCCAGATAACTTAAGTTTATCGCATTCACTGGCCGCGGATGATCCGTTTCCATTCGAAACGGCCGGCAATTGAGATGAATCAGTAGAATCTCTAATTGCGGATTTCTCCTCCGCTCCTATAGTCGATACATCCGCCACAAACCGATAGCCGCGCTTTGGTACAGTTTGTATAAACTCCTTCTTCTGGGAATCTTCGCAGAGAGCGTTCCGAATTTTCCAAACACAGCGGGATACGGCCGCTTCCTCAACAAATGTGTTCTGCCAAATCCGATCAATTAGCTCTGATTTGTCGACCAAATGGCCATGCTGTTCGACGAGGAGGACCAATGTTGAAAATGCTTTTGGGCTTAAAGGAATGGGGCTGCCATTACGCAATAACAAGCCCTCCGCCGGAATAAGACGAAAATCAGCAAATTCATATGTGTGTCCTTTGTCCCGCTCCATATTTCAGAGGGAGAAATTTTGGAAGAAAAAGGGAAATGTTTTCAAGGATTAATTTCCGTAGTTCCGTTATTGTTCAGGTCGTACGGAAAAAATATAAACGGAATCAGATAATCTTGAGCTTCGACCTTTTGGTCAGTTATTAATGACTCCGTGCCTGATTCTAGTCTCGTCGAGAGGAAAAAGCAATGGAAATACTTGCCGCTGGCATATTCCGTAAATGGTCCGGTTTGCGGGTCGAAAACTAAATCGGACCAATCGCAGGTTCGCTGACGCAGCGAAACTATAGTTGAAACATTCGAAATTGGAGGACATATGAATAAATCGTTTTTTAGATCGACTTTGTCAGCACATAAACTGGCATTCTTTATTGTGGCGGCGGCGGTCACGACCGCGGCGGGCGCTGTGCTTCTTACTCCAGGGTCTGGAGTTTCGGCAACCCCCGCCGTAATCGGTACTTTTGTCGACCCTACCGGAGTTAAATTCAAGATAAAGGGTGGTAGCCAGGAAGTAATCAATGTAAATAACGCGGCCAACACGGTAATGCACGAAATTACCATTCTGCCTGCCACCAGCACCATCGACGGACTCCCGGGCCACACCGGCTGGCACAGCCATCCCGGCCCGGTGGTAGTACTTATCAAGAGCGGAACAATGTCGTTTTATGACGGCAGCGATCCGACCTGCACCGTCCGGACGTATGTGCAGGGTGATGCCTTTGTCGACAGCGGGCAGGGACACGTTCACATCGCACGTAATGAAGGTATTGTACCACTCGTTCTTGGGGCAACCTATTTCGATGTTCCAGCGGCATCAGGATCACCGTGGCGAATCAACGCTGCTAATCCCGGGAACTGCGTGGGATTGGGATTTTAGTCGCCGGTCAATTCCAGCTGCAGTACACTTTATGCTGTCGGCCTTAAAAAGGGAGTTGCGATACGTCGCAACTCTTTCTTTATTTGACATAATCAGTACGCCAAACGCAGACTTATAGCAAAGTGGCCGAAGAAAAAAAGAAAAAAAAGATAAATTACAAAAGCGCGTGGGCTGAGGCGAGACGGATCATCTGGAATGCTCGGTGGCGGCTGGCGGTTGGCAGCGTACTGATGCTTGTTGCGCGGCTGGCAGGGATGGTTTTGCCGGCTTCGACGAAATATATCGGCGATGAAGTGTTCACTAACCGTAATTTTAGCTTAATCAAATGGATCGCACTTGCGATCGGGGTTTCTACTTTGATTCAGGCGGTGACTTCCTTTGCGTTGTCCCAGATACTAGGGGTCGCAGCTCAGCTGGCGATAACCAATATGCGAATGCGGGTGCAGAAACGAATTGAACGTCTGCCGATCTCGTATTTCGATTCCACGCAGAGCGGCCAGCTTATTTCGCGGATCATGAACGATGCGGAAGGTATTCGAAATCTTGTCGGGACAGGCCTCGGGCAGATTTTAGGAAGCGTCGTGACGGCTGTAATTGCTCTTGGTGTTCTGTTTTATTTGAATTGGGTGCTGACGCTGGCGACAATCAGCGTGCTTTTGCTTTTCGGCGGCGTGCTGGCGTATGCGTTTAAGAAGCTTCGTCCGATTTTCCGCGAACGCGGTGAGATAACGGCGGAAGTTACGGGCAGATTAACCGAAAGCCTTGGTGGGATACGCATTGTTAAGGCTTATACCGCGGAGAAACGCGAAGAGCTCTCATTCGCTCGCGGTGCGCACCGGCTGTTTCGCAATATCGCCAGGTCGGTGACCGGCGTTTCGGCTATTTCTGCATTTTCGTCGGTTGTGATCGGTGCGATCGCGGTTGTGATGATCGCCGTTGGCGGCAACGCGGTGCAGGCCGGAACGATGACGCTCGGCGATTTTTTGATGTACATTTCCTTTACGTTTCTGCTTGCGCTGCCGGTCGTGGAGCTGACATCGGTGGGCACACAGATCACCGACGCTCTCGCCGGGCTCGACCGCATCCGCGAGGTCATGGACATGACGACCGAGGACGAGGAAGACGCGGGTAAACAGCCGTTGCCGAATGTCAGCGGAACGATTGATTTCGAGAATGTCGAATTCGAATACGATGAAGGCGTACCGGTATTGAAGGGTGTCAATTTTAGTTCGGAAGCGGGGAAAACCACGGCGCTCGTCGGTTCTAGCGGTTCCGGTAAATCCACGATTCTGAGTTTAGTTTTGAATTTTATCCAGCCGACAAAAGGCGTAATTAAAATCGACGGTCAGGACCTACAATCCGTAAAACTTCGCGATTACCGGCGGCATCTCGGCGTTGTTTTACAGGATAATTTTCTATTCGACGGTACTATTCTGGAGAATATTAAATTTTCGAGCCCGGAAGCGAACCTGGAGGAGATAAGGGAAGTTTGCCGCATCGCGAACGCGGATGAATTCATCGCGAAATTTCCTAACGCATATGACACGATCGTGGGAGAGCGCGGCGTAAAGCTTTCCGGCGGACAGCGGCAGCGAATCGCTATTGCCCGCGCATTGCTCGCGAATCCGCGTATTTTAATTCTCGATGAGGCGACATCGTCGCTCGATTCGGAAAGCGAAGCCTTGATTCAGGAAGGTTTGAACCGTCTGCGGCAGGGAAGGACGACCTTTGTCATTGCCCATAGGCTTTCTACTATTCGCAGCGCCGATCAAATTCTGGTCGTCGAAGCCGGCGAGATTGTCGAACGCGGAACGCATGATGAACTCGTAGCTATGAACGGCCGTTATAAACAGCTATACGATAAACAATACCGTTTCGAGCAAAATTTATTCGTAAATCCAGGTGAGGATTTTACTTCTCAAAAAGCCGAATCGATGGCGAAGACAAAACTATAGGGCGCTCTGAGTTCAACCTTCAGCTTGCTTCTTGGTTCGCTCAGAAGACAAGCTGAAGCTTGAACTCAGAACCTTAAAACTATGCCTCTCCGCTTAAAATCTTCTTTAGAATCGGGAAACGTTCCATATTCTCTACCGCTCGTAAGACGATTTGAAACATCGGCTTTATAAACGGAACGAAATAGGTCTTGCCGCGGTTGACCGATTGAAATGAAAACGTTCCAACGGCTTTGAGGCATCGCTGAACGGTTTGAAGGCGAAATTCTTCAGCGAATGCGGCTTCGTCAATCCGTTCGAGGCCGATTCTTTCTCTCTCCGTCAAAAATAATCGCCGCTTGCCCCCGAGCCATTCGGCCGATGGCGGCTCGATTACCCGGTCAAGGAGAAACGATACGAGATCGTAGGCGGCTGAACCGATTCGGGCGTCCTGGTGATCGATGATCCGTAAATTATTATCGTGATCGAGCATCAGATTGGCCGCGTGAAAATCACGGTGGCATAGAACTGTCGCTTTCTTCTCCAGTTCACGTGAAAGCATCACAAATTCGGCATTCAGAGCTGCGTCGATTTCCGGTGAAAGCGGCTGCTTTAGGTACGTGGTGAAATAATGGGTCTTGAAAAAATCGAGTTCCCAAAGCAGTTTTTCCGTGTTGAATTTTAATTTTGACGCGATCGAGCTGGTATCGAACGCTGCTTGGGTTGCAGCCTGAATTTTTGGGATCAAAAGTATCGCCTGGTCGATCAATCTTTTCCTTTCGTTCTCATCGGCGTTCTGCATTTCATCGCGCAGGATGCGGTCGCCAAAGTCTTCCAGAATTATAATGCCCAGCTTTTCCTCATGATCCAGGATCGCGGCGACCGGCAGGCCGTTCGATCTAAATAGATTGGTGACATCGAGATAGCTCTGCTCGGCTACAATAAAAGCCTCGGGATAAACGCAGGCTATCGCCGTCGAGCCGTTCCATTGGACGCGGAAATACTCGCGCGTGGATGCGTCGGGCGTCAGCTGTTCAATGCTTCCGGCTTGGATTTTTTCAAGCAGAAATTGTTGAAGCCTAATTTGGAAGTCAGACATAAAGGAGTTGTCAGCAGCCAGGGGTCAGTAGTCGCTATGAAAAAAAATCAGGATTTAACTGATAGTCAGCTTCTAATTCAGCGGGACGATATAATTTTCTCCTTGAATGTAACCTTTCAAGGCCTTTTCGGGAATTTCGTTACAGCTTCGGACCATATCGGAACGTACGACTGCGGCATTCTCAAAATGCTCGCCGGCCTCGATCGTCACTCCGTCGGCGATTATTGTTCGGTAAAGGCTTGCCCCGTCCATGATCGTCACGTCGTCCCAAATCACTGAATCCTTGACGGCAGCGTCAGGCCCGGCCTGATAATTGTCGCCATGAATAACGTCTTTTCCATTCATCATTGCAAGTGAAATGTCTAAATATCGTGAGATCGTAGAAAGTTCGAACCAGTTGCCGTCGGTGACATGAGCCGCAATATGTTCGCCTTTAATCAATGCCGGATTATAAAAGGTCGGGACTATATCCGAATAAACGCCGCGTGGGATATAGTCGAAAATCCTCGGTTCCATTATATGAATTCCGGTAAACATCAGCGGCGTGAACAGATCACTTTCCGTATCGCGTATTTCTTCTTCAGTCAGCGGCATTGCGAAATCTCCAAAGCCTTTTACAAAGCCGTCCGCAGTATCCACAATAGTAAATTTTTCTCGTTTCGTATTCGGCTTTAAGACCATTGTCGCCAAAGCGCCCGAACTCTTGTGCGTTTCTATCGCCGCGGCAATGTCGATATCGGTGATGATCTTTCCATTAATAATTAGAAAAGTATCGTCTTCCAGCAGATGCCGTGCGTTATCGAGACCACCGGCGGTACCGAGAATATTGGGCTCTTCGCGGGTATATTGAATTTTGACACCGAAATTTGTGCCATCGCCAAGAGCTTCGATAACCGAATCGGGCTGGTGATGAAGATTTACTACAATGTCGGCGAGACCGAATTTAGCCAAATATTCCGCGACATAACCGACGAGCGGCTTTCCCAAAAAAGGAATTGCCGGCTTCGTTCGGTCGATTGTCAGCGGAAAAAGCCGCGTGCCGAATCCGGCGGCCAGGATCATCGTTTTCATATTTCGGTTTCGCAAACAGCAGTCGAGAACTAGAATAACTTTACGGTAAAGCCTGAAATTTGCCAACCCGCGATGCCGTGAAACCGCTAGTGCGATTCGGCGATTATTGTATTAACCTATTCCGGGCGAGTATTGTGAATAACATTGACAAGAATAAAACTTACGGCATATTCGCGAGCTTGGAAGGAAGAAAAATTGAAGCCCGGATCGAAGAAGCCGGGGGAACGGTGATTAGTTTTCCCGTTCCCGAATACGAAAAAATCATCCTTGCCGAGAGTGATTGTCAACGCCTGCGGAAGATCAGTGAATTTGACTGGATAATTTTCACCGGTGTTTTGTCGGCGCGCTGCTTTGTTGAGGCTTTTACGAATGTCGCGGGATCTATATCTGATCTTGATGAACTTCGAATATGCTCAGCGGGCGAGAATGTAGTTCACTACTTAAGGAACCTTCAAATTCATTCCGACCTCATTTTTACTCCCGAACTCTTTGATACCGGATCAGTAATTGCTGAATTTGCGGGTGATGAGTTGGGTGGATCAAAGTTCCTCGTTCCCACAAATTCTTCCGCTCAAAGCCTGCAATTTTCAGACTTGAAGGCACTTGGAGCGACAATTATAGAAATACCTATGTTTCATTTAAGATCGGCAGCGGAAAGCGATTTTGCCCGCTCAAAGGCGTTATTGCTCGGAGGTGCCGTTGATGAATTGATTTTTTCGAGTGAGGAAGATTTATTTAGTCTTTTTCATCTATTTGCCGATCAAACACCGGGCGAGTTGTTAAATGAATTGGGTGTTCTCGCGGCTGACTGGATTGTTTTTCAAAGCCTGGTCAGTTTCGGTTTACATCCACGCTATCTATATGACTTGCCTTTGTGACCGCTTTCGTCAACAATTACCGCATCAATATGGAATCAATTCAATTGGAAAAAAACGATCGAAAGGAAATTTTCGGCTGGCTGATGTACGATTGGGCGAACTCGGCGTTTTATACGACGGTTGTTGGCGTGCTTCTAGGGCCGTATTTGACGAGTCTGGCACAGGCAAGCGTTGGTGAGAACGGTGTTATCTTTAATTTCGGCTTTCTCGGTGCGGTGACGGCAAAAAACCTTTTTCCGCTGAGTATTACTCTTTCGGTTTTCTGCCAGGTCTTGTTTTTGCCGGCTTTGGGAGCCGTCGCCGATTATTCAAACTTAAAGAAGCGGCTTATGACCGTGTTTTGTTATACAGGCGTTGCCGCCAGCGGCCTGCTGTTTTTTGTGACGGGCGATCTTTATGTTCTGGGCAGTTTTTTACTGGTGATCGCCAATTTGAGCTTCGGCGCGGCAAACATTTTTTACAACGCCTATTTGGTCGATCTAACGACCGAAGACCGGCGCGATTTTGTTTCGAGCTACGGCTTTGCAAGCGGCTATGTTGGCGGAATCATAATGCTGATCGCTAATATTCTGCTCGTGCAGAATGCCGAGTCGTTCGGTTTGACGACTGGAATGGCAGTGCGATTGTCGCTGCTCGCGGCATCGATCTGGTGGGGCGCCTTTGCTTTAGTTACATTTCTGCTGATCAAACCGCGCGGAGCGGTTAAAGCACTTCCCGAAGGCGCGAATCTTATTGCGACCGGCTTCAGGGAACTCGGCAAAACATTGAGCGAATTGAAAAGACTACGATATTCAGCGCAGTTTCTCGCCGCCTGTTTCTGTTATAACAACGGAATTCAAACGGTAATTACGAGTGCATCGGTTTTTCTGGCTCAGGAGCTGTTCGTCTCACGCGGCCTCGAAGCAAGTCAATCGTTTTTAATTGGAATTTTTCTCGTGTCGCAAATTTCCGCTCTCGTTGGTGCCATCTCGTTCGAAAGGCTGGCGAGAGTTATCGGCACAAAATATACTCTTCTTATTTCGCTGCTGGTCTGGATAGTGATCGTAATTTACGCCTACGGATTTCTGGAAACAACAACGCAGGCTTGGGTTATGGCTGTTTTTATCGGCATCGTTCTCGGAAGTTCGCAAGCTCTTTCGCGGTCGCTTTATTCGCAGATGATCCCGAATGGCCGAGAGGCATCATTTTTCGGTTTATACGAAATTTCCGAAAAGGGAACATCGCTCATCGGTTCGCTTGTCTTCGGTATTGTTGTCGGCATCACCGGCTCGTTCCGACAGGCGATATTATCGATGATCTTGTTTTTTGCGATCGGTATCGTTATTTTGATATTTACCGATACAAAAAGGGCGATCAGGGAAGCGGGCAATCTCCCGCCCGAAGAAGCCGGATACGCATCATAATTTTGTCATAAACTTTTCGTCGGCTATACTAATTTCTGTAGTAGATTTATAATCTGTAAGCGGTTGAGAACAAAGTGATTGAAAATCCAGACGATAAGATCGTCACTATCTTTGGCGGGTCGAAATGCCCTGAAGATTCGCCGGAATACCGGGACGCCCGCGAGCTCGGCGGACGTTTGGCTGAGGCGGGCTATACGATCTGCACCGGCGGCTATCTAGGAATCATGGAAGCCGCATCGCGCGGAGCGCGCGAAAAGGGCGGGCGTGTTTTCGGAATTGTAATGAACCAGTTTAAATCCGAGCCTAACCGCTATCTGACCGACAAGGTCGCGACCGATCATTTCTATGACCGGCTGCAAAAACTGATTACGCGTTCCGTCGGTTTCGTTGCACTTCGAGGCGGAATGGGAACCGTTACTGAAATCTCACTCGTCTGGAACAAACTGACGACGCGCGTTTTGGAACCGCGTCCGCTGGTGCTGGTGGGCGAATGCTGGCGCGAGGTCGTTGCGGCCTGGGAACGAAACCTCGTTGTATCGAAGGACGATTTATCCTTTCTTGATTTCGCCGACAATGCTGAACAGGCGAGCCAAATTATTATAGAAAAATCCGGAGGAATTAGAGTATGAAGTGCCCAAAATGCACGGTTGAATTGCTTCCCAACGCCAGATTTTGCGGGTCCTGCGGCTTTACGTTAGCTCCAGATGTTCCGCCGCAGGTATCCCAGCCTCAACCTCCGCCGCAAGCACCACAGCCGCCGCAAAATACGGCACCTCAGCCGGGAGCCTTTAATGTTGATGCTGACGGCCGAGGACAGGGCCGCGGCTATACCTGGGAAATTCATTATCAGGGAGCGTTTGCTCTCGCTGTCGTGAATTTGCAGCCCGAACAGTCCATCTCCGCCGAGGCTGGCGCGATGGTCTCGATGTCGGCGAATATCGATCTGGAATCTCAGATGAAAGGCGGAGTATTCGGCGCTTTGAAACGTGCGGTCGGCGGCGAATCGGCGTTTGTCTCGACATTTACTTCGCGCGGCGGGCCGGGCGAAGTATCATTCGCTCCGGGTTCGCCGGGCGATATCGCCGGGATCGAGATGAGCAACCAGACCTTTATGGTGCAGTCGAGCTCATATTTGGCAGGGGACACGAACCTCGTCGTCGATACTAAATTCGGCGGTGCGAAATCGTTTTTTGGCGGCGAAGGTTTATTTGTGTTACAGGTGTCGGGTGCGGGATTGCTGCTCGTTTCATCTTTCGGGGCGATTCATCGAAAAACGCTGCGGGCCGGCGAAAAATATGTCGTCGATACCGGCCATCTTGTCGCTTGGGAAGGCCATATGCAGTACAACCTTAGAAAAGCCGCTAGCGGATTCTTTAAAAGCGTCCTTAGCGGTGAAGGAATGGTTGCTGAATTTGCCGGCCCGGGTGAAATACTTATCCAAACGCGTAATCTTGCAGCGTTCGCCGGCCTGCTAAAACGCTATTTGCCTGCTCAAGGCTCTTAAGTTCTGAGTTCAAGCTTTAGCTTGCTCCCTGCCAAAGCAAAATGCAAACTAAAGTTTGAACTCAGAACTTTATATCCAATGAAGGATCAAGAAACTAATCACGATTCTTCGCTTAAAGGCGACAAAAAACCCGAGATTCGGTTAAAAGCCCGTGCCGTATCGAGAGGCGTTGGTTTCGGCCGGGTGATCTGTCTTCACGGGACCAATCATCAATTTTACCGTATCGATCTAACGGATGCGGAGATCCGCCCCGAATTGAAACGGCTGAAGAAAGCGGTAGAAACAGCAAAACTTCAACTCGAAAAACTTGCGGCCGGCAGACTCTCCGATTCAGGCCCGGCTATATTTGATGCACAACGAATAATTCTCGCTGATCCATCTTTTCAATCCAATATAGAAAATGAGATAACCGAACGCCGGGTCAATGCAGAATGGGCGGTCAAAACCGTTACGGATCATTATACAGCTAAATATAAATCGATACTTGACGAACATCTGCGCGACAAATACATCGATATCGAAGATGTTTCCGAACGCATTCTCGCGGCAATTGCCGGCCGCGGCAACACTCCTTTGACGTTCGGTAAAAATGCGGTGATCGTCGCCATGGAATTGAAACCATCGAGTCTTGTGGAGTTGGCGGGAAACCTTCCAAAAGCAGTGATCACCGAAAACGGCGGTTGGACCTCTCATACTTTTATCATCGCCCGCGAATTCGATCTGCCCGCCGTTACCGGCCTTAAAAAGATTTTCAGGTATCTGCAGACAGGTGATGAGGTAATTGTCGATGGATACACCGGGCAAGTCATCATCAACCCGGAGAAACAAACACTTTCACATTACACAACTGCGTCGGCAGGGATTTCGGAAACAGTTCTTAACGAAAGATCGGCTATTATTGGTAATCCCAAAACCCTGGACGGCAGGGAAATAGCTATGCTGGCTAACTGCGACGTTCCATCAGCTTATAAGTGGGCAAAACAGCACGGAGCACAAGGAATTGGCCTCTACCGTTCCGAATTTTTGTTCAATCAGCGAAAATCTTTTCCTTCCGAAAACGAACAGGTTAAGGCATACCGGGAAATAGCGGTGATAGCCGGTGAAGGCGGCGTCAAGATTCGCACTTTCGATTTGAGCATTGCTCAATTGATCGATCACAACCAGAATCGCGAGAAAAACCCCGCTCTCGGATTGCGGGCTCTCCGCCTTAGTTTCGCGTCAACGCCGCAATTAAAAACGCAAATCAGAGCACTTTTGCGGGCGTCTTATCAGAACAAGATCGATATTGTTTTACCTATGATCTCCGGAGTTTCGGAGATTCGGGCTTTCCATGCGATTTTTGAAAGCGAGCAGGCGGCTCTTCTGAAAAAAGGAACAGATGTGGGCAGTCCCGGAATTGGCGCGATGATCGAACTGCCGTCAGCGGTTTTAATGGTTAAGGAACTTGCTCAAGAAACGGACTTTTTATGTTTGGGAACAAACGACTTAGTGCAATTTCTATTAGGCGTCGATAGAGACAACGAAGCCGTTTCCGGCTGGTTCCGCACACTTCATCCGGCGGTCATTCGCGCCGTTCGAACCGTTATATCGGCCGGAGCGGAAGCAGGTAAACCGGTAATAGTTTGCGGCGAAATGGCCGGGTCGCCTTATTATGCACCAATTCTAATCGGGCTCGGCGCCACTTGTTTGAGCATGAATGTAAATTCCATCGCGAAGGTCCGAAGCATTATTTCGGGCATAGCTTTCGAGGAAACCCGCGCTTTGATAAAGAATATCGAATATTGCCTGACCGTCGAACATATCGAAGAAAGCTTTCATGAATATGTACTCAAACATTGGAGCCATTTGTTCCCGGCGGGTTTCTTAAGTACCCTAAATCTATAGATAATCTAACCGTTTCTAAAGTATTTCTTTCACTTTGAGATGGGTAGAAATTACGGAAATATGGTATACCGTCTTCGCCTCAAAGTACATACTGAAATAACTTTGTAACATCAGTTTTATTGTTTAACATTCTTTGCTATACTGGCAAAGCCAAAGCGCCGCAGCGGGCCGGGCAGTCGCTTTCGAAAGAAAGAGGAAAGTCCGAACACCATAGGGCAACGAGCCGGATAACATCCGGGCGTCCGCGTAAAACCGGATGACGACAAGTGCAACAGAAAACAAACCGGCCTCGTAAGAGGTAATGGGTGAAATGGTGAGGTAAGAGCTCACCGGCGTGTGTGGCAACACAACGCGGCCGGGTAAACTCCTCGTGGTGCAAGACCAAATAGGGAAACGTGAATTGGGCTGCCCGCCCGAGCGTCCGGTGAAAGCCGGACAGCGTTTCCGGGTAGGTCGCTCGAGCCGTTCGGTAACGAACGGCCTAGATGAATGATTGCCGCCGCGATGCGCGGAGCACAAGATTCGGCTTACAGGCCCGTTCCGGCGCTTTTGGCATTTGTATAAAACCTAAGGAGAATATTCCTTTATTATGGCAAACCGAAAAGGTGTATTTATCGGAGCTTACGTTCCGAACGAACTCAAGGAATCGCTGCGCCGCCGTGCGGCCGCGGAACATCGCACGCTTTCGCAGGAGATCACCCGAATTCTGGTTGAAGCCGTACACGGCAAAGGTTTGCCCGCTGGGAGTGTAGATCGCCGCGTAACCACCGCGCTGCCTCGCAGGCGTTCAACCGATCCGCTTCCGCGAAGACGATCCGAAGATCTGCCGTTTCTTCCCGGTGAAGACAAAAAGAAATAGACACTGTTTTGAGTTCCGGCTATGGGCGGACAATACTTTACTAAAAACATTCGCAACTACGAAAACTCTAAACGCTGCTTTCAGGAAAGCCGCGTTTTTCTTTTTTAAGCTCTAATTTGTTAAAATTTCGTTGAATGAAGAATAAGTCCTTCTGGGTATCAATTTTGGCTACAGCATTAAGTTTTGCTGGTGGTTTTTTGCTTGCCAATGCTTTGAACCGGGGAGAGATCGATCAGGTAAAGGGCGAGAACGCCCGTCTCAGGCTAACCCAGTCGGAAGAGAAGCGGGACGTTTCCGACATTACCCTTTCAAACGAAGAAATTCAAAAGAAAATCAATGAGGCAGATCAGAATGCCGGAAACTTTAAATTCCAGAAAAATCTCGGTTTAGCGCTTTACCGGTATTCGGCAATGAAGAAGGACGCTGAGATACTGTCAAATGCAGTTCGATTGCTTGAGCGGGCTAACGCTATCGATTCGCTTGACCGCGATGTCCATATTGGACTCGGACATGCTTATTTCGACCACGGATATTATAATAAGGACAATAAAAGCTTCGAGACCGCGAGAGAATTTTATAGCAAGGCATTGACAAAAATGCCCGGGGACGCGGAGATTCGAACGGAACTCGGCCTCACGTATTACCTGCAGGAGCCGCCGCGGATGAACCTTGCCGTCGAGCAGTTTGAGGCTTCATTGAAGATTGATTCGACGCACGAAAAAACACTCCAATTTCTGGTCCAATCGCTTGTCAAACAGAATGAAGGAGAAAGGGCGAAACAATATTTGGATCAACTAAAGAAGGTCAATCCGGATAGCGAAGCCTTACCGGAATTGTCGGCCATCGTCGCACAGGCCGCAGGTTCACCCGTAAAATGAAGGAAGCAATTGTAATCCTCGCGGTAATTCTCGCGCTGCTCGGCTTAACCGCATTTCGTTACCGTAAACAGCTATTGGCGGTGCTGAACGTTTGGCGAATGCTCAAATCAATGCGGCAGGCCGGCGGACAGCGCAAAGATAAAATCGATAACGGTAATCAGGCGTCCGGGCCGCTGGTAAACTGCAGCAAGTGCGGAACATGGGTGCCCGAAGGCCGGGCGATCAAATTAGGACGAACTTCTTATTTTTGTTCCGCGGAATGCATGCAAAAAAGTGCCGCTGTCTCCGGCAAATCCTAGTACGCCAATTTACTGAGCGGCCGGCAAAATCTCACCCTGCATTACGGTAAAAATCTATCGATGTACCAGGCGATCATTTGCTCGCCGAAGAGCAGAGCGAGTATCGAACCGAAGCCAAGAAAAATTCCGAAGGGCACCTGGGCCTGAAAATCTTTTTCCTTTTGCCTGGCAATCACCATCACGCCAACCAGCGCTCCGCTGAAAGCCGCCAGGAATATTGCAACAAAAGACAATCGCCATCCCAGTAAAGCACCGACACCGAGCATCATTTTTACATCGCCGAGGCCCATTGCATCGACGCCTCGCAGCCGTTTCCAAATCTCACCCACCAGCCACAAAGAGCCGCCACCCGCGAGAGCTCCGAGAATTCCGGCGAAAAGCGATACAATCCATGCCGGATACGCCGCCAGGCTCACCGCCGGCCCATAAGCCATATCGCTGAAATAATTACCGTCAAACACCAGCGGATAAATAATGCGGACCAAAAGAGCGAAAACCAGCAGCGGATAAGTAATGACGTTCGGAAGGATCATATGTCCGGCATCGATAAATACCAGCGAAACCATTACCGCGGCGAATATCAGGCAGACCGGGAGGAACGGGTTAAATCCTATCTGAAGGTATGTCAGTAAAAAAAGCAGGCCGGTTAAAGCTTCGACGGAGGGATAGCGATAGGAAATAGGCTCTTTGCAGCCACGGCACCTTCCGCCGAGAATCAGCCAGCTTAAAATCGGAACGTTGTCGTAAGACTTGATCGGCGTTTTACAATTCGGGCAAGCCGAATTTGGAAAAACAATCGATTCTTCATTCGGGACGCGATAAATGACGACGTTTAGAAAACTCCCGACGACCGTTCCAAAAACAAAAACGAGAGCGTACGCAACAAATTCCGGCAAACCCGTCAGGGATTCAAAAGAGGTAAGTATGAAGTCCATTTTTTGTAGAAATTCTTAAATTGGCTAAAAGAAAAGAAGGATGCACTGCATCCTTCTCAAAATAATAAGCATTCTCGATTAAAAAGCAAAGGTTTTCTATAAATCCAACGAGTTTTAGAATTAAACCGCTTCGGATTGGGAAGTGAAATTGAAAGCCTTTAGTTTCAATGCCGGCAGGAGTGAAGCGCTGCTTCCGCCGCCCTCGGAGCCGCCGACGCGTTCCGAAACCCCGATCATTTCGACATTGCCGGGAGCGAGCATCTGGATGACCGATTGGTTGAACCGGAAATTCTTTACCGGATACTGTATTTTGCCATTCTCGATAAACCAAACCCCGTCGCGTGTCAGGCCTGTTTGACTTGCGGTTCGCGGATCGGTGCCGCGGATATACCAGAAACGGCTGACAAGGATGCCGCGTTTTGTGGCTTTTATCATTTCATCGATGCTTGCAGTCGGCCCGCTCGCCTGAAATATAGTGTTAACCGGGCCGGGAGTGGGCTCTTTTCCTTTTGTTTTGGCCCAGAACCGATTATAAATCAAATTTTTGAGAATCCCGTTTTCAATAAGCGTTACCATTTCGGCCGGAATTCCGCCCTGTGCCGATTGCGAACCCGGAAGTTCCGGGTTCCACGGATCGCTGTAGATCGTTATTCTATCGTCGAATATCTTTTCGCCGAGCTTAGTTTTGCCGCCCGGTGCCGAATACGCGCTTCGGCCTTCTTCGGCATTTCGGGCATTAAATCCAAATCCAAGATTTCCCAGTAAATCGGCTACTGCTTGCGGCTCCAGAACAACCGTATATATGCCCGGCTCGATGGTTCGGGCATTTACGCCATCCCTTGCTTTTTTAATTGCTTCGCTCGAGATCCGCCTGATATCCAGTTTGCCGATGTCAGGATGGCTGCGTAAAAAATAGCCGGAACTTTGTCCGTCAACGGTCCTCGCGGTGACCGACAGGCTGACATTGGTCGATCTTTCAAATTCGAAATTGCCGTTTTTACTCGCCGATCCGCTGGATTGCGAACGTGCCGAATGAAAACCGGCGCCGATCACTTTGGCTTTCTCGCAATCGGAAAGAATACTGCCGATGGCGGCAGCTCTTGCGGTCAAAGACATATTCGCCGTCGCTTCGACGTAGCCGTTTACCGGTTTATAAATTTGCTTTCCGAGTGTCGGTACATATTCGCGGTCGACCGGTGCGAGGCGGGCAAGTTTTTCGGCTTGATCGACCATCGAACGAAGGCTGGCATCGTCGAGATCAGTTGTGCTCGAAGTGCCGCGTTTTCCGTCTATCCAAACCGTGACATTCGCCCCTCGGCTGATTGTCTGGCCGCTGGTGAGAAAATTGTTATGGGCGAAGCGCAAATGGGATAGTTGATCGCTGCTTACACTCACCGATGCGTCATTTGCTTTGACCATTGCCAAGACCTTGTCAGTAATGGCTTTTGTTTCTTTTTCATCTAGCAACATTTAATTTCCCTCGAATTCTTTCTTCGGCATAGCTGATATTCAAGTTTTTGACGGCGTAACAGCGGTATTCAAAACATTTATATTTCTGAACCGTGCGACGGGACAGCCGTGAGAAACCGCGTTGGATTGTCCGGGTTCGCCTTTGCCGTCGTTGAATGAGCCGGGAACGAGATATGTCGATTGACCGCCAAGGCCGTCGCAAGCTCCCCAAAAATCAGTCGTTCTGGATTGATAAGCGACGTCGCGCAGCATCCCGGCTTTTTTACCGTTTTTAATTTCCCAAAAAGTTTGTCCGCCAAACTGGAAGTTGTAACGCTGCTGATCGATCGAGTAACTGCCGCGGCCGTAGATCATAATTCCATTATCGACGCCCGAAATCAGGTCGTCGGCCGTAACATTTTCTTTTGCGGGTTCAAGCGACACGTTCGGCATTCGCGGGAAGGGAACACTGCCCCAACTATCGGCGTGGAGGCATCCGTAGGAGCTTTTCTTTCCAATCATTGGCGCGAGATCGCGCGTCGTCTGCCAATCAACGAATGTGCCGTCCTTAACCAAGTGCCATTTCTGGCCCGGAACGGCTTCGTCATCGAATCCGACGGTAGCGAGGCCCAATGGCTGTGTACGGTCAGCGACAAAATTAACTATCTTCGAGCCGAACTGTAGTTTTCCGGTTTTTTCCGGTGTCAGGAAACTCGTTCCGGCGTAATTGGCCTCCCAAAGTAAAGCCCTATCGAGTTCCGTCGGATGTCCGACCGATTCGTGAATCGTCAGAAATAGGTGCGATGGATCGAGAATAAGGTCGTATTTTCCCGGATCGACGCTCTTGGCCTTCAGCTTCATCACGGCTTCTTCGCCCGCAAGCCGCGCATCGCCAAGCCAATCCTGCCTTTCTATATATTCGTACCCGATTGCCTGACCTTCACGAAGCGAAGCACGAGACTGGAAATCGCCGCTGGCACGGTCAACAGCCGTTACGTTAAAGCTCGGGTTGCCGCGAATCAAATATTGCTCGATACGCGACCCGTCGGATGTGGCCAGGTATTTCTGCTCGTTCACCCACGCCATCGCCGAATTTACAAAAGTCACGCCTTTTGTCTCCATCGCGGCTTCATTTAGTTTCAGCAAAAACTGAATTTTGTCATCGACCGGCACGTCAAAAGGATCTTTTTTGAACGAGCTTTTCCATGATGCGGTAACCCTGGGCGTGGGAACGAGTTCGATCCGGCGACGCTGAAATGCGGAGTTTGCCTTGGCAATGTCTATTGCTTCCTTCGTTACGCGGGCCACTTCATCGGCGGTCACGATCGGACTTGCCGCAAATCCCCAGGTTCCTTTGACCAGCACGCGCACGCCGAAACCAAAATTCTGCCCGCTAGAAACATTTTGCACGTGCTTTTCGCGGGTAGAAACGGCTTCCAGCCGATAACGGTTGATGCGAATATCGGCGTAGGTTGCTCCAAGTTTTTTTGCGGTCGAAAGTGCCGTATCGGCAAGGCTGTTCTTATTGACTTCTATGTAAAGATTCGTTGCCGCCTGCGCTTCGTAAACCCAACTCGGCAGGGTAACGGCTCCGAGAGCGATACTTGCTGTCTTGATAAAATCACGACGAGAAAATGTCATCCTTACCTCTCTATTTTTGTTGGAACTTCTGATGTGGAACGAGTAATTGTAGTCAAGAATAGCTCGTGTTGTCAAGAACTTGGTAAATGGAACGGACAGTAAATTCGGCGCCTCAAAACTGAGCTAATGTTTTTCCGCCGTAGCTAACAATGGGGAGAATGTCTTATTTTAATACAGACGAATCGCAATTAACTCTTCTATCCTGGCTTGCTCTACCAATTAACTAATTAACATGCCTGTAATCTCTTTACAAAGTTTAGGAACAGCATTTGCATCCAACGTTCCAGTCAGGTGAAATCTTTGATTTAACTTGCTCTAAATTAATATTTTACGACGTAAAACAAGTCTCTCCCCAGGATTCGTTTTTATTATGTCAACAACGACCAGACAACTGTACAGGGAAACCACCTCAAACGGTTTTTCGCCCGCTTTTATACCGCCAGTTCAAGCACAAGAGTCCCATTTTATCAATCGCGACTTGAGCCTGATCGAATTTTTCAGACGCGTTCTGGACGAAGGCCTCGACAAAACGCAGCCTATATTGGAAAGGGTTAAATTCCTTGCAATTTTTTCTTCGAATTTAGACGAGTTCTTCCAAATTCGAGTTTCGTCCCTAAAAGAAAAATTGGGACAGAAGGTGGAAGTGTCACCGGATGGTTTGACGCGCCCGGAACTGCTCGCGGAAATAAGGCTTCGGATCTCGGAATTGATCGAACGCCAGATGAGCTGCCTACGCGACGATATTATTCCTGAGCTTGCAAACAGCGGAATTGTTCTTGCAACCCACGCGACGCTTTCAGCCGGGGAACGTGAATTGGTCGACTCTTACTTCAAGGAAAAGGTCTATCCGGTTCTGACACCACAGGCTGTCGACCCGACTCATCCTTTCCCGTATATTTCAGGCGGCAGCATTAACCTTGCTTTTTTTGTCAAACCGGAACTTAACAAGCGGGTTGCCCGTGCGTTAAAGAACGTCGGCGACGAATTTTTCGTGCGGGTGAAAATACCGGCATTCATCCCGCGGTTCCTTCCGGTAGGCGACAGTGAAGAAAAATACATTCTGATCGAGGACCTGGTCGCGGCGAACATCCGGCTTTTTGCTCCCGAAGCCGATCCTGCTTCATGCCACACATTCAGGATCACCCGTGACGCCGATATTGAACTTCGCGAAAACGAGGCGGCGGACCTGCTAGAAATGATGGAGCTGAATTTAAGGCAGCGGCGGTTCGGCGATGTGGTAAGGCTGGAAATTGCTGAATCGATGCCCGCTGAAATGGCGGGATACCTGATTAATGCACTCGAAATTATAAATGAGGATGTGTATTCGATCGACGGGCCGTTGTGCGTAACGGACGGATTCGCCATTGCGTCGCTCAACCGTCCCGATCTTAAGGAACGAGATCTTAAAATTACCATGCCGCAGGCATTCGAAACCGGTGAATCGACCTTTGACATTATTCGGCGAAGCGATGTTCTGCTGCATCATCCGTATATGGCTTACAGTCACATCACGGATTTCCTGCGGGAAGCCGCCGAAGATCCTGATGTACTTGCGATCAAGATGTGCCTTTACCGCATCGGCGCCGATTCGCCGATCGCTCCGCTGCTGATCGAAGCAAGCCAACGCGGAAAGCAGGTAACGGCCTTGATAGAAATTAAGGCCCGGTTTGACGAGGCGAACAATATCGAATGGGGCAAACGCCTGGAACGCGCCGGCGTGCATGTGGTTTACGGCCTCCTGGGATTAAAAACGCACGCTAAAACTACGCTGATCATCCGTCGCGAGGGTGACGAGCTTCGCCGCTATGTGCATCTGGCGACGGGAAATTATAATCCGGCGACATCGGCTGTTTATACGGATTTCGGCCTGCTTACCGATGATGAGAAAATCGGCGAGGACGTAACGGAACTGTTTAATTATCTGACGGTTTATTCGAGACGTGAAAATTTCAACAAGCTGCTTATCGCTCCGATAAATTTGCGGGAAAGAATGATCGAAATGATCGAGCGGGAAACGGAAAATGCCGAAAGCGGAATTCCTGCCCGGATCATCGCGAAAATAAACCGCCTGGCGGATGCGCGAATGGTGCAGGCTTTATATAAAGCGTCGCAGGCGGGCGTTCAGATCGATCTTATCGTTCGCGGGATCTGCACGCTTCGGCCCGGCGTTCCGGGATTATCCGAAAATATAAGGGTGCGCAGCATCGTCGGCCGGCTTTTGGAGCACAGCCGCGTTTATTACTTTGAAAATGGCGGAAATGGAGAAGTTTTTATGGGAAGTTCGGATTGGATGCCGCGCAACCTTGACCGCCGCGTCGAAGTGCTGGCTCCGATTCAAGATATAAAAATGAAAACGTTTTTGCGTGACGAATATCTTGAAACATATTTGAAGGATAATGTGAAGGCGCGCGAACTGCGGCCGGACGGGCTTTATGAAAGAGTCGTCAAAAGTGATAATGCCGAAGAAGTTAATGCTCAGGCGGCATTTCAAAATTCACCAGGTGGAATTTGATTTTGATATCATTTAAAGGATGAGTAAGGGAGGGTTTTTCCAATGTCGAAATTGAATAGTCTGCGGAGCGGGGCAGTTTATTTATTAATCTTACTATCGCTTTTTTCGGGAGTTCAGGCCCAGAAGAAAAAGGCCGTCAAAACGATTCCACCGGGCAATGCGGTGCTTTGGGAAAGGGTTAATATCAGCCAGCGCGATCTTTTTGCCGGTCCGGGCGGATCGTCGATGCGTCCTGACCTTAGCAGCATTAAATTCATTAAAGAGGAAAAAGGCGGCCATAATATAAAGTTTAGGATAAGCGACGGATCTGGCAGGATCTGGGTTGCAAAACTTGGCAGGGAAGCCCGGCCGGAAACCGCGGCGGTCAGGCTTTTATGGGGTTTGGGTTATAAAACAGAGATCAATTACCTCGTTCCGAACCTTACCATTCCGGGAAAGGGAACGTTCCAAAATGTACGGCTGGAAGCTCGTCCGGCCAACATCGAAAGATTAGAGGAATGGAAATGGCAGGATAATCCCTTCATTGGAACCAAGCAGTTGCAGGGATTGCGGATGATGATGGTCTTTATGGCCAACTGGGATGTTTTGGACCTCCAGAATAAGGTGCTGGACGTGGGCAATGAGAAGCACTACATTGTCAGCGATCTGGGATCGACATTCGGCCGTCTGGGGAATAATAATTTTCCCACTATTTACAGGTTCGGAAGAAAGACCGGAAGCCCCAAACATTACGCAAAGTCGCAGTTTATACGCCGTGTTAAGGACGGGCAGGTTCAACTTTCATACAAAGGTAAAAATCGGAGAGTATTTAAAGGTATTACGGTGGCCGATGCCCGCTGGCTTTCAAATCTTTTGAATCAACTCACCGATAAGCAGATTTCCGATGCTTTCCGTGCGGCGAACTATTCGGAAACGGACGTTCAAACATATCTTGGTGCGATCAAAAGCAGAAGGAACGAACTTGAAAGGGCCGTGGGCGGACCAAATCTGGCGGTGTTCGGACGATGAGAAACGCAAGATTATTAACCGTTCTCGGTGTATTCGCGGGGATACTAATTGCACTTATTCTGATAGCAGCTTATTTCACGGGCAGTTCGCGGCAGAATAGAACGAGTATTAACGCGTCGGCAACTCAAAATGCGTCGCCGACGCCGGCGGACGATGGCGGGTCAGGATTTTTCTTCTTCGACGTAATGGGTGTTGATTCCACGCCTATACCTGAAGCAGAAAAAACATGGCATGAACGAACAGTGCAGATAATTTTTCGTCTTTTGCTTGCCGTGCTGCTTTCAGGTATTCTCGCTTTCCGGCCGCGAAAGGATGTGCCGCTATTTCGCCGCAGCCTCTTTGTATCGCAAACACAGATACTTCTGGCGGTCGTAGCTGCGGCATTGATGATGATCGTCGGCGATAACGCTGCGCGGGCCTTTGCTATCTTCGCGGCGGTCTCGCTCGTCCGTTTCCGCACGAATATACGCGATCCGAAAGAAGTTACGGTGCTGCTTATCAGTCTTGCACTTGGGCTTGCCGCCGGTGTCGGCCGCTGGGAATTGGGGATCGCGTTGTGTTTGTTCGCTCTCGGACTGCTTTGGCTGCTCGAGTATAACGAATCGGACCAGATGGTTAGGTCGATGGAACTGACCGTTAAAACGCGAAACACCGAGGAAACTCAAAAGGTCCTTAAACGAATATTCTCGAAGATGAAACTCGATGCGGAAATGAGAGGGATAGATCCGAACAATGAAGAAAATCCGATCGGTTCGATAGTTTACTATTTAAATCTGAAGTTGAAATTGTCCACTGATATTCTCAGCGACCGAATACTTGGGGCAGACCCTGAAAACATCGAAAGTATTCTGTGGTCAAAGACCAAGAACGCTAATGACATCTATCAGTAAAACAGGCTTCAACCGGTTTATCGAGAACCGGCTGAAGCCTTATATCGAATTCATTAATTAACACTAACCGCAGTCTGCGTCTCTGCGGGTGCTTTTTTAGATTTTGCGGCTTCGTGTTTTTTCGCGAATTCCTTTACATAGCTCTTCATTGCCCCGTGAAAGACCCATGAGCTATAGCGGAATTTCTTCATTTCATTATATGTCTGATCATAATCCCAGCCGTAATTAGCTACGCGGTAAACACCGCCCATCATTCCCGCTCGGTGGCGTCCGGCCTTACAATGAGCGTAAACGGTGCCTGTTTCGGGATCGTTCATCAATTTCAAAAACTGTTCGACATGAGCTTCGCTCGGATGACGCCACCCATTCAGCGGGATATTTACATATTTCATTCCGAGTGCTTCGACGGCCCCTTTTTCGTAGGTGGTAGGGTCGTTGCGGAGGTCGATGACGGTTTTGACGCCAAGGTCTTTTAACGACTGGTAATCGCTCTCAAGCGGCTGAGCACCACGATAATACCGGTCGTCCATTTTACCGAAATTCGCGATTTTAACATTTGGATATTCTGAAGTTTCAGCCGTCTGTGCGCCACCGACGACGGAAAACGAAAACAATGCCAGCAAGGCGGCAGCGTATCTGCGAAGAAAGTTATTTTTCATTTTTTATTACCTGTAATGTGAGACCGGTTACGCAAGCCTTGTGTAATTCACTACTAGGTGCGTCGCCTGGATTATGGATTGTGCCTGCCGCCTTAAAAACTCGGTCGCTTTTAATTCGGATTTATGGCGGTTATATGCGTAAGAAGCCTGGAACTATTTTGAGGTTGCCAGTTTTTTTTGACAGTTGAATTTTTGAGGCCCGCTCATAGTTTTTCGGCGGCCTAATGTTAACCGCCAAATTTCGTGGAGACAAGATAGGCCTGAGAAGACTGTTCACAGCCAACAGAAAATGTGCTGTTGACGGAGAAGAAGGCCGGTCCGGGCAACCGACTTGATCAGGCGGTGAAGTAATCGAATAAGTTGGAGGCGGCGATCGGAATTGAACCGATGAATAAAGGTTTTGCAGACCTCTGCCTTACCACTTGGCTACGCCGCCGATCTTGAAGGAGAAAGGATAAAGGCGAAAGGATAAAGTAAAGCAGCTTGATGCTTTATCCTTTCGCCTTTATCGTTTCAAAAAATGGAGCGGGAAACGAGATTCGAACTCGCGACTTCGACCTTGGCAAGGTCGCGCTCTACCACTGAGCTATTCCCGCGTCGCAAACAGTAATTTTACAATTTGAGCCGTATTTGTCAAGTAGCGTTTGGCCGCTAATTGCTAACCGTAATGTCCTTAATAAAGCTCCAGTCGCCGCTTGGACCGATTTTAATATTTCCGATACGTTTGTTTGCGACCACCATATTCGCCGGATACCATAGCGGGAATAACGGGAGATCGCTGCTGACGATGTCCCACGCCTTGACATACAGATCCTTTGCTTTTGCCCGGTCGGTTGCGTTAATAGCTTCGTCGATGATTTTATCCACTTCCGGGTTGCTGTACCTCGCCCGATTACAGCAAAAGACGTTTTCGCCATTAGGGATACGGCCGGTCGTAAATAAATCCTTAAAAAATATAGGATCTTGGTTGCCGCCGATCCATACGCCGGTATTCAATTGAAACTGGCCCTTTGCCAATTGATCGCGAAGAGTATCCGGGGCCACTGTTTCGATTTGAACATTCAGGCCGACATCGATCAATGAATTTTGAATCGCCTGCGCGTACTGGTTATACGCCGCGTTGCCGGTCGAATACTTGAACTTAAGCGGTTCGTTTTTATAGCCGGCTTCTTTTAACAGCTGCCGGGACTTTTCGGGGTCGAAAGTGTACTGCGTTCCCGGCGAATATGCCCACGAACCCTTGGGGAGAATCGAACTAGCGGTTTTGGCCTGTCCGAGCAGCAGCTCTTTGATTATCTTTTCGCGGTCGATCGCATAACCGATGGCCTGCCGCACCTTTAGATTATTCAGAGGCGACGATTGTGCATTAAGCCCTAAATACTGGATATTCGAACCGTCGAATTGCTCGACCTTAAGATTTGCCAGTTCGCCCAATGAACGCAGCGAATCAGGTGGAAGGTTTGACGGCAGCGGTGCTATATCGACGCCGCCGGTCTGCAATTCCGCCTGCATCGCGCTCGCGTCGGTAACGGTTTTCACACGGAGCTTCGCGATTTTTGTCGGACCGTCCCAATACTCCGGAAATCCCGCGAATTCGACGAGGTTTTGCGACGCGTCGAAGCTTACAAATTTGAATGGTCCGGAGCCTATAGGTTGATTTTTTTGCTGATCGAATGTTCCATCAGGAATGATCGGGATCGCAACGAGGTTGGATAACAACTGATTAGCCAATGCCGGACGCGAAACCTTAAATACAACTGTTTTCGGATCAGGTGTTTCGAGAGAGACTATATGGGAAACTTGTTTTGTTTTGGCTTTTGCGGGAGGTTCAACGTTGGCTTTTGCGGGAGCTTCTCCGGAGGTAGCAGGCGATTGCGGAACGGGTGATGAGGAAGGCAGGACATCAGGTACGGTATCGTAAAAAGCTCCGGCTTTAAAGCTCTTGCTCTCAAAAAGCTTGTCAAACGTATATTTTACATCCGCCGAGGTAAAATCCTTACCGTTATGAAATTTTACATTCTCCCGTAATGCGAAAGTCAGCGTCACTCCGTCTTCCGAAACATTTATATTCGAAGCCAGTTCACCGACATAATCGAAATTTGCATCCTTTTTCACTAGGGAATTGAACATCAGATTACGCACGCGCTCAGCGGCCGAGTCATTCCCCGTTGTCGTTAAAGTATCGAGTGTGGAAAGTTTCTCGGGCAGGGCGACGGTCACAAATTCGGTGTTGGCCCTTCGGCAGGAAATTGATAAAAGCAGCAACAGGCCGCAGAGTAAAGCAATGTATTGACGCAAAATGATAAATCCTCCGTGATGTTAATTTAGACGGTCATTGAGTTCAATGATGGCGGTGGAGAGAGAGTTTAATCTATCTGTGTCGAAGGGAAGCGGCGGACTAAGTTTAGATTTCGCGGCTTCTATCCGCTTTAATGATTGATTGATTCGCGATTCTGAAATCCGGCCGCTTTCAACCGCTGTCATTATTGCGGTATGGCCTTCATAAATCGAATCGACACCGGCACAGATCGATAGCATGTCTTCCCCGGCCAATATAGCGAAGACGCACGCTTCGCCGATACCGTAATTTTTCAGGATCGCTCCCATTTCCAAATCGTCCGTCAGGACAAGTCCATCGAAGCCTAATTGTTGTCTTAATAATTTTGTGACGATATTGAAACTAAGGGAAGAAGGTAAAAGTTTGCCACTTTGATCCCTTTCCTGCAAGTCAAGTTTGGGATACGCGGCGTGGGCGATCATTACGGCCGCAACTTCCTTTGTCTCCAAAAGTTGTTTGTATGGATGTAAATCGACAGTGTTTAGTTCGTCAGAATTTATTGAGACGTTTGGCAATTCCTCGTGCGAATCAACTTCGGAAGCTCCGAGACCTGGAAAGTGTTTGATGCAGCCGATGCAGCCGTTTTCCTGTAAAGTATTGAGAAATGCACCCGCAAGCTCTACCGTACCGTCCTCCGATTTTCCAAACGATCTCGAATGAAGCCCATTCGAGAACTTTGATCTCGATTCATCGATCACGTCCACGACGGGAGCAAAATTCAGGTTGAATCCGAGAATCCTTACTGCTTCGGCAATAATTGCAGAGAACGTCTCAATTTCCCCAACCGTTTTAAATTTTCCGGGCGCAGGCATTGGTTTAAGAATTCGTCTCAAGCGGTCAACCAATCCGCCTTCCTGATCAAGGCTCAAAAAAGGCTGAATCGGCAGAACCTGAGTTATCGAATCCAGAAGATAGCGTGTCTGCACGGCTTCACGAATATTGCGGGCGAAGAGACAAATACCGCCGGGTTGAATATCCGCCAGCAAATTCCGTGTTTGTTCGTCCAGATCGGGGCCCGGAATTCCTATAAAAAATAGCTGGCCGACTTTTTCTTCAATAGATCGATAGTTCATGTAGTTCTTGAGATTATTACTGAACATTAGATGTCGATAACCCGACACCTAATGTCTTACTTAAACAATTTTCTCTTTTATATTCCTTAGAAGCGTTTTAGTCTCATCGGGTGATAATGAATCAATGTCTGTATTTCGCAGTTCGTTCACAGCGCTTTCGTTTGAGATCGCAAATAGAGATACCTGTGAGGCCGACTGCCTTGCTGCCGCTGCTTCAATGCCGTATTTCTTTTCATCGGCGAATACAGCAAGCTCATAACGCTCCAGTTTTGCGAGAACATCCTTCGCCCGCTCGATCACCTGCTGCGGCAGACCTGCTAAACGGGCGACGGCAATGCCATAGGATTTGGACGCCTTTCCTTTCTGGAGTTTGTGCAAAAATACGACCTCACCGTCTTTTTCGGTGGCTGAAATCTGGTAATTCTTCGCTCCCGGAAGGCTTTCTGCAAGTTCCGTCATTTCGTGGTAATGCGTCGCGAACAAGGTTTTTGCCGAATGATCCGGAGAATTATGCAGGTATTCGGCGACCGCCCAAGCTATCGAAAGGCCGTCGAATGTCGATGTGCCACGCCCAATTTCATCGAGAAGGATCAAACTTCGCGGCGTCGAATTATGTAGTATTGCCGCGGTTTCGGTCATTTCGACCATAAAGGTCGATCGGCCGGAAGCCAGATCGTCCGACGCTCCGACTCGCGTCCATATTCTATCGACAATCGGCAAGCGAGCCGATGTTGCGGGAACAAACGATCCGATTTGAGCAAGAATTTGAATAAGCGCTAATTGGCGAAGAATAGTTGACTTACCGCCCATATTCGCGCCGGTGATAATCAATAAGCGGTCGGTCGAATTATTTAGATAAATATCGTTCGGAATAAACGAATCACTCAGAAACGCTTCAACTACAGGATGCCGGCCGTTTTTTATTTCGATCTCGTCGCCGTCGTGAAGGACTGGGCTGACATAATTTCGACGCATCGCGGTTTCAGCTAGGGAAGCGAGGGCGTCAAGCGTTGCCAGCGCACGGGCGGTCGATTGAAGTTTCTGCGTTTCGCTTCGGACCCGATCTCTCACTTCTTGAAACAGACGTGTTTCCAGTTCAATTATCTTTTCCTCTGCGCCCAGCACTTTCGCTTCCCATTCCTTGAGTTCATGGGTCGTGTATCGCTCGGCATTAGTTAATGTCTGCCGACGTTCATAATCTTCGGGAACGCGTGAGACATTTCCCTTTGAAATTTCTATGTAATAGCCAAAAACGTTATTGAAACGGACTTTTAGATTACCGATGCCGGTTCGTGTTTTTTCGTGTTCTTCGAAAGCGGCGATTGTTTGTTTTGCCGAGCGCGAAATATCTCGCAACTCATCCAGTTCAGCGTTGAAACCCGTTCGGATTGTCCCGCCGTCACCCAGATTTATCGGCGGCTCATCTGAAATTGATTTGCTTACCAAATCGCGGATCTCCGGCATTTCGAAAATGTTTTCCGAAAGGACCTGAAGCAAAAGTGACTTTGCATCGGAGAGAAATGTATTGATGTCCGGCGTCCGCGACAGCGATTGGCATAATGAAAGAAGGTCGCGTGCCGACGCCGTACCGAGGTTCAATCTTCCGACGAGCCGCTCCAGATCGGACACTTCTTTTAATAAAAACCGTATCTTGTCACGCAGTATCGATTCGGTCAGTTCGGTCACCGCCGATAATCGCGTTTGTATTTCGCTCCTTTTTATGGACGGACGCAAAATCCACGCACGCAGCAGCCGCGCACCCATTCCGGTTACCGTTTCGTCGATCACGCTCAGCAAAACACGCTTAGCGGTTTCATTTCTCGACTGCAAGACTTCGAGATTCCGCAACGTGATGGCATCGAGCACCATAAAATCGCTCGATTCGAAATAATTGATCGACGAAATATGTTCGGCCGACGCTTTCTGGGTGTGATGGGCATAACGCAGGCAGGCTCCGGCCGCTCGAACCGCTTCGGTTTTGCCGTCCAGCCCGAATCCGGCTAATTCTATGGTGTTGAATTGGTGGCGCAATAATTCCTCGCAATCCTTTGCGTCAAATTGATGGTCTTCCAATGAGGTCAGCGTGGCGTTCGAGGTGATTTGGCGGGAATAACTGTCGGCTTGCCTGGATAAAAGACTCGGGTTAACGTTTGCCGAATAGCTTTGTTCAAGCAGTTTACTAAATGATTCCGGGAAAAGGATCTCACGCGGAGCGTAGCCGTCAATTTGTTCGCGAACCTTTGTCCAGGCATCCGCGCCTGAAATCTCGGTGGCCGAGAACTCGCCGGTTGAAAGTTCCAGAAACGCAACGCCGAACGTTTCTCCCGCACCGCAAACCGACGCGAGATAAACCGGTTCCTTCGATTCAACTAGCTGCGAATCGATTGCGGTTCCGGGCGTCACCACGCGAACGACTTCACGCCTGACGAGCTTTACGCCCTTGACCGCGGCTTCGGCCTGTTCGCAGATCGCGACGCGATAGCCTTTTTTAACAAGGCGTGAAATGTAATTTGCTGCCGCGTGGTGAGGAACGCCGCACATCGGGATCGGATTTTTCGAATCCTTTTGGCGGGCCGTCAGCGTAATTTCCAATTCGCGTGCCCCGATTACTGCGTCCTCGTTAAAAAGCTCGTAAAAATCGCCTAGGCGAAACATTAGAAGCGTTCCGGGGTAGAGCTTTTTAATGTCGAGATATTGCCGGAGCATCGGCGTGGCGTTTTCCATAGGGTTGTCAGCGAGTATCTATCGATACAGAGTCTATCGAAAATGTCCGGACTTTTAAAATGAAGGGTTTTCAAAGGGTTGGCGTTTTGATAGACTATGTTTCATCTTTCGAAATTATATATTCCTGACGTATTCAGCGAACAACCTATCTTTGCGTAATACGATCCAAAGGCTTAAAATTCCAACGACCAGTATTATTCGAAACAGGATTTTAGATTATGAGTAATGTATTAAAGATTACAGCCTTCGGTTTTCTGGTATTATCCGCATTTACAGTCACCAAAGCTCAAACGGTTGCGCCTGCGGCCGTTCCTACAGCTTTTTCGGGCAGTCAATCCAAGGACGAACGGTATCGTATCGGTTTTCAGGACCAATTAGAGATACGGGTTTTCGGCCACCCGAAACTCGAACAGAAGGTGAATGTTAATTCGAACGGAACGATCAATCTTTTCCGCCTTAATTCGCCCGTAATCGCCGTCTGCCGCACTGAAAGGGAGCTGGCGGATGACATTGCGGAAGCTTATAAAAAAGATTATCTGCGGAATCCGGAAGTTACCGTAACCGCAACCGAGCAGCGCTCCCAGGGCTATGCCGTGATCGGCGCGGTCGATAAACCGGGCCATTATTATATAAACCGGCGTATACGCCTTCTCGAACTTCTGGCGCAGGCCGGCGGCCCGACGAAGGAGGCCGGAACGCGGGTCCTCGTCGCCCGAACGGGCAGCTCGTCCAACTGTAAAATGAATGATACGGGCTCAGCCGAAGAAAATGTTGCCCTGTTGGATTTCAAGATCAACGATGTGATGGAGAATAAGCAGGACCTGATCATGCAGGCCGGAGATATCGTTTCGGTCCTCGATGCGGATGTCGTTTATGTTTACGGGAATGTAAATAAACAGGGGCAGGTAATAATCAAGGAACCGATTACATTAACCCAAGCGATCGTTTCTTCCGAAGGCTTAAAGCCCGCAACGAAGAAAGACCGCGTAAGGATCCTGCGGCAGAAGCCGGGCAGCATGGAACGGGAAGAATTTGTTTACGATCTGAACGCGATCGATAAAAGAAAGATCGAAGATCCGTTTCTTCAGCCGAATGACATTGTTGCGGTTTCGGAAGACCGCACGAAAAGTATACTACTCGGTATCAAGAACAGCCTGACCCAGGGCGCTTCCAGCATATTTTATAGATTCTAAAAATAGTACAAATGAAAGAAAGTCGTGAAATTGTTCATAAGCCTGTAAATGAACCGTTGGAATTCGAACGTCAATTCGAGCCGCAGATCGTCGCGGGCACGGGCCGCTATCCGGCCTATCGGAACGCGGACGGGCCGGAAGGATTTCAGCTTTTGGATTATTGGCGGGCGGTAAGAAAGCGTTTGTGGCTGGTGATCGGAATTTCCGTGCTGGCAACGACGCTGGTCGCGATCTACATGGCCCGTAAGCCGAATATATACCTTGCAAGCGCGACCATTCAGGTCGATAACGAGCAAACTAACCCCGATCTTGTAACTAGCGAGCGCCAGAGATTTTCATCGAACGCCGATCCTTCTTATTTCAATACGCAGCTGCAGCTTCTCAAGAGCGAGACGCTGCTCAGGCGCGTGATAAAGGAGCATAATCTCGACACGCATAAGGAATTCCAGGCCGCGAAAAACGATACATCCGCTTTGCATTCGATGCTTAAGGCGATTGGGCTTGCGAGTGACGATACAAAAAAGGACGCGGGGAGCACGGATCAGGCGGCAATGAATTCCAGCCTCATTTCCGCCGACGATATTGCCGAGGCTGTGCGGCTCGCTCCGTATGTAAAATATCTAGATCTTAATGTAGAGATCAAGCCTGTCCGCGAATCCAGGGCGACCGTGAAAGACACGCGGCTCATCGAAATTTCATTTCGCCACACCGATCCCGATCTCGCCGCTTTCGTAATAAACGGTATCGGCGAGACATTCACGAATCTCAATCAGGAAAAACGTTCCGGCACTAGCCGTAAGACAAGTGATTTTCTTCAGCAGCGGATCGCGGATCTTCAGTCGGAGATCCGAAACGACGAGATCAAACTCGTTGATCTCAAGCAGGATAAGGGAATTCTGAAAACGAACGGCGATCAAACGATCGTCATTGAACGCCTTTCGGGCCTTAATAAAGATCTGCTGATTGCGGAAAACAAGCGAAAAAATGCCGAGGCCGAGTATTTTTCCGTAAAGGATTCTCCTGAAGGAATTAATTCGCTGGCGGAGGCAGCCAGTGCCCGCTACATTACAGAACGCGAAAATTCTGTGTTGTCGCTTAGTAATGACACTCAGAAAAAGGTCGCCGGTTTAGAGGCTGACAAGGCAAGATTACTGGAAGAGTATAAGGATAAGGCTCCGGAGGTTATCGAGGTCGAGCGACAGATTGCGAGTCTCGAAGATTCGCTTAAACGCGCAATCGAAAAGAATAATACCGATTTACAGGGTTACCGGGCGCGGACATCGAAAGTGCTTATCGACAACCTGCGCACCCAATTTGTTCAGGCCAAGGCTGAAGAAGACAAAATTCGCACGGCTTTCGACGCTCAGTATAACGAAGCTCAAGGTCAAAATACGGGCGCCGTGCTTCTAAAACTGCTTGAGCAAAATATAGAAACGAATAAAGGATTTCTGGACAATCTGCGTAATCAGCAAAGCTCGAATGATGTTGCGTCAAAAGGTTCGGACAATAACATCAGTGTTGCAAGTTTCGCGATCCCGCCCGAAACCGCCGTCTCGCCGCGTCGATTGACCACGGTGGTGGCTACGTTATTTCTTTCGGCTCTTTTCGGAATGGGCCTGGCATTATTTCTCGAATATTTGGACGACACTATTCGGACAACCGAGGAGATAGAAACGTATTTGCAGCTGCCGGCGCTTGCAGCTATACCAACTGTCGATTCGATGCCGAAACGTAAGCTTTTGCTTGTCGGCGGCAGTTCGGCAGAGGAAGAAGCCGAGCGGGCAAAGTCTGAACTTCTCATTTACGCCGATTCGCGATCGTCGCTCGCTGAAGCTTACCGGCAGTTGCGAACATCAATCCTGCTATCCACGGCCGGCCATCCGCCGAAATCCCTTCTAATAACGTCCAGTTTGCCGTCGGAAGGAAAGACTACAACTGCAACGAATACGGCAATCAGTCTTGCCCAGACGGGAGCAAAAGTTCTAATAATAGACGCCGACATGCGCCGCCCGCGGCTGCATTCCGTTTTTGAAATAGCGAACGGCGAAGGCCTTAGCAGCCTGCTTTCGAGCGACTTTACCGATGCCGACATTCTGCGGATCGTTAAGGTCGATGACCGCACCAAGCTGAATTTATTAACGTCCGGCCCGATCCCGCCAAATCCGGCGGAACTTATCGGTTCCGAACAGATGGTGCGGCTTTTGAAGGTCCTGCAAAATCATTACACGCATGTTGTCGTCGATTCACCGCCGATTGCTTCGTTTACCGACGGAGTGCTGATTGCATCGATGGTGGACGGAGTCATTCTCGTCGTACACGCCGGTCAAAGCTCGCGGCAGGTGGTCAGGCGTACGCGGCAATTACTGCAGGATGTCGGGGCGAAAATACTCGGCGTGGTATTGAACAAGGTAAATCTTAATTCTCAGGATAATTCTTATTATTATCAAAGCTATTATCATCGGGACAACTATAATAACGACGACCGGCCAGAGTGATTCAGCCAGGCGTGAAGTTTTAATATGATTTATTGATTTACTTTTCCTATTAAATTAGCCCCGAGCATGGTGCAAAGCGATGATGAAACTGACCGTCCCGCGCGTTACAGGTGGAAGGACGCGCTTTTCTTTGCGGCTGTTGCTGTCTTTATTTATAGCCAACTTTTCGAATTTCCGTTTACGCCGATCTATTTCGACGGCGATCAATTAATACCCATATCAAATGCGATGCGGATGCTTGACGGGGAAGTCATTTATCGAGATTTCTTTCACTTTGCACCGCCCGGCACGGAACTCCTTTATGCGGGCTTATTTTCCGTATTCGGCGTCAAAATATGGGTTGTCAATTTTGTTATATTGATGCTGAGCCTCGCGCAGGTGGGGCTATTGTGGTTCTTTTCTCGCCGTGTTCTATCCGGCCTAAATGTGTATCTTCCCGCATTGATCTTTTTAACCATCGGGTTTCGGCAAATGGGTATCGATGGCAGCTATCGTTTGTTCAGTGTTGTTTTAGTGCTGGCCGGTGTCGCGATATTACTGAATGGAAGAACGATGCGGAACATAGTAATCGCCGGAGCGCTCTGCGGGATGGCTTCGTTTTTCGTACAGCCAAGAGGCGTCGTAGGAATAGCGGGTATCGCTTTGTTCCTGGCTTGGGAAAATTATGCTGACGGTCTCAATTTCAGGAAATTGGCGAGAGACGGCATCGGTCTTGTTTTTTCGTTCGTATTAGTGGTAATTCTCACGCAATTATATTTCGCCTGGAATGGCGGCTTTGATGTTTATTATTTCGATATTGTTACGTTTCTGCACAAGCATTATCCGCACGATCCGCTTAATAACCAATTCGCTTACTTTAGCGACGTTCCGGGCTTCGCTAAATATCTTGAAACACAATCACCGCTGTCGGCAATGTCCCGATTTATTCGTACCGGCATTCCGGTTTTGTTCTATTACGCAATAATTCCCCTTGTATATCTGGCATTGCTAATCGTTATCTGGAAAAGAGATATTGTTTCTGTCTCGCCAGGCCAAAAACGAAGTCTGTTGCTTCTTACCTTTGCAGGATTGGCCTTGGCAGCCGGAGTTTCCGCGCCGACCGCTGCCCGGTTCTATCATGTCGCGATTCCCGGGATTGTCATTTTTGTTTGGCTGGTAGGGCAAGTCCGCGCAGTGTCGCGGCTTGCCGTCCCTTGTTTGGTTATGCTTTCGCTCCTCGGTATTTCGTATGCGGTGCAGCGGCAAATAATCGCAAAAGACTACGTAGATTTTCCGGCGGGACGTTCGGCTTTTTTGATCAAGGATGACCTTGCCAAATACGACTGGATCAAAAAAAATACCGAAGCCGGAGAAATATTTTATGATGCGCATCACCCGAACTTCTATTTTCCCTTTCATTTAAAAAATCCCACACCAATATATTTGGTGCGCGATTCCGAATATACGCCGAAATTTCAGGTTGCATCTATTGTCGCGGCACTGGAAAGAAACCCTCCGAATTTGATAGTCTGGGAGGGAACATATTCTAAGAATCCGGAATCGAGAAAACCAGGGGACAATCTGGAGCCCTTGTGGCAATTTATTTCGCGGAACTACACGCTAAAAGCTGAGTTTGCGAAGGACGGCGAATATAATTTTCAAAGCACTCGCGATACCGAGATGTGGGAACGGAAAAAATAAAGCGGGCTACGTTCGCAAATAGCTCGCATCGGCCTTACTTCTTTTATTCGCGGGTAACAATTCTTAAATATTTTTGTGATTTTATGGAACAAACAAAGGTTTTAGTAACGGGCGCGGGCGGTTTTATCGGAAGCCATTTGGTAACCTACCTCAAAGCAAAGGGCTTTTGGGTGCGAGGCGTGGACCTAAAGCATCCCGAATACAGCGAAACGGACGCGGACGACTTTAAAGTTTTGGATCTGCGGAAATGGGAAGACTGTATCGAAGCAACCGATGGTGTCGAACACGTTTACGCTCTAGCCGCGGATATGGGCGGAATGGGATTTATCTCCGCTAATCACGCGCAGATCTTATACAACAATTCCCTGATAAACCTGCACACGCTCGAAGCAGCTCGCGTAAACGGAGTAAAAAAGTATCTTTATACCAGCTCCGCCTGTATCTATCCCGAACACCTCCAGGAAGAAGCGAACGTTAAGCCGTTGCGCGAGGACGATGCATATCCGGCGTTTCCGCAGGATGCTTACGGATGGGAAAAGCTGATTTCAGAACGGCTTTGCATGCATTACCGAGAAGATTACGGCATTGAAACCCGCACAGTCCGATTTCATAATATTTTCGGCGAAAAGGGAACGTGGGAAGGCGGCCGCGAAAAAGTTCCGGCCGCATTGTGCCGAAAGATCGCCCGGGCAAAATTGTCAGGTAAGAACGAGATCGAAATTTGGGGGGACGGTGAACAAACGCGTTCTTTCTGCTATATCGATGACTGCGTCGAAGGCATCTACCGGTTGATGTTCTCCGATTTTCATGAACCTCTCAATCTGGGCCAGGACCGCATGGTTACCATCAATCAACTGGCTGACATCATCTCGGAAATCAGCGAAGTTCAAATTTCTAAAAAGCATATCGACGGGCCGCAAGGCGTCCGCGGGAGAAATTCCGATAATACAAAACTGAGAGAAACGTTGAATTGGGAACCGGCAATTTCATTGGAAATTGGGCTGGATAAAACCTATAAATGGATCGAGCAGCAGGTTCGCGATTCCGAAATCGTCTCTCGATCGAAATCGGCATCACCGGAGGCGGTTTAATAAGTGCTGCCTGTTCACAAAGACCTTAGCAATCCTGATTATGTCGAATGGACAAATTTCCTGCGAAATGCCGACGGATGGAACGGGCAACAGATTCGTGAGTACGAATTAGGTGAGATCAAGCGAATTGCAAAATTTGCTTACAAAAATACAACCGGTTATCGAAAGCTGTTCGACGAGTACGGCGTAAATCCTGCAAAAACCAATAATCTCGGCGATTTTGCGGCGTTTCCATTTCTTACAAAGGAAATGATCCGTGACAATTTGGAAGAATTTTCCGCCAACGTTCCCGACCGCTTCATTGTCACGACCGGCGGCAGCACCGGTGTGCCGACGGGAATGTATCGCGATCCGGTGTCGTTTGCCAAAGAACTTGCGTCGAAGGCTCATCAATATTATCGAATGGGCTGGCGCGAAGGCGACAGGCAGATTGTATTTCGCGGGCTTCAGATTAATACAACGGACAATATTGAATTCGCCCCCGAATTTAATGAACTGCGTTGCTCGACCTATCAATTCGTTCCTGAACAGGTGGAAGTTTTTCGCCAAAAAGCCTTTGAATTCGAGCCGGAGTGGATTCGCTGCTATCCGTCTTCCGGCTATGTTTTTGCGAAATACTTAAAGGATTCTGGCAAGCCATTTCCGAAAGTGAAAGGGATGCTCCTGTCATCCGAGCAGTTATACGACTTCCAGCGGCAGCTTTTTGAAGAAGTATTGGGCCCTGAAACCCGAATCTTTTCGCATTACGGACATTACGAAATGGCCGCTCTCGCCGGATTTTGCGAACATACGGACGATTATCATGTATTGCCGCAATACGGATTTGTCGAGCTTTTGGATAAAAATAATAAGCAGATCACTCAGCCCGGCGAGGTGGGCGAAATCGTCACTACATCATTTATTATGAATGCGACGCCTTTTATACGCTATCGAACCGGAGATTTGGCGGTATTTAAGAGTCAGGGCTGCGAAGAATGCGGTAGGCCCTATCAGGTTTGGGAAAATATTCAGGGACGGTTGCAGGAACTTATTATTACGGCAACAGGCCGCCTCATTTCCACGTCGATGCTGAATATGCATGATGACAGCTACGATCACTTAAAGCAGTTCCAATTTCACCAGCGTGAACGCGAGAATGTAATTTTTCGGTACATTCCAAAATCGGCGGGAACGACCGAACAAATTGCGGGAATCAGGCAAAAGCTGCAAAATAAATTGGGAAGCGATATTGAATTGATCATGGAGCCGGTCAATGATATTCCATTGACGATCCGCGGAAAGCACCGTCTTTTAATTCAGGAGCTTGATTTGAAATTCGATCATCCCGAGTTGAGTAAGACTTTAAGCATATGAGCGTAGATGTCGCGGTTGTTACGGCGGAGAAGGCGGAATATCCGACGCTCGCGCCGTATCATCCGTCCGAATCATTCCCTGAATATCCATTTGGCGAAAACATTTCAACTGGACCGAACTACGTTTACGCGGCGGTCAGGCAGCTTTTTTTTGAACTGGGCTATGATCGCGAAAATTACGGAACATCTAATTGGAATCCCCTAAGTTTTCTAGTCTCGCCCGGAATGAACGTCGTATTGAAGCCTAATTTCGTGCGCAGTTGGCATGCAGAGCGCAAAGACCCGTATGCGATGATCACGCATCCATCAGTTTTGCGGGCGGTTGCGGACTATGTTTGGATCGCACTCGAAGGACGCGGACAAATCATCATTGCCGATGCTCCGCAGTATGACGCGAATTGGGAAGAACTGCTGGAACTGACCAAGCTTGATGAAGTCTCGAATTTTTATAGTTCACACCGAGAAGACTGTTTTCACGTTTTTGATTTAAGGAATTACTGGTCGCGAGGAAAGCATTTTCCGTCAATGCTGATACCTTTGAATGGCGATCCGGGCGGGACGATCCGCGTAAACTTAGGCGAAGAGAGTGCGATAAAAGACGTCGGCGATGCCGAAAAACTTTACGGCGCCGTGTATCATCGTCAGGAGCTTATTAAAAATCACACGAAGGAAAAACAAATTTACGAATTATCGGGAACGGTAATGAGCGCCGATGTCGTTATCTCCGTCCCGAAGCTAAAAACCCATAAAAAAGTGGGTGTAACGATGAATATCAAAGGGCTTGTCGGTATTTGTACAAACAAGAATTTGATTGTTCATTACAGTCTCGGTTCGAAAGCGGAAGGCGGCGACCAATATCCGCCGAACCATTTTACGCCGATGGAAGAAAGGCTGATCAAAACCGAGCGGTGGATGTACGATACATTTCTAGCGAAGCGGAGTGTTCCGCTGGAATATGTTCACAGGTCAATCTATTGGCTCCATGGCACTTTTATTAGGCCGTTCGGCATTAAAGTCGAAAAGCAAAAACGATTACTGGACGCGGGAAATTGGCACGGGAACGACTCTGCATGGCGAATGTGCGTCGATCTGCTAAAGTTGATTAAATTTGCCGATGCGGATGGAGGGCTGCAAAAGACTACACAGCGGCGTTTATTTACAGTCATTGACGGAATTATCGGCGGAGAAAATCAAGGGCCGCTCGAACCCGATCCCAATTATTCCGGAGTTTTATTAGCAAGCGAAAATTTTTTGGCGGCTGATATCGTCGGAACCCGATTAATAGGCTATGATCCTTTGAAAATCAGCACGTTTACATATTTGCTCAACGAATCCCGCTGGAACTACGGTTTTAATGAACTCGCTGAAATAGAAGTTTTATCAATGGACGAAAAAATTAGAAATTGTCTTACGGAAGAAAACGAAAGATTTTTTAACTATCTTCCTAGCCCGGGTTGGATCGGGCAAATTGAGATTTAGCATAATTTATGAATGAATCTGTATCAGTCGTGGGATTAGGAAAACTCGGCTTGGGGCTGGCCTTGTGTTTTGCTTCATCCGGCATCGAAACGCTCGGGATCGATGTAAATGAAGACGTTGTCGGATCGATTAACGACGGCAAATCACCGCACGTCGAACCGGAATATCAGGAACTAATAGCTGTATCGGGCAAAACTTTTCGGGCTTCGATGAGTCACGCGGAAGCGATTGAGAAAACGGATATTACATTTATCCTGGTAGCTACTCCGAGCATTGGCGATGGCCGGTTTTCAAATCGCTATGTAAAATCCGCTTTGCGATCATTGGCCGAAGCTTTAAGCAAAAGCGATAAGCCGCATCATCTGTTCGTAATTAGTTCGACGGTCGTGCCGGGATCGACCGAACGAACTTTTATTCCGCTAATCGAACAATATTCCGGGCGCAAATATAAAGAAGGTTTCGATGTCTGCTTTGATCCGGATTTCGTCGCCCTCGGGGCCGTCGTTAAAGACTTCCGCAATCCGGATCTGGTCGTAATCGGCGAGAGCAGCCGGGAAGCGGGCGACAGGATCGAAGCTCTGCACGCGCGAATCTGCGAGAACAAGCCGAAAATCGCGAGAATGTCGCTGATCAGCGCGGAAGTTGCGAAGGTCAGCCTAAACGCTTATATTACGATGAAGATCAGCTTTGCGAACACCGTCGCCAATCTTTGCGAGAGAATTCCCGGAGCGGACGTGGACGCGATCACAAACGCGATCGGTGCTGATAAACGCATTTCCCCGTATTATTTGCGCGGCGGCCTCGCATTTGGCGGAACCTGTTTTCCGCGTGATACGAAGGCTTTTATGACCATTTCGCGTCATTACGATCTTGAACCGCTGCTGATGTCCGCGGTTGAAGACGTAAATAATCAGCAGAACAAGCATCTTGCGGATTTGGTGAAAAGCCATTTGTCCGAAGAAAAGAAAATTTCCATTCTCGGCGTGGCATTTAAGGACAGGACGCCGGTTATAGAAGCCTCGCCGTCGGTTTCCTTGATTCAGGAATTGGTGATCGATGATGTCGACGTAACAATCTATGACCCACTGGCAATGGAAAGCTCGAAATTAGTGTTTGACGATGAGATAAGCTACGCGGCGTCTATTGAAGATTGCCTGAAAAGCTCGCCGGTGTGTGTTGTGACGCTGCTTTCGAAGGGCTATAAAGAAGCTATTGAAAATTTCGCACCTGAAGTTCCGTTGTTAGTAATAGATTGTTGGCGGCAGATCGATCGGTCAAAGTTGGACAAGAACATCCGGCTTGTACAGGTCGGCAGCTCAAATTTTAATTAATGGCAGAAGAGCAACTGAAGCGCGTAGAAGTAGTATTTCCTTGCCATAACAGGCGGCGGCTGACACTCCAATGCCTCAGAAGTCTGGCTCGCATTGATCGGGCCGGACTGAATGTTCATGTCGTTGTGGTGGATGATGGCTCGACGGACGGCACGTCGGACGCGATTCGTGCTGAATTTCCCGAAGCGGAAATTATAGCGGGAGATGGAAATCTTTGGTTTACGGAAGGCACCAATGCCGGGATTCGCGCCGCTCTAAAACATGAGCCTGATTACATTTTGCTGATAAATGACGATCAGGTCTTCGATTCAAATGCCATTAGGGCAATGGTCGAGTGCGCGGAGCGGCATCCGCGTTCGGTTGTGGGCTCGCTCCTGTTGCTTTGGGACACTCCGCACAAACTCTTCCAGACGGCGCCGGTTTGGAGCACGCGGCTCGGTGGTTGGCGGCATTGGCAGAATCAAACCGTTTGGACGGTTCCGAAATCGCCGTGGAAGGTCGATATAGTAGTCGGCAACTGTGTTTTGGTGCCGGCGGCCGCAATTCAGGAAGCCGGTTTGATGAATTCGAAACGCTATCCTAATTTCGGTGACGCGGAATACACGCCGCGGCTGCGAAAGCTGGGCTGGCAGCTTTTGATCGAGCCGCGGGCACGAGTATTTTGTCAGCCGAACACTTTGCCGCCGCGGATAAAGGCTATGGGATTTCGCAAAATGTTCTCGGCGCTTTTTGTTGATCTCGGCAATGTCCATAACTTGCGGCGCAGACTTTACGCGAATTTGGATTCAGCCCCATCGAAATTAAAAGGATTCACCGCTTTTTCCGTATTTCTGGTACGGGCGGCCGTCGGACGAAGTAACGAACGGATACATTCTGGTGAAGCTGCTAACGAACCGCCGCTAAACGAAACATTCTCGTCAGCGGTTATTGTGGAATAAGAAAATTGGGTCAGAACCGGAAGCGATAGCGACTGGGTTCTTTGCCGCAATTCGAGTTAGCAATGTGCCCTACTTTGAACTTTGAACTCGGAGTCTTGAACTTAAACCAACCCCGGTCGCTACCGCTCACGATTCTGACATGTTTCACCATCCACAAAATTATTAATGTCAGAAACTCGATCCGAAACACCACAAAGCATTGCAAGAAATCTGGTTTATGGTTTTTCTACATGGATATTGCCTATCGGCCTAAGCTTCATCGCAACTCCGAGGATCGTTAAAGGCCTTGGTGATGAAGATTATGGAATTTACGCCCTCGTATTGGTCTTTGTCGGTTATTCATTCAATTTCAGTTTCGGTCGCTCTATCGTAAAATATGTTGCTGAATACCGTTCAAGCGGTGAGAACGAGAAGATTGCCGGAATGTTTTCCGCTGCATGTTTTATAAGTGTTTTGGTAGGTCTGGCTAGTGCCGCGATTATCTGGCTTTCTTCGGAGTGGCTGGTAAAAAATGCGTTTAAGATCAGTGCGGAATCCCAAGGCAAGACCATTAGTGCTCTTTATGTGACCTCAGTAATGGTTTTTGTACTGATGCAGAATCAGGTTCTCGCATCGGTTTTGCAGGGAATTCATCGTTTCGATGTTTATTCGAAGATTCTGAATCTGAATAATATCTTACTTATAACCGGTAATCTTGTGCTTGCGTTGACCGGATTCGGGCTGGTTAGTTTTTTTATCTGGAATCTCACCGTCATCAGCCTCAGCGGCCTGCTTTTCGCCATTTCGTCAAAGCGCTGTCTGCCCGATCTAAAATTCACATGGAATTTCAGTTTTGATGAAGTAAAGCTCATTATTTTTTTCAGTGCCGGCATAATCGGCGCCCAGATACTGACGAACATAATAATGATTTTCGAAAGGT
This sequence comes from Pyrinomonadaceae bacterium, assembly GCA_037723965.1. GTDB lineage: Bacteria > Acidobacteriota > Blastocatellia > Pyrinomonadales > Pyrinomonadaceae > OLB17. The sequence goes on along the minus strand of JBBJOS010000001.1, from coordinate 276,324 downwards.
CCTGGGTAACTCGGCAGCTTGGCTCCGAAGCCCTGACCTATTACGTCATTCCGCTGACACTTGCATTTTATATCCATGCTTTCGTCGGGAGTTTGGTGATTGTTATTTTTCCGCTGGCCAGCGAACTCAGAAATGAGATTGAGAAACTTTTAAGGCTTTATACAAAGGCGACGAAAATGGTTTGTTTAATCGTCGCCTTTTTTGCAACCTCTTTGATTGCGGAAGGCTACTTGTTCTTAACCTTGTGGATGGGCGTGGAGTTCGCGGAAAAAGGATACGCATTGCTAGCTTTACAGACAATTGCCTTTAGTTTTTTGGCGATTCAAACGGTTTCTTGGCAATTAAACGACGGTTTGGGCTATTCGCGCTATAATTTCTATTTACTGATTATTTGTTTATTGATAAGCATAACGCTAATGATTTTGCTCGAACCGTATTATGGAGCTGGCGGAATAGCCTTTGCCAGAATGACCGGTCTGGCCGCGGTTTTTCTATCGATCTTTTATATTGAATATTTGTTCTTTAATAAAACGCAAGTGGTTTTTTGGTTGAGGATCACGGCAATCTTAGCGGTTGCGTCCGCCTGTTCAGCTACTGTCGAATACTTGATTATTATTAATATGAGTTCGAATTGGCCGGCATTGATTGCCGCAACATCTGCCGGAGGCGCAGTTTTCGGATTGGTTATTTGGTTGCTAAACTTTATCAGCGACGACGAAAAGCAACTAATAAGTCGCATTTTAACGCTCGGGCCGAAGAATAGATAATGTTGCTGTACCATTTAATTGTGGCAAACTTCGCCCGAAGACCTTAAAATTTACAATGGTATTTCGTATCGAGCTTTTCAGGATGCGATTTTATAATATTTGTCTGAGAAGCAGTGAAATCAGGCATCCAAGATGACGGATCTTACGCTGATTCGTCCGGAATGAAACTTCCGATCGTCCGTTACTACCATGAGGGAATTAGCTAATCAAAATACAATGTCCTTTAAAGCACCGGTAAGCCGAGATAGTTGGTTTATGCTTTTGCCTGCTCTGAGTATAATGGCGGCGGTTGTATTGTTTCTATTTCTTTTGCTGGTGGATTTTGACGGGTTCTTCTTCAATATTGAGCGGCCGTACCTTATTCCATGGGTTTTGGCTACGGGAGTAGCCATTGTCGTGCCTGTAGCCTATTTAAAATATCGGAACGAATTTAGCCTCGTTAACCCTTTGGTTTATGCCGGCTTAACTTATTTTTTTCCGATCTTCTTTCTGGGAGGATGGAGCCTTACTTTCGGTTTTTCTTACCACTATTACCTTAACTATGTTTCCGATCCGGAGTACAATTTCCCACTAGCATTTTTATGTGTAATTGTTGGGTTCACGTGCCTGTCCGTCGGTTTTTTTATTCCGCACGGGAAAAAAGCGGGAAATTATGTTGCTTCGTGGCTTCCTAAATGGGAGTTTAAACCGGAGGAAATTGTCATAGCGAGTATCCTTTGCCTTGCCGTAGGCATTTTTTTAAGCCTCCTCGCTTTGGAGCTAGGTCAGATCGGGTTTCAGAATGCCGATACGGTTTTAGGCGACACCGGCAGCCTGAATTATTACCTGACCATTATCGTACCGACCTCATCATTCCTTTTGTGGGTGGCTTTTTTTCAGTTTGAGAAATGGAATGTCTATCATTTGGTAATTGGCGCCGTTCAGATCTTCACGGCAATTTTCATGCTGATTGTGCTTGGCGGCAAAAGCAGCCTTTTGCAAAGCATGGTTATTGGGATAGGAGCATTCGTCCTGGTCAAACGGAATGTGCTACTCAAACATTGGATAATATTTGCCGTTGCAATCACTCTTTGCCTCACTTTCGGGGTAATCTATGGTACAAAATTCCGGATATTGAAAGGGAATAACGAACGCGTTTCGGTCGAAGAGTATGGTGCAGTAGCAGTCGAAGCCATAACGACAATCGGCGAGGACGATTTAACCATCGAAATGATGGAGTCGTTTGAGCTTCTTGCCGAACGAATGGAGATAATCAGCTCGCTGGCGGTAGTCGTAGCCAATTATGAGGCTCTGCAAACATACGAAGCGTCCTATGGACTGGAAAACAACATCTGGACCTACACCTGGACCTCATTTATCCCGAGGTATCTATGGAAAGACAAGCCTATAGTCGCCGACAATTCTTCGTATAACGAACTGTATTTCGATCATGGAGGCTACGGACTTGCCATAACATCCATGGGTGATCTGTTGCGGAATTTCGGCCCGTGGGGTGTGCCATTCGGAATGATAGTACTCGGGTTTTTTCTGCGAGTGTTTTACGCGGGTACTGTCGAAGGGCTGCCATTTTCCACTTGGCGAAGTGCGGTCTTTTTTATTGTTTTGACAAGAATCAGTTACGACAGTTTTTATGGTGAGATTTTACCAACGGTCATGCGTATTACAGCAGTTATTTTTGTTCAGTTGTTTTTCTTGAAAACGATTATTTACGCATTGCGGCGAGCCAAGAGTTAATTTAAAGAATGGAAACCATAGTTTTTACGAATGGATGCTTCGACATAATCCATCCGGGACACATTGATCTGCTGAACCGAGCTAAAGCTCTGGGCACGAAGTTAGTTGTCGGCATTAACAGCGATGAATCCGTACGGACAATAAAGGGAGCCGGACGGCCTTTTTTTACTCAAGATGAGAGAGTTGCCGTGCTTATGGGTTTAAAGGCAGTGGACGAAGTTCATATTTTTCAAGAGCTTACGCCTAAGAATCTAATCCACAGAATTAAGCCGAATGTTTTGGTAAAAGGCGGTGATTGGAAAACGAATGAGATTGTCGGCTCCGATTACGTTTTGGAGAACGGCGGGCAAGTTCTTTCATTGCCGCTTTTGGAAGGTAATTCCTCCAGCAGTATCGTAGCAAGGATTAAGAATACCCAACCTAACGAATCGTTGCTTTCAAAAGGATTTTTTGCCGATTCTTTTTCGCAACATCTTGACGTTTTTAAACAGATGTTGTCATTCTCCTCGGAAGCTTCTGAACAATGTGCGGAAATTATAATCGATACGTTTCGAAACGGGCGAAAAGTGCTTTTGTGCGGAAACGGCGGCAGTGCGGCGGACGCTCAGCATATCGCAGCCGAGTTTGTGGGACGTTATGAAACCGAACGGATCGCACTACCGGCAATCGCTTTAACTACAGATACTTCCGCACTAACTGCTCTTGCAAATGATTATGATTTTGAGAGAATATTTTCGCGGCAGGTGGATGCTCTTGCTCAAGCCGGCGACTGCCTGATCGCGATCAGCACCAGCGGAAATTCACCGAACGTTATATCAGCCGTAATGGCAGCGAGAAAACGCGGCTGCCGTATTGTTGGAATGACAGGAGCACAAGGCAAGAAGCTTGCGGGATTGTCCGATGCGTGTTTAATGGTTCCGTCCGGCCGCACTGCCAGAATTCAGGAAGCACACATAACTACGGCCCACGTTTGGTGCGAAATGGTTGATGCAGCGATGGCAGCCGGTTTAAATAAATCAGAGGCATGAAGATACTTGAGAATTTTTCAGATGTCACCGTTATGGTGATCGGCGACGTGATGCTTGACCGCTACTGGTGGGGAACAGTCGAACGCATCTCGCCTGAAGCTCCGGTTCCGGTTGTTTCGCTCGACCGCACAAGCCTTGTTGCCGGCGGGGCGGCGAACGTCGCGGCAAATGTCGCGGGCCTCGGAGCAATTCCCATTTTGATCGGCATTCTCGGTGAGGACGAAGAAGCGAATCTTTTTCCAAAGGTACTAGTCGATGCGAAAATCGCAAATTTCAAGTTATTCCCGTTCAAAAATCGTAAAACCACATTAAAAACCAGAATTCTAGCCCATAGCCAACAGGTAGCACGCATTGACCAGGAAACGAAGGCCGAACTCACTCCCGACGAAGCGTCCGAACTATTCGCTGAGATTACGCCTTTTCTTACCCAGGCTGACATCTACGTTCTATCCGATTACGCGAAAGGTTTCCTTACAGCCGATTTGATTCAAAATCTAATACAATACGCAAATGCGCACGGCAAAATGATCCTGGTGGACCCAAAAGGCAAAGACTATTCGAAGTATGCCTCAGCAACTTTGCTGACGCCTAATCAGCAGGAAGCGGCTGACGCATGCGGAATGGATAATCACAGTGACAATCTGGTTCCGCGTTCGGGCGAGATGCTTCTGGAGCACCTAATGCTGAAAGCTTTGCTTATAACGCAGGGTGAAAAGGGAATGACGCTGCTGCAGCAGGGAAAGTCGCCGACATATTTGAAGGCAGCGGCCAGAAAGGTTTACGACGTAACCGGTGCCGGCGATACGGCTATTGCCGCAATGGCGGTCGCTCTCGGATGCGGAATCAGCTTCGAACGCTCCGCTGAGATCGCAAATCTCGCCGCCGGTCTCGTTGTCGAGAGCGTCGGTACGACTCCGGTCACCGTTGAAATGATCAAGTCTACAGTTCTCGAGTTTTCCGATGAAGATTAAAGTGCTTTATGTAGAGCGGAAGGCACATGAATTCGTTAGCATCGAAAAGGCTTTCAGGCAGGTAGCGGCTTGTGTTTCCGACCGGTTTGAAACCGGCTTTCAGCAGCTGCCGTACGGATTCAGCTTCGTCGATACCATCAAAAATTTGCTTCTCTTTAAAAAGCAAAAAGCGGATATTTATCATATTACCGGTCACGTCCATTATATCTCCCTGCTTTTTTCTCCGCGAAATACGGTCCTGTCGATAATGGATCTGCGGTTTCTGGATGCAAAATCGGGCGTTCGGCGATTTCTACTCAAAAAACTGTACCTGGACCTGCCGGTAAAAAGACTGTGCTTTATTACTGCGATATCCGAGCAAACCAGACAGGAAATACTTCTCCATACAAAATGCAGCGAAGAAAAGGTTCGCACTTTGGATCTGCCGCTTCTGGATCACCTACATTCAGATGTGCGAATACCTTTTAATCACGATAAGCCAAGAATTCTGCAAGTTGGCACAATGGCGAACAAAAACGTGCCTAACCTTGTAAGAGCATTGAATGGATTGGCTTGTAAATTGGTAATAATCGGGCGAATTGACGATGCGTTAACTGCCTTGCTGCAAGAAAATCGAATCGATTTTGAAAACAAATTCGATCTAAGCGACGCCGAACTTAGAAATGAATATGAACAAGCCGATATTGTAGCATACTGTTCAACCTACGAAGGTTTCGGGCTGCCTATAATCGAAGCACAGTCAATGCGAAAGCCAGTCATTACCAGTGACCTGAGCCCGATGAAGGAAACGTCCGGTGGTGCAGCGGTTTTGATCGATCCCGCGGATTTCCTGAGTATAAGAGAGGGAATACAGAAAATTATCGCCGACGCTGCATTTCGAACCAAACTTATTGAAGCCGGAGTTGGAAATATCGAAAGATTCAATCCAGCAGCAGTTGCATCAGATTACGAAGCCTTGTATTCCGAAATGCTGGAAGGAAAATAATTGCGTGAAATTTAAACTTAGGTTAGGTGCCTAAAAATGAAATCAACCGTTTTGAGTCCCGGCGAGTATCTGTTTATCGTTCTTTAATTCGACAAGCCAGTAATCGATCATCTCGTCCAGCATTGTTTCGAAAGTGTATTCCGGCTCCCATCCGATCGTTCGACGAAGTTTTGTGCTGTCGCCTTTGAGGCTGTGCAATTCTTCGGGACGCATCAGCCGCGGGCTGATCTCGACATATTTTGTCCAATCCATCTCAAGTTTTCCGAATACATACTCGACCAAATCTTGAACGCTATGGGGAATTCCGGTAGCACAGACGAAATCGTCGGGCGTTTCCTGCTGCAGCATCATCCACATCGCTCTGACATAATCCTTTGCGTGGCCCCAATCGCGTTTTGAGTCCATGTTGCCCATTGGAAGTTTATCCGTCAATCCATATTTGATCCGAACGGCTTCCTTGCAAACTTTGTTTGAAACGAAATTGGTACCGCGCCGCGGGCTTTCGTGATTAAACAGAATACCGTTGCTGACGAAAAGGTTGTAAGAATTCCTGTAATTGCGGGAAATGTTATAAGCAAAGACCTTGGCGCAGGCGTACGGCGATGCGGGATTCATCGCTGAAGTCTCACGTTGAAATCCGTCCTCATCGATACTGTTTCCAAACATTTCGGAAGATGAAGCCTGGTAAATCTTTGCCGTCGGCATATACAGCCGTGCCGCTTCCAAAACATTCAGCGTGCCGATTCCGGTTATCTGAGCCGTCAGGATTGGCTGATCGAACGACACGCGGACGTGCGACTGCGCGGCGAGGTTGTAGATTTCATCAGGCTGAACGTCCTTAAAGACGTGAGCAAGGGATGCAACATCGGTAATATCGGCGTAAAAGAGTTTCAAACGCTCTCTGACCAGATCGATTCTTGAAAATTGCGATTCGGTCACGGAGTTACGCTTGATAATGCCAAAAACCTCGTAGTTCTTTTCGAGTAGGAATTCGGCAAGATAACTTCCGTCCTGACCATTTATGCCTGTAATTAGGGCCTTTTTCATAAGTATTCACTTTAGAATGAACAATTATAAGATTTTACGACTGTTGCTTCAATGCCGCAAAGCGAAATATCGGCGATAACTGGAATGCAAACTCGTCCGGCAGGCTGAACAAACCAACAACCCGCATTAGAATTTGCCGGATGCATAAATTACAATGCAGTTTAATTTAAAAAACGTTAATATTTGCGTGATGTGAAAACTTGAATGATCCTGAGTAAATATATTGCTTATTTAGTTATAATTAAGACGCAATATCTGGAACTTACATAAACAGTCGAAGTTCCGACAATAGAAGTAAAACATTATCTCTTAATTATGAATGTTCTCATATTCGGCGGAAATGGGATGCTCGGCCATCAACTAGTGAAATTTTTAGGAAACCGCCATGAAGTATGGAGTACGATCAGGGGCGAGTTTGCAAGTATAGAGCAATATGGCATTTTCGATGAAACCCGAACTATCCGTGGCGTGAAGGCGGAGGATAATGCATCAGTACGACGTGCAATAAGCACCGCGAATCCGGATATCGTGATAAATGCCATCGGCATCATAAAGCAGCTCCCCAGTTCAAAAGACTTTATAACTACGCTGACTGTAAATTCAATATTTCCGCACCGTTTGGCGGAGCTATCTGAAGAATTCGGGTTCCGGCTTATCACCGTCAGCACCGATTGTGTTTTCGACGGCGTGAAGGGAAATTACAGCGAAGTAGATGTTCCGAACGCGACCGACCTTTACGGTAAAAGCAAGAATCTGGGCGAGGTAACATACGGCAATTGCCTTACATTGAGAACATCGATCATCGGCAGGGAACTCGGTACGGTTCATAGTTTGGTTGAATGGTTTATGAGCAACAGGGGAAAAACCTTGAAAGGATTTGTAAACGCAATATACAGCGGATTTCCGACTGTTGTCTTCGCGGATATAATTGCCGGCCTTATTGAAAATAACGTTGGGCTTTCGGGCCTTTACCATGTTTCCAGCGACCCGATAAACAAATTCGACCTGCTCACTCTTATAAAAGCTGAATACGATCTAGACATTGAGATCGAGCGGTATGAAGATTTCAAAATTGACAGAAGCCTTGATTCAACGCGGTTCCGAAAGGCTACCGGTTTTAGACCGCCGGCCTGGAACGATATGATCAAGGCAATGGCGGAAAATTAATCACTTCATCCTCCCGAAAGAAATTTATGAAAGTAATGACCATTTTCGGCACTCGGCCGGAAATCATAAGACTTAGCGTGCTGCTAAAAGTGCTGGACGGGCATTGCGAACATACGACTGTTCACACGGGCCAAAATTACGATGAAAGCCTTAGCGATATATTTATCCGCGACCTGGGTGTCCGCACCCCCGACGTGCATTTAGGCATCAGATCTAGCGGATTCGGCGATCAAGCAGGACGGATTCTTTCTCAAACAGATGCGGCGCTTGAAAAATACCGGCCGGACAAAGTGCTTATACTTGGCGATACTAATAGTGCTCTCTCAGCGATTGTCGCCGCCCGCCGCGGTATTCCGGTATTTCATATGGAGGCCGGGAACAGATGTTTTGATAACCGCGTACCGGAAGAGGTCAATCGCCGGATAATAGACCATTCGAGCAGTGTGCTGCTGCCTTATACCGAAAGAAGCAGGGAAAACCTGGTCGCGGAAGGGATCGAGCGGGAGCGGATATATGTAACCGGCAACCCGATACGTGAGGTGCTTGAAACCTATTCAAACAAAATTGAGGCAAGTGCAGCTATCGACGAACATGGCGTTAAACCGTCGGATTATTTCCTTGTAACGCTGCACCGCGCCGAAAACGTAGATATTGAATCCCGGCTGAAAAGCATTTTCGATGCATTCGGCTCAATTTCCCGAAAATACGGCAAGGACATTTTGATAAGCGTTCATCCGCGAACCGCTGAAAAGATGGTAAAGTTTAGGGTATCAACCGAAACGCCGGGAATCAAACTTCTCAAACCACTCGGATTTTTTGATTTCGTTAAACTCGAGAAGAATGCCTTCGCGGTTATGAGTGACAGCGGCACTGTTCAGGAAGAATGCGCGATATTCGGTGTTCCTAATATAACTTTGCGCGATGTGACGGAAAGGCCCGAAACAATCGAATGCGGAAGCAATATTCTCAGCGGTGCCGATCCGGAAGCGATTCTCCGAGCCGTCGAAATTGCGGTTTCCCAACCGTCCGACTGGTCGCCGCCGAAGGAATATATGGATACCAACGTATCGCGCACGGTTGCAAAGATCGTTTTAGGTTATACAAATCTGCGACAGCACATCTCCTGAAAATCCTGCGAATCATACTTAGATGAAAAAGAAGATCATGATTTTCTGCGATTTTTATCTGCCTGGCTTTAAAAGCGGCGGCGGGATGTGGACTGTCGTGAATCTTGTTGACCGTTTTTCCGCTCAGTATGATTTCTCGATAGTGACACGTAATTATGACAGTATTGGCGACACTGAACCTTTTACAACGGTAAAAACCGACGAATGGAATGATATCGGAAATGCCGACGTGTTTTATTGTTCGAAAGAGACACTCACTGTCGAGCATGCAAATCAATTGGCCCTGGAGATAATGCCCGATTTGGTATATTTAAATAGCTTTTTCGGCAAACCGCAGCGTAATTTCCTTTATGCGCGGAAAAATAGAGGTTTTGAAGGAATTCCAGTCGTTCTTGCTCCGTGTGGTGAACTTCCTGATGCTTCGTTATCGCTGATGCGGTTTTCCTTAAAACCATTGAAGAAGTGGCTTTACATCACATACGCAAAATCGATAAATCTGTACAGGAATATTATTTGGAAAGCTTCATCCAACCTTGAGAAGAACGAAATTTCAGCGGTGATGGGTGGCAATTGCGACATAGAAGTCGCTCCTGATCTTGTGCCGAAGATAATTCTTCCCGAATTTTCAATCGATCAAAAGCCGCAAAAGGAAAAAGGATCGGTTAAATTCATTTTTTTGTCACGCATTGTTCCAAAAAAAAACCTTGCGTTTTTTCTTGAAAGATTGGCCGCTATTACCGAAGGTAAGATTACTTTCGATATAGCAGGCCCGCACGAAGACGCGGTTTACTGGAATGACTGTTTGAAGTGGATAGCCCGGATGCCGGAAAACATACATATAAATATTGTAGGGCCAGTCTCATATCACGAGGGACTCAGACTGCTGACCGAAAGCCATTTTTTTATTCTGCCGACGCTGAACGAAAATTTCGGCTATGTTTTTATTGAAAGCCTGGCGGCAGGATGCCCGCTTTTGATCAGTGACCGGACGCTTTGGGGCGGCGTGGAACCGGAAAATGCAGGATGGGCAGTGCCGCTCGAAAGTCCGAGTTCCTGGCTGGATAAAATGAAATACTGTATAGATATGGACGACACGGAATACCGTAAAATGTCGAGTGCGGCTAGAACCTACGCAAACAAATGGCTTGCCGAATCGAAATTGGAAGAAGACACCGCGAGAGTATTGGATAAGGCATTTGCCTCTTCGCACCGCGTGAATAACGATCAATGAGTTTAGACACGAATTCGACAGAGCCGGGAAACAGCTGCAAGCCGCGGCTGTGGGTCGTGACTGAAGTTTATTACCCCGAGGTTATCTCGACCGGATATTATCTGACGTCTATCGCCGAAGGTTTACAACGGGATTTCGATGTGCGGGTTTTGTGCGGACAGCCGAATTATGCGGCCCGTGGAATCGTCGCGCCGAAGAGGGAAAACAGGAATGGCGTTGAAATATACCGGGCATCGAGCACAACACTCGACAAAAATATTATCGTCTTCCGTTTGATAAATATGCTGACGCTCGGAACGTCGATGTTCTTTAAATCACTCAGGCATTTTCGCCAGGGCGATAGAGTTTTAGTTGTCACCGCACCGCCGAGTCTGCCGTTCACCACCTCTCTCGCCGCTTTGATAAAGGGCTCAACATATTCACTGCTGCTTCATGACAGTTACCCGGAAATTTTGGTGGCCGCCGGAAAGCTCAAGGAAGATTCGGTAATTACGGGTCTTTTGAATTTTTGTAATCGCTGGCTCTTCAAATATACAAGCAAGGTAATAGTCGTCGGCCGTGATATGAATGAATTGGTGGCGAGGAAAACAGAAGGTTTGGATTTATCGATCGTCACTATACCGAACTGGGCGGATTTGGAAACAATCCATCCTACCGGCCGGAACCATAATATACTGCTGAAGGAACTTGGCCTCACAGATAGCTTCGTGTTTATGTACGCCGGGAATATCGGCTACCCGACCGATCTGGAAAGTATAATAATCTGTGCGGAAAAGCTGCTGCCGCAAGAGCATTTTCACTTTGTATTCATTGGTGTCGGAGCAAAAAAAAGCTGGCTGGAAGCCGAGGTGAAATCGAGGAAACTTAAAAACATCACGATTCTCGACCCAAAGCCCCGAAGCGAGCAAATCGTTTTTCTCAATGCCTGTGATGTCGGGCTGATATCTTTGATCCCGAAAATGTGGGGAACCGCGATGCCTAGCCGGACTTACAACATTCTTGCCGCGGGAAAGCCGATTTTGGCCCTGACCGATGACGATTCGGAACTATCGCGGGTGATCGATGAGGAAAACGCCGGATGGCATGTTCCGCCGGCGAATCCTGATAAACTACTTGATGCCATATTAGATATTTACGCGAGGCGTGATGAGCTGCCGGAAATGGGGATTAGGGCGCGATCAGCGGCTATTGAAAAATATTCTTTGACGGATGCAGTAAATAAATATCGGAACGCATTGGGATGAACTGAATGAAAGTACTCGTTATGGGAGCTACCGGATTCGTCGGTAAGGCAATAGCTGCCGAATTGCGTGATCGTTCCATCGATGTCGCGGCTATCGGCGGTCCGGGGTCTTGTTCACCCAAGTCCGGAACTTGCGGCATTCAAATTGATCATTGCATTGATGTTACCGTTCCGATGAACGTAGCCGGACTTGAAAAAATTGAAGGGATTACCGCTATAGTGCATTCAGCCGGCCTCGCACATCAATTCGGAAAGGTGAAGGAATCCGACCTTTTTAGCGTAAATGTTAACGGAACGGAAAACGTGGCTAAATTGGCGGCTCGGTTAAAGGTCCATATAATATTAATCAGTTCGGTACTCGTTTATGGTACGCGGCCTACGGATCACGGAAATGCTTCGCCGGTGACTGAGGATTCGCCCTGCAGACCCGATGGTCCTTATGCCCAAAGCAAACTGGCCGCCGAAAGTGTTGCTATCAAAATCTGTAAAGACGGTGAAATTCCCCTAACGATTCTTCGGCCTGCACCGATCATAGGCGAAGGAAGCAAAGGAAATTTTTTAAGGCTTATAAAATTGATCGATAAACGGAGGTTTGTGTGGCTGGGAAAGGGAGAGAACCGGAAAAGCCTGGTTTTGGTGGACGACGTAGCAAAAGCCTGCGCAATAATTCTGGAACAAAACAGGGCTGAAACGGCAGTCTATAATGTTTCGGGCCCGGCGATGGAGATGCGGGAGATCGTAAATGAAATTTCAAAACGGCTGTCGCAAAAAACGCCAAATATACATATTCCTGCTGCTCCGGTAATCAGCTTACTCAGACTCATCCCCAGCGGCCGGGCGTCGCGTCTGGTGAAAACGATTGAAAAATGGTTAAGCAGCGATACTTATTCCAGTGAAAAGTTACGCTTGCAATACGGATTCACGGCGTCGCCGGACCTAGCGGACGCTATCGGCCGGGAAGTCGCGCGCTATATTGAAACCAAGTGATCGAACTACTGATTTTTTCCATCTCATTGCTCGGCTCATACGCCGGCGTCGCCTTGTTTCGAGTTTTTAGCTCTAAACGGGAGCTGTTCGACATTCCCAATGACCGCAGCCTGCACGAAACGCCGACTCCGCGCGGCGGCGGATTGGTAATTGTTCTGATTAGTTTGCTCTTGTATTGTTTTATCTCAATTTGGATAACCGGCAGGATAAGCTGGGGATACGTCATTGGAGCAATTTTGGTGGCAGCGATAAGCTGGTGTGATGATCTTTATTCGATCTCATTCATTATCCGTTTTGGAGTTCATGCGACAGCGGCGTTTTTGGTTATCGGAGATTTAGGGTATTGGAATTCTCTGTACGTTCCGGTTGCGGGCGTTACGCTGCAAATTGGCACCATTGGTATGGCTCTGTCTTTTTTCTGGATCGTTTGGATTATCAACGCCTATAATTTTATGGACGGGATTGACGGGATTGCGGGCTTGCAAGCTGTTTTGGCGGGAGCGGGCTGGCTGATATTCGCTTATATTTTTGGATATGAGTCTATTTATTTGTTCGCGGGTGTATTGCTCTTTGCTGGTCTGGGCTTTTTAATTCATAACTGGCACCCGGCGAAGGTATTTATGGGTGATGTCGGCAGCGCGTTTTTGGGTTTTACTTTCGCGGTTCTGCCGATGCTCGCTCTCGGGGAGAAGCCTGAAAACGACGCAATCATACCCATAATCGCCGTTTCGCTTTTGTGGTTTTTTATCTTCGACACAGTTTTGACCTTTTTTATTCGCTTGCTCTGCGGCGAGAGAGTTTGGACCGCCCATCGCCGGCATCTTTATCAGCGGCTCGTGCTTTCCGGCAAGTCGCATGGCTTTGCCGCGTCTCTCTACGGCCTGCTTGCGGCGACATTGGGAGCGGCAGCGATCGGTTTTGCCGTTTTTCGCGGAACTTTCGAACTTTTGCTTCTTTCTTCTATAATAATCACGACGGCTATATTATTATTGGCGGTTTTCGGAAAAAACATATTGACCTCACAAAGTAAATAATGTTAGTTTTATTGGACTTCGCGAGTCGCGAAGTTTTCTGCAAATTCTGAATGACAGGCCAAATACCGGTTATTTATCCGGCGCACGATCAAGAATTCGTCTTCCGGTGCTACGGCGTGGCGGTGGCGGTTCAATGCATTGACCAGGAGCTTTTGCTGGAAGCGGAACAACGGCTGCGGGCGGCTCTAATGAACCGGATCGAGATAATTGATAACAGTTTCGATATTTCCGCAAAGCATTGTTTTAAGATCGGCCTGTATAAGGGATCGTATTATTATTCGGGAAATGGATCGGAACGGTCGTGGAGTTCTTCCAAAACGGTTGTTTTGAATTTTCTTGAAAGCATGGTGCGGCTCACAGTTGCGGAACATGCAATCGATCGTGTTTTTATTCATTCGGGCGTTGTAGCCAGGAACGGCAAAGCGATCCTGATACCCGGAAACAGCTATTCGGGAAAGAGTACGCTAATTGCCGAATTGGTAAAAAACGGTGCCGTTTATTATTCGGACGAGTACGCAATCCTGGATGAAAACGGCCTCGTGCATTCATTTCCAAGGCCGCTAGCGATGCGGGGTATTGAAGCGGAACATTCACAGACCGACGTTACGGTCGAATCGCTCGGCGGCATTGCGGGTTACGAACCGCTTCCGGTCGGGATGGTTTTGATAACGGAGTTTAAGGAAGATGCGGTTTGGGAGCCGGTTACGCTCGAACCCGGAAAAGGGGTACTGGAGATTATCCCGCATACAATTTCTATACGGTTTAATACGGAGTTCGCACTCGGCGTGTTAAATAAGGTGGTCGCGAGTGCATCTGTAATTAAGAGCCAAAGGCATGACGCAAAACAATTCGCGAAAATTCTTTCGAATTTATTTGACAATTCGTCAAATTACGTTAAGATGCCTTAACCCTATTGTATTTATATATTTGTTCGGAGGAGAAAATGAATAATTCGCAAAATCCGGTTGCCCGGAAAAATGACTTGGTTGTCCAGGAAGTTACGGACGAGGTATTGGTATATGACCTTAGTTCGAACAAAGCGCATTGCTTGAACGAAACTTCGGCATTGGTATGGAAATCGTGTGACGGTACCAATTCCGTCTCCGACATCACAAAGCTGGTAGGAAATACCACTGGTGCAAATGTTTCGGAAGATTTTATCTGGCTCGCCATCGATCAGCTCAACGAAAGCGATCTGCTCGAACAGGAGATCAAATCGAGTTTTGCCGGGCAGTCGCGGCGTGACGTTATTAAGAAGATCGGCTTAGCGTCGATGATCGCCCTGCCGGTTATAGCATCGCTCGTAGCACCGTCGAATGCAATGGCGGCTGGTTCATGCGCATGTGTTGCTGTCGCCGACTGCAGCGTGGGGATGTGTCCGCGGGCGGGCTGCAATGGGCTCGGCCGTTGTATTTAGAAGGCCGTCAATTTTATAAATAGCGTTTTTCTTGATTGATCGGAGTAGTAAAGGTTGCAGGCCTTTACTACTCTTTTATTTATATTGATCCCGCTAAACGTATAATGGACGATAGCTATCGCTGGTATCTCTTAAAGCTGAAGCAGCATGAATTATTGATCGTTCGGGCTTTCAGACTTTACCGTGAGCACGGCATAGAGCCGATCTTAATAAAAGGATGGGCCGCCGCAAAATTATATCCGAATGGAGTGTCCCGTTTTTTCGGCGATACCGATCTCGTAGTTTCCTCGTCCGCTTTTGATACCGCTTCCCAAATTTACAAATCATCAAAGGGACAAGGCCTAAATATCGACCTGCACAATGAATTTAGGCATTTAGACACTGAAAAGTGGGAAAATCTTTTCAACCGCTCGGTAATTATCGATCTTGACGGAACCGCAATTCGCGTTCTCTGCCCAGAAGATCATTTCCGTGTTCTGTGCGTACACTGGCTTAACGACGGCGGCGAACACAAAATTAAATTGTGGGACATTTATTACGCGGTCCATAATCGCGGTCCCGGATTTGATTGGGATTTGTGCTTAGGTTCTGTCAGCCAGACCCGGCGCCGTTGGATAATTTGCGCCGTCGGACTAGCCCATAAATACCTTGGGCTGGGGATCGATGATCTTCCATTTGCGGCTGAGGCGAAACGGCTGCCGAAATGGCTGGAGCGGACAGTGGAAAGAGAGTGGGCAAGCCCGGTCCGCCTTCGCCAACTCAGTACGTGTTTGGGTGACCGTAAGCTGCTTATTCAACAAATTCGGAAGCGGCTGCCGCCAAACCCGATTGAAGCGACAATCGAAATGGAAGGTTCATTTGATTCACCTGTCCGGATCCATTACCAGATCGGCAGTATTGCAAAACGAATAATTCCATCACTTAAAACATTTTCTTATTTATTTCGTGATCGATAGAAATGATAGGTTCTGTTGGCATTTCAATTTTCAAGCTGTTTTTAAAGATTGTTCCGCCCCGCAGAAGGCGATCAAATGTCTGCAGAACCTAATATGGGAAATCCCAAATTCATCCTTGCGATCGAAGCGGCTATTCGCGGCGGAAGCGTTTCTCTGCTAAAAGGGAATACGGAAATTGCCGCCTGGAAAGGGTTGACCGATGTGTCGCGGGCCGAGGACCTGCTCTTAAATATTTCTCGTCTTTGCGAACAGAGCGGGCTAGATAAAAGAAAAATAGAAGCCGTAGCGGTTTCGAATGGCCCGGGAAGTTTTACCGGAATTCGGATCGGCCTTGCAACCGCTCTCGGCCTAAAGAATGCATTGAACATTCCATCGCTGGGCGTCTCGTTATTGGCAGCGGTTGCGGCCATATATGATACGAAAGAAACTTTGGCCATCGCGGTCCCTGTCGGGCGAAAAGATGTCTGCTGGCAGTGTTTTAACGGGAAAAATGCCACGTCACCGCCGCAGAACGGGAACATTGATATTTTTATTGAGTTTAAAAAAAATTCACCGCATATTGCATTTTACGTTCAGCCGGATTTATTTGATGTTCTGCAAGGGAATTGGAAATCTGAAAGCCGTGCGATCCCGATAGATGTAAATCTTTCACACGCGGTTGGAATGGCCGTGCTTGATCCGGATTTTAGATCGGACCTGAATCCTTTCTATGTAGAAAATTCACGGTCAACGCTCGGAGGGCATAATTGACGGAAAATGCAAAATACAGAATCCGCACAATGATGCCGGACGATCTGACGGACATTCTGCAAATCGCACACGTCTGCGGACTTAGCCCCTGGTCGCGAAAGGATTACCTGGACGAGGCCGAGCGCGATGATTCAATTATGCTCTGCGCGGAATGCAAAGACTTTAAAGTTGCCGGCTTTCTCGTCTCCCGCACCGTTCCGGGCTCTAAATCGGATTATCGCCCCGATGCCGAGCTTTATAATATCGGGGTTTGGCCGATACTTCAGAAAAGCGGCTGCGGGGCGCTTCTGCTTGAGTCATTTTTTGAGAAATGCAATACGGCGGCTGTCGAAAACGTGTGGCTGGATGTCAGAATTTCGAACGATAATGCGATCGGATTTTACAAGCGATTTGGTTTTCAGGAGTTCACTTTGCGTAATGGTTTCTACGGCGATCCGCCCGAGGATGGAATAGTTATGAAACTTCTCCTTTAGAGTATTATTTTACCGATATATTAACAAAGCTTGATTATGGCGCAGCTTATGGGATAAAATCGTCTTTAAGCCCGATATTTGAATGCCAGATTTATGATCGGGCCTATAAATTTGAAAAGTGAGGGAAAAAGATCTATGGATATGTCAATTTCGGATCCGGTCAGAGACGAACTGATAAAGAGCAACCCGATGTTCAAAAATTTGGTCAATCAACATCAGAACTATGAACAAAGATTGATTGAATTAGCCCACTTAACCTACCCCAACGATGATGAGCAGCTCGAAGAAGTCACCCTTAAAAAGAAGAAATTGCTCGTAAAAGACGAGATATACAATATAATGAACGATTACACGGTTTCGCATTAGAGGACGTTAAAATACTAAAATTTACGAAAGCGGCGGGCATCGCCGCTTTTTTATTCTACGGGACAAGGTTTGATGCCGTAAGAAACGACTGAAACGGGGGTCGAAAAAACGAACAAATTATTATTGAAAAAGCCGGGCATAATTCCCGATGAACTATTTTCCACTAAAAGGAATTGGTTTACGATTTTCCCGTTTTCAAGGTTCAACACGAAAGTCGATCTATCGGCACTTAATTGAACAGAAACTGTATCACCGCCAATCAAGGGCGGTCCGGCAATTCGCCCGGGGAGCCTTTTTTTCCAAAGAACATCGCCGTTATAATCCCACAGCATGTAAATGAAGTTATCGTTTGAAGCGGCCAGCACGCCCTCGTCGGTTTGAGCGATAAAGGATATTTTTCCGCCGCTTTTGTATTTCCAGATCGTTTTGCCGGCAGCACTGTCAATAAGAATTAGATTGCCGCGTTCGTCACCGGCGGCGATCGCTTTTGCTGTATAATTCAACACCGCGCTCGGTATAAACTTGGTCTTCGACCGCATTACCGTCGCTCCGGTCCTGCCGTCTATCGAAATAATTTCTTTTTGGCCGGTGCCTGCAACGATTCTTTCGTAATTAATATCGGGAACGGTGGTAAGATTTCCGGCAAACGAAGCTCTCCATAAAAGGCCGCCGGTCGTGCCGTCTTTCGATGTGACCGAGCCCTCCCGGCCCACGGATATTATCGATTTTCCGCCGCTTCCAAGATAAATTTGCTCTGAATAGAGAATTGGTGAATTCCAGATCACCAGCCCCGTTTCCGGATTTAAAGAGCGTAAAACAGATGTTTCCGGCTTTTCTTTACTGACCGGTACCGCATTGCCGGCCACGAAGATGCGTCCGCCCGCGACAATTAGATTAGAGGTTATCCGGCCGCCGAAATTGCTTGTCCAAAGCTTTCGTGAAGTTACCGGATCGATCGCGTGGACGCTTCCATCTTCGGTCGCCACATAGAAGTTACTATTATCGGATGCGGCTGCTATGATTGCGGTATCGGCAAAATCGTATTGGCGGCATTTTTTTAATTTAACGGCATCAACGGATAATAATTGAGCGAAGGCGGGATGGCCTACGCTTCCGAAAATGGATATAAGAAAGAATGCCAGCTTGGCGGGACGTGCATTTAAGAGGATATTCCGCGTCATTAGGATCGCATCGCTTGAATTCGGCGAAATCGGGAAAAGTTCATTCGAAAAAAGATTCTAGCACAACGGACTTGACCGTAATAGATTGATGAATGTAATATCCGAAAAAGTTTGCTGGAATTTAATTTAACAATGAGAGGATCGAAACAGAATGTCTTTTAATAAAGTAATTATAGTTGGCCATTTAGGCCGGGACCCGGAACTTCGCTACACGCCTCAAGGATCAGCGGTCTGTAATTTTTCAATGGCGACGACGGATAAGCGGCGCGACAAATCAGGCGAGTTTCAGGAGGTGACCACCTGGTTTAAGGTGACGCTATGGGAAAAAAAGGCCGAAGTTGCCGCTAAATATTTGACAAAAGGAACGCAGGTATATATCGAGGGCCGTCTGCGTGTAGAAGAATGGACCGACCGCGACGGAAAGAACCGCAGCACGCTGGAAGTGCAGGGAACCGAGATGCAATTCCTCAGCAGCGGCGGAGGGCGTTCCGAAGATTATGCCGGCGGCGAATCTTCCGGTGAAGCCGAATTTGCGGGCCCGGTCGATCCGCCAGCCAGCGAATTTGCGCGGCCGGCAAAAGCGGATGATGATATACCGTTTTAGTTATGAGTTCACACTTCAGCGTGTCTTATGCTCTACGCAGAAGACACCCTGAAGCGTGAACTCTGAACATTAAACCCACTCGCCCATTTTGCGAAACTTCTTAAATCTCTCCAGTACACGCTGTTTCGGATCGGCGGATAACAGCTGTTTCAAATTAGTGGTTAGTGACTGCTTCAGGCTTTTCGATATCTCGTCAAAAGCGGCGGCTTTCTTTTTATCTTCCGAATCTTCCGGATTAATTTCCCAGGCTTTCGGTTCGGGAATTACTTCATCTATTAGCCCGAATTCTTTTAAATCACCCGCGGTCAGCCGCAAAGCCGCGGCCGCGAGGCTCGATTGCCCGGCATCTTTCCACAATATTGCCGCACAGCCTTCAGGCGTAATGACTGAATAGACCGCGTTTTCCATCATCAAAACGCGGTCGCCGATGCCGATAGCCAAGGCACCGCCGGAACCGCCTTCGCCCAAAATTACAATAATGATCGGGACATTCAGCCCGGCCATTTCACGCAGGTTGAAAGCAATCGCTTCAGCCTGCCCGCGTTCTTCGGCATCGATTCCGGGATAAGCTCCCGGCGTGTCGACAAACGAAATTATCGGCCGCCCGAATTTCTCCGCCATCTGCATCGCCCGCAAGGCTTTCCGGTAGCCTTCCGGTTTAGACATTCCGAAATTCCGGTGCCGTCTTTGATTCAAATCACGGCCCTTCTGCTGCCCGAGCACAAGAACTTCCGTGTCGTTCAGTTTCGCGAATCCGCAAACCATCGCCGGGTCGTCGGCATAGCGGCGATCACCATGTATCTCGATGAAATCCGTAAAGATAGTTGCGAAAAGATCGAGCGAATAAGGGCGGTCCGGATGACGAGCTGTCTGAACCCTGTCAAACGCGGTTTTTGTAGTATCTAGTACCATAAAATTCAACTATAACACCCAATTAACCGTGCAGCCTTTTGCTTTTAAATCGGTTTCCATTCGTTTCGACCCTTGAATGCGAAGAGGAAGGGCATGTATTTTCAGTTCAACGCCATTGGCCGGCAAATCCAGAAAAACCTCACAATGTCCCTGGCTCTTGCTTAACACCGAGAACAGCGAATAAAAATACTCTTCGTCGTACTCCTTAACCGGTAGGCGAATGGATACAGACTTAGCATTGCGGGCTTCGGCATCGCCGAGCGATTTGACCTCGTTGACGATAAACGTGATTTCCTGACCATCAACCGCTTCGACGCGTCCTCCGACTATTAGCAGTTCGTCATTATTCAATGCGTCGGTAAACTTGCCGTAAGCCTCCGCCCAAACAAGACACTTAACGCCGGTCGATTGATCTTCAAGCCGGAAAATACAGAAACGATTACCTTTTTTACTGTATTTGACCTGTAATCCGGTTGCGATCCCGGCGAGGGTTAGTTGATCGCCGGGTTTTATTTCGTCGTGGTCAGCGATATTCTTGATCTTCAGATCTGATAGGACGCCGAGGTAATCGTCCAACGGATGGACTGATAAGTAAAAACCGATTGCGGCCTTTTCCTGCCGCGAAATTTCCGCCTGCGACCACGGCGCGACTTCGGGCAAGTTGCCGTCCGACGATGAATTAGTTAAATCCTCTTCGCCAAATAATGCATTTTGACCGCGAAGACGGTCGTTCGAGGCCTTTTGAGCATATGATAATGCGGAATCAATCGCCGCAAAATGCTGAGCGCGCCAAAGATTCGCTGTCGTTCCATTGGTCATTAGCGAATCGAAAGCACCTGCTGTAATTAGACTTTCAAGTCCACGCCGTCCGATCGAGCCCTGATCGATTCGCGACGCAAAATCGAAAATGGATGTAAATCTTCCACTTTTGCGAGCTTCGATCATCGCCTTTACGCTTGCGCTTCCCATGCCTTTAATAGCAGTCAGGCCGAAGCGGACCGAATCATTTGATGGTGTAAAGCTGTCGTCGCTCTCGTTCACATCCGGCGGCAGCAGCATTAAACCCATTGAACGCAGTTCGTTCGAATATTTATAAACCTTTGCGCTGTCGTCAGATTCATGTGACAAAACCGATGCATAGAAATATGCGGGAAAATGGGCCTTCAAATAAGCGGTTTGAAATGCCAAATACGCATAGGCGATACTGTGGCTGCGGTTAAATCCGTAATCGGCAAACTGGGCCATCAATTTGAAAATCGCTTCCGCCTTATCTTGTTTAATTCCGTTCCCTACGGCTCCGCTGACGAATTTCTCTTCTTCTTTCGCCATCGCCTCTCGTTTCTTTTTGCCCATCGCCCGCCGCATCATGTCAGCTTCGCCGAGCGTGTATCCGGCGAGTTTCTGCGCGAGCTGCATGATCTGTTCCTGGTATACGAGCACGCCGTAGGTATTGCTTAAGATTTCTTCCATCTCTTTGACGAGATATTTGACCGGCTTGTCTCCGCGGTGACGCTGGATAAAATCCTCGATCATTCCGCCGTCGATCGGGCCGGGACGATACAAAGCATTCAGGGCCGAAAGATCTTCAAGCTCCTTCGGTTTCAGGCGTCGGCAAATTTCCTGCATCCCCGACGATTCGAATTGGAAGATCGCATCAGTTTTCCCTTCGCCGAAAAGGGCCATTGTCTTCTCGTCGCTTAGAGAAATCCGGCTCCAATCGATTTCAGTGCCGGTTTTAGATTTTATCGCGTCGAGGCAATCCTGAATGACGGTCAATGTCGTCAGCGCCAGGAAGTCCATCTTTAGCATCCCGACCTTTTCGAGATCGTTCATCGAATACTGGCTGGTCAGTTCGTTTTTTGACGAAATCGTGACGGGAACGATCTCGTGCAGCGGCTTCGGAGAGATAACCACACCGGCGGCATGAACGGACGAATGCCGCGAACAACCCTCTAGCCGCAAGGCAAGGTCTATTAGATCTTTAATCCGCGGATCTGTATCGATGAAAGATTTTAGTTCGGGAACCTGCTCAATCGCTTGCGAGATGCTGACATTTCTACCGCGAACAGGAGGCGGGATGAGTTTCGCGACCTTTTCGACATCGCCGTAGGGAATGTTCAAAGCACGCCCGACGTCCTTGATCGCGGCCTTAGACGCCATCGTTCCGAATGTGATGATCTGGCAAACCGAATCGCGGCCGTAAACTTCGGTAACGTGGTTAATAACGTCCGCGCGTCCGCGAATGCAGAAATCGATATCGATATCCGGCATTGAAACGCGTTCGGGATTGAGGAAGCGTTCGAAAAGAAGATCGTATTGAAGCGGATCAATTCCCGTAATTCCTAGGCAATAAGCAACAAGTGAACCGGCTGCCGAACCGCGTCCAGGCCCAACTGGAATCTTCTGCTGGACGGCATATTTTATAAATTCCCAAACGATGAGGAAATAGCCCTCATAACCCATACGCTCGATAATCCCGATTTCGATGTCGAGCCGGTTCTGATAATCGCTGAGTTCGTACTTAAGATTTCCGGTTTCTTTTACCGGCAACAGAACTTCTTCGGTTCGTTGAGCGAAACCTTCGGCGACGACCTTCTCAAAATACTGGTCCAGCGTCGAGCAGCCTGAATCAGCGGGAATTGGAAAGCTTGGCAGCGTCAGGTTATCGTCGCCGATAGGCAGGTCGAGATCGCACATTTCCGCAATCATCTGCGTATTGTTAAGTGATTCCGGAAGCTCGCCGCCGAAAATGCGCCACATTTCATCGGCCGAACGCAGGTAATACTTTGTGCTCGGCAGCGTAAATTTGCTGTTTTCCGTCAGCGTCCGGCCTTCGCCGATACACAGCAAAATTTCGTGTGCCCTGGCATCATCTTCATTCAGATAGTGGGTATCATTGGCCGCGACAATTGGTATATCCGATCTTTTGGCGAGGCGTACAATGTCGCTGGTGGTTTTTGCGCACTCCGAAGTATCGTGATCCTGTATCTCTAGAAAGAAATTACCCTTCCCAAAGATTTCCTCGATGCTTTTAGCATAATTATATGCTTTTTCTTCGTCGTCCTGCCTCAAGAAGTGCCGAACCGCACCGTCGGGGCCTGCCGATAAAGCTATCAGTCCCCCGCTTTTTTCCGCAAGCATTTCCAGGTCGATTCGCGGCTTATGATGGAAACCGTCGGTGAACGCCTTCGAAGAAAGATGGACAAGATTTTGATAACCCTGGAAATTTTTCGCAAGCAGGACTAGATTATAGTATGGCCGCTCGCCTGATCTAATTGCGGAACTCTTGTCCAAACAGCTTCCCGGCGTAACAAATGCTTCATAGCCGATAATCGGCCGAATTCTTTCTGCATTGAGCGCATTATAAAAAGAAACCGCCCCGTACATATTGCCGTAATCGGTTATCGCACAGGCCTGCATTCCGAATTCGGCAAGCTTTTTACCAAAAGGCCCAAGTTGGATTGTGCTCTGCAACAGGCTATAATCCGAATGTACATGCAGATGAACGAAGTCTTTTTGTTTGAAGTTTAGCTGGGCCATTTCGCGTGATGTCTAATAAAAAAGTTTACCTTGAAACGTTTGGCTGTCAAATGAATGTTTCCGATTCCGAGCGGGTTGCGACATCGCTCTCTCAGAAAGGTTTTGAGCTCACGCCGGACGAAAAGGCAGCGGATGTCGTTCTATTTAATACGTGTTCGGTTCGGGAAAATGCCGAGCACAAACTTTATTCCCGCGTCGGACGGCTGCGCAAATCACGAAAGGAAATGCCGATCGTCGGCGTTATGGGCTGCGTAGCCCAACTCGAAGGCGAGACGCTTTTCAAAAAGATTTCGGGCGTCGATTTCGTCATCGGAACTAAAGCGGTCGGGCGTGTTTCAGATGCAATTGAAAAAATTTACAGCGGCGACAAATACGTCGCCGATCTAGGCGAAAGGGAACTAAGCTATGACTGGAACGTCGCTGAATCTCAGCGTCATTCGCCCTATGTCGCGTTCGTCCCGATCATCGAAGGCTGCAATAAATTCTGCACATATTGCATCGTACCATTTTCTCGCGGCAGGGAAGTTAGTCTAACGGCATCGGAGATAATTCGCCAGGTCCTCGAACTCCGGCGGCAGGGAATTAAGGAAATTCACCTGATCGGCCAAAATGTTAACAGCTACAGGCCGAAAAACGATTCAGGCCTCGAAAATTTCCGGGGCGCGACGCCTTTTTCGAAACTGCTACGGGCGGTTGCGGCGACTGGTATCGAAAGAATAAAATTTAACACGTCGTTTCCGAGAGATTTTCATGCCGATATTGTCGAGGCGATAAACGAGAACGATAATTTGTGCAATTGGGTGCATTTGCCCGTTCAATCGGGAAGCGACAATGTTTTGAAAGCAATGCGGCGCGGCCACACAATTGCCGGCTATGTGAAAATGATCGACAATCTTAAGGCGTCGCAAAGGGAAATATCGCTCACGACCGATATTATCGTCGGATTTCCCGGTGAGTCCGAAACGGACTTTGAAGACACTGTTAAAACCGTAGAATATTGCGGATACGACGCCGCGTATATTTTCAAATATTCGCCGAGGCCGGGAACTCCGGCTTATGAAATGGCCGACAATGTTCCGGAAGCTGAAAAAACCCGGCGGTTTAGGCGGCTCGAATCCGTGCAGAAGAGCAAGCAAAGCGAGATCTTGCAGCGAT
Organism: Pyrinomonadaceae bacterium; assembly: GCA_037723965.1. Lineage (GTDB taxonomy): Bacteria > Acidobacteriota > Blastocatellia > Pyrinomonadales > Pyrinomonadaceae > OLB17. The sequence continues at coordinate 251,649 of JBBJOS010000001.1, read as the reverse complement.
ATGTCGGCTGCACGCTTCATGTACTAGCTGAAAAAATATCGAGTAAAGAATCCAATCAGCTTTCCGGCCATTCCACGTGCCATAAAGTTGTAAACTTTGAAGCATCGCCGGATATGCTTGGAAAGATAGTTGATGTTAGAATTTTAGAAGTAAAAGCGAATTCTTTGTTCGGCACGGCGGTTTAATTGAAGACATGAGTTTAGTGGAAGTAAAAATCGGCGCTTTGATCATGGACCCGAATACTAACACGCCTATTGTAGTGCTTAAGGGCGTCGATTCGGAAACGGTTTTGCCGATTTGGGTCGGTGCGTTCGAGGCCAATGCTATCGCTCTCGAAATTGAAAAAATAGTACCGCAGCGGCCAATGACGCATGATCTGCTGCGAAATCTAATCGTCGAATGCGGATTGAACGCTTCACGCGTGATCGTGACCGATTTGCAGGAAAATACTTTTTACGCTCTCCTGGAATTGACCGATCAGGAAGGAAAATTGGTCTCGATGGATGCCCGGCCGTCCGACGCCATAGCACTGGCTTTGCGATTGGATTGCCCGATTTTCGTTCAGCAAAAGGTTTTAGATCTGTCGGCGACTTCGAACCCGCTTGATCCCGATGGCGGAACTGAAGATACTGCTCTTCCAACCGAGGATTGGCCGGAACTGATCGGATAATCGTTCTGAGTGCAAGCTTCAGCTTGTTCTTCCGCTAACCGAAGAACAAGCTGAAGCTTCCGAACTCAAATCTTTCCTAAAATAGTTTAAATGATAATTGTAATCGCCAATCAAAAAGGCGGTGTCGGAAAAACGACCACCGCAATTAACCTGTCAGCGGCTTGTGCGATGCAGGGCAAAAAAACACTGCTTATCGACCTTGATCCGCAGAGCAACAGCTCGATGTCATTCATCGAGCCGCAGTTGGTTGACGGCGGATCGTACGAGCTTTTTACCGAGCTTGAGAGACCGTGTGAAAGCCTTGTTTATAAAACGAATGTGGACAATCTGGATCTGATTCCGGCGAGAATAAACCTGGCAAAACTCGAAGCAAAACTGGTCGGTGATTTCGACGCTGCCTTTCGTTTAAGAGACCGGATCGAGCAGATAAGATCGAATTACGATCTTATCTTCATCGATACACCGCCAACTCTCGGAATGATTACGGTTAACGCTCTTGTCGCCGCAAATTACGTAATGATCCCGATCCAATCATCATATTTCGCCATGGAGGGAACCGACGACCTTCTCGAAACCATCGAGAGAATACGATCGCGACCGAACCCCGAGCTAAATCTGCTCGGCGTGCTTGTCACGATGTTTGACCGCCGCACCGCCTTGTCGAAGGATGTCGAATCGCACATCCGCAACGTTTTCGGCAAAAAGACTTTCGATACAATCATTACAAGAAGTGTCCGGCTCGAGGAATCGCCGGCTCATAGAAAATCCATATTCGGCTATGCGCCAAAATCGTCCGGTGCGGTCGAATATCAAAGCCTGTCAAAGGAGGTCCTGAAACGTGTCTAAACGAGGATTACCCGCAAGTGTGCAAATGAGGCACGATTCGCATTACGTCGATGTACTTTCGACATCCAACCGTTCCATCGGCCGCACCATACCTATCGATCAGATTGAGCCGAACCCGGACCAGCCGCGTCGCGAGATCGGTGATTTGTCCGAGCTTTCCGCATCGATCAAAGAAAAAGGCGTGCTCGAACCGCTGCTGGTGAAGCCGGATCCGATCCACGGCGGATTTATGATAATCGCCGGTGAACGTCGATTTCGGGCTTCGAAACTGGCTGGATTGACCGAAGTTCCGTGCATCGAAATGGATTTGGACGAACAAGGTGTAGCCGAAATCGCATTAATCGAAAACCTTCAGCGAAAAGACTTAACGGTATGGGAAGAAGCTGACGGCCTAAAAGCCCTTGCTGATAAATACGGTTATAAACAAGAAGAGATCGCAAAAAAGATCAGCAAAAGCCGCACGACCGTCGCGGAGTTGATGACCGTCGCTGGCCTGCCAGCCGCGATCCGTGAAAAATGCCGTGAGGCTAAAATATCTTCGAAATCGGCACTGCTCGAAATAGCCAGGCAGTTCGACGAAGATGCAATGTTCGAATTTCTTGAACAATTAGGCAAAGGAAAGCCCGCAAAGCTTTCAAAAGCAAATATTGGTGTGTCTAAAAACAGCTCATTAATTTCGCCCGAAAGTCCTACATCGAGCAAGCAGATTTTTAGACATGACTGGCCCGAACATGGTTTTGCTCTCGAGATCCGATTCCGTCACCTTTCCGCTTATAGCAAGACTGATATTCTCAAAGCATTGAAACAAGCTTTTGACGATGTTAAAAACCAACCCACCGATATTTAACAGGAATCTGCGGAATGAGCATAAAATTAAGATGCTTTAACGAACAGCTATAAAGCGCTTAAACATGCAGCGTTATTACATAATCTTTATTATCGGACGCAAGCTGTGATTTAGCTTAAGCTAATAAATTCTGTATGCATTCGGGTCCTTCCCGGCGAGAACAGATTCGGGTTCCCTTCGTTACTCCTTATTTGCCTTGCCCCGCGGTTGTGACTGGAGGCGGCATCATTGCGGTAATGATCGGCGATGTTATGAATGGGCTCATCTCGTAGGACTGTGCTTGCAGTCGGAACTGCATTAGGCAAAATGCCGCTTGTTGCTCGTCATCCCATCCGAATAAAGACAATTCTTCACTCCTCGTTCCCGCATAAACTGACGCCAGAAATTCCTCGTCGGCCGGCATTGATGGGCGCAGAACAAGATATTCTATAATCTTTAACCGATTTAGTATCACAGAATAATAATGGGACGAAACGCTAAAGTTCTGCTATCCCATAACCAAAAAAGGCTCCAAAACCGCAAGTATGCACTTGCGGTTAACATACATATAAGCTAAGCAAAAGAAGCCAGCACTCCGACGTCTCGATTCGTTTTGATCTGCACACTTTGACATCACCACGGCAAAAGGCTAAGATTACCGTTTTGTTATGTACCACAGGTTCCAATTACTATGAGCTAAAAGGAGTTTTATAAATCATTGAGTAACGGAAATTTTCTATTTACATCCGAATCAGTCACCGAAGGCCATCCCGACAAGATTGCCGACCACATCTCCGACGCAATTCTGGACGCCATTTTGGCCCAGGACGCTAACGCCCGTGTGGCCTGCGAAACGCTTGTCACAACCGGTTTAGCGGTTGTCGCCGGTGAAATAACCACGACGGCTATCGTCAATTACAAACAGATCATCCGCGAAACAATCGATGAGATCGGCTATAACAACGCCGATTTCGGCTTCGATTGCCACACCTGCAGCGTTATCGACGCGATCGGCACTCAGTCGCCTGATATTTCTCAGGGTGTCGATACAGGTGGTGCCGGCGACCAGGGGCTGATGTTCGGATATGCTTGTAATGAGACTCCGGAGCTGATGCCGATGCCGATCCAGATGGCCCATAATCTGACCCGCAAGCTGTCGGAAGTCCGCCGCGACGGGACGATTCCATATCTTCGCCCGGACGGAAAATCTCAGGTTTCGATCGAATACCGTGACGGCCAGCCATTTCGCGTTGAAGCTGTAGTTATATCTTCGCAGACCGACGAAACGGAGATAGAACAGATTCGTGCAGACATTCTGGAAAAGGTCATTAAACCAACGATTCCCGCTGAATTGCTGGACGAAAACACGAAATATCACATTAATCCGACCGGACGATTTGTCGTGGGCGGACCGATGGGCGATGCCGGCGTGACAGGACGTAAGATCATCGTTGACACCTACGGCGGCTATGCCCCGCACGGCGGCGGAGCTTTTTCGGGTAAGGACCCTACCAAAGTCGACCGCTCCGCCGCATACATGGCGCGCTACATCGCAAAAAATATAGTTGCTTCCGGACTTGCCGATAAGTGTACTGTTCAGTTAGCTTACGCCATCGGCGTTGCGGAACCGGTTTCGGTATTGGTCGATACGCACGGTACAGGAACATTAGACGATACCAGGCTATCAGCTATCGTCCGAGAGAATTTTGTACTGAATCCGAAGGGCATTATTGAGGCACTCGACCTTCGTCGGCCGATTTATAAGCAAACCGCACGCTTCGGTCATTTCGGCCGCAAAAACGACGAATTTTCATGGGAAGTAACAGACAAAGCCGAGGCTCTCCGCTCGGCTGCTGAGAGAGGAAACGGAACACATGCCTAAAGAAGGAATTTCAATGCAATACGACATTAAAGACATCAATCTGGCGCCGGAAGGCAAACAGCGTATCGAATGGGCGGACCGCGAAATGCCTGTTTTGCGGCTTATCCGCGAGCGTTTCGAGAAGGAAAAGCCGTTGACGGGCGTTAAGCTGATCGCCTGTGCACACATTACGACCGAGACCGCCAACCTCGCCCGCACTTTGCAGGCTGGCGGTGCGGAATCGCTGCTTATCGCTTCAAACCCTTTGTCTACACAGGATGATGTGGCTGCTTCGCTCGTTGCCGATTGGGCAATTCCCGTCATGGCGATCAAAGGCGAATCGATCGAGACATATATAAGACACGTCCACGCGGCACTCGACACCAATCCGAACCTTATCATTGATGACGGTTCTGATGTTGTCGCCACTATGTTGAAGGAAAAGAAAGAGTTAGCTGCAACGCTGATTGGTACAACGGAAGAGACCACAACTGGAATCGTGCGTCTCAAAGCGATGCAGAAAGCCGGCGTACTTAACTTCCCTTCCATCGCCGTTAACGACGCGCAGACCAAGCATTTCTTCGATAACCGTTACGGAACGGGACAATCTACGCTGGACGGGATTATCCGCGCGACCAATATTTTGCTTGCCGGAAAGAACCTTGTCGTAGTCGGCTACGGCTGGTGCGGAAAAGGCGTCGCAATGCGTGCCCGCGGAATGGGCTCCAACGTTATAGTCACCGAGATCGATCCGATCAAAGCCATCGAAGCGGTAATGGACGGGTTCCGCGTTATGCCGATGGTCGAAGCCTGCCGTATCGGAGATTTTTTCGTTACAGTAACAGGCAACCGCCATGTTATTGATAAAGAACACTTTGAAGCGATGAAGGACGGAGCGATCGTCTGCAACAGCGGCCACTTTGACCTCGAACTTAACCTCGATGCTCTCCGTGAAATGTCGGCCGAAGCGGTCAAACGCCGCCCATTCGTTGAAGAATACATCGGTAAAAGCGGCGGGAAAAGCGTGATCGTCCTCGGCGAAGGCCGCCTGATCAACTTGGCCGCCGCCGAAGGCCATCCGGCAAGCGTTATGGATATGTCCTTCGCTAACCAGGCATTGTCTGCTGAGTATCTCGTAAAGCAGAAAGGCTCACTGGCAAACGGAGTTCATGTTCTCCCAGCCGAGGTCGATCAGGAGATCGCGAGCCTAAAGCTGCATGCGATGGGCGTGAAACTTGATGTTTTGACGCCGGAAATGATCGAATACATGGGAAGCTGGGAAACAGGAACCTAGTTCCCTATCAATGTTCAAGTAATTTAATTAGAGAGAATGATTCAGGTCATTCTCTCTTTTTTATGATGCGGGCCGGGAATCGACAATGCATTTTTGCACGGTCGATCACAAGGCGAGTGCACTCGAGACTTAGGACATACCAAAGTTTACATAAAACATTAAAAATACAGATGAAAACAACAATAATAGCGATGAGATCAAAAATAATTTCGACTATAATTTGCCTCGTTGATGACTTCTTTACATCTACGAAATATCTCTCACGTTATCAGACGCAGATATCATTCTTATGGCAAACTTTAGCAACTTGAAAATCTCATTCCAAGTTTCACGGCTTTGAATTTACCGATCTGACAACTCTTCAGCAATGCAGTTCGGCAAGTGTGTTAATTAGCAAAGCAATTACAGTAAAAGCCAAAGTATAAAAACTCTAAATAACCCTACTAATCCTCCAGCTATTACGACCCACAGAACGCCGATCTTTAGTTGAAAAAGAGCAAAGAATGACACGGCAGTCAATATGGCGGCGAACCAATTGACCGCCCCGGCAGAGCAGTCGGGGAAGATGACCGCCGCACCGAAGACTATGGCCAGATTCAATATCACGCCGACGACCGCGGCGGTCACCCCGGCCAGTGCTCCGGTCAGAGATTTGTTTCCACGCAGGTATTCGATATACGGAGCGCCGAGAAATATAAATAGAAAGGACGGCAAAAATGTGGCGTAAGTGGCGACAAGAGATCCGAGCACGGCGCTCGAAATATGCGACATCCCGTCGGGTGGATGATTCCAGCCGGCCATAAAGCCCACGAACTGCTGCAGAACCATAATCAGAGGCCCCGGTGTTGTCTCGGCCAGTGCTAGACCGTCAACCGCCTGCACCGGCGTTATCCAGTTGTAGGGCGACGCCGTTATCGCCTGAGTGACGTAGGCGAGAACCGCGTAAGCACCGCCGAACGTGACGGAGGGCCGACTGCGTAAAGAATTGGTATTCCTGGGTGTGCAGGCTGGTCGTCCCGTTCCACGTGATCAATGCGGCCAATGGATCCATATTGCAATGCCGACGGCCAGCACTTTAAATATTCGGATTCGGCTTGGTATCGTGTGTTCAAGCGGAGTGGCGGTATCGTCGATATTAGCGGAAGCATATCAGACTCTTCAGGAAGTTTCGTCGAGCTTTTCTTTTCCTGCTCAGCGTCAAAAGATGCAGGCAAATACTTTGTTCCGATAAGGCCGATCAATCCGGCGGCCAGAACGATCAGCGGAAATGCGACGTGAAGAAAATAAATTGAAATAAAGGCAAGGGCCGCGATTGCGTAGTGTATTTCCCTTTTCAAAGCCCGCCCGCCGATCTTTAACAAAGCCTCGACCACGATCGCGACGACCACCGGTTTAAATCCGTCAAGCACCCCCGCGATCAACGGAACATTTCCGTAAGCCGCATAAATATACGAAAGCCCGAGCAGAATAAAGATTGACGGTATAACGAAAAAAGCTCCGGCGGCAATCCCGCCCCAAGTCCGGTGCATTAGCCAGCCGATATAAATCGCGAGTTGCTGCGCCTCAGGGCCCCAGCAGGATCATGCAGTAATTCAGCGCGTGAAGGAATCGCTCTTCGCCGAGCCAGCGTTTCTTCTCAACCAGCTCGCGGTGCATGATCGCGATCTGCCCCGCCGGACCTCCGAACGAAATAAAGCCGAGTTTGATCCAGAAACGCAGAGTTTCCAGAAACGACACGCGTCGCGGCGGAGCCGTTCAGTGTTTTGCCCGATCGAATCTATCGCTGGAGGTAATTTACCCGTCGATGCAGCTTGAATAATAATCATGCCGAATTTGAATGCAATGAATGTTATAAAGCATGTCCGTCAAAACTGTTAATGGCCAGCCAAATGTCTCGTCAAAACATCAAATTAGCATCCAAGAACAAAAATTAAGGGTCATGCCTAGCAAAACTTGATTTGCTTAGTGATTTTCAACAGGACTTTATAGAGGTCCTGGTTACGATAATTAAATCTAAACTCGCACTCTTTGAGATGCAAGTAGAAGGTGTTCTTTGACAGTCCGCGAAATTTGACAAGGCGTACTTTGGCGATGCCCCAGAAGCCTTCGATGCCGTTAATATGATTCGAGCCCTGTGCGAACTCATCGGCCGAATGATTGATGCGGTAGTGCTTCTGATAGCCCAGATCGACGATTGAATCATAGGTGTGAGTCGGTATGGATAACGGAAGCAGCATCCACGCGGCCTTTGATGATCGCGTAAAGCGTTTTGCATGAGCAGTTAGGAACGATCTCCGTGTAAACGCTTCCGTTTCTTTTGTAGACGCCGAAAACGATCGTTTTCCCGCAGGCCCCGCGTCCCCGTTTGCCGCGGACACGCTTTGCACCGAAATAAGATTCGTCATTCAGTGGGAGTTGCTCCAACACGACCTTAGCTCGATCTCACCCGCAAACGGAGATTCGCTTTCGCAATACAGAGCGATCGAGCGGCGGATCAATGTCAAATAACGGTTGACCGTGTTCCGGTTCAGATTGCTGATACGAGCGATCTGAAGTGCCGTCAAATCAAGAGCAAATAGCTTTAGAATTTGACGAAATTTAGCCCTCGAAATTCGAGTGCGTATTGAAACTGTGTAACTTACTCTCATGACTGCCTTTAAGTATTGTAAAATACTTTTCTGCTAGTCATGACCCAAAATTAATGACAATGTTTTGACTGGTGCCGCGTCGGTGGGGATAATTTTCGCGGCCGTGCCGGCTGGAACTTGCGTCATCGCGGCGCCGCGTTTCCGGGACGGGCGAAAGGAATTTTCGGTTCAACACTACCGGATTAGGACATTGTTCTCCGCCAGTTAAGTTAGGCAGACTTGTAAATAGCAGAGATTTAGAAAGTCGGTTAGCTTGCGCGTTTTCGCTCGCGGTTTTGGCCGGGGCTGCGCCAGGCTTGTTTTTTTTGGGCTTTCACCAAGGGTACTTTGCAAAGGCTGCTTACGGGGTCGAGGCGTTTTATAAATTGCTCTACTCTTTTGTCAGAAGCATGTCCTTTGCGGCATGAAGGTGCGCTCGTTCGCTGCTTCCTGCCGCATTTGACCTTAGCTTTGATAGAACCATATTATACAAGTGAAAGAGCCTGTAATATTCAGTTAAACGTGTCCGGGCCTGCGGTGATAGGTCTTCTTCCCTGATCAGGCCGGTGGATTTTAATTTTTTTTTGGTCGGCATTACTCTTACAATTATATTATAGATGCAATGATGTTGCAAAAATGGGATAAAATTGAATAACGTCTGAAATTCGGCCATGCATATGCCTTAACGTTTGAAATGGATAAGTTCGTCCCACCACTAACGCAGGTGCTTCTGCTTGTTATGTTTTAACTTTGGAAAGAAGATAAACACCTAGCATGGCAAACAACATTAACGGAGTCCAGACAGCGGAGGCTGGCGGCAGGAAGCCGTTGAGCCCGAATTGTTCGAATGCTGCAGTAACTCCCATAAACAGCAGCCACAGGCCGACCGCGTATCCGATCGTTATCACCTTCCCTTTCCGGCTCAGCGATAACGCGAAAGGGGCGGTGAATAGAGCGATGATGAATGGAAGGAACAATGTCGTATATTTCTTTTGCAGGGCGACGCCGAAGCTACGCTTTTCTATTTCGGATTCGCTGTTATCCAATTGCTGTCTGGTTTCCGCAATATTTAAATGGCTCGGTTTTTTGCGCGCTTCGATGAACGGGTTCGAGCTTTCAGCCAGTTCCCCGCCGTCCAGCTTTTGGGCCGTGATCTTGCCGTCCTTTATATCGATTTTATCGGCTGGGCCTGTAAAAACTATGCCGTTCCGTTCCCAGGTGGCACGTGGAATGCGGTACACGGATAGCAATCTTGTTTTATCGTCCGCAAATTCATAAATGCTGAGACCAATCACGGTTTTTACGTTATCAGACGCGTTTCTATCCAGATTGAATGAAAAAATTCGCTTGTCATTGGCGACCCATAATCTTCCCGACGGCTTGGCGGCTGCGTCGCGGTCGCGAATTTGTTGACGCAACTCGTCCTGCCGCTGGTTCGCCGATGGCAAAATGCGTTCCTGCAACTGCCAATTAAACACCCCGAGTAGGATCATCGAAAGAATACACGGCAAAAGAAGTCGGTAAACACTCTGACCCGCCGAGGTCCAGGTGACGATTTCATTCTGACGCGATTTAATTACATACGTTGCCAAAACTGCAACCATCGCTGACGAAGGGGCAAGCTGAATATAGATAAACGGCAGCAAATAGAAGAGGTATTTGATCAGCAAAATAATGCCGCCCTCGAACGTGCCGGCGAACTTCCACAACTCGAACGCCGTAAATATCAAAAACACCGTCGAAAGGAAACCGAGCGTGAGCAGGTAAAATTTTGCAAGATTAAGGACAAGATCGAAATCGCGGAGGCCGGTCGTTAGATCGACGAAGAAATTGCGGGATTGTGTCTTATTGTTGCTAAATTTCAGTTTCGATACGAGCTCCCTTCCCCGTTCCGCAATTTTTCCGATAAATTCCAGCCTGTTCGAGAAATTGAACCACATGATCGCACCTGCACTAAACACTAGCGGAATAAGGCTGGCAGCGAAAACATCTACCCTATCAGTGCGTGCAAGCTGTTCCCCTAAAAAAGCGAGCAAATAGTAGCCGATCAAGCTGACAAGCGCGACGAAAATCCCAAAACCACGTCCCCGGCTGCTGAATCTCAGAGTCAGGGCCGTTCCAAGGAGGCAGAAAATCAGCGGTGTAAACGAAAGAATTATCCGCCGCTGCCAAAGTATTAAAGCCTCCGTCCGTTCCCTGCCGTCCTTGCTCTCAGCGTAGGCTGAAAGCTGCGAAAGACCCAGTTCATCAGGCGTGAGTTCAGTACTGCTTAATTTTTGAAGCAGCTCGCCTCGTTTAGTATTGATAGCGTAACGAACTTCCCCCATGCTGTCGGAATTGAATGTTTCGGTCGTTCCGTTCCTTGTTATCGTCGTCGAAACTGCGTTTTCCAGAACAAGTTCGGACAGCTCACCCGATGAATCGATTCTGCCATTCGTACTCGTTATCAGACGCAGTGTGGCCGATTTTTCATTCTCGTTATAAACAAATATGTTTTTCCAGGATCCTTTTTCAATATCACCGTCCTTAATATAAATAGTGTAACCGGCGACTTCGGTATTAAATACTCCCGGCTCGATCGGTGATTCGAGCTTATATATTGCTGTTTGAAGAGCTACCTGGCGGACAATACCAGCGGCAAAAGGCACACCTTTCATATTTATGAAGAAAGCGAAAGCTGATAGAAGAACGCCGAGAATCAGTATTGGAACGGTGATTTGAAAATTGCTGACGCCTGCGGCCCGGACCGCGACAAGTTCGCTGTCACTCTGCATCTTTGTAAGGCCGATAATAACTCCGACGAGTACCGCCATCGGACATGTGAAAGCTATCACATTTGGGATCAAGGCGAGCGAAAGCTGCCAGACGAGGTTCGTCGGCAAATTAACACTGAAGAAAATGTCAGAGAACCGCCCTGCTTGTTGAACGAATAGAATCACGCTGAGGAGAACCCAAGCGAATATAAAATACGGCAAAATGGCTCCGATCAAATATTTCGATAGTTTCCAGCTGAATCGCATCTTCAATCATTTCGCCGAAAAAAAAAGGAATCTGTTGTACACAGATAAACACCGATGCGGGAATTATTGATTATATTTATAGTCTGCCAGTGTTTATCTGTGGACAAACCGTAAAATCCGGGCTATCAGTCATTATTCGCCCCTACGGCATAGCGAGTTTTTTTTCACTTTGCACCTCACGGCCGATGACCTGCGAGATTATGCGTTTGAGAGCATTTGAAACTTCGCTCACATATGCCGGTTTGCCGTAAACATACTCTATAAATTCCCCAGGGGATAGCTTTTGGACATTGTGGAAAACTTCACGATGAGCCGGCGTGATCACATCGCCGCTATTGGTTCTGCCGCAGCCGCCGCATCTTAAATGAAAACTGCTTTGCAGCCGCGTCGATTCCTGTACCGTAAGTAGTCTTTTACAAATATCGCAAGTGCTCCAATCGGGCAAATACCCGCCGAGCCTTAGCAGCCATAGCTCGAAATACAGCCGGATGCTGTCGAGAGTTTCAGGGTTTCCCACCGCGGCGGCCAGGCACGCTTTGGTCATCCGGTAAAGTGTTGCATTCGGGTCATGCGGCGGAACGAAGGACATCAGCAGATCGGCGATGTATGAAAAAGTATTCAGAAACTCCGGCGAACTGGCTTCGGCAAAACAGGATTTGGTGAGTTCGACGGTCTGAATTGATACAAGTTCGCGTTCTTCCTTTTGAAAATAGCTAAGGTTTACGGTTGAAAACAATTCGAGAGTACTCCCAAATCGGCTCTTTAGACGTTTCGCCCCCTTTGCTACCCCTCTGACCATTCCCTGCTCACGGGTAAAGAACACTACGATCCGGTCGGCTTCGGCCAGATTGTAGCTCTTTAATACAAGGCTTTCTGTTTCGTAAAGAGGCATTTATTTACGTGTCAGAACCGCCTGCGTAAGCAGGTTGTACGAATTCCGGGAAGTTCGCAGTTAGGTTTAAAAGCTCATTTCTAATCAAAAGCTTTTACCACTCGCTAAAGCAGGTGGTTTTCTAAGGGATAAAATATAAAATCCAAGCAATAACAAGGCTGATTCCGACGAATTGAAGAAAGGTTTTTCCGCCGTACCACAGTTTTTCCTTTGGCGTGCCGGCCGCAAATACGCCGAAACAAATCGAAACAAAAAGCCCGAACCCCACGAGATACAAAAAATGGATCACTTCTTCCTCCCCAAATGAATGTCGAGTGCATCGATCACCGCCAGGTAATTCAAAAGTCCGGCCGTTTCCAGGAAACGTCCACCATATTCAAATGTCGCCAAGGCGGCAACATTCGGCGATGCTTCGGAACCAATCCCATAACTGATAAGCGCTCCAAGTCCGTTACCGAGTTTGGCAAAAACATTCAACATGTAAAGCAAAGTTCCGTCCTTAAATTCAAAGCCGGGATAGTGGGCTCCTCCGCTCAACATCGCAATTATAAACATTGTCCATACCGCCCCGCCGATCAGCAATCCCCGTTTCATTCGCTTCTGTGCGAAATGCCCGGCCCCAGGGAAAAACCATGATATTATTCCAATTATAATCGGATTATCCATCAAATATAGCCTCTTTTTCACCTCTAATTTACTTTAACTGTTGGATACTCGACTTCTCCAACCAGCCTTAGAGGCTGTCTTTAAAGTATTCACTCCGCTTGGTTTATAGATTGCGTAGATTTTACATTAACTATTTCACTTCGAAATCTGCAATCTTAATAAGTATTTTAATTGTACCTGCACAAAATACGAACAATAAAAGAGTTAGCAATCTGATAGCACCGCCATCACGCGTTACTCTTCGCTAACCCGGATTTACGCTTGAAGTTGTTACTCCTGACGCAATTTTCTACAAACACATCGAAAATCTTTTTAGACAGCGGATCGGAATGCCAGGATAACTCGGGATGCCACTGTATGCCTAAAACGAAACGGTTTTCGCGATTATCTTCGATGCATTCGATCACGCCATCCTTTGTCCATGCAGTTGCCGATAAATCCTTTCCGACCGCTTTGATTGCTTGATGATGATGCGAATTTACTTTAACTTTTTCGCTTCCCTTCCCTGCCAATGATTCTAGTATCGTTCCCGGTTCAATACGAATTGAATGGGAATTTCGTTCGCGTGGAATTCCCTGTTCGTGCTTTATCGCATTGTCGATCTGCGAGGCAATGTCCTGGATCAGGCTTCCCCCGCGCGAAACATTCAGCGACTGCATTCCGAAACATATTCCCAAGACAGGTATATTCAGCCTTTCAGCCTCAGCCAGCGCCATCAGATCCGTTTGATCTTTTTCCGGCACAACCCGTCCTGATTTGAGATGCGGCTGCTCGCCATAATATTCCGGATCGACGTCGCTGTCGCTGCCCGGCAATAAAAGTCCGTCGAGGCCATTCATTATTTTAGCAATGTAATCGGCTTTTGGAATCAATGCCATATGGATTGGAATCGCACCCACCGCCTCGAGAGCCTCGCTGTAATCGCGGCCAAGATAAAACCGCCGCGTCTCGGATTCCAGCCGCATCGTGACGCCAATTCTAGGTCTATATGCCATAAACTATTTAATGTTCAATCAATACAGAGGATCTGTCAATTTGAGCATTTGAAATTAAAGCCTTATGATTTAGCTTTTATGGGGAAGGACGAAAAAAGATCTCGAATACGTTCGACCACGGTGCTGCTTGTTCAACGAAATGGAGCAGTTGCGATGGCCGCTGACGGGCAGGTTACGCTCGGAGAAACGGTTATAAAAGGCAATGCCCGTAAGGTCCGGCGGCTGCTAAACGGCGAAATAATTGCTGGATTTGCAGGCTCGACGGCAGACGCGTTTGCTTTATTAGGCCGTTTTGAAACGAAGCTCGGTGAATTTCAAGGTCAGCTCGAACGGGCCGCGATCGAGCTAAGTAAAGATTGGCGCATGGACAAATATCTGCGCAATCTGGAAGCTCTGCTTATCGTTGCCGACAATAAAGACGCTTTTTTGATATCCGGGAAAGGCGATGTAATCTCGTCGGACGAAGGGCTATTGTCGGTCGGTTCGGGCAGCATGTTTGCACTCGCGGCGGCACGGGCATTAATCAAACATACGCAGTTAACAGCGCGGGAAATTGCGGAAGAAGCTTTAAGAATCGCAAGCGAGATTTGCATTTATACGAATTCGGATATTGTTGTTGAGGAGCTTTAATGTTCTGAGTTCAAACTTTAGTTTGTCTCCGGGTTGGCGAAGAAGCACGCTGAAGCGTGAACTCAGAACATCAAAAGAAATGGCTATCTATTTGGGCGGTGATATAAAGGAAGTAGCGGTCAAGCGAAATCTTGACGATCTGACGCCGCGCCAGATCGTGGAGGAACTCGATAAATACGTCGTCGGGCAAAATAGCGCGAAAAAAGCCGTTGCCGTTGCTCTAAGAAACCGGATAAGGCGCCAAAAGCTACCGGAAGAGATTGCCCGGGATGTTTTGCCGAAGAATATTCTAATGATCGGATCGACCGGTGTCGGGAAGACCGAGATCGCCCGACGTTTGGCCCGCATCGCCGATTCGCCGTTTATAAAGATCGAGGCATCAAAATTCACCGAGGTTGGCTACGTCGGCCGCGATGTCGAGAGCATGATACGGGAATTAACCGAGATTGGTATCGAGATGTCGAAGCAAACCGCCTATCAGGACGTTTTGCAGACCGCAATGGATAACACCGAGGAAGCTTTGCTCGATATTCTACTGCCGCCAGCTGCGTTGCATTATCAGACGCACGATGGCGGCGATGAAGAAAGTAAGGAAACCCAGATCCCAAATCGGACCCGTGAAAAGCTTCGTGACCAACTGCGGCGGGGCGATCTGGACGATCGAATGATCGAACTGGACACACAAGACCGATCCAATCCAACCCTCGATTTTGTCGGCGGGCAGGGAATGGATGACATGGGTGTGAACTTAAAAGATATGTTTGGCAACCTTTTCCCGGCTAAAACGGTCCGCCGAAAGATGAGGGTCGCCGATGCTCAAAGCTATATTCTGCGGGATGAGCAGGAAAATTTGGTGGACATGGAACAGGTTATTCGAACGGCGATCAAGAAGATTGAAAACTCCGGCATAATCTTTCTCGATGAGATCGATAAGATAGCAGGCCGCGAATCGGGCGGAAACCCCGATGTCTCTCGCGAAGGCGTTCAGCGCGATTTGCTGCCGATCGTCGAAGGCACGAATGTCAGCACGAAATACGGAATGGTCAATACCGAACATATCCTGTTCATCGCCGCGGGCGCTTTTCACGTTTCGAAGCCGTCCGACCTAATTCCGGAACTTCAAGGACGTTTCCCAATTCGCGTTGAGCTTGAATCTTTGACTATAGACGATCTTAAGCGCATACTCACCCAGCCGAAAAACTCGCTCATTAAGCAGTACCAGGCCTTGCTTAAGACAGAGGGAATCGAGCTGGCATTTACAGACGATGCTATTGCTAAGCTCGCGGATATGACTGCGGAGATCAATAAATCGACGGAAAATATTGGTGCGCGGCGTTTGCACACACTGCTCGAAAAGCTTTTGGAAGAGATCAGTTTTCTCGGCAGTGAACTCGAACAAAAGCATCAAAGAATCGATGCGTTGTATGTGGAAGAGAAGTTGGGCGGGTTGATACAGGATCAAAATCTACGGCAATATATATTGTAAGCGTTCCGCAATTATTTTGTTCTCGTTCATTCCTGTTCCTCTAGTTCCGTGGTGAAAATCTTCTCTTCCACGAAGCAAAAGAAACAGGATTGAACAAGATGAAAATCGAAACTTCCAAGTGGGCAGCAGAACCTACGTCAACTTAAACAAAATGTTATTTAAATCTTCGCTTAACGCCTTTAGATTAAGCACTTATGTTAAGCAAATGCCGGTTAAAGCATCCTTTCTCGCTTTAGCGCTTGTGCTGCTTACCCTATCCTTAAGCTGTGGAAAACGCAAGCCACCGCTGCCACCGCAAGAACGGGTTTCGCAGCGTGTCGAAGCCGCGGCATTCCAGCGCGGTAATCAGGTAATCCTTTCCTGGAAGATGCCGGCAAGGAACGCATCCGACAATGACGTTCAGAATATTACCCGTGTGGACATCTATCGCCTTGCCGAACCGCTGAATTCCCCGCTGACTTTATCAGAAGATGAATTTGCCTCGCGCAGCGTCGTTATCGCTTCGGTTCCAATAACGGATGCCGATTTTGCGCTTAAAACTGTAACCTATGCCGACACGCTGGAATTCGCCGGGCAGCCTGCCCGCCTTCGGTATTCATTACGCCTGGTTAATAAATCCGGTCAAAAGGCTTCGTTTTCTAATTTTCTTCTTGTCGAACCGGCAAGCAAGATTGCGGGAAGCCCGGCTTCCCTTTCTGCAAGCCTTTCGCAGGAAGCGGTGACTCTGACGTGGATAGCTCCGGCAGCAAATGTCGATGGTACTACGCCGCCCAATGTTCTCGGTTACAATATTTACCGTTCCGCATCAGATAAGGATGCTGCGAGGCTATTGAATAAGACTCCGATGGGTGAAACGCGATTCGCGGATGAATTTTTCGAATTCGACAAGGAACAGTTCTATTTCGTGCGTGGCGTTTCGGTCGGAACAGGCGGTGAACCCGTAGAGAGCGGCGAATCGAATATTGTAAGGCTATTGCCGAAGGACACATTCGCTCCAAGTCCTCCTTCCGCAATAACTTTGGCGGCCACGCTTAATACTATTTCGATATTTTTTGCCTCGAATCCTGAACGCGATATCGCCGGTTATAAAATTTATCGATCGACAGATGCTGCATTGGAACGTAAGAAATGGGAACTGTTGACCCCGGAGCTTTTGACGACGAATACGTTTCAGGATACGAGAGTAGAATCGGGTAAGACATATTTTTATTACATAACAGCGGCGGATAGGACCGGCAATGTAAGCCCAGCATCTGATGTAGTATCGGAAACAGTTCAGTAGCATAGCTGGACAGTAAGCAAAATGCTTGTCGCTCCAGTCTGTTGGATTTTATGAAAATAGATTTTGTGGTGAGCAACGCTCCGTCGAAAATTGTCTGCGTTGGGCGCAATTACGCCGAACATGCGAAGGAACTGGGTAACGACGTACCCGCCGAACCGCTTTTGTTTCTTAAGGCTCCGAGTTCAATAATCGGGAATACTGAGCCGATCGTGCTTCCCCGACAGTCCGGCCAGGTGGAACACGAAGGCGAGCTTGCCGTAGTTATCGGAAAGACCTGCAAAGATATTTTGGATGAAGAAAACGCGTTCAAGTATGTTCTCGGATATACTTGTTTAAATGATGTCACCGCAAGAGATATCCAGCGTAATGACGTGCAGTTTACCCGCGGGAAATCTTTCGACACTTTCTGCCCGATCGGGCCGTTTATTGAAACGAATCTGGACGTTTCGAATATTCGCGTGACCACAAGTGTTAATGGAATTATTAAGCAAGATGGACGAACCGCCGATATGATATTTCCTGTGGATTTTTTGATCCGTTATATCTCACGGCAGATGACGCTGAATGAAGGTGACGTAATCGCAACCGGCACGCCATCCGGTGTATCAAGAATGGTAAGCGGCGATGTTTGCGACGTGACGATCGAAGGCATAGGCACACTGACTAATACGGTTCAATAACCCTTTCGTCCATCGCAAAATCGAAATTGTTATTAGCAAATCAATGTCCTACAATTTAAAAAGGAAGATATCATGCCTGCGTAATCGACCGGAGCCTTTGCGAATGATGGGTACCGACTAAACCTGTCAACGGAAGCAAATACCATCCCTTTTTGGAAAGGTAGGAGCTTAGAGAAAATACTATGAAATTCTTTATTGATACAGCAAATTTGAATGAGATCAAAGAAGCTAACGAACTTGGTTTGATCGATGGAGTTACGACGAACCCCTCGCTGGTAGCGAAGGAAGGAAGCGTCGATTTTAAGGAACACATCGCCGCTATCTGTGAGATGGTGAAAGGCGATGTTTCGGCGGAAGTTACGGCACTCGATACGGACGGCATGCTTCGCGAAGGCCGCGAACTTGCGAAGATCGCTCCCAATGTGGTCATCAAATGCCCCCTCACTTTGGATGGCCTGAAGGCGACCCGCATTTTTCGTGAAGAAGGCACGAAGGTCAATGTGACGCTGTGCTTTTCCGCAGCTCAAGCTCTCCTAGCGGCAAAAGCAGGTGCGACTTACATTTCCCCGTTCATCGGCCGGCTCGACGATATCGGTCAAAACGGTATGCAGCTGATCCAGGACATTGTGCAGATTTACGGCAATTACGGTTATGAAACGCAGGTACTGGCCGCATCGATCCGGCATCCGATGCACATTGTCGATTGCGCGCTGGTCGGGGCCGATGTCGTGACCGTACCGCTAAAAGTGATTCAGCAATTGGTAAAACACCCTCTGACTGATAAAGGTTTGGAAGGGTTTTTGAGCGATTGGAAGAAAAGCGGACGAGAGTAAACGAAATGTTGCGATAATAACGGTTTATGCAAATTGGTTAAAGCCGAATATAGCGTAGCTCAACTTCACACAGTTGAGCTACGCTATATTTTTGTTACATTACTTATCCTGTAAAAGCATTGAATTATTCCGAAAACGAGCTTTCCATTGTGCTGGCGCCACTCGGCAGCAATTCCTTTTGCAACTCTAATTTTCGGATTTCGAGTAAAACCGGATTCGCGTAGGTTTGAGCTTGAACCTGTTTTTGCTGGGCATTTACCTTAGCAACTTCCAAACCGGCTTGAGCCGCTTCTTTGAGTTTCTGGTTAGCCACTTGCGAAGCCTCCTGCTCGGTCCCACCAAACCCCATTACCCAGCATCCCAATTGAGTAGCCAATAAGAACAGCGTCAGCGATATTTTAGTTTTCATATTTTTTGTGTATTACCACAATAAATTATACGGAAAACAGACGCTTAAGTTCGGCCTGTTTTGCGGCCGCATCTGAATCCTGCCGCAAAGCTCCCTGGTATTTCGAGATGAATTCTTTTTCTCCGGTTTTCATTTCTACAATTTCCCGGAGCTTCGTGAGATGTGTTTGCACCGCATCGTCAGTAAAGCCATCCCTTTGAGCGAACATTTCGTCAATATCGACGATCAAAGTTGAGATTTTACGCAGCCAGGCGAAGTCGGGGTCTTCAAGCAATAGATTTAAAAACTGTCCGCTGGTCTGCGGCCCGTGCATTCCTTCGTAAATCGAGCGTTCGAAATCGACTAACGATTTATGGAGGCTCAGCAGGGTATTTCTGGATTCTTTAAGCAATTCCGTATTATTCATACCTAAACTTTACAACAAATCTTAAATAAAAAGTACCGTTCTCAGCTTTGTTTATGAGACCGCTAATGGTAATTTATTAGCTGGCTAATTTAAGCTTATTAGCGGGCTAATCTTTTTATAATAGGAGGACAACCGCTTACTTAAAACATTTAATCTTAGGCGTTTAAGAAGGTGAATATGAATTTTGACGATAGTATAAGTTTCCTTCTCGCAAAGGTTAGCATCGCCCATCGAAACTTGCTGCAAAAGGCGGTGAGCGGCGCCGGGCTTCACAGCGGTCAGGTGTTTGTGATGTTCGAATTGTGGAAAACGGACGGCCAGCGCCAGATCGATCTTGCCGACAGGCTCAATCTTGCCCCGCCGACAGTTAACAAAATTCTCGGAGGCTTGCTTGATGGAGATTTTGTCACGCGGGCGAAATATGAAGATGACGCCAGATCGACGAGGATTTTCCTTACGGATAAAGGCAAGGAAGTTCGGGCGCGGCTTGAGGAACAATGGGCTGAGTTGGAGATTGAAACGACCGAGGGCCTGACTGATACAGAAACGCTGATGCTAAGACAGCTTTTGGGGAAACTGCTTGGACAGTGAGTTTTGTCGCAACCGGGAGCGAAAGCAATTGGGAGTTCAGAGTTCTTGGTTCAAAGTTCAAAGTTAAGATCGTGCCTGACTTTGAACCAAGAACACTGAACTCGGACAAAACCCCGTCGCTATCGCTCCCGATTCTACTTTTTCTTTTAATTTTAGATGGATGGCTATAGAATGCGGTTATTATGAAAATACTGCTTGCGACCGATGGGGCGAAACAGAGCGATGCGGCAATCGATTCGTTGAAACGAATGCTGTTTTCCGAGGGCGACGAGGTAAAGATCGTCAATATTGTCGATATGGCATTACCGATGTCGATCGATATTTACGGCGGCTATTTGCCTGATACGACCGAACTCGAAAAAACGGCCCGCGAACACGCGGCGAAAATTCTTGAGCAAACGGCTGCGAAGCTGAACGAATTCGCTAACAATCAGGGAGTTTCGATTACTACTGAAATGTTGTTCGGCTCGCCCGAAAGCCGGATTGTCGAAACGGCTGAGGCGTGGATGGCCGATCTTGTAATAGTCGGTTCGCACGGTTACAGCCGCTGGGAGCGGCTTTTGCTTGGCTCGGTATCGGATTCGGTCGTTCACCACGCCCCGTGCTCGGTGTTGGTTGTCCGCGTTCCGCCGGAATAAGTTATGCATTATCAGGCGGTTACAGTTAATTCAAGAAAGTATGACAATAGTATTAACCGTAGTTGGAATTGCCGGCTGGTTGAGCGTCACAATCCGCTTTTAATTTTTGTCGGTGAGTTCGAAACCGATGTAAATCACTCCGATTTGGGATTTATCAGACGCGGAACGCAGTCGTACGAATATTACTGGCTTGACCGCTGGTACAATGTTTTCCGGTTTCACGAGCCGGAGGGGACGTTTCGAAATTTCTACTGCAACGTGAATATGCCGCCAGCATTTAAAGAAGGTGTGTTGGATTATGTAGATCTTGAAATCGATGTTTTGGTACAGCCGGATTTCAGTTATAAAATTCTCGATATTGAGGAGTTCAAAGCAAATGAGATTAAATTCGCTTATCCGGTGGAAGTTGTTTTGAATGCTGGACGTGCTTTGGAAGAGATCATACAAAGTATTAAAAACCGCGAATTCCCTTTCGATTGGCAGACGGCGAATGCGTTACGCTGCGGCTAATCTTCTTATTCGCTTAAAGTTTGTTCGAGTTGAAGCAACACTCGTTGCAGGCAAGAATGCCCAAGTTCCAATTATCAACGCGGCTGGATGCGAAGGATGTAGCTGCACACCACGAGGCTTACACCAGGTGTCAACGAGATTTTTTGGCCGGGCGGAAGCTCGTAATTATTTATCGCGGCGGCATTCCGGCCTTCGTTCACCACCCAGTATTTTCCTGCTCCGTCGGTTCCGACCGTTAAATGGCGGCGGCTTATTTCCGGGTCTCCGGCGAGCGCGATATCCACCGGCTTGGATTTTGAACCGCGGCCGATCGATATCTCCCTTTGGTAAACAGGCACGACATTCTGCCGCACGCCGTTCATCCAAATTTCGAGCTTATAAATTTCCGGGGCACGCTGCCGGACATTCGTCATTTCCTCAAGTTCCGCCGACGGCAGCGGAACAGCCTGCTGTATATTCGCTTGGACGATAGTCGGCGGCGTTTGAATCTGCGGCGATGTACGCTGCTCGATAAAACCCGGCTGCTGTATCGGAGGAGAATACGGAGCGGGCTGCGGTAAATTTCTATCCTGATTTGCCGGCGAAGCAAGCGGTGGCGATTTCGGACGTGAAAGCACGCCGGTTTTGTTGCTCTCCGAATCCTCCCAGCTATGCTGGATACGTAAATCACCCTTTTCCAGCGTTCCATCCACCCGAAGCTGAATAATGAACGATTTTGTTTCCAGCTTTTTCTTTCCGGAAATCTCTTTGGCCCGCTCGGCCAGGATGTGATACAGGCCCTGTTCCAGACCCTTTCGTTTCACGCCCTGCCATTCCTTATCGTCTTCTTCGCTGAGGAAGATCGTGTATTCGCTCGGAATAATTGTTGTTCCTTGCGGAAGTGGTACCATTTCGCTCTGCATCACGCCTTCGACCGCACGTGCGATCTTAACGATAAATTCCTCGGCCTGGCTTCGCGGTTTGACCTGCGCGTCACGCGCCGCATTTTCAAGCAAGAGTTCCGCCGATTCACCGTCAATCCATTGTCTTACCTTATCGAGTACGCTCAAATTTTCTTCTCCTCAAAACGTAATCTTAACAGGATGGACAGAATATACAGGAGGGTTTGTGTAAGATTTCAATAAGTATTACAGAATCTGCCTATGCCCACTAAGGAATAACTATGGAAATCCACAACATCCTGCCCATCCTTTCCAACATACTTTGCCAACAGCGTATCAATCTAAATCCACATACTTCCCATTCAGCCAACCGCTGTTTGTTGCCGGTTCACCGTTTCGCTGTCTTCCCTGTTCGATGACATCAACTTGATACCAATTATTCTGTGATTTTACAATTCGGACACGCGAATTCTTCGTTACCATCCCAATCGGCTCGTTATTCGTATTCGGAGAAGGTCGCAAATAAATATCTGTGTTGGCCTTACCCGTTCTTGTACTTAATATGCTTTCGATATCAGGAAAAAATCCCAAGCCGCGAAGGTATGACTGAGTAGCATATAAACCGCCCGCGAAAATAGCGAACAATATTACGAAAATTGACGCCTTTCGCAGGAGTTTTCTTTGTTTTGGTTTTTCTTCCGGCGATTCCGCTTCAAAACTATTTAGAATGCTGAGCGGTGATTGATTGGGCCAATGATCTTCGACGAGCTGCATTGGCTGATGGTTTGGAACTTCGACGACCGGCTGCGGACTAAGATCCACCCGCAGCGGCCCGTTCGTGATCAGCGGATGCCGCAACTTCATTTCACGCGAAGTATTGAACCGCGGCTGCTGCGGGGGCATCGGCGTATAACCGCGGGCGACGTGTGGCTGCGGCGAATCGTTTAACTGTTCCAGCAACTGGGTAGAGTTCTCTTTCTCAGCGACAAGACGCCGCAGATCTTCGAGATCCGACCAGAATTCATCGACACCTTGATGCCGCCTTGACGGGTCACCGGCGGTCGCTTTCTCGATCACACGAAGAAGTTCCGATGACCAATACTCATCTTTGACAGTGATCGGCAAAGCCGTAATCGGTTTATTTGCATAAAAGCGAGGAGCTTCGCCGGTTATTAGGGCATAAACGGATTTAGCCAGCGAATAAATGTCTGCCGCCGGCGTCAGAGCAGAAACGGTCAACACGTCGCCGTCGCCTGAAAACAAAGGACTATGCTCAGGCGGCGCATAAACGTTGGTGCCGACACGCGTGATCGGCGAATCCGAAAGATGTATCCGGGCAACGCCGAAATCCGCGATCTTTAACGTTTCGCGGTCTTTCGTCAACAACAGATTTTGCGGCTTGATGTCGCGATGAATAATGTTATTTCGGTGAGCGTGTTTCAGGCCGGCGCAGATCTGTTCGATATATTTCAGCGAATTTTTTAAGGTTAGATTCTTTTCCCTCGAAGCTTTTTGCAGATCGCCGCCTTCGAGATATTCAAGAACCAGATAGTGAAATATCGTGCCCTTCAGATCGCGAGCGGTGCCGTGGCCGAGGCGGCTGATGATATTCGGATGGCGAACGCGATCAAGCGCAACTGCCTCGTTCTGAAAATTCTCGACCAGGGTGCGCTCCAGATCAGGATCGAGGTCGTCCTGCAGAAAAACATTTAGAGCTTTAATTACAACGTGGTTATGCGATGAATGTGTCGACGCCAGCGTATCACGCGCGACGAAGATCTCCGCATAGCTTCCGCGCCCGAGTTCGTGGGCCACGTCGTAGCGTTTATCGACTCTGCTGTTGTTTAGCGAAAGCTCTCTCATCTTAAAGTACAACCCGCTGCTGAGCCAGGATTCCTGAAGCACCGGCAAACTCCAGTCCGCCGTACCTTTATACGACATTATAAGGCTAAAGTTCGCAAAACACATACGCGGGGGCGAGTCTGGTTCCCTTTTGGATGCCGCCCGATTCATTTTGCTTTCACATTCATTTCCGATAGAATGGCAACAAATGCCCGCGACCTTCGTTAATTGATTTCTGAATGCCGGAAACTCCGCAAACCTCTAAAAAAAGTATTACGGCCGATTGGCTGGTCCAGGGCGTTCTGACAAAAATCGGCGATATGTTCGACCGTTTGACGGGACGCGGCTGGAAACCGTCAAGCAGCCTGGCGACGAGCGAATTGGTCGAACGGCTGAAGCGGCTTTTGGATGCAGAAGTACGTGAAAATGGCGATAAGCGAAAGTTCGTGCCGCATAATATCAAGCTGAAAATGCAATGGGACAAATTTTCGACCGATGCGGGCGATAGCCTACAGGCTCTCGAGGAAGAACTATTGACAGCCGCCGTCGATCATATTAACGATAAGCTTTATTATACTTATGCGCCGCTTTCTATTGAAGTTAAGCCCGATTACTTCACGTCTGGCGTGAAGCTTTTTGTCAGTTACGAAAAATTTTCGAACGGAGAACACGAAGCGGAAATGGATGTTGCGATTCCTGGCGCGGCGGCGGAACTTCCCGCGGCCGAGGAAACGGCAAGGGCCGCTGAAACCGCAACCGCCCGCTTTAATATTAGCGGGCAGGAAAGGCAAAAGGAACTGCGATTCGAGGAAGGTGCCAGACTTAGCATTGGGCGGACAAAGGAGAACGATCTCGCGTTAGACGATCCCAGCGTTTCCAAAATGCACGCTTCGCTGCTGCTGGATGCTCAAAGCAGGCTGTACGTCGCCGACACCGGCTCGACCAACGGAACATTTATCGATGGAGAGCGTATTTCTTACGGTAAGGCAATCGAGGTTGGAAGAGGCGGCAAGGTGAAATTCGGCACGGTGGAAGTGGAACTGGAATTTAAACCGAAACCAGTCACGGCTCCTCCTGAACTGCCGAAGATGGAAGCATACAAGATCGGTGAATTTGAATTTACGCAAAAGATCGAAACGGAATAGTCATCACCACCTGCGGTTAGCGGGTGGTACTGACAGGAACTAATGACTTTTTTATTTTTTCTCACACAAATCGACTGGAACAAGCTACGTCCCGAAAACCTTTTCGGCGGGCAGGTTCTGGAACGAACTCCCGCGGGGTTGAGCATTGCCTATATCATAGGCATCGGCGTGCTGCTTGTTTTTTTGGTCATTACATTTTTTGATAATTTCAAACGTCCGAAATTTTTATTCGAGCGGCATTTGCCCCGCGAGGTCACCCGCCGGCTAACCCAAACGATCGCCAACCGTAGTATCCGCGTTTGGCAGTTCGTCTTTATTAGTCTTGCATTTACGGTATTCGGCTTCCAGGTTTACTGGACGTATTTCGCCGATGAATCGAACGAGCAGTTTCAGGCTTTGGCCTACAAGGATCTTCGCAACCGCCGAACGACCGCCGCCAATCTTCGCGGATGGATGCTGGACCGGAACGGTACGCTTGGCGGTGCACTCGCCTATTACAAATTGAACGCGGACGGCGATATCGGACGGGCGTTTGCACTGGAAAAGGAAATGGCCCACCTGCTCGGCACCGAACGCGGAACCCCGGGACTCGAGCGAACGCTCTACCGAAAACAGGCCCAAACGTCGCCTGAAGCTTGGGAAGTATTGACTAAGATCAAGCGAAAAGAAGAAGAAGAAAAAGATGTTAAAATCACCATCGACCGCGATTTACAGGCATTTATTGCGAAACAGCTTGAAGGAAAAAAAGGAGCTATTGTAGTTCTTAATCCACAGACCGGCGACATTTTGGGGATGTACTCCAATCCTTCGTTTAACCTTTCAGAAGCCCAAAATTTGGAAGATTACCTTAAACTCGAAGGCAATAAACGCGATAAGCCTTTGCTCAATCGTGCAACGCGCGAGTTTTACGTGCCCGGCTCTACGTTCAAGACTTTCACAATGATTTCCGCGTTCCGTGCCGGAAAGCAAAATGCAGTGTTTCCCAGCTATCCAGGCGGATTCAAAACCGCTAGCGGAGCGAGGCCAATCGTCGATTCCACACAAAAACTTTACCCGGACGGCTCGGTATCGGGGGTCTGCGACGGCGGATGCCAGGAAAAGGATATTACATTCGCTTACAAAGTATCTAGCAATCAGTATTTCGCCCAGCTCGCAATCGAACTCGGCCGCGAGCGGCTCCGTGAGACCGCCGCGATTTTCGGTATTGGCCCGGTCGATTCGCCTGAAGATGCCCTGCTTCAAAAGTTTTTTCCGAATATTCTAAATACAAGTAATCCGGCCATTGCCGCGGCAATTGCTCCGCAGCAATCGACACTGGTTTTAGGAAAGGAAATATCGCTGTTCGACATTGGCCTCGAAGGTATGGGCCAGGGTTACGCCGGGCAAATGACCCCGTTTCAGATGGCTTTGATTGCCTCCGCCCCGGCGAATATGGAAGGAAAACTAATGAAGCCACGGATCGAATTGGACCAGCCGCCGCAGATGTTCTCGCAAATGCTGTCACCGCAGCAGGCCGCGGCGATCCGAAATATAATGTCAACAGTTACCGAAGAACCGGGCGGAACCGGGACGGTAATCGCCAGCAAACTTGCCGGAACCGGTATCCGGACAGGCGGAAAGACGGGCACGGCTGAAAAACAGGCCCCGCTTTACGATGAAAAGACCGGCAAGCTCAAAACTATTAAGAAGAAACGCAGGAATGAAAAGGGCGAGCTGATCGAATACGACTCTCCCGTAATGTATGAGCGGACGGATAGCTGGTTTATAACTATCGCTCCGTTGGAACGGCCCCAAGTGGCTATTGCGGTGGTGGTGGAAGGCGGCGGATATGGTGCAGCAACAGCGGCTCCGATTGCCGCTAGTGTAATACTTAAGGCGCGTGAGCTTGGATTGCTTGGCGATCAATATAAACCCAGGGCTGCTCCGGCACTACCTGCGAAAAAGCAAAAACCGGCAAGAAGGTAAATGTTCTGAGTTCAAGCTTCCAGCTTGTCTTTCGGTTTAGGCTTAAGACAAGCTGAAGCTTTAACTTAGAACTAAATACAATGAAGAACAGGACTTCATCACATTTTTTTATTTTATTTTTGATCTTGTTTCTCACGGCGATCTCGCACTATTCCATTCATTACGGCGGATTGATTCGCGGGTACGAGACATCCCCTTTGACCGCCGTCCGAAATGTCATGCTGCTTGCCATACTCGCTTTTCTGCCGGTCTTTTTGAAAAAATTCGCAAAATATCACGGAAATTGGACACTTTATACATGTGCCATTTTACTATTTTCGGTTGGTTTAACAGTTCAATACAGACTGTTCAGCGATCCGGAATATATTTCGCGAATAGATAAAGCAGAAGCACGGCAGCAAAAGATCAAGACTTTGCAGCTTCACTATATTCAGGAAAATTATTCTGCTGAAAAAAAGCAAATGATGGGCCTTCCGCCGACGCCGCCGTCTCCGGTCGATCTTTCGGCGGAAACTCCGCGGCCATCCGAAGAAGAACCTCTCAGCGTTTTATTTTCAGGTAAGACTATAAATCCGATTTTGGGAATTTTTGGCCTGCTAGCCGCCTTCCTGTTGCTGCGTCGAGATAAAGTGTTGGAAATGCTTCAACGAAACGGGTTCCTGATAGTATTGTTAACGCTTGTGCCGCTGATTCTCGCGGCAATAACCTCGAAGGCAGGCAAATCGATCGGCAATATGACGCCGTGGGAGCCATCGAAAATTCCGTTTTTAATAGGTTTTGCGGCCATTCTTGCGGTGCTTTATAAAAACCTTGCCCGGACTTACTGGGGCGTTCCCCGTGCAAAAGATGTTTTGCCCCTTGTTTTCATGGCTGCGCTTCCCTTCGTGCCGTTTTTTGTGTTGAAGGATTTCGGACAGATGATGGTATTTAGTGGTGTATATGCAACGCTTTACCTAATCGCGGTTCGACGGTTTTCTCAACGTTTTGTTTTGGTTGGCGGTGTCCTTCTTTTGGTCGGAATACTGGTTGTCGGGGCCTTGCCTGAGAAAACGCAGGACAATATCCCACTATTACCGACGCTTGCAAAGCCTGTAAAGCAGGTTTTGCCGGATCGGATTCAGCAAAGATTCCACTTATGGCTGGATGGATTTAATCCGCCGACTCCCGATACGTCCTGGTGGAAGGAAGATTACGAAGACTATTATAAAAAACTGGTCGCAAAAGACCCGAATCTGCCGCAAATGCTGGAAGAAGACCCAGGTTTGCAGCGAACGATCAATGTCGACGCGTGGTTCGATGTGCTGGCGTTTCAGCCCGCGCAAGCGACTTTTGGTTTGGCCTCCGGCGGAACTACCGGCCGCGGTCTCGGCCTCGGCTATCCTGAATTAATTCCCGTAGCCGATTCCGATTACATTTTCGCTGCATTGGCTGAAGAACTGGGACTTTTCGGGGGTTTATTGGTAACCTTTGCCCTAATTGTATTTATAAGTGCGGGTGTGCGAACCGCTTTAGATTCAAGAGATATGTTCAGCAAGCTGTGTTCGATCGGCCTTGCCGCCTTTATCGGCTTTCAGGCACTGGTGAACATCGGCGGCATTACGCGGGCATTACCGATGACGGGCATTACGCTTCCTTTTGTCAGCCATGGCGGTTTTTCGCTGATAACCAGCTTTGTAATGCTTGGGATGCTAATGGCATTTTCACATCGCAACGCCGTGGACAGACAGCAAAATGATACTAACATTTTACCGTAAGAATACCTGTATATCCTATTCTAAACATTCATCTTATAGTTGGAGCTTCGATGACAGAAAATTATCAATTTATATCTTCAGCAATCAGCGACCGCGGCCTTAGTGAAAAAAGACCGCAAAACGAGGATTCTTTCGTAGAACTAAAAGATCACGGATTCTTCGCCGTCGCGGATGGTGTCGGTGGTGCTCAAGCGGGTGATGTCGCATCGCAGATGGCCATCGAGATACTAAGCGAGGCATTCGTTCACCGTTCACCCGACTCCGATCCGGAAGAGACAATGAAAATCGCCATCGAGCGGGCAAATACCGCTATTTTTCAAATGTCGCGTGATTTGCCTCAGCTTTCCTCGATGGCTACGACAGTTGTAGCTCTTCATACTGCAGGCGATGTGATCACGTTCGGACATGTCGGCGATTCCAGATTATATCGCGTAGATTCCAGTGGACAGATATTTCG
This sequence comes from Pyrinomonadaceae bacterium, assembly GCA_037723965.1. Classification (GTDB taxonomy): domain Bacteria; phylum Acidobacteriota; class Blastocatellia; order Pyrinomonadales; family Pyrinomonadaceae; genus OLB17. The sequence continues at coordinate 222,443 of JBBJOS010000001.1, read as the reverse complement.
TGAAACTCAGGACCATTCGGTAGTCGAAGAAGAAGTCAGAGCGGGCCGCATGACACCGGAACAAGCCGAAACGCACCCGAGCCGTAATGTCATTAGTCGTGCTCTTGGAGCTGAGGAAACTGTCAACGTCGACTTAAAGATGCAAATAATGCATCCCGGGAACACTTTTTTGCTATGTACTGACGGGATCACGCGGCATATAGAAGACTGGGAACTTGCGGCACTGCTCGGTTCCGGCCAGGAACCGGTGGGTATTTGCGCCCAAATGAAGGAAATTTGCTACAGCCGTGGTGCCGAAGATAATCTGACGGCTGTTATCATCCGATTTCCCAGCCAAGCAGCCCCAGCTGCGTACATGGACGAAGCGATTCATGACATCGAGCCGGAACGGGTTACGGTGGCGGCGGCCCGTCCCGAGCCAGTTCAACAGGAGGAAATTCAAGAAATTACCGATGAAACGGAAGAGGCTGAAGAAAACGCCGATCAGACTTTCTTATTGGAAAAAAATACTTCCGATATGGACAAGCACGACGTCGAAACACGCGAGCCCTACACATCATCTAGTGTACTTGTCCAGGCTCAGAATACTCCGACAAAGGTAGACCGACCGGTACTGTCAAGCTTCAGCGATCCACAGCCTGAACGAAGTTCTATAGGCAAAGTGCTCTCCGCGTTGGCTTTATTACTTGTCGGTGCTGCCTTGGGCTTTGGTTCTCATTATTTTATGACCCAGTCCGCACAACCGCAGCCGGTTCAAACACAACCCACGCCCCAAATTGTGTCTAAGAGTAATAATGTGCCGCTTACGGCATTCGAAGAAGGCCGCCGTATCGTAGATAAAGATCCGGCCGCTTATATAAACTCGAAAGCGGCCAGCGCCCAAAATGCCGACGACTATTTTCTTTTGGGACGCGCGTTCCTGCTTACCGGTAAAGGTTGGGAGGCGAAAAGATCCTTTAACGAAGCCAAAAACCGTCTCGCTCAAGCAGATGCCGCAAATGCGAAGACCATGGCCGCCGAAATAGCTATGGCTCTCACAATAATCGAAACGCCCGGAGCCGCTGATGCTTTTACAAAAGAATTGTCGTCGAGCAACACGGGCGTTATTTTAAATGCGAACAGCAGTCCTATTTCGAATGTTAATTCAGATTCAAATTTTAACGCGAATCAAACCGTTCGATAATGTTGCTGTAATTATAACGGAGTAACCTTAAAATAATTCTGCCGCTTTGCTTCGAACAGAATTATTCCGCAAGAAATAGCAAGGTTAAGACTTTCGACTTCGTTCGCCATCGGTATGCATACCGATTCTTCCATTTTTTCGAGCATAACCCGGCTAAGCCCGTGAGCTTCCGATCCGAAGATGAGCAGACGCGGAATCTGCCAATCAATATCAATATAAGTAACCTCGGCATTGATATCCGCCGATGTCGTTTTCAATTTAAGTCTCTTCGCCCATAATAAAACTTCATTAAAATCCGCTGATTCCCATACAGGCACGCGGAAACTCGACCCCATCGCCGCCCGGACGGCCTTCGGTGAAAAGGCGTCGGCCGAACCTTTCGAAACTACCACACCCGCAGTTCCGGCGGCTTCGGCCGTCCGAAGAATTCCACCCAAATTGGAGGGATCCCCAACCTCATGCAGAAAAACAACCAGCGGTAAATTGAATAAATTCGCTTCTATTTTCGCCTTCAAGTTGTCGGGCCGGCGGGCGATGATTATGATGCCCTGCGAATTTTGCGTATCGGAAATCGACGAAAAAAGATTCTCGGCAACTTCGGTAACTGAATGATCGCGAAGCCGCAGATCTTCAACTAGTTTGCTTTTCCGTTCCGTTCCCGCAAACTTCGCCGATATAAAAGACTCTTCAATGAATATCTCAGATCGCAATGCTTCTTCGGCCTGCCGAACGCCTTCGATGAATATTCTCCCGGCAGATTTCCCATCACGTACCTTGCGGATGAATTTTAGCCTTTCATTTTCGCGGCTTGTGATTTTGGTGGTTTCCATCATTATGCATTAGCAAGCAGAGAAAAATATCATCCCCAGGGCTATGTAACTTAAAGTTGCAGCAAGCGGTTTCATAAATGTTTTTCTGGTTTTCTATTTTTTGTGTTGTTTCGTGTTGATTCGTAGTTCAGTTCTAATGCTTAAAGATTGAAACCACGAATCAACACGAAGAAACACGAAATAAGAAATCACTAATTTTATATACTTTGGTTACACAGCATTAGTTCTTATCTGTGTCCATCAGCGTTCATGAGGGGACTTAATTTCTTATTCTTTCCATTATATCTCCGGTTCCGTAAAGGTTACAGATAATGCATTTTACGCTAAACTTATCATCTATGAAACCTGAATCGCGGATCAAAAGTAAACTTGAAACCTTAAAGGAAAGATCGCAGCTCGCCGAGGAAGGCGGCGGCACGGCCAGACTCGAAAAACAAAGAGCAAGCGGCAAGATGACGGCACGCGAAAGGGTCGAGTTTTTTCTGGACGAGGGCAGTTTTGAGGAATTCGATAAGTTCGTCGTTCATCGTTCGACCGATTTCGGTCTGGAAAATCAGAAGTTCCCGGGCGACGGCGTTATTACCGGCCATGGATTGGTCGACGGACGCGAGGTTTTTGTCTTTGCACAGGACTTTACCGTATTCGGCGGCTCGCTGTCGGAAACGCACGCCCAGAAGATCTGCAAGGTGATGGATATGGCGATGAAAACCGGGGCGCCGGTTATTGGGTTGAATGATTCCGGTGGGGCCCGAATTCAGGAAGGTGTCGTTTCGCTTGCCGGCTACGCGGATATTTTCTTGAGAAATGTTTTATCGAGCGGCGTAATCCCGCAAATCAGCTGCATTCTTGGGCCATGTGCCGGCGGGGCGGTTTATTCACCGGCCATTACCGACTTTAACGTGATGGTGAAAGACACCTCGTATATGTTCATTACAGGCCCGGATGTAATTAAAACAGTTACGCACGAAGAAGTGACTAAGGATGAACTCGGCGGAGCAATGACGCATAATGCAAAATCCGGTGTTGCTCATTTTGCGGCAGACTCTGATGAGCATGCTCTGAGAATCACGCGCGAACTAATCTCATTCATGCCGTCGAACAATATGGAAAATCCTCCATTTGTTCCGACGAGTGACCCGTCAAACCGGGCCGACGAGGCATTGAATTCGATGGTGCCGGAATCGTCCAGCCAGCCATATGATATCCGGGATATTATTCACAATGTCGTTGACGACGGCTATTTTTTCGAAGTGCAGGAACATTATGCTCCAAATATTGTGGTCGGATTTACGCGTCTTGGCGGGCACTCGGTTGGGATCGTCGCTAATCAGCCCGCATATCTTGCCGGCGTTTTGGACATCGACGCATCGGTAAAAGCAGCTCGCTTTGTGCGGTTTTGCGACTGTTTCAATATTCCGCTCATAACTTTCGAAGACGTGCCCGGATTTCTTCCCGGAGTCAATCAGGAGCATCAGGGTATCATCAGGCACGGGGCAAAATTGCTTTACGCATTTGCGGAGGCTACGGTGCCGAAGATAACCGTAATTACCCGCAAGGCGTACGGCGGAGCATATTGCGTGATGGCATCGAAACATATCCGAACAGATATAAACTTTGCGTACCCGACGGCGGAGATCGCGGTAATGGGTTCGGAAGGAGCAGTGGGCGTACTGTTTCGAAAAGACATCAGTGAGGCGGAGAATCCGGAAGAATATCGTGTGAACAAAGTCGCCGAATTTACTGAAAAATTTGCGAATCCGTTTGTCGCCGCCGAACGCGGGTATATTGATGAAGTAATCGAGCCGTCGCAAACACGGCCTAAGCTGATTCGGGCGCTTTCAATGCTCCAGAATAAGCGGGATACGAATCCGCCGAAGAAACACGGCAATATACCGCTTTAGAAACTACATTAGAAGTTGTTTTCCGACAATTAATGTTTTACTTTCAATGTTCTAACTAAGCCGGTTATTTACAACAATAAAAGGCATAAGTTGTGATATGGCCTTAAATTATACCGATTATATTTCGCACAGACCGACATGGGCCGAAATTAACCTGAATCATCTTGCGTTTAACCTTGCTTCTTGCAAGGATTTCATCGGCGGCGGCGTAAAGTATATGGCGGTTGTCAAGGCCGATGCTTACGGGCACGGGGCTGTGGAATGTTCGCGGAGGCTGGAGGCCGAGGGAATAGACTGGCTTGGAGTAGCACTGCAGGAAGAAGGCGTCGAATTGCGGCAAAACGGGATAACGGTGCCGATTCTGATACTTGGCGGATTTTGGAGCGGGCAGGAGGACACTGTACTGGACAACAAGCTTACTCCGGTGGTTTTCCGGCTCGAACAGGCCGCACTTTTCAGTTCTGCATCGGCCAAACGCGGAATTGCTGCAAATATCCACGTAAAAATCGATACCGGTATGGGCAGGATCGGGGTCCGTTTCGATGAAGTTTCGGAATTTGCGGAAGGACTGAAAGCATTCAGGAATATTAAGGTTGGAGGTATTATGAGCCATTTCGCCGTGGCTGATAACCTGGCTGAAAATGATTTCACGCATCTGCAGCAAAGCAGATTGGATGAGTCGGTCGATATATTTAAGAAAAATGGTTTTGACCCGGCCCTGGTGGATATAGCTAATTCGCCGGGAGCGGTTGCGCATCCGGGATCGCGCGGTAATATGGTGCGGCTCGGCGGCATTTTATACGGATTAGGCGGTGATGTATTACCTCAGGAAATCGTAACGCCTGAGCTAAAGCCTGTTCTTGCTCTCTATACGCAAATTGCTCATATTAAACACATAAAAGCCGGTGAGGGATTGGGTTATGGCCGCACATTCATAACGCAAAGAGATTCCATCATCGCCACGCTCCCGATTGGTTATCACGATGGTTATAGCCGTTCCCTTTCCAATCTTGGGCGAGTGATAGTCAACGGAGTTTTTGCACCTGTTGCCGGGCGTATATCGATGGATTGGACGATAATCGATGTTACCGATGTTCCCGGCGTAGGGGTTGGTGACATGGTTACCGTAATCGGTTCGAACGGTGAACTTCATATAAGGACCGAGGATCTCTCCGCTCAATTAGCGACTATTTCCTATGAGATTACATGCGGAATAAATCGCAGAGTTAAAAAACGGTTTTTGGGGCGTTAGTTATCTTCAAACCAACTGAAAGAGATAATGTTTAGGCTGAATTGCGAGTTTTGCCGCCTGCATTCTTTTTCCGGCGGCACTGCGATAGAATAGGACAGTTTTAACCGATTCCAATCATTTTAGGAGCATCTATGAACTATCCACTCGAGCTTTCCTTCAAGCTGCTGGCACTTGCCAGCCAAATATATATTCGCGACGCAAGCGGCGGCATGATCGGATATGTAAAACAGAAAATGTTCAAATTGAAGGAAGATATCAACATCTTCTCCGATGAAACGCAAACCAATCTTCTGTTCAACATCAAGGCCGACCGCATGCTCGATTTTTCAGCGAAGTATAATTTTACGGATGCGGCCGGCAATCGCATCGGATCGATCAAACGCAAAGGAATGCGCTCGATCTGGCGGGCAAATTACGAAATTTATAATGCAGCCGATCAGCAGGTGATGAAGATCGGCGAGGAAAATGGCTGGATCAAAGTGGTCGATTCGCTTATCGGCGAGATTCCCGTCGTCGGTATGTTTACCGGGTATTTTTTCAACCCTTCATATATCGTTTCTCGGATGGACGATACGCAGGTTGCGCGGCTGCAGAAACAGCCCGCTTTCTTTGAAGGGAAATTCCATCTGGCTCTGCTAAGCCAGATTTCTCCTGACGAAGAAACCAGAGTATTGCTGAGTGTATTGTCGATGACCTTGCTCGAACGTTCACGCGGATAGTGAGCTGCAGAATTTTTACGATGTGTAGTCAAAATGACTATAATCGGTTGAACGGCCTGCGATAATTGGCGTAATGGAATTTTTCTCGACCTTTCAATTCAAAAAGTTCTTTTACGAGCTGTACGATAAGGCGTTTGATACAGATGTCTTTAATCACTCCGCGCAGGTTGCGTTTTACTTTTCGTTTTCCTTTTTTCCGCTTCTGCTGTTCTTGATAAGCGTTTTCGGGATGGTCCTTGAATCGACGGATTCACTACGTCAGGAATTGTTTATTTACCTCGCGCAGATAATGCCGGGATCGGCATACGAACTGGTTCATAAAACGGTTGACGAGATCGTCGAGACAGGCACGGGCGGAAAGCTCACTCTCGGACTCGCGGTCACATTATGGTCGGCGTCGGCGGGCGTAGACAGCCTCAGAAGCTCCCTGAATGCGGTTTACGAATTAAAGGAAGGGCGTTCCTGGTGGCATACCAAGCTACAGTCTCTGGTAATGACGCTGCTTTTTATATTGCTGATCGCCGTCGCGGTCGCTGGTGTAACGTCCGGCTGGAAGGCAGTGCAATTTCTTCTGGGCGGTTTGGGGCTTGAGATCACATCGCCGTTAATACTTGTTTCTATTCAATGGTCGGCAATCATCGTGATTATGCTTTTTGCAACCGGTGTAATATATAGCTGGCTGCCTTGCTTCAAAAAATTCAAATGGGTATGGATAAGCCCTGGTGCTCTAGTAGCGATAATCTTATGGATTGCCCTGACTGCGGGTTTTCGCCTTTATTTGCAATATTTTAACACTTATAATAAAGCCTACGGCTCGCTTGGAGCAGTCATTATTCTAATGTTATGGATGTATTTAACCGCAATGGCGATTCTTATCGGCGGGGCAATTAATTCCGTGCTGAAGGAAATGGCGGAAATGGATGAAAATGAAAATCAGGAAAAGGCAAAATTAGAAAGGGAAACTAATATACCATCACCTTCGTGACACCGTCCTTAGCTTATTATATAAAATCGACCGCTATATGGATATTAAAATTGGGGATTTCTTTTCAACTGAACGAGAGATCACGGACGAATTAATACGAAAGTTCGCGGACGTATCCGGCGACTATAATCCAATTCATCTCGACGAAGAATTTGCCAAAAACACACGTTTCGGCCGGCGGATCGCTCACGGGATGCTTAGCGGGGCATTTATTTCGGCTGTTTTAGGCAATGAATTCAAGGAAAGAAAAATCGTTTACCTGTCTCAAACGATGAAATTCATCGCACCGGTATTCATTGGCGATACAATTACGGCGAGCGGCACGGTTTCGCGGATTCGGGAAGACAAAGGTATCCTCATACTGGAAACGCTTTGCAAGAACCAGAATGGAGATACACTAGTATCAGGTGAAGCGGCCGTAATGATCTTATAAAATAGCAAATATATTCACTCTAATATTTTCCATTTACCATCTACCATTAAAAAACCATGTCATTAATGCTGCAGGAAATTGCGGAACAGCCCGAAGTATTGCGCCGCACGATTGCGGCCGAGCGTGAAAAAGTCACGAAGCTCGGCGATTTTATCCGTCAAAAAGATATCGATCTGATCGTTTTGGTCGCACGCGGAAGCTCTGACAACGCCGCCCTTTTCGGCCGGTATCTTCTGGAAGTCACGACGGGTATTCCCGTTTCCCTTTCCGCTCCGTCTGTTTTTACACTTTATAACGCGAAACTTAAGTTAAACCGTGCGCTTGTAATCGGCGTATCGCAATCGGGTGAGGGCGATGATATAAATCTCGTTCTTGAACGAGCCAAAGAAGCCGGTGCATTCACACTCGGCATTACTAATGAGGCAGATTCTACAATGGCGAAGATGGCGGATGAGACACTGCTGATTCACGCCGGCCGTGAAAAATCTGTTGCCGCTACCAAAACATATACCGGTCAAATGCTGCATTTTTATATGCTTGCGTCAGCTATCGGAAACCAGAGGCTGGATTATAATAACATTCCGGATTTTGCCGATCAGGCGCTGGAGTTAAAGGGTGATGTAAAGACTCTGGTCGAACGGTACGCTTTTATGGAAAACTGCGTGGTGGTCGGGCGGGGAATGAATTACGGCAACTCTTACGAATTGGCGTTGAAGCTAATGGAAACATGTTATGTAGTCGCTGAAAGGTTTTCGTCCGCCGATTTTTTCCATGGTCCCCTGGCGATCGTCGAACGCCGGTTTCCGGTAATTTTATTCGGTCCGATCGGTTCGACACAGCAGAGCAGTGTCGATCTTCTCAACCGGCTCCACGAATTGCACGCCGATTGTTTGAGTATAACGAATGACGACACGATAGCCGGGCTTTCATCCAGAAGCCTGCTTATGCCGAAAGAGATCGACGAATTTCTATCGCCGATCCCCTTTATCATTCCCGCCCAGCTTTTTGCCGCTTATTTGTCCGAGGCAAAAGGCCTTGATCCGGATGCACCGCGTTCGCTAGCTAAGGTTACAAAGACACTCTAAGTTCTGAGTTCCAGCTTGAAGCTTGAACTCAGAACGAACTTAAAATTCCGTTGCCGCACGCAAGAGTGCTTCGCGCATCTCGGCTGCGGAACGCCAGCGAAGTTCCGTCTGTTTTGCCAGTGCGGTCTCGAACACGGCGGCTACCTTCAACGGCACCTCCGGCTGACGCTGTGAAATCGGTACTATAGGCTTTTCGAAAATAGCCTTTACCGTTTCCGCGATACCGGCGTTCGGGCTGATGTCAAGAGCATGGGCGCCGGTCAATAGACTGTATGCCGTCATTCCCACCGCATAAATATCCGAAGGCGGCCGCACTTCCTTAAAATCACGCACCTGTTCGGGCGGCATATACGCGATAGTTCCCGCTACATCGCCGACCATCGTCACGCCGCTCATTCCGGTCTGTTTGTAGCTTTTGGAAAGCCCGAAATCGGTTAGCTTAGAAATGTAATTCGGAAAACTTCCATCAACCAATATGTTCTGCTCCTTAATGTCGCGGTGAACAAAACCCAGCGTATGAGCAAATTCCAAAGCTGCGAGGGTCTGTTCGATTATCTTAACTACTTCCTTATAGCTTAACTTTCCACCGCGGTGTTTCGCCAGTTTCGAAGCATCCATTCCGCTGACATATTCGGTGACGAGATAAACGATCCCGTTGTGTGAACCATGATCGATGTAGCTGACGATATGCTGATGCCTAAGCGAGGAGGCGACTTCAATCTCACGCATAAACCGCTTCAGCGACTGTTCGCTGACAGCTACTTCAGGCAGCAAAGTCTTGATTGCGACCGCGCTGCCGTCTTTTTCCGAGCGGGCGAGCATTACGCTGCCCATTCCGCCCTGCCCGAGAATCCGCATCATCTGATAGCCGGGTATCGGCTGCGGGTTTTGCTTCAATTTTTCACGGCAATCATCACAAACAAACGAAAGCTTAGCGTCCGGCCTGGAGGAAGAAGCATCCGACGGAACACCGCAATTTAAGCACAAGACCGTAACCAGAGAAGGCTCACCCTTTCCTGATGGATTCGGGTTGGAATAAGAAGGAGCAAGCTGATCGGCTGTAACTTCTACTTCAAGTACGGTTTCGCCGCCCTGGATCCGGTCGCCGTGCTTCAAATGCGCTGTTTCCACGCGGATCCCGTTGACGAATGTGCCATTAGTCGAACTTAAGTCGCGAAGGAAAGCTTGCGGCGGGGCGATTTCAACGATGCAGTGATGCCGCGAAAAAAAACGGTCGTGCGGCAGGCAAAACTGCGAGTCCTCGCTCCTGCCGATCATAAATGTATCGTGTTGATCGAATGTGAAATCGCGGCCGGTTTGCGGACCCGCAACGACGTGAAGTGTTACACGCATCGGTAAATCTTTTTTCGCCTGACTATTGCAGGGATGATTATAGCCAACAATCTCTAGTTTATACTACCAGCGGCAGCAATGCCATAAATCCGTACAGTACTATGAAAAGCAAATACAACGCGAGAAACAGCCCTCCAGTCACTATCCCGCCAATCGCAAGCCCGCGGCCCTGGTTGGCTTGCGGATCTTTTTTGATCATCGACAAAGCGATAAAACCGGTGATTAAAGCCGCCGGTGAAAGCAGCAAACCCATAGAACAGCACCAGCCGATGGTCATACTTCCGAGGCCGAGGCATAGAGATACGATTGCCAAGGTCTGATTCGGAGTAACATTCACCGGATAATTTCCAAACTGCTGCTGCGGGAAGTTTTGCTGGCCGCCCTGCCAGATTGCAGTCCGTTCCGCCCCCGGCCAATTTGTTTGATTTGTGACACGCGGCTTGTTCAGAAAAACGGTCGGCTCAGAATCGTCCGCAAACATCGTCGGGCGGTCATTAGACAAAATAGTCTGCGGCGCGTCATCGGCGGGATAGCTCAGCAATACGCCGTCGTTCAGACAGAAATTGATCGCATCATCCGTATATGTTTGCCCGCATGAAGGGCATCGTTTTGTCGCCATTTACATTAAGTAAAAAGTTAAATGTAAAAATGATGATTAACTTTTACTTTTTACTTTTCTTCTACTTACTTATTTCCAGCTTTTTAAATGCCGCTTTTATGCCGTCGCCAGAATATAGCCCAGCGACGCCGCCCTTGTACCCGAAAGTATTCTTGATTGATGTTACCATTTGTCCGTTAATATAAAGTTCGACTGTGCCGGATTTATCTCGTGTTTCGAGCACGTTTTCCGCCATCCCATCCTTGATAGCTGCCGAATTCGTCCAGGCAACGACCGGTGTTTCCTTCTCAGGCTCATGCCGCACGACACGGTAACGCTTCTTTCTCGAATCAATCAGGAATGCGTAATCTTTAGTCAGCGGCGTAGGATCGCTGTGAAAGATCAGGCCAAAACCCATGCTCGTGGCAGCATCGGCGATGTTCCTCGCAATTACCCTGGTTGTCGCGGAATCGGTCGAATATTCGGCGGGTGCAACTAAAACGTAGTAGAATCCTTTTTGTTTTGAACCCATGACGAGTTCGCCGTCGATAAATTCTTTAGTGCCGTACGCTGATGTTCCGGCCGCCCAAGCTGAAAGATCGACCGTCTGAACATCACCCGAACTGAATGGGCTGGCGCTTGGACTAGCATCCGGTGCCGTACCGCCCGGAGATTTAGATGAGCGCGGCGTCGGGGTTCGCCCGGTCGTTGTATTGTTATTAGCCTTTGATCCAATGTAAGCCAGAAGCCCAACAAAACCACCGCCGCAAAGCAAAATTAAGATCGCAAGTATCCCGAGCACCCAAATCCACGTTTTTGACGATTTCTTTGGCTGCAACGAATACTGTGGCTGGTTATCGAATGTACTCTGAATCTGCTGGCCGCCGATTGCCGGGCTCGGCTGAGTTGGTCGCGGTTCACCCATGATCATCGTTTCGGCGGGAACATTGCCGGCCAGTGTTAAAACCGAACCATCTTCGAGGCAGAAATTCAGACCTTCGTCGGTATAAGTTCTCCGGCAGTTGGGACAAATTTTCATCGGGCGTTTTCCTCTCGGACTGAAAGACTAAACATCAAATTCCGATATTATACCGATAAGCGGTTGGAAACGCGACTTAACGCACACGAGTAACGCCTTAAACGTAGTTCTTACCCAAGAATATTTCCGCAACGGCCGCAGAATTTGATGTGAGGCGGATAGGAACCGTTGCAGCGGCGGCATATGCGTTCGGCTTGGGGTGGAAGATTATTCGACATGCCTGTCATAAATCCGGTTTGAGGTCTCGTCGCAACCATCACCGGCGTAATGTTTAAGCCGCAGCGCCCGCAAAAGCGTGAGTTTTGCGGCAGCGAATTCGAGCATCGCGGACAAGGAAAAGAGTTTGGCAATTCGCCCGGACTAACAAGAATAAACGAGCGGTTTCCGCAACGGCCGCAGAATTTTACGCCTTCCGCAAATTTGGAATTACAGCTCGAACAGGCAACGATGCCGGGCATTAAACTTGAATGGACACCGCCGGTGCTGCTTCCCTGCGATGGCGATGACTGGCTTCCCAACTCGTTTATTGTCCGGAGCTGCGCTTGAATTACCTGCTCGTTTGCCCCTTCGCGGACTTCGATAACCCGTTCGTCATCCCGCTCACCTCGTTTTGAAACACGCAGAATGTGTTGTCCGGCGGGAATATCACTCAGAACGACGCGGCCTGAACTACCGACACTTCCTTTCCGTTCGTCATCAACATAAACTTCCGCATTAACGGGTGCCAGCACTACGAGTCGCGACGTGCCCGAACGCTTTGCTTCATCAACGTCCTCGGCGGCGCGTTCCAGTTCGTTGATCCAATCCGCGACGGTTGCGGGCCTATCGGCGGCTTCGATTTCCAGCGACCGCATAATAACGCGTTCGACATCCGCCGGAATATCGGAGCGTATCGACGATAGCGGTGCCGGCTTATGCATTATTTTCTGCATCACGAGCTGCATCATATCGCCCGTAAACGGCGTTTTGCCACCAAGCATCAAATATGCGATCGTGCCCAACGCATAAACGTCCGCACGTACATCGACGCCCACCTCGGGCTGCATTTGCTCAGGCGACATAAATTCCGGCGTACCGATAATGCCACGAGACGAAGGTGTGGCGTTCGAACTAAAGTCCGTTACCGTTTGGTTGATTATCTTCGCCAGGCCAAAATCGCCGACTTTGATAAAAACCTCGCCGCCTTTCGATTTTTGCAGCAGAAATATATTGGCCGGTTTCAAATCGCGATGAAGAATGTTCAAATCATGAGCGGCATCCACGCCGTCCGCGATCTGCCTCAATAATCTAACTGCGCGCTTTACCGGCAAAGTCCCTTCTCGACGGAGAAGTTTGTGAAGCGTTTCGCCTTCGACATATTCCATCACAAGATAAAAAATGCCGTCTTCCGTTTCGCCGAAATCCGTCACGCTGACCGTATTCGGATGCTGGATCGATGCCGCGGCTTGTGCCTCGCGCTCAAAGCGGGCAATAGCTTCTCCTTCCTGCAAATCTTCGCTGCTCAGAATGTCCTGCCGGACGGTTTTCACGGCGACCTTCCGAGTGTCGAATTTCTTGTCCTTAGCCAAATAAACCTGCCCCATCGCACCGCGCCCTAGCCGGCTTTCAAGAAAGTATCGTCCGGCGAGAAGCTGTCCGCCCGGCAGCGAAAAACGCGTCGGCGTCTGGTCCTGCGGGCAAAGATTCACTTCATCCGCGAAGCAGAGTTCACATTTTGGACATTCCTTCATCTAATCTATTTTGTATGAAATAAGACAATTAGCCAAACTATGAACGTTTGGCGGCTGTGTTTTTTGCGATTTGGACAATGAAATTCTTTATTGTTATAATTCTTGAGTTTTCGGGTCGTTAGCTCAGTTGGCAGAGCAGCGGACTCTTAATCCGCGGGTCGCAGGTTCAATCCCTGCACGGCCTACCAGTAAACAATAAAAATGGACGCTTTTATTGAAGGCGTCCATTTTTTCGTTATGAGTTCAAGCTTCAGCTTGTCTTAATGCCCGAGGCCGAAGACAAGCTGAAGCTCGAACTCAGAAACATCAAAGCCAAGCGAACCGCTCGTACAGTTTCCTTCAAATCTTCCTCCGTATGTGCGATCGAAACAAAACACGCCTCAAATTGCGACGGCGGGAGATAAATGCCGTTCTCCAACATAGAGCCAAAATAGTTAGCGAATTTTTTCGTGTCAGATGTTTTAGCGATGTCGAAATCGGTGACAGTTTGATTGGTGAAAAATAAGGTGAACATTGAACCGACACGGTTTAACGTGTAATCGAGTCCGAGTTCTTTTACTGTATGCAAGATTGATTCTGCCAGTAACAAACTTTTTTCTTCAAGCTTCTGATAAAAATCTTCCGTTTCATCAATTATCTTCAGCGTCTCGTACCCAGCAGCCATTGCAAGTGGATTTCCCGATAATGTCCCGGCCTGATATACCGGCCCCGAAGGAGCGATCATTTTCATAATTTCGCTGCGGCCGCCATATGCGCCCACCGGCAGGCCGCCGCCGATTATCTTGCCAAATGTTGTCAGATCGGGGATGATGCCGTAAATTTCCTGCGCTCCGCCTTTTGCTAATCGAAATCCGGTCATTACTTCATCAAAAATGAGTAGAATTCTTTCGCTCGTACATATTTCCCGCAATTTTTGCAGAAAAATCTTATCCGCCGCGACGCAGCCCATATTTCCTGCGACCGGTTCAATAAAAACGGCGGCAACTTCTTTTTTACTACTTTCAATTAATTCGTAAACAGATTCTATATCGTTATATCTTGCATTCAGCGTGTCTTTTGCAGTGGATTTCGTCACGCCCGCACTGTCCGGCAATCCGAGCGTCATGACACCTGAACCGGCCTTGCTCAAAAACGAATCACCGTGCCCGTGATAGCAGCCTTCGAATTTTATTATCTTGTCCCGTCCGGTAAATCCGCGTGCGAGTCGCATTGCGCTCATCGTCGCTTCAGTGCCCGAATTAACCATCCTCACTACCTCGATAGACGGCACAAATTTCTTTATTAGCACGGCTAGATCGATCTCCCGTTCGTTACTCGCCCCGAAACTCGTCCCCGAAAGTGCCGTTTCGCGGACGGCTTCGATAACGCTCTCGTGTGCATGCCCAAGAATCATCGGCCCCCACGAGCCGATGTAGTCGATAAATTCATTACCATCGACATCCGTCAGTCGCGAACCCTTCGCGTTTTTAATATAGAGCGGATCGCGGCCGACTGATTTGAAAGCACGAACCGGTGAATTGACGCCGCCGGGCATGTGTTTTTGAGCTTCGGCAAATAACTGATTGCTTTTTGAGGTATTCATTTCGGAATTACTTTTTTACAGGGATAACAAGATAAAAGGGATAAGGAAAAATTCTTCTATCCCTTTTATCCTGATATCCTTGTTAATTTCTTACATGATCTTAGCTGCATCCTTCGCAAAATAGGTGATAATCACATCCGCACCGGCACGTTTTATCGATGTCAGAACTTCCATCATCACCTTCTCGCCGTCGATCCAGCCGCGTTCACTAGCGGCTTTAATCATCGAATATTCGCCGCTGACGTTGTAAGCGGCAACCGGAATATTAAAATTATCCTTTGTCCGGCGGATCAGATCTAGGTACGAAAGTGCGGGTTTAACCATTACTATGTCCGCTCCTTCTTGAATATCGAGGGCGATCTCGCGAAGCGCTTCGTCGGAATTTCCGTAGCCCATCTGATACGATTTGCGGTCACCGAATTGCGGAGCGGATTCGGCAGCTTCTCGGAACGGGCCGTAAAATGAGGATGAAAATTTTGCCGAATAAGCCATGATCGGAGTTTCGGCAAAACCGTTCGCGTCCAAAACCTGCCGGATCACGCTGACGCGGCCGTCCATCATGTCGCTTGGGGCGATGATGTCGGCACCATTTTGAGCGTGGGTAAGAGCTTCTTTAGCGAGCAATTCAAGCGTTTTATCGTTCTGGACATATTCGTCTTCAACCACACCGCAATGGCCGTGCGAAGTGTACTCGCAGAGGCACAAGTCGGTAACAACCAGCATTTCTGGAAAATCTTTTTTTACCGCCCGTAATGCTTTTTGGATTATGCCATTATCGTCATACGCCCCGGAGCCGACTTCATCCTTCGCTTCAGGAATGCCGAAAAGTAAAATCGAGCCTATCCCTAGCGATAAAAGCTCGTCGCATTCGCGCAGGATATTATCGATCGACATCTGAAATTGCCCCGGCATTGAGGAAATCTCCCGCTTTATCCCGCTTCCCTCGATGATAAAGAGCGGATAGATAAAATCTTCTTTAGCGAGCGACGTTTCCCGAAACATATTCCTAAGCGCCGCGTTTTTACGCAAACGCCTCATCCGGGTAACGGGAAAACCGGGTTGTAATTGCAATTTACTCATTTGAATGTGTTAAGAAATTAGATATTTTATCCCCGACCGCGTAGCTGTTGTTCACGCAGTCGCCGACGGAAATTCCCTTGTAAAAATTACTGCAAAAGAAAATTCCTGGATTTTCGTTTTCAGAATCTTCGATTGCTGATTCAATCTTATCGTAACCCAGCTCATATTGCGGAATCGCCTTCGGCCACCGTTTAATGTGCCGGAAGGAAGGAGTTTGGCTAAGGCCTATGATGTTTTCCAATTCGGCATAGACAATTTCAAATATTTCTTCATCCGATCTTTCAAAAATATCGGCGTTACGATCCCCGCCGACAAAGGTCGTCATTAATTGATAGCCGTCCGGTGCTCGATTGGGGAAGACGGAAGAATTCCAAATAGTTCCGAGTATCTTTCTCTTTTCAGAACTTGGAACCAGAAAGCCGAACCCGTCAAGATCTTCGGTAACGCTCTCTTTTTTAACGCCGAAGAAAACCATCGCTACCGGCGGATAGTAAACGCTTTCCAGCTTTTCGCTTAAATTCGCGTCAAATTTTTCAATCAATTTGGCGGCAGATTGCGCTGGCGTGGAAATTATCACTGCGTCAAAAATCTTTTCAAAGGCGCTGGTTTTTACAAGCCATTTACCGGTTTTCGCTTTCTCAATATTCATTACCTCAGTCTTCGTTTTAATAGATTCGCCTAAATTATCAACGAGTTTGTCGGTCAGCGTTTGTACACCGTTTTTAAATGAGAATGTACGGGGAAAATCCTTGTCCTGCTTTTCCGCCTTTGAACGAAGCGAACCGATAATTAGGCTTCCGTAGTTTTTCTCTAATTCGTAAAGACGCGGAAACGCCGCTTTGACGCTTAGATTTTCAGGATTTCCCGCATAGATTCCCGCAATGAACGGATCAGCCGCCTTTTTTAAAAGTTCGCGTCCCATGCGGCGTTCAAAAAACTCGGCTACCGATTCGTTCTCAGGCGATTTCGATCTGACAAACGGTTCCTTCAAAAGCCGCAGTTTTGCCTTCCAGCTAAAAAAATCGTTCGTTGCCATCCTCGCAATACTCATCGGCAACGATTTAAGTTTGCCGTTCCGCAAAACATAACGCTTCTTATTCACCGCATCCGCCGCCAGAATATCTGCTCCGAGATTTAATTCCCGAATCAGATCAGCTAAGCGTGGTGATCTTAGCAAGCTGTTAGGAGCATACTCGATCAAAAACCCATCGATATTGACGCTCTCAATATTTCCTCCGGCCCGTTCCGATTTTTCAAACAGCGTAACTTCAAAACCTTTTTTTTTCAGCAAAAAAGCTGTGGTTAATCCAGAAACGCCGCAGCCTATAATGCAAACTTTTTTCATCTTAATTTGCATTGCCAAAATTTGGCGGCGGCGGTGGAGTTTCGAACGATTGCAGATTCTTTCGTTTTCTTAATTTGCCCAGAATCAAATAAATTACAAATCCGTACAAAATCCAATTGAATAAGATGAACGATAAAATTCTAAACAAAGAAGTATCAAAAATGTAAGGAACAATCTGTTCTTGTTTCAAAATGATCCCAAGGTAGAGTGATAGAGAGAATGGAGCTAGCAGGATTCCTGGAGCAGGTTGTCCAGATATTTCAAATTCTGTTAAGAATGAAGGCGACATATAATCCGTCGAAAATCCTATCACTATAAAACAAACGAATGGAAACACGAACCCTAGTATTATTGAAAGGGTTAACTGCTTCATATTTGAATGATTCCCATCCTTAGTCGAGACTTTTACCTCGTCAGAATTTTCTAATCCTTGAAAAACAAGTTCTGCAAGTGCATCAATAAATTTCTCCGAATAATTCAGTCCTTCGGTTACTTCAAACTGTTCGACACTAGCTTCGTTAGCCATATGCCGGAACTCGATCCCGACCTCATACAAGGTTTCAAGATGGTCGGAAGCAAAGGCGATCGGGACAATGAGGATTTGTTTCGAGCCATTTTTCGCCAAATCGTCAATCGTTGTTGGCGTCGAAGGCGTGAGCCATTTTTGGGGGCCGACTTTTGATTGGAAACACAGGTGATGCGAATTTTTCCAGCCGCCCGTTTTCATCACCGCCATAACCGTTTTGCGGATATGGCCGGAGTAGGGATCGCCTTCCCGGACGAGTTTCATCGGCGTTCCATGAGCGGAAAACAATATGTCGGCCGTTTCGCGGAGTTCGGCGGGAAATTTTTCGAGGCCCTGATTGATTCTTTCAACACAGGCATCGATATACGGCTGGAAATCGTAATAATGTTCGACCAGTGTCCATTCGATATCGTTGTTGCCACGCAGCTTCAGTTGTTTTTTCCATTCCTTCACGCTCGATTCGGTCGTCGCTTTGGAAAATTGCGGATATAGCGGAAGCAGGATGACTTTTTTAATGTCTTCGGATTCGAGTTCGTCTAGGACTTCTTCCGTAAAAGGGTGCCAATACCGCATCGCGGCGAAAACGCGTGCGGGAAATTTTTCGTTAAGTTTTGCTTCTAGTAACTTGGCTTGCCCAAGCGTAAAATCCTTGAGCGGAGATTTGCCGCCTATCTGCTTATACTGTTCCTGAATTCTCGGGTACCGTTTAGAAGATATAAGTTTCGCTAGCCAATTTCTGACGAGAAAGCTCCCGGGAAAATTGATAATGTCGGGGTCACAAAAAAGATTGTACAAAAACGGCTCGACCGCATCGAGCGAATCAGGGCCGCCGAGATTTAATAGTACAACTCCGATTTTTTCGCTCATAAATAATGTTCTGAGTTCACGCTTCAGCGTGTCTTATAGCTAACGAAAAGACAAACTAAAATTTGAACTCAAAACTTTAAACCGTCTTAGAAAATACAGGTTTTTCCTTCATCATTTTTTTCAGATAAGCGTCGAAACACATTGCGACATTTCTGATAATGAGAATTCCAGAACCCACAATTTTGATCTTTTCCGAGTTATTTTCTAAGAGGCAATCGTTCACAAATACGCCGAGTTTTTTGATGTCATTCGCAAAATGATTCTCGAAATCGATACCGAATTTTTGCTCAATATCCCTTTTGTCGATCTCGAGATGACACATCAGCTGCATGATTGTTTCCTTACGGATGTGATCGTCGGCCGTCATCCGGTAGCCCACATTCGTTGCAGCAATGCCGCTGTCGATTCGGGTGTAATAATCCTTGAGATTCTTTATATTCTGGGCGTAAATATTTTGAAACTGGCTGATCGCCGACAGGCCGAAAGCATAAACATCGCAGCCGGCCTTTGTGGAATATCCCTGAAAATTACGATAAAGCGTATTGTTTTTCTGCGCAATTGCCAGCTCATCGGCCGGCTTGGCGAAATGGTCCATCCCGATATATTCGTAACCCGCACCGATCAATTTCTCAATCGTCATTTTCAAAATACCGAGCCTTGCATCCGGCGACGGTATAGCTTCTGCCGGAATGATATTCTGATGTTTTTTTAGCCAGGGCACATGTGCGTAATTAAAAACGGCAATGCGATTCGGCGAGATGTCGATGATTTTATCGACTGTGACGGCGAAAGTCTCGATGCTTTGGTACGGGAGGCCGTAGATCAGATCTAGATTAACGCTGTCAAAGCCAAGCTCGCGTGCCCATTCGACCGTCTGCCGCGTGATTTCCTCGGACTGAACGCGGTTGATCGCTTCCTGAACCTTTAAATTAAAATCCTGTACACCAAAACTTGTGCGGTTAAAGCCGATCTCGCGAAAGGCTTCCATGTGTTCGCGTGTCAGCCCCCGCGGGTCGATCTCTACGCTTGCTTCGATATCATCATCAAAATTGAATTTTCCGCGAATGAATTGACCGATGTCCAGAATTTCATCCGGATAAAGATACGAAGGCGTACCGCCGCCCCAATGCATTTGCGTGATCTTTCTCTCATTCGAGATCATCGGCCGCAGCAGATTGATCTCCTTTTTCAAATATTCGTTATATTGGCGGATCATGCTGCGGTCGTGTGTAACCATCATGTTGCAACCGCAGAAATAGCAAAGCTTTTCGCAGAACGGAAAATGAAAATAGAGCGAAAGATCGGAAGCGTTTTGACCGGCGTTTGTGGTGACGATCTCACGCGTAAAATCTTCGGCGGTGAAATCCGGCGAGAAAAGCGGAGCAGTCGGATAAGAGGTGTATCGCGGCCCCGGCTGATTGAATTTTTTCAGTACATCAATATCTATTTCGTTAAAATTTCTCATCATTCCAAATATCAAGCAGATATCGATACGAAATTAATAATTAGTAATTATTATTCAGTTTAAATTAATTCGGGCTGTGATATTTGATGCTTAATTCCTTAACGCAGCTTACAAAATACTGCGCGTTTTCGACCGGAGTTTTCGGCAGGATTCCATGTCCGAGATTAAAAATATGACCGTTACCGTGACCGAATTTCGACAGTATTTTTTCGGTTTCGTTCTTGATTCTTTCTTTAGGCGCGAACAGTACGCACGGATCGAGATTTCCCTGCAAAGCTTTTTTGCCGCCGATTTCCGTTCTGACTTCACCAATATCTTTCATCCAGTCTAAACCGAGTACATCGCATTTCAGGTCGGCTAATTTGCTAATCGCATTTACACCTTTCGCGAAAACGATGACGGGGGCACCTTTCGTTTCGAGCCGGTCGCAAATATAACGAATATATTTGAGCGAAAATTCCTCAAAATCCCACGGCGAAAGGATTCCCGCCCATGTATCGAAGATTTGAACGGCATCGCATCCAGCTCTGATTTTTGCGTTTAAGTAATCGACAACCGCATCGGCCAGTAACTGCAGCAATTCGTGAGCGGCTTCCGGTTCTGTATAAATGAAACTCTTAATTATGTCGTGGCTTTTCGATCCCTTGCCTTCGACCATATAGGTCGCGAGCGTCCACGGAGCACCGGAAAAGCCGATGAGCGGTACGCGGCCGTCTAACTTTTGTTTGGTAGCTTCGATGGCTTTCATTACATAATCGAGACGCTCGGTTACGCCTTCGGTATTAAGTGAACGGATCGCGGCCAAGTCCCGCAGCGGCGAATCAAAAACCGGGCCTTTCGATTCCAGAACTTCCAGTTTCATCCCCATTGCTTCAGGAATAACCAAAATGTCGGAAAACAGAATAGCCGCGTCAACATCGATAATATTTATCGGCTGCACAGTTACTTCGCTGGCAAGTTCCGGCGTTTTGCATAACGTCAGAAAATCAGTTTTTTCTCGAATCGCACGGTATTCAGGCAAATAACGCCCCGCCTGCCGCATTATCCACACCGGCGTCCTTTCCGTTTCCAAACCTTTGCAGGCCCTAATAAAAATAGAATCTTTAATCAATTTGTTTCACCTGTTCGGCAAGACTATTCGCGAAATCCGCGGAATTGGCCTTTTTTGATATATGCTGTAAATTCATTCCCGTCTCTCGTGCCCGATTTGCGGTCGTTTCGCCAATTACAGCGGTATTTATGGCTTTGGCCTCACCTGAACTGAACAGATTTACGAATGCATCAATTGCCGATGGGCTAAAAAAACAAATCCAGTCTATCCCGCCGTTCTCAATTTTTGCTTCGACAGCCCTTATCATCTCGCCGGAAATAGCATTGTCGGTAGTCCTGTAAACGACGGCTTCCTCGACAACAGCCGATGTCCGCAACAGCCACGGAATCGTCCTCAGG
Source organism: Pyrinomonadaceae bacterium (assembly GCA_037723965.1). Taxonomy (GTDB): domain Bacteria; phylum Acidobacteriota; class Blastocatellia; order Pyrinomonadales; family Pyrinomonadaceae; genus OLB17. The sequence continues at coordinate 201,021 of JBBJOS010000001.1, read as the reverse complement.
CTTTTGTCACCGCGAATGAAAAGAAAGGTTTTACCGGTAAATTCGTCTGTTTCGAAAGAATTTATGAGTTCTTCGGCAGTGTTCGCGTCTTTTGAAAAAATCACGTCAAAAATCTTTTCGTCGAAAAGATTTTTTATTCTCTCGCCCAGAACATAGACCTTTCCACCGAACTTCTCCTGCTCGTCTATTCGTTCGAGAAAAATTTCGGCAGCGACCGGACTCGTTAAAAAGATTCCGTCGTAATGATCCAGATTCCGAAGCTTTTCGTCGAATTCGGTCAGGTCTTCGACAGGCTGGGTGTGGATTAGCGGAAAATTCAGAACATCAATTCCTTTTTGGCCTAAAATAGAGCTGAAATCGTCCGCCGGCCTGATAACCAGAATAAGCGGCATTTTTATCAAATCTGGAATTCCTCCGGAATTGGCCGCAGTGCGCACGTCAGCAAGCACCTCATCGACTCCTTTTTCGATCAGAATCAATCCTAGCCGCATTCCGAGAGTTTCCGCATCGTGTTGCGGGCCGCTTAACGATTCACGCAGATTCACCGTGCCGTCCAGATTGCCTGCCATGCCTTCGAGATGGATGATTCCCTCTTCAATCCGTGCGGCGGCTCCAATCGGTACCTGACAGCCCCCTTCGAGCGTTCGGAGAAAGCTGCGTTCGGCCGTCACGCAAATGCGCGTTTCGTCATGTCCCAATTTCTCAACAATATCGCGAGTTTCCGCATCGCCGTCCCTGATCTCGACAGCAACAGCGCCCTGCCCGACCGCCGGCAACATAATCTCAAACGGAATCACTTGTTTAATTTGTTCATCCATGCCGAGCCGATGAAGTCCCGCATAGGCGAGTATCATGGCGTCCAAATCAGAATTTGCAAATTTTTCGAGCCGCGTCGTTACATTTCCGCGTATGTCGAAAATTTGCAGATCAGGCCGGTAATGCAGCAGTTGGCTCCGGCGGCGAAGGCTTCCGGTGGCTACCTTCGATCCATGCGGAAGACCATCGATAGTATCATAATTTTTGGAAATCAAAACATCGTTTGATATTTCCCTTTCCAAAACGGCACCGATGCACAAACCTTCCGGCTGAACGGTTTGCATGTCCTTCAAGCTGTGTACGGCAAGATCGATTTCCCGATTTAAAAGGGACGTCTCGATCTGCCTAGTAAACAGTCCTTTGTCGCCGATATTCGAAAGAGCGACATCAAGCAATTTATCGCCCGTCGTCTGGATGATCTTGATTTCGAGAGTTAAGCCAGGAAAAAGCGTTTCCAGTTTGGCGGCGACAAAATTGCTTTGCCACATCGCAAGCTTGCTGCCGCGCGTGCCGATTATCAATTTTCGTTTAGGCATCGGCCCTCATCGCCCGCAGTTTTTTGACAAGCTGCAAGTGATTAGTTAGGTCGTCCTGGACATTTCCATTGTTCTGCATCGCGAGTTTGTGAAATTCGGATACATTTTTTAGCAGGAAATCTTTTATTCCAACCATTTCATCAATAGTTGTACGGCTCGGTTTGGAACGCGTTTTCTCAATGTTGGGCATTAGCGGCAGGGCATAATACCACATAAGGAAATCGCCCATTTCCTTCATAATCAGCTTCTTGACGATGGGAAGGTCCTTTATGCGACGCTCGTGATTGTGATCGAGAATGGCGTGGAGATCGTCGATATTTTTGAGTACTACGTTTTCGTTATCTGCGGATGCGAAATCAATGTCTCGTGGAACCGCGATGTCGATAAGAAGTATTTTGTTCGACTGGAAAATAAAATCTTCCCGGAACAGGATGGGTTCGGGCGCGCTCGTCGAACTGATGACGATGTCCGTCTGGCCGAGATAGTTTTTGAAATCGTCAAAATCGATAACTTCGCTTTCAAACTGATGATTTTCATGAAGTTTTGCTAACAAATCGTCGGCATGAGCACGCGTCCTGTTCGTTATAAATATTTTACCCGTCTTTTGCTTTATCAGGCATTCAGCAGTCAATTTCGCGGTTTCTCCCGCACCGACTATCAGAACCGACTTCCCTTTTATCGAGCCGAATGTATCGATGGCAAGTTCGACCGCCGCCAGACTTATCGAAACCGCTCCACGATGGATCGATGTTTCGCTAAAGGTCTTCTTGCCGATCTTTAATGCCCGCTGCGAAAGCTGATTGAGAATTTTTCCGGTCGAATAATTTTGCTGAGCGAGAGAATAAGCGGTGCGAACCTGGCCGAGAATCTGCGAATCGCCGATCACCTTGCTATCGATGCTGGTGACGACATTAAAAAGCTGCTGACAGGCGGCGCATGAGATAAATGTAAAAAAATGTTCAGGTTTTACATAATCTTCGGCATCCTTGAATGTGATAACAAGGTCTTTATAAAAGTCGAGATCGATATCGTCGGAACCCGCGACACCGTAAATCTCGGTCCGGTTACACGTCGATAACACTACGCATTCCGCCAAGGTTTTTCTCAACTTCGCCAGCAATGCGGGAATTTCCGTTTCGCGGATGTAGAGCTTTTCCCGTACTTCTATGGGCGCTGTTTTGTGGTTGAGTCCAAAAGCAAACAGCATTTGTTGATCGGCCATCTTTATAAAACGATTCAAACTTCTTTTCCATCCGGTAAGAATCGATTAAAACGAATAAATTACTAATATTAGTATAGCGAAAAATGCCGCGCTTTAAAGCGCGTACATTATGAATGCAAAGAAGTTGATTGATAAGATTTGTTTATAAATCGGAAAAGTTCTATGTTCAAGCTTAAGCTTGTCTTTTACATAGCAAATAAGCACGTTGAAGCGAGAACTTAGAACTTAAACCTTATCGCGCCATTTTAGCACTTCTTCGCGCAGAATGGGATTTTGCTGAAAGCTTCCAGTTTGGCCTTGCGCGGCGGTGGCACGCTGAATGTGCCAGTAGCTTAGTCCGAGTTTTCCGATAGCCCGGAGATATCGGCTCCTTGCCCTGAACTTCCCGCTGAACAAGCCGCTAAGCAGCCACGAGGAGCTTTTGAAAGCCGAGGTCGCAATTGTCAGATGATCGTTATCTATCAAACCGCGGGCTACATCGATGGCGAGCATATCATTCAGTATTTTCCGCTGCCGCCGCATCAGAAAAAATGCGAATGCAATGAAGATAAGAAAAAGCGGAACTTCGAGAATCAAATACCCAGTAAAAAATCCGCACAATCCGAGATTTTCATCGCCCAGCCCTATGCTGGCACATGTCGATCCAAATCCAACGGTTGTAAGAAATATTGTGATGAGAATGCCCATGCCATTCCAAATGCCGTGGAGAAGAACCGCAATTATGTATCCCAGAATCGGCATTGCGATTTTTACAAGCGTATTATGAGATTCGCGGGCAATGCCGCAGCCAATTCCGGTCATAGCCGTAAACGTTACGTGAGCGAACGGCGAGAGAATGCCTCTTAACGTGAATAGAAAAAGGAAACTCCACAAAGCGTCGGAACTTGTGCCGTATTCCATATAGGCACTGTTCAAACCCGCGCCGTAATACATCACGTTTTCCACCGTCGCGAAACCGAGCGCGATAACGCCGCCGTAAACGATCCCGTCTAGGATGTCGTCAAAATACTTGCGGAAAAAGATGAGTAGAATAAGAAGCCCGACGCCTTTAGAAGCTTCCTCGATTACCGGAGCAGAAACCACCGCGCTGGCGATATTGGCAAGGCCTTCGCTTCCGGTTCCCGAGTAAATAACGACGCCGAAAAGCGTATTTACGAAGATCGAAACTATAACGGCTACCAAAGCACCCCAGGCAAATGCCAGCGAAAGCAACCAGAAGGGTTCCGGATCGTACCTGTCAAGTCCCATCAAAGGCAGAATATAAAGCGCGGCGGGCGTAAATGCGATAACTGAAGCTATAACTGCCGGTACGATACCCAGACTCAAAAACATTATTCCGATAACCACTAAGGCAAGTGGAACGATCAAAAGTATCGCAATTCCAATCCCGACGTAAAATCCTGTTTTGCTCGGTTCGGGTTTTGTTTCCAAATGCCCGAGGCCGAAATTTGCCATTGAATTCTTGAGGTTGCCGCTTTGACTTTTGGCGATCTGATTGAACTGTTGTATTTGCTCCTGACGGAAAACCTCTGGGGATGTGGCAACCTGTTCGGTTGGAAGTTCATGAATCACTATGTCTGCGGTTACGCCGTTTTTTCCGAATTGGATGTTGTCGCCCGTTTCTATCTTGGATTTATAAATCCTCTCACCGTTCAATAACGTTCCATTGGTGCTTTCGTTGTCGGTAAGGTAATATCCATCTGCTTTGGCTTCAATGAATGCATGCTGTTTCGAGGCAATCCGCTCTCCGGCCGGATCGAATCTGACGCTGCAATTTTCGCCCCTGCCGATGGTCAAAAAACCGCTTTCCAGATCGAAGACACGGCCGTTGAGCGTGCCGCTGGTGATTGTCAGAAGTAACTTCATATTGTCATTATTAAAACAAAAAGCCCAAAGTCAAGCTGAACACCAGACTTCGGGCCTTTTTGAATAAATTGGCGGTAATTACTGCGGCTGAACCGAAGAAGGCGATGCCTTGTCGCCCGCCGATCCGAACAGACGTTCGTTATAAGTTTCGCCGACACTGCCAACGCGGTACCAGACGTTCGTGCCGGGCCGGTAAACTGCGATATCAGCCTTTCCATCGCCGTCATAATCGGCGGGAATAGGTGTATCGTCGGCAAAACCGAACGGGTAAATCGTAATAGCATTGGTTATCGAATTGAATATGTACCAATTGGTTTCGGTTGGACGATAAACCGTTAGTTCGGTCTGGCCGTCGCCGTCGAAATCCGCGAAGAGAGGCTTGTCTCCATTCAATCCCCACGACTGAATTATCGCAATACTTGAAGAGCTTCGAATAATGTACCACGTGCCATTCGATGGCCGCCAAACGGCGAGATCAGCCTTTCCGTCACCTTCGTAATCGCCTGTCAAAACCTTGTCGCCGTTCAGTCCCCATTGCTGCTGACGATACCCGAGTGTCGATTGCAGAATATACCACGTGCCATTCGAAGGCCGCCAAACCGCAAAATCGGTTTTACCATCGGCATCGTAATCGGCGGCGGCAGGCACATCGCCCGTCAATCCGAAACGCGTTTCCCCCAAGAAGCCGCTGCTGTAAACCACGTACCAAGTACCGTTTGACGGTCGCCAAACCGCACGGTCGGTTTTTCCGTCGCCATCGTAATCACCGGCGGCAATAATATCACCCGGCAGACCCCAGTTAACTGCATTAGTGCCGCCGTTGGAACTGTTCTCGGTTATCCACTGGCCCGTGGCCGGTGTATAAACGGAAAAATCGGTTTTCCCGTCTCCGTCAAAATCAGAAATAATATTTTTGTTTGGCGCTGCTATCTGACTGGCATCAAGAATCGTTAAACCATACTTAAGATCACCCGCCAGCACTTTGTCAATTCCAAGCATTGGAAATACGGCCCATGCTCCGTCATAAGTTGTCGGTAAAGAATTTTGCTGGAAATCACTTCCGCAGATCATATCCCACGGTTCCGCGTCCGCAAACGCGGCCTGTTCTTCTTCAGAAGGCGAGAAGGCGTTTGGAAAAGTGTCGTACTGCCCGACACGTTTGGGTTGCGACGGGATGGAGATGTCAAAAATTTGAATTCCCGCCTGGTACCAGGCGACGTAAAGGTAATTGCCCACAACCACAGGATTGTGCGGGGTGACGGCATTTAACTTCAGCCCGTTCATGGTGAGGCTATTTACAAGCAGCGGCACTGCAGGATCTGAAATATTATAGACACGAATATCGCCGTTACCGTTGCTGGTCTCTCGGGCGCTGTACAAAAAATTCCCATCCTCACTCGACCAACTGCTGTGCATGCTATTGCCGCCCGTAACGCTGCTCGGGTCACTGATAAATCCGAGCAAGGCGGGCGTTTGCGTTCCTACGTTCGTAATATCGTAAATTTCCGTCTTTGCCCGCGTTGTGCTATTTCCCCAACCGGATGTGAACATCCGGTTCCCGCGAATATGCATGGCATGAACCCAACTCACTTCGGTCGGATTGATATCCCGGATGAATACCGGAGCAGCCGGATTACTGACGTTGATAACCTTCAATATCTTGGAGGAAAAACCGTTAAAGTTTTCAATGAGGTAGTTAATGCCGTTCTGTTGGAAAACAACCATCTCATGTATTGAATTAAAACCTCCTCCTATTGATGCATTAATGACTCCCAGTAAGACCGGGCTAGCAGGATTTGTCAAATCCACGATGTGCACGCCGCCGCCATTACCGCTGCCGAAATATCCACGGTTTCCAATGACTATTGCTTCCAGAAATTGCTGATTTGCACCCGGGTTATACCATGAAGAAAGAACAGGAGCATCCGGGTTAGAGATATTATAAATAAAAACACCGCGGCAATTATAACTTCCCTGCACGACAATATTACCGTCTGCGTATATGTCGGCAAATTTTAGATTGCCGCTATTTGCGCAGGATGGAACGATCTGTGAACGCAGCAGCACCTTTTGAGCAAAGGCTTCGCCGCTAAGCGAAACCGTAAATATAGCGAATACCGCTAGATATAAAAATCCTCGGGTCTTGGTCATAATTATTCAGCAATAGCAGTTCTTGGATTCGGTAATGTTTTTATCTCGCTTTCGATGAAACCTCGTGCTCGCGCAGAGTTCAGTCTTGTTTATTTTACCCGCTGGGATAAACTAAGTGTGTAATCGCAAGGCTTACAGTCAACGGGTGAGTATTCCACTCTTCATTCCATACGCCAAAAAAAACTTTCGGCATTAGGGCATTGGAACCGCGCAATATAAAGTTTACGACGCTTCACGCTGCGAAGCCTCACGCATAACAAGATCGAATGTTCCCGGATCGACTTTCCGAAACCGCCGGTTCCGATTGAGCGACACCGCGACGGAAATTGTCGGATTATTTCCCTTAAATTCCATTCCACCTGCAACCAGAAGATTGTAAAGCTCATTAACATGAAGCGGCTGACCGGCTTCGCGCAAAAGCAGAGTGCAGGACTGAGTAATCGTCCGGTCCGCGAAGCGGAAGCTGATCGGTTCGATATTATTGCCGCGCGACGGAACTCCGTGATTTCGATTAATGAACGAAACCGTATTGGATTCACGTACTTTATTCGTTACGTTTGCTTTTCTGGCCGGCCTGCTGTCCAAAACTGGGCGCGAATCATTCCGGCGGTCATAATCGTCGTCCATTCGCATCATGCTGCCCGAAGTTCCGGTCCGCGTGCCCGAACGCATGGCAAGAAGCTCATCAATTCCGAATTCTGTTTGAATGGCGCTGTTCTCCAGCACTTTTATTTCCTCTCGGAGCCGTTCGACCTCGTCTTCCGCATCGCGGAGTTTCGCCATGACACGGCTCTGCGCCTGTCTCGTTTGACGAAGAATTTGATCAAGCGTGGATATGAGGTTTTCGTCTAACATGAGGAATGCAAAAAGTTGGCGACAAATTAACTGTTTCTATGGATTACAAAACCCGTTATTTCTTCCAGTGCAAAAGAATACTCTGTTTTCGATAAAACTTCAAGATTTTTCCGGGCGTTGCCTGCATAGCTCAACGCAACCCGGCGAATATTTTCGAGCGTTCCATGCTCATCGAGCTTATCCATAATCTCCATTCGAGTAATGTCGGGATAAATGCCTTCAAACATTATTTCTTCAAGCTTTACTTTAACTGTGGGGTCACTGTTTCGCAGGGTAATCAGCGGCAAAGTTAGTTTTCCTTCAAGCAAATCGACACCTGCGGCTTTGCCCAGAGCTTCTTCATCGGCGGTAAAATCAAGCAAATCGTCGGCCAGCTGAAACGCAATTCCTAAATTCATTCCATAATCGCGAAGAGCTGACTGTTGTTCCGGGTCCGCCCCCCCAAGAATTGCTCCGATCTCGCAGCAGCCCGAAAAAAGGTATGCCGTTTTTCTCTTTAGAATATCGAAATATTGATCTTCGCTAATGTCCGCGTTGCCGATCATCGTCAGTTGGATAAGTTCGCCCTCGGTCATCTTACGCGTCAGATGCGTGAGTATATCCAAAATCTCCAGCGAACGCTCTTTCAGCGAAGTCTCAAAGGCCGACATATAAAGCCAATCACCCATCAAAACTGCCGCCTGGTTACCGAACCGCGCGTTCACCGATGCACGGCTGCGGCGAAGATCGGCGTTATCGATAATATCGTCATGGACCAGCGTCGCCGTGTGAAGCATTTCCATCACCGTCGCCAGCCTGATTACGCCATCCGCACTTCCCTTTCCGCCGACCGCATAATTTGCCAGGATCAACAGAGCCGGCCGCACCCGCTTGCCGCCCGACGCCCGCAAATATTCGCCCAAGTAATTGATAACCTGAACATTAGAATTCGCCTGCCGCTCGAACTCACTCTCCACCAAAGCCATTTCGGTTTTGACGAGTCCAAATATTTTGCGAGCTGCATTTTGCGGAAGTAGTTCTTTTTTTATCGAAGCAAACATCTGCATTTGATAAATTATTTCTTTTCGGATCTCGAGTAAGTCATGTAATGTTTACCTAAAATTAAATCTCGGCTGATGGTGCCCCAAGAACGCGAATCGGAAGAGTTATCGCGGTTATCACCCATTACAAAGTAATTGTCAGCGGGAATTACCGTCGGAGGAAGGTTACGCTCTATTTGGTTATAAATCTGATTAATATACGCTTCTGCAAGCGGTTGTCCGTTAATAAATGTGTCGCCACTGCGGATTTCAATTGTCTCTTTTGGTAATCCTATAACTCTTTTGAAATAAGATTTGGTTATGTCTTTTGGATATTGGAAGTAAACCAGATCGCCTCGCTGTAATCCGCCGATATTATTGTTCATCAACAACCTGTCTCCGTCCGTGAAGTTCGGAAGCATCGCCGATCCTTCAACTTTTACGGGAGTTACACAGCCAGAAAAAAACAATGTGTTGACTAAGAGTGAAAGAAAAACAATTTGCTTCGAGATATTTTTGAACAAACTTTTACCTCTCCTCCAAACAAAGATCTATAGCTTCACGAATACGCTCCATTAATACGTCAAGTGACTTCGCTTGTGTATGGCATCCTTTTAATTCTGGAACGGAAGCGACAAAAATTCCGTTATCACCTTGTTGGATGACTATATTGAATTCTTTGGTCATCTTTTAATTACTCCTGTAATTATCAAACTGCATATCGATACCGAAATCATTGCCTTTCAAGCTTCCCATGACTTCCTGCAAAGTGTCGCGGTCCTTGCCGGAAACGCGGACGGTTTCGCCCTGGATGGATGCCTGGACCTTGAATTTCGCGTCCTTAATATACTTCACGACTTCTTTGGCTTTTTCGATGGGGATTCCTTGCTGTACTTTAACTGCCTGACGAACCGTCCCACCGGCGGCCGGTTCGACTGTTTGATAATCGAGAGCCTTGAGCGAGATTCCGCGTTTCAGGATTTTACTCTGAAGGATGTCGTTCATATTCCGCAGACGAGTGTCATCCTCGGCGGACATTAGCAGGTCTTTGTCCTGTAATTCCACTTTCGCCTTGCTGCCCTTGAAATCGAAACGCTGCGAGATCTCTTTGTTAGTTTGATTTAACGCATTTGTAAGTTCAGCGTAATCTGTCTTTGAAACAATATCGAATGAATTATCTTTTGCCATAATTAGGTAAATAATATCACACGTTTTGCGAGGTTGGCTTTATGCGGTACCGAAAAAGACGAAAAGGAAATATCTGCAAAACTGTCGGGTACGAGTGAAAAGGAAGGATATATTCTGTCACGTTATGCAAAGGTAGAGTGTGGGAAGCCGGAAAAATTTTGGCCGCGTCCACTCTTTTTGTTTCTCTGTTGATTTTGACCTTTGGCATGGTGATACTTAGCTGACAGTTCAGAACCGGCTGCGTAAGCGGGTGGTACGAATCCTGGCTAAACTCGCCGTCAGATCCCACAAATCTCTTAACGCTAAGTCCCGCTACGCAGGCGGTTCTGAACTTTCCAACTTATAAAAATCCATAAAATTTGCTGTCGTTTGTTCCGCAAGCCGTTCCAGAGTAATCCCGTAAAATTCCGCCAGATATTTAGCCGTGTGTACAACAAAGCTCGGCTCATTGCGTTTTCCGCGAAACGGTTCCGGCGTTAGAAACGGGCAATCGGTCTCGATGAGCAATTTTTCCAGCGGCACAATGCGGGCAGCTTCCCGCAAATTATCCGCTTTCTTAAACGTTACATTACCCGCAAACGATATCAAAAACCCTATCTCCATTAAAGCCTTCGCCATCTCCGGCGTCCCACCGAAACAATGCATTATCCCGCGAAAGCCGTCATGCGAACACTCATCCGTTAAAATTTCGACCGTCTCATCATCCGCTCCGCGACTGTGAATGATGATCGGCAAGCCCAAATTTCCTGCCGTCCGTATCTGCCGCCGAAACACTTCCCCCTGCACATCTCTCGGCGAATGATCGTAATAATAATCAAGCCCAATTTCACCCCAGGCGATGACCTTTTTACTGGATTTCACTAATTCAACCAGATGATTCTCAGCGGCATCATCATAAAGCTTCGCGTCATGCGGATGCACACCAACCGCTGCATAAACGTCGTCGTATTTCTCAGCCACCGCCACCGCTTTGCGAAAATCATCCCCACGCGGATCGCCCGTACCAATATTCAGCATAGCCGCGACACCAGCATCACGCGCTCGCAGAACTACTTCATCACGGTCGGCATCAAACTGCTCGCCGTCGATATGACAATGGGAATCGATGTAGATCATTTCAGCCTTGCACCGACTTTAACATCTTCCAAAAAAGTCGCAATTGCCGGCGTGTCTTCTTCCAACAGTGATGCTGCGCAGATCATACCTTGTGATTCGAGGCCGCGCATTTTTCTTGGTTTGAGGTTGGCGACGACGACGACCTTTCGGCCGATGAGTTTTTCCGGTTCGTAATATTCGGCGAGGCCGGCGAGGATTTGGCGCGGTTTTTCTTCGCCGAGGTCAATTTCGAACCGGAGAAGTTTGTCCGCTTTTGGAATCCGTTCGGCAACCATAATTTGGCCGACGCGGAGTTCTACTTTTAGGAAATCTTCGATGTTGATGAATTGGTCGCCAGTGTTGTCCGATGGTTGCGCTGACGCAGGTGGTAGTGACTCGGCTGCCGCAGGTTTTTCTTGAAGATTTTCTTGCGGTTCTTCTGACTGCTGTCCGCTGTCCGCTGACTGCTCTTTTATCTCATTCATAACTTTAATTTTGTCTATCCTCGGAAAAACGCCTTCAGTTTCACCTATCTTTGTTTGGGCTTGTAATTCTCCCCATGTCAGTCCTGAGGGATCGATTGCAGCAATATCGCCGCTCGAACCGATTTGCAAATAAATCTTTCTTGTCGCCTCAGGCATTACAGGATAAAGCAATACGCAAAGCCAACGAAGAGTTTCGGTAGACCGGTAAAGCACTGCGTTCAAAGTCTCCGCCTGCTTTTCATCCTTTATCAATTCCCATGGTTTCGAATCGGAGATCATTTTGTCGATCCGTGCTATCACTGTCCAAAGAAGCTCTAATGCTAGGCTGAATTCGAAATTCTCGAACCTTCGAAGGAATTCATCGCGAGCATGTTCGAGCACTGAAACGAGTTCCTGTTCATCAGGATTAATACCTGCCCGTTTAGCATTAATGTAATTTTCTTCGGCAATCTTGCCGTTCGGAATTAAACCTTCACGATATTTGGTAATCATCGAAAAAGTCCGGCTTCCGAGATTGCCGAGGCCGCTGGCTAGATCGGCGTTCGCCCGGTCGATCAGATTCTCATAGCCAAATTTCCCATCCTGACCGAAAACCATGTCACGAAGCAAAAAATACCGTATCACATCGATCTGAAAATGCTCATGCAATACATCAACATCAATCACATTGCCCAAGGTTTTACCCATCTTCCGCCCGTCGGCATCAAGCCACATTCCGTGGGCATAAACCGTTTTTGGCAAATCCAACCCGGCAGCGGCGAGAAACGAAAACCAGTAAACGGTATGAAACCTTAAAATATCTTTACCGACCAAATGAGTTGCATTCCGCCAATACTTATCGAATCCGACCGACGCTTTTTCCGCATTTCCATAACCGATCGCCGTAATGTAATTCGAGAGTGCGTCGAGCCACACATACATCACATGATTCTCGTCATCCGGCACCGGGATTCCCCATGAAACAGACTTCTTCTCTCTGGAAATGGAAAGATCCTGTAAGCCGCCTTTAATAAATGAGATAACTTCATTTCGGCGAGAATCCGGTTGAACTAATTGAACATTCGCTTCGATCAATTTAAGCAAGAAATCCTCGTAATCCGATAGTCGGAAGAAATAACTTTCTTCACCTGTAAGCTCAAGTTTAGTTCCGTGAATCAAGCACCGCGGAATAAGTAAATCTTTGTCTTCGACGACCAACTTCAAATTCTTAAACAGTTCCTTGCCTTCCGATGACTCTGTATCTGGAAGTGTCGAGAAAAATGAATCAAATAATTCAAGAGACGGTACGTGTAGTCGCTCTCTATACTGTTTCTCAAGTTTTTGTTGATCCTCTTCTGTCAATACCCTATTTTCTAACCATGCATGTAATTCCTCAACGCCAAGATTAAACTCGATCCCATCCCGTGCGATCCTGCTCAACCTGTCGGCTAAGGAGTCTTTAGTTGCTAATGAAATGACGCCTTGCTGATACGCAAAACGAACAATTTCTACTAGTAGATTTGTCGTTCCGGCTAGGTCGCCAGATTTCTTCAGAATGTACTCCGATTCTGATTTGAATTCGGCGCATGGAGCACAAAACCAGCCCTCGTAAAATCCCTTGTAGATAGTGTCCTTTCCCTTCGGTGTTTTATTCTTCGCAATCTCTCGCCACAAATGCTGAACGCCTTCGTAATGAAATGGCTCGGTCGTGCGCATAAACACGTCATAACCACCGTTTTCGCTATCAAGCCCGAAATCGTGAAACATTCTTTTCAGCTCGCCTGATACAAAATCGACCTGTCCCTGCGGCGATCGCCCGGCCTTATCGGCGGCACGCTGAATATTAATTCCGTGCTCGTCCGTTCCTGTCAGAAAGTATGTATCCAAACCTCGCTGTTTTTTATACCGGTTGACGGCGTCCGCAACAATAGTCGTGTACAAATGGCCAAGATGCGGCAGGCTGTTGGCGTAGTAGATCGGCGTCGTAATGTAAAAACTATTTGTCATTGAGTAAAGCGTGTAAACGGTATGGTTTTCACGTCATATTTCGGGATTTCAGAGTCAGAGGTAAGGATTGACAGGTTTTCCTTTACAGCCTGAGCAATTAATAAACGATCAAACGGATCGCGGTGAATAAGAGGTAGCCGATGAACTCGAAGGAGGTGATCTAATTCAATCGGCAAGCCAAAAAAATCAGAACGCCTGAGCCTGTCAGGAAAGAAGCTTTCGGTAGCTGCCGGCAAAGTTAATTTTCGAAGCCCGTATTTTATCGCAATTTCCCAACCTGTAACATGAGAAACAAAAAAACTCCGTTTCCGCGCGGTTTTCAAAAAACTCTTTCAGTTTCGATGATTCTGTATGACCACCGAGGCTCCATAAAAAACATTAGTGTCAACCAATACTTTCAACTTGATTTTCGCCATAAAAAGCAGCCATTATGTTGTCCGGCAGTTCATCAAAATCATCGGACATCCAAATCTTACCTTCGTCCATGCCAAACCAATCGTTCGTTTCCGTTTCAATTGGGACAAGACGAACTTTAGGTTTTCCGGCTTTTGCGATCACTACATCCCCACCGTTCATTGCTTTCTCGATAAGCTTGCTCAACTGCGATTTCGCCTCGTGCATGTTTACCTTCGTCATATATAATCCTCGCCGATAATTTATGCCATACTTAGCTAACCTTTTCAATTTACATTAGCTAATTAGCGTACGAACCGCTTTTTATCCGCTGCTGAAAATTCGTCAGTGTCACTATATCTCGGAGGCGTTTTCAAATTAGCGAGTTTCATCCCGATCGCAAGGCCGAGTTCCGCTTCCTGAATCATTGCGGATACATCCCACCAGTCGCGGTATTCGTCCGACGCCTGGTGATAATATTTAGCGGTGTAATCCCGGAAAAAGCTCGCTGCTTCACCTGTTAAAGGCTGGATGAAAGCGTCGCCGTGGCGCAGGGAGATCGCGGGAACGCCGGCTTTAGCAAACGGAAAATGGTCCGAGCGGAAAAAGAATCCCTGCTCCGGTTTGGTGTCGCCCTCGACCGTCAATTTCCTTTCCGTTGCAACCTGATCGATAACGGCCGCAATTGACGACCGTTCTGCCCCGAGAGCGGAAAAGTCAGATACCTTGCCAAAAAAATTCACCCCGTCGATGTTCACGTTCGCCGTTGTCTTTGCGAGGGGAACGAGCGGGAAATGGGCGTAATATTCAGCGCCGAGAAGTCCTTGTTCCTCGGCCGTCGGAAAGAAAAACATTACCGAACGCTTTGGCCTATCCTTCTTAGACATCTTAACCATTACATCCGCGATGCTTAAAACAGCGGCGACACCGGATGCGTTGTCATAAGCGCCGTTGTAGATTTTATCGCCTTTTGCATTCGCCTCGCCTATTCCGAGATGGTCCCAGTGTGCGGAATATATAACGTATTCGCTCTTTAACTTTGTATCGCTTCCTCTGATCATCCCGACAACGTTAGGAGAATCGAATGTCTGCATCTCGCTTTTTAAGTTCAGCTTTACTTTTAGGCCTGTATTCACCGGTTTAAATCCCCGCATCGCGGCCTTTGCGCGAAGATCGTTCAGATCGAGATTTGCATTCGCCAAAATCTTTGCAGCAGCTTCGTTCGTCACCCAGGATTTAATATTCAGAAACGGCGTTTTATCTCCCGCGGTCCGGGCAATTTCGTAGCGCCAGTTGCCGTTCGACGTGCGGACGACGTTCCAACCATAACCGGCCGATTCGGTTGTATGGATGAGAATAACACCTGCGGCCCCGCGTCGTGCCGCTTCCTCATATTTGTAAGTCCAGCGGCCGTAATAGGTCAAGGCCTTGTCGCCGAATAGCTTCGGTTCGCTCGCGGTTGCCGGCGGATCATTGACCATTATCATCAGAATCTTGCCTTTATAATCATCCGCGCTTCCGCTGTAGTCATTCCATTTATAGAGCGGGCTAGCGATGCCATAACCGGCGAAAACAATTTCAGCATCGATTAAGACATTCTCGGCTTGGGCGCTAGTAGTAGCGACAAAGTCATCTCCGAACTTGTGCGACGAACTGACTGACTTTCCCATAATCTCCAGCGTCGTCGCGGGATCGGCCTTGACGCCGACAAGCTTTACGTTTTGAAAATAACTTCCCTTGTTTCCGGGAAGCACACCGCCAGCTTTCATTTCGTCCGCGATATATTGAGCTGCACGCTTTCCACCCGCCGTTCCGGGCCCTCGGCCTTCGAAATCATCGGCTGAGAGGCGTTTCACGCGTTCACGCATTTTCGTCCCGTCGAAACTTGCGGTGCGCTCCTGTCCGAATGCCATTGCGGCTGTAGATGCAATTATTAAAATTGAACTGATTATCTTTTTCATACTTAAAGTTATTTATTAGATATCGGAAGACCGATAGTTAAAGTGAAACATAAATCACAAGTCTGGTTAGCTATCCTTTTATGAGTGACATAGCTTCCGCCCGCGTCCGCGAATCGGTCCTAAAGCCGCCGAGAACGGCAGATGTCACAGTTTTTGCTCCCGGTTTTTTAACTCCCCGAAGGGTCATGCATGTGTGCTCCGCTTCGATGACGACCATTACGCCGAGAGGATCAAGCTCATCGAACAGCGTTCTCGCGATTTGCTGGGTCAGCCTCTCCTGAACCTGCAAACGGCGGGCGAATATCTCGGCGATGCGCGCCAGTTTTGAAAGCCCGATGATCCTTCCGCCTTTAGGAATATACGCGATATGGCATTGTCCGACGAAAGGCGCCAGATGATGTTCGCAAACCGACGCAATAGAAATATCCTTAACTATCACCATTTCGTCATGCGAATCGCCCGGCAGTGGCACGATATGTGATCTGGCGTCCTGCCACATTCCTTCAGTCAGTTCGGCATAAAAATCAGCTACGCGTTCCGGCGTTTTCAGCAGGCCGTCACGATCGGGGTCTTCGCCCATGCCTTCGAGCATTAATCGAACACCTGCCGCGATCTTTTCTAGATCAATATTTCCCTTGATTTCATTATCCATAACTATTAATCAGCCGTTTTGAGTACCGCCTTTAGGCGGCTTCTGTCATCAGCGTTTAGCCGCCAAAAGGCGGTACTCAAACGAATGCATATCAAAGCTGGGTCGTCAGCGGCTGTGTATTCAGTTTGTCAGTAACCATATCCCTAACCGTTTGAAACGCTATTCCGTTTTCCACAGCGATCTTCCTAACCTGTTCGTATTCCGGCATGGCATTTACGATTCTACCGCGGAGACGTCCGACCTTGACGTTTACCGGCCCAAATCTTGTATTGACGCTTATAATTTCCCTTTCCAGACTTTCCCTTTCAATAAGGCTGGTGCGAATTCCCAATGTCGTCGTTTCAGTGTAAATCAAATCGGTTAGCAGTTTCCGCTTTTCGGCGGTGCAGAGAATCGACAGCATTGTCGCCGGACGGTTTTTTTTCATTTGAATCGGCGTAAACCAGCAATCCAAAGCGCCCATTTCGAATGCCCTTTGCATCACGAATCCAAGAATTTGTGGTGAAAGATCATCGATGTTCGTCTCCAACAAAGTCAACGTCTCCACCACTTTCGCGTCAGATTTATTATTCGCACCGACTGTCGTTGGGATGTCGCTAGTTTCACCGATCATTAAACGAAGCACGTTCGGAAATCTTTCATAGGTGCGGGTTCCGGCGCCATAACCTATAACTTCAACCGATATCTCAGGAACTTGCCCATAAGTATCACTAAGTGTTGAGATTATTGCCGCTCCAGTAGGGGTGGTCAATTCGCCTTCAATCTCTGTCGAATAGATGGGAATTCCTTTCAGCAGTTCGCTTACAGCGGGCGGCGGCACCGGGAATTTGCCGTGCTCCATATTCACGAATCCGCTGCCGACGTGAATTTTCGAGCAAACAAATCTCTTAATTTCCAGCATTTCAAAACCGATACACGCCCCGACAATATCGATGATCGCATCCATTGCCCCGACCTCGTGGAAATGGACTTTATGCGGCTCAATTCCGTGCACTTTTGCCTCTGCTTCGGCGAGCCACGTAAAAATTGCCATGGAACGGAGCTTAACATTCTCCGAAAGCTCCGACGTGTTTATGATATTTTCGATGTCGCTAAGGTGACGGTGGACGTGTTCGTTCGGAACTTTAACATCGGCATGAACGGATGAAATACCTGTCCGGCCAACCTTTGTAAATTCAATCTCGTAACCAGCAATGTTGAGCAACGCTATTTGCCGCCGAAACT
Source organism: Pyrinomonadaceae bacterium (assembly GCA_037723965.1). Taxonomy (GTDB): domain Bacteria; phylum Acidobacteriota; class Blastocatellia; order Pyrinomonadales; family Pyrinomonadaceae; genus OLB17. The sequence goes on along the minus strand of JBBJOS010000001.1, from coordinate 183,572 downwards.
CGGTCTCATCCATACCGGCATCCGCAAGCGCACCGAGAATCATATTCCCGCTCGCACCGGCGAAACAATCGAAATATAGCGTTTTCATAAACATAGAAGTGTAGCGTTTTTAGGCTGAAAAAGAAAAAGACGAGTTCTGAGTTCAAACTTTAGTTTTGTCTTTGGGTTGCGAAGGAACAAACTAAAGTTTGAACTCAGAACTCCTTTTGCTATCGCTTTCGCATAACCTTATAATTGCTGTTTCGCTTTGATTTGGTAAACAGATGACGCTTTTACAATTGCAAAATATATTGCGTGAACGGGTTCGGCAAACGGCATTAAATTCTTTTAATGTCAATTTGAACCAGATCGCATCGGAAACGCCGCCTAAAACCGAGCTTGGAGACTTGGCCTTTCCCATCGCCTTCGAACTTGTGAAGCTTGTAAAACAACAAACCGGCGAGAAAAAGAATCCGCGTGAGATCGCCGAAATTCTAAAGCAGGCGCTCGAAGAATTTGATTTCGTAGCAAAAGTCGAGGTCGCCGGTGCCGGTTATCTTAACGTCTTTTTCGAACGTGCAAAATTCCTATCGGAAAATGTCGATTCCCTGCCGCTTCCGGCTCTGATAAATGCTGATAAGGGCGATGCTCAGAAAGTATGCGTCGAGCACACGTCGGTAAATCCCAACAAAGCCGCACATATCGGCCATGTGAGAAACTCCGTGTTGGGCGACACGTTTCAGCGGATCTTACGGGCGACGGGTAAGCGTGTCGAGGTGCAGAATTATATCGATAACACCGGCGTTCAGGTCGCGGATGTGGTTGTTGGATTTCTTTATATAGAGAATAAGAATCTTGCCGAAATTAAGAAACTCGATGCCCGGCTCACCGCCGAGGGCAAAACATTCGATTATTATTGCTGGGACCTTTACGCGAATGTCGGCGTCGCCTACCAAACCGATGAAATATTAAAGGAAAAGCGGGCCGAAGTTCTCCACTTAATCGAGGAAGGAAATAACGAAACCGCCACTCTTGCCGATTATGTCGCGACACGAAATGTCGAATGCATATTGGCGACGATGGAGCGGCTTTCGATCCGCTATGACCTGCTGCCGCGGGAATCGGAAATTCTTCACCTTAAGTTTTGGAGCAAGGCGTTCGAGCAAATGAAATCACTCGGCGTGCTTCGTCTTGAAACCAAAGGCAAAAACGCCGGTTGTTGGGTTATGCCCTTCGAATCGCACTCGGGCAATGAAGAACACGAATCGGACAAGATATTGGTGCGTTCCAACGGCACCGTTACCTACACTGGTAAGGACATCGCCTATCAAATGTGGAAGCTTGGGACCCTCGGGATGGATTTCTTTTATAAGCTTTTCCACACTTACAAAAACGGACAAGACTTGTGGATTACGTCGGCAGTCGAATTGGAGAATCAACAGCCGCGTCCGCAATTTGGCGGAGGTGAAACTGTCTATAACGTTATCGATTCGCGGCAGTCATATCCGCAGGATGTGGTAAAAAAAGGTGTTGCGGCTATAGTTCCCGAGAAAGGCGAGAGTGCAAGTATTCATTTATCGTACGAGATGGTTGCACTTTCACCTGCGGCTGCGGAGGAACTCGGATTTACACTGTCGGACGAAGATAAAAAACGTCCGTTCATTGAAATGAGCGGCCGAAAAGGCCTCGGTGTAAAGGCGAATGATCTGATAACGCGGCTGGAAATGAATGCTTTGAGCGAGGTCGAATCGCGACACACGGAATTGCCTTCGGATGAGAAAACATTCATCGCACACCAACTCGCGGTCGGAGCTTTGCGTTATTTTCTATTGAAATTTACGCGAAATACGATCATCGTTTTCGATTTTAAGGAAGCTCTATCGACCGAAGGCGAAACCGGTGCATTCTGCCAATATTCCGCCGTTCGGGCAAATTCTATTTTCCGCAAACTTGAAGAAAGAAACGAACCGCTCGGAGATTTTCTAGGGCAAGTAAAGCAAACCGATAAAGTTTCCGAAATATTTAGCGGGGAACACGGCGACGAGATTTGGTCAGTGATAACACTGGCTTCGCGGCTTGAAGAAACCGTTCAACAATCCGCCGCCCAGAACGAACCGGCCATTTTAGCTAAATACGCGTTCAATCTGGCAAAGACTTTTAACCTTTTTTATCATCATCATAAAATAATCGCACAGGAAGACGCAGATAAGCGTGCAGTCTTAGTGGCAACCGCCGATATTGCACGACGGTCGCTGACGGCGGCTTTAAGCACGATGGGCGTCGAAGTTCCCGAGCGGATGTAATTGACAGGACCCGAGAAATTTTGATACAAGAATAGTTAGTGAAAGCATATAGAACTAAAATAACGATTTCCCCAAATTGGCGCATCAACAACAGTTGGCGGTGTTTTTCGACATCCGCGGTGCGTAATTTGAGCGCGAAAATCGATTTTGTTCTTTAGGTTCATTTCGAATTTCTATTTCATATCCGATGCCGCCTTAATTTGGGCGGCTTTTTTATGGGCGATTTCAGCGAATTTTTAGAAAAGGCGAAGCGGGCGAACGTTATTCCGGTGATAGAAACATTGCCTGCCGATTTGCTGACGCCGCTGAGTGTTTATCTGAAATTGTCGCGTGATCAATCGCACTCGTTCCTGCTTGAATCGGTCGAAGGCGGCGAGAGCCTGGCCCGTTATTCATTTATCGGCGCCGTTCCCGAAAAAATCGTCAGCGGCACGGACAAGCAGATCACGGTTCGGGATTCTCACGGCGAAGCATTCCGGCAAATTTCTATCGTCGAGTATTTACGCGAGCACTTTGCTGCCAATAAAGTGCTCGAAGATGCCGATATGCCGTCATTTATTGGCGGAGCGATCGGCTCACTCGGATTTGCATGTTCGAGATGGTTTGAGCCGACAGTGAAAAATACCGTCGACACAAATGGTGATGAAGCATCTTTCATGTTTTTTCGCTCACTTGTTGCCTTCGATCATGCAAAACAGGTGATAAGAATCGTTTCGCTCGTTTTCAACGAAGAAAGCGAAGGTAAAGAAGACCGGCTTGAACAACTGTACAACGGTGCCCTGACTGAAAATTTACGAATTAAAGTGATCCTCGAAAATGATCCGGTTTCATTGCCCAAAGCTAACGTGCAATACGAGAATGGCGAGGTCAAGTCAAACTGGAAACAGGCTGATTTCGAGTCCGCTGTTCTCGAGGTAAAGGAAATGATCAGCGCCGGCGAATGCTATCAAGTGGTGCTTTCGCAGTGTTTTACGAAATCAACCTCTGCATCAGCCGTTTCCATCTACCGGGCAATGCGGTCGCTGAATCCATCGCCGTATATGTTTTTGCTGCAAGCGGGCGAACGGTCGATAATCGGTGCGTCGCCTGAAATGCTTGTAAAATGCAGCGGCGATAAATTAGAGTACCGCCCGATTGCAGGGACGCGTCCCCGGGGTAAAACGCCGGACGAAGACGCTCGGCTGGCTAACGCAATGAGAGCTGACGAAAAGGAAGTCGCCGAACACTTGATGCTCGTCGATTTGGGCCGTAATGATCTTGGCCGCGTCGCGGAATTCGGCAGTATTGCGGTCAGGGATTTGATGAGCGTCGAAAAATACTCGCATGTGCAGCATCTTGTCAGCAATCTTTCGGGAAACATGCGAGAAGGCTGCGACCGTTTCGATGCTCTGACTGCCTGCTTCCCCGCCGGAACGGTTTCCGGTGCCCCAAAGGTAAGGGCAATCGAGATAATCCAAAACCTCGAGCCTACGCCGCGAGGCATTTACGCCGGGGCCGTCGGATATTTCGACTACGCGGGAAATATGGATACCTGCATCGCAATCCGCACGCTTGTACTTGAAAACGGCGTAGCAAAAATCCAGGCGGGTGCAGGCATAGTCGCTGATTCTGTTCCGGAAATGGAATATCGTGAAACGATCAATAAAGCAAAAGCGTTGCTAAGGGCTATAGAAATCGCCGAGGAAAATAAATAAGCTTTGCCGGTGCATTTCGTGTTCAGTAAGAATAGCAACACGAAAGACTATTGAATTTCATGAAAGATCGGACAACATTACAGGAATTTTTAGAAGGCTTTCGAAACGGTGAGCATTTGCAAAATCATGAGGCCCAAGTCTTTTTCGATTCACTCCTTGCCGCGCAGAATGAAGATTTGCTTTCAGACATTCTTACCGCTTGGAATGAGAAAGGGACGAGCGAAGACGAACTTTATTCACTGGCCGCGATAATGCGGAAGCGGGCCGTGAAGGTGAAATCCGTGCATAATACATTCGTCGATGCGGTCGGGACTGGCGGAAGCTCGGCGAAAACATTCAATGTTTCCACCGCCGCCGCGTTCATCATCGCGGGCGCGGGTGTTCCGGTCGCAAAACATGGAAACCGGGCTGCGACCAGCAAATCCGGGAGCGCGGATGTTCTCTCCGCAATGGGCGTCAATCCCGCGGTTGATAAGGCGAAGGCCGAAGAATGCCTCAACTCGATTGACATTTGCTTTATGTTCGCTCCGAATTTTCACAGGCTGTCGCCGGTGCTTGCAAAGGTGCGGCGCGAGTTGGGAGTTCCGACGATCTTCAATAATCTGGGGCCGCTGTGCAATCCGGCAAATGCGCCGCACCAGATTATCGGAGTTTGGCATAAAGATTTGGTCGAAAAGACCGCCAATGTTTTAGCTCGTCTCGGCACGAAAAAATCGTGGATCGTGCACGGCGAAGATGGTTTGGATGAAATTACGCTGAACGGCGCGACCCACGTCGCTGAAATCGAAGCCGACAGTGTACGGCTGTTCCAAATATCCGCGACGGACTTTGGATTGAAACAGGCGTCGCTCGAAAGTGCCCGCCGGCCGACACCAGGCGAAAGTGCGGCGTTGATCAGATCGATTATGAAGGGCGAATCCACCGACACATCAGCTGTTGGTCTGGTACTGATAAATGCGGCGGCACCCATCTATCTGACTGGAAAAGCTGAAACGTGGGCTGAGGGGATCAGGTTAGCAAAAGCCAGTTTGGAAAGCGGTGCCGCTTTGCGAAAACTGGACGAACTTATTAAAGTGACAAACCAATGACCGAAACGTTTTTGCATAAAATTTTTGAGGCAAAAAAGAAGCGTGTCGTTGAGCAGAAGCATCTCGCAAATGCGGGTGAATTGCGAGAACTTGCTTTGCAGGTTCGTTACGGGTCACTGCCGCATCGATTGCGGAAGGCCCTTCAAAACCCGCGTAAAATAAATATCATCGCGGAAATAAAACGTGCTTCGCCCTCGAAAGGAGTTATAAACGATAATATTAATGTAGAAGCTGTCGCCAAAAGTTATGAACGCGGCGGCGCGTGTGCCATTTCGGTTTTAACGGAAGAAGATTTTTTTAAAGGCTCGATGGATGATCTGCGAACGGCGAGACAAGCGGTCGATCTGCCGATTCTGCGAAAAGATTTCGTCTTCGATGAATTCCAGATTTACGAAGCCGCGGAAGCCGGAGCGGACGCGATATTGCTGATCGCGGCGATGCTTGATGACGAAGAGTTGCAGCGGCTTCATCGTTTAACCGAAATTGATTTGAGCATGGATGCACTTGTCGAGGTTCATACTTTGCAGGAAATGGAACGCATAATGAATATCGGTGGGGCGATAATAGGCGTAAATAATCGCGATCTTCATTCATTTGCTGTTTCACTGGATGTGTCGCGTTCGCTAATTAAGCATACTCCCAAAAACACGTTGATTATCTCGGAAAGCGGTCTGCGGACACGGGATGACATACGGAACCTGAAGCAGCTGGGATTCAGCGGTTTTTTGATCGGCGAAACTCTGATGAAATCGGCGGATGCCGAAAATGCGTTAATGGAATTGACAGGAAATTAGCCTATGATCAAGGTAAAAATCTGCGGAATCACGAATTTAGAAGATGCTTTGGTATCGATAAAACTTGGTGCGGAAATTTTGGGTTTCAATTTTTTCGAGAAGAGCCCACGTTACATTTCGCCCGGTTCGGCGAAAGAGATAATTAAGAAACTTCCTGCTGAATCAATTACCGTCGGTGTATTCGTGAACGAATCGATCGATAGTACGAGTAGGATCGCACAGGAAACAGGAATCGATGCAATTCAGCTTCATGGTGATGAAACACCAGAATTTACCGAAACCGTCCGCCTCTGGACTGGATTGCAGCTTATTAAAGCTTTTAGAATTTCTAATCAGTTTATAGCATCAGATGTGCTGAAATATGACGTTGACGCTATCCTTCTGGACTCTTACTCACATGCCGGCTACGGCGGAACCGGTAAGAAGTTTGATTGGGAAATAGCACGGCAGATGCGCGATCTTTTTCCTCGGCTTTATTTGGCGGGCGGACTTAAACCGGCAAATGTCGGGGAAGCCGTTGAGACTGTCAAACCATATGCGGTGGATGTTTGCAGCGGCGTGGAAGCATCAAAAGGAGTAAAAGATCGAAAGAAGGTTGAGGCGTTTATACGAAACGTTCGGGAAGCAATATGAAATACGAACCAAATGAACAAGGCTATTGGGGCGAATACGGCGGCCGTTTCGTGCCCGAAACTCTCGTCGCACCGCTCGATGAATTGACCGAAGCCTATCTCGCCGCCCGCGATGACCGGGAATTTCATGAGGAACTTCAGCTGCTGCTGAAAGATTTTTCCGGCCGTCCGACCGCTCTTTTCCATGCTAAGAGGTTGAGCGAGAATCTTGGCGGCGCGAAGATCTACTTAAAACGCGAAGATCTTAATCACACCGGTGCTCACAAGATAAATAACTGTATCGGCCAAATTCTGCTTGCCAGGCAGATGGGGAAGAAACGGATAATCGCTGAAACCGGCGCCGGTCAGCACGGCGTCGCAACTGCTACCGTTTGCGCATTGTTCGGCTTGGAATGCGTCATTTATATGGGCACCGAGGATATGCGGCGGCAGGAACTGAATGTCTTTAGGATGCGGCTGCTGGGGGCCGAGGTCTGCGGCGTTGATTCCGGGGCGAAAACGCTCAAAGACGCGATCAATGAATCTTTGCGCGATTGGGTGACGAATACAGATACGACCTATTATTTGTTAGGCTCAGCTTTGGGCCCGCATCCGTATCCTGTAATGGTGCGGGATTTCCAGAGCGTTATCGGCAAAGAAGCCCGCGCCCAGATTCTTGAAAAAGAAGGCAGACTTCCCGATTATTTAATCGCCTGCGTGGGAGGCGGATCGAATTCCATCGGGCTTTTCCACGAATTTTTGTCGGATGAAAGTGTCAAAATGATCGGTGTCGAAGCCGGTGGAACCGGAGAAAAGCTTGGCGAACATGCCGCCAGGTTTGCAGTCGGTGCAAGCGTCGGCGTGCTGCAGGGAACGAAAAGCTATTTGCTGCAGGATGCTGAAGGACAAATAGCAGGTACGCATTCTATTTCCGCCGGGCTCGATTATGCTTCCATAGGTCCGGAACACGCTCATCTATATGATATTGAGCGTGTCGAATATGTATCTGCTTCAGACGAGGAAGCTTTGGACGCGTTCAAAGTACTTTCTCAAACTGAAGGCATAATTCCGGCTCTCGAATCATCCCATGCCATCGCCCACGTTATAAAGATAGCTCCCGCAATGCCAAAAGATATGATTCTGCTGGTAAATCTCTCGGGCCGCGGTGATAAGGATGTTAATACGGTGGCGGGAATTTTGGATGTGACAAGCAAATGAGCAGAATTGCCGCCGAATTTGAAAAATTGAAACGGGAAGGCCGGAAAGGATTTATTCCTTTCGTGACGGCGGGCGATCCCGAACTGGATTTGTCGTATGAAATCGTTCTGAAACTCGCAGAAACAGGAGCGACGGTAATTGAGCTCGGAGTTCCCTTCAGCGATCCTATGGCGGATGGACCAACGATTCAGATGTCATCGCAGCGGTCATTGCAAAAAGGCACAAATCTTTCAAGAATATTCGATTTAGTAGAACGTCTTCGAGAGAAAACGGAAGTTCCGATAGTTTTATTCAGCTATCTTAATCCTCTGCTGCAATTCGGTTTGCACAAATTGAGTGAGAAAGCCGCAAATGCGGGCATTGACGGTATTCTCGTTACGGATGTTATTGACGAAGAAGCAAAAAAGTTTTCCGACATTCTGAGAGTGAACGATCTCGACCTTATTTCATTGGTTGCTCCGACCAGCACCGATGAGCGCATCGAGAAAATTACATCCGTTTCGAGCGGGTTTATTTACGCCGTTTCACGGGCCGGCGTAACCGGTGCTCAAAAAGATGTGAGTTCGACAGCGGAGAATTTGGTCGGCCGAGTACGCAAATTTACCGATTTGCCGGTAGCGGTCGGTTTTGGAATATCGACCCGGCAGCAGGTTGAGAAAGTTTGGGGATTCGCGGATGCGGCAGTTGTTGGTTCGGCAATAGTTGCTGATATTGAGCGGTCGCGTGACTCGGGAAATGTAATTGCCAATCTTGAATCGTTTGTTGCTACGCTTTTGCCTTAGTTTGCAAAATAGATGTTCGAACTTTAGACTCTAGGTTTTTATTGACTGTAAGGAATTATTTATATGTTGATCGTAATGAAATCCGACGCGAAAGCGTCCGACGTAGAACGGGTAGTTGAGATTATTGATAAACTCGGCCTGCGGGCGCACACGCTGCCCGGAGAGAATCGGACTGCAATCGGCGTTACCGGCAACAAAACTTCGGTCGATCCGGCCCATTTCGAAAATCTTCCGGGTGTTGCCGATGCAATTCGCGTTACAAAGCCTTATAAGCTGGTTTCAAAAGACCTTCGACCCGAAAAATCGGTCATCAAAATAGGTAATGCCTTCATCGGCGATTGCGAACTGGCGATCATCGCCGGGCCGTGCGCCGTAGAAACTACGGAACAGGTATTCAAAGTAGCGGAAACTATTGCAGCGTCCGGTGCAAAATTCTTCCGCGGCGGAGCGTTCAAACCACGCACCTCTCCTTACGCTTTTCAAGGCAAAGGCGAAGACGGATTGAAAATTCTGGCTGAAGTCCGCGACCAATACGGCCTTAATATCGTGACCGAGGCGATGGACGAGAATGGTATCGATCTGGTAGAAAAATACGGTGACTGCATCCAAATCGGCGCCCGGAATATGCAGAATTTTTCGCTGCTGAAATATGCCGGGCAAACCCGCAAACCAGTGCTGCTGAAGCGTGGTCTGTCAGCAACTTTAGAAGAATTTCTCCTCGCTGCCGAATACATTATGGCCGAAGGAAATTACGACATCGTATTATGCGAACGTGGTATCCGGACATTTGCAAATCATGCGAGAAATACGATGGACCTTTCAATTATTCCAGCGGTCCAGCGGCTGACGCACCTTCCGATAATCGTTGATCCTTCGCACGGGACCGGACATAATTACATGGTCAATCCAATGGCCCGGGCCGGAGTCGCCGTAGGCGCAGACGGTTTAATAATAGAAGTTCACCCATGTCCGGAAGAAGCTCTTTGCGATGGGGCACAAGCTCTCACGACGGCTCAATATGTGGAGTTGGTCGGGCAAGTAAGACAAATTCACAATGTAGTGGCGAGCTACGAGCCTGCATTTGCTTGAAACGTTCTTCTCTTATGTGATCTTACTTCGCACCCAGATAGCGACTTCGTCTTCGTTTAAGCTTCCCTCAGCCAATTTTAGGAAGGTCGTATACTTTTCTTCCTGTGAGGCCTGGAAGATATATCCGTTCACTGACAAAAAAGTTCGCATTACAACCAAAGCAGTTCTTTTATTTCCATCGATGAATGGATGATTTTTGGCTATGCCAAATGCATAATATGCCGCGAGTGCCGCTACATCCGCACCTTCCGAATAGGCCTGACGATTTTGCGGGTGGGCAAGAGCGGAAAGTAGCCCCTCATCCCGAACACCATCGCTCCCACCGTGCTCGGAAATTTGACGTTTATGAATTGCTAGTACGGCATCGAATAAAACCCAAGTAATATCCACAACTATTCCGCAAGCCTCTTCAAAACGTCTCTGTCCTCACGCATTATCTTTTCAGCGGCTTCCATTTGTCGAGCCATTTCGGGATTGTAGGCGCTAAGTTCTATGCCTGTTGATGTTTCAGTGGCAAATAGTGAATCACCTTTCGAGACGCGTAGTTTTTCAAGTACGTCCTTAGGCAGTACGATACCAATAGAATTTCCGATAGTGGTTATTTTGAGCTTGCTTGTCATATTTTTAAATCTACAATTTAATAATCAAAAACCCATTATAACATAGGTTATAATGGGTTTCCAAACAAATAAAAATCCGTGCATGTCCCGAAACATGCACGGATCGTATTACGCCTGACGCCTTTTGCCTATCTCGCCAAACGAAATTTCATAATACTATAGAATTGGATGTAGCAGCTTATCATTCCCGCCGCGATCAATAAGGTCAGCGGTAGGAATTTGAATGATTCCGGCAGAACAACCCCGAGTGTTTGCCTAAACATTACTCCTAAGACCACCGCAAGGGCGGCAATCGCCAGTCGCCCGAGTATCCAGCTGCCGAATTCCGGCTTTGCCTCCGAAGAATGCAGGAAATACGGCAGAACCAGCAACATCACTAAAGTTATTGCCGAAAATACTCCGTCTATTCCAAACGACAATAAGCTTAGTCCAAAATCTACCGCTAGAAAGAACAAAACAAATGTGGTATCGAGAGCGAAGGCTCCGCCGTCAGCTTCGCTAAAACGTGCTGTCTGAGTTTGCATATTTAATTCCTGCCTTAAATTTTGTTAGAGAAGGTTCTATTCGCCCGGCTTGCTGAACTGCTTATAGGCAACACGGAAAAGTTCCGACAATGCCTTTGCCGTTTCTGGCGTCAGCGTTTTATCGGCACGAAGGTGAGCCTCGATGATCTCCGGCGTCGCCTCGTGCGGATAATAGATCACCGGTTCGACATTGCCCTCGCTCTGATTGTTCATCACGCGGTCGATCGGCATGTCGAGCCAGCCGGTAAGACGGGCTATGTTATCCGCGTCCGGTTTGCCAGTGCCGTTCTCGATCCGCGAAAGCGTTGAAGCCGAAACACTGGTTACGTCCGCAACGTCGCGCAGGCTTAAGCTTAATTCTTCCCGGCGGCGTTTTATCGCACGTCCGAGTTCCACCGTATTTATAAAGTTGTCATTTCTAAAGGCCATATTGTCCTCCCGCATCTTAATACATTCGTATCATAGGTGCTTTCTTCATTTCACGGATAAAACATAACATAGGAAAATTTTAATTGCAACACCGCGTTGCACGCTTGCAACAAATAAAGTTGAGTGGTACACTGTTTCATAGATGATACGCTAATAATATCATCTTAGAATGATCGTAAGGTTGTAGGGGTGCGATATGCCAGTTAAAGAAGTAAAAGAAAAGAAAGAAAAATCCGGCGAATGGCGTGAGAAGCGCGGCAAAGCAATCGCTGCTATGGGATTAGTCGATCGTGACGGTGATCATTTTAATGTTGCCGTTCCCAACCTTCGCGGACGCCAGACCTCATACCGCGTCAGACGCGACGAAACCGGGACGATTCGTTGCAACTGCTTTGAATTCGAAGAGATTATTGCAGGTGACAGCAGTTTTCGCTGCGAACATATTTTAGCGGTAAAGCAGGCTTTAGTCGCTAAAAATACTGAGCCCACGGCAAGAGCTAACGGCAAAGAAACGGTTTCGAGTGAATCGAAACAAAAAACTACAACTGAGTCGCGTTTGTCTGAACGCGGCGAACAGGAGACAGAATCGGTCCCGGACGAAGATTCGGCAAACAGACAAGCTGAATCGACAACGGTTGAACCGGTTCGTCTGACAACCAAAGGAGAAAAGACGATGAAACATAATAGTGTAAAAGAGATCGAAATAGACACGGAGCGTGAGGAAACATTCGACAATGTGTTGGATTTTACATCTACTCTCAAGGAATTGAGAAAGAATGTCGATCCGCATCTTGTAAAACAGCGTGAAGGCTGGCGTGACCGAAACGGCCGCGTGCAGATGGTCGATTATGTCGAATGGCATACGGTTGCTGATATTCTCGACCAAACCGCTCCAAACTGGGGACATTCGATCAAGGAAATGCGGGAGGTCGGTGAGATCATGACCGTTACCGTCGCTATCACAATCGACGGCGTAACCCGCGAAGGCATCGGAACCGGTTTGACTCGTACGGAGATGGGAATTAAAAAGGCCGAACACGACGCGTTGAAGCGTGCGGCTGTAAAATTCGGCATCGCCCGAGAACTGTACAGGAAGGAATTCGATGCGATCGAGCGTGAAGAAACAGTAAAGCCGGCGATTTCAGCTGCGGCAGACGGCGGTTTTCCTTCAAATCCGGTATCACAAAATATGTCGGACCTGGTTACGGCGAAACAGCTTGGAATGATCCGTGCGCTAGCCCGTGACAATCATGTCGATCCTGATGACGAATGCATGACGGTGATGAATTGTACTTGTGCAGAGCTTACGCGTCGTGCCGCATCAGCTCTGATCGGACACCTGCAGGAAATGGACGCCCGGAGCGTTCCGATGCGCCAAGCCAGTTAAATCACTTTGCTTCGGCAAAAAATGTTTTGAGTTGTGGTTTGCCCGTCCAGGCTTATTTTTTAAGCTTGTACACCTCCCGCACGCAACTCAAAACTCCCTTTCTTTTTAATCCCGCATCAATGCTAAAATAGTTCCGCAAGCCATGGCATCCTGGCTTGCGGCATATCATATTCATCAAATCATTAGAGGAGCGACGGCATGAGCGTAAATGAAGACCTCGCAAAGTTTACCGGCGATTGGAAGGGTTCGAATAACTTGTATTTATCATGGCTGCCGGAACCTATCAAACCTTCAATTGGTTTGATGAACATTTCAATGAAGGCGAGGGGCCAATTTGTACAATTCGATTACACCTGGACTTCTGAAGGCGAACCGCAGGAAGGATTGATTGTGCTTGGTTGCGATACCAAATCGGACGCCGTTCAGGTAGTTTGGACTGATTCATGGCATAGCCGGCACAAGTTTATGGTTTCTGACGGAGCGGTTGATGAAAACGGGGCGGTTTCTGTTAAAGGCTATTATCAAGTTCCTGATCAGCCGGATTGGGGATGGCGGACGGATATTATTCCCCGCGATGATTCAATTAAGATAGTGATGTATAACGTATCCCCGGAAGGTGTCGAGGAACTTGCCGTTAATACCGAATATACTCGGATTTAGAATCAAGCAAGTGTAACGCCGCAAGGCGTGAAAACTTTAACCATCCTTCTAGATTTAATCCGACAATCTAATTTAACGGGGCGTTTTCACCCCTAAAGGCGTAACTATTGCCTCGTTCCGGTAAAATTCAGCGGTTCAGCGACGATTGGTGCTGAGATTGTCCCATTCATTGAATCGCCACCGACAGTACCGTTTATTACGAATTCCATGCTCTGCCCTTGAATTTCTGCATTTGCTGTTGCCGAAAGTTTGCTGCCGCTAACTTTTCCCGTAGAGATCTTTCCGTCGCCGAGCATCGTTTCCAATTTGCCGGCTATGGTTTCTCCACTTTGCTCAAGCGTAAGCGAAACCGGCAAATTTTTCCCTTGAAAATCGAGTATCAGCTTCCATTTTCCGTTTACGTCGGCAGTTTCTTCATTCATAGATTTTCCGTATTCACCAATGTCCTTCGACTTTCCGTCGGTATCGAATATTTCAATATTTTCCGAATATAGTTTGGCTTGCGGCAAAATATCTTCGGCGTCACCGACAATAACTATTGCCATTTGTTCAGGCCGGATGTACTTGTTCGCGGCAAGTAAAATATCGTCAGCGGTTATAGCATCGACATTGTCGCGGTAAGTTTGCAGGTAATCTTCAGGCAAGGAATATAGCTGCTGATTTACTAACAAACCTGTAAGACCTTCCTGTGTTTCAGCCCTGATCGGGAAAACGCCGGTCAGGAAGCTTTTCGCATCGGCAAGCTCGTCTTCAGAGACCTTATCGTTTCGAATACGATCCAATTCATAGAAAAATTCCTTCAGAGAATCTCCCGTAACAGGCGTTCGAACTTCGGCAGTCGCCTCAAAATCTCCGGCTAGTTTTTTAGCGTCCAGCCTTGTGTAAGCTCCGTAAGTATAACCCTTTTCTTCACGTAGATTCATAAAAACACGTGAAGAAGCACCGGCACCAAGGACCTGATTCATCACCAATGCGGCAAAGTAATCGGGATTGCTCCGGTCCATACCGATATTGGCAAGTACAATATTCGACTGCGCCGAGCCCTGCCTGTCAACAATAGTAATTGATCGTGCGCTTCGTTCGGGTAGCTGGGGATAAAAAGATTCAGTAGTTTCGCCTGCCTCCCAATCTCCAAAATGGTCTTCTAATTGTTTTATGAGATCGCCGCGGTTCACATCACCAACCGCCACAAAAACCGCGTTGTTCGGAATGAATGTCTTTTTGTGAAAGGCAAATAGCGATTCGCGTTCAAGCTTTTCGATATCTTCGGGTGTTGTCGAAACTTTTGCGTATGGATGATCGCCATACAAGAGTCTGGCAGTTTGCTCGCCCGCTAAAAAATTTGGCTGCGAACGCTGAAATTTGAGATTTTCAATTGTATTTCTCTTATAAAGATCCAGCTCGTTCGCGGGAAAGGTCGGCCGAAAGAGAATTTCAGCCATTAATTCAAGAATTTCCGTATCGTAAAGTGCGAGCGCAGACGCTGATAATACCGTAAAGTCATCAGAAGAACTGGCTCCGATACCCGCTCCAAGCCGCTCGACCTTTTCGGCGAGAGCCTGGCTGGAATAATTCTCAGTGCCTTCGTTGAGCATTGATGTGATCGCGGAAGTGAGGCCGGCGGCATCACCGGGATCATTTACGTCACCCGAGAAAAACGCGAGCCGATAGCTTACGAGAGGCAGACGGCTATCCTCAAATATAACGACCTTTAATCCGTTGGCAAGAGATGTTTTAAACGGCTGCGGAATATTAAACGGCACCGGTTCGAGGGCTTCGGGTGCGGTTGTACGAACTGTTTTTGTCATAAAAAATGGAATGCGGACATCCTTGTCCGCAAAATCCCCAACGATCCAAGTAAATTTAGACCGCAAAGACTATTTCAAGATCTAAAGATTGCGGACAAGGATGTCCGCGTTCCTATACTTTACCGGCTGGTATCACGTCGAGCAGAGCCCGGTTCTCGTTATTCAAATACACATTCACCATCGTCCGTATTTGATCGGGCGTAATTGCTAAAAGCTCTTCAAGTTCCCTATTTATAATTGAGGGATCGCCGTCATACAAAGCAAACTCCGCGATTTGCTGTGCTCTGGATTGCGAAGACTGCCGCATTCGCACCGCATCATTTATCAAGTTATTATGAAGTTTCTGCATTTCCTCGGCGGACGGACCGTCGGTTGAAATGTGGCGTATTTCCTTCATTATTGTGTCCCTAATTTTACTTAGATCACTTTCCGGTTTCGGGATAGCACCGACAAAAATGCTTGATGGGCCGCGGCGTTCGTCTGTAAACCCGAATAGTTGAATCACTGATTCTTCGCCTTTGACTAGCTTTTGGTAAAGCCGCGAACTATCACCGTCGTAAAGCAGCTTTCCGCCCAAATAAAGAGCGTGGAATTCCTTCGTTCTCCGTGCCGGAATCTTCCAACCCAGCAGAAACGCCGGGAACGGAGCGAGTTTATCATCGTGTTCCTTATAGGTTTCGGCGATTTCCTTCGGTTCGCTCACATCGAGCTGCGGCGGTGTCGGCTGGGAAGGAATATCTCCGAAATAGGTTTCCACAAGCTGTTTCGCCGTTTCAATATTGAAAGCTCCGGATAGCACTAGCACGGCGTTATTCGGAGCGTAATAAACCCGGAAGAATTCCTGCACATCCTCGACGGTAGCATCATCCAGATCTTCCATCGAACCGATCGTCGAATGGGCGTTCGCGAAATTTTTGAATATCATCTCCGAGATCATATCGAAGATGCCGCCGTACGGCTGATTGTCATAACGCAGCCGCTTTTCTTCCTTCACGGCTTCGCGCTGATTGTCGAGATTTTCCTGTGTCACCGCCAAGCTCCGCATTCTGTCCGATTCCAACCAAAGCGCAAGCGGCAGTTGATTCGCAGGCATCGTCTCGTAATAATTTGTCCGCTCGCTCGATGTGGTGCCGTTCATCGTGCCGCCGGCCTTCATTATGTACTGAAAATGTTCGGCTTTTTTGACGTTGGCGGATCCCTGAAACATCATGTGCTCGAAAAGATGCGCGAAGCCCGTGCGGCCTTCGCGTTCGTTCCGCGAACCGACATCGTAATACACGGCAATAGCGACGACCGGCACGGCGGCGTCCCGGTTCAACACAACACGTAAACCGTTTTCCAAAGTATATTGCTCAATTTCAAGCGGCGGATATCTAAATATTTCGGACATAATTTTAAAGCTTTTAGCTCACGCTGCCGCGTGCGGTAATTACCGGGCTTCTTTATGAATTTATGTAAACATTTTGACAGCCAAAAAGCAAAAATGAGGTGAACATGCGAGGATTACTAAACCTTTTTTGGCATATGGTTTGCACTATTCGGATTGCTAAAACTGAAATTGTAAGAAAATCGTACAATTACAAGGAAGGAAATATGAAAACAAAACAACGAAATGAATTATTGTACCAGGCGCTCGAAACTGAATTGGGTGGAGTGCAGGTATACACGACGGCTTTATCTTGCGTCGTAAATGAGGATTTAAAAGAGGAGTGGACCAAATATCTGGAACAAACCCAAAATCATGTGAGGATCGTCCAGACGGTCTTTGAAAAGCTGGGGCTTGACACCGCAACTGAGACGCCGGGCCGCGCCGTTGTAAGGCATATCGGAAAGTCGTTGGTGAAGGCCATGGAAATGGCCAAAAGCGCGGGTGACCCGGCGGCCGCGCAGTTGGTTGCAGGGGAATGTGTAGTGCACGCGGAGACCAAGGATCACCTGAACTGGGAACTTATCGGAGAAGTTGCAAAGAAGGAAACGGGACCGGAAGGCAAGGCCTTGAAGGAAGCCTACGAGAAAGTCGAAGAAGAGGAAGACGAGCATGTCTATCACAGCACGGGTTGGACACGCGAGCTCTGGATCGAATTTCTAGGGATGCCCGCTGTGTTGCCGCCCCCCGAAGAAGAAAAAAACGTAAAGACTGCCATAGGTGCCGACAGGGCGAAGCAGGCTCGAACGAGTATGTTGTAGGCTAGCCTTTTTTGCGCCTTTTTCTCATTCGCTAATAATCAATTTCTATCTATTGCCTCCACTTTAGGTGGAGGCAAGCCCACAAAGCCGGGCTTTAGCCCAGGAAGCAAGCCGCACGCAACGCAAGTTTTTTCATCATTCGGCCCAAGCCATGTTCAATTCTACATTGACCTCCCGCTAAGCTAGAGGCAATAAAGCAGGCCCAACCACGAAAAAGGCACGCTCTCTCACGGTCGCGTTTCTGTATCATCGCCCTGATTTTCTTTTGCAATTGAATACAGCGCGGATTTTATCTGAAACGGTGTAAGGTCGGGATACTTTTCCAGCAGGAGAGCGATAATACCGACTATGTGAGGGCAAGCAAAGCTGTTTCCGGTAAGATTTCGATGCCCGCCACCGGGCCACGCGGTGCGTACGTTCACACCAGGCGCGGTCAATTCGATCACTTCGCCGTAGTGAAAGCCAAAATTGAGCGGGTCGGTTTCCTCGCTCTTAATAACGGAAATGAGCGATGAGGAAAAAACCGACGGGAAACTCGGGTAAGGTAAATTATTTGCTGCCGCAACGACGATGGAGCCCGCTTGGTACGCCCGGTCGAGCAGATCGTGAAGAGGCGAAAAGAATTGCGGCTTCGTTGTGCCGAGGCTTAAATTTATTACACGGTAACGCTTCTTGATCGCATATTCGAGGCCCGCTAGAAACGCCTGACCATCGCCTAAACCTCCCGCACCGAGAACCTTAATGCTGTGAAGTTCGGCTTCAGGTGCGATCTTGGCAATAATACCCGCGCAAGCCGTACCGTGTCCGGCCGAATCACCGTTGTCCGACGGATCGAAAACGATCCGCTTATTTTCAACGCGTGCCTCGACCGATTCCAGTATTTTCCCTGCCAAATTTGGATGGTCCGTATCGATCCCGCTATCGACAATCGCCACGCTGACACCTTTTCCCGAAGCTGATCGCCAGCTATCATCAAGCTGAAAATAGATCGCCTGCGGTGAAATGGAAGTTTGTTCGAATCCGGAAACCGTCGTCATTTTAATAAGTATTCCTTAAAAACCTCGACAAATACGCGTACAATTACAGCTAAAAACTTAAAAAGCTCGTTTCGCTGCTGCTGTCAGAATATTTCAATACCGCGCCCAGCACTTCCCTGCACATTTGCCGCTCCGCATCGCCGCGGCTTGCAATTTCACGAATCAGTACCGCAAGATCCATCATTTCACGGTGTTCCGCCGAATCGCGAAGGCCGCCAAGCCAGATTCGCACCTCGGCGACATTCAGGTTTTCATCTTCGGTAAGGACTTTATCGCTCAATTCCCGAAACAGCTTCGCAGATTCGTAGGCATTTACCAGCGATGCGATGGCATCCGCGAACATTGCCGCCTTGTCCATTTCGGCAGGTGTAAACGGTTCGAACGGCGCATCGCCTCGGCGATTAATGTATTCCAGCACGCCGATAATCTCACCGTTGTGCCGGAGAGGCGTCGCCAGAATCATCTGCGTTAAATAACCGGTCGTCTTATCGACTTCAGCGTAAAACGTCTCGTCCTCGCCGACATCTGAAACGGCTATTGGCTGGCCCGACGAAAGAACGAAACCGGCGATTCCTTTTCCCGCCGGCACGGTCATATTTATCAAATGCTCTGCAACTTCACCGATCACAGCGAGGAACCGCAGATCGCCCTGATCGCCTTCGCGGATCAGAACTGAAGCCTCGTCCGAGTTAATATCCGCGGCTGAAATCTTTAAAAGATTTGTGATCGATTGCGTCAGCGGTTCAGTAAGTATATTCGCTATATCGATAGTTTCTACGAGCCGCCGCAGTTTAGCGGAAAAATCGTTTTCGTTTGCTTCGGGCATGGCTAGATTTTCACCCAAAAACGTGCGTTAATCAACTAATTCAATAAAGTAATTTAAATACTGGAATTCGCCCGCTATTCGGCATTTTTACAGGGCAAAGAAATTTCGGGAAATCATCTTGCCTGTCGGAGCGCGCGTGCATTTATGACGACTAAAAAATGGCTGTGCATTATCATTTTACTGCTCTGGATCGCCGCCGTGCCGTTCTATGCACAGGCGGACCGGCAAAAATTTGAGTTAACGCAGTCGGCCGCAGAACCATTCAACATTAAATCCGGAAGTTCTTTCTCCGCATCGGGAAGTAAATTATATTCGGCACGCCCTTTAAATGCGAGGGAGGCCGTCACTGCCGATTTCGCCGAAGCTCTGCAAATAATCCAAAGTAATCATGTTGCGGGAGTTCTACTTGATAAAAACGATCTGACCGAATCATCTGTCGATTCGATGCTGAGGATGCTCGATCCGCATTCGAATTATCTGGATGCGGCTGAATTCCAAAATCTTCTAGGCGAACACGAAAGTGAATATTCGGGAACCGGTTCGTCTATTTCGAGCTACGGGAAAGCGGGTGATGACGGAATATATATTGTATCGAGCTATCCCGGCTCGCCCGCTTTCAAAGCCGGACTCGGTTATGGGGACCGGATCCTGGCGATCAACGGAGCCGGTATCAAAGGACTGTCCTTGGATGCAGTTCGGGACAAAATGCGCGGGAAACGCGGGACCACCGTAATTCTGTCAATTGAAAAAGCCGATACCAAAGCCGTCAAAACCGTC
Source organism: Pyrinomonadaceae bacterium (assembly GCA_037723965.1). Lineage (GTDB taxonomy): Bacteria > Acidobacteriota > Blastocatellia > Pyrinomonadales > Pyrinomonadaceae > OLB17. Next base: position 163,759 of record JBBJOS010000001.1, on the reverse strand, counting down.
GAGCTAAAACGGGACCGTGTGCAGCAGCCGACAATACCAAATGCCTATGTGATGAGTAAAACTATCGGTTATATCGATATGACCGGCGGTTTCAGCCACACGACGTCGGCCGAACTGGATGCGTCTCTGGCAAAGCTTCATCAGCAGGGCATGACGTCACTAGTTTTGGATTTACGCGGGAACGGCGGCGGCATACTTGGTCAGGCGATATCGGCCGCGGAAAAGTTTCTTACATCGGGAACTCTTATTGTTACCCAACGAAGCCGCTCGCCTTTAGACGACCGTTCGTACCGTTCCCAAAACCGAAATCCCGAAACTTTGCCGCTGGTAATTCTGGTGGACGAGAACACGGCGTCCGCGTCGGAAGTGCTGGCCGGTGCCCTGCAGGATAATGACCGCGCTCTGATCGTTGGTGAAAAAACATTCGGCAAGGGCTTGGTGCAAAGCGTGCTTGAACTGCCATCTGGTTCGGGGCTGACCCTAACCACCGCAAAATATTTCACGCCGGCCGGACGTTCGATCCAGCGGGATTATTCGGACGGCAGCCTCTACGATTATTTCAATCACAAGAATAATGCTGTCGAAATAGGCAAACCGCTGGTCATCTCGCGAACCGTTACAAACCGCAAGGTTTACGGCGGCGATGGTATTACACCTGACGAAATGCTGGCGGCGGAAAATCTCAATTCGCGAAAAATTTCCCTTCTTGATCCGATATTTTTCTTTACCCGGGAATATATAAATGGACATATCAAAGTCTCTGAAAAACGGAATTCGATTGCCCGTGACGAGATCCGGCAAAAACTAATTTTCGGCGAATCACCTGTTAACGGCGAGATTATGGCCTTGTTCCGGACTTACGTCGAACATCAAAAGGAATGTAATATTTCGGGCGATGTGTTCTCGAAAGAAGCCCCGTTTATTTTATCAACCCTAAATTATAATCTTTCTCTTGCATCCTCCGGAATCAATTCCGCGCAACGCTCACGCACGGCGGATGACCGTCAAATCGCCAAAGCCATCGAACTTCTCCCAAAATCCGCCCAACTCGCCCTAGCCGCGAAGCAATCAAGACTAAAACTTTCAATGCTAAAGCCCGCGAGATAAACCCGAACAGAAAAATACCCGCTGTTGAGTTCTCAGCGGGTATATGTAGAAACAGGAGGAATTAGAAAAACTCGTCGCCTCAACTTCCAAAATCTCGGCTTCGGCTTTCTGAACCATTATTGGTGATGCATCACGAGCTGAATTCGGTTGCTTCATCTAAGAAAATTTAATCGTAATTTTGCAAATAAGCTTATGACCAAATGTGTTTTTCCTTTTGCACAATATTTCATGCGTGGTACGTACCACAATTACTAAAAGGCATATTTTACGCTATTTGATATAGCGGAAGCCGCATTTTGATACTGTGGTTTGTAGAGTTTGATACAGTACTTTTGCTACTTTGATACAGTAAAAAGCCACACCATTTTACTGTATCAAACTCCTCTTTTCACTGCCTTGGCAGTCCGATGCTTCAGCCCAAGCACAAAAAAAGTTCTGCGGTTCATGTGAACCGCAGAACATCATTTAGTCTCTAGTAAACTCTAAAAGTTTAATTTCAGCGAAACCTGCATTTTCTCGAACAGCTGACCACACTAAAAATTCAACTTGATTCCGAGCTGCATTTTTCTAGAGCCACTGATAACGCTGTCGCGAAGACGTCCAAAGGTTGACAACGTAACCACCGCGGTCGGATTGTCAAACGCGACGTTATTAAGCAGATTGCTTATTTCCAACCGTAAATCTAAATTAAATCGCTCCGTTATCCTAAGCTTCTTGGATACTGCAAGATCTGTTTGGAAATAGTTTGGCCGGAGAAAGAAATTTCGGCCCGTATTCCCATTTGTGCCGGCAGCCGGAGTTGAGAACAGCGCCCGAGTTTCGGCACTAAACAAGTAATTCGTCGTTCCTGGAGATCCTTCTTGTACGACCTGTCCAATGTTTCGAGTGCAGCCATTACAATCAGCGGTAGATTGAACCACATTACTGAATGTATTTCTTCCCGAATAAACGGTGAAAGGATTGCCCGCCGCCCAAACTAAATTCCCTGCTAACTGCCATCCACCGATTACATAATCCAGAGCCTTCGGAATCCCCGAACCAAATGACCTGCCACGCCCGAACGGCACTTCGAAAACGTACGTACCCTGCAGAGTCCCCAATAAAAAAACACCGCCGAGTTGAGTTCTCAGCGGGTAAAGGTAGAAACAGAAGAATTAGAAAAACTCTTAGCTTCAACTTTCAAAAATCTCGGCTACGGCTTTCTGACCCAATAATAATGATTCGCTTCGTAGCGATTCGGTTGCCTCTTTCAGAAAAAAAGCTCCGCAGTACAAAGGATACGGAGCTTTAATGATTGGTCGATTATGGGCTAGAAATTCAGCTTACCGGAAAATTGAATGCGTCTCGAAAAACTCGTAACCGACGTTCGAATCTGTCCGAGCACACCTGAATTGAACGTTGCATTTGGTAAACCAAAGGATGCGTTATTGGTCAGATTCAACGCATCGACACGAAGGTCAAAATTGAGTGTCTCGGTGAAACGAAATCTCTTTAGCAATGAAGCATTGGTCTGAAACTGTCTCGGGCCGATAAAATAGTTTCGTCCTGTGTCACCCAATTCCCCAGGAAGCGGTTGACCAAATTTGGCCTGCGCTTCTTCGCTGAACCAGTAGTTGGTACCGTTTCTTTCAATCAGTGACCCCAAGTTGCGTGGACAATCGCTACAGTTTGCAAACGATTGGTTAACGTTGCTGAATGTGTTGATCCCCGAATAAACCGTGAATGGCCTTCCGGATGCCCAATTCATCGTGCCCGAAAGCTGCCATCCACCAATAATAAAATCGAGAGCTTTCGGTATATCACCGAGGAAAGCCTTTCCTTTTCCGACCGGCAGTTCAGCAACGTATGTCGCTTGCAGAACATGCCGGCGATCGAAATCGGAGTTGGCGTAGTTTAGGTTGCGATTGTTTATGTCAAAAGGGGTACTCGATGCCGATTGAGCGTCTCCCCGCGAAACGGTCGCAAAAGTCGGATCAAACGAACGGGTATCCTTAGACACCGAGTATGTGTAAGCCAACTGATAGCCTAGCCCATTCGTCAGCCGGCGCTTGAGAACAAATTCCAATCCGTTATATCGGGAAAGGTCGTTGCTGTCCAAGACATTTAGTGCACCGGCAAATTGCGGAAACTTTTGAAAAAGAAACGGGTTGTTTATAGTACGGCCGATCAGCTGTTGAGAAGTACTGGTACAGCGCCCGGCGGTAACGTCAGCGGCTTGACAAGCCCTCTGCGAAACAACCGCCGCCGCTGCTGCAACACTTCCGCCAGTGGTAGTGTTCGATAATGTATTACCAATAGCGGTAATACTGCGAAAAGTCGCCGTTCCAGCATGGGTAGGATCATTGGCATTACCCGTAAAGAGAAGATCTATCAAACACGAGGTCGCCGTAGTGCTTGCCCGCAGTGTGTTGAAGGCCTCTAAAAAGTTTTCCGAACAGCGGGAGTCTTTGGCGAAAATATTCACCTGATTAGAATCGTAGCCTCCAAATAGATGAACCCCTCGGCGGCCGATGTAATTTATCTCCAGGACGTTATTCCACCATAGCTCACGCTGAACACCGGCAAACCATTGATGATTTTCCGGATACTGTGTGTCAGGATCGACGAGAGTAATACCTGCTGTGGAAAAGGCCACGGGCTGACGCAGTTGGTCAGGCGTTTGCGTGGGAACAAGACTCGGCAGTCCATCTCGGAGCAACCGATTCTCACTGCCGATACCGGTTGCCGTACCGGTTAAGGTGTTTCCGGGAGCGCTTTGGAAGATGCTGTTGGCAAATACCTGGGACGGAAACCTGTCATATGACAAGCGATAGTTTGCCCTTATAGATGTCTTACCGTCCTTAAACGGGTCGTATGCAAAACCGACCGACGGTGAAAAGTTGTTAAAATCGTTCTTAAAAAGATCGCCCTCTTCCCATCGAAGCGTATTCGTCGGAGCGGCACCGATCGTAAACGGCTGGTTGGGGCGGAGGATAGGAAGGTCCTTCGATGTTGGACTTAGTTTTATCTCGTAGCGGAGTCCAAGATCCAAAACCAGATTTGACCTTAGCCTCCACGTGTCTTGAACATAAAAATCATACTCTGGATAGTATGCTGTCCAATTCCATCGTGTGCCCGCCGGAGCAAATGCACTTGGATTATTCGGATCGACAACAAATCCCTGGCTGAAGCTTCCTATACGACCAATAAAATTATTAACCGTACCCTGCAGAACTGCGCGGTCTAAAGCATTAATTCCCTGCGCTCCGGTTGGATTAGCACTTGTTCCCGCAACTGCATCGGTTGGTATTGCAAATCCCGTGAACGAACTCGACCCCGTGCCGAAGCCAATTTGAGGCTCGATCTGCCCGCCTGCACTCGATCGGTCATCGAACTGTCGTCCGAATCGAAAATTGATGCCGGTCTTAATGGTATGCGGCGACAAATCGATCGTCACATTGTCAACAAACTGAAATGTGCGGGCTTTTCGTGCATTGTAATTAAAATTTTGAAACGCGTCCGTAACCGAATTGAGAACGAAAGGAATATCCGCACGCGGTTGAGGCGTAGCAAAGCTAAAACCAAAAGTACTGTAGCCGAAAATGAATTCATTCGTTAATTTGGCTGTCGGGGACACTCGATAATTTATAGCTAAATTTTTTGGTGTGCGTAACGTATCTGTCAACCCTGGAAAATCGGGAAAACGCGGCAATCCACCATTTACACTATCATTAAAAGTGTTTTGCGATCCCTGAGCGTATCGAACATACAACTGGTTATTATCGTTAATCTTGTAATCGAATCGCGAAACAAAATCCCATTGTTTTTCAGTTTGCGGTGCGTTAAAGATAAAGCCGGCCGTATTCAAACCGTCGCCCGCAAAGAAATTGTTTGGAAGCGGATAAGACCGGAACGTAGATGTCACCAAAGGATCAAACGTAACCGGTGAGTTTGTGTTGAGGTTATATGATTGAATGCAAGGAGCGTTCGTCGGCGGACTTCCAACGCATGTCGGGTATCTAGGGGATCCATCCGCATTGACCGAAGCTCCCAACGGATTTGTAGTTGCACTTATCGTGGTTCCAGCATTGCCGTTCCTACCCGGAACAAATCGGCCATTTGCAGCATTTGTTGCCCCACCGTAAACGTAGCGGAAAATTCCGTTACGAGCGGATTCCGTGTAAACGGTGCCTCCGCTGCGCCGGGTTTCAACGGCACTCAACCGTTGAAGGTTAACGAAAAAGAATGCTTTGTCCTTCAGCTTGTGAAATGACGGAGTGCCCTCTCCGAACCCAGGTATTACGATTGGCCCGCCGAAACTGCCGCCATATATGTGTTGGACAAATTGTGCCCGGCCGATTCCCTGCAAGTTGTTCTGGAATTCGTTCGCATTGAAATCCGGCGTCTGATAGAACTCAAATATGTTACCCGCAAATCTATTAGTACCGGAACGAGTAACAAGTGTTACTTGAGCACCGCTGCTGCGGCCGAGTTCCGCTGTAAAATTGCTGGTTACGATCTGAAATTCCTGAATCGATTCCGGGTTCGGACGGAGCGGGGTGAAATTTGAACCTCCGGCGGTGGATTCGTTAATATCGATCCCGTCCAGCGTGAAGTTGAATGCCCGGTCGCGAGAACCATGGACGTGAACACCGCCGCCCGTATTTGAGCCAACGACCACGCCAGGCTGAAAGTTGATCAAATCAAGCGGATTGCGTCCGCGTAGACCTATAATGGGAAGCGACTCGAGGGCTCTCTGATCGATGGTCGAGCCGACGTTCCCGGAAGTAGAAGTCTGTACCTGTTCGGCTGCTCCCTGTACGGTAACTACCTCATCGACGCTTCCGACATCCAGCGCGGCGTTCAATGTTGTTGGCTGGTTGACCAAAGCCTGGTTACCGGTAGCTACAAATTTTTTGAACCCGGCCTTCTCAACCGTAACGCTGTAGGTTCCCGGCAGAAGCAGATCAAAATTATAAACACCCGAATCAGATGTTTCAGTAGTAAGAGAAGCATCGGTCGCTTCATTGGTCAGCGTCACCGTTGCCCCATTAATTGCCGCACCGGATGAATCTGTAACGGTTCCGGTAACGCGAGAGGTCGTGCCCTGTGCGGCGGTGGGACGTTCAAAGGCAAACAATAAAGCAAGAAGAACCAGTGCGATTGCAAACGGTTTTTTGGCCATTTTTACTCCTCCAAAAACAAATTGTAGATATAAGTAGATATAAATAATCCTGATGAAAACCAGATTATTGAATAGAAAGATTGATGTACGATACCACAACATTGCAAAAGTGTTAACAGGAAAACACTTTTTTTGCAGAAATAACGAAATTTATTTTTGATAACCGACCAAAAGCCCGCTTGCTCCGACGGCCCAGCCGTATTTTTTCATCATGTAGAGGCCGTAAAGATTATCGGTCGTGCCGCTTTTTTGTTTGGCCCAGGTTCGGCCTTTGTCGGTGGAAGTGAGTATCGAACCGCCGTAACCGGCGATCCAGCCGTTTTTATCATCGGCGAAATCAACGCGCATGAACGTTTCGTTATGCGGCGTCACTAGTTTTTGCCAGCTTGCCCCGCCGTTCCCGGTTCTGAGGATCGTTCCCTTTTTGCCGACGGCGTAACCTTCGTTGTCGTCGCGAAAATCGACATTATACAAGGCCATTTTAGTTCCCGAAGATTGCGCACGCCAATTTAATCCACTGTCGGTACTGGCGAGGATCACGCCGTCGTCGCCGACAATCCATGCGTGAGAGTTTCCGTTGTAATCAAGGTGGAAAAGCTCGGCTTTCGAAGGAACGCTGACACGCCGCCACGTTTCCCCGCCGTCTTCGGTCCGCATGACCAGCGATTCCAGGACGACATCGCCCTTCCGGTTGAGTACAGAGCCCACGATCAAGCCCCGTTTTTTATCAGCAAAACGGATACTCAGGAATTCAGGAGTTCCGTTTCGAAAATCACTGGCACGATAGATCATTGTTTCGAGCCACGAATTTCCACCGTCGCTCGTAATAAAGAGTTTCCGGCCCGCGACGAGGTATCCGTTCGATACATTCCGAAAATAGATCTCGTTAATATCTTCGGTAGTATTCAGAGGGTATTTCGACCACGTTTTTCCACCATCGACGGTCGAAGCCAAATATCCGCCGTCGCCCGCTATCCAGCCTTTATTGGCCGAGGTGAAATAAACTGTCACAAGATCGCCGCTGCTTGACGCCCGGCTCGCCTTCCACACCGTCTGTCCCCAAATAATATGGGAAATAAGCATAGTGAAAATAAATGCAAGAAGTATTCGTGAAAATAAACGCACGCTGAAGTCCTCCGGGAAAATAGATAAGGTGATTAGACTTAGAGAATAACCTTTCTCAAGTCATAAATCACCTTATTATGACGTAAAATCCGTGAACTTTTGCCGGTCAATTAATGTTTTGGGCTGAAGACTAAAGTTCTAATGCCGGTTTGATATGTAAATTGTTTTCAGGACGGACCCCTAATTCGCAACGCGATAGACTTTGTTTTTCCAAACAACCACGACCTCTTCGCCGAGTGCAAGATAACGGGCGAGATCTTTGTCCCCTGCCGCAAGTTTGAAATATTCCTCGCTCGCGAACTTCACGTTTATCTCGGCAAGCTTGGATTCCGGTCTATAATCCGAATCGACCCAGACATTATTCCGGTTAAAGAAATTCTTGTTCGCGACAAATTGGTTGCGGATAGAATTTCCGATCAAAATTCGGTCTTCCTCCGCTACGCCGATGACATTGACGGCCATCGCATTGGACTGCATCGCATTTTGCTGAATGCTCTGCCGCACCGCTCCCGCGCCCTTATCATCCTTCATTTTAGCCGGTGCCGAACTGGCCAACGCTCTAAACTGCTCCGATTCGCGTGGGGCTGAAGCCAGCGTTCCATCCGTCGCCAAATACGAGGTGTATGGTGTTACGATTCCATACCTGGTGCCGAGATCGGCTACCTCATCGCGGAGTTCTTTCGTTTCCCCGTTAAGCCGAATCTGTTCGATCAGCCAGCCAACGCGGCGGCTTGCCCATAAACGGGGCAGAAAATCATTGTCTTCGGACCTCGCCGGAAAATCAAGATCGTCATACCTGAAACTGCGAATTTGCTTTCCCGATTTCCCTTTCAGCAGGAGCGTGATATTCCGCAGATCGGAATCGTTTTTGTAACGCCCGATAACAGTCATCTGCATTCCCTTAAATAGATCGGTCAACCTTCGCGGATACATAAATTCCGTTTCCACCGTCCCGAGATCGAGTTCAAGATCGGATAAGACCGGTGAGCTGACGCGGGAGAAGAAGTTGGAAACCTTTATTTCAAGGTCTTCCTTCGGCTGGACGTAATCAGAAATGCCGGAATTTTCGGATCCGAGCTTGTCGAGCAATAAAGTATTTACGTCGTAACCGAAACCAAACGGAAAAATTCGCACGTCCACTGTTTTTGCCTTGTTTAAATTATCGATTATCTTCTCGACATTCGTTTCACCGACGGTCGGCAGGCCGTCGGTCATATATACAAGCATTTTCGGCCGGTCACTTTTGTCGAACTGCCTCATCGAAGCGGTCAGCGAATCATTTATATTCGTGCCGCCGGTCGGCCGGAGTTTTTGAACGAATGCTTCGCCGCGTTTTTTGCCGGCGGCATCGGCTGTTATCAGGCCTTTTTCCATTAAATGTTCTTCGCCTGCAAAACTTATAACATTAAATTTGTCGCCATCACGAAGCGTACGGATACCGAAAAGCAATGCCGACCGCGCCTTTTCCATTTTTCCTTCGTCCGCCATCGATCCACTGGTGTCGAGCACGAAAACTATGTCTTTGTTGACCAATTCGCGTTCCGCCAACTCCTCCTTCGGCGAGAGCATCAGCAAAAAATAGCCGTCCTTTCCCGGCTCACGGTGGGTAATCAGCGACATTCCGAAATCGTCGTTCGAAAGGCCGTAGAATAGCTGAAAATCGCTATCGTTGTCCTTCGTTTCGAATGAAACGGAGACCGCACGCTCACTCTTATTCTTAATATCGATGTTGTGTGAAGGCGAATAAACATTACGCAATGCTTCCTTCCCGACGATCTCGATCCTTCCCGAAACCGTGCCGAATTTCTGCTGCGGCATGTTCGAACGAATGTTCTCGATTCCCGGACGCGACCATACATTTCGTCCGGTTCCGAGCGGATAACGGTACGCAACGGTTCCCGATTCTGCTTTCAGGATTTGTGAATAAGTCAGCTCTAGTTTTTTATCCGAGTTTGGTGGGATTGGGAAAATGGAGGCTTGGAACAAATCTTTTCCGGCGTATTCGAGCAGCCCTGGATCCTTTTGCCGGCGAACTATTTCATCGTAAATACGCCTCGCTTCATCGCGTGAACGAACTTCGCCGACCAGTTTCTTACCGTTTTCCCAAATCGAGAATTCGATGATCGACGCAGTTTCGGGAATTGGGAAGAAATATGTTCCTTCGAGCGTGTGTGGCGTGTCATTGCGGAATACCTGAGTTACATGCGTCGTCGCGACCTGGCCTTCGATCTTCGTATCGAGCTCGATGGATTTGACCGGCAAAGCATTAGGCAGGGGTATCGGACGCGGAATCGGTGGACGCCTGCACGGACGAATATCACAAATAATAGGAACGATCACACCTTGGCTATAAATCGAAAGCACCGAAAATAATCCAGCAAAAGCAAAACCCAAAAGACTCGCAAAGACTCTAAATTTCATATATTCCCCCAATAGTTTTTAACGGCGCGGGTAATTCACGCCTTCTATGACTATCTAGGGAACGCACGGAGTTGCATTTGCTTGCAATCTTTGTTCTGAGTTCAAACTTTAGTTTGTCTTTTACTTAAGGAAGAAGCACGCTGAAACGTAAACTCAAAACAATTGAATATACTGTAAATTCTGATATACTTCGCAAAATTAGTCTCTGGAGGTAATTGATGAGTATTTCCCGCCTGGTTTTTACCGCCGCTATGCTTTTAGGTGTTTCCGTTACAGCTTTCCCTCAAATCACAAGCATCGAAAGTCCCGTCTGCAATACCGAATTTGCCCGCTTCCTGGTCGATCAGCAAGTCGCCGAAAGCAAAACGGTCGAGGAAACGGACAAACGCATCCGCATCTTAACGCGCTCGGCGGATTTTATATGGAAATTCGATCAGCCGGCCGCGAGGGAATACTTTACCGACGCTTTTAAATTCGCAACGGCCCGTTTTCTTGAAAAAGGGTTTGAGAGTCATACGGATAAGGGACTTACAATGCGGGCTCCGGATTACAGGTTTGAGGTAATTCGCGCTATTGCCCCAAAAGATGCAGAATGGGCGAAACGCTTAACCGAACAGCTTTTGAAGGAATATGAAAAGACCGCGGCCGAGAGAGACCCGAATAATAAATTGCGCGAAATAGAAGAGATCATGCGCATCGCCCACTCAAGCGTGAAGACCAATCCCGACCTTAGCTGGTATTTGTTTCGCCGTGTGATGCGTGAGCCGCTGGACCATCACTGGTATTTTGCTCCTTTTCAGGTTTATAAAGAAAACAAGCAGTTTGCGGATGCTCTTTATATTGAGTTGTTAAGAAATTACGCAAACGAAACGCCCCGCAGATTGCTGTTTTTATCGGCATATCCTTTCGCAAGTGAAAGAATTTTCGGAGTAGACAAATATCAGTTCGGTTCGAATGTACCCGAAGATTTAACACCGAATCCCGGGCTTCAGCGGCAGTTCATCGAAACATTTCTCCGGCGTGTATCGACATACACGAGCGATCCCGAAAATATAAATCGTCCGCCGGACCAAAACAGGCAGCCTGAGCCGGTTTACATGATCAGCGCAATTCAGGAACTCGAACCGATAATCGTTGAACGGCTTCCCGCTTTAATACAAAAGCTGTCTGAGGCAAAAGCACAGATAAATGGGATGCTGAGCGACGAGATGCGGAAGATTCTCCGCGATAGAGAGAAACGTAATGAAGCCTTGTCGCTCGGGTTTGATGAACGCCTTGAGCTTGTCGAAAAAGCGGACGAGGAAGGAAAACTCACCGACGCGATGATCGTCAATTTGATCACTTGGGGTGTCAAGGCCGAAGATCAATTTAAGAGGATCGAACCCTGGCTGGATAAAATCAGGGATGAGAAGGTACGATTTGAATCTACCAATTATTTCTTTTTTCTGCGATCTAAATTGGCGATTAAAGAGAAACGTTTCAGCGAAGCGCAGAGATTCGCCGCTAAAGTTCCTGAGATCGAACACCGCTCGATATTATCATTCGAAATAGCGGATACACTGCTGAAAAATGTCAACGATTCGGCGTCTGTCTATTCAGAACTGACCGATGTCGGCAAGCTCGCCCGGCAAACGGAGAACTCGGTCGCAAAGGCTAAGGTTTTATTAGGTCTCGCCAACATTTACGAAAAGGTCAATCACGTTTTTGCTCTCGATGAATTGAGCGACGCTATAAAAGTGATAAACCGTTTGGAAAATCCCGATATGCTTTCCAAATCGATGTACCGGCAGATCCAGGGAAAGGGATTTGCGTTTTACGCCGTTTTTCCGACGCCGAATTACGATCTGGAATCGACATTTACGGAGCTGAGTAAAAACGATTTCGAAATGTCGCTTTCGAACGCGAAGAGCCTGGAAGATAAATTTTTCAGAACACTGGCTGTTTTAGCGGTAGCAAAAAATTGTGTTAATAAACCGAAACCGGTCAAAAAGTCAGTAAAAATACCGAAGTCCGGTGGGCAGTAAAGCCACGCTATTGATCCCTCGGCTCTTCGATGAGCGCGTCGTCGATCTCTTTTTCGAGTTTCACTCGCAGCTTTTCAACAAGAAGGTCGGCTTTTTGAACATTCTGATCTAGATTCGCCCGTGTACGCTGGATCTCAACAATTAGGGCTTGAAGGTTGGTTTTTTCGCTGTCCAGGCTTTTCTTTCTCATGCCGCGAAGTTCTTCTGGGCGGAGCGTTCCGGCGAATGCGACGCTTCGTTCAATCGATTCAGGGCGAATGTCGGTGTCGATCTGATCGAGTTTGGCGGTGTAGGTGTTCTCCTTTTCGATCATGTCGAAAAGCTGTTTACGAAGAGTCTCGGCACGGCTTTCGGCACGCGTTAAAATATCCAAGTTAAGCATTAGCCGCTTCTGTTTCGTGTCGTAATCGTCTTTCTTTAGAGCTTCCAGGCCTTTGATACGGTTGGCAAGGTCTTCCAACGTTGTGTCCGCCTTTCCGGCCGGTTCCACCAGGCGTTCGGTCGCTGTCGGCTCTGAAACGAGAGAACCTGAATCGGGAAAATCTTCGGCACGGCTAATTATTAAAGGCTCCGCTTGCGGCTGTACAACGGTCGCGATTGAAACGGGCTTTTTCACAGCTTTCCTCTTACGCCGCGTCTGCGCATCGATACTCGAAACCGACAGGAACATAATAACCAGCCCGAAGGCAGTCGCGACCAGCTTATGTCGTCCGAAAAACGTAAAATTCATAAATACTATTTCCTTTTTCCGTTCTGAACCTTATCCGGAAAAAAATCGCCCGCAAAAAGCTCAATGCCGTTTTTTGCTAGTCCCACGAACGGAATTGCATCGATGCCAGAATTCATCAAACCCTTCGCCAAGCCTTTTTTCTTTATGTCATGACCGACTAAAGCAAGAACCACCGCGGTGCCGCCGAACGGCAGCATTTTCGCGGCCCGTTTGGCTATTTGCCAGCCGCCCGCGTGGGCTAATTTACGTGTTAAGCTGCGTTTTTCTTGTGCCATATCTCCCTACATTATACTTGCTTTATTGAGATGACAACAGCATACTTTTTATTTGCACGAATAAATCAGGCCAAAGTTCCGCTTTTCGCTTCGATATGTCCCTTCAGGTCAACAAGCTTTCAAAAAGATACGGCGATAAATGGATTCTTCGGGACGTTTCGTTTAACGCCGGGCGTGGGAAAATACTTGGCCTTTTCGGAGTTTCCGGATCCCGCAAAACCACAATTTTAAGGGAAGTTGCTGGAATTGATAAGGCAAGTGGAGCAGGGTCATTCGATTCGAAGGAGGTTACGAATCTTACCAGCGAAACTGGGAGTTTTCATTGTGCCGCTCCGGCCGCACGGTCATTTCTCGGCTTCGCAAAAAGCGATTTTTTCAACGCAACTATCATCCGACGAGCGTACGGGCAATCAAGGTCGCCGAAGCGCTTGAATCCACAAAGTACCTGCTGTTACTGGATGATCCATTCTGTTCGATGGACGATTTCTTAAAGCAGAAATTTTCTCAAAAGCTGCGAAAGCTGTGGAAAATAAAAATCTGTGTCAGTTGTTTTCGCAACAAGCAGTTACAAAGCAATTTTAAACTATTGTGATTCGGTCGCCGTGCTATCCTGCGGCGGGATCATTCAGACCGGAACGCCGCAGCAGGTCTATTCGAATCCTGCTTCCTACGAAGCCGCCCGAATAACAGGCCGGAATAATCTTTTCGAAGCCCGGCGTTTATGGTCCAGCAAATCGGAAATTCCGCAATTTCAAACTCTCCTCGGCGAGCTTCGTCTCGGCGTCAAAAAGATAGATCGGAGCGCTCTCGGAGCGATAAACCAAAATGTCTGGCTTGGCATCCGTCCGGAACACGTTTCTATTGCGTTCGGAGCATCGTTTCCGGAAGATAATTTGCTAAAAGCGTTGATAACGGGTGTGCGTCTGCTTAGCTCGACGACGCTCGTCTAGTTGGACGCGAATGGGCTGGCATTGAATGCTCTAGTCTTAAGGCTCGTCGACTTAAACGTCGGAGATGAATGTATGCTTGGCCTGCCGCCGGATCGAAATCTTGAAAACCCAGCCGCTACAAATTTTTTCCGCGGGGAATTCAGTTTCAAATCCAACGTTTCCTTTTTGCTCCTTCTTGTTCCTCTTGTTTCGGTGGTACATGAAAAGAGTTTAACCACGGAACAAGAGGAACGAGAGTTAGCATGAATCTTGACGGATCTAAAGCTCACCCGACACAAAATTCAACCCGGCAATATTATCATCTACATTAAGCGTACGTATTTCGAATGTATAGCGCTTTTTCAAAACGGTGGCAACATACGTTTGGCCAACCGCAATATTTTCAAAAATGTAATAACCAAACGAGCCTGTCCGTGCCGTGAAGGCAGCACCGTGAGAATCGGTCAAAGTAATCAGAGCGTTTGCGATTCCTCTTCCCGAGCCTGAAACGACACGGCCGGAAATTTCCGCCGTGGCGGCTGTCGGCACAAGCGAGAAATTATATGCGACAAGAGCAAAATGCTGGTCGGTCGTGTCCGCATTTCCCAAAATTCCATCGCCGTTTAAGGCTGTCGATCCTATAGAAATTGTGAACGGAGTTCCGGCAGGAATGCCGGCGGGAAGAAAAACATTTTCGACGTTATTTATGGTATCGGACGCTCCGCCGGCTGCCGACGCTCCGCCCGAAAAAACATTACCTTTATAAGTATTACCCCCGACCGTCACTGTCAGATCAAGATTATTGACCAAAGCCGGATCGCTGACACCAGGCGGGTCGGTCCACACAAGCGTGACGCGGACCGGTTTCGTGGAATCACCGACCGCCCCTGAAACGATCTGCGTTTCGCCCGGATTGGAAAAAGCGGACGACTGATCGATATACTTCATTCCGACGCCGGTATTCATCATGAATTTCATGCTGATACGGCCCCAGCCTTCGTCACCGTTCGGCACTGCGGCAGATGTGTTCGCGCCGTTCATTTCCTGTGCGGAACTGATTACCGCCGCCTTGATCATTGCCGGGCTCGGGTAAATTCCGGCATTTGCGTTTCGCCAATACTGTGTAAATAACGCCGCCGCACCCGCAACCTGAGGAGCGGCGTGCGATGTCCCGGTACTGTAAGCATGATTGGCGTCGAAACAAAGGCCGACACTCGAACAGCTGCCTGCCCGGCTCCCCGTTATAAATGTTCCGGGAGCGGTAATATCCGGTTTTATACGTCCGTCCGCCGAAGGCCCGCGGCTTGATGAAGAACGAAGATCCTCAATGTTATCTGCGTTGGCACCTCCGAATTCCGTCCTGATATTTTCTGAATTGCCGACCGAGATCACATTCTTTGCAACTTTAGGCCGGGTCAGGGTGGAAGCTCCCGGCCCGGAATTTCCGGCCGAAAATACTATCGTGAACGGATCTATGGACGTAGCAAAGGAACCGTCTCTAACCAAACCATCGTATTGCGCCGCGTAAGAATCGTACGAGTTGGAATTCGTTCCCGAGCCCCAGCTGTTATTCGATATCGTCGCCTTCACGCCATTTGGCCCGAGCGTATTTAAAGCATCGTTAACCGCCTGGGCATCCGTGGTTGTATTGCCGGACTTGAGAAATGGAATATTAACAATATTGGCTTTCGGCGCAATTCCGAGGCCGTAGTTATAACCGGTCGGATCGAGAATTCCGAAGGGCGCGTCGCCCGCGATAATACTTGCATTTAAATGCCCGTGTCCTCCGGAAGCCCCGGCCGTGGCTCCCCGTAGCGGTGCATTTACCGTATTCGCCGATGAGATGTAAAAACCCCCGTTACCAGGAATCGAAATTCCATCGTCGGAAACCGCAACTGTAACGCCGGTTCCATCTGCGCCGAATCGAGTAAGCGGGTTATATCCGGGCCCGGCGAGCGTGGTCGTGCTCGTGTAATTTCCAGCGACTATCTGGGCGGCACGCTCGTCTTCCCGGGCCGGTGCTATAAAAGGATCAATTCGAATTACATCCGGCATTTCGGCGATCTTTTCGATCTCTTCGATCTGCACTTCAACCCGCAGAATATTGAAAAAATTATTTGGCAGCTTACTTCGGCTGAGAATCCGTCCGCGAATAAAATTGGTGAATTCACCCGCAAAACCATCCAGATCGGCTCGTGCAAAAACCGCAATATCGTAGGCCGCCGTCTCGCCTTTTGTTCTCTGATTAAAATCCCTTAATTCCCGCGAAATCTTATGCTCTTTCCTATGCTCCCCAACCCATCTGATCCGCGAGTGGCCGGAAACCCTTTGAATGTTGGCGGCGTCGCCGTAAACGAAAAACGCCTGATTCGGGATATACTGCAAAATCTCCACGCCCGCGTCGCGGACGCTGTCGAGCCACGCATCATTAACCGTGCCGCCGAACTGGACAATATAGTAACCCTCGCCGTTTTTTCGCGGGCTCTGATCGGGCCGCACGGTATATTCGGGCGGTTCCGCAACCGGATCGAATTTCGTTCCAGGCAGATACAGGGCTGTATCGATCTCCTGTGTGTCGAGACCGGAACGAGCCAGGCTGGTCTTTTTATCTTTCGACAAAACCACAAACGTTCCGTAATCCCCAATAATTGAGCCGTAATTAGCCGCTGCGGCGCGATCCTTTTCATCCGTCATTCTAACTCGGAAAGTTTGTCGCCGAGTATTTCGGATATCATCCGTGATCGCATCGCTTTTTTCGAATTCGCTGAATCGGGCTTTGAATGGCTGGGTTTGGATTTCCTGCGCCTTTTGAACAGCTCCGTCCGATGACCAGTAGATTCCAAAAGCCGAGCAACCGACGGCAAATAAAAGAGCCATACGCGTGACGCTGAAAAAAACTTTCATTGTAAATTAGCTCCTGATCTTGCTGCGGGCGAACCTCGAAATTTGAAAACACGAATCTACCATAAATTCCTTAGAATTTATAGTTGATTACATTTGAGATGGAAAATTTTGAAGATATATTGACCGAATCGCAAACGGAAGGCACGCGATCCGGTCAATGTATGAAGGAGCAATAGGAGCGGTAACGTTAAATATTTGGAACTAAAACAAGCTGCACACGCCTGTTTTTTGCCCGGCTGGCATTTGTGGTGTTCGGCGCGACCGGCAAGGCCGCTCCCATTCCTTTAGCCTCGATTCGGCCTTCCGCAACGCCGAATCCGCTTAAACGTTCGGCAATGGCTCGAGCCCTTTGCTGAGTCAGATCGTCCAATTCTTCGGGTGTGCCTCGGTCGTCCGTGTGAGCCTCGATGACTAATTTGTAATCCGGATTATTCGCCA
This sequence comes from Pyrinomonadaceae bacterium, assembly GCA_037723965.1. Taxonomy (GTDB): domain Bacteria; phylum Acidobacteriota; class Blastocatellia; order Pyrinomonadales; family Pyrinomonadaceae; genus OLB17. The sequence continues at coordinate 146,642 of JBBJOS010000001.1, read as the reverse complement.
GAACCTCGCCGAGCGAGCTTAATTTAACGTCTGCATTCGGAGCAAAAGTGGTTGAACGAATTGCCGACCAGAAATTCTCCGGCATGGTCAAAATAATTCCCCTGTCGTTTTTGGCAACTGTTCCAAAACGCTTTAATGATTGAACAAATCCGGCTTGGTTCGCCATCAGATTGTTCATTTTTTCGTCTCTCGAACGCTGCTCGTCGGATGCTAGCTTCTCGCTTTCTATCGCCGCAAGCCGCTGTGCGGCATTAGCAGCCTCGACGCGAATTCGGCCGAGTTCTTCGCTAAGCCTTCCGTTTTCGGCCCGCAATTCCCTGATTTGTGTTGAATAAGTCGAAACTTCCCGCTCGGAAAGTTCCTTGTTTCGGGTTTCATCCGCAAGTTGAGCACGGAGTTCGGTGATAATATTCTGCGCGTCCTGGTACCTGTTCTCGGCCTGCCGTGTTTCAGCGTCCGATCGTGTTTGCTCGTTCCGCTTTTCGCGGGCCGCTTTCCGGACAATAGCTGTCGATTCGGCTTTTACCGCGACACTTACCGCCTGGCGGGCCGTGATCTCGACGGTTTCCTCCGGACGCCCTGCCTTCCAGGCTGTTTCGGCGTTCTGAAGCAAAGATGCAGCTTCACGCATCTCTTCCGCTGCATCACGTTCGGCACCGGCAAACCGTGCGAGAGCGACGGCCTGCTTTGCCTGTAGAATCGTCGATGGTGTTTTGGAATAATCAAGCTCGGCGATTTCCGGTGTTCGCGAATCCCGGAAATAATCGCTCGAATTCCCGAAATACTGGACGGCGGAAGCCGTCGAGATCGTTGTGCCTGTTTTTGTGTAAGGGTTAAGATTTTCGAGCATTATTTCCTGGCTCGGCTGGCGGACAAGAAAATGCGGCTCGGCGGTGATTATCAACGCAAAATTTTGCAGCGGCGTCGTAACGCTTATCTTTGAATCGAACTCAAAAAATCCACGCCGCTTAATTTCGCCAAGGTTGTCCACCTGCCCGTCCGGCGATATTGCCCATAGAACATACGTTGCGAAACCGGCTCCCAATTCAAACGGGCGAGGCATTTTCGATACCGAAAGTTCGATCTCGGTACCGTTTCGGCTCGTCCTCTTCATTTTCCCTTCACCCTTCATTCTCGGAAAACGTGTAGTACCGCGAAACTGCACGAAAACTACCTGGTCGAGCGGATAAGTTATCGCGGTCGTCCGCCGGGGCACATCGGCCTGGGCAAAACCCGAACCGGCCAGAATGCAAACAAATAAAAGGATCATTCCAATATTTAGGGCTTTTGAATTGTTCATTTTGAATCTCCGAGAAAAAGACACTTTAAAAAAGATGCCACAATTTAATAGTGCGTTGCAAACGATGCCGGTTTTGGACATTGGCCGGTTATCTAAGTATATTCAAATCTTTATACTTCGATGAACGATTTCAAGCGTCTTTTAAATTACGTTCGCCCTTATTGGCCGACATTTGTTATCGCATTGATTGCGATGGTGTTTACGGCTGTTTTTCAGACGGCAATCGGGGCACTGCTGGTACCAATCTTCGACCAGTTTTCACCGATTGCCGGAAAGCAATCCGAAACTATCTTCGATTTGCAGCGGTTCATTCCAAAGGATGATTGGTATCAAGCCTGGCTGATGATCTCGGTTCTTTTGCTCAGTTTTACAATTCTTAAAGCAATTGCCGAATTTTTCTCGTCATATCTGATGGCTAAGATCGGACAGGCGGCAATTCTCGATCTTCGCAGGCAGCTTTACGATCATCTGCTCAGCCAACCCGCCTCATTCTTTGAAAAACACCGGACGAATTTTCTGGTTTCCCGGTTAGTCGTAAGCTGCTCAGCGATCGAGCTTGCAGTTTCATCCAATCTACGCGACGTTCTTCGCGAAAGTTTCATGCTTGTGTTCTTTCTCGGCGCCGGGTTTTATTTGAATTGGCGTTTGATGCTCGGCGCGATAGTGCTCGGGCCGATCATAGGCATTTTAACAAGCAAATTCAGCAAAGCACTGCGAAAACTGTCACACGAATCCGTCGAAGGCAACAAATTGCTTTCCGATACTGCACAAGAAACCCTTTCAAATCACACAATCGTCAAGGCATATTCGGCCGTGACTCGTGAAAAGACGAGATTCGGGAAAGTCGCGGAAAGGATCGCCAAGGCAAACCGCCGCTCGGCCCGCCTTTCAGCACTCTCTCCGCCCACCATTGAAATAATCGGGATGGCAGCAATTCTTATCTTGTTATATTTCGGTCTGCGCGAAATAAATGCCGGGCAAATGGATGCCGCTCAATTTTTCACTTTTCTATTCTTTTTATTCAGCAGCTACGATCCGATGCGAAAGATCTCGCGGCAGCATAACGAGATCGCAAAAGCATTCGCGGCGGCAAAGGACGTTTGGGACGTGCTTGACGAAAACGAAGCTCTACCTGAAAAGAATGACGCTGTTGAACTTCTGCCGCTTCGTGAAAAAATCGAGCTGAGAAACGTCTCGTTCAGTTACAGTAATGATCCGAAAAAGATTTTGGATGACATTTCTCTTGAAGTTCCTAAAGGTTCAATGATCGCCCTTGTTGGCGAAAGCGGCGGCGGGAAATCGAGTTTGATAAAGCTTATTCAGAGACTCTACGATCCGTCCGGCGGTTCGATCTTATGGGACGGCACCGATTTGCGCGATACCAGGATATTGAGTCTTAAGAAACAGATCGCTCTCGTTACACAGGAAACGGTGTTGTTTAACGAATCTATCAGATACAATATTTCATACGGTAAACCGGACGCAGCCGAAGCTGAAATTGCCGAGGCTGCCCGCATCGCCTTTGCGGACGATTTTATTGATGAACTGCCGCAAAAATACGACACGCTTGTCGGCGAACGCGGCACATTACTTTCCGGCGGACAGCGGCAGCGGATCGCGATCGCAAGGGCCGTGCTGATAAATGCTCCGGTACTTATTCTGGATGAAGCGACATCGGCACTCGACGCCGAATCGGAACGATTAGTGCAAAAGGCATTGGCGAATTTGACCCAGGACAAAACGTCCATCGTCATTGCACACAGGCTTTCAACCATTCGAAAAGCCGATATGATCGTTGTTATGGAAAAGGGCCGGATAATTCAAACCGGAACGCATTCGGATTTACTAAATAAAGGCGGAAAATACAAACGCCTTTACGAACTACAGTTTGCCGAGGAGAAAGATAATGAAAAGACGGCTTAGGATTGGATTGTTTTTCGCAACATTAGTCTCGATTTGCTTAATATTCGTTTCGATTTTGCTTGCAGCCAATTTGTACTTTAAAAGAAGTCAGCCTGTTTTTTTGCGAATTGACGACGGTGTTGAATGCTGTCCAATATTATTCGTTCAAAATCCTTTTCGGGACAAAATAAAAGAATGATTTCGGATGATCTTCTAAGTAGTATGAAAGGAAAAACCGTCACTGAGTTTCTTTCTGAAAGAAAAGATGTCAAGTTCAACAATCCGAGCGGGATCATTGAACCGGGAAAACTCGTGAAATGGAAGCTGATGAATCGCATAGATATGTTCACAGAAACTAACTTTTATTATGGAATTTATCGCGATGACCAGAAAAACAATCCGGATGAACTTTTATTAAGCTTTGTTGTTGTCAAGGTAGCCAAGATTGACTCTCAATGGAAACCTGAAAGCTATCGGTGCTACGCCACTTCTAATAACAGTTAATTTTATGAAATCAATGACAGGATTTGGCCGCGGAGCGGTCACGGCGGAAACATTCGCTGTCAGCGTCGAATTAAAGACGGTGAATAATCGATTTCTCGATCTTGCTTTAAAGCTTTCGAACGAACTTCAGCCGCTCGAACCGGTCATTAAACGTCTGATAAGCAGTCGTCTGTCACGCGGTCGCGTCGATGTCACGCTGCAGTATGACCGTTCAAACGAAATCATTTACGAACTCAACCGGCCGCTTATCGCCGGTTATCTGGCGGCAATTAAAAATATGCAGGACGAATTCGCTCTTTCCGGCGAACCGGACCTGAATGTAATTGCCCGTCTGCCGAGCGTGCTGACTCCAAAAAAAGAAGATTTAGGCGAAGAATTTACGGTCGGTGTCGAAAAAGCGCTTGCCGACGCTCTCGACGACCTGGAAAAAATGCGTGAGAACGAAGGCCGTATGCTCAAAATCGAGTTGGAGACGCGGCTCGACGAAATCGAAAACCGGCTGCCCGCAATCATCGCTGAATCCGGCTCGGTCGGCGAAGAATATTGCCAACGGTTGATGAAACGCATCGGCGAAATGCTCGCGAAAACCGACTCGCAGTTCGAGATCGACCAATCGCGGCTCGCTCAGGAAATCGCCTATATCGCCGACCGGGCCGATATCTCGGAAGAAATCGCCCGGCTCCAATCTCATCTCGAACATTTTCGAACGATCATGAACGAGGAAAAGGAAGTCGGCAAGCGACTCGATTTTCTAACACAAGAACTGAACCGCGAAGCAAACACCATCACCTCGAAAACCAACAACATGACGATCAAAGAAAACGCGCTTGCGATTAAAAGCGAAATTGAGAAAATCCGCGAACAAGTTCAAAATGTCGAGTAATAGTTCCAGGATTTACAGAAGAACGCTTTGAAATTTGAAATTAATGAAAGGTAATCTAATCATCATTAGTTCGCCGTCAGGCGGCGGAAAAGGGACACTTATCAAGGAGATATTGACTGCTGTTCCTGATATTGGCTATTCCGTTTCGCTGACAACGCGCGTCCAGCGGCCCGGTGAGGTTGATGGCCGCGATTACCACTTCGTTTCACGCGAAGAATTCGATACATATCAAGATGCGGGAAAGTTTCTGGAGTCTGCGGAAGTACACGGAAATTGCTACGGCACTTCGCTCGAGCAAACAGAAATAATGACTTCCGAAGGCAAGGATGTGATTCTTGAGATCGATGTTCAGGGCGCCATATCCGTTCTCGAAACTATGCCTGGGGCAATCAGCATCTTTATATTGCCGCCTTCGTTCGAGGCGCTGACGAACCGCTTGACCGCGCGGGCAACTGAAACACCCGAACATTTAGCGCTTCGTTTAAGCAATTCGTTCGGCGAGGTCATGCAGTACACCGAGTTCGAATATGTGGTCGTAAATGATGAAATTGCGGCAGCCTCTAAGCGATTGGAATCGATAATTCTCGCTGAAAGGCAGAAACGGATTAGACAAACGGCGGCAATACAGGATATTCTAAGTAGTTTCGACAAAACGAAACATCAAGCCTCCGGAGAAAATAACTGAATTATGGCTAATAAGAAAGAAGAGATTTTTGACGAGAACGAAGAAATACAAGAAATTATAGATCCACCCGCGATCGATTCGAAATATCGGATGATAATCCTGGCGGCGCAGCGAAGTAAACAGCTTCAGCGAGGAGCGGTTTCCCGTACCGATACCGATATTCGAAAATCGAAACCAACACGTGTTGCAATGAAGGAATTAAAAGAAAAACGCGTAAATTTTGAGATTTTAGATCAGATTTTGTAGTCAGTTCAGTGTTCGCCGAACTTTGCCGTCCTCTTGGGGCGGCTTTTTTTTGTGTTCCGATCCTAGAAGTCTGGTGGAAAAATCTGAAAAACCATCCGCGAACTGCGCGAATGAGCGCGAATAAGAACATTGTCTTTATTCGCGCTCATTCGCTGGCAAAAATATTCCGGTTAATCGTTTATCCGTTTGCCGGTATTGCTTACCGCATCGCCGACAGAATCGACCGCGTCGGACACGCCGCGTTTAAATTTACCCCAGGTTTCCTGGCCTTCGCCGGCGGCATGGTCGGCCTCGCCTTCTCGTTCCAGACTTTCATTATCGGTTAATTCCCCAACCTTTTCCTTTACAGTTCCCTTTGCCTGCTCGTATTTACCTTCGACTTCATCATCATTAAAAATTGACATTATGTTTCTCCTTATCGAAATATTTGTATCGTTTTAAGACGATTTGTTAGCGATAAGGAATAATGCAATTTACATGCCTTTATAATCCGGCCCGCCGCCGCCTTCGGGCGTGACCCAATTAATGATCTGGTAAGGATCGGAAATGTCGCAGGTTTTGCAGTGGACGCAGTTCGAGAAATTTACCTTTAACTCTTGGCGTTCGGTTCTGGAATTGTATTCCATCTCATATACCGCAGCCGGGCAAAACCGCTGGCACGGGTTGCCGTATTCCTCGGCGCAGCGTGTCGCGCATATCTCGGTATCGAGCACATGCAGATGCGACGGCTGGTCTTCGTCGTGCGCAACGCCCGCGTGAAAAACATCCGTCGCCTTGTCAAAGATCATCACCTTGTCGAATTTAACATTTTCGTAGCGGTCGGCGTTTTTGCCGTTCATATCGGCAAGTTTCTGCATCCGCTCATGGCCTGCAACGTGTTGTTCCTTCGGCATAAAGCCCCAAGCCATTCCGCCCGTCAGAAATTGCAGCCCGCTGTTTATCAAACCGAACCAGCGGCCCTGCTGAAACGAAGCGTGAAAATTACGGACGGGATAGAGTTCGTCGTATATCCAACTCTGGCCGACCTTTTCGTCGAAATGTTTCAGCGTTTTAGCCGAAAAATCGCCGTGCTGAAAAGCAAAAATTATCGTTTCCGCGGCGAGCATTCCGCTCTTCATTGCAGTGTGGATTCCCTTTATCCGCTGCCCATTCAGGAACGATGCGGAATCGCCGATGATAAGCACGCCGTCGGCATAGAGCTTGGGCATCGTATAATATCCGCCGGCGTTTATCGTCTTTGCGCCGTATTTGAGCATCTTTCCGCCCTGCAGAATTTCGGCGATTTTCGGATGAGTTTTGAATTTTTGAAATTCCGCGTGCGGATCGATATTCGGGTCTTTATAATCGAGGCCCGTGACATAACCAATGCTGACAACGTTATTTTTCAGGCCATAGATCCAGCCGCCGCCGTAAGTTTGAGCATCCGACGGAAAACCGAGCGTGTGAACGACTTTGCCCTCCGGAAAATTGCCTTCAGGCACTTCCCAAAGTTCCTTCACGCCAAGCGAAAACACCTGAGCTTCTTTACCTTCATTCAATCCAAGCCGGGCGGTCAACTGCTTTGCCAACGAGCCGCGTGAGCCCTCGCCCAACACTGTAACCTTCGCCAAAATATCGACACCCGGCTCAAAATTCCCCTTCTGCTTCCCTTCCTTATCGATTCCCTTATCGCCTGTCCTTATGCCGATTACGCGGTCGTTTTCGTCATACAAAACTTCCGATGCCGGAAACTCGGGGAAAATGTTGATTCCCGCTTCCTCACATTTTTCGCCGAGCCATTCGCACATTTTGCTCAGGCTTAGAATGTACTTCCCTTTATTCTTGAGCGGCGGCGGTGTGATCGGAGCGATAATCGAGCGATTTTTTGTCAGATACCACGCCGCGTCTTCAGTCACAACCGTATCGACCGGACAACCTTGTTCGAGGAAATCAGGCATCAATTCGCGAATCGCTCCCGGATCCATCACCGCACCCGATAGAATATGAGCTCCTACATACGGGCCTTTTTCGACTATGCCGATCTCAATATCGCCGACCTTATTGCCGTGCAGCTGCCCTTTCTCGATCTTTTCGTCGTGTGCCGCAATGCTGTTCTTCAAATGCAAAGCCGCCGCCAAATTCGCCGGCCCGGCCCCGACAAAAATCACATCCATCTCGATTTGTTCGCGTTCGATCATATATTTATGAATGCCCGCACTGTTGCTGCGGGCGTATTTTTCTAAACCGCCCCGTAATTCCAAGCCTGTACAGTTACCCGATAAGTATAACAATAACAATGGCTTGTTTGAAATAGGAATCTTTCCCGCTTGCCTTCATCGAAATCTTGCTTACTCGACTTCGAATTGGTTCCTCAGGCTTTCCGTATAGGGCGCTCGCGCAACGCCTTTTTCGGTGATGATGGCGGTTACGAGGTCGTTCGGGGTGACGTCGAAGGCGTAGTTGCTGACGCCGATGCCGGCCGGGGAAAGCTGAATGTCCTTCATGTGCGTGACTTCGCGTTCGTCGCGCTCTTCGATCGGGATCTCGTCGCCGGTGGGGCAATTCAGATCGATGGTAGAAAGCGGGGCGGCGACGTAGAACGGAATGTTGTGGCGGCGGGCGAGAACGGCGACCATGTAGGTGCCGATCTTGTTGGCGACATCGCCGTTGGCCGCGATGCGGTCGGAACCGACCACGACTGCCTGAACGCCGCCTTTTTTCATTATGTGGCCGCTCATGTTGTCGGTGATAAGCGTGACGGGAATGTCGTCCTCTTTCAATTCCCAGGCGGTGAGGCGTGCGCCCTGCAGATAAGGCCGCGTTTCGTCCGCGATGACGGAGATAATTTTGCCTTGATTAACCGCGCCGCGAATGACTCCGAGCGCCGTTCCCCAAACGCCGCCCGTCGCGAGAGCTCCGGCGTTGCAATGCGTTAAGACAGTCGAGTTATCTTCGAGCAATTCGCCGCCGAACTGCGCGATCAACCGCTGCGATTCGATGTCTTCTTCGTGGATCGCCTTCGAATCTTCGATCAATATCTGCTTGATCTCGCTGACCGACCTGCCTTCGGCTTTCGCTTTCTGAAAAGTCCGCTTCATGCGGTCTATTGCCCAGAAAAGATTAACCGCAGTCGGGCGAGTCGCTCCCAACACATCGCAGATGTATTCGAGTTCGTCCTCCAGATCGACAATATTCGTCCCGACAAACTGCTTCGCCCCAAGCGCAATGCCGTATGCCGCCGAAACGCCAATGGCGGGAGCGCCGCGCACAACCATGTCCTTAATGCCGGCCGCGACATCGTTGTATGTCTTGAGCATTAACCACTTTTCTTCAGTCGGCAGCAATCGCTGATCGAGCATGTTCACGCCTTCATCGGTCCATTTAACGGGTATTATTTTTAAGTTCATGATATTTGCTTTGTCCGCACGAAACTAAAATTTTACTTTAAAATCCGTTCACTGAACAATGGATCGAATCTTTTTGCCGCGTCCCCAAACATTGGTGAAAATTTTTCGGAACATTTTTCGCTTTAATAGACAGAATAATTCGAGGAGCAAACGGAATGCAAATTGAGAAAGCCCTGGACAGGCTGCACGAAACCGTCACACGCAGCCGGTTACGAAGCATCCGAAAAAGGTCAAAAACTTTACGATTTCGAGTGGAAGGACGGCAAGTTCTTAATTAGGAAATAGTCACCCAAGGCCCTGAACTCTGGGCTTCATCGAAAGTTCCGTGTCCCTAACTGACAACTGACAACCGACTACCGACAACTTCTCTTTGCTCTGCGATATTTGTTGGTTTATAGTTTCTGGATGCTTCGCCCGCTTAAACAACAAAGCCCGCGATTATTTTATGAAGGAATTTGCGAGCGATATGCAGTCAGCACACGGCTTTCAGCTAAGCCAATTAACTAAAACCGATTTTTATTTTAAGCGCGATCTGCCCGAAACGCTACGGGCGCTCGAAGAGCTTTCCTGGAATTATTTCTGGTCCTGGAACCCGGAGGGCGTAGACCTTTTTCGCGAACTCGATCCTGCATTATGGGATAAATGCGAGCAGAATCCGCGCCTTTTGTTAAGAAACATCGGCGAACTCCGTTTGTGGCAAAAATCACTTGATGTGGGTTATATCAAACGTTTGCGGCAATTTTCCTGGAAGCAAAACGAATACGTCAGCCAAAAGCCTGATCCATACGGCAAAATAACCGCGGAAAATCCGGTTGCTTATTTCTGTGCCGAATACGGCGTTCATAATTCGCTGCCGACATATTCCGGCGGCCTCGGAATTCTTGCCGGTGATCACCTGAAATCCGCAAGCGATATGAATGTTCCGCTCGTCGCTATCGGATTGCTGTATCGTTTCGGCTATTTCCGCCAGCGTTTCAGCCACGACGGCTGGCAGGAAGAAGAATATCAGGATGTTTTTAATTCCGATCTCGCCTTAAAGCCGATCACTGATGAAAACGGCGAACGGCTGATGATAATGGTGCATATCCGCGGCCGCGAAGTGTTCGCACAGGTATGGCTTGCTCAGATCGGCCGCATATCGCTGCATCTGCTTGATACCAATGTCGAACAAAATGCCGAGATAGACAGGTTGATAACCGGCCATCTATACGGCGGAACCTCGGAAACACGAATAGTTCAGGAAAAGATCCTTGGAATCGGCGGTGTCCGGCTCTTGAGAAAACTAAAGCTCGCTCCGTCTGTTTTCCATTTGAACGAAGGCCATTCGGCATTTCTCACGCTCGAACTCGCCCGCGAATATTTGGATGAGAACTCCGACAAAGGTTTTACCGATGCGGTTGCCGCCGTGCGGGAGCAGTGCGTTTTTACGACGCATACGCCGGTGTCCGCCGGGAACGATGCTTTCACCGTCGAAGATCTGCGCGAATGTTTTGACGCGAATTTTATATCTTCATTAAAACTGTCCGAGCATGATTTCTATGCCTTCGGCCGCGTTAATCCGCATGATGAAAACGAACCATTCGGGATGACTCCGCTGGCAATCCGAATGTGCCGATCAGCAAACGGGGTGAGCGAAAAACACGGCGAAGTGTCCCGCGAACTTTGGATCAAAATGCTGCCCGAAGGCTCTCCCGCCTCCGATGTGCCGATCACGCACATCACGAACGGTGTCCACGCTCCGACCTGGATCGCTCCGGCTTTTCAGCAGCTTTACAATGAAAAGATCGGCACGGATTGGCCGGAGATACTTATTGATCGGGCAGGCTGGCACAAAGCAATCGATTCTTTATCCAACGAGGAAATCTGGAACGCTCACCGCTCATTAAAAAATCTGATGATCGCTTTCATTCGCGAGCAGTCGAATGTAAAAGACAGCGGTTCACGCGAAACGATCAATGAGCACGTAGAAACCCGAAAGTTTTTTTCACCCGATGTTCTGACAATTGGCTTTGCCCGCCGCGTGGCGGCTTACAAACGGTGGAATCTTTTGCTGTCAGACATCGAACGGCTGCTCAAGATGGTCGATGATCCCGATCGTCCGGTCCAATTCGTTTTCGCCGGAAAAGCTCATCCGCAGGATCGCGGTGCAAAGAAAATACTTCAGGATCTGATGAGCATCAACCAGGAATCGAATTGGCAGAACCGCGCGGTTTTTATCGAGGATTACGATCAGGAAGTTGCCCGATATCTTGTGCAGGGCGTAGATGTCTGGATGAACGTCCCGCGAAGGCCATTAGAAGCAAGCGGCACGAGCGGCCAGAAAGCTGCGATGAACGGAGCGCTGAACTTCTCGGTCCTCGACGGCTGGTGGCTCGAAGGTTATAACGGTATAAACGGATTTGCCATCGGCGAACTGAACGACGACGAAGATGACGCCGTCATTGATGCTGACGACGCCGAGTTTTTATACTCGACTCTGGAAAATAAGATCATTCCGTCGTTTTATAATAGGGGCGAAAGCGGACTTCCCGACGAATGGATCGGCCGCATGAAAGATGCACTCGCTACGCTCACGCCGCAGTTTTCCAGCGATAGAATGCTGCGCGACTACATTGAAAAGATTTATCGGAAGTAATTAGGAATACTCTTATGCAAGAACCCGAATTCATAACAGGCGTCATCAACCCCATTGAGGTTTACAAGGAAGCCTGGGTAATGATCAAGGACCAATACTGGATCATTTTCGCGATCACTTTTGTCGGTCTCATGATCAGCGGAGTCGTGCCTTTGACGATCGGAAACGCGACGGTTCGGAGCGTGAATCCATTGCAAACGGGGCACGCTCCGTAACCGTCGCGTTTCCGCCCGTAAAGCCGCCGCGTAAATCGCGGGCAAACATTTCCCTGTTTTCCGCCTCAAATACTACTTATTATGGCAGCTAATTTTATCGAACTCGACTCAGTCGAGGCACTTGACACTCTGTTTGCCGATTCCCACGGCAAGCCCATTATTCTCTTTAAACACAGCAACAGCTGCGGCATCAGCGCCGATCTGCGTTACCAGATGGCTAACGTCAATGCTGATGTTCACGTAGTCGTCGTGCAGACGAGCCGCTCGGTATCGAACGCTCTCGAAGCCAAAACCGGCGTCAGGCACGCTTCTCCACAGGCATTCGTGATAAAGGATGGAAAGCATATCTACCACGCCTCACATTACGGCATAAACCCAAAAGAAATCGAAACGAAATCCAAAGTTTAGAGTGACGCCTTTAGGCGTTTCTTCGTTAGCGCTAAAACGCCTAAAGGCGTTACTCACACCTTCACAACCATGCTCGAACCCAGCCGGATTATAGAAGAAAGCGACAGCGAAATTTCGATCAAGTGGTCGGACAACGCTGAAACTAAATATAACGCTGTGCAATTGCGGCGGGCTTGCCCATGTGCAGGCTGCGTCAATGAATGGACCGGCGAAAAACAGCTTGACGACGCGAAAATAACGGACGGCCTATCGTTCCGACATATATCAATAGTCGGCCGCTATGCTCTCAATTTCCACTTCTCCGACGGCCACGACACCGGCATCTTCAGCTTCGCGTTTTTAAGAAAGCTTTCCTAGTTCTGAGTTCAAGCTTCAGCTTGTCTTCGCCCCTAAGCGTAAGACAAGCTGAAGCTTGAACTCAGAACTCAATCAAAAATCCCTAACCACTTCCCGCCAAAACGCGTTACAATAAATTCATGCAGGAACGTGAAATATTTGACGAACGGCAGGAAGTTAAGAAGGCGAATTTTTCGTGCCCTTCGTGCCGCGAACGAAACGATTACGATGTGCGTTGGATGACAAGGCGAAAGAAACAGCAGCCGCCGCGAAATTTAAGCCAGGACGACCGCGCCCGGTTCGCGAAATCGCGCGATTACATGGTGCGAATGGACGACCAGCTGATGTGCAAGAATATCCGGTGCCGCAAACGGTTCGAGATACCGTCGTCGCAATCGGTTGTTTTTATTTAGAGCGGTTCTGAGTTCAAGCTTCAGCTTGCTTCTTGTAGACAAACTAACGTTTGAACTCAGAACATTATATCAAGGAGGAAAAATATGGCCGTGAAGGATTTGGAGTTTTACGAAGACGAAACACTTGCAGATAGTTCGATACGTGAATTCATGGAAGAGGAGATCGCCAACGCTCCAAAGGCTCCGGGCGAACTAGCCGAACGACTGGCCGCGAACCATGCTTCATCGCCGGCGGATTCGGGCGGTGACATTGACGCCGAATGGGAAGATGTCAACGATTCCGGTGCGGAAAGCGTTTTCGGCCATAATCCGACACCCGATCAATCCGATGTTGAAGAAAATGCACACGCCATGGGAATTGATTATCAGGACAACGAGCCGATCGACGTGCTCGGAAAAATCGAAAAACGCGATCGCGAGCGTTTTGAATTGAACGAAGATTCTAAATCGGATGAGGATACGATTTAAGTTCTGAGTTCACGCTTCAGCGTGTCTTTAGCTCAACGAAGAAGCACACTAAAGTGTGAACTCAGAACAAAAATGAGGGCCAAAGTTTTGGCCCTCATTTTTATTGTCATAACCCAAGCCTGGATTTAATAAAGAGTGAAGTTGTATTCGACCTGCTTTGTTACATTCTTGGCAATGCCATTTACCTTAGCCGGTTCGAATCTAAGCTGTCTCGCTGCCGAAATGGCCTGTTCGGTCAATCCTCCGCCAAGGCCGCTGATGGTCGAAATGGATCCGACCTGGCCTGAGGCGAGAAACGTGACGCGAAGCCTGACCGTTCCCTGCACCTGGCTCTGCCGTGCCGTGTCAGTATAAAGAGCCCTTGGCTTAGAAATTATCTTCAAAGCCGTTGAGGGACCAACCGGTGGTGGTGCGGGCGGTGCCGGTGCTCCGCCTCGGCTTCCGGTTCCGTCACCATTTCCGTCACCATTACCATTTCCGCTGCCTGAACCGTTACCACTTCCGACACCGGTTCCATTGCCGCTTCCCTGTCCGGTTCCGAAACCGCTTCCCTGACCGCCGCCTCGGCCCGTGCCGTTCGATGTGCCGAGGTTAGTTGAATTCGGGTCACCCCATTTTCCGTAATCTTTTGCAAAAACCCTGTTGCCCTGAGTAGTCGGAGTAGGAAGCTTCAACTCGAAATCATCGTTTCGGTGAACATTTGCATCGGGTGCCCTAACAGGCTTCTCCGACTGATCTGCAAGGTCGCCGCGGGAAGTTTCTTCTTCCTCTTCGCGCCCGCCGCCGCCACCGCCGCCGGCTTTCTCTTCCGCCTTTTTAATTTCCTTTTCTTCCTCGACATCCATCGGGACCGCTTCAACTAAATAAGCGAGCGATCGTTCGTCACCGATAGCGCCAATACCTACATCTTTAGCGAAAAGTGAGGCAACCACACCGCCGACCGCCAATGTCGCCATCAGCAGTGTCGAACCGAGAAGAAGTAAATTGCGTTGGTTGCCGCCTTTTTCCTGGATAACGGTAATGTGATAGGCGTCGTCGTCTTTTGAATAAACCGGCAGAGTGTAAGGCTTGTACGGTTCGTCGGCGTGCATTTCTTTAGCCTGATAATAAGTCTGTCCGGCGGCCGGGGCGGTAAACGTTGAAGCAGATGGTGCATCATCGATAGCTTTTACGGGTTCGGTAACCGGAGGCTCTTCGATCTCCGGTGCGGATGCTGCCAGCCATTCGGGTGCCGGAGCAACTGGCTCATCCATAACGGTCGGCTCTTCATTTATTTCCGGCGGTGCCGTCCCTTCTTTTTCGAAAGGGTCAATAAACGCATTTGCCGCCGCCGGTTCCTGAAGTTTCATTTCTTCCGTGACCGGATTCATCTCGAAAATCTGCAGCGAAGCTGCGCAGTTAGGACAAAACCCAAACCTTTCGGCGAATCCCTCATCACAAGAATTGCAATACTTGACTATTTTTCCCATTTTTTCGGCCTCTCAAACTTTATTGCTTTACTTATCGGTAAGTGGCTGATCCAATTCCTAATTATAACGCTTTTTTTTCAGATGTTAAGCTTTATCTGTCAGATGTTAAGCTTTATCTGAATATATCCGTCAAAACCCGGCTTGCACTTTCAATTGTCATAGATGCTTCATTCTTTTGCAGCGATGCCTGTGTGCCGAAGTAAAAAGTTGAAAGTAAAATGTAGAAACGGAAAGTGACTAATTTTTTACTTTCTTCCCGGGTTACAACACTTCAATGGAGTTTTGCAACTAAAAAGGATAACATTTCTTTTCCCCGAAACTTTATACGATGAAATTACAATTTTTACTTAGAAAACTTTCTCTCTCTGTCGTCACTTTGACGCTGCTCGGTTCCGCTTTTGCGCAAAAGCCGGGTTCTACGCCGCCGAGACAAGAAAAACTGCTGAATGGCCTCAAGGTTCTGATGTGGAATAATCCTACCGCTGATATGGTAACCATTAAGATCCGAGTTCACAGCGGTTCCGCGTTCGATCCGCAGGATAAAGAAGGAGTCACAAAATTACTCGCGGATACGATTTTTCCGAATGCGGCTGCAAAAGATTTTTTCACCGACGACCTCGGCGGAAGCCTGGACATTACCAGCAATTATGATTTTATTCAGATTACCGCGACCGCGAAAACGGCGGAATTTTTAACGATGCTCGAAACTCTCGCCGCCGCCGTTTCCAATCCGGTGATCGACAAGGAAACGACCGCAGCTGTTAAAATTGTGCACTTGGGGAAACTTGCGGAACTCGAAAAGGATCCTTCGTATGTTGCCGACCGGGCTGTCGCGAAAAGACTGTTCGGGACATTTCCGTACGGGCGTCCGCAAATGGGTACACCGGCTTCGATACAAAAGATAGATTTTGTCGATCTCAAGTTCGCAAAAGACCGCTTCTTTTCCGCTGATAACGCTACGGTTGCGATCAGCGGAAATTTTAACAGCGACCTCGGATTTCGCGCCGTCCGACGTTATTTCGGCTCCTGGCTCAAATCCGACAAGAAGATTCCATCCACCTTCAAACAGCCGGATGAACCAGACACTGCTCCGGTCGAGGTAGCAATGCCCGATGCGGCAGGTTCGCAGGTCAGATATGCTTTGCGCGGCCTCGCGAGGAATGATAAGGATTATGCCGCTTCCGAGATTTTAAGCAGAATCCTCGACTCTCGATTTAAAACGGCCGTAAATTCCGGCCCGGACACTTCGGTTATAAATAATGCCCACATTCTGCCCGGAACTATCGTTTATCGAAACGCATCATCCGGCAGATCGGACCAGAAACTCGCGACCGGAATCGCCGCCGCAATTTCTATGGACGAATTTTCAAAGGCAAAGGCGGAAATATTGGCCGCAAATGCGAAAAGGCCGATAGACGAGTTTTGGCTGGACGCCGACACGTATAAATTCGTATTGACCGATGAACACATGGCATTCCAGAATGCGGCTCTCGCGGACGTTCAAAGAGTGGCGGTCAGATTAGCGAAGAATCCTGTCGTTTCCGTAACCGTACAGGCGGCAGCGCCCGTAGCGGTTAATGATAAGGACTAGATCGAAGATAAATTTCGTTGGATGGAAAATTAATAATTAACAATTAATAATTTCGTTCCTTAAATTCGGAAAAATGCAAAACGAGAGAACCGCCAACGAGATCGAGCATTCGCGTGCGGTGCAGGCAATGTTTTCGGGCATTGCGTCAAAATACGATCTGCTGAACCACGTTCTGTCGGTAAATATCGACAAACGCTGGCGGCGCCTGGTGCGGGAAAAACTTGCGGATATTTTGAAGGATGAAAAAGCCGTTGTTCTCGATGTCGCCTGCGGCACCGGCGATCTGTCCTTGGAACTGCAAAAACACGCAAAGGCAAAAATAATCGGAACCGATTTTTGCCGTCCGATGCTCTCTATTGCGAAGGACAAGACAGAAAAACTCGAATACTCAATCCCGTATATCGAAGCTGACGCGATGCAGCTTTCCTTTGCGGACGAAAGTTTCGACGCACTGACGATCGCGTTCGGCCTGCGAAATCTTTCGAATTTCGAGGACGGCCTGAATGAACTCCGCCGTGTTCTTAAAAAAGGCGGCAAGCTAGCCGTGCTGGAATTCTCGACACCGCTCGTTCCCGGTTTTCGAGGCCTTTTCAATTTTTACTTCACGCAAATTCTCCCGCGTATCGGCGGCGCCGTCAGTGGTTCACGCGGTGCTTACGAATACCTCCCCGATTCGGTATCGAAATTTCCCGATCAGAAAAATCTCGCCGTAATGATGCAGAAAGCCGGATTTGAAAACGTTGAATATAAAAATCTAACCGGCGGAATCGCGGCGATCCACACCGGAATTAAAAACTAGGTTTTTCGTTTTATTGTGTCGAAAAAGGAAATTAAAGGCAGTAGCCGCCCGGCAGTTCTCGTTGCAATAAATGTCTGATATTCTTAACGTGACATTTCACTATCTCTAATTAAGCCGTAAGGAAAAAAATGCGAAACTTAACACATCAATTTCTATTTCTCTCCACGATCATCTTTGTTCTATTTGGCACCTCGTTCGCTCAACAAACGGTTTCCCCAGAAAAACAAGCTCTGATTCGAGAATTCTTGGAGGTCAGCGGCGGAAAGAAATCCGTTAACGAAATTGTCGAAGTGATGATCAGTTTTCAGGAGAAAGAGGCTCCTAAGACACTTGCTTCTCTAATTGAAAATGACAAAAATTTCACTACCGAAGAAAAACGGCAGGTGCTCAAGTCGATGGACGAATCTGCTATCCGTGTAGCCAAGCGTTCACGTGAATTTTTCACTCGCCTCAATTTAGGCGAATTGATTGAAGAAGTCAGTTATCCTTTATACGACAGGAATTTCACCGAAAGCGAATTACGCGATTTAATAATATTTTACAAAACACCGGTTGGACAAAAGATGATTTCTGCGGCTCCAAAAATGATGATGGAAGCGATGACGGCTTTCAGCGAAAAATTGACGCCGAAGATGCAGGATTTTTTTAAGGAAACGACAGAAAGCGAATTGGCAGCTTTAAAGAAAAGAACTTAAAACGCGCAACCGTGATAAGGAACGTCCATAAAAGCTAAATCTGGCCGATACATCGTCTCTTTAACGCACCCCTCTGGCTGCGGTCCGTGAATGAAATACAAGTTTCTAAATTTCGCTCGCCAGTTTGCTCTTACGTTGCTGGTCATCTGGACGGTTGTGTCTCTTGTCACGCTGCTCATTGAACTTGTCCCGGGGAGCCCGGCGACCACTATACTCGGAGAAACAGCAACGGCCGAACAGATCGCTAATTTCAATGAAAAACACGGCCTCGACCGTCCGGCGTTTTTTTTCTCATTTGGCGGCGAAGAAGGATTTGTTTGGAATGGCTCAAACAATCGCTACGCCGATTATTGGTTAGGCCTGCTTCAAGGCGATTTAGGAAAATCGTTTCGCACTGACCGCCCGATCCTCGACATGATCCTCGAACGTTATCCGGCGACCATTAAACTTGCGGTCGCGGCAATGCTGGTCGCGATCGGAATTGCGATCCCGCTCGGCGTGCTGGCGGGCACGAATAAAAATAAACTGATTGATAACGCCGCATCATTCATAGCTTTGCTCGGAATTTCACTGCCGACATTCGTTATCGGTCCGTTTCTCGTATATATCTTTGCCGTTAATCTAGGCTGGTTTTCTCCGACCGGAAGTTATTATCCTGAGGACATCATTTTGCCTGCGGTAACATTGGGAGCCGCTCTGTCAGCGATCCTGACAAGAATGGTGCGTTCCAGCGTTATCGAGGAACTCGGCGAAGACTACGTTCGCACGGCCCGCGCAAAAGGCCTCAACGAACGCACCGTAGTCTACAAACACGTCTTGAAAAACGGCCTGATACCGGTCGTCACAATTCTGGGACTGCAGCTCGGTGTACTGCTTTCCGGAGCGATCATTACAGAGAAAATTTTCGGCTGGCAGGGCCTCGGACTGCTGCTCCTGGAGGATGGAATCGGTAAACGCGATTACCGCCTTGTCCAGGGCTGCGTCCTGGTGATCAGCGTGACGTATATTCTTGCGAATTCGCTTACCGATATTGTGTATCGCCGACTCGACCCAAGAATTCGAATCTCATAGAAAATGAAGAAGTTGCTTGAAAGAAAAACTGCTGAAGAAATGTTGGTAACTCATGCTATTAAATCACGCAATCCGGATTGGTTCTTGTGTGAACGGGAAGTTTCAAATGGCGCTTGGCAAGTTGAGGCTAAAGATGTTTTTGGAAGGTTGGTTGTAAGATCCGGCAACAACCCTATTGAGTTGATTGAGAGAATCGAACGCGAAATCGCTTCCGATTTTCCGTCGTTGGAGATAGAGATTTGAATCGGCTTTCATATATTGGCCTCGCGATAGCTTCGATATTTATTATCGTCGCTGTCTTCGCCCCGCTCATCGCCACGCATGATGTAAATGCTCAGGATCTGGCGATCCGCTTTGTCACGCCGTCGGCTGAGCATTGGTTCGGAACGGACGCCCTTGGCCGCGATGTGTTTTCGCGGGTTGTGTACGGAACGAGAATTTCGCTGCAGGTTGGATTGATCGTTGTTTCAATTACCGGAATCGTCGGGATTATAATCGGTGCGATTTCGGGTTTTTACGGCGGATTTGTCGATAAATTTTTGTCCGGTTACATCTTTAACGTTTTCCTCGCCTTTCCGGGTCTTTTGCTCGCGATAGCATTGGCCGCTTTTATCGACGAACAGCTTTTGTTTCAATACTTTATCGGTGCAGGTGCCGCGGAAAGCCTGATAAATTTCTTTGGCAAAGGCTTGAGCAAACTGATTTTAGCTCTCTGCATAATCGGCTGGGTCGGCTACGCGAGAGTGATGCGCGGTCAGGTTCTAAAGGTCCGCGAATACGATTTTGTGCAGGCTGCAAAAGCCCTCGGAGCAAGTAATATGCGGATCCTGTTCACGCACATTATGCCTAACGCGATACAGCCGCTGATCGTTCAGGCATCGCTAGGGATGGCCGGTGCCGTGCTTTCTGAAGCTTCCCTGTCGTTTCTCGGTCTTGGAATACCGCCGCCTGCCCCCAGCTGGGGAACGATGATCGAGGAAGCCCGCAATTATTTCAGCACAACGCCGCATGTTCTCTTTTTTCCGGGTGTGGCAATCGGCCTAACGGTTCTCGCTTTCAACTTCATTGGAGACGGCCTCCGCGAATATTTGGATCCGAAACAGCGGGCAAGATAATAAATCAAGCTTCTTTTCCTTAAATTCTCGCATCCAATTTGTCTGAAATATCAAAAGGAAACGGAGGCTTGTTTTTCGATGATGCGATTAGCGGTACTTTTCTTTATAAGCTTAGGATGTTTTTCGGCGTTATTGGCCCAGTCCGGGCGAAGGGTTCAGCCGACGCCGGCTCCAACCGCTCCACTCGTTGAAACGGCTGATTTTTCCGAATCGACGCCGGTAAAAAAACGTCCGCGATATCAGATTCCTTCGCTTCGCGGCTCGTCAACAGCCGCTTCCAACAGAAATCCCGTTTCACCGAACATCAAACCCGCACCCCCCGATAGCGAAGATGTGGTGACCGTGGAAACAAATCTGGTTACCATCCCGGTTTCAGTATTCGACCGAAACGGCCTTTACATTTCTAATCTGCGGCAGAATGATTTCAAGATATTCGAGGACGGCAAGCAGCAGGAAATTGCGTATTTCGGCTCGTCAGACAAACCTTTTACCGTAGTTTTGCTCATCGACGTGAGCCCATCGACGGCATATCAGATCGATGAGATTCATACGGCCGCCGCCGCCTTCGTCAATCAGTTAAAGCCGCAGGATCAGGTAATGGTTATCGAATTCGACGGCAAAGTTAGAGTTCTTACCGAAACTACCGGTGACCGTCAAAAAATATACAAAGCAATAAAGAAAGCGGATTTCGGCAACGGTACGTCAATTTACGACGCGGTAGAAACGTCGCTCAGTAAGCATTTGAATAAAATCACTGGACGTAAAGCTATCGTTCTTTTCACCGATGGTGTAGACACAATGTCGAGAAAGGCAAATTACGATTCGTCGCTGAATTTGGCCGAAGAATCCGATTCGCTTATTTTCCCGATCTATTACGATACATTTCGTGATAACGCGGCCCAGATCGATTTCCCGTCACCAATGCCTGGCTCCGGCGTAACGGTTGCGGAGTATGCTCTCGGAAAGAAATATTTGGATGAACTGGCCTCATACACCGGCGGACGCGTGTTTCGGCCGGAGGCAACGCCCGGCGGGCTGACGGCTGCTTTTGAAGGCATTGCGGAAGAATTGCGTCGTCAATACAGTATTGGCTACGTTCCATCCGAAGACGGCACGCGGGGACAGCGAAAGCAAATTAAGGTGCGGGTAAACCGGCCGAATCTTATTTTGAGGGCACGCGACAGTTATATAGTCGGTGCGGAGACAAGATCTGTGGTTAGCGGCTCTTGATCCAGATGATTACTCGAAGCGGGCGAAATGCGACATGTAATATGTTGTTCTAGCCTATATCTGTCGTTTCATAAAGATGCACCGGGAAATTTTCCGGTTTAGTATTCCAGTCGGTGGATGCGTCGTGCGAATTAGGGAAATGGCCGGAACCTGTCGCGCCGCAAGCCCCGCATTGAACCCAATACATTCTTGCCCGCGTCTCCGGAGTCCGTTCAAAATTGAGACCCGCTTCGCCGCCGCAGATGCATTTATCTAATTTAGGAGGTTCTGCTAAATCGCTCATCTTATTATCCTGGAAAGACTATATTTCACGGCACCGCAATATTCAAAAGCCTAAAAAAAACAGTCTGAATACGAAAAAAGGCAATCAAGTTGATTACCTTTTGATCGTGAGAAAAAATGGTGATCCGAGAAGGACTCGAACCTTCGACCCAATGGTTAAAAGCCATTTGCTCTACCGACTGAGCTATCGGACCACAAACAGTAATATTACAATGGAGAATGGATAATGCAAAATGATAAATGCAAAATTATATCGGGCAAATTAATTACTAATTTATAATTACGAATTTGTAATTATATCTTTAGATTAAGCAAACCACCCTTCCATCACCGAGGCCTTCAATAAAATCGTCTGATCACGTTCCGGCCCGGTCGATATCAAACCTATTTCGACGCCAATTGAATCTGAAAGGAATTCGACATAGCGTCGGGCATTGGCCGGCAGCTTATCAAAATCGGTAGTTCCCAGCGTATCAGTTTTCCAGCCTTCCAGTGTTTCGTATATCGGCTTGATGTCTCGCAGATCTTGTGCGACTGCCGGAAACGTATCTATTCGCTGCCCGTTTATCTCGTAGCCGATGCAGACTTTTATCTCGTCAAGTTCATCCAGGACGTCAAGTTTGGTAAGCGCAACCGAATCAAAACCGTTAAGCTCGGCCGCATATCGTGTTGCGATGGCATCGAACCAGCCGCACCTTCTGGGTCTTTTCGTGACCGAACCGTATTCATTGCCGCGTTTGCGAATGAGATTCGCCATATCTTCTTCGGCGTCGATCATCTCGGTCGGGAACGGGCCTTCGCCGACCCGAGTTGCGTATGTGCGGACGATTCCCAGAACGCCGCTGATATGATGCGGCGGAATTCCAGCACCGACCGATGCTCCGCCCGCCGTTGGGTTAGACGATGTTACATACGGATAAGTCCCGTGATCGACATCGAGCAAAGTCGCCTGCGCTCCTTCAAGTAAAATTTTTTTATTTTGCTTACGGGCCTCGGAAAGAAAATGCGACGTTTCCGTAACGAACGGCCGCAGACGTTCGACAAGCGGGCCGACCTCGGCGAGAATTTCATCCGCACGTAATGGCTGCTGACCGTAAAGAACAATAATGCGGTTTGCCTCTTCCAGATTCCGCTCGATCCGCAGCTTTAAAACTTCCGGGGACATTGCATCGGCAACACGAATTCCGCGGCGTCCCGCCTTATCCTCATACGCCGGCCCGATCCCGCGAAGCGTAGTGCCGATCCTCTCATTTCCCAAACGCTCTTCCGATGTATGGTCGAGCGCTCGGTGATACGGCATTATCAGATGAGCTCGGCTCGAAACCTTAAGCCGCTCCGGCGAAACTTCGATTCCCTGCTGACCAATCTGATCGACCTCTTCAAAAAATGCCTTCGGGTCGATAACCATACCGTTTCCGAGCACGCAGGTCTTATCCGGATGAATAATGCCCGACGGCAAAAGCCTCAAAACAAAAGCCCTGTCGCCAACATAAACGCTGTGTCCGGCATTATGCCCGCCCTGGTAACGGGCAACTATATCGAACCGGTCAGCCAGCAAATCGACAACTTTTCCTTTTCCCTCATCGCCCCATTGTGCTCCGATTATTACAATTATCATAATTAAAGTTGCGCGGTCATCTGATACAATTGAACATATTTTCGTGCGGCGTTCTCCCAGGAATTATCCTCGGCCATTCCGTTTCGCTGGATTTTGCGCCATGTATCTTTGTCAGCATATGCAAACAAGGCTTCGTAGATACTTTCCAGAAATTTATCCGCCGAAGACTCGCGGAACTTAAAGCCGTTTCCGGTGCCGCTGACTGCATCGAAGTTCTCAACCGTATCATCAAGCCCTCCCACGGCGCGCACTATCGGCACTGTTCCGTACCGCAGGCTATACATCTGATTCAACCCGCACGGCTCGAATTTCGACGGCATCATGAACATATCTGCACCGGCCTCGATCTGATGTGCAAGCTTTTCATTATAACCCGTAAATACGCCGACTTGTTGAGGTGCATGATCGCGCAGGCGCTGCCAGAAATTCTCATAAGCTGTTTCGCCCGATCCGAGCGAGATAATATAGGCTTCGGCATCAAGAATCTCGCCGGCGGCCTGCATCATCAACTCGATTCCTTTTTGCGCGGTCAGCCGCGTAATGCTGGCGAAAATAGGGCGGTCGAGATCTGCCGGAAGCGAAAACTGATCAAGCAGCGAACGCTTGCACTTGATCTTCCCTTCCAAGTCATCCGCATTGAAATTAGCCGAGATCTCCGGGTCGGTATGCGGATTCCAAACATCGTAATCGACACCATTCGTGATTCCGATCAAGCGATCCGCCCGCTGCCGCACCAGCCAATCGAGGCCGTAACCGTTCTCCGGCGATTGAATCTCGTGCGAATATCGCCGCGAGACTGTCGAAAGAGTGTCCGAAACTTCCAGCCCGGCCTTCATCGCCGAGGCTGCATTGTTCGACATGAATGCATTTCGGGCAAACTCACTACCGAAACCGAATTCCGGCAAGTCTTCCATGCCGAATACGCCCTGATAGGCCATATTATGGATCGAAAAAACCGTCCGCATATTTTTCCAATACTCGTCCCATCTACGGTTTTCCGCAATTTCCACGGCCGCGAATCCGCAGTGCCAATCGTTTAAATGAACGATGTCCGGTGCCCGCCCGATTCGCCTCAAAAGCAGCAGCGCGGCGTGATTGAAAAACGCGAACCGCTCGTGGTCTTCACGGTATCCGTAAATCGAATCACGGTGAAAATATTCGGGAGCATCGATCAGAAAGGTCGGCGAGCCGTTCGCCTCGCTATAAAAAGCTTTTGCTCTATATGAAACTCCGCGCCATTCCACCCAAAGATCATCAATCGCCGTCCGCCACAAATATTCGCCCTTAGTCTGCAAATAACAAGGCGTAATCAGCAGCGAATCCACCCCGACCAGCTTCAATGCCTTCGGCAAAGCCCCCGCAACATCGCCAAGCCCGCCTGTTTTAGAATATGGAACCGCTTCCGCGGAAATAACGGCAACACGCATAAAATGTGAATCGTAAATAGTAAATCGCGAATCGCAGCCGCCGTCAAACAGCATTTACGATTCACGATTTACTATTTACGATTTATTGTCTTTTAATTCTGCATCGATGCCAGGAATTCGGAATTTGTCTTTGTCTTCGAAAGCCTTTCAAGTACGACTTCCATTTGCTCGACCGGCGATAGCGGATTCAGTACGCGGCGCATTACCCAGATGCGGCTGAGGTCTTCCTTGCTGATCAGCAATTCTTCCTTTCGCGTACCCGAACGCTGAAGGTCGATTGCCGGGAACAGACGTTTGTCTGAGAGCCTGCGGTCGAGGTGAATTTCCGAGTTACCGGTACCCTTGAATTCCTCAAAGATCACGTCGTCCATACGCGAACCGGTATCGATCAAAGCGGTGGCAATGATCGTCAGGCTGCCGCCCTCTTCGATATTGCGTGCGGCTCCGAAAAATCGTTTTGGCCTTTGCAGAGCGTTAGAATCGATACCGCCTGAAAGGATTTTACCGGAAGGCGGAACTACCGAGTTATGGGCACGCGCGAGGCGCGTGATCGAATCGAGCAGGATAACCACGTCGCGCTTATGCTCGACGAGGCGTTTGGCCTTTTCGATGACCATATCCGCAACCTGCACGTGGCGTGTCGGCGGTTCGTCGAAGGTCGAGGAAATAACTTCGCCTTTCACCGAACGCTGCATGTCGGTAACTTCTTCCGGCCGTTCGTCGATCAGCAAAACGATCAGCGTAACTTCCGGGTGATTTTCCGTGATCGAATTAGCAATCGTTTGCAGCAAAACGGTTTTACCGGTTCGGGGCGGAGCAACGATCAAGGCACGCTGGCCTTTACCGATCGGCGTAACTAGGTCCATCACGCGGGCGGCGATATTTTCCGGCCCGATCTCCATAGAAAGCATTTCATCGGGATAAAGCGGCGTCAGATTATCGAAAAATACCTTCTCACGCGACTGCTCGGGAGCCTCGAAATTGATCGCTTCGACCTTGATGAGCGCGAAATAACGCTCGCCTTCCTTCGGCGGGCGGATCTGTCCTGAAACGGTGTCGCCGGTACGAAGGTCGAATTTGCGGATCTGCGACGGGCTGACGTAAATATCGTCCGGGCCGGGCAAGTAGTTATATTCCGGTGCACGCAGAAAGCCGAAGCCATCAGGAAGAGTTTCCAGAACGCCTTCCGAAAAAATCAAACCGCTTTTTTCCGTCTGTGCGGCCAGAAGCTTAAATATGAGTTCCTGCTTGCGTAAGCCCGACGCTCCTTCAATTCCCATTTCCTTCGCGATATGTGTCAGTTCGCTGATCGACATATCCTTGAGGTCGGCAAGGTTGAGCTGATCGTTTTTAGCGTTGCCGTTGGAGGATTTTTGGTTCCTGCCGTCGTCTTTCGGCCTGTCGCCCATCGGTTCCAAAGGTTTAATTTTTTCAGCTTCGACTGGTTCGATGGTTTCCTCTGTTTCGGGAAGATTATCTTCGGCTTTGACAGCTTTCGACTTTCGGGCGGGTGTGGTTTTTGTTGCCATTGTTTTGGTTTGTAGCGGTATGCGCCGCAGTTAGTCCGGCGTTCTTAGAGTTTCAAATTATAATGCGGCGATACGCCTTTAGAACAGAATCTGTATATTTAGGTGGAGAAAATCGTATGGATTTGCAAGTAGTAAAACAATTGAAAGATAACAAGAAATATTTCCTGAACAATTCGATTTATTACGGATATTAAATTATTACCACGCTGGCATAGATAATGCAAACATTATTTCAAGCTTTTTTTACCGAACCTTCGATCGCTGCCCAAAGTGCATCTCTGCCTTTCCCCGTTGTCGATGAATAAGGATAGATTTTACTTTCGGGAAGCGTTTTTTCGATCTCCGTCAACTGCTTTTTCAACTGATTGTTCGTTAGTTTGTCAGATTTGGTGGCCGCGATTATGTATGGTTTATTACTAAAGACTAGCCATTCATGAAGCTGAATATCAAGTTCGGTCGGTTTGTGGCGTGCATCAATCAATTGGATGCATAAAACAAGTTCGCGACGCTCAGAAAGATATTCTTCCGCCATTTTTCCCCAATCGGCCCGCATAGATTTTGAAACCTTTGCATAACCGTAACCGGGAAGATCCACGAAATAAAGCCGTTCGTTAACCAAAAAATAATTAATGCTCTGAGTACGCCCGGGAGTATTCGAAGTTCTCGCGAGAGCCTTTCGCTGCAAAAGCGAATTAAGCAGCGAAGACTTTCCAACATTTGAACGCCCCAAAAACGCCACTTCCGGCAATCCGTCGGTCGTCCAATGTACTCTCTCGTACGCACTTTTCACGAACTCGGCTGATAGTATTTTCATTGAATTAGATTATACGAGGAAGACGTGAAAAATGGGAAAATCGGATTCAACGTTAATAGCGATCGGCGGCGGCGAACTCGCCCAAGCGACCGAGGTTCTAAAAGAATTAATCAGCTTGCTGAAAAAGAAAGAAGATCCTCGAATTGTCGTCGTGACGGTTGCAACAAATGAGTCTAAAAGTGCCAGTGAGAAATACAATTCACTATTTCGCGGCCACGATGTAAAGCACGTCGAAACAGTGGACATCGAGCAACGCGATGATGCTTTCATTGAATCCTCTCTGAAGAAGGTACGCAATGCTGACGCAATATTTTTTACCGGCGGCGATCAGTTGAATGTAACGACCCTGCTAGGCGGAAGCCCTGTTCACAATCTAATTCATGACAAATTCCATGAAGGAGTTATCATCGCCGGAACAAGTGCCGGGGCAGCAATGATGTCCAGTTCAATGATAACATCGGGCGGCAGCGGTAATCCGCCGGTTGTAGGTGGCGTCGAATTCGCTCCTGGTATGAATATGGTCGAGGGAACCGTAATAGATACTCATTTCTCCCAGCGATCACGCCACGGACGCCTGCTGACAGCCGTAGCACATCACCCGCATGCTCTCGGCCTCGGCATTGACGAACGAACCGCGATGATGATTCGAGGAAATGAATTCAAAGTGATCGGCGAAGGAGTTGTAACAGTCGTCGATGGCAGCCAGATGCGTTACTGCGATCTGCCATATCGCCAAAAAAACGATCCAATCGGGATGTTCGGGGCCGACATCCACGTTTTGCCGTCCGGCTATAGATTCAATTTAAAGACAAGGGAACCGATCGCACCGAAACTTAGAACTTTAGCCGCAACAGGAAATGAGGACTAAACCTTCAGGATAGCTGGCAAAGGAATGATTGGCGAAATTACACTTGAACAAGGCAAAGTTTTCGGGATACGGCGATGCTTATAACAGCAATTCCGGGTTCAAGCCTCAGCTCGAACCCGGAATAATACACGATTTCAGTTTAATGAAGACTTATTCGAGTCTCGTAGATATATCCGCCGCCGCGTCCGCGTTCCAAATCTGAGGCGTTTGAATGTGCTTATCATCGTCGGCAGGTTCCAGAGCGTAACGCAAGACCTCATCAATCGTATCGACCGTGTGAATGGTCAGATCTTCACGGACCTCCTCCGGTATATCGGTCAAATCCTTTTCGTTCTCTTTAGAAAGAATGAGCGTTTTCAGTCCGAAACGGTGAGCGGCAAGTAGTTTTTCCTTGACGCCGCCGATCGGCAGAACTTTGCCGCGGAGAGTTATTTCGCCTGTCATTGCCACATCATGCCGGGCCTTGGTTTTTGTTAATGCTGAAACCATCGCTGTTGCAATCGTGATTCCCGCACTCGGTCCGTCCTTCGGGATCGCACCTTCAGGGACGTGGATGTGCAGGTCCTTCTCCCGGAAATCCTTGGGATCGATGCCTAATTCTTCCGCCCTCGAACGCACACACGTCAACGCCGCACGTGCCGATTCCTGCATCACTTCGCCGAGTTTTCCGGTCAACGTAACTTCGCCTTTACCCGCAACCAGCGTCGCTTCGACCTGAAGCACATCGCCGCCGACTTCCGTCCAGGCCAACCCGTTTACAAGGCCGATCTCGCTCTTGCGTGCAATGTCCTGTTTACGGTAACGGATCGTGCCGAGCAGTTCCTGCACCTTATCCGCATCGATCACTACCCGGAAATCGGCCTTGTCTTCCGAAACAACGAACTTCCTCGCGATCTTCCTCAAACACGAACCGATCTCGCGTTCCAGGTTTCGCACACCGGCTTCACGAGTGTAGTGCCTGATAATTTCTAATACACCGTCGTCGGTAAATTTCACTTTTTCAGCGTCGATACCATTATTTTCCGCTGATTTCGCGATCAGGTGCTTCTTGGCTATCTCGGTCTTTTCGCGTTCGGTGTAGCCTGAAAGATGGAGTATCTCTAAACGGTCCTGCAACGCAGGTGGGATGGTATGGAGCACGTTTGCCGTAGCTATAAAGAAAACATTCGACAGATCATAATCCACGTCCAGATAATGATCGCGGAAAGTATTGTTCTGCTCCGGGTCGAGCACTTCCAGCAAAGCAGCACTCGGATCGCCCCTGAAATCACGGCCGAGCTTATCTACTTCATCCAGCAGAATGACCGGATTGATCGTTCCCGCACGCTTCATTAGCTGTACTATCTGTCCGGGTAAAGCTCCGATATACGTTCTGCGGTGTCCGCGAATTTCCGCTTCGTCGTGCACGCCGCCGAGAGCGAGACGCATAAACTTCCGCCCGGTCGCATTGGCGATGGACTTCCCTAATGAAGTTTTACCGACACCGGGAGCACCGACGAAACAAAGGATCGTTCCCTTTGGATTCTTGACAAGCTGCCGAACGGCAAGGAACTCCAGAATGCGTTCCTTGATCTTTTCCAGCCCGTAATGGTCCTCGTTCAGAGTCTTTTCCGCTTCCAGCAGATTGTCTATTTCTTCCGATCTCGCCTTCCACGGCACATTTATCAGCCAGTCCAGATAAGTTCTCGAAACCGTGCTTTCGGCGGACATCGGCGGCATAGATTCGAGCCGCGTGAATTCCTGAATCGCCTTTTCCTTCGCCTCGTCGCTCATTCCGGCTTCCTCGATCTTCTTTTTCAGGTCTTCGAGTTCCGCCTTGTCGTCCTTTCGCCCGAGCTCTTTGTGGATCGCCTTGATCTGTTCGTTCAGATAATATTCACGCTGATGCTTGTCCATCTGCTTCTTGGTGCGTGAGTGGACGTTGCGGTCGAGCTGCCGTTTCTCGATCTCGTGTTCGAGCACATCGACGAGCTTTGCCAACCTTTCCTGCACAGACACCGTTTCAAGCAATTCCTGCTTTTCCTCGACGCTTATCCGCAGGTGGGAGGACATCGAATCGGCGATCTGTGCCGCCGAAACGCCTCTTAAACTCGCGTGCAGAGCGTCCGTATATGCATCCGGCGATACACGCAGAAATTGTTCGACCAGCGAATGGATCTTTTGCAGGTAGCCGTCCGTTTTAAACCCGGATTCATCGCTGGAAGCGACCTTTCGGACATGTGCGTAAAACATTCCGTCCGCGTCCTGTTCGACCCGCACGGATTGCCCGCGTTCACGCCCTTCGACTACGACCTTGATCTGCCCGTTATCCTGCCGTTGTGCCTGCAAAATGCGTCCGAGCGTACCGGTCGAATATATCTGATCGGCCGTCGGCTCATCGATTGTCGCATCGTGCTGTGTCGCCAGAAATATATCGCGGTCGCCGGTCATCGCTTCTTCCAAAGCCCTTACCGAACTCGGACGCCCGATCTTAAAGGCAACCTTCGTATAAGGGAAAATAACGACATCACGAATGGGAACCATCGGATAACGCTTAATGTCCGAAGGCATTTGGTCTGTAAATTCTTGCATACTTCAGGGTTAAATTAGCTTGGGTTTATTTCGTTTCGAACCATGACAAAAGGGTTAATTCCATTTACTCAAAATTGCCCGGAAAAAGCAATGGAAAACAATCAGGGTTGGCGATGAGGCGGTTTCCCCCTTCGCACAAAGTAAATCACTATCAGCGGCAGGATTCCAGTTTTTTCGCTAGTGGTTGATCTTATTTCTTTCGACGCTGAAGGCGTCATAGACATTAGCCCAGGGTGAAACCCTGGGTACGATTGTAAAAATGATTCGCTCCCTGAAGGGGAGAAACATTGCAAAGGATGTGCGTTTGGCTGGTTCCTGGGGTTTCACCCCAGGCTATTA
Source organism: Pyrinomonadaceae bacterium (assembly GCA_037723965.1). Lineage (GTDB taxonomy): Bacteria > Acidobacteriota > Blastocatellia > Pyrinomonadales > Pyrinomonadaceae > OLB17. Next base: position 115,843 of record JBBJOS010000001.1, on the reverse strand, counting down.
TTCTAGCGTCCCCTTCAGGGACAAATCCAGGAATGTCTGTCTTTACTGACAACCGGCTACCGTCCACTGCTTACGCCGCTTCTTCGATTCTTGGGGCTATTATGTCGAAAACGGGAGCTTTTCGTTCGACCATTTCTTTGGTGACGAGGATGTCCTTGACCTTTTTTTCCGAGGGCAGGACGTACATAGATTCGAGCAGAATTTCTTCCATTATCATCATCAATCCACGGGCACCGACCTTGCGTTTGTGGGCTTCCTGGGCGATTGCACGCAGGGCACCGTCGGTGAATTTGAGGCCGATGTTGTCGAACTCGAATTTCCGCTGATACTGCCGCACAAGGGCGTTTTTCGGTTCGGTGAGAATTTGGACGAGGGCGTTTTCGTCGAGGTCGTTGAGGGTGCCGATGACAGGCAGTCGACCGACGAATTCGGGGATCAGGCCGTAATGTATCAAATCTTCCGGCTCAAGCTTGGCGAACGCTTCATTCTGCCGCTGCTTGCTCGATTTGATGTCAGCCTGAAAGCCGAGCGAACGGTTGCGGTAACGTTTTTCGATGACCTTTTCGAGGCCGTTAAAGGCTCCGCCGCAGATAAATAGGATGTTGGTCGTATCGAGCTGGATAAAATCCTGCTGCGGATGCTTGCGGCCTCCTCCGGTCGGGATATTGGCAATCGTGCCTTCGAGAATTTTGAGCAAAGCCTGCTGGACACCTTCACCGGACACGTCGCGGGTGATCGACGGATTGTCGTCCTTGCGGCATATCTTGTCGATCTCGTCGATGTAGATGATTCCCTGCTGGGCCTTCTCGACATCGTTTCCGGCGGACTGCAAAAGTCTTAGTAGAATGTTTTCGACATCCTCGCCGACATAACCGGCTTCGGTCAGGCTGGTGGCATCGACGATGCAGAAAGGAACGCTCAAAATTCGTGCAAGCGTTTGAGCAAGAAGCGTTTTCCCGGTTCCGGTCGGGCCGATCAGCAGAATGTTCGATTTCTGCAGGTCGATGTCCGTCCGGCGTTTGATCATCTCAAGCCGTTTGTAATGCTGGTAAACGGCCACCGACAAACGCTTTTTCGGCTCGTCCTGTCCGATCACATATTCGTCGAGAAAGTTCTTCAACTCCTGCGGCTTCGGAATACTGGCCCTCGCGGTGCTCGTCTCGGTCTGCTCGTCGTCATTGATGATCTCGTTGCAGATATCGATGCATTCGTTGCAAACATAAACGCCCGGACCAGCTATAAGCTTCCGGACGTCGTTCTGCGATTTACCGCAAAACGAGCAGCAAAGGAGTTCTTCTGGTCGTCTAAATTGGGCCATATGAGAAGTTGGAAGAGGAAAGCGGCAATTGGCGGCGAGGGTTTGCCCGCCAATTGCCGGATAAACTAATTACTTATCCCGGTGTTCGATAACTTCGTCGATCAAGCCATATTCCTTGGCCTGGATTGGCGAGAGAATCTTATCGCGTTCGACGTCGAGTTCGATCTGCTCGTACGTTTGGCCCGTGTGATGTGCGAGCAAACGCGAGATCATTTCACGCATACGCAGAATTTCTTCGGCCATCAGGCGAACGTCGGTTGCCTGTCCCTGTGCACCGCCGGACGGCTGGTGAATCAGGATTCGCGAATGCGGCAGGGCAAAACGTTTGCCTTTGGTGCCGCCGGCAAGCAGGAAAGCTCCCATCGAAGCACACTGCCCAACGCAGATCGTTGTTACATCGTTCTTTATGAACTGCATCGTGTCATAGATCGCCATTCCGGCCGTGATCGAACCGCCGGGGCTGTTGATGTAGATGTTGATGTCACGTTCAGGATCTTCGGCTTCGAGGAATAAAAGTTGGGCGACCAGCAAATTTGCGATCTGGTCATCGATCGGCGTCCCGATAAAGATAATGCTGTCCTTCAAAAGCCGTGAGTAAATATCGAACGCCCGTTCTCCGCGTGCGGTTTGTTCGACAACCATTGGAACTAACATAATGTTTTTCTCTCTTTATTATTGCTGCTAAATGTTTATGATCTGTTTCAGCTTAATAATGGTAGAACAGTTGAAACAGATGTTACAAACTCTTGTCCCTGAAAGGACGTAGATAATAGCTTGGGGTAAAACCCCAAGACAAGGTAGTCAAGCTTTTCCGACCCTGAAGGGGTCGCACATCGTCGTTAAGTGGCTCCCCTCAGGGAGCGAACCGATCACGGACTTACCCAGGTTGCACCCTGGGCTATTATCTATAACGCTTTCAGCATCGAAAAGCTTACTTCGCGGCCTTCTTTGCTTCCTTTTTGACCGGCTCTTTCTTTTTCGCCGCCTTTTTCGGTTTGTCGGTGGTTTCGGCAACCTGTTCCTGCGATTCGTCGATCCAATCGCCTTCGATAACCTTAGCCTTCGCGATCAATGCTTCGATAGATTTGCGGGTCCGTAAGTTGTTATCGATTGTCCCGCTTCCGCCCTGTTTTTCCAGCGAATCGCGGACTTCATCCGGCGTTGTTTGATAATATTCCGCCAGCTTCCCGATTTCAGCATCGATCTCTTCCTTAGTAATTTCAACCTTCTCTGCTTCGCTGATCTTTTCGAGTAGAATCGCACCGCGAACATCCCGCTCCGCCTGTGTCTTCATCTGATTAAACGCCATTTCGACGAAATTGGATTCGACCTTGTTCAGATCAACTCCTCTTTGTTGCAAGTCTTGAGCGAAGTTATTCAACAAATTCCTGGCCTGGTTCTCGATCAATGTATTCGGCACTTCGAACGAATTTTCCTCGATCAGTTTCGCTATTGCATTGTTCCGAACTCGTGCATCGGCATCGGTGTCGGCATAAGTTTCGAGATCGGCCCGAAGTTTTTTCCGCAGATCTTCGAGTGAATCGTAGCCTTCGTCGAGGCTTTTCGCCCATTCGTCGTTCAGTTCGGGAACTTCCATTTTCCCGACGGATTTAATTTTGGCTTTGTAATGAAGTGTCTTACCCGCAAGAACTTCCGATGTGAAGTCGGCGGCGTAAGTTACAGTAAAATCCTTTTCCTCGTCCTCCGTCACACCGACGAGATTCTCTGTGAAAGCTTTCTCGATAACTTCGTCGCCCAAAACGACTTCCAGATTTTCAGCTTTAATTGGTTCACCTTTGGGATCGCCTTCAAAAACACCTTCGAGGTCTGCAATTACCGTATCGCCCAATTCCGATTTGCGGCCTTCGACGGGAATCAACGCCGATTGTTCTTCAAGGCGTTTCGCGATCAACTCTTCGAGTTCACTTTCATCGACCGGACGGCGGCGGCGTGTTACTTCAAGGCCTTCGTATTTAGGCAGTGGAATTTCCGGCATTACCTCGACATGAACGTGAAGCTTGATCGATTCAGAGCCGTTTACTTTGATCTTTTCGGAGTTGTCGATGTGCAGTTGCGGTTCGGCCAGCGGGTGCAGCTTGTGTTCCTGAATCGCTTCAGAAACCTTCTCCGGCAGAATCTGCTGCAGCACTTCGCTCTTGATCTCTTCCTTGTACCGCATCCGGATGACATCGAGCGGAGCGTAACCCTTGCGGAATCCCGGCACGGTCGCACCCTTAGCGTACTTTTGGCTGATCTTCCCGTAGGCGTCTTTTAATGCTTCGGCAGGAACTTCGATTCTTATCTCTCGCTGTGTCGGAGATACTTCTGTAATTTCTGTTTTCATTTCCAGAAAAAGAATATCGAAGTTAAAAATAAATGTCGAATGCGGGGTAGTTGTCAGTAGTCAGCCGAGTCATATCTTTACTGACAACTTACAACCGGCTACTGACAACTCAAAATGGTGCCGAGGGCGAGACTCGAACTCGCACGTCTTTCGACGCTAGATCCTAAGTCTAGTGCGTCTGCCAATTTCGCCACCTCGGCATGTTCTGAGTTCAAACTTTAGTTTGTTTCTTTATTAAGCCGAAGACAAACTAAAGTTTGAACTCAGAACTAAGAATTTACCGAATCCGGCATTCATTGTCTAGCGGCCTATTTCGACAAATATTTCTTTTCGTATTCGTCCCACGACATATCGTAGTCGCGAACGCCGTTTAGTTCACTTGCCGAGCCGCCGCCAAGAGCTTTGGCTTCGGCCTTCAGAAACAATTTATATCCGCCATAACCGACAGCAGCGATCAGGCCGATCCAAAAGCCGTACCACAGCAGCGAGGACACGATACCCAGCACCCAGAAGAACACCATGACTCCAAGCATGAGGCCGAGAACCGCCAGAATGATCTTTATAATATTCATAATGCCAAAACCTCCGACTACACGCTCTATACGCTTTTCGGAAAACTTTGTTCGTGCAATTTTCGAGGTTGTCGTATAATCCAAACTGAAATTTTTAAGTGTTCAAGAGGTTTCGATTTGAGTTTGAAGCAGTTAACAATTAGCGAACTGGCGGGCGTTCTCCGGGCCGAACTAACCGGAGAAGGAAACACAGCGGTATCTGACGTTACGCATGATTCCCGTCAGGCACGCGAAGGCACGCTTTTCGTCGCGATCAAGGGTTCGACAATGGACGGTCACCGTTTTATTGGCGATGTTTTGCGTCGTGGGGCGGCCGGCATTGTTTCCGAATACGATCCGCCCGCCGATTTTACCGGGACGTGGCTGAAGGTAAATGATGCCCGCGAAGCTCTCGCAAAAGCCGCAGCCGTCATTAACGGAAATCCCTCGCACGAACTTGATCTCGTCGGCATTACCGGAACCAATGGTAAAACCACTACTACATATCTATGCTTCGCCCTGGCCGAAGCCGCCGGAAAAAAGGCGGCGATGCTGACTACGGTTGAATATCGAATCGGCGACAAGAGCGAACCTGCCGTGAGAACGACGCCTGAAGCATCCGATACGAATAGATTTCTTCGCGAAGCTGTCGATGAAGGCTGCAAAACTGCTGTAATGGAAACATCGTCGCAGGCAATCGACCTGCACCGCTGCGATTGGCTGCGATTTAAAGTCGCCGTTTTCACAAATCTTACCCGCGACCACCTCGATTACCATCTGACGATGGAAAACTATTTCGACGCCAAGAAAAAGCTTTTTGATGGCAGGCTCGGCGAAAAACCGGGATCGAGTGTAATAAACATCGATGACGAATGGGGACAAAAACTGGCTGACGATCTAAAAGCGAATGGCGAACGAGTCACAACTTTTTCGCTTGCTAAAGCTGCTGACCTGACGGCGGCAAATATCGACGTTTCGCTTGTCAAAGGCACTGCTTTTTTATTAAAAACTCCGGCTGGTGAACTCGATATAATATCGCCGCTTGTCGGACGGCCGCACGTTTACAATATGCTGGCCGCCACAGCGACAGCTTTGGAGCTTGGATACGATCTCGATTCAATTCAAGCAGGACTGAAGAATTGCGTAGGTGCTCCCGGCCGATTCGAACGAGTTCCGCACGACGGAGATTTTGCGGTAGTCGTCGATTACGCACATTCCGATGACGCACTTTTAAATACGCTGAAAACGGCAAAAGGCCTGACTGGTGGCCGCATCATCACCATTTTCGGCTGCGGCGGTGACCGGGATAAGACAAAGAGAAGGCCAATGGGTGAGGTTGCGGGAAAGCACAGCGATTTTGTAATAATCACGTCGGACAATCCGCGAACGGAAGACCCGCTTAAAATTATCGAAGAAGCGGCAATTGGCATAAGAAGCACCGGCACCGATTATTCAGTCGTTCCGGATCGCCGCGACGCCATATTTCAGGCAATCGAACTGGCGAAAACGGGCGATGTGGTAATCATCGCCGGCAAAGGCCACGAGACTTATCAGATAATCGGAAACAATAAATTCCATTTCGACGACCGCGAGGCTGCTTTGGAAGCCATAGGGAAATTCAGAAATGAGTAATACCCACGTTATTTGCAAAACATACTCGTAAAGGATTCATTTAGTTTTTTTGCACGAAACGAGACACCCCGCCTCATTACTTAATCCTGTATGACTACGTAGTCAGTTTTAATTTTCCCTGTGCTCTTTCGCGAATCTGTTCAAAAATTCCTTTTGCACAATGGTTAAACCGACAAAATTACACGCGAAACCGATCTCGTAAACGTGATTCGCGATTCGTCCGGCCAATTCGACCTTCCTTCCGCCGTTCATCGGCAGAAATATTCGCACGGTCTCGCCGTCTTCGATATATCCGCCCGTCAATATAAAACACCCTAATTCGTTGATGTCGCTGAGTGTCCCCGCCCTGCGTCCGAACGAGGTTTCCCACTCAACGTCAATCGTGACCTTGTTTCTTATCGATCGGCGGCGTTCAAGCCCGCTCCGCCTATCGATCGCTGGTATTTGATTCATCATTTTGTTCGCCGCTATCATTCGTCTTTCTGCTATTTAAGTAGTAATAGACCGGTAATCCCAAAATAATCAAACCGATCCCGGTAAATGACTGCTGCGGACTTGTCACCATCGTATTTATCAAAAGCCATCCCGCGACCAGCAAAAACACGACTGGAACGACGGGATAACCCCACGCACGATACGGCCTTTCTAAATTCGGATATTTTCGCCGGAACATAAATATCGAAGAAGTTACGAGTGCGTAAAATATCCACGAACCAAAAACGACGTAATCGGTCAAGGTATCGAAAGAGCCCGAAAGAGCCAGAATGGACGCTAGAATTCCCTGGACGATCAAAGCCGAAACCGGCACGTGCGTGGCCGAGAGTTTGCCCAACTGCTTGAACATCAAACCATCATTCGCCATCGCATACGGTACTCGTGAGCCGGAAAGGATCGACGTATGCAGCGTGCCAAGCGACGAGAGCATAAGACCGACAGTAAACAGTGTGACGGCGAAAGCTGTTGCAAATGTTGTAATATCACCGCCGAAAAATCCACTGACGACTACCTTCGCTACCGATGAATTTGCCGAGACCGATGCGATGGCCGTCGGATCGAGCACGTAAAAATATCCGATATGAACAAAAACATAGAGAATTATAATAAATACGGTACTGCCGATGATGGCCAGTGGAATGTTGCGGCCCGGCTCCTTAACCTCACCTGCAACGAATGTCAGATTATTCCAACCGTCATAACCCCACAAAGCACCGAGCATTGCAGCCCCGAAACCCGCAGCAAAACTATAGCTAGCCGAACCAAAGCGGGCAGTATCTGCCACCTTTTCACAGGTTCCCCCGTCATTTATCATGGAAAAATGCGAAAAATCGCCGGTAACCCAGATAAATGCTCCGAACCCTACAAACAGAATTAAAACAATCTTGACACCTGTTAAGATCGTAGCGATCTGCCCGCTGATCGCTACAGTTGCGGCATTAAGCGTGGTAAAGATGACGATCATCATCAATGCCACAACCTGGATCATCGAGATCTCGATAAATGACGTTTTTATAAAAACGGCAGAACCCAATTTTTCGCCACCGATTAAATCGTTCAACCCGATGGCAAACGCCATCCCGGCCGCCGCCTGCGAACCGGGCTTGGCGATAAACATCTGCATCCAGCCGAACAAAAAGCTCGACAATCGCCCGTAAGCGTCGCGTAAAAATACATATTCGCCCCCAGCTTCCGGTTTCATCGCGGTAAGTTCTGCGTACGTCAAGGCTCCGGCGAGCGACAAAAGTCCGGCCGCGATCCAGGCGATCAAAACCCATTCCGGGCTGCCGACATTGCACGTCATGACGCGTGCCTTTAAGAAAACGCCCGTACCGATGACATTTCCAATGATTACAGAAACAGCGGCTATCAAGCCTAGGCCGCGAACCAATTTGTATTTATCGTCAGCAATTGAACTCATAATTTTAAGGAGTTGTAAGGCTTATCCGGACTGAATTTCAACATCTTACGCGAAAATGCCGCTCAAGTGAAATAAACTTCCGTGTTAAAATTCTCAGCGTGCAGGAGATCGACATTTCAGCGAATCGATTGATTTCGATTTTACTTAGCTTACCGGAACCGGAAAAGCTCTGTATCCTCGACAGCTGCGGCGTCGGGCATCTCGGCTCGCACCTTTTGATCGCGGGCATTTCGCCGGTCGAAACCTACGAATTGTCATATGACGATCCTGAGCAAACACTCGCACTTCTCGATGAAAGGTTGGCGGATCCGAATTTGGCGGCGATATTTACTATATCTTATGGTTTCGGCCTAAAGCTGCATAAAATCCACCCGAAAATTAAAGATAATTCCGCTTTTTCCGAACCGGATGTATTTCTAGCGTTATTCGATTGCCTGATAATCCACGATTACGATTCACGAAAAACATTCGTATCGGGAAATACGCAAAAAATTCAGCAAATAGCGGAAATTCTGAGCGATACAGAAGTTATAAAAAGTGAAATTACAACTGAAAACGCTTTAGTAAATTCCAATATCTCAAAAACGGAGTATCTTGCGTGTATCGAAAAAATAAAAGATTTCATTAGAAGCGGCGACACCTACCAAACCAATCTAACCCGGCAAATCCGTGCCGATCTTCCCGCCGATCTGGCGCCGGATCAAATTTTTTACCGTATTCGAAGGAATCATCCGGCACCGTTCGCGGCTTTTCTTCGCCGTGCGGATTCAACGGTAATTTCCGCGTCCCCCGAGCGTTTTATTCAAGCATGCGGACAGACTATGCGAACCTCTCCTGTTAAAGGCACGCGTCCCAGAGGAAATACGGGGGACGAAGACGCGGAATTGCGAAGCGAGCTTTTAAATAGCGAAAAAGACCGTGCCGAAAACACAATGATCGTCGATCTTTTGCGAAACGATCTCGGACGGATTTGCGAATACGGCAGTGTCGAGGTCGAAAAGCTTTGCGATCTCGAGGAGCATCCGTCGCTTTTCCATCTTGTGTCGACGATCATCGGAAAACTTCGTGAAGGCATGAAATACTCCGATATTCTTAAAGCCGTTTTCCCATGCGGATCAATAACCGGAGCTCCGAAGCTTTCCACAATGCAAATCATCAACGAACTCGAAACCGCTCCTCGCGGCCTGTCAATGGGTGCTATCGGCTATAGAATCCCTGGCGGATCGTTTTCCATCGGCGAATCATTCGATATGAGCGTCGCCATCCGTACAATGGTCGTTCGCGGTCGAGAAGCCGTGTTCAATGTCGGCGGCGGAATCGTCATCGACAGCGATCCGGAAAGTGAATACGATGAAAGCTTCGTCAAGGCAACGGCATTATTGGACGCCGTTTTGAGTTCGCGCTTCAGCGTGCCTCTTCGTTAAGCAAAAGACAACTAAAGTTTTGAACTCAGAACATTTCCGGGAACATTTTCTCCTTGGCGGTGTCCAATTAAACGGGCTTAAAAAAGGAGAAATCAATGACTAAAGCTGTAATAAACGTGACGCCGCTCATCGATGTTCTGCTCGTTACACCGATAAGCCCGCCGCATTCAAAGCAAAAATCCCACAGCCGCCGGTGAACGATAATAATGGTATTGCACATCCGGACACGCTCGTTGTTGTTGTTTCATCGGATAGTTCACTTCAAATAAATCGGGAAAATATTGGTACCGTTGACGATCCGCAGAAAACAATTGAAAGGCTTGCCGGCATTTTCCGCCTGCGAACCGAAAATTATACGGCATCGGCAATTAACCAAGCGAACGTGCCTAAAACCGTTTTCATCAAAGCTCCGCGCGGCCTTAATTACGGATCGGTCGCCAAAGTAGTCGATGCGGTGAAGGCATCCGGAGCCGATCCAATAAGCCTGCAAATTGACGATCTTTGATCGAAAATGCGGAAAACTTTTGGAGACGAGGCGGGGCTGTATGATATAATTTAGTCGGATTGTTAAACCTTTTACATTTGTTACACCCCAAATGCAAAGTAATAAAATTTTCTAAAATCGGTTCTCCACTCTCCAATAACCGCTTGCGTAGATGGCGAATTACTACGAAACACTGAAAGTATCCCAAAAGGCATCGAACTCCGAAATAAAATCGGCGTACCGCCGCCTTGCACGTAAACTTCACCCGGACAAGAACAACGGTTCGGAGCAAACCGCCCGCGCTTTCGCCGCCATCGCGGAAGCTTACGAAATTCTTGGAAAGCCGAAAGAGCGGGCGATTTACGACCAAAAAATACTCGAAGCTCAATATAGCGGCTCTTCCAGTGGCGATTCTCTCTTCGCGTCCACAAATACACACGCCCGCCGCTGGCGGCAGATGGTTTACGAGCATCGTTATAACGAAATCATCGACCGCATGATCGCCGACGAGCGCCGCGAATCGATGGCTCTACAAAAAATAATTTTCCCGACCGTGGGCCTGTTCGTTTCCACTATAGCAGTCGCGATCTTTAAACCGCAGTTTTTCTCGAATTCGGCAATCATCGGAAAGATTATCCTCGTTTCCCTCTTCGTCGCCGGCGTTATCCATCTTGTCGGACGCATACGGGACGCTCTAGAAAAATATACTTATAATGAGGACGACCTGCACGAATCGATCCTCGATGATAGTGAACCTCTCATAAAGCCATATTCGCGATTCACCGCCGGGGCTTTTTTGGGGGCCGGCGTTCTCGCAAGTTTCGGGATCGGAATGATTATCGGAAACTACATAGAATTTGCATCGGTCATAGTCCCGAATATGTTCTCGCAGAATCTAAAGCCGGAATTCGTTTTTTACCCGCCGATCTTCGTGCTTTTTGTCGATCTCGTTCACACGGTCGCCCTTCAGGTTGAGCACTAAGGTTGCGCTTGACTTATCACCTTTCCGCTATTAGAATCTTTAGTTTCTCTTAAGGAAGAGTTTTATCAATTTTATCAAGGAAATTTAATGGCAAATCATAAATCAGCCGTAAAACGCGTCAGGCAAAACGAGAAGCGAAATCTAATCAACCGCGGAAACCGCAGCAAATTGCGGACGCAGATAAAAAAGCTTAGAACCGCATTGGGCGGAACCGACAAGGCACAGAGCACCGAGCTTTTGAACCCGACGGTCTCATTGATCGACAAAGCGGTCAACAAAGGGTTGATACACCGAAACACCGCAGCCCGTTACAAATCTCGTTTGACGAAGCACGTCGCCAATTTGGCATAAGATCGTCTTCTAGTCGATCATAGTTTTCTCCTTTATTTACAGGAAGTAAGCCTCCGAACGCTTGCTTCCTTTTTTGTCGTTGTGTTTATCCGGCAATTTGCTAGAATCCAACTACTGATAGGGAGATCTCCTTGAATCAAAAAAAAAATTATCGTTATTACGACCTGATAATGGCGGCATTCGTCACGATACTGCTGTGTTCGAATCTGATCGGTGTTCATAAGGTTTCGTATGTAAACCTCCCATTTTACGGCGAATATATTTACGGTGCCGGCGTCCTTTTTTTTCCGATAAGCTATTTATTCGGCGATCTGCTGACCGAAGTTTACGGCTATGCCCGCTCGCGAAAAGTGATTTGGGCAGGCTTCGGAGCTTTGATCTTTGCGTCGTTAATGGCGACAGCTGTAACGTATTTGCCCGTCGCAAAAACAATGTCCGCCGAGCAGCAGCAGGCTATAACTCTGATCTTCGGGCAAACGCCGCGCATTGTCGCGGCTTCACTTCTTGCATTCTGGATCGGAGAATTCGTAAATTCGTTCGTCTTGGCAAAAATTAAAATTGCCACTTCCGGTAGATTTCTCTGGCTGCGGACGATCGGCTCGACCATTTTCGGCGAGATCGCGGATTCGGCAATCTTTTATCCGGTCGCGTTTTTCGGCGTCTGGTCGAACGAGCAACTGATAAGCGTCATGATCGGCAACTATTTTATAAAGGTGCTGTGGGAAGTTCTAGCCACGCCGTTTACCTACATCTTCGTCAATTTCCTAAAGCGCGCTGAAAACGAAGATTTCTACGACCGCGAAACCGATTTTAATCCATTTACTCTAGAAACCAATTAATGCCTGATGTGATGAAACTCACACTCAATACTTCCCTAACCGAACTCCATAAAAGCGGAATAGCAAAGCTTTCCGCTGCAATGTCGCGAAAGCTGGCCTCGGCCGTCGCAATTTATGCCGCAAAAAGCGACATTAACTACGCCACCGTCGAGGACCTGCTGAATTATTTCCCGATGCGGTACGAAGATCGCTCGCAATTTCTCGGCATCGACCAGCTTTATGACGGCCTGGAAGCCTCGGTAGAAATCTACACCAGAGTCTCCGGAGGCTTTCAGGTCGGTAAGAACCGCCACCCGAAACAGCCGAAGCTATATATTTTCGAAATTAGCGGCGGCGACTGCGAGCGAACGAAGAAGCCGGTCGTCGTCTTCTGGTTCGTTTCGGGAAAGCAGGCGAATCATACGATAAATTATTATAAGGAGCGCTTTGATCGCGGAACCCGATTTGTCGCGTTCGGCAAATGGGAATGGGATTCGCGGCGAAATACCTTTGCTTTAAAGCTGAACAAGCCGGACGAGCTTGAGATCCTTCCGAATGTCGGGACCGCACTTTTCATCGAACAGACAGAACAGATCATTGAAACAGTCGAGGAAAAGGACGGCGACCTTCTCGAAGACACCGACAATCCCGAATTCGCTACCGTTCACACCGGCCGCTGCGTTCCCGTATATCGCAAACTCGGCCAGTTTCAAACTAAACGCCTTCGCGAAATTATCTTCGATGTACTGCGAAACCTTGATCGTTTATCAATCGACGAAAATTTGCCTGATGAAATCTTGAAAAGGCGTGAGCTTATTCCCCGCCACCGGGCAATCGAGGAAATACATTTTCCGCCGGAAAACACACTTATTTCCGAATACGAAATGTTTCGCAGCAAGGCTCATTTGCGTCTCATCTTCGAAGAATTCTTCTGGGTTTCATTCGCCCTGCAGCTAAAACGCGGCGAACGGCAAAAAGAACCGAAGGGAACGGTAATCGAGATTTCCGACACAATTTCTACCCGCATTGAGAAGCTTCTGCCATTCAATCTTACTACGGCTCAGAGCCGCGTTATCGCCCGAATTTTTGACGACATGAAATCCGACGCACCGATGAACCGCCTTATCCAGGGCGACGTCGGCAGCGGCAAAACAATAGTCGCATTTCTCGCTATGTTCGCGGCGATGGAAAACGGCTATCAGGCCGCGTTAATGGCGCCGACCGAAATTTTAGCCGATCAGCACGCGAGGAATGCTCTAAAACTTTTCGAAAATACTTCATATCGTGTGGGTCTTTTGACCGGAAGTTTAAAGGCCGCTGAAAAACGCAAGATGCAGGCCGAAATCGCAAACGGCGATATTCAGGTAATTGTCGGAACACACGCAATAATTCAGGACGCGGTCGAATTCGAGAATCTTGGCATCGCGATCATTGACGAACAGCACCGTTTCGGTGTTCTCCAGCGGGCGGAATTGCGGGCACGCGGCTATAATCCGGACATTCTCGTGATGACCGCAACGCCGATTCCCCGCTCTCTCGCGATGACGGTTTACGGCGATCTCGATGTTTCCGTCATCGACGAACTTCCGCCCGGACGCACACCAGTCAAAACCGTCGTTCTCGGCGAAGACCAGCGAAGCGGCGTCTATAAAGGCATCGAACGCGAGATCGGCCTCGGCCGCCAAATATATATTGTCTATCCGCTGATCGAAGAATCCGAAAAGCTCGACCTGAAAGCCGCAACGAAAATGTTCGAGGAACTGCGCGACAAGGTTTTCCCGCAATACAAGATCGGCCTGCTACACGGCAAAATGAAATCCGCCGACAAGGAACAAATAATGGAGCAATTCGTTGCCGGCTCGCTGAATATTTTAGTCTCGACGACCGTGATCGAAGTCGGCGTCGATGTTCCGAACGCGTCATTGATGGTTATCGAACACGCCGAACGCTTCGGCCTTTCGCAGCTTCATCAATTACGCGGACGTGTCGGACGCGGAGCGGAGCAAAGTTTCTGCGTGCTGCTGACCCGAGATAAACAAACCGCCGTCGCCAAGGAACGCCTCGGCATTATGGAAGAAACCAGCGACGGATTCCGCATCGCCGAAAAAGATCTTGAAATACGCGGCCAGGGCGAAATCCTCGGCACGCGGCAGTCCGGAATTCAAACTTTCCGAATCGCCAACATCATCCGCGATCTCGACATCCTCGAAACCGCCAAAACCGAAACCGAACTTTACCTAACGACAAAACGCCTGACCCGGGAAACCTCCCGCCTGATCGAACGCGTAAAAGCCGACGCCCGTTTTCAACTCGCCGGCATCGGGTAAGTTCTGAGTTCAAGCTTCAGCTTGTCTTATACCTAAAGCCGAAGACAAGCTGAAGCTTGAACTCAGAACATAAATCTCAAATCCCGCCTTTGGACTTTAAGCTTTCGACCTTAGACTAAAAACCATGCGCATCATTGCCGGCCATTACCGCGGACGGGCACTAAAAAGCCCCGCCGACACTAAAACCAGGCCGACTTCCGACCGTCTGCGCGAAACGCTTTTTAACATACTCGCTCCGCGAATCGAAGAAGATACGAGATTCCTGGACCTCTGCGCCGGAACCGGGGCCATCGGCATCGAAGCTATCTCAAGAGGCTCAGCGTTCACAACATTCGTCGATAAATCCAAAAAGGCCTGCGCGCTCATCGAAGACAATCTCGATCACTTGGAAATTCCCGAAACCCAAACCGAAATAATCTGCCTGCCGGTCGAAACCTTCACCGGCCGCAAACACGCCGAAGGCTGGGACATCGTATTTTTCGATCCGCCATACGATTCCGATTACACGACCGTCCTTTTCGAATTCGGAACTCCCGACAGCTTTTTACTGAATGCCGGCGGTTTACTCGTCACCGAACATCATTCAAAAACAATGCTTCCCGATGCCGCCGGAATGCTCCGACGCTGGCGAATACTGAAACAAGGCGAAACGCATTTGAGTTTTTACGAACGCGCGTGACAGTTGTCAGCGGCCGGTTGTCAGCCGTCAGTTAAGATTCAAGGCAGTTCCAAGTTCCACTGACAACCGCTATTCCGTGCTATCTTATTCGTTCGCATTTTTTCTTTGACTGACAACTGGTTACCGCCAACTGACAACTGTTCATGAACATTATCGTCTGGCTCATCCTCTGCCTGATCTGGGGATCGACCTGGATTTTCATCAAAATAGGCCTTACCGATTTGCCGCCGATCACGTTCGCGGCGGCGCGGTTTCTGCTTGCGGTCGTCATTTTATTTCCGGTAATAAGGATCTGGAAGTTCCCGCTGCCTAAAACACGCTCCGAATGGAAGCTGATCGCTTTAACGGGATTTCTGCAGTTCTCGATCAACTACAGCCTCGTATTCTGGAGCGAAGTTTACATCTCGTCCGGCCTCGCGGCGGTCCTGCAGGCGACGATAACCGTCTTCGGACTCGTCCTCGCATGGATATTTCTTCCGTCCGAAAAGATCACAAAGCTCAAGATCTTCGCGGTTATCATCGGAATAATCGGCGTTACTATCATCTTCCTCGACCAGCTTAACGTCGATAATTTCATGGCGTTCATGGGATGCGTCGCGATAGTCGTCGGAGCTTACGCTGCGGCGCAGGCGTCGATCCTGATCAAAGCTAAAGGCGGCGGAATGCATCCGGCGAGCATGGTTTTCGCCCAGATGCTCTGCGGCCTGCCCGCGATCATCATCTACGCTCTCGTCGCCGAAGGCAATCCGCTCACATTCAACTGGACGTGGCGTGCAATTCTCTGCGTCTTTTATCTGACGATCCTCGGCACGATCGCGGCATTTTGGCTTTATTACTGGCTTTTGGGTAGAATCGAATCGACAAAGGCGATGATGATCTCGCTCGTTACGCCCTTGCTCGCGGTGATTCTCGGAGCGATATTTCTGGGTGAGAAACTGCCGCCGCAGACATTCTTCGGCGGCCTGCTGGTCATCGCGAGCATCGGCCTGATCGTTTTTCGCAAGAAAACGGCTGGAGATACACAAAGACGCGAAACCGAGTCAGTACCACCTGCGGTAGCGGGTGGGATAACACAGCAAGGAAAATAGGTAAAGGCGAATACTGACAACTGCTTTATGCAATTTAAATTCACAACCGCCGGCGAATCGCACGGCAAAGCCCTCGTCGCTATCGTCGAAGGCCTTCCCGCGGGCCTCGCCATCGACATTTCGCAAATAAACCACGAGCTCTGGCGCCGCCAGCAGGGTTACGGACGCGGCGGGCGGATGAAAATCGAGACCGACACGGTGGAATTTCTCTCCGGAATCCGTCACGGAAAAACGCTGGGTTCGCCGATTGCGCTTACGATCGAGAACAAGGACTTCGTGCACTGGCGGGAAGTCATGTCGTCCGAGACATTGGAAACAGAACCGAAAAACCCGCGAAAAGTGACACGTCCAAGGCCTGGCCACGCCGATCTTTCCGGCGGGCAGAAGTTCCAGACGCGTGATTTGAGAGACATTCTGGAACGCGCGTCCGCAAGAGAGACCGCCGCCCGAGTCGCCTGCGGAGCATTAGCCAAACAGCTGCTCGCCGCATTCGGCATCGACATCAAAAGCCACGTCATCAAGCTCGGATCAGTCCCGGAATCGCCGCTCGAAAAGACGTGGGAAGAGATCGCAGCCATTAAACCGGACGCTCCGCTGAACTGCGCGGACGCGGAGATCGAGAAAACGATGGTGGCACTCATCGACACGGCCAAAACAAACGGCGACACGCTCGGCGGCATCTTCGAAGTGGTCGCCAAAAACGTCCCGGTCGGCCTCGGCTCTCACACTTCATGGAGCGAAAAGCTCGACGGCCGCATCGCCGGAGCTTTTATGTCCATCCAGGCCGTAAAAGCCGTCGAGATCGGCACCGCCGTCGCCAACGCTGGAAAGTTAGGCTCGGAAGTCCACGACGAGATTTTTCACGATGACGGCGCCTTCCGCCGCCCGACCAACCGTGCCGGCGGCCTTGAAGGCGGCATTACCAACGGCGAAGAGCTCCGCGTCCGCGGCTATCTCAAACCGATCTCAACCCTGCGCAAACCGCTCCATTCCGTCGATATCAACACTAAACAGGAAGACCTCGCCGCCTTCGAACGCTCCGACATCACCGCCGTCCCCGCCGCCGGAGTCATCGGCGAAGCCATGCTCGCCATCGTCCTCGCCAATTCAATGCGCGAAAAGTTCGGCGGCGATTCAATGGAAGAGATGACGCGCAATTTTAGTGCGTATAAAGAATCGTTACATAATTATTGATGCGAGAATCGAATCTCGCCGCGATAATGGTAGTTTGATTTGATCGTAGAGACGATTTCGCCGCGATAGCGGCAGCCTGAATTTAGCCGTGGGTTTTAACCCACGGTAAGCTTGAATTATATTTAGTGTCGCGTCAGCGACGCTTGAACCTTTATTCAATTGTCGCTGACGCGACAACGACCGATTTCCAAACTTCCGTGGGTTAAAACCCGCGGCTAAATTCATAAAGCCGCTATCGCGGCAATGATCCCGGGCCAGTCCCGGGAGCGGTAGCGGCCGGGGAATCTCAATCTCTAGGTAGAATC
The DNA here is from genome assembly GCA_037723965.1 of Pyrinomonadaceae bacterium. Taxonomy (GTDB): domain Bacteria; phylum Acidobacteriota; class Blastocatellia; order Pyrinomonadales; family Pyrinomonadaceae; genus OLB17. The sequence goes on along the minus strand of JBBJOS010000001.1, from coordinate 98,431 downwards.
CTCTAAAACGCGAAAAAAAAGCTTTGGTTTCCCGCGCATCAGCTTTGATTTCCGTGGAATCTGCCGTGATTTCCTGCGCAGAAACTCTGAATTCCCGCGTAGAAGCTCTGATTTCCCGCGCAGAAGCTTTGAATTCCCGCGCAGAAGCTCTGATTTCCCGCGCAGAAGCTTCGAATTCCCGCGCAGAAGCTTTGATTTCCGGAGAAAAAATGATTTTTTCCGTGGAATAAATCATTTTTTCCATTGCAAACTTGTACTTTTCTAAAATGTTGTGGCAATATCTTCCGTCGAGTGTGCCCTGCACACGCCCCGAACTTTAGCTACAAGTGAAGCGAAGCGTAACTTGTATGAACCGAATAAAATAATTTTGACGAGTGTGCGAAGCATACGCCCCGAACTTTAGCTACAGGTGCAGCGAAGCGTAACCTGTAGGAACCGAACAAAACAAACTCCAGCCTGTGTAACAGGCGAACCCGAACCATGTCACACACACATTTCCTCTATCACATCGTATTCGGAACCAAAGACCGCCTTCCCCTGATCGAACGCGAATGGGAACCCGCCCTTCACGCCTATCTCGGCGGCATCGTCCGAAACCATTCAGGCAAACCGATCGAGATCGGCGGCATGCCCGACTACGTTCATTTGCTCGTGCGCCTCGACGCGGTCATCGCCTTCCCGGACTTCCTCCGCGAGCTAAAGGCCCGGTCCTCCCGCTGGGTGCGGAAAAATCACAGCGCGAAATTCAACTGGCAAAGGCGCTATGGAGCATTCACAGTCAGTGAATCGGTTTCCGGCGGGCTGCGAAGTTATATTCGAAATCAAAAGGAACACCACATGAAACGAAATTTCGAAGACGAGTACAAAAAGCTCCTTCGCCTGCACAATATCGATTTCGAGGAGCGCTATCTATGGGGGTGACGCGTGTTGCACACGCTCGGCGGGAAAAATGATCCTGCCTGCACGTTCCGCCAAAGGCTTCACGTGCAGCTAAAGTTATTGTCGCGTGCAAGGCACGCTGTTCAACACACGCGGAACGATTGATCTCATTCTACCGGCCAATATCCCGGCGATACTGCATCCCTTCCCAGGAAATATCACACGCGGCTTCGTAAGCTTTATCCAGCGCTTCCTGCAAATTATCCTCCATCGCGGTCACGCCGAGAACTCTGCCGCCGGAAGTAACCAGTTCGCCGTTCGCGTTTCTTGAGGTCCCTGCGTGAAAGATCGAGACATCCGGCCGCGCCGACGTGTTTTCGACACCCGAAATAACATCGCCGGTCCGCGGCTTTTCCGGATAGCCCGCCGAAGCCAGCACAACCGTCGCGGAATTCCCAGCGCGCCACTCTATCGGCATCTCACCGAGCGTTCCGCCGATCACCGCTTCGCAAATATCCGCCAGATCGGTCTCCAAACGCGCCAATATCGACTGCGTCTCCGGGTCCCCAAACCGGACGTTGTATTCAAGCAGCATCGGAACAGCTTCGCCTGCCGCGCTTTCTTTTTCGGCCAGCATTATCCCGAGGAACATTATCCCCCGAAACGGAAATCCCTCCGCCGCACAGCCCTCTAGCGTCGGTTTTATCATCTTCTCGACGATCTGCTCCAACTGCCCGTCCGTCAGCAGCGTGGAATCAGTTATAGTTCCCATCCCGCCGGTGTTCGGGCCCGTGTCGCCTTCGCCGATCCGCTTGTGGTCACGCGCCGGCGGCATCAACGCAAAGTTCTCGCCGTCCGCAAACGCCAGCAGCGAAACTTCCCTGCCGAACAAACATTCCTCCAAAACGATCGAACCCGCCGCGTCCGCACCGACAAGCGTTTCCATCTCGTTTATCGCCTTGATTGCTTCCGCGCGGTCCTTCGCCACGACCACGCCTTTCCCCGCCGCCAGCCCGTCGGCCTTCACGACGACCGGAGAAGCTTCATCACCGAACGCGCCGGATTCCAAAATCTCCACCGCTTCCTTTGCGGAATGAGCGGTTTTGTACATGGCGGTCGGCACACCATGCCTGACCATAAAATCCTTCGCAAAAGACTTGCTCGCCTCAAGCTCCGCTGCCCGCCGCGACACCCCGACGATCCGAAGCCCGCGCTTTTCGAATTCATCAACGATCCCAAGCGCCAGCGCCGTCTCCCCGCCGACAAAAGTTAGCCCGATCCCGTTCGCCGCGGCAAATTCCGCCAACGCGGAAATATCTTCCGCCTTCACAGGAACACATTCCGCAATGGACGCGATCCCCGAGTTGCCGGGCGCGCAGTATATTTTGGAAACTTTGCCGCTTCTTTCGAACGCCGCGCAGATCGCGTGCTCCCGCCCGCCCGAACCGATGACAAGAACTTTCATAATTTGATATGTTGTGGGAAGGCCGAATGGCGAGAGTCAAAAGGCGTGAGCAGGAAAAAGAATTCCGCCTCTCGACTATCGACTCTCGCCTCTTACCCGTCGAAGCTTGACAGCTAAACTCAATAGTTATATGGTCGAAACTGGACTTGTTACAGTGCCCCGGCATTCGTAAAAAGGTATATTTCTCAACTTGAATTTACTATAGTTTGCGGCATTTATCGAACAGCAGATGCTGCGGTTTTTATGTTGGTGATTTTTTCCTATTCCCGTCGAGATCTTTAGTTTCACGCAGTTTGTGGACCTCTCATTCAACAAGGAGGGTTTCCGTTATGTCCGAAGTTTTAATCAACGCCAGCACGACAGCGGTCGAAGACCACCCGGAGTTTGAGGATAAAACGATCCTTTGCGGCGATTGCGAGAAGGATTTTATCTGGTCGGCCGGCGAACAGGTTTTCTTCCGCGATAAACAGCTCCAAAACCCGCCGAAACGCTGCAAGGAATGTAAACAGGCCAAAAACGAACGCATCGCCGCCATCGCAAACGCCCAGTCATCCGGCATTAAACAGAGGATCGAAGTTGCCGTCGCCTGCGCCAAATGCGATGAAACGACGACCGTTCCCTTTTACCCGTCGCAGGGCCGCCCGGTCTATTGCCGCTCGTGCTATTTAGAATTAAATCCGGCCGTTTTGAACGGAAAGCTCTGAGTTCAAGCTTCAGCTTGTCTTATGCGCGATGCTAAAGACAAGCTGAAGCTTGAACTCAGAACTAAATCACCCGCCGACGTGAACATTCGGCCGCTTTTCAGGATCATCTTCCGCCTGCCTCAGAATTTCGCGCGTAACCGGAGCCGTATCGCCTTCTCCGAAAATAATATACCGAATCAAATACAAGATCGGGTTTCCTTCGCTCCAGCCGAAATATACGTGCGGAATTTTCCCGGTCGTATCGCGAAGATGCATTAGAAGTGCCGCGATCGCGTTCGGCACGGCCGGCGATTCGGTCCGCAATATCTTATAACCTTCGATATCAACGCCGCGAATCTTCAACGCTCCGCTGAATTCGGACGCGTCGCCGAGTTCGATCTCATAAAAGAGAACCGGATCGGTCGATGGAATATGATTGTCGATCCGCTTTTCGTGTTCCTTGAAACGGTATTCGGCGACGTTCCCTATTTCCCTGCGATTCGTAACGATGCGGATCTCGCCGTCGGACATTTCATCCAGAAACTCCTGCGCCTTTGCATCGAATTCGATCTCGCCGATACGCAGCTCGGTCGTTCTCATTGCCCGCGAAATAAACGAAGCAACGATAATTCCTAGGATAAACAACGACGCGATCTGGATGCCGCTTGGCTGCTCGACAATATTCACGCCCGTGGTGAATATAAAAACCAGGGAAATAATTAAAAAGGCGATCCATTTTTTCTCCAGTCGTTTCCGGGCGGAGATCGTAACCGCGACGGCGGCGGATGTCATCAATACCAAAACACCGGTCGCGTAAGCACCGCCCTGGGAATCCACGTCAGCATCAAAAAGAATCGTAACCGTAAAACAAATAGCGGTAAAAACAAACACCAGCGGGCGGGCGGCCCTCGCCCAATCCGGCGCCATTCCGTACCGCGGCAAATACCGCGGAACGATATTTAGCAGGCCGGCCATTGCCGATGCTCCGGCAAACCACAGGATCAGCACTGTCGAAACATCGTAAAACGTTCCGAAACCGGCGCCGAAAAAAGTGTGGGCGAGATAAGAGAGCGCCCGTCCGTTCGCCTTTCCGCCTTCCTGAAATTCCGCGGCCGGAATCAGCATTGTGGTGATAATGCTGCTGCCGATCAGCAAAACGCTCATTATTAAAGCCGCTCCGCTGAGCAATTTTTTACCGTTGCGTATTCTGCCGTCGAGATGTCTTTGAGCCTTCTCGGACAGGCTCGTCTGATCTACCTCCGAGGTATGAATATCGCTGCCGCCGGCGCTCGGCAGCGCTACATCGCTTTTTACCAATGGCATTACAACTACGCCGGTCTCGAACCCCGAAAGCCCGAGCGCCAGTTTTGGAAAATACAACAAAGAAAATAAAACGAGCAGCCCCACACTGCCGTTGACACTCGGAGTTGCCCAAACGGCGGCCTGCCAATTCGTTAATGCTTCAGGATGAACAAAGAATATCTGATGCAGGCCATAGCCTATCGTAACTACATTCAAAGCCAGAAAAAGCGCGACGATTCCGACGGCTATTCCGATAGCTTCGCCGAAACCTCTCAAGAATACCGCACCGAGGAATCCGATAAGCACCAGCGTAACTATTATCCGGTGATTTAAAAACTGAAGATTATGTTCGACGAAAGGATTTTCGATAATATGAGCAGTAGCGTCGGCGGCGGAAAGCGTGATGGTAATAATGAAACTCGTCGCGACGAATCCGAGCAGTATCAAAACGAACATCTTGCCTTTCCACCGGGACAATAGCTTTTCGAGCATCGATATAGAGCCGTCGCCGTGAGGGCTTTCTTCAGCGACCCGCTTGTACATCGGAAGAGCGCCGAACAGCGTCAAAAGGACAAGAACAAGCGTCGCAAACGGCGATAATGCTCCTGCGGCAAGAAACGCAATCCCGGGCTGGTATCCGAGAGTCGAAAAATAATCGACGCCGGTAAGGCACATTACCTGCCACCATTCATGCTGGTGCTTTTCTTCCTTGGAGTTCAGGTTCTCCGGCTCTTCGACATCCCTGAACAGCCATTTCTGAAACCAGCTTCTTTCTTTTTTCTTCATACCCAAAAATAAAAAAACCGCGAAAGGATAAAATCGGCGGCTTATATATTAAGCGACATCAAAATTGTGCAAGATCATTATTTGAATCGGCAAATAGAATTCTACGCCTATTGCAATGAAGGTCAAGTTTCAAGCATTGTACCGAAAGCAAAACGGAGGCTTTAAAATATCAAGGGTGGCGTCTCCCCCGGAGGTTCACAAGGGAGGTGAATTCCACGATTAGGTATTAAAGGCAACTGAATGTAAGAACAAATTTTTATTGATATATCTATTCGGAAGCGAGTGTGAGGTTGCCGTACGGATTAGCGGAATTGCGCACCGCGATGCCGCCGATCATAACGGCAGGCCCGGAACCTTGCGATTCGGCGATCACGCTGTATTCGCCAACAGGAGTCAGCGGATCGACCCGTACTTCAAAACTTACGACGGAAATATCGCCGCCGAAGTCGACGTTCGCGATCGTTTTTGGTGACACGGTCAAGAAGGGCGAGTTGAACGAAATGGTGATCGAATCCTTATCGAAGTTTTTGCCGCCGAGGTAAACAGTGTAAGTTCTTCCGGCGCTAAGCGGTATCGCCAAACCTGAAAGTTGGCCATTAAAGCCCAGGTAGTGAAGCTGAAAATCCGTAGCGCTCGCTTTAAGTCTTTTTGGGGCGATGACTGTTTCGCCGGCTTCCACTGTCGCTTTACCGATCTCCTGTGCGGGAATCCGCGTATTAAGGCCAGTTATCCGCTGAGCATAAATGTTGTAATCTCCGCCTCCTAGTCCAACAAATCGAAAACCGCCGTCCGTTTCCGTAGTAGTTTCAGCTGAAAGCTTCCCTGTTTCGGCACTCTCCGCCCAAATATGGACGCCCTTTGCCGCGCGGCCATTCGTCCCTATAATTTTGCCGCTAATTGACCCGCAACATGTATCGATTTCGTCGTAACTGGAACCGTATTTGGAACGGATCGCCGATATGTCTATCGCCGCAAGTGTCCGCGGGACGAAGTTCTGCAAACCAAGCACGCCGTTTTTACCGTAATTATCATGCATTGTTGCCGATAATACGGACGAATGGTCAAGACCTAGAAGATGTCCGATCTCGTGCGTAAGCGTAGATTCCAGATCGAAGGTGCCGAATGTGCCGTCAGTAGAGAATTGTTGGTAGGGGTTTAAAACTATGTCTGCTTCAATTATGAAACCCTTCCGGTCGAAAAATACGCGTGTGGTTGCCGCGGTTTCCTGTGGATTTTTCGAGAAAAGCAGCAGGTTTTCCGGAGTAGCGGCAATCGTTATCAGGCTTATGCCATCGCCCTGGTTTCCGGACGGGCTGACGTTTTGTTTATCGGAAACAGTATCCTGAAAACTGACATTAGCCGCTTTTGCCCAAGTCGCAAGGCTGCGGGCGATAGCTCCGGCCGCATCGCTGTCGCTCTTCATGTTCGGATTTTGCTTCAAAAGCGAACCGGAAACCGCTATCTTGACGGCGCCGTTTCTCCACCGCGACACAGTATTCGCGGGTAGTGGAGCGTTCGAGATCGCGCCGCCGGGCACGGACGCGATGGAAATGCTCCACAGCGCAACGGCGATTACCAGGAATTTGAACGACTTTGCCATCGGCGAAAAATTATTCCGTGTCCTGCGCAAATCCTTCAAGCGTTTGCCGATCGACCTTTTCGAGGTCCGCAAACGCTACAATTAAGAGAAGGACGACCAGCGACAATGTCGCCAGAACATACAAAACCGCGATCTGTTCGAAATAGATCAGTACGCCGATAATGACAGCAAGAAGGGCCAGCCAGAAAAGTGCGACCGTTCGCCGACTATATTTACTTTGATTTGCCATAATTTACCAAAAATAAGAACCTAAAGAAGTAACCTTCTATTGAAACAAATTTCAGGGTTTTGAACAATAGAGAATATCGCGATTTAATCGACGATCCGCAGCGGCAGCTTTGCAAGGACGCTGGAAACATAGCCTCTGTTTTCAACGAACGGCGGAAACCTTCTTTTCTGACGCCCCTTTTCGGCGACCTCGATTATATCGAAGGCCTTCAAAAGCGGGTCGTCCGCTCCATTTTCCTTTATCTTTTTCAAATCGGCGGTTATTACATGGCTTTCGTCGCCTTCGCGACGGAAAATAGTCACCTGTTCTTCAATCCCATGCTTTGATACGCCTCCGGCACTTGAGATTGCCCTGCTCAAAGTGATCTGGGAGCGTGAAGAGATCTGCTTTGGAACGTTCACGCCGCCGATCAGGTAAATTGGTGCCGCAGCGAGAACAGTTATAATGTCACCGCTAAAAATATGCGGGTTAGCCTGCGGCTTGCCTGACAGCAGATCTTTGATTGTGATGATCCGGTTTTGAAGGGCGTTGTCTTGCGGGACTTTCTCATAGTCAGTAGCGGGATTATCCGGATTTGACGAACAGCTTACGTTTAGGGGCCGGAAAATATTAATGTTGCCGCCTGCCTGGTCCGTGACGCCTCCGGAAATTATCAGCAGTTCATTCAACATGATCGGCCGTCTGATCTGAAAACGCTGCGGAATTTTCACGGCTCCGTCCACATAAGCAACGGCGCGATTTGAGCGGTCGAGAACTCGCACGGCAACTTTGGGGTCCCGCAGCGTTTTTGCAAATTCGATAGTTATAGCTTCCGCGAGCTGTTCTTCGGATCGGCAAAGAGCATAAACCGGTTCTTCGATTTTATCGAAACCGTCCAGGAAACCTTCGGGCGTTAGCGTTCCGCGCCAATCGAATTCGAAACTGCCTATCACATCGACATCGACAAGATCGCCAAAATGAATTCGTCCGGCATTGGCCTGCGGCTGCGAATTTGATGTGATTTGAGAAAAAACGTTGAAACCGCAAAGCAGAACGCAGAGAATAAGCGGGAAGGGAAAATAAAATCCTTTATATTTCACAAGCTTTCGCCGAATAACCGATGAACATCCGCCCCGGTTATTTGGCCTTCTCCTCTGAACCTGTTCTTTTATGCCTTTTATTCGACCTGGATGTTACCGTCCAGGGAACGGCGAATCCGCGGAATTCAAGGTTGCACGCATCGCAGAGGAGATTATATCTGAACAGAATTTTAGACCACATACTTGTGCGGCGATAACCGCGACGGATTCGGGTGCTGAGGCATTTTGGACATTTTTGAGAGATCATTAGCAATAATCTATGTGCTCCTAATTTGACATATAATACACTAAAACCCGGCACCGATGTTTAACTTATTTATTACCTTCGATTTGGCGGATTTTACTAAGTTCGGACTCGATCCTTTCCGCCGCAATTTCTCTTTCCCTGCTGCCGGCACCGCGTGACAAATCAAAAAGCGCGTCCTGATAAAGGCTGACGGCCTGCTTCACATTTCCCTTAAAATAAGCACGTTCGGCTTTTTCGACCGCATTCGAAACTTTGATCGAAATAATAAAATCTTCGAGCACCTTGAGCGAATCGAGGAGACTTGCTTCGTCCGGATAATATTTTAAGCCGAATTCAACGGCTCCAATCGCTTTCTGAGTCGTTTCCAGCTTTTCCTTTGCCTTAGCACGGTTATTCGCTTCTTGAGTGAGAGTCCGGGCCTCGATCTCGGCCCATTGCAAAAGGTGATAACGGTGGTACTCGCCCGCGGTATTATTTCCTTTGCGCAAAGCTGCGATGCGCGGCGATCCAATGCCGATATTAGGAAGTTCACCGGCCACCGTTCTCATGTACTCTTCGCAGAGTTGGAAAACTTCCATATGACCGGCTGAAAATTTTCCTAAAACCTTTGCCGCCGCAGACTTTTGCCGAATTTCCGCCAATACCGCGGCATTTCGTTCTAGCGTTAATTTAGCCGGGCTTCGATCGTTCGCAACTCTATTAGCGACGCCGCGAAGACTCTTGTCCAGTCGCCTTTGCGTGGCCAAAAATCTGTTTCGGGCATTACGCAGGATAACTTCCCGCAAAAAAATCGCCGCCGCCAAAACGAATCCGGCCCCGGCGGCTCCGATTATCCACGGCGTCTGCTCTTTTCCTTCGTTGAGTATTCCCCACATTAGAAAAAAAAGCCCGACCGCCATCGCCACCGAAAGCACGTAATAGCTCGGTGCCGGAAGCCAAAACGGGCTTCGACTATCGATAATTTTTCCGCGTTGCTGCTGCATCAACTTGAATGGAACCGTTCTGCAAATTAAAGTCTGATGTGTAAATACTTATCTAACGAATCTTCGGGGTGATTTTCATATTGAATATATTGCCCAAATTTGTCAATAACGTGTCAAAGCTTTCAAGAGGTAAAAAAATGTTCTGTTATAATTTTCATGATGAGCGGCAAAAAGAAAAAATCAGATCAACGCCCGGTTTTCGATTCGATCAGAAAACCGACTGCTCCGCCCGGCCAAAAATTCGGAAGCGATAAACCAGAAGAAAAGATCCATCCGTCCCAACGAAAGACCAAACACAAAAAGAAAATAGATTCAAAGAATACTGATGCCGATTTTTAGTAAAAAGAAAATGCCTGAAAAGCCGAGAACGAAAAGTGTTTGGGCAAGGCCGGAAATGCTGGTTACGTTCCGGGCCGAAATAATGCCGGGCATCGACCGTGAGAAAAGAACTTTCCGGATCAAAACCGTAAGGGCGAACGGCCGCGTCATCCTGCATGATTTCACCGGTGAGCACCGCGAAGGAGCTTTCGAACCATTGAACTTCCTACGCGTCGCGGCGAAATGACCTACCACTCATAAACCCTGCCGACTTCGAGAAACTGCAAATTTGCGATTCCGAGAGAGCTTACTTGCGAAACCGTCATTTCATAATACGCCGGCTTCACATTCACCACATAAATCGGGCAATTCGGGTTCTTAAATTTCGCGAGTTCCCGCTTTAATCCCGACGGCGTCAGGTGATGCGAGATTCGGGCAAGCTCTTCAAGTTCATCCGGAAAGGCGCATTCGACCAAAAGAGCCGACAGACCATCGATATCGTTCACTGTATCCCAAAATCCATTCATTGCCGCTGTATCGCCCGTCAAAACGAATTTTGCCGAACCATCGGAAACAACGAAACCTGCACTCGGAACATTGTGATTTACGCCTAAGGCTCTTACGGTAAGATGCCGGACATTAAACTCCGTATCAGGCATGAAGATATTATATCCCATTACCGCGCCATTCGCGTTCGAAAGTTCGGAAAACCGCGGGTAAACCGACCAGTTAAAAATATCCCGCTCGAGAATCTCTATGACTTTCGCTTCGGCGTGAATTTGTACGGGTTGGGTCAAATTAGCAAAAAGGTCGTCTAAAAATAATGGCAGGCCCGCTATATGATCGAGATGAGCGTGACTTAAAACGATGTCGCGAACCTGCTGCTTTTGCAGAGCGGTGGAAGCCATCGCGAGGCTTCCGGCATCGAACGCCACGAGGTCATCAACTACGAAACACGTCAAATGCTGCCTCGGAGACGCGGCGCCGTTTTCTTCGAAGGTACTTGGCAGCAGTTGAAGTTTCACTTTTTTCGTTTATCGCGCGCAGGTTTGTGCACGCCCGCCGTCGATTTCATAGGTCGCACCGGTTATCCAGCCCGCTTTATCCGATGCCAGATACGCTATCAGTTCCGCAACTTCTTCCGGAGTTCCAACACGCCCGATCGGGTGCGTGTTTTTGGCATTTTCTATAAAACTTTCATAATTCTCTTCGCTCATTCCGCCGCGTTTGTGTAGATTTGTAACCACGACTCCGGGATTGACCGCGTTCACTCTAATTCCCTTTGGTGCCAATTCCAGAGCGGAACACCGTGTTAATTGATCGGTCGCGGCTTTGGAAACGCAGTAAGCAAGAACATTCGGGAAAGCCCGAAGGCCGGTGACACTCGAAACATTAACGATATTTCCCTTGGTTATTTCTAGTTGCGGTATACATTTCTGCATCAGGTAAAATGCGGATCGAAGGTTGATGTTCATCATCTTGTCCCAATCGAAAAGCGTCGTGTCTTCGATCGAGCCGTTTTTGATGATCCCGGCGGAATTCACCAGTACATCTATTTGACCGAAATGCTGGACGGCTTCCGACACAAGCCGGTCAACCTGCGACGTTTCCGTAATGTCCGCCAGATGAATTTTTACGGAGCCGATTGAGTCCCGCGCCTCGTCCATCAATGTTCCGAGATCATTATCGTTGCGTCCGACCGCGATCACCTTCGCACCGTTCCCGGCAAAAATTAACGCGCAAGCCCTGCCGATACCGCTGCTGGCACCCGTAATTACAACAACTTTATCCTTCATATTTTAGAGATCTTCTAAACTTGATTGCGAACAAGCATAACAGCGGATTTAAAGATGTGACAACTGTTCGACGGCGGGAATCCCGATTATTTGCGGACATAAAAAAGACGGCTTAAATTAAACCGTCTTCGGAAATTTTGTTTTATGGTATGAAAACGAAACTGCCGGAATTCAATATTCTCGAATCGTATCAAAAGCTTACAACTCGCTTGGCCGGGGATTCGGAATCAGAAACTTTTCGATAGCTGCTTTTGTTTCATCGCGCTTGCGAATCTGAAAATCCGTGACCCAATTTGAAACCGTCGAAACCACGTCTCTGGCCGCTTCCCGTTTGGAACGATTCTGAATCATTACCGCGGGTGCGGGTGCCTTTATCTCGTCCTTCTTGATTACTTTAATCTTGAGCTTTTCGTTCATTATGTATGTCCTGTTGTTAGTATTGACCCCTTGACTATTTATTTATTTATGTATGAAAACTATTCCCTGCTTGAGAGAAGTGCAATCCGTATGCCGTAACTGAGACGTGCTTGAAACGAGATTTTGCAAACATTCGCACTATGCAAAAATTATTCGGGAAATTTTGCGTTTTGCTAATAGCTACTAACGACCATACAGAAGGAAAAGTTCCTTAATTTATATTTAACCCTTTAATTACCAGTCTCGAATTGCTTCTGCCTGATTTGTAAAAGCCGACGAGTAAGCGGAATAAAGCTTGCAGGGTAGCAAAGGTAATGACAATTTCCGATATTTTAATAATTTATTTTTCGTTCGGCGCACCGTTCGCGGTGTACGAATTTATTCAGGAACGGCAAACTTTGACGTTCCGCGTCGCATTCATTACAGCATTCCGGTTCCTGTTCTGGCTGCCGCTTCTTGCTCATCTCAGTTTTACGAAGATATTAAAATCTGCTGGACGTGATGATTTCGCCGAGATTCATGATTCGGATGCGGAACTGGACAAAGATATTCGAAATGTCCAGTCCGCTGTCGCCGACCGCTTTCGTTTGACGGCCCGACATATTTCCATTCACGAATTTCGCGAGATATTAGAACGCTACGCCGGACTTTCATTGCTGGTGAAACATCAGACATCCGGCGCGGCGAAAATTGATACCGGGATTTTCGCGGCCGCCGGACACAAAGACCCGCGGCTTGCCACCGTTTGTATAGAGAGACGCAACCGCGAGCGGCTTATCCGTCATCATATCAATGCCCGCGCGGATTTTTTGAAAGTCATAAAAGAATGCTTATTCGCGGACGAAAAAATGCTGCCGCCGGTTATCCGGTTAACGGAACTTTTGGAAGATTTGCCGGCAATGGAGCTACTGCTCGCAGATTTACGAACGCGGATTTTTAATATCACCGCGATAAGCGAATCGGGAGATGATTTATGGTTACCCGAAATACAACCGGCCTCGAAAAGCGAAAGGCTGACGGCGGTGATGTAGTTAATGTTATCGATGATCGGCTCGATCAGTTATTAGCCGCAAATGCAGAGATTGCTCGGCGGAAATCATTAAACATATCCGGGTTGCACGAGCGCAAAGCCGCCGTAATGATTCATCCCGTATCACTTGAAAGATCTTTTGCATACTTCGGCCTGATGCTCGGAAGCCTCCCGCCCGCGTCGATTATTTGGGCGATATTTTCTCCTTCCGGGATAGCTGACGGTAATTGGCTAATCGGACTTATGCTGGCGGCAAATATATTGACGGCGATCGCCGGTTACCTGTCCGGAAAGCTCGTTTCCGACTGCGTTCGCCAGATTCGAGATTTCCCGTTGTGGACACAGTTCGCACTCTTACCTTTGATCGGTTTATCCTGGGGAGCGATTTCCGGTGGTATAGGCGGTGCTCTGATTCTAATTTACGGCGGATTTATCGGAGCATTATTCGGCGGAGCGGTCGGCCTCACCGCCCTTCCGCTTTTCGTGATCCTTCATCGATCGTTGAGTTATGCCGACACGATCGAACGAAAACACTTCCTTCCGATAGCTTCGGGAATAACATTGACCATTTGCGGTTTTATTCTGGGGTTATAAGTATCGATACCAACGCAGGAAGCGGGCAAGCTCTTAACTCCCTCTTCGGAGTTTATAAGCTAGCTCTCGGCCTGACTTGTGAAAAATAGCGTATCTACTGCGCAGCCGCTTTGTGTTTCCCGCCCACTCAGATTTAATATCTAACGCAATGCTCGTATTGCTCCATTTTTTTGCTCTATTTCTATTGGTCACTCTGGGCTTTTACATTTTCGTCGCTAATCCAAGAAGCCGCGCCAATCAGACATTCGCCGCCTTCATCGCTTTTCTTGCTCTTTGGACGACGAAAGATCTTATCTTCTGGAACTTCCCCGAAGCCCACATCAATGCCGGCTGGTGGGCCGCTTCAAGTTTTATCATTGCATTGCTGATGCAGTATGCGTTGGCCGTTTTTGCCTGGATATTTCCTGAAGATGGGAGAACACCAAAAACGCGAGCCGCAGTACTCTTTGCTCCTGGAATCATATTAATACCCACCACACTTTTCGGTTTCTTGTGGAAAGATGTGGGCTTTCAGACGGGAAAATTTGTTATCGACCTTGCACCGCTCGCCTATTTATTTGTCGGCTACGTCTATTTCGTATTCTTTTTCGGTGCGGCCGTTTTGTATCAAAAATACCGCAGGTATCGAGGCACTCAAAAAGGCCAGCAGGTGGGAGCGATTCTTTGGGGTCTGGCGATTACCGGCGTCCTCAAAACGCTCGCAAATATCGTCCTGCCCTTCTTCGACATCTACGAATTTCTTCCTTTCAGCTCGATCTTCGTGCTTCCCGGCGTGCTGATTTATGCTTACGCGATCTCCAATTTCAAGCTCTTCTCGCTCCAATCGGCGCTCGATCAGTTCCGCCTTTTCCCGATCGCTTACAAGATCGCTCTCAGCATTGCGTCCGTCGCTATCATCAGTTTTGTGATTTTCCAGATACCAATCGTTTGGTGGGCGTTTCAGGACGGAATGAATTATGAGGCGTGGCGTAAATATCTCGTATTCAGCCTGATTTCCGCCCTCGTCCCAAATCTTTTGCTCGTTCTCTTGATTGTCCGCACGATCTCGCGGCCGCTGCAAAGAATAACGGTCGCGGCGGTGCAGGTTACGCGCGGCGGTTACGGAACCGAAGTCGATCTGCGAAAAAGTAACGACGAGATCGGCCTGCTCGCCGAATCGTTTAACGACATGAGCCGCAAAATGGCGTCCGACATCGACAGCCTAAGGCAAATGAATGAGCAGCTAATGCGCACCGCCCGCCTCGCCGCAATGGGAACGCTCGCCGCCGGTGTCGCTCATGAGGTCAATAATCCGCTTGCCTCGATCTCGTCGCTGATTCAGATGATGCGTTCGAATTCATCAAATGGCAGCGAAACTAATGAAAATCTCGATCTGATCTCAACCCAAATTCGTAGGATCATCCAAGTAACGCATGATCTTACAGATTTCGCCCGCGTCCGTCCGGCGGCGAAAACTTCGGTCGATATTAATAAAGTCATCGCCGCCAGCCTTCGTTTCGCCGCGTTCGACGAATCTTTCCAAAAGTTGTGTGTAAATGCAAATTTTGCTGGTGATCTCCCGGCTGTTCACGCCGATGCCGATCAAATGCAGCAGGTTTTTCTTAACCTTTTTCTAAACGCCCGCGACGCAATGCCGGACGGCGGTGAAATTTCCGTCATCACCTCTCAACTTGATTCAGAAATAATCATTGCAATTATCGACAGCGGAACCGGCATTGAAGATGCGAACGAAAAAAATGTATTCGATCCATTCTTCACCACGAAACCCGCCGGTAAAGGCACCGGCCTCGGCCTCTCAGTCTGCTACGGAATCGTCACGGCACACGGCGGGCGGATCGAAATGGAATCGAACAAACCGTCTGGAACAAAATTTATCGTCAGCCTTCCCGGGTCAGTACCATCTGCGTAAGCGGGTGGTGCGATCTCTGGCAAAATGACTTGGTCCGGTTCAAAAAGCAAATACCGGCTGAGGCGTTCCAATCACTTACGCAGGCGGTTCTGCCCAGACGCACAATTCGCACCGCTGTAATTGACACGGACGCCGTTTCATAGCAATTTATCAATACACACCACTTTCCATTTGTTATAATAGAGGATTACTTGATGAACAAAATAATATTCTGCGCGGCGGCAATATTGATCGCGGCATGTTCAATTTTTGGACAAGGCAAACCGACCGCTTACATCAACGCCAGGATCATTCCCATCGTCGGCCAGCCGATCGAGCAAGGCATTTTACTCGTGCAAAACGGCAGGATCACCGCTGTCGGTGACGCCCGCACCGTGCGACTGTCGTCCGATGTAGAAATAGTCGATCTCGCGGGGAAAGTTATAATGCCCGGCCTGGTCGATTCACACAGCCACGCGGGCGGTGGTTCCGGTGCAGACGGTTCTTCGCCTATCCAGCCGGACGTACGGCTGCTCGACGGCATCAATGCGCGGGCCGCAAGTTTGCAGCGGGCACAGGCGGGCGGAATTACGACCGTTAACGTGATGCCCGGTTCCGGACACGTTGACAGCGGTCAGACGCTGTATCTAAAACTCCGTGACGACGCCGTGAAGATCGATGATCTACTTATATTTGATAAAGCCGGCAAATACGCGGGCGGCATTAAGTTCGCGAACGGCACCAATCCGATCCGTGCGGGCGGTGGCTCGTTTCCGGGAACTCGTGCAAAGTCGGCCGCGCTCATCCGCGATCAGTTCATCAAGGCCCAGGAATACCGCGACAAGATAAAGAAAGCCGGAAAAGATGTATCGAAACTTCCCGCACGCGACCTCGCGATGGAAACGCTTGTCGAAGTCCTCGAAGGCAAAAAGGTCGTGCATTTTCACACGCATCGCCACGACGATATTTTGACCACACTTCGCCTGCAAAAGGAATTCGGTTTTAGATTAGTGCTCCAGCATGTTTCCGAAGGCTGGAAGGTTGCCGATGAAATTGCAAAGGCGAAGATTCCCGCGTCGATAATCATGATCGACGTTCCGGGCGGAAAGCTCGAAGCGATAAACCTATCGCTTACGACCGGTGCCGCTCTCGAAAAGGCTGGCGTGCTCACCGGATTTCACACCGACGACAGCATTACCGATTCGCGATGGTTTCTGCGTTCGGCCGGGATGGCGGTGCGCGCGGGAATGTCACGCGATAAAGCTCTCTACGGCATGACGATGGCGAATGCGATCATGCTCGATCTGCAGGACCGCGTCGGCTCGCTCGAAGCGGGCAAGGATGCCGACTTCATTGTCCTCTCCGGCGATCCCATTAGCGTTTACACGCACGTTCTGCAAACATTCGTCGAAGGCAAAAAAGTTTTCGACCGCAGCGATCCGAAGGATTATTTAACCGCGGTGGGCGGCGTCGGAGCCGGTGACGATTCCGACGGCCACACGGATTTTCATGACGACGAACTCGGAGGTGGTAACTAATGGACAAGACAATTTACACCGCCGGGACGCCGAGACGCGGAGTCGATCGGCGGATAACAAAAACTATGAATGCCTCGAACTTACTCACGAAAACTCGGCGTCTCGGCGTCTCGGCGGTTATTTCCCTTCTTTACGCCGCGACTGCATTCGCGCAAATTGCGGTAAAGGGCGAGACCGTCTGGACAATGACGGGCGATCCGATAACTAACGGCATTGTGCTTATAAATAATGGAAAGATCGAAGCCGTCGGGCCTGCCGCATCAATTAAAATACCGGCGAACTACCGGATCATGACCGCAAAGGTGGTCACGCCCGGATTGATCGATGCGCATACGGTCGTCGGTTTAAATGGTTATCTGAATCAGCCGCACGATCAGTCCGGATTGGACGGCAGCGGGCCGTTCCAGCCGGAATTGCGGGCGATCGACGCTTACAACGCGCAGGAAACGCTCGTCGAATGGCTGCGGAGCCTCGGCGTCACGACGATCCACACCGGGCATCAGCCGTCGGCGCTTGTTTCCGGCCAAACGATGATCGCTAAAACTGCGGGAAACAATGTCGATGAAGCTGTCATCATCCCGACCGCGATGATCGCCGCGACATTCGGCCAATCCGGACTTGCGGGTGCAGGAAAATCGCCCGGCACTCGTGCAAAGGCTGCCGCGATGCTCCGTGCCGAGCTCATCAAAGCCCTCGAAAATTCCAAAAAGACCGACGCTCCGAAGGACATCAAGTCCGAGATAATGATGCGAGTCATAAAACGCGAGATTCCGATGATGATAACCGCGCACAAATCGCAGGACATTATGACGGCGCTTCGAATCGCGAAGGAATTCAACATCCGCATTGTGCTGGACGGCGTTTCCGACGCCCACATGCTCATCAGCGAAATAAAAGCGTCCGGCTTCCCCGTTTTCATTCACCCGACGATGGCCCGGCCGGGCGGCGACGCCGAAAACATGTCTCTCACCACCGCCGGAAAGCTCAAAGCCGCCGGAATTCCAGTCGCTCTCCAAAGCGGCTATGAGAGCTACGTCCCCAAAACCCGCGTCGTCCTCTACGAAGCCGCAATGGCCGCCGCTAACGGCATGTCGCGCGGCGACGCATTGGCTCTAATTACAATCGACGCCGCCAAGATCCTCGGCATCGACAAAAACGTAGGCTCCATCGCCAAAGGCAAAGACGCCGACATCGCAATGTACGACGGCGACCCCTTCGAATACGTCACCCACTGCACCGGCACAATCATCAACGGCAAAATCGTCAGCGAAATTGTCCGGTAGCAGCCGGATAATTGTAGTCGGAAAAGGTAATAACGGTCGGTAAAGCTAGCTCATTCATTTTCTGTAAATGCATTTGCTTCGTCAGGTTCCGCCCCGTCCTGAGCCGATTCCGGTTCGGCCTCAGTTTCCTCTTCTTCGGAAATTGTTACCTCTACCTCGTCTCCTACTTTTACGGGTAATTCAGTTCGTGACCGCCACGGCTCTAGATCAGATTCCTCAACATTGAGTTCGCTTCCGACATTCATCATTTGGCCCGATAATACACTGGGAAATAACATCCTTGAGAAATCGGACGGATAAGTCGTTTCGGTCCAAACAGAAGACGCTAAGCTGAACCGTTCAAACACCTGTGTGGCCTTTACACTTGTCTTAGTAACGTTCACCGTGCCAAGAACTTCGTCGGAATCTAAATCCTTGATGACCTCCGGTTCCCCAAGAACATAAAAGATCGCCCCTTTTTCAACCTTGTCATTAGTTCCGAGATTGATAACAAGCGTCGTTTTATCAATTATTCGCAATATCTTACCCTTAATCTTATTGGTCGCCATTTGTGTTTCCTTTTAATGTTTTCCTTGCCACCCGCACCAAATCATTAACTCGCAAAAACAGCAATATCAATACGCAAACAATAATAATAATCCAACCCAACATATTCGGTGGTGTTTGGGTTAGCAGATTGGCTGCAATACCCATAAGAAAACTTACGGGTATTTCAATCCAAAGTATTTGTTGGCGCTGTTCTGCTAATGCAACCCGGACTCGAAGTTCGGTATTGGTCTCGGTAAGTGTCGCGACTGTGGAGCGGAGAAGAGCAGATTCCGCTTTGCTGGACTGCAAGTCCGTAATGGTTACCTGGTGTCCCTGTATAAGCATCGTCACGTCAGCAGGGTTCGCGAGATCCTCGACGGACAAACTGCCCGTGGTAAATCCGGCGATGGTTAAGCTTCGCTGCTCTGCGGAGTCATAAAGAGTTTCAGCTTTCGATTTAGCCATCAGAATTCAGATCAATCCCAGACAGGCATCCATTTTACCATAGAAAGGAACGGGAAATATCGGATGCCAAACGGATGTTTAGTCGGACAGCAAGCTCGGTTGAGCATCGCCTTTAGCCTTTTGCGCTTTTTTGGTGACTTCTTCCATTAGCGGAAGCGACATTCGCATCCCGTCCAGGATTTGTTGGACGGTGACGATTTGCAGGCGGTCGAAGGCTGTGTGGTATTCGGGTTTGAACTGGCCGGCCTCTTTTGCTTCGAGGAGCATCGGTTTTGTGGGCTCGTTGCGGGTAATCATTATTCCGCAGGCGGCGCCTTCGCGTTCGATGGTTCCGCGTAGCTCGCCCATTTCTTTTCGCCCGATGTTGCCCGACTTCACCGAGATAATGACCGGGAGTATGTCGTCTTTGGTTTTCCGCGTGTAGGCAATGCCGTCGATGCCTTTGTCGGCGCTCTTCTTTTCGTTGATGATCGCCCGGTTATCGGAATAAGTAAGCACCGCCCACTTTTCAAACTCCTTCCGCACGCGGTCGTCCTTTTTGTGGATCAGTGCATCGACGGCTTCCATATCGCGCGGAACTCCGTGCAGTTCGACGTTATCTATCGCGGTCTGTCCACCGCTGTCCTTAAGCCGTTTGAGTATCAGCGCTACGCTTTGGTAGGTAATATCTATCCCGATCCATTTGCGCTCTAACCTCTCGGCAACCGCCAGCGTCGTGCCGCAGCCACAAAACGCATCGAGAACAGTATCGCCTTCGTTCGACGATGCCGAAATTATTCGGTTGAGTAATGCTTCAGGCTTTTGCGTTGGATAGCCGAGGCGTTCCGTGGCCTGAGAATTGATTGCATAAATGTCGTCCCAGATTCCTTGAGCCGGCATTCCGGCGGCTTCGTCCAGATATCTCTTTAAACGGATGCCGCCGTTCCGCGTGAAGTGCAACCGGTTCTCCTCATCGAGTCGTTTCATCGTATCCGGCGGACAACGCCACAGCGATGTGATTCCCTTGTATTCGTATGTGTAACCACCACCGCTTAATCCTTTTGCACTCAAATTATCATCCATCCATTTTCGTCCGTCAGCATCCTTCTGCCGAAATCTCGCGAGATAATCTTGTGTGTATGGTTGAAACTGCGTGTTGAAGGTGAACGTGAAAGATTTCGAATAAAATAGAATTCTGTCGGCGTTACGACCATATTTTCCCGAATCGCTGTGTGCGGAAGTTCGCTTCCAAATAATTTCGTTCTTAAAATCTCCGCCGCGAGCGACAAACAGCGAGTCGCAGAACAATCGTAGGTAAGAATCCGCAACATCGTCGCAATGCAGATAAAAAGAGCCTGTTGGTTTTAGCGTTCGATGTAGCTCCGCAATCCTGGCGGTCATCGCCACAAGATAGGCATACAACGAGCCTTTGCCGAGAACCTTTTCGAAGCTGCTTATCAACGCTATTGACTGCGCCGTCTGCACGTTGTTCTTATTCGAGATAACATCGTCGCGGCATTCGATGGCGTGGTCGTCCCAAGTCCATGTGTCCATGAATGCCTGGGCCTGTGCGCGGTCTTCGGTGCCGATGTTGTTGTAAATCTGGTTGTAATTGCGTTTCGAGTTGAACGGCGGGTCAATATAACAAAGATCGACCGTCTCGTCTTTGATAAACCGCCGCAGAACATCAAGATTATCGCCGTAGTAAAGTGTGTTCATTGGAGGACTTGCCTTAATGGATTTGGAAATCACCGGAAGAGTAACATCCGGAGGCAAGGGTTGGCAAGATAGCACAGCCAGTTCACGATTCGGCATTACTGGCTGTAATGTGCTAATCTTGCAGCTCCTTCCATAAATAAATCACAAAGGAATAAACTATGCTCGCATCGATTTTTTTATCGTTCTTTCTGTTTTTTCAGGCTGCTTCCCCAACTCCGAAACCGGCAGAGATTGCACCGTTTAAGGATGAGCCGCCGACGGTGACGAAGCATTCGCTAAATACCGGCTCGCGGACTTTGAACTACACCGTCACGACCGGCTTTATGCCGATCAGGAACGAGCGGTCGGGCGATGTCGAGGCGAAGATCTTTTACATGGCGTACACGCTCGACGGTGTGAGCGATCCCAAAACGCGGCCGCTGATGTTTTCGTTTAACGGTGGGCCGGGATCGGCTTCGGTGTGGCTGCATCTCGGAGCTCTCGGGCCGAAGCGTGTGAAGATGCTTGACGACGGATTGATGCCGCCGCCTCCATATGAAATGGTGAACAACGATTCGACGTGGCTCGATCAGACGGACATGGTGTTTATCGATCCGGTCGGCACCGGTTATTCGCGGGCGACAAAGGCGGAGTTCGCGGCGAAGTTCTTTGGCTTAAGCGGCGATATCGAATCGGTCGGCGAGAGTATCCGCATGTATCTTGGGCGGGCGGAACGCTGGTCTTCACCGCTGTTTCTGGTCGGCGAAAGCTACGGTACGACACGGGCCGCAGGACTGTCGAACTGGCTGTTCGATCACGGCATCGGACTTAACGGCATCTGCCTCGTCTCGACGGTATTGAACTTTCAGACGATCCGTTTTGCCGACAATAACGACCTTCCGCTCGTGCTTATCTTGCCTTCATACACCTCAACGGCGTGGTATCACAAGAAACTCGCCCCTGAATGGCAAAACAAACCGCTGCGTGAAGTTTTACAGGCGGCAGAGAATTTTGCGGTAAACGAATACGCACCCGCGATGCTCAAGATCGACCGACTGTCGGCGGGCGAAAGGCAAAATCTGCTCGATAAATTCAGTTCGCTGACCGGGCTTTCCAAAGCATTCGTCGAAAACAATAATTTCCGCGTCGATCTGAACGAATTCAACAAAGAACTTCTCCGCGACCGCCGCCGCACTACCGGTAGGCTCGACAGCCGCTTTCTCGGCTACGACAAGGATTCCGCATCCGAGGGCCCAGACACCGATCCGAGCATGAACGCCATTCGCACACCTTACACCGCCGCATTCAATGATTACGTTCGCCGCGATCTCAACTACAAATCGGACATGGAATATTTTATTTTAGGCGGCGGGATAACTTCGCCGTGGAACTACAACGTGACGAACGGCTACGCCGACACAAGCGGTTCGCTGGCAAGCGCAATGCGGAAGAATCCGTACATGAAAATATTCATGGCCAGCGGCTATTACGACATGGCGACGCCCTATTTCGCCGCCGAATACACGATCTCCGCAATGAATCTCGATCCTGCATTGCGCCGGAATATCTCGGTCTCCTACTACGAAGCCGGACATATGATGTACATCGAAAAGAATTCGCTGGTGAAATTAAAGGCGGATGTCACGGCATTCATGCGTGATGCGTTGAGGAAGTAATTGGTTCTGAGTTCAAGCTTCAGCTTGTCTTAAGCCTGAAGCCAAAGACAAGCTGAAGCTGAACTCAGAACTAATGCTGCGTCTCGCCCGCAATTTGATTTATCGCGTGCTGCAAAACCGGTTCAATGACCTCGAAGCATTCAAGCACGCCGTTCGGCGAACCGGGCAGGTTTATTATCAATGTGCCGTCGCGAATCCCGCAGATTCCGCGTGACAGCATCGCCATCGGCGTATTTTTTGCCGTCTCCCGCCGCATCGCTTCGGCAAGACCGGGAGCTGCGCGTTCGATAACAGAACGGGTCGCTTCAGGCGTGTTGTCCCGCGGCGAAAATCCCGTCCCGCCGGTCGTCACGATCAGATTCACCTCTTTCGTCTCGGTCAGAACATAAAGCGTGTTTCGCAAAACTTCCAGATCGTCCGAAACGATTATCTTCTCGATCACCTCCGCGTTAATCGACGAAAGAAGCCCAACCAGCGTATCGCCCGATATATCATTCTTATGAACGCGCGTATCGCTGACACTGACGACGATGGCTCTTATCTGAATGTTATCCATTAAATGTTATCCGTACAGAAACGCGACGGTTACGGAGCGTACTACGGATGGCAAGGCACGCTCCGTAACCGTCGCGTTTCTGCTCGCGTGTTAACCTACCGTCGATTCGATCTTTTCGATGTCCCGCATCCTTTTACTATAAACCACGCTCAGCAAAACGCCGAAAACTACCAGCAGCATTCCCGCCAGCGATTCGGTCGTCTGCATCTCACCGAACACCAGCGAGCCGATTAGCAAAGCATAAATCAACCCGGAATAATTTATGATCGCGACACCCGCGACCGCTTCCTTTTGCAGAGCAGTGGTCAGGAATATCTGCCCCAATTGCGAAAAGACACCGATCAGGAAAAGCCACAGCCAATCCCAACCCCGCGGCATTCGCCATTCGAAAAACAGACTGATAAAACCGAGGATCGCGCCGACCAGTTGGAAATGCAGGACGACCGTCAGCGGATGTTCCTTCCCGCGAAGGCTGCGGACAAGATTATAAGCGACGCCGGAACAGAATGCCGAAATAATGCCGATCACCAGATAGAAAAGAGAGATACGCGGATCGAACCGCTCTATCAGCAGCACGCCCGAAAATGCGATCGCGTAAAAGAGCCATTGCAGCGACCGCACCTTTTCGCTCAAGACAAATATAGCGATAATGCTCGTAAATATCGGCGACATATACTGAATCGTCATTGCCGAGGCAAGCGGTATATTTTGAACAGTCGTGAAAAAGAGGTAAAGAGCAGTCGTCCCGAACAGCCCGCGAAGTAGCAGCATCGTGCGGTTCGAGCCGCGCCAGTCGGCTTTTGCACGGTGAATTCCGATAAAACAAAAAATTGTGGCCACCGCACAGCGAAAGAAAACGACTTCCATCGCCGGAATATGCGAGACCTGTTTTACGAAAACATTGGCGAGAGCAAAAGCCAGCGTCGACAAAAACATTGCGCGCACGCCTTCGGTCAGGAATGTTTGATTGTCGCTCAATTAACCGGTTGGGATTTTTTTGATTCGGAGCCGCAGCCGCAATCGCTCGCACAGCCTGATTTCGGTGAGAAGGATTTGGTTTTTCGCCAAAGCATACTACCAACATAGGCTAGTGCGCCGATTATGATTAGTGCCACCGCAATGTTCTGAAAAGTCATATAGAGAAGAAAATAAGAAATTTGCCCGCGAAATACGCGAAACTCGCGAAATAAAATCATTTCTTTCTGCTTCGCGTGTTTTCGCGGGCAAAAACTTTTGATCTTAATTATCAACTGTAACCCAAAAGACCACCGCCCTGATAGGTTAAAAATGCCGCGAAGTAAGCCAGCCCGGTCATATATCCAACCATAAAAAGCGTCCACGGCCAGGAATTGGTTTCCCGTCTGACGACCGCTATCGTTGACATGCACTGCATCGCCAAAACAAAGAAGACCATTAATGTCAGTGCAGTCAGCGGCGACCAAACCAGGCTGCCGTCGGCCTTTTTAGCATCGCGGATAGCGGAGATCAGCGTTTCCGATTCCTCGTTTTCATCCTTGCCGACATTATATATAATACTAAGCGTGGATACCAAAACTTCCCTTGCGGCAAAACTCGCGATCAACGCCACGCCGATCTTCCAATCAAACCCGAGCGGCTGAATTACCGGCTCGATAAAATGCCCCAGCTTTCCTGCGTAGCTATTCTGTAGCTGCGAAGTTTCAACCGCCTGATTGACTTCTGATTGCTGACCGCTGATTGCTGATTGCTGATCGCTCCGCGGAAAATACATTAATGCCCACAAAACGATGGAGATCGCTAAGATCACCGTTCCCGCACGCTTTACGAAAAGCCATCCGCGCGTGAACATATTCTGCAGCACAGTTCGCAAATTCGGCAGGCGGTACGGCGGCAATTCCATCAGAAACGGTGGCGGCGGAGCTTTCAGCAGCGTTCGCTTAAGCACGAATGCCGAGACGACGGCCGCAATTATTCCGAGCGAATACATCGCCAGCATCAAAACCGCGCCGAGTGAGATGAATCCGAAAACCGTCTGCCCCGCAAAAAACGCCGCGATCATCAATGTATAAACCGGCAGCCGGGCCGAACAGCTCATAAACGGCGCGATCATTATCGTGGCAAACCGGTCGCGTCGGTTCTCGATGGTCCTCGTCGCCATAATTCCCGGAATCGCACAGGCGAAGCTGCTCATTAGCGGCAAGAACGCCTTTCCGTGCAGGCCCACGCGGCTCATTAATTTATCCAGCAGGAATGCCGCCCGGGCCAAATATCCGGTGTCTTCCAGTATCGAAATAAACAAAAACAGCAGTAAAATCTGCGGTAGAAAAATCAGGACGCCGCCTACACCGGCGATGATTCCATCCACTAAAAGATCAGTCAAAATTCCCTCAGCCATCTGCGACCGCACAAAGTCGCCAACCGTTCCAAAACCCGATTCTAGCAAATCCATCGGCAGCGTCGCCCATGAAAATATCGCCTGAAAAACGAGCAGCAGAATCGCAACCAGAATCACCAACCCAAAGAATTTGTGCGTCAATACGCGGTCTATCTTTTCGGAAATGCGGTGTTCTTCCGTATCGTTGTGCTTTACGGATTCCTGAACGGCGTTCGAGATAAAATTATAACGGGCAAAGATCATCCCGTTTTCAATTTTCTCTGCTCCGCCGTTTAACTCAAAAGGCTTTTTGGGCCCAATTCCCACGACCTCAACGACTTTTTTCGCAAGTTCTGCGATTCCGCGGTCACGCCTGGCGTTGATCTCGATAACCTGAACATTTAAATTCCTTGAAAGTTTTTCAATGTCGATCTCATGTTTTTGTTTTTCAAAAACATCGATCATCGTCAGGGCGACAACAATCGGAATGTCGAATTCGAAAAGCTGCGTGACGAGATACAGATTTCTTTCAAGATTCGTTGCGTCCACAACCGCCACGATCACGTCCGGCTTCGGCAGCCCGGCAATATCGCCGACGAGAATATCGCGGGCGATTTGCTCATCGATCGAGGTTGCGTCGATGCTGTACAAACCGGGGAGGTCGATGATCTTGGCCGAACCGTGCGGCAACTTCCAAACTCCGTCCTTGCGCTCAACGGTAACGCCCGCATAATTTGCGACACGCTGGTTGAGGCCCGTAAGCGAATTGAAAAGTGTGGTTTTCCCGGCGTTCGGATTGCCGGCGAGAGCGATGACTAATTCGCGGTCTAATGTTGTGTTTTGTTCAGCTGTCTTCATCCGTCGGCTAAAATGTTACGGTAACGGAATCGGCTTCGTTGCGCCGGAGGGCCAGGCTGTAACCGCGAACGCGAATTTCCATCGGGTCGCCGAACGGGGCCGATTTAATTACCCTGACGGAAACGCCCGGAACAACGCCCATTTCCATCAAACGCCGTGTTATCGCGCTATTTCCCTCGACCGACACAACCTTCGCGTCAGTTCCCGCGGGTAGATTTGTTAATACACCGTTATTCATTTCGGTCACACTAAAGGGGTAAATCCAGAGTAAACATCATATTTTAATATGATGTTAGAAGTTTAGTTTAATTGAAATCAAATTTCAATTTCAATTAGCCGATCCATCTCGTATTTAAATACTAGGAATCTTGCCCGCGCGCGAAAGGGACGCGAAATAAAGAAAAATTATTTCGCGTCCCTTTCGCGTAATTTCGCGGGCCAATGTTCTTAAAAATTTCTATCTTAATTGAAGTACCGAGTTGGACACAAGATCAGCCTGATAAACACCCGCGGAAATTCTCAGCGGAAAACGCCGGTCGTCATTGCTCAGCCAAATCTTAATGTTAAGTGCATCGAGTTGCGGGTTTCCGGTTTTTACCGTTACTAATTGCGCGGAAACCTTTTCGCCCTGCTGCGTAATCAGATCCGCAGTTTCGGGCCGCAGCGTGAAAACGTAGGGCCTGTTTTCCCAGAAAACAGCGACACGAGTGTCATTAACAGGAGCGGTCGTGTCCTTGCTCGGCTTGAGGTTAAAAGATCGGACCGCATACAAAAGCGATAGAATACTATGCGTGCCGACCGGAACTTCCACAGCCGATCTTCCGCCAACCGTCACAAAGCTTCTCACCGGATCAAAACTTGCGGTTTGATTGTATGCCGCCATTTCACCAGAAAATTTAATTGTGATCTGCCGGGGCCCAAGCGTTCCGGGATCAACCTGAGCTTGAATAAAATCGTTACCTGAAAAAAGCGGATTTCCCGGTGCGGCTCTCGTCACGGTCGCTGCCAGCAGAAGACTGTCGAGGTTGGCTATTTCCTTTCGCTCCTTTGCTTGAAGCGTGAATGTGGCGACCGGCCTTCCCGTCGATGTGATCTGATATTCCAGGGTTTCACCGAGCGGAAAAGCAAGCTCGCCTGCCAGCGGCAAATTTTCTATATAAGGTGTCGCGGTCGGAGACGGAATGATCACCGGAAGAGGTGTCTGAAGCGGTGTTGGTGTCGGTTGAACGGGAACTTCAGCCGTGTTCATCTGAATACTCGCAACCGCGGCTCTGAACTCGCCTTTTACCGTTTTAATGCGAATTAAAGCCGGAATTCTCGCTTCGTCCGAGCTTAAATTTATGCGAAGTTCTTTAATACCGACTTCGGTCAGATAATCGCTTTGAACTGAAACGATCACGGTCTCGAAATCGCCCGCCGGCGTTTTCACTCTTTCGCTCAACGAGGGCTGAAATGTAACATTGTATGCCTTTCCGTTCTCGGTAAATGTCGCCGCTCCGACAACGCCGGAATTCCGGATCTTGAACAGCAGTGACAGGAGGTCGTAATTCACGGTTGGCGAAGTCAGAAAATTATCTATCGTTTCTTTTGGCAGGCCGCTCGTATAGTCGGTTTTTTTTGCCAGAAGCGGAAACCCGGAATCGACGGCGGCAAATGAAGTTCGCGTTTCGTCGATAAGGTAATACGCGGCGCTGACGAAATCGAGCGTTTTAATTTTTGAATAAAGCTCGACCGCATCCTTTCCGGCTAAAGCACCACGCGAAACTACGCCGATCTCGGCAAAAGCGACATCGGAATAACGCTCGAACGAAACCGAATAAGTAAGCTTTTCGCCGACGCGAAATTGATTGACCGGCAAATCTGCCACGACTATTTGGGCGTGCATAAGCCCAAGCCCGAAGCTAGCGAATACAAAAAGACCAAGTACAAAGAGAGCTTTGAACAAAAGCGGTTTAATAAAGATATCGACGCGAAAAATAAATTTGCTCATTTAGAAGCGGCTTCCATCTCTCCCAAAATTGTCTTAACGGCCGAGGTCCTGTCTGCCGCTTGTGTTATTGGCCGGCCGATAACAAGGTAGTCCGATCCCGCGGCGATCGCGCCACCCGGAGTCATTACACGCCGCTGGTCGTCATTCGTTGCAAAATCAGGCCGTATGCCCGGCGTAACTATCAAAAATTCCCTGCCCTTCCAGCTTTTGCGGATTGCGGAAGTTTCGTTTCCCGATGCGACGACGCCATCCAGCCCGCACTCTGACGTAAGCCGGGCCAAAAGCAAAACCTGATCTTCAACTTCTCTTTCGATGCCGATTTCATTCAATGCGTTCGAATCGGAACTGGTAAGGACGGTAACAGCAATGATCTTCGGCTTGGTTAAATTTTCCTTCTCGCAGAGTTCGCTGACATCGGCTGCCGTCCGCCTCATCATCTCGCCGCCGCCGGCGGCGTGAACATTGAACATCCAAACGCTGAGCCGGACCGCTTCGATTCCGGCTTTCGCAACCGTATTCGGAATGTCGTGAAACTTCAGATCCAGAAATATCTTCGTTCCTGATTCCGCGATCTCACGCACGACTTTACTCCCCGCCAAAGTAAAAAGCTGCAAACCGATCTTAAACGCTCCAACCTCATTTCCGAGTTCAGCGATAATACTTCTCGCTTCTACTTCAGTTTCGACATCGAGAGCGACGATTAACTTTTGCCTGGTTTCTATTGATGTTTCCGTGGACTCGCTGGCTTCAAACATTTGCATTTGATCAATCCATATCCAGCGGATTTCGGTAAGGCTCGCCGCTGCCTTTGTCGGCACGCTTTAATGCTTCCTGAAATTTTTCTTCCAAAAGGCGTTCGCGGTCCTTCACCGACGACATTTCCTGGGCGAATATCTGCTCGCGTAATTCTTTTTGCTTTCCAAGCTCACCTTTCAAATCGTCAAACGAACCGTGAACCTTCTTCTTTTCTTCATGCGCCAGGATGGATCCCGTCTGGCCGTCGATGGTCAGCGTGGATTCGCAGCATGGACATTTAACACTGAATTTTTCCATAACCTTTCGATAGTTTAACGCCGGTTTACGATGCGGCTCCGGCAAGTTCAAGAATGTGTGCGGCTGTCTCGGTGCCCAACTGCGGAATTTTTTCACCGGGAAGATCGATTATTTTTCCGTCTTTAAGAAATACCCTTAAAATGCTTTCTTCACCGCTTGAACGTTTTTCAACTTTCAACAGCCGCGGGTGATTTTTGAACGTCCTCAGCTCTACCGCGGCATTGGTTAAAATTACTGCAAACTCCGAATCTTCGGGCGCCGGTTTCGTCGCCTTTTTTAGCATTGCTTCTTCGTCAAAATTGGCCGGTGCAGCTTCGGCGGCCTTACGCATCGCTTCCAACTTAGTCTTTCGCCTGGAGATCATTGCATTCGCATCGACGTTTGCGGCTGCCGGGTCGGCAATCGGATTACCGTTCTCGTCCTTCGGCAGAATGACTTTACTGACTACATTCGAATTTGTATTGCCATCACCGGGAACGAACGAATTTGCCCGACGGCTACCGCCCGCTGCCCGCGAATCAGCCTCCGGTGTCGTTGACGTGCACGCACCGAGCCCGACGGTGAGAATGCAAATAAAAACTAAAACCAAAAGATCTTTCATCAATTACTCCTGAGCCTTTCCGACAAATTCCGTTTAACGGTCTCCCATTCTTCATCAATGATACTGAAAAAAACCGAATCGCGAAAACGCCCGCTTTCGGTAATCATATGATGGCGGAGCGTGCCTTCCTCTTTACCGCCGATCCGGGCGATCGCTTTCCTGGATCTTTCGTTTAATGCGTCCGTTTTCAATTCGACCCGGATGCACTTCCACGTTTCAAACGCGTGGGTCAGCATCAGCAGTTTCGCTTCGGTATTGACGAAAGACCGCTGCCAATCGGGATGAATCCATGTCCATCCGATCTCTACTTTGCGGTTCAAACTTTCAATATTTCCGAATCTGGTCGAACCGACAATTTTGCCCGCCGCCTTGTCCACTGTCACAAATGGAAGCGTAACTCCTCTGGCCTGATCGTTCAAAGCCGTTTCAACGTACCTCTGAAGGTCTTCCTGATCTTCAACAATATTGGCCGTCAATTTCCATAGCTCCGGAATCAAACCGACTTCGCAGAGAGCATCTAAATGCCCGATCTTCATCGGCTCCAAACGCACAAACTCGCCATCCAGGGTTACAGGGTTTATGTCCATAATTATTTCGGCAGGCGACATCTCGGGTCGGAACCGGGAGCGGTAGCGGTAGCGGTAGCGACAGGTTAGCATTTCCCTGCTTAAATATCGTAATACATCGCAAATTCCATCGGATGCGGACGCAGCCGCAGCGGTGTTATTTCCTTTTCGCGTTTATAGCTGATCCAGCGATCGATCATTGTCGTGGTGAAAACGTCGCCATTGAGAAGGAATTCGTGATCGTCCTCAAGCGCCTTCAAAGCCTCGTCCAATGTTCCCGGCAGCGATGGGACATTCGCCAGTTCTTCCGGCGGAAGATCGTAAATGTCCTTATCGAGCGGCGCCCCCGGATCGATGCGGTTTTGAATTCCATTGAGCCCGGCCATCAGCAAAGCGGCAAATGTAATATACGGATTGCAGCTCGGATCGGGCGGACGAAACTCTAGGCGCTTCGCTTTCGGCGATGGCGAAAACATCGGAATTCTGACAGCGGCCGATCTGTTTCGTGCCGAATATGCCAGATTCACAGGTGCTTCAAATCCCGGCACAAGGCGTTTATAACTATTCGTGGTCGGTGCCGCAAACGCTACGAGTGCGGGAGCGTGTTTTAACAATCCGCCGATGTAAAATTTTGCCATTTCCGACAAACCCGCGTACTGGTCGCCGGCAAACAGTGGATTTCCGTCCTTCCAAAGCGATTGATGTACGTGCATCCCTGAACCGTTATCGCCGTAAAGCGGTTTCGGCATAAACGTCGCCGTTTTCCCGTGAGCTACGGCCGTATTTTTCACTACGTATTTGAACAGCATCACGTTATCGGCCGTGTGCAGCAGATTGGCGTATTTGAAATCGATCTCGCACTGTCCGGCCGTGGCAACTTCGTGATGGTGGCATTCGACATTGATGCCGACCTCGGCCAGTATCGACGAAATTGTATTTCGCAGATCGACCAAAGTATCGACCGGAGCCACCGGCACATAGCCTTCCTTCGGACGAACGTGAAAGCCGTTGTTCGGCGACATTTGATCGCCGGTCCGCCCCGAATTCCAGTGGCCTTCCTCCGAATCCACCGAAAAACCGGCCGATTGCTGATTATTGTGGAATGAAACCGAATCGAAAACAAAAAATTCGGCTTCCGGCCCGACGAATACGGTATCGGCAATCCCGGTAAACCGCAGATAGCTCTCGGCCCGCACCGCAACCGACCGCGGATCGAGGCCGTAGCCCTCTTTAGTGATCGGCTCGACGACGTTTGCGATCAGGCAGATCGTCGTTTCTTCGGTAAAAGGATCGACCCAAAATCTCGAAGGGTCAGGCACAAGCAACATATCCGATTCATTTATCGCCGCCCACCCGCGAAGGCTCGAAGCATCAAAGCCGAAACCGTCTTCAAACGAATCTTCGGTCAAATGGTGGATCGGATAAGTTAGGTGGTGCCATGAACCGACAAGATCGGTAAATCGGATCGACACAAACCGCGCCTCCTGATCGGCGGCAAAATTCAATACGTTCTTCGCGTTCATTTATTCTCCTGATATATATTCCAAAAATTTCATTAAAGTATGTAAATCGTAAATTCCACAAAATCTTGTGTTCACTTTGTTGCGTCTCGCAATCGTCGAGCCATAATTTACTTCATTTTATATACCCCGCTATTAATGGGGGTTACGAGCTTAGAAAAAAAAATTTACTCAGTTACGAGAAAAGAGTTTTCCAACATGTTTGTAGCATGTGTAATTAATTATTACAAATTTGTAAATTAGACATTGATGTCTTACAAGTCAGAAAAACGATTCGGGTCCGCACGGCTAAGATTTATGCCGCGGGATTAAGAAAATGTTATCCTTTCCGTTACTCTAAAATTTTCTATTGTTACTGCCTTTGTTTTTTGTTATCTTTTTATTACACTTAAAGTTTTTATCGTTGATTCGACGGTTTTTTGATTTCACATGTGGAGCCACGCAAATTGAGTTCAGTTACAGAGCAGACCGTTGACACATACGGCATCGATAATTGGGGCGCCGGTTACTTCGGTGTAAACCGCAAGGGAAATCTCGTAGTTAAATCCCCTGATAACGACAACCTGACGGCGGATGTCAAGGAAATTATTGACGACCTGTGCAAACGCGGGGTAAACACGCCTATCCTTCTTCGCTTTCCCCAGCTGCTTTCCGGGCAGATCAGAAAACTGCAAACCGCTTTCAAAAAAGCCATCAAGGAATTCGATTACGAAGGCGGGCATCTGTGCGTCTTCCCAATGAAGGTTAATCAGAATCGCGGTGTTATCGAAGAATATTTGCGCGAAGGCACGCGTTATAACTTCGGCCTTGAAGCCGGGTCAAAGGCAGAGCTTTACGCGGCCTTAGCTCTGGACCAAGCGAAGGACAGCCTGCTGGTTCTAAATGGATTTAAGGATCGCGACTTCGTTAAACTCGCGTTCGCCGGTGCCGGAGCGGGAAAGAACGTCGTGATCGTCAT
The DNA here is from genome assembly GCA_037723965.1 of Pyrinomonadaceae bacterium. GTDB lineage: Bacteria > Acidobacteriota > Blastocatellia > Pyrinomonadales > Pyrinomonadaceae > OLB17. Next base: position 65,513 of record JBBJOS010000001.1, on the reverse strand, counting down.
CGAGAAGATGAGCGAACTGGAGCATACATTAAGCCTCGTCGAAGAGTTCACGGCAGAAAATCTAGACGCATCGCTTCCAATGCTCGGCGTCCGCGTAAAGCTTTATTCCAAGGGCTCGGGCAAGTGGGAAAAATCCGGCGGAGAAGCGGCTAAGTTCGGCCTTACGACTACCGAAATTTTGGATGTTATCCGCCAATTGCAGGAAGCTGGGCGCATCGATATGCTGAAGCTCCTTCATTTTCACATCGGCTCGCAGCTCACGGACATTAAACGTATCAAGAACGCGATGAAGGAAGCTGCCCGCACTTATTCGAAGATCCACAAAATGGGGATTCCGATTGAATTTCTCGACGTTGGCGGCGGCATGGCGGTCGATTACGACGGCTCGCGGACTTCGTTCGAATCATCGGCCAACTACAATGCCCAGGAATTTGCAAATGACGTAATTTATGTAATAAAGACCGTTTGCGACGATGAAACGGTTCCGCATCCGATTATAATTCAGGAATCGGGTCGTTACCTTTCAGCGTACCACGCGATTTTGGTCACAAATATTCAGGACGAGATCGAAACGATCGTAGAGGATATAACGCCGCTTGAGCACGTCGGACAGGACGAACCACAAGTTGTTCGCGAGCTTTTCGATCTGCGCGAGACGATCAACGGTAAAAATTACCGCGAGTATTATCACGACGCCCTTGAAAACCGTGAGGAACTTTTCACGATGTTCAACCTTGGGCTGATATCTCTCGAGGATAAAGGTAAAGGCGAAGTTCTGTTTTGGGACGTCTGCGAAAAAGCCGACCAGTTTGCGCAGTTAAAGAAGTATGTAGCCGAAGAATTCGACGAGCTTCGCCGCCTAATGTGCGCAAAATACCTCGCGAATTTCTCCGTTTTCCGTTCGATGCCGGACAATTGGGCGCTTGAACAGCTTTTTCCGATCATCCCAATACATAAACTCAACAAAAAGCCCACGGAATATGCTACGCTATGTGACATAACCTGCGATTCAGACGGTATAGTTGATAAATTCGTGGATCTGCACGACGTTAAACCTGTGCTCGAACTTCACAAGCTGGTTAAGAACGAACCATATTATTTAGCGATGATGCTGGTCGGTGCCTACCAGGAAGTTATGGGAAACAACCATAATCTTTTCGGAGTTCCACACGAGGCTCAAATTTTTATTGGTGAAGACGGGCATATTATCAAAAAGGTCATTTACGGAGCAACGCTGGCGGATACGCTCGCGACAGTCCGCTTCGACGCCGTGCAGCTGCACGACCAGTTTCGCCGCGCCATAATGAAACGGATTAAGGACGGCCAGCTTTCGACAAAGGAAGGCACTCAGTTGATCGAATTTTACGAGAATCAGGCGGAAAGTTATACATATCTGAAGCCTAATGGGAGTTAATTTATAACCGCTGAGAACGAATGCTCGAAGTGCAAAGGCACAATGAATCCGGGTTTTGTGATAACCGAGGCCATATGGAATATCGAACGATGCAAGTGTGGGTTGAAGGCGAAGCGGAAGCATCTTTCTGGTCCGGCTTAAAAACATCCGATAGGAGCACGTACAGCGTAGAAGCATTCCGCTGCGGATCCTGCAATCGACTGGATTTTTATACTAAGGAAAAAGTGGATATTTAGTAATATTACAATTTATTAGACCTGGAGAAATTATGGTAGCTCAAAAGAAGACAAAAGCTTCGAAATTTTTAACCGTTCCGACGAGACCGGTCCCGATTGACAGGGATCGCTCCGTTGCCGGACTTTTGGAAAAAATGGAAGGAGCAGGATTTGGCGCAAAGCAGTTAGCCGAAGCTCACCGCATATGGCTGGACATGCTGGACGACAATTCCACGATCTACCTGTGCGGTTCGGGCAATCTAATTCCGTCGGGAATGCGGCGGCTGCTCGCTTATGTCATCAAAAACCGGTTCGTCGATGTGATCGTTATGTCGGGAACGGTTCTTTTTCAGGACATCCACGAAACGCTAGGCCGTAACCATTACCAGGCACACGCAAGCATGGATGATGACGAACTGGAAGTTTCCGACGTTGTGCGGATCGGCGACACTCTCGCCAACAGCGAAGAATATCAGGAAGCTGACGAATGGATTGGCAGCGTTATCAACCAGCTCGATCTGAGCCGTGCATATTCGACCCGCGAATTTCTGCATCTGATGGGCCGCGAACTCGCCGAGATCGCTCACGAAGACGGCATTATGACTGCCGCCTTCAAATCGCGCATTCCGATCTTTTGCCCCGATCTCGTAGGTTCGGAGCTTTCGGTCGGTATTGCACGTGCACGTTTCGAGAAAAAGTCGCATTTTACCTTCGACACAACACAGGACACGATGGAAATGATGCAGATAGCGCAAAAAACACGCAATTCGGGCATCATCACGCTCGGCAGCACCTGCAGCCAGAATATGGTCAACATGGCCGAAATTTCGTCATATATTACCCGCACGACACCGCGCGGGCACAAATACGCGATTTCGATCACGACGGATTCTGTCCCGCTCGAAACCCGGACGCCGTCATTCGGCGGTAATCACACAGGAGTCTTCGGCAAATTGCTTCGCGGAGCAACGACGGCCTATGTGCCGAGCGATCCGTCAATAGCTTTGCCGATGATCATCACCGCGCTGTCGCAAACGGCAGCAAAATTCATGAAAGGCCGGAAACGCCCTAATTTCATCTTTTCCGGGAAGGAACTGACGGTTGATGTACCTTAGTTAATAGACACCGGATAACGAAAAATGGACAATGAAAAGATGAATTCATTGTCCATTTTCAATTTTGAATTGTACATTTTCCAAACCTATGACTGAATCTGAATCACTGCCAATGAATTTCGGCGGGATCGATGAAGAAGAATTTTCGTCGTTCGATTCCGCCCGCGTCTTGATCCTTCCGGTTTCGTACGAAGGCACGGTTTCTTACGGAACCGGAACCGGAGCGGGAGCAATGGCAATCGTAAATGCCTCCAGAAACATGGAACTTTACGAGGACGAAACGGATTCCGAAGTTTATAAGGTCGGAATTCACACATTGCCTGAATTCACCCCGCGGCCTCACCCGGAAGCGATGATGACGGAGCTTTACGATTACACGAAAAATCTGCTGAAGGCTGAAAAGTTTATCTGCATGCTCGGCGGCGAGCATTCGGTTTCCGCTCCTGTTATTCACGCCCATTCCGAACAGTTTCATAACCTGAGTGTACTCCAGATCGACGCGCACGCAGATCTTCGCGACACATACGACGGCACGCCGCATTCGCACGCGTCGGTAATGGCCCGCGTTGTCAAAGACCTTCGCATTCCTTCCGTTCAGGTCGGCATCCGTTCGATCTCCGCTGACGAAGCCAGGCTGATCGATTCCGGCCTGCCGACGAAAATTTTCTGGGCGAAAGACATCGTGGGCCGCACGGACTGGATAGATGAAGCGGTAGATTCGCTGACGGAAAATGTTTACCTGACAATCGACATCGACGGCCTCGACCCAAGCATCGTTCCTACGACCGGAACACCTGAACCAGGCGGTTTGGGCTGGTATGAAACATTAACACTTATCAGAAAGCTGGCCGCCAAAAAACGTATTGTCGGAATGGATTTGGTCGAATATTCCTACTTTGAAAACTACGAATCGCCGGCATTCCTTTGCGCCAAATTGGCCTATAAATCCCTCGCCTATATTTTCGACGGCGAAACGCCCAAAGTCACCGGCAGGAATTAGCGTTTTGTAAGTACCGCCTGCATCAGCGGGTGATACTTTTGAAAGGATAAATGAAGAATCTGAACTGCATTACTTTATTCTTTATCCTTTCGCCTTTATCCTTTCAAACGCCCGCGACTCAGGCGGTACTGACGAATCGACACAATCTTTCCTGAACTTACAATCTTTCCCTTTCGTAATTGTCTTGTTATTCTTAAGAAATACTAATTCGTTTGGAGAGAAAAATTTCGATGTTAAATAGAAAAAGCCTTATTATTATACTGATTCTCGGTGCCTCGATATTTTCCGGCTGCCGCACAGGACTTTTTGGATCGGAAGGCGTCCCGGCCGAGCCTGTCGCACCGGCTGCTCCGCCGGCACCGCTCGTGGTTGACGGTGTTCGGACTTCATATGCGGACGTCGTTGAAAAGACTGCAGCCGCCGTCGTAAGCATCGAAGCCGAAGGCCGCTCGCGTGCCGCGTCGCCCGTCCAGGAAATGCCGCAAACTCCCTTCGATGATCTGTTCCCGACACCTCCGCGCGGAAACGAGCGTCCGCGAATTCAGCGCGGCGTCGGTTCCGGCGTCATCGTCAGTGCGGATGGAACGATCCTAACAAATGCCCACGTTATTGACGGCGCCGAGAAGATAAAGGTTTTTACGATTGACGGTAAATCGTTCGAGGCAAAACTGGTCGGTTCGGATAAGCCGAGCGATCTCGCAGTTTTGAAAATCGAAGCGCAAAATCTTCCCTTTTTGACGCTCGGCAACTCGGATAATGTACGCATCGGGGATATTGTTTTGGCCATCGGCAATCCGCTCGGCATCGGCCAAAGCGTCACCGCCGGCATAATTTCCGCAAAAGGCCGCCGCACCGGCCTGAGCGACGGGCAGAGCTTTGAAGATTTTCTGCAAACCGACGCCCCGATCAATCGCGGCAATTCCGGCGGTGCCCTAGTTAATTTAACCGGCGAACTCATCGGTATTAACTCACAGATCCTCTCATCGCCCGGAGCCGGCGGCGGCAACATCGGCATCGGATTCTCGATCCCATCGAACATGTCAAAATCCGTGATGGAGCAGTTGTTAAAAGACGGAAGGGTCCGGCGCGGAATGCTTGGCGTCAATATTCAGAATATTACGGAAGATACGGCCGCCGCACTCGATCTTAAGGACAAAGCTGGCGTTCTCGTCAGTAACGTTCGTGCGGGTAGCGCGGCCGACAAAGCTGGGATCAAACGCGGCGACATTATAACCGCAATCAACGGAGAAAAGATCGAGGACAGCAATATTCTTCGCAATAAAGTTGCCGGGACATTGCCCGGTTCGGAGATCAAGGTAACAATTTCACGCGGCGGCAGCCCGCAGGAATTGACCGCGACGCTAGAAGAATTCGACACTGAAACGGCCGCCAATCCCGGCGGGCCGAACAATGAAAACAATAAACAGCCAAACGCCGAAACCCAAAGCGGCAAACTCGGCCTGACCTTGCAGCCCGTAACGCCCCAGATCGCCAAACAACTCGGCCTGGCATCAGAATCCGAAGGACTTGTCGTCGGCGAGGTAGAAACTGACGGCGTCGCCGCCGAAGCCGGGATCATCCGAGGTGATGTGATCTTAGAGATCAATCGTCAGGCAGTGAATTCCGTCGACGCCGTCCAATCAGCATTAAATAGTGCAGGCGATAAACCGGTTTTACTGCTGATTTCCAGACGCGGCCAAACAATATATCTGACCGTTCGTCCTAAGTAGAGCAGGATATGCTGTTCATACTTAATTTCGGAAGTGCAGTCTGAAAAGACGATGCCGTGGAAAGACAATAGCCAGACTTGAAACGTCTGGAATGGCAACCCTAAAACAAATCGCCCTAAAGGGGCGAAAGAAGTGATTCTTTCGCCCCTTTAGGACGATTTTCATAGTTCGTACATACCTGCCATAGTTTCACAACTAGCTATTTTCTGACCGCTGTCATTGCGAAATCGAACTTTTCAGACATCCTTTTTTGTTTTTCCCGATGTTTGTGGTAAAACTCGCATATGTGGAATCGAATCTATCTTACCGCTCTCGTCGTATTTCTCATTCCGCTCGTTTTCTTTACTTATTATTCGTATTCATGGTTAACCAGTATTGGCTCACCGCGGGCGGCATCTGAAGGATTTCTCTACCACAATGATTTCGCCTGGAATCTGCTCTGGTTTTCGACAGTCCTTCTGCTGGTTCTTGCCAATGTAGTTCTGGCAAAATACAGAAAATCATGGGCTATTTGGACGACCTTCGTGTACTTTGCCACGTTTGTCGTTATTCAATACCTTTGGCTTCAGCAGTCTTATCTGCAATTCAGTTCAGAAAGCGGATTGGCAGACAGCGATGGGTCATTTAGTCCGGTTTTTGCCGTTCTTCTGAGTGCGGGAGCAGCCGTTGTTTTGTTTGCGGATCAGTTATTGGTAAGCCGAATGAGTGATAGGTTGTATCCGGCCGTTACGGAGCCAAGTTCCGAAGAAGTCGATTTAGACGCAAACGCTGAAAAGGAACCGGAAAATTAAAAAAGCCCGCGATTTTATTAAAACCGCGGACATTTTATCTAAATGGTCGGGACGGCGAGATTCGAACTCACGGCCTCTCGCACCCCAAGCGAACGCGCTACCAGACTGCGCTACGTCCCGATAAGATGAATTTCAAGATTAAATTTAAGGCGCGAATTTGTCAAACTAGATATTTCGCAAGTGGTTCGATGCTTCTTCGGTTTGATTGGTTTTGAGCATTTCACGAAGCTCCAGCAACTGCGCCGCAAGTTCTTTTAACGCTTCGCGGCGTTCACCCGATAAGACTTCGGATCGGGATGAAGCGGCGACGGCCGGAGCAATATCGTCTATTTCCAGATCTCCATCGAATAATCCCGGGGTTCCGTCACTATTAAAAAATCTCGGTTCAACCGGTTCGGGGTGGACTATCTTCAACTTCGTCGTTTCGCGAAGCTCTGTCTGGAGCTTTTTCTTGGCCCCGGCGATGGTGAACATCTCGTCATAAAGCAGTTGCTTTATACGAAGCGAAATCTCCACATCGCGGCGGCGGTAGCTCCGCTGTCCCGAACGGTTCTTTTGCGGCGAAAGCATCGAAAATTCCGTTTCCCAATATCGCAAAACATGGGCCTGAACGCCAACAAGATCGCACACTTCGCCGATCTTGAAGTAAATTTTCTCAGGTATTACAACAGCTGCTTGCCCCATTTTGTTAATTATTGTGTTAAAGTTCTGTATAAATTCTACCGTCGTTATTGTATGAGTTTAAGCGACTTGTGTCAACAATGAATTAATGCGTTCCGAATTCGACTTCATCCAAAACCTTAAGAATAAATACGGCCTAAGCAAGGTCGGCGATGATTGCGCGGTGCTTTCCAAAGACGACCAAACAGACATGGTCGTAACCGCTGACATGCTCGTCGAAGACATAGATTTCCGGCTGGATTGGACGACTCCCGAATTAATAGGTTCAAAAGCATTATCCGTTTCCCTTTCGGATATTGCAGCGATGGGAGCGAATCCGGTTTTCGCCATGATCTCGCTGGGCGTGCCTGAGTCGTGTTGGAAAACCCAGTTTGTCGATAAATTTTATGATGGCTGGTTCACCGTGGCTCGGCATTACGATGTCGAATTGATCGGCGGCGATCTGTCCCGGACGCCCGACAAAATTGTCATTGATTCAACAGTTATCGGCCACATCGCAAAAGGAAAAGCAATTCTCAGGTCGGGGGCAAAACCTGGTGATTCGATCTATGTGACCGGAGAACTAGGCGGAGCATCAGCGGGCCTTATGCTTCTCGAATCAGGTTTTCGCTACGGTAAATCAAATCAACGAAAAAAACAGTTGATATCGCGTCAACTTCGGCCGACACCTCAAGTAGTCACCGGTAAGCAATTGTCCGCACTGGGTCTGGCAACGGCAATGATCGATTTAAGCGATGGAGTGTCATCCGATCTTTTACATATTTGCAAGATGAGTAGTGTCGGAGCCAGAATTTATTTTGAAAATATTCCCGTCAATAGTAATCTGGCCGAATTTTCTTTAAATGCCGAACAGCAGGCCGGACTTGCACTCAGCGGAGGCGAAGATTTCGAGCTGCTTTTTACCGCAGACGAGAAAAAAATTTCGCAGGCAAATTTTCAGGGAGTTACTCGCATCGGTGAAATTACCGCAAGTCTTGGAATAATTGAAGTTGTACACCATAATGGCGTGTCGTCTCTGACTCCGAAAGGCTTCCGACATTTCTAGTTTTTTCAGCCTCCTACAAAAATCTTTACGAAAAACCCTTGACAAGCGTTTTTGGCCTGTGCTTATAATCCAACTTCTTCGCAATAGCGGAGTATTTTTTTTGGGAGATAATTTAGTGATTCGAAATTCGGAACATACAACACGGATATTCAACGGCTCGACCGCATCGAGAGATTTGCAGGTGAATATGAGCCTTTGGACCGTATTGTGTCCGGGACTCGAAAATGCGGATTATCAACTAAAACAGAACGGTGAAGGCCGTTTTGAATTACAGACTTAACACAGCGGGAGCGGCGTTCCCGCTCCCGAAACATCGAAAGTAAGCAATTACGTTTTAGGAGCGGTTACGCGAGGATTCAATGTGAATCACGGGTAGCCGCTCCTTTTTATTTTTGATGTTTGAAAATCGAATAGCCTAAAACAGTTGCCGGTAGTCGGTTGCCGGTTGTCAGTTGAGAATCTTTCTTGAACTAGCAACCGGCAGCCGGCTATCGACAGCTAAAATCATGGAGACGCAGCTCAATGGAATCAGAGCATCTCGCTACGAACGAGAAGGTTGTAGGTTCGAGTCCTTCCGTCTTCACCATCAAATATCAAATTATAAGATTTAGTATCGGCTTTGGCTGACTTTGGATCAGGAAATACAGGTTCAAATCCTTTCTCCGAAGCCATCATATTTTTCCGGGCGTTTCACAGCGGCTATATGGGCTTGTTTTGGAGACAAGTGTTCGCAGTTTCGAATCCTGTTGCCCGGACCAAATTTTCGCGGCGGTGTAGCTTAATTGGAACAGAGTGCCTGTCTTCTAAACAGGATGTTCCGGGTTCGAGTCCCGGCACAGTCATTTCGCGTGCGTGTAGCCCAATCGGCAGAGGCGCTTGTGTGAAAGTTCGAATCTTTCCACGCATACCAACTTGGGGACGAATGCAAAGAGACGAGCAATTAGCCCTTCAAGCTAATTCTAGCGGGTTCAAGTCCCGCCGTCCCTGCCAAGCTTTCCGGCGGGTATAGCCAAGCGGCCAAAGGCAGCGGTTTGCAAAACCGTTAAGTAAGCATCGGTTCGAATCTGATTAACCGCTCCAATTCATATATCAGGGCGAATGCAGAAATGACTACATGTCTGTAAAACAAGGTCATTTCAATTCTTGTCGCCCTTCAACCGCCTCGGGCGAATGCAGAAGCCGACTACATGGTCAGAGCACCTGTCCCTGCAACAGGAGGCCGTTGGTTCAATTCCAACCTCCGCTTGCGGATGTAGCTCAGTAAAATGTCGCTTCGAACTTTGTCGGCCGTTTTTTATGTGGAATTTAGCTTAACAGGCAAAGCACCTCACTGTGAATGAGGCAAATGCGGGTTCGAATCCCGCCGTTCCACCCAATTTTTCCGTTCAACAATATACACAAAGGAGATCAACTATGTTTGCGTTAAAGAGTCCTCGAAACAAACGAGCGATCACGATATGAATACTCAGCTTTTCCTAATCGGCTGAATTATGTCGCGATGAATCACAACATTTTTCAGCAGCTAACCCAAGAGGAAAAGAAAATGAGCAAGAAATATCATGTTCAGGAACGGACCTTCCTGAACTTACAAACGGAAATGCGGGCGTACATCATCGGTGTTATCGAAGATACTCGCGAAATTCCGAACAGCAGCGAAGACGACTGGAAATGGGGGCAGATTGAACTGAAGCTGGCAGATTGCAGCCGCGAAGTTTCTTTCGATTTCGACCTCAGCTCCAAAGAGGACCGGGAGAACAGTCTCTACAAGATCCGCAAGATCGCTGAGGTCGTCAATGCCGTACACAAGGCAATTGAGGCCGAAGCCGAATCGATCGAAGAACGGCAGTCATTCACACCGAAGTTGAAGGCCATGACCGCCGTTCACTGATCTCCCGCTAACGCACCGGCCGCTTCACCTCGGAGGCGGCCGGCAAGGGCGAATCTCATACAAATTTTTAATATCAGTCTTACCACAACGAATGCGTCCGGCACGCGGCGAGGGCAAAAGAATGCGAAAAATGCTTTCTTTGTTCGCAACGAACACGATAGTCTTTTGCCTGCCGATGCCGCTGACCCGGCGCATTCGCCTACCGATTTTCGGTGACCGCCGGGAGCCGAGTCCGGTCAAGGCACTCGCCTTTTAAGCGAGGTATCGCGGGTTCGAATCCCGCCCGGCGGACCAGTATGTTTTTTGCGGCGTAGCTTAACGGAAGAGCGGAGGTCTCATAAGTCTTTGGTGAAAGTTCGACTCTTTCCGCCGCGACCAATTTTCGGCGAATGCTGAAAGGACTACATCATTGAAACTGACGAGGTCGCCGGTGCAAATCCGGCCGCTCTGAAATCACCAGGGCGTAGCTCAGCAGCAGAGCGCGGAAAGTCTTTTCGATTCTTGTCGCCGTTTTTTTGACGGGTAACTCAGTTGGTCAGAGTGCCGGCCTGTTAAGCCGGATGCCGCGGGTTCAAGTCCCGCCCCGTCAGCCAATTTTTTTGCAGCGAATGCCGTTGGAACTACATGCGTGTTGCGGGTTCGAATCCCGTCGTTTTGTTCGGCAAAACGTAGCTCAATGGTAGAGCAGCAAGTTTCAGCAAAATCTTGTCGCTGTAAATACATTTTGGGTGAATGCCGAAAGGACTACATCCACCGTTGGTTTAAAAGCCACATGCGCCTCGCGGAGTCAGGAAAACTCCGGTGATCCTAAGCTGTTCACGCGCAAAATGTCTTTTCACACTTGTCACCCGATTTATTATTCGCTCCAAACGGAATGCGAAATTTTTGTCCAAAGGAGGAACCATGTCAAATAAAAATATATTCAAAACCATCGCGGGAATGTTCACGCCAAAGGCCGATGCGGTCAATGAGGCAGGTGGACTCGCTTACAAGCTTTCGCCGAAACAGGCTCTGGCTCAGTACGCGGCAACGGGCTGTTTTAATCACACTTTTTACGCCGACGCGAAAGAACAGCTCGAGGCCGTTCTGGCTCTGGCGAACGAGGTAGATGCCGATTTCGTTGCGAAGACCGCGATTTTCGCACGTGAAAATGGCTTTATGAAGGATATGCCCGCATTGCTCGCGGCTGTGCTTTCGGTCAAGGACAAGGAACTGCTCGAACGGGTTTTTCCTCGCGTCATCGATAACGGAAAGATGCTGCGAAATTTCGTGCAGATCATGCGTTCGGGTGCGGCCGGGCGAAAATCGCTCGGTTCCCTGCCGAAACGCCTGGTACGCGAGTGGTTCGAAACGCGCGGCGTGGATCAGATCTTCAAACAATCTGTCGGACAGTCGCCGTCGATTGCGGACATTCTGAAGATGGTTCATCCAAAGCCCGCCGATGCGGAACGCGAAGCTCTCTACGGCTACTTTATCGGCCGCGAAATCGATGCAGATAAATTGCCTGAAACCGTAAAGCGGTTCGAGCGGTTCAAGAATGGAGATTCTTCCGAAGTGCCGGATGTTCCCTTTCAAATGCTGACGGCCCTGCCGCTCGGCGTAAAGGAATGGACGGCGGTCGCCCGGAATGCCGGTTGGCAAATGACCCGCATGAATCTGAATACGTTTCAGCGTCATGGTGTTTTTGCCGATCCACAGCTGGTTAGCCTGATCGCGGCTCGTCTCCGCGACGGCGAAGCGATCCGAAAAGCACGCGTTTTTCCATATCAATTGATGTCGGCGTATACCGCTGCCTCGGGAAACAAGGAAATTCCGCGTGAGATCACTGAGGCACTCCAGGACGCGATGGAGATCGCGACCGAAAATGTCCCGGAGATCAAAGGAAAGGTCTGGATCTTTCCGGATATATCGGGTTCGATGCGTTCGCCTGTTACCGGATATCGAAAAGGTTCGACCACCGCGGTCAGCTGTCTCGATGTCGCGGCACTCTTCGCGGCTGCGATCCTGCGAAAAAATCCGTCTGCGGAAGTAATTCCGTTCTCGGACAATATCGTGGAGGCCAGATTGAATCCTCGTGATTCTGTGATGACGAACGCCGCGAAACTGGCTGCTCTGCCATCGGGCGGAACCAATTGCTCGGCGCCGCTTCGCGAACTTAACCGGCGAAAGGCGGCCGGTGACGTCATCATCTATGTTTCGGATAATGAATCATGGATGGATACGCCGTATTACGGCCGCTTTGGAGGAAGCGGAACCGAAACGATGAAGAACTGGAACGAGTTCAAATCCCGTAATAAGGATGCAAAACTCGTTTGTATAGATATTCAGCCGAATGCGACCACGCAGGCCCGGGAACGTACCGACATACTGAACGTCGGCGGATTTTCAGACAAAGTGTTTACACTGATCTCGGAATTCGCAAGCGGTAATCTGGATGACGGACACTGGGTCGGCGTGATTGAAAAGGTTGAGATCTGATGGATCGAGCGCTTGCAATGCTTGCGCTCGACTCAAATTTTGGCGAATGCCGGTTGGGAGTACATGGTTACGGCCTTAAACGGCCCAGCGAGTTCGAGCCTCGCCCGCATTGTGAAATTCGCTTTGCGGAACTCTCACCAAACCTTGTCGCCATTTTTACATCTAACCTGGGCGAATGCCGAAGCAGACTACATGGTTCAATCGGTGAACGTTTGTTTTCATAAACAAAAGAGTTGCCGGTTCGAATCCGGCTGCGGTCGCTTCACTTTTGTCGCCCTTAATTTATTTCAATTTATAAAGGAGGAAATATGCCACATAACAAATTAAATATCAGCGGCGGGACGGCGGACGTCCTCTCATGGGTCAGCCATGAACTTGGGCCGCAAGAGCACGATATGCTGCGAAATGTTTCGCGGCTGCCGTGTATTTTCAAGCACGTCGCTGTCATGCCGGATGCTCACTTAGGCATCGGCTCGATGGTCGGATCAGTGATCGCGACGAAGAATGCGGTCATCCCGGCAACGGTCGGCGTAGATATCGGCTGCGGAATGATGGCCGTCAAAACGCCGTTCAAAAGCGGGATTCTTGACCGGAAACTAAAGGAATTTCGCCACGAGATCGAACGTGCGATTCCCGTCGGGTTCAACGATTACAAAGAACCGGTCGCAGAATCGCTCGAATGGAACGCGTGGAGCGAATTCGGGCGGCTTCATTCTGGCGTGCAGTATCGCAAGCAAAAGGCGATGAAGCAGCTCGGAACGCTGGGCGGCGGAAATCACTTTATTGAGGTTTGCCTCGATACGGAAGACAACGTCTGGCTGATGCTGCATTCTGGCTCGCGTAACATCGGAAACGAGGTTGCAACGCGGCACATCGCCACGGCTAAGTCGCTGCATGACCTGAACACGCTCCCGGCTCCCGACCTTGCCTATTTCATTTCCGGCACGCCTGAATTCAAAGCATACTGGCACGATCTGGACTGGGCGCAGCGGTACGCGATGAAAAACCGCGAGATCATGATGAAACGCCTCGTTCGTTCATTCAACCGGATGTTCAACGACCAAGAGGAATTCACGCCTGAGATCACGGTCAATTGCCATCACAACTACGTTGCGGTCGAACAGCATTTCGGCGACAGCGTTTACGTCACCCGCAAAGGTGCGATCAACGCCGAAGCCGGCCGTTACGGCATTATTCCCGGTTCGATGGGCGCGAAATCGTTCATCATTTCGGGACTCGGAAATGCGGAGAGCTTCAATTCGTGCTCACACGGCGCGGGCCGAAAAATGTCCCGCACCAAGGCGAAGCAGAAGTTCACGCGAGAAGACCTCGAAACACAAACCCACGGCGTCGAATGCCGCAAAGACAAAGCCGTAATCGACGAAATCCCCGGTGCCTACAAAGACATCGAGGAAGTAATGCGAAACCAAAACGACCTCGTAGAAGTCGTCGCGGAACTGAAGCAGGTGATTTGTGTGAAAGGGTAAGAGTAACTCGTTTACGCGTGACGAACTTCACGCGTAAACGAGTTACTCTTACATGTTCGCCGGTGACCAATTATGTTTTTTTGTTGCATGTGTGGCACGTACCACAATTTATGAAACAACGAAAATCCTTTACATTACTGCACGATTGGTTCAGAACCGGATGTGTAAATCGCGCTTTTCCCGATCGCTGTGGGATTTTATCATTCAGGCCTTTATTTTACGGGGTTTGATATAGCGATTCGGCCTGTTTGATACAGCGATTTCATCACTTTGATACAGTACTTTTGCCACTTTGATACAGTAAATCGGGGTGGACTTTTACTGTATCAAACTCCGGCAAAAACCTGGGACGACGAAGCCGAACGGCGGCCGTCTGATCAATGGAAAAGTAAGATCTTATCGAAACCTGGCTGCGGCCGCCGTTTCGACAAGAACATATAGGCTTACAAAAATATTGCGCAGCTATATCTTGTATCTTGCGTAAAAACACATTTAAATATTACATTACAACTAACTATAAAGGAGGATGAACAATTTGCTTACAGGTCGTGTTTTATTATTGAACTTCTCATACGAGCCGCTCGGCACGGTCGGCGTTGCGCGGGCTGTCTGCCTGTGGTTTCGCGGCGCGGTATTTGTCGAGGAAAACGACGGCGACAATGTTCTGCATTCTCCTTCGATCGAGTTTCCCGTGCCTTCCGTCGTCCGTCTGCGGCATTACATACATTTGCGGCGCAACCGGCGTGAAACCACAATGAAGCGTGCCCGCATCTACATTCGCGACCGCTACCGCTGCCAGTATTGCGGCGAGCATCGTCATGCAAAAGACCTGACGCTCGATCACATCCTCCCGCGTGCCCAGGGCGGCGAAAGCACTCCGGCGAATCTGGTCACCGCCTGCGTAAAATGCAACCAGCGAAAAGGCAACCGCACGCCAGAACAGGCCAGAATGCCTTTGCTGACATCGCAAAAGCTTTTAAGGCTCGGACTCGATCACGTGCTGCTCTGTCACTATGCCGAATCGCGTCCGGAGTGGAAAAAATACCTTTTCATGGACGAGATCGTGGATGAGGTGCAGCAGATAGCGGCATAGATTTATAATACGGCTATTCGATTCGGAGATGGAATGAAGCGGTTCATTCCATCTTTTTTATTTTAGTGAGGTTATGAAAAGGAAATATGAAACTGAAGAAGACGTTCTTGCCATCGTGAGTTCGTTCGAGGACGGCACTATCTCACGGGACAATTGGAAGCACGCCGAGCATCTGACGGTGGCACTGTATTATTTATCGAAGCATGATACGGATACCGCAACGAACAAAATGCGAAGCGGAATATTTAACCTTTTGCGGTCGTTCGGCGTGGATTTAGAAAAAGAAATGCCTTACCACGAGACATTGACGGTCTTTTGGATGCGAACTTTGACGGTATTTAATGTGTCTAAAAACGGTTCCTCGATTGTCAATAAAGCGAATGAATTGGTCGGGCGTTTCGACAAGGATTATCCGCTTAAGTTTTACACCAGAGAATTTTTATTTTCCGATGAAGCCCGGGCAATGTTTGTCGAGGGCGACCTTTGACAATTCCGCCGTGCATATTATTCTACGAACGAACTAAATTTATAGTCTATGCTCAAATTTCACAACACCTTGTCTCGTCAAATTGAAGAATTTCAGCCGCTTGAGGGCAACAATGTCCGGATGTACATGTGCGGCCCGACGGTCTGGAATTTTGCCCACATCGGGAACTTCCGAACGTTTATTTTCGGCGATATTCTGCGGCGCTACCTGAAATTCAAGGGATTTGAGCTGACGCACGTTTTTAATCTTACCGATATCGACGACCGCATTATTAAGGAGGCGGCGGCCCGGAACATAAATATTGACGAATTCACCGCGCCTTTCATCACCGCGTTCTGGGAAGATTTCGACGCGCTCGGAAACCAACGGCCGGACATCACACCGCAGGCGACTCATCATATCGCCGAGATGATCGAGATCATCGAAAAGCTATTGGCGAACGATCACGCTTACGAATCGGACGGCTCGATCTATTACCGAATTTCGGTCTTTCCCGAATACGGAAAGCTGTCGAAGATCAATTTTTCCGGCAACATCACCGGCGGCAGCGAGCGGATCGATACCGACAAATACGAAAAGGAGGACGCCCGCGATTTTGCGTTGTGGAAACTGGTCGGCGAGGATGAGCAGCCGGGCTGGGACGCTTCGTTCGGACGGGGGCGCCCGGGCTGGCATATCGAATGCTCGGCGATGGCGATGAAATATCTTGGCGAAACATTCGACCTGCACGCCGGCGGAATGGATTTGCAATTCCCGCATCACGAAAATGAGATCGCCCAGAGCGAAGGCGCGACCGGCAAGCAATTTTCGAAATACTGGATACACAGCGAATTCCTGAAGATCGACGACATGACAATGTCGAAATCGAAGGGAAATTTCTTTACCTTTCGCGATCTCAAAGAGCAAGGTTTTTCGCCGCTGGCAATGCGTTACTTATTGCTCTCGGTTCCATATAACAAGCAGCTTAATTTTACATTCGAAGGCCTGCACGGTGCCGAAACGACGATCGAACGGCTGCGCAATTTTCGCCAGCTTGTCTCGGAAGCGAAAACCGGCGAAGGCTCGCATCCAGATGTCGAGGCCGTGATAGCCAGGTCGCTGGAGCATTTCGAAGCCGCAATGGACGACGACCTGAACACGGCGTCCGCGCTTGCGGCGGTCCATAATCTCGTTCGGGAGATCAATACGGTTCTCGCGGCCGGCGGCCTGCTCCGCGATAACTGCCATGCCGTGCTGAATGCGATCGTTAAATTCGATTCCGTGTTAGGCATTTTCGGTGAGGTCGAATCGGATTCACTCGATGCAGAAATCGAGGCCTTGGTTGAGGAACGCCAGGAAGCCCGGCGTCAACGCAATTTTGTACGTTCCGACGAAATTCGGGATCAGCTTGCAGAAAAAGGTATTGTGCTGGAAGATACGAAGGACGGCGTTCGGTGGAAAAAGAAGTAAATAAAAGGTAAGCACTGTAACCGAGTCAGAACCGGAAGAGTGCCCGGCTCTTGGTCTTGTCAGTACCGAGAGCGGTAGCGACCGGGGTTTTAATTGTCAACCGTAAAAGAACCCAGTCGCTATCGCTCCCGGTACTGACTCGATACGCATAGCTCCACTGCCATTTTCAGTTATTTTTCTTTCTCCATCTTAATAATATAAGCCTGAGATCCTTCGGCGTGAATCATGTTCTGCTCGGTGATCTTATAACCACGTTCGAAAAAATTCCTCGCCGGCGGCCGATTCCGGTCAAGGCCGTTCCCGCGAAAAGCCGTCCAAAATCTTTCGCCATCAATTTCGTTTTCATTCCTGACTTTTACGGTATCGAATCCGCGCGGCAGAAAGTAGGCCGTATCTTCATTTAACCCTTCGATTCCCTTTACGACATTTACCTCAAACTTTTCCGCGTCCCGAAGGGCAAACCAGAAATGATAAGCAACAAGATCTTCGAAAACGTAGATCTTCACCGGCTCCGCCGTTTTTGCTTCCTTAATTTTGATTTCTACGGCCGCGTTCTCCCACGCGCACCAAATAAATTCGGGTTCGGGAGATTGAAGCCTAATTAGAAAGGCCGAATTGGTAAGGAGAAATGCCGACGAAATCAGAGCGATTTTTAGCGGCTGAATTTTTACGGAAGTCAGAATTACCGCCGAGAGAATTGAGATCGGCGCGAAAACGATTATCAAATGACGCGATCCCCAAATCGAAACCGGCAGAATCCAGCTTGCGGTTAATGCCAACAAAATCGGCGCCGCCATAAATATAGTCAATAAATATGGCGCCGTTCTATCCTCCGGGCTTTTCCAATCGAACAAATAAAACACCTTCGCCGCACCGATCAAAAGCAAAATCGGTATTGAAATAAAAAGAATAGAAGATGTCTCGGCACTGCTTTGCTGAAAATAGAAAGGCTCGACGGCATCAAAAACGAAATCGAAAATCCCTGAAAGGCCGGGCCGTGCCATCCAGCCGATATTCTGATTCACATCCGCACCGGAATTTGAGGCGTGGATAACGGCGAACAACCATGGAATAAAACCGGCAAAGGCAATGCCGAACATTAAGAGCGTTTGAAGTATCTTTATCCGCTGCAAAAGAAGTATGGCCGCGACCTCGGAAACCACCACAAACCACCCGAAATAATGCGCATAAACCAACAGCACGTTGACAATGACAAGAGCGGCAAAGCTTTTCCCTTTGATAAAAAACCGCGTAAAAAGCCAGATCGAGCAGAGCGAAAGAAACAGCAAAAGACTGTACATCCGCACTTCCTGAGCGTATTTGATCAATGCTCCGTTGACGGCAAAAAAGCTAAAGGCAACTGCGGCGGTCAGCAATTTCAACTTCAATTCCTTGCATATCATCAAAAAAGGGATGACCGCCAGAATAGAAAATAGAACGGGCAGCAGCCGCAGCCAGAAAAGCGTTTCGCCGCCGGCCGCAATCCAAATTTTCAGCAGAATATAAAAAAGAGGAGGATGAATAAGGTCTTGAGCGACGAAAGAAATTAATCCGCTCCACGTATGTTCCGACGCGTGAATACTGAAAATTTCGTCGAACCACAGGCACGATGCGGACATGTCCCAAAATCTTACGAAAATATAGATCAGGCAAATCGAGAAAAGAACGGCTGCCCGCATTTTGGTTTCTGATGTCATCAAATATGAATGCGGTGTTTAGAGCCGCACGCCTTCGCACAGCTTTCCGTCGATGCTTGTATAAAATAGCGTGACCTGCTTGAAGGTGTCCGTATCGCGGCAATAAGAAAGGCAGTAATCGAAAGGTTTCGAATAGATATGTATGCTGACGGCACGCTCGCCAAATTCGGGAAGGTTCAGAATCTGATGTACCGGTTCTTCCAGTTCGACCTTCGCCGCGAGACATTCGGAAAGGTCGAAAGTATCGGTTTCGATCAACTTGCAGTAGCCCTGTTCCGCGTCGATCTCCGCCACCGCGAAATTCTGGCCGCGGAGTTTGCCCACCGGAACGGTCATCCAGCAGCGCTGCTCGGAATGATTATGAATGCGCGAAACCTGGCCCTTTTCCCAGCAGATCGCCATCGCCTCGAATCGTGAATCCTTATATATAAGATTCCTTGTGTAGCAGTCTTCGCTCCAGAAAAGAAACGGTTCGAAGGATTCGACTTCGACCGGATTTTCGCTTAAGAAGTGATAAACATTGTCGCAGACGAATTCCTCGTCGGGAATTGCGCGAAGGCCGGTGATGAAATTGTTGATATTTACTTTCTGCATTTTAATTGTAATTGCCACGGCTTATCGGCGTTCACCGTTTAATCCGTTAATTTCCTTTTGTAGATAGCTTACCTATTAAATGGCTTAGCCGTGGGTTACAAGCATTAGTTTTTAAACAATTTGAATATATGCATTATCTGACAGTTCAAAGGAAAATTAGTGAACCAATTTCTCAGCATCAAAGGTGCTCTTATGAGTATGCTTCCCGTATTTGATAGATCCTGAATCAAAAAGACGAGCAGAGCAATTTAATTCCCCCGCCCCTTCTTCAGAAAATCCACAAATTCCGGAACATTCCGCGTCAGCCCGGGAAATGTCGCTAAGGGTTTTCCCTCACCATCCACAATCGCGTAATAAGGCAGCGCCACCGTTCCAAACATATCCTGTTCCATCTGCTGGTGTTTTTCGTAAAGTTCGCCTTCGCCGTCGGTGTATAGGCGAACGAGCACCATTTTGCTCATTTCCGCTTCGACTTCACTTTTCGTGAAAACGTTTGCTTCCATCCAGCGGCAGTTGGTGCAGGTGTAGCCGGTAAAATCGACGAAAACGTTTTTGTTCTCCACTTTTGCTTTGGCTAAAGCCGCCTCGTAATCGTTCGTGATCCAGCTTAATTCGTCCGATTTTCCACCCGACAGCCGCGACGATGATGTGTTCAGATCAGGCGGCAGAAACGCTTCCAGTTCACCAAGTTTTGCACCAAAAAGGCCGGTAATCAAGTAGAAGCTAATCGCTAGGCTCGAAATCGCCGATACCAGCCGTAAAGCGCCGATTCGTTCCGGCTTCGAATCGTGCGAAAGTTGGAATTTGCCCAGCAAATATATTGAAAGAATAATTCCGAGCGCGATCCAGATCGCAAGGACCACATCTCTCGTAAAGATTCCCCAATTCCACACCAGATCTACATTCGAGATAAATTTCATCGCCGCCGCGACTTCCAGAAAGCCCATCGCGACTTTGACCGAATTCATCCATCCGCCGGCCCGCGGAAGCTGCGACGCAAGCTGCGGCAGCAATGCAAGCCCGAAGAACGGCAGAGCAAAAACGGTCGAAAACGCCAGCATTCCGAGCAGCGGCATTTGCCAGTCGCCCTGTGAAGCGGAAACTAAAATCGTCCCGACAAATGGTGAAGTGCACGTAAACGAAGTCAGCGTAAACGTAAGTCCCATCAGCAAAGCGCCGATCACGCCGCCGCCCTCGCCTTCGCGGCTGCGTGTCAGGCTGTCAAGCTTTGTCAGGATTTTCGTTGGGATCGTTATCTCATAAGCACCGAAAAGATTGAAGGCAAAGAAAAGAAATATCCCGGTAATTAAAAGATTTATCCACGGATTCGCGGCAAAAAGGTTAATTCCGGCCGCACCAACGAAAATCGCGAGCAGCATTCCGACCAGCGTAAACGTGCCGATAATCCCAATCGAATAAACGCTTGCCAGCTTGATCGCTTTTGAGCGGTCGCCCGACGAATGATTCGTAAAATAAGAAACCGTAATCGGGATCATCGGAAAAACGCACGGCGTGAGCAAAGACAAAGCCCCGAGCCCGGCCGCCAGCCAGAGGAAAGCCCAGAGATCAGTCGGCATTTGGCTGGCGGCAGTTGGCGATTGAAGGATTGAATTTTCCGATGGCTGACTGCTGACCGCTGACTGCTGACTGCTTCCTCCCGGCCGCTTAACATCTTCGGATCCCGCAAATGATACTCTGACCGTTTTCGGCGGCAAACAAAACGTGTCGTTGCAAAGCTGGTATCGCACATCCACGGACAGCCTTTCGGCTGCGGCTTCTTCGGTGGTTTTGAGATTCAGGCCGAATGCCGCACGATCCTTGAAAAATTTAGTGTCGAGCGGTTTGTCATCTACAATGAAATTAGGGTCGGGTTGGATGATTGGCTTGGGAGATTCTATTTCACTCGCGATCACGAACGGAACGCCCTCGGTTACCTTGATCGTCGTAGCTATCGGCCCGCCTTTCGGTTGGTCAAGTGCATAAAGGTGCCAGCCTTCCTCGACCTCGGCTTTCAAAAAAGCTTGGAAAACTTCGCCCGATTTAAAGGATTTGCCCTTCGCATCCGATTCCAATGACCATTTCGCCGGATTCTGCGCGAATGCCGCCATAGGCAGCAATAAGAACAATAGAAATAATTTCAGGTAAACACTTTTCATTCCTCAATCCAATATTATTATCAATACGACTAAATCCACAACAAAGGTTATTAAAGATTAGATTCTGCTGACATTTCAATTTTCAAGCTGTTAACAAGGATTGTCACGCGTTTTACGCAGCACATAGCCATCCCCTTCAGGGCGTGGTGAAAATCGGCGGGGGCAGACCAGGGCGTTTCAACGTCCTTACCCGCTATTGGCTTAAGCCGTCGAGTTTAAAGCCCGTTAAAACGGGCTGGCGTTTTGCACAAGAAATCTACCACGCCCTAAAGAGCGTGGCTATGTGCCGCTCGGCTGAAGGCGTCAAGCACAGGTTGCGATCACATGTCCACAGAACCTAGCCCGGCGTTTTGCACAAACAAACACGTCTCGCTTATAATTATGCTTTTACAGCACTTAATTATTTCCAGACAGAGGTATTAGGGGAGGTTTAGATTTTGCCAAAAACAGCGACGGGCCAAAAAACCGAACAGAAATCGGAAAAGGCTTCCGGAAACCCGACCAGCAAGACGGCCGGAACGAATGGCAGCGGCGATTTTGTCGATGTCGAACTCGCCAAAGCCGAATATTTGAAGCGAAGAAAATCGCAGCTCGAATCGATTAAAAAGACAGACAAAAAGCTTCTCCGCGAGATGCTTTATCAAATGGTGCTCGGCCGTATTTTCGAAGAAAAATGCGCCGAGGTTTACCGCATGGGAATGATCGGCGGTTTTTGTCATCTTTATATCGGCCAGGAAGCGATTGCCGTCGGTTCGATGATGGCCCTAAAATCCGACGATATGGTCATCACGGCCTATCGCGACCACGTTCAGGCGATGGTCAAAGGCATGACGCCCGAATCCGTTATGGCCGAGCTTTACGGCAAGGAAGGCGGCTGCGTGAAGGGTAAAGGCGGTTCTATGCATATGTTCTCGAAAGAGCATCAATTTTACGGCGGCCACGGCATCGTCGGCGGCCAGATCGGCGTTGGAACGGGCATGGCTTACGCCGCAAAATATAAGGGAACGGATCAGGTAACACTTTGCTTCTTCGGCGAAGCGGCGGTAAATCAGGGAATATTTCACGAGTCGCTGAATATGGCGCAGCTCTGGAAACTGCCGTGCATCTACATTTGTGAAAACAACCAATACGGAATGGGAACTTCGCAGGCACGCGCGATGAGCAGCAGCAGCATCGCCGACAAGGGAAACGCGTACGGCATAGCAAACGAATTTGTCGATGGAATGGACGTAATGGCTGTCCGCGAAGCCACACTGCGTGCAATCGAACGCGGCCGCAAGGACGGATCGCCAACACTGCTCGAGATTCGAGCATATCGTTTTATGGGACATTCGATGTCGGATCCCGGAAATTACCGCACCCGCGACGAGATCGCCAAATATCAGGAACGCGATCCGATAGTTCTATTCAAAGACAGCCTGAAAGAATCGAAAGTGCTAGGGGATAAGGATTTTGAGACGATCGAACAGGAAGCTATCGAGGCTGTCGATAAAGCCGTGAAATTTGCCGAGGAAAGTCCGTTTCCTGCGGAGAGTGAACTGTACACGGACGTCTTTGCAGACTAACTGTAGCCTGCAAGATCATTAGTTAGAAAAATTATGGCTGTTCTTACAATTCGCGATGCTCTTAATCAGGCATTGCGAGAAGAAATCATTAGAGATGAAAACGTTTTCGTAATGGGCGAGGAAGTGGCCGAGTATGACGGCGCTTATAAAGTCACGCGCGGCCTTTGGAAGGAATTCGGTGATAAACGGGTAATCGATACGCCGATCACTGAACTCGGTTTTGCCGCCGTCGGCGTCGGTGCGGCGATGGCCGGGCTTCGGCCGGTGATCGAGTTTATGACCTGGAATTTTTCAATTCTCGCCGCCGACCAGATCATTAATCACGCGGCAAAAATGCTTTATATGTCCGGCGGGCAGTTTAATGTCCCGATAGTTTTTCGCGGCCCAAACGGCTCGGCTTACCAGGTTTCGTCGCAACACTCGCAGGCACTCGAAGCGTTTTACGCAAATTTTCCGGGCCTGAAAGTCGTGATGCCCTCAACTGCCGCCGATGCCAAAGGACTTTTGAAATCGGCGATTCGTGACAATAACCCGGTGCTTTTTCTCGAACAGGAAAGAATGTATGGAAACAAAGGTGAAGTTCCCGATGATGAAGATTTCACCATCCCGCTTGGCGTCGCCGACGTCAAACGCGAAGGCACGGACTGCACGATAGTCGCGCGTTCAATGACCGTTCCGCTTGCTCTCCAAGCCGCGGAACTGATGCAAAAAGAATTCGATGTTTCGGTCGAAATAATCGATCCGCGAACGATCAAGCCGCTGGACATAGATACAATTGTTACATCAATCAAGAAAACAAATCGTCTCGTCGTCGCCGAAGAGTCGCACTATTTCGCGAGCGTCGGGGCCGAGATCTCGCATCAGGTTATGGAACACGCATTCGATTACCTCGACGCCCCGGTGAAACGTCTTTCGACCGCCGAAGCTCCGAATCCATACGCGAAAAACCTCGAAGCTTTGGCTCTGCCGGATGTTGCTAAGATCGTCGCGGCTGTGAAGGAAGTTTGTTATTTATAATTGTTAGTTTAATTTTATGGCGGAAAAATTCTTAATGCCGAAGCTTTCACCCACGATGGAAGAGGGCCAGATTTCGCGTTGGGTAAAGAACGAAGGCGATGCTTTCGAAGCGAATGAAACGCTGGCCGAGGTCGATACCGACAAAGCCACGATGGAAATGACCGCGCTCAAAGGCGGCACGCTTCTGAAAATTTTAAAGGGTGCCGGCGAATCTGCCGCTTTGGGCGAAACAATCGCGATCACAGGAAAACCCGGCGAAGACATTTCCGCTCTTCTAAGCGAACTATCGTCAAACGGCTCAAGCTCAAAACAACCTGCGCCTTCGGATGAACCAAAGGCGGAACCGCCTGCGTCAGCGGGTGGTACGAACGCTGAAAGCGAAACACTTAAGGAATTGGAAGCCGCCAAACCCACAGAAAAAAGCGTTACGGCCGAACCCGTTCCGCGAAGTGAGAACGGTCGCCTTATCGTTTCGCCAATCGCCGCCAGAATGGCCGCCGACAACGGTCTCGACCTTAAATCCATTACCGGTTCCGGCCCGAATGGCCGCATCATCAAACGCGACATCGAAGCGGCCTTAGAGTCCGGAGGCGAGAGTCCGGAGGCGAGAGCGGGAAAGAAGTTTACGCCTTCGGTCGTCGGGGCATCGCCGTTCTGCGATGAAAACACTTCGAAGATGCGGCAGATCATCGCGAGCCGCCTGGCCGAATCGATAGGCCCGATCCCGACATTTTACCTGACCGTCGAGATCGAGATGGATAATGTTTTCGCGCTTCGAAAACAGATCAACGCAAATTTCAGCGATGATGAAAAGATCAGCGTCAACGATATTATCGTTAAAGTTACGGCCTCTTCATTAATCAAACATCCTTTCGTCAACGCTTCATACCAGGACAAAACTCTGCGTTTCTACGAGCAGGCCGACATCGGCGTCGCCGTCGCAATTGACGAAGGCCTGATCACACCGGTAGTCCGCGGGGCTAATCTTAAAGGCTTCGCCGAAATTTCCGCTGAGATCAAAGACCTGGCCGCAAAAGCGAAAGCCAAAAAACTCCAACCGGAAGAATACACCGGAGCGACCTTCTCGATCAGCAATCTCGGCATGATGGGAATCAAGGAATTCACCGCAATCATCAATCCGCCCGAAGCCGGAATCCTCGCCGTCGGCGGAGCATCGCCGACATCTGTCGTCCGCGACGGCCAGATAACCATTCGAAACATCATGAATGTGACTATGTCATGCGACCACCGTGTGATCGACGGAGCGACCGGAGCGAAATTCCTGCAAACATTCAAACAAATGCTGGAAAATCCGGTGCTGATGCTGATGTAAATCGAAGTGTCGGCTTAAGGCTTTATGGCTTTCAGTAAAATCTCCGCCTTTTTTCTATCGTCTGCGGCTTTTTTTGTTTCGTTCAATTCCTCATAGGAAATAGCCCTATTTTCATATGCTGTTTCGTTTTTTGGGTCAAGGCGAATTGCCGTGGTAGCATCCTCAATCGATTTTTGATTCTCCCCAGTGCGAAGATAGATCAGCCGTCGATTTGTATATGCTCTTGAATCCTTCGGCATTAGACTGATTACCTTATTAAAATCTTTCAACGCATTTTCGTAATCTTCGATGTCTATATAGACGGATCCACGGCTTGAGTAGGCATCCGGATCTTCGGGATTAAGTTCAGCCGACTTTGAAAAATCCAGAATTGCCTGCTCATAGAATTTTTTCTCCAGCAGAATAACCGCTCGATTATAATAAGCGGCAGACTCGGTCGTTTCTAGTTCTATAGCTCGGTTATAGTCTCGCAGGGCCTGTTCGTAATCCTTAGTTAAGTCATAAGCTAATCCCCGGTTAAAATACACATCAGATTGATCGCTCTTGATTTCTAAAGACTTATTATAATCTGCGATTGCGCGGCTATAGTCGTCCATTTTATAAAAAGCAAAGCCCCTATTGAAGAAAGCGTATTCACTCTTCGGGTCTAATTTGATTGCCGCGTTAAAATCTAATATGGCCTTATCGAATTGTTTGAGGCCTACGATTGCACGTCCCCGATCTACCAAATAATCAGGGCCGGTCGGAGAAAGGGCTATTGCGGCGTTGAAGTCCTTCACCGCAAGAGGATATTGCCCACTCTGAATATAAGCTTCACCACGGTTCGCGTAGCCATCCTTATCTTTCGGTTCAAATGAAATGAATCGCGTGTAATCTTTTATCGCCAGTTCATAATTGCTGTTGTCCGAGTGAAGCACGGCCCGATTAAAATAGAGATTTGCCTCTTTAGGTACGAGTGCGATTGCCTGATCATAATCCTTTAAAGCAAGCTCTTTATCGCCTTTCTTTCGGTAGGAATTTGCTCGGTTCCCGAGAGCATCAGAATCTTTCGGACTAATTTCCAATGCCTTTGTATAATCGCTGATCGCATTTACAAAATCTCCCGACTCGTGAAAAGAATTACCGCGATTAACAAATACATCGGAAATCCAATGGGTGAAATTCAAGTGCCTTATTGTAATTAGCGACTTGGCATTTATAATCATCTTTTGGACAGGCATTCGCTTTGTTTGAGAACACTTCGCAAAGTTTTTCTCTTATATTGGAAATCAATTCATCGTTTGCTCCGTTATTACGAAGGCGTTTTTCAATTGCCGCGTCAATTTCAAAATCAAGGCCTTGTTCCCTCACTCTTTTAATCAAAATGCGATTCGTAGTAGGTAGCCCCGCTTTCGTTTCCCGCAGTGATTGTTCTATATCCATTACGGTCAAAGGTTTTTGCACCTCGGCGGGCTGACCAATTCCGACCGAAGCCAATGCCAGGCAAAATATGCCGGCAAATATCATCTGTTTTGCAAACGGAAATATAAAACGCATTGGGATTCTCATATTGGTTTGCGATTGTGAAAATTGAGTCGGGCCGGGGAAATTCTAGCATCAATACCGCAAATGTCGAAATAAATTATTCAGTGTCTGTTATCATTTGTGATTGATTCATGCAAAATTCGAACGACGACCAGGTTTCTGACTCATCGCCGATCGCTCCGTATCTGGCGTTGATAAGCGTACAGGCTTTTTTCGGTTCGCTTCCGGTGATCGGAAAGATCGTGCTGGGCGTTATTCCGAGTTTTGCTTTGGTTGGATTTCGGGTCGGCATCACGGCGTTGATTCTATTTGTATTCCAATTGTTTCGCAAACGGATCTGGCTGCAGCATCGCGGAGATTACTGGCGGCTGGCGTTGTTGAGTTTGTTTGGAGTGACGATCAATCAACTGCTGTTTATCGGCGGCTTATCGCTTACAAAGGCATCGAATACGTCGCTTCTCGCGGTTACGATTCCGATATTTACGCTGGCCGTGAGTACGATTGCCGGTACGGAAAAGCTGCGCGCAGTTAAGGCCGCCGGTATCGTGCTCGCTGCCTTGGGCGTGATCTTTTTGATAGATCCGCGAAATGCATCATTTTCATCGCAGACGACGCTCGGCGATATTCTGATTATCCTGAATTCCCTTTCGTACGGCATTTACGTTGCCACATCGAAAAAGACCATTACCAGAAACGGCGCGTTTCGTTCGATGATGTGGATATTTATTTTCGCAAGCGTTATCTGCGTGCCTCTCGGCGCGGTATCGCTTTCGACGATCGAAACCGGTGCGGTAAGCCCGATGATATGGATGCTCGTGCTGTACGTCGCAATTATCGCGACCGCGGCTCCGTATCTCGCAAACGCCTGGGCGCTGTCTAAGGTCAGTGCCTCTACGGTCGCGGTTTTTATTTATCTGCAGCCGATCATCGGATTCATACTTGCGGTTATTTTTCTTGATGAAAAGATCGATTTGAAATTCGGCGTCGCTGCGATTCTGGTTTTTACGGGTGTATTTTTGACGATCCGGAAATCGCCGCAGATCGATGTGCATGTGACCGCGTGAGGATTTCAGAGTTTGCCCGCGAAAGATCGCGAAATAAAGATTTAGTTTTTTTTTCGCGTCTTTTCGCGTTCTTTCGCGGGCAAATTCCTAATCGTTTCCCTTTTGAAACTTATACTGTCGATCCCCGTATTCAGAGCATCGAGAGTTAACTTTATGGCAACCACGATCACGCAAAGCGACAATCCGGCGGCGAACGAGACCGTCCTTCGTATCGAAGGCGAAATGCTTCTCGCCGACGCCGTGCTTCTGGAAAAGATCGCTATCGGAATACAATCCGAAACCGGCGGCTCCATTGCTTTCGACCTCGCCGATCTCGATTTTCTGGACAGCGATTCGGCCGCTGTTCTCAAACGCCTCTCCGACGAACACGGATTCGCGATTCGCGGCATGGAAATATTCCTGCAAACCGCGATCAACGACGCCGAACGAGCCGCTTCTTAGTTGTAGCAACTGACATTTCCAACAAAACCGTTTAAATTAAAACGCATGAAAGTAAAGGAGATCGCCGAATTTCTTTCGGGCACGCTTCACGGCGACTGCGAGATCGATATAACTTCCGTCGCGGATATTCTAGAGGCCAAACCGGGCGAAATTGCCTTTATAGAAAAGAGCTCACTTCCACCAACAAATGCTTCATGCATCATTGTTTCACCAGACTTCGCGGTTGAAGAGGCGGAAACACGACCGGTAGGAAGTGTGTCTTTTATTCAGGCAAAATATCCGAAGTTCGCGTTTGCACAAATCGCGGCGGTTCTTCATCCGTCGAAACTTCGGGATTCGGGAATTCACGTATCGGTCGTAATCGCATTGAACACAAAGCTGGGCAGCGAAATTTTTGTCGATTCCTTTGTCTCGATCGGAGAGGGATGTGAGATCGGTGATGGTTCAAATATTCTTACGGGCGTAAAGATCGGCGACGGTGTGAAGATCGGCAAAAACTGCGTAATACATCCGAATGCCGTAATTGAAAACGGATGCACAATCGGCGACCGTGCCGTTCTTCATTCAGGCGTCGTGATCGGCGCAGACGGTTTCGGTTATGTTCGCGGGGAGGCCGGAAATTATATTAAATTCCCTCAGATCGGAACGGTCGTGATCGAAGACGATGTCGAGATCGGCGCAAATACCTGCGTCGATCGCGGTGCACTAGGCGAAACACGGATCGGCGAAGGCACAAAGATCGATAATCTCGTTCAGGTCGGCCATAATGTGCAGATCGGCAAGCGTTGTGTCATCGCCGCCCAAACCGGAATTTCAGGCAGCGTTGTTATCGAAGACGATTGCGTTATCGGAGGCCAGGTCGGTTTCGGCGATCACGCCCGCGTGCAAAGCGGCGCGATCATCGGTTCGCAGGCCGGCGTGCTTCCGGGAAAAATAGTCCGTCCCGGCGTCTGGTGGGGAACGCCGATCCAGCCGCTCGCCGAATACAAACGCCAAAATGCCCATGTAAAAAGCATCGAACGGCTTAAGGCTGAGGTGAAAGAGTTAAAAAGAAAAATATTGGAAGATTAGGTTGTGTCGGGCTGACCCGAAGACCTATGAGCTAAAATTGCTCGGCAGAGGATCACGGGAATTACGAATATTCTTTACGATTCCGTTCACCCGCCCGGGAACGCGGACGCCGCGAGGACGCGAAAAGCTCCCGCCGACGCCTTGACGCGAAAATTTTCCCCGCCGACGCCGCTCCGGCCAAAACAGCGTAAATATAAGAGATTTGGAAACCTTAATTCGATGTTTTGACATATTTATGCTGCATTGTTCCCTCAATCTTTCTTTATTCGTGTATACCCTTAGTTCTACAGATCCTGAACTTCCCGCCTTCTTGCGGCTGTAGAAACTAATCACGAGATCAAGACACCGCCGGCCGGACAACTTTGTTGACTTTTCATGCCCCGCTCTCAATCACACGGAGAACCGCTTCAGCGGCCCGTTTTGAGGCTCCGCCGTGTCCGAGAGTATGGGCGACTTCGGCAAGACGCTTCCTTAATCGCCGGTTTTCCACCGGTTCCAATATGCGAAACATTTCTTCGGCCA
The DNA here is from genome assembly GCA_037723965.1 of Pyrinomonadaceae bacterium. GTDB lineage: Bacteria > Acidobacteriota > Blastocatellia > Pyrinomonadales > Pyrinomonadaceae > OLB17. The sequence goes on along the minus strand of JBBJOS010000001.1, from coordinate 35,656 downwards.
GCGTTCCGGCGGTGAAATCCTCCTGGATTAGTTCTTTGATCAGACGCTCGCCCGCGATCAGATTTATCAATCCGAAATGTTCTACCGAAATTACGGGCCTTATCAGTTTGTAATTAAAATTCAACGTTTTATACACAATTGCCATCGGCGTTCCGATGATTCCTGTTTCAAGCGTGGCGGTTCCGCTCGTTACAGCGGCCGCATCGGCTGCTTTTAAGACATCGTAGGTTTCACCGTGGATGACGGACAAACAGGTTGGCAATTTGCCATTAAATTTTGTGATTACAGCATTTACCTGATCTACACTTTCACGCGATCCGGCCGCGATGACAAATTGGAGACTGGCATCCCTTTTCTCCATTACAATCGCCGTTTCAAGCATTTCCGGCATAATGTGCCATATCTCGGTCGATCTGCTGCCAGGAAGAAGGGCAACGACCGGAGCATCATCCGCGAGCCCGTGTTTGCGGAGAAAATCAATTTTGACGGTATTTGCGTGAACTTCTTTAGCCAGCGGGCTGCCGACATATTCAATATTGTGAATTCCCTGCCCGGCGTACCAATCTTTTTCAAAAGGAAGAATGGTAATTAAAAGATCAACGTATTTTCGGATCGTCCGTTTGCGGTATTTACGCCATGCCCATAGTTGCGGCGAAATGTAATAAATCACTTTTATGCCGTTTTGCTTTAATGATTTCGCTAGTTTCAGATTGAATTCGGGGAAATCTACAAGTATCGCCGCATCGGCTTTTCGCCCGACGGCCGCTTTTTTTAATTTGCTGAACGCCCGCAAAAATCCCGGCAGGGCTTTCGCGATCTCCGGCAACCCGACAATAGCCAGATTATCGGCGATGACCACCGGCTCGACTCCGGCCTCGCGCATCTTTTGCCCGGCGCATCCGAAAAATTCAATTTCCGAATCTCCGGACGATTCGCGTAGAGCGTTTACCAGCTTTGCCGCGTGCGTGTCGCCCGACGCTTCGCCCGCGACGATCATTATCTTGTATTTGTTTTTTGCCATTAGAAGACTTCGTTCTGTTGACACTTGATCGCAGCCTTATTCACGCTAGGCAAACAAGGCGGAAACCCAAGCGGTAGCGAGGGTGTCTAACGTTGAGCTAATCCAACCGTGAAGGAACTCACTCTCGTCTTTCTGCCTTGCCCTTAAGAGCTAATGTTAAACCTTTGTCCAAAAATGTAAAATGACAACCATTTTCAATTGTCGCGGCATCATAGGTGATGTTTTTCGTAAACAGAAATCAACTTTATCCTTTAGTCGGTTGCAGAACGCATTTTTTATCTTTAAAATGCAATGTTTTGTGCTTAAGTTAATTTTCATCAATTTTCACTGCGGCTAACGGCTGTTTGTTCGATATTATTTGGAGGAGTTTGTGACACTTCGCTTTTTTATTCTCTCAACAATTATACTCGTGTTTGCTTCATTTATGCCTGTTTCTGCACAGGTTGATAACGTATTGGCCCAGATCACCGATACCAATATCGAATCATTTGCGGGTGGCCTGAGCGGCAACGGCAGATTTGCCGTTTTCGAATCGCGCGCCAATATTGCAACCGAAAATCGGCGAAACGCGGACGGAAACGTCGAAATTTTCCTTTTCGACTACGCCCAACGGCGCATATTTCAGATTACCGATACCAAAAGCGTTTTGTTTAATCCCGCCAGTCCGGCGACGTTTAACAATGTCCGCGTAGAAATTACAAACCGGCGCCCGGTCATCAGCAATGACGGAAAATGGATCGCTTTCAGTTCGAATGCAACGTCTTCCACCGTAGCGAACCCGAACTCAACGAATCCCGGGAATTTTGATGGAAATGCGTTAACGGCCCCCACACCCGTTCCCGCCCCAAGCGCTACACCCACGCCGGCCGCCAATCCATTAACAGAAGACGCGAATCTGGAAATGTGGCTCTACGAAATTCCCGCATATTCCGAAGCGGACTTGTCTTTGGGTGTTGAGCTTCCTTTAGCGAATCTGAGCGGCGGCGCATTTACAGCGGTTACGAACAGCGTCCCAAGCAGGCTTCCCCAACCCGGATCAAACACGGCACTGGCATCGGTTGCCGATGATAACCATGACGCAAGCATAAATAATAACGGCAGCGTTATCTCTTTCGGTTCAACGCGCGATCTCGATAACAACCAAAACCCGTTTCCGTCTGCTGATAACGACGAGATCTTCACCTATTCGCGGAGTATGCAATTGGTGAAACAGATCACTAAAACCCTCCGGGGCCCGATAACAAATCCGATTTATAACAAAAATTCAACGATCTCGGGGGATGGCCAACGCATTGTATTCGCGAGTACGGGCGAGAATCCGGTAAATTTTCCGGGTGTGGTGTGCGGTGTTAATCCACTGGCAAGCCGAAATGAAGAGATATTTTACGTAGATTTAAGTTCCGGTGCACCCACTAACGTGTGCAGGCAGATCACAACTACAACGCCCCTCAATCCGGGCGACCCGGTAAATATACTGGATCTTGGACGCCGCATGAGCCGCGACGGCAGGTTTATCGCGTTCGATTCCTATGCTGATCTCGCCGGGACCGGGCCTGGCCAAACTTCCTTTGCTCTTTACCTTTTTGATGTTACCGCAAATACATTTCGCCAGATCGGCCCCCGCAGCAATGCAGACACCGCAGCCGGCGGCGGCGACGTCGCTCACTACCCCGGGTTTACCGATAATAATGCCGATGGCTCTCCGAGTACGCTGCTTTTCGAAACCCGGTTGAATATTAATGCAAGCGGCACCGTTCCGGCGACCGCCGCCGAGGGACTGAATCCTGAAATAACGCGGCCAGCCCAAATTTATTCGTTTCAGCTCAATGGGCCCGCTGCTGCTGCATTTACGAGATTAACGAAAGCCCCGGCATTGACGACAAACTTTGTCCCCTCCACCCAGCCGCTAACGAGCGATTCGACAAGGCGGTTTATCTTCAATTTATCTCTGACCGAATTCGGCACCGGCAATCCCGATTTGCAAGCGGAAGTTTTCTATCTTTTTACACCGTCCGAAACTACGACGGTTGCCGCAACAACTCTGAATTTATTTACTGGAGCAAGCAGGCAGGTAATATTGCCGTCTGTAGTGGGTTCACCGTCACCGTCTCCGTCCCCAACTCCAACCCCCACACCAACACCAACACCGACACCGACTCCAACTCCAACTCCCACGCCCGGGCCGACTCCAAGTCCAACACCTACGCCGACGCCCGTGACACCGGCGGCGGTCCTTGGTATCTCTCCGGGTATGCTGACGATTCTCAATTTTAATATCGGAGCAGTCACCGCAAGAACGGCCGTCGGTTCCATCAATCGCCGGTTAGAACTGCCGATAGAGCTTAGTGGAGTTACCGTGACGATCAACGGCGCGGCGTCCGGCCTAAAATCGGTCAGCCAGAACGAAATAGTCTTCGTCTCACCCCGATTTCTTTCTAGCACGAACGCAGGCACGGTTTATCCTATCATTATTAATAATAACGGTGCCGAATTTAAGGGTAATGTGACGCTCGTTCCGACACGGCCGGACATTTTCACCAATTTACCGGCACCCGGACCAGGCGGGCGGGCACAGGCCCAAAATGTGACAAACCGCGTTCCTACTGGGGAACCGTTTACGGTAACGACAGTCAGGCTTCGCGGGGGAACTCGCGTTCCGACTGTGCTGCGGCTTCGTGTTACCGGTGTCGCGAATACCGTCCCGAGTGTATTTTCGATCCGCATCGGCAGCACGACGATTACAGGAACTCAAATTATCAATGGAGGCATTCTTGTGGAACCGGGTGTTTACACGATAGATTTTCTGTTGCCGCCGGGGCTAAATGCCGCCGGTGATCAACCGATAATTCTTAGTGTTAATGCCGGCGGAACCATCTACAACTCAAGGCTGGACGATACTGCACCGCGATTAAGTTTCCTTTAATACTTTCTAAGATATAGGCTGAAGGCGGACGAGAGTCCGCCTTTTTCGTTTGTATTACTGTTGCTTATCGGAGTATAACAATTACTGATTCTTGCGGATGGCAGTTCAATATATTATTCTTAGGCATTATTAGATTTAAATAGATAAATTAGCTTTAACTACCTTAGTTTGTTCCGCATATCAAATAATTACATTTAGTTTTTCAAATAGGAGTCTTTAATAAATTTATGGCAGATAAAAAAGTGAGCGGAATGAAGATCTCGCCGAAGGTTTGGAAGAACGGCGAGTTTATCAATTGGGACGACGCCCGCATTCATGTAATGTCGCATGTCATACATTACGGTTCGAGCGTTTTCGAAGGCATACGCTGCTATAAAACTACCAAAGGCTCCGCCGTGTTTCGCCTGACCGAACACCTGCAAAGATTGATGAATTCCGCGAAGATCTACCGGATGGATTCGGAGTTTACAAGAGATCAATTCACCGAAGCGACCGTAGAGCTTATCCGCCGGAGCGGAATGGAAGAGTGTTATCTGCGCCCTGTGATCTTTCGCGGCCTTGATGAAGCGAATCCCGCATTCGGCGTAAATCCGCTAAAAAATCCGATCGAGTCATACATCGCCGCCTGGGAATGGGGAAAATATCTCGGCGAGGAAGCTCTCGAAAGCGGCATCGACGTGTGCGTTTCAAGCTGGACACGCATCACTTCAAATTCCCTGCCGACAATGGCAAAAGCCGGTGCGAATTACATGAATTCGCAGCTTATCAAAATGGAAGCCCTACTCGGCGGGTTTACCGAAGGTATCGCGCTCGATGACCGCGGCTACGTTTCCGAAGGTTCGGGCGAGAATATCTTCCTCGTGAATAACGGCAAGCTGATCACGCCGCCGCTGGGAGCCGCGATTTTGCCGGGGATCACACGTGATTCGGTTATCCAGATCGCCCGCGAAATGGGCATCGAGGTCCAGGAGACCACAATCCAGCGTGCCGCACTCTATTTAGCCGACGAATTGTTCTTCACCGGCACGGCCGCCGAGATCACGCCCATCCGATCTGTTGACCGCATCACGGTCGGTTCCGGAAAACGTGGTGAATTGACCAAACGCCTGCAGGACGAGTTCTTCAAGATCATCTTCGCCGAACGCCCCGCCCCGAATAGTGCTGAATGGCTAACATTTGTCGGAGAACAGAAAACGGCAGTCGCTTGATAGAGCCTCTGAACAAGCACTAAGGCTTTATTATCCTGCTTCGATAGGTGTCGAGGCAGGATTTTTCGCATGACGGAAACCAAAACAATTTCAACCAAAGCTGGCTACGCACTCGAACTAACCGTTTTCGTTTGCGGCGCTCTTGTAATGACTTACGAGATCATCGGCTCCCGAATCGTTTCGCCTTTCATCGGCACATCGACATACGTTTGGACCAGTTTGATCGGCGTGATCCTCGCGGCGTTAAGCTTGGGCTACTGGCTCGGCGGAAAACTCGCGGACCGAAAGCCCGAAATCGGTATTCTCGCGGCCGTGCTATTCCTTTCCGGAGGAGCGGTTTCTCTCACGATTCTTTTCAAAGATCTTGTTCTATCATTCATCGCCGCCGGAAACATCGGGCTCGAAATCAAATCGGTTATCGCCGCCATTATTTTATTCGCACCGGCCAGTGTTTTGCTGGGTTTCGTGACGCCTTTTGCCGTGAAGCTGAAAATTCAGTCACTCGATAATTCCGGTGCAACGGTTGGACGAATTTACGCGCTTTCAACTATCGGCAGCATCGTCGGCACATTCGCCGCCGGATTCGTGCTGATCCCGTTCGCCGGGAGCACACGCACTCTTTACCTCATTGCGGGAACTCTTTTTTTCCTGGCAATAATCCTCGCCCCATTTGCCGTTTCACGTTCTAATATCGCAATTCTCACACTTTTTATACTCAGTATTGCGGGCAGCGAGTTCAGCATTTACCATCTTCGCCAAAGCCGCGGCCTCCATGACATCGACACCGAATACAGCCGCGTGCAGGTTTTTCAAACCGTCTATCCGAAAACCGGACGAACGATCCAAGCCCTGATGTTCGATCCGCATTTCGTTCAATCGGCCGTTTACCTCGACAGCGACGAGATCGTTTTCGATTACAACCGCTATTATCACCTTGTCCAGCATTTCAAACCGGGCCACCGGCAATCATTGATGATCGGCGGTGCCGGCTACACTTTCCCGAGAGACTACCTGCGAAAATATCCAGATACCAAAATCGATGTCGTCGAGATCGATCCGCGAATGACCGGGATCGCAAAACGGTTCTTCCGGCTGGAAGACGATCCTCGAATGCGAATCATACACGAGGACGGGCGGATCTTTCTCAATCATGCCGATTCAGCTAAATACGACGCAGTTCTGATGGATGCATTCGGTTCCCTGTTCACCGTCCCGTACCAGCTAACGACTGTCGAAGCCGTCCGCCAGATCGACCGCGTGTTAAAGGACGACGGCGTGGTGATCTTCAATCTCGGCTCCGCGATCACCGGCGAAGGCAGCCGCTTTCTACAAGCCGAATTCGCCACATACAAAGCCGTTTTCCCCAACGTTTACCTATTCAAAGTAAATGCCGACTACACGGACGAAAGCCTCCAGAACCTGATCATCGTAGCCAGCAAATCCAAAAACGATCCCGGCCTGCAAAGCAGCGATCCCGATCTCGCCGTGCTCCTGTCCCGCCATTATCCAAAAGACTTCCCGCTCACTCTCCGGATCCTGACCGACGACCTGGCCCCGGTCGAGTATTACAATTCCATAGCTCAAAATCTCTACAGACGCTAACAAACAAGGGCCTCGCTTGCCCCGTTTACCACGGTCCCTGATTGTTATATTTTGTCAAAATACAATTAAATTCGTTATTAGCGTTTACCTTAGTCCTTGGCCGAATTGTTCGGTGCCGACGGTGCCGATACCGTTTAGGCGGAAGGAGAAGGTCAGGCGGTTTTCGTTGCGTGCGCCGACGTTGAAGGTGTAGAACTGGACGGCGACGGAGCAGCAGTCGTAGGCGTAGCCGGCGGTGTAGAGTGAGCTGACGAGAGGCGAGAGGCGGCGTTCGCGGCGGTTTTCGAAATCGAGGAAGAGGGAGACGCCGCCGAACGGGCCGCGGCCGCGGTTGCCGACGAAGAGCGACGGGCTCCACTGCGAGCCGCGCAAGGTTCCCGGTTCTTTTCCGCTGCGGTTCGCTAATTGAGCAAGCGACGGCACCAGATCGACGGCACGCGTGTAGTAAAAGGTTTGAAACAGCTTCACGAATGGCGTGTCGTAACCGACGGTCGCGGATACCGCTCGGAGGCCGTCGCCGGTCACGCCGACGTCCATTCTGGTGTTGAAAAAGATAGTCCGTTGCGGGCGGAAAGTGGCATCGATATTTAGCGGCGAAAAACGGCGGGGAATGCCGCCGAATGTATAAAAACTTTGGGCGGTGATCGGAGCGATCTGGTTTCGCCGTCCGGGAATGAGAGCTCCGCCGAAGGTCTTGTCGAAAAAATACTTGCCGCGAACGGTTAAGCTGAATATTTCGTAGGGCTGGATCGCGAGTGGTTTGCCGGTCGAGGCAAGAGCAGCCACCCCGTCAGACGAAACGTCCGCCAGGCGTTTTTGAGCTTCTTTCGTTACCGCTTCCGCATAACGCCGCGTGTAGATGCGGTTGGTGACGCCGTATTCGATCTCATTGGTATCCGCTAATGTGTCGAGAGAATCGAATCGGATAATCCGGTTGAAATTATCGACGCCTTTAATAAATCTATAAGTTACGAAGGGTTCGATGACGTGGCGAAAGCGGAAGGCGTCGTTTTTTCCGTAATAATTCCTCGCAAGCGCGACCGGTCTTACGTCGAGTTCGAATTCACCATATTTGCGGACCACGTCGCGGCCGGTGACCTGACGCATATCGTTAAACGAATTCGAATAATATGTCGCGCGCACGGCTCCGGTAACCGTGAAATTAAAATATTTCGTCGTTATCGGGATCGAGATCTGCGGATAGGCGTCGAACCGCTGGCTGACCGCGGGTGTGACGACCGGATCGCCGCCGGTTAGCAGGCGGTATTGCCGAACGTCGTCAACATCTTCGCGACGCGATACGCCTTCAATGCTCGTTTTAAATGAGAAATAAGCGGGTTTGAAAAAAGAGAGCATCGACGGGCGTTTCTCAAAGGTCACGCTCGGCAGATTTCGAGTTTTGACGCGGACATTCGGGATCGAGATAACCGAGCTGCGGGCGAGCACGTTCAGCGTATAATTTTTCCAGCTCTTGTTGACGAAAACCTGCGACAGCTCGATCGGAGAGATGATCTGCTGCACGCCGTCGGAAAATACCTGACGAAAATCAAGGCTGGAAGTCAGCCGCACATCGGCGGCGGCGGTGAAACCATTCGAAAAATAATGCACGCCCTCGGCATAGACGATCGAGCCGCCCTGATCGGGATGATCGGCGTCGGCCTTCGAACCAAAAATACGGTCCTTAACGGCGTAAAAGCCGAAATCCAAATATGACCGCGAGTTGGCCCGCGTCCGTACGTCCATCCCGTATCCCAGGCCACGCGAACTGTACAGGTCGCCGCGAAGGGTTACATCCGCGGAACGGCCCAATGTCTGAAAATACGCGCCTGAAAACCGCACGCCTTTGTTGCCGGAAAATCCGAATGTCGGAGTCAAAAATCCCGAAGCCCGGTCGCGCTGCTTGATCGGGATCGAAGCGTAAGGCAGCGGAATAATTGCTATATCCTTGACGCGAAATTTGCCGTTTTTGAGTTTTATCCGGTCATTGACCTTGATCGTCGCTTCGTCGGCCGTGAACGACCATTTGGGCACGGCCTCTTCGCAGGCGGTAAACTTCCCTTTCGTCACCACGACTTCATCGAGCTTTGTCCGCTCGACGCGTTCGGCGGTGAAATATATGACGGTTCCGTCATTAGTCTGATTTGTGAAGCCGGTCGAATCCTCAAAGGTGCCGAGCTTAGTTTTGTAATTCCACACCGCTCTCGCACCGGTGATCCGTTGATCGTCGCCCTGGTCGAAGATCACGCTTCCCTCGGCGTCGAGCTTGTTTTCCGCTTCGTAAACCGTTATTTTATCGGCCTGCATCCGGTAAATACCGAATTTTGCATCCACGTTTCCCTCGTGAATAAGGATGCGTTTACCTTCCTCGCCGTCGACCGTCTGCTTTTCCGAATAAACGACGAGTTCGCCGTCGCCGCCTTCCTGTTCGAACGATGCTTTAGGTTTCGGTGCGGAAATATTTTGCTCGTTAGTAATCGGATTGACGTTAGGCGTGTCGGTGATCGGGTTCGCTACCTGGCGTTCCACGGGATTCGTCTGCTGTGCGTTTCCGGTAAAAAAAAGCGACAACACTAGCGGTGTGAGAATGATGAATTTAGGAAAACGCATTCGGTTTAAGAGAGAGAGTAAAATTGATGCTAACACGAAACCGAATAAACAATAAAGCGTTGTGCTAGACTTAAAAATCTTTAGAAATCCGATTAAATTATGGCAAAACAAAGCGTTCTGGTTGTCGAAGACGAAGAGCTGATGCGGACGATCCTCCGTCGCCTGCTGGAAGATTCCGGCTACAATGTCCTGACCGCTGACAGCTCGGAAACCGCTCTTGAAATATTTCCCGGAAACGATATCGCCGTTACATTGACCGACATCAAAATGGCCGGAATGGACGGGCTGCAATTGCTGGATCGAATTAAGGCCGTCGATGCTGAAGCTTTGGTCATAATTATGACGGCGTATTCGTCGGTCGATTCGGCGGTGGCGGCGTTGCGAAAAGGTGCTTATGATTATGTTACCAAGCCATTCGTCAACGAGGACTTGCTTCAAACCGTTAAAAACGCCATTTTGCAGCGTGAGCTTTTCCGCGAGAATCGTGCCCTGCGGCGGGAACTCAACAAGCAGTACACATTCACGGAAATAATCGGGCAAAGCGAAAGCCTGCAAAAGGTTTTCAGCATCGTTCAGAAGGTTGCTGATACGAACGCCGCAGTTTTAATTCAGGGCGAAAGCGGAACCGGGAAGGAATTGATCGCCCGTGCGATCCATTTCAACAGCGGCCGGGCGGCCAAGCCGTTTCTTGCGGTGAATTGCGGAGCACTGCCGGAATCACTGCTTGAGAGCGAGCTTTTCGGTCATACGAAAGGAGGTTTTACGGGTGCGATAGCTGATAAAAAAGGATTATTTCGGAGTGCGTCGGGCGGCACGCTTTTTTTGGATGAGATCGGCGAAATGCCCTTGCCTCTGCAGGTAAAATTGCTGCGTGCGTTGCAGGAACGCGAAGTGACGCCGGTTGGTTCAACCGATGCGATCAAATTCGATACCCGGATAATCGCGGCGACAAATAAGGACCTCGAATCAGAAGTTGCGGAAAATAATTTCCGGGAAGATCTTTTTTACCGGCTAAACGTCATCGAAATTTCGATCTCTCCGCTACGCGAACGGCGTGATGACATTCCGCTTCTCGTAAAGCATTTTGCAGCAAAATCGGCCCGCAATCAGAATGCGGAGGAGAAGAATATAGCACCTGAGGCGATGTCCGCACTGCTGAATTACCGTTGGCCGGGTAACGTTCGCGAACTGGAGAACGCCATCGAACGGGCGTTTATTCTCAGCGGAGATGAAATAAATATGGGCAGCCTGCCGCCGAGGATTCGCAGCACTGAACATTCCTATTCGGTTCAACATACAGCCAGACTTCAGCCGACGCTCGAAGAAATAGAACGGCAATATGTATTGGAAATAATGATGGCCGTCGAAAACGACAAGTCCGAGGCGGCGAAGATTTTGGGGATCGATCTATCGACGCTGTACCGCAAACTCAAGCGGTACGAGGATATTTAAGCCGTTATGCCGGCTTCGGGATGCTCCGTCTTTTTATTTAGAAAATAATTCGAGTATCAAATAATCACTGTTTTCGATCTTGGTGACCTTGCCCTCGGAATACGGCGGACGGTAGAAGTCCTGGGCGGAATAGGAATTTCCCTGCAGCAGATTATCGCCGTTCATTTCGCTTTGGGCGATGAGATCGGCCGGGAACCAGCGTTCGGCACTGATATTTACGGGTTCGGCGGGCGTGTAAGTTTCCAGGCCGGCGACAATCTTTCTGGTGTCCTCGGCTGTAAATCTGAGGACGGCTGTGAGTTTCCTGCCTTTTTCCGGCTCTTCTTTCCAGGTGGCTTCTTCCGATTCAAACGGTAGGTTTACAAGCACACCGAGCTCTTCGATATTATCCTTGGCGGTGTTTGCGGCGTTTTGATTACCGGGAGACGATGTATCCGATGTGGAAAGATTGCTGTTGCCTTGAGTGCCGGCACAGCTGCTCACCAACACAACCGAGAAAATAAATGCTAGAATAATGCCGGTTTTCAACAATCGCATGGGCTATTGTAAGAGCATTAAAATGCGATTGCAATTCTTGCTTGCCGTCTCAGAGTTTGAATCATTGAAATGTTCCCGGCTTCAATAACCAGATCAACTGGAAAACTGTCTCTATGAAAACAAAAATCACGCTTGTTTCGCTGGCCTTTCTTTTATTTTCGGCTTCGCTATGTGCACAGAATTCCACGCCTTCGGCAACCGTCAAAGCGTTTTATAAATTCCATCTAATTGGGTCCGGAATTTTCAATACAGAAGAAGTAAAGGCCCGCAGCAGATGGTTCACGCCCGAATTGAACACACTACTTCTCCGTGAATTGAAACGTGAGGCGGAATACTTGAAGGCAAACCCGACGCACAAACCTCATTTCGGCGACGGCTTCCCGGGCCAGCCGTACGAAGAATGTTCGAAAGACGGAAAGGGGATAAAGAATGTCTATTCTGTCGGCAATGCAACGGTTATCGGCAATAAAGCAACGGTACAAGTTCGATTTTCCAACCCAAAAGCATGCGGGGGCGATCTGATCGGCCCCTACAAACTCTCATTGATAAAAACCAAAACCAAATGGCGTATAGCTGACGGGACTTATCCACACGGCGAAACCCTGACGGCCGATCTTAAACGCAAAGAATACTAAATCGCACCAAAATGTATAACAAAAACGGCGTCTGGTACGCATTGTTCGTGCTGTTTCTGATAAACACCATGAACTTTTTCGACCGTTTGATTATCGGTGCGGTCGGCGAACCGATACGTTTGGAATTCAATTTAAGCGATGCCTCGCTCGGTCTGCTCGCAACGGCTTTTACATTGCTTTATGCATTTGTCGGAATTCCGTTCGGGCGTCTGGCTGATACCATTTCGAGAAAAAAAATACTGTCGGCAGGTGTTTTTGCTTGGAGTTTATTGACAGCAGCATCGGGTTTTGCCCAAAGTTACTGGCAGCTTTTTGCTATGCGGCTTGGCGTCGGAGTCGGTGAAGCTTCGTGTGCACCGGCTGCTGCTTCTTTGATCGGCGATCTGTTCCCAAAAGAAAGTAGAGGTAAAGCTCTCAGCATATTTATGCTTGGGCTTCCGGTCGGGATCGGTTTGAGCTTCGCGATCAGCGGGTCGGTGGCAAAAGCGTATGGTTGGCGGACCGCGTTTCTGCTCGCCGGCATCCCGGGAATCCTGCTGGCGATCGCCGCACTGTTCATTCGCGAACCTGTTCGTGGAAACGGCGAAAATACTTCAAAACGCCCGGGTTCGCCATATCGGCGGATCTTCGCAACACCGACAATGCGTTGGCTTATCGTTTCCGGCGTTCTTCATAATTTCAGTCTTTTGGCGTTAAGTTCGTTTATGACGCCCTATCTGATGCGGTATCACGGGCTCGATATTCTGAAGGCGAACCTTGGCTCGATGCTCATTAACGGCGTGTTCACGCTTCCCGGCCTGCTGCTCAGCGGTGTGATCGGCGATTCGGCTAAAAAGAGGCGGCCGGACGGCGGGCTGCTGGTTGCTGGCCTCGGGACACTGGTTGCCGTTCCGCTTTTTGTGCTGGCGATCCAGGCAGAGCAGCAAAGTGTCTATCTGTTTGTATTCGCAATGGGCGGAGCTTTTGCGGCGATGTATTTTTATTATGCGAACGTCTATTCGACGATTCAGGATGTGGTCGAGCCAAATCTTCGCGGGACGGCGATGTCCGTTTATTTTATGGCGATGTATGTGCTGGGCGGAGCACTCGGGCCATATATAGTCGGACTCGTCAGCGATTATTTTACGAAACAGGCGGCGAGTGCATCGGGAATCGCGGAATTCTCAGCCGCCGCATTGGAACCGTTTCGTGCCTCTGGATTGCGTTCGGCGATGTATATTATTCCGGTCTTGAGCATTGTTTTGACAGGCGTTTTGTACGCGGCTTCGCGGACAGTGAAGAAGGATATTGAGAAGTTGGAAGGCAGGTGAATGAGGTTCCCTAATACTTTATCTTAGGTTAAAATCAATATATGGAAGCGGTAGCTGACAGCGTCATAACAATCGATCCTGAGATCATGAGCGGAACGCCTGTGTTTCAAGGAACTCGTGTACCGGTTCAATCGCTGTTTGACTGGCTAGAAACGGAAACGCTCGACGAGTTTCTCGATAATTTCCCGTCAGTTTCCCGTGAACAGGCTACTAAAGTATTGGAAGATTTATGTTGTCCCTGAAGCTTACATAACAGTTCGACCAGCATCCGCCCCGGAGCAATGCTTGTTTCAGATTCCGCCTGACTCGTTCGGTCCTCGATTTAATTAACATTGATTTCTAACATTCCTATGCTCGAAAAGGTACCAATTGGTCGGCTAATGTTGGGCTTGCCCTATCCCTTCCCACGCTGATTTTCTGGTTCTTTGGGTTCTTAGAGTCTTGGATATATCCTGAGTATAATGGAAGTCATCTGAGAGATATGATGGTCTTTCTCGCCGGAGTCTTTAGCTTCCCGCTTTTCATCATCTTCACTGTACTTACTGTTCTCAAAAAAATGAGTCCGGCTTTCCTGGTGGCTGCAATAATCAATTCAACGCCAACACTGGCATTTGTTGGTTTTTGGGCCTGGCTATTATTTGGCTCCTAAATACCGCCAAAAAATCCTCCCACTATGCTAAAATTTGTCTTAATACGTAGATAACAATTGATATGACACCTGAGATCAAAGAAGAATTGTCTGCCGCGAAGGCGTCGGTCGAGCGTTGGGAAGAGGAGACTGTAAAGAAGGTTACGGATCGCAGTCCTGAGCGAAAGCCTTCGTTCGAAGGCATTTCGCTTGAGCCAATTGACCGGCTCTACACGGAAGCCGATGTAGAAAACACAAGCGAGATCGGTTTCCCCGGCGAATTCCCTTATAAACGCGGGATTCACCCGACCGGTTATCGTGGGAAGCTGTGGACGATGCGGCAGTTTGCGGGGTTTTCTTCGCCGGAGGAAACGAACAAGCGTTTCAAATATCTGATGGCTCAGGGCCAGACGGGATTATCAGTCGCTTACGATCTTCCCGCACTTATGGGCCTCGACGCCGATTCGCCTTTGAGCGAAGGCGAGGTTGGCAAATGCGGTGTTGCCGTTTCTTCCCTTGCGGATTTTGAGGTTTTGTTCGACGGCATTCCGCTCGATGAAGTCACTGTTTCGCAGACGATCAATGCTCCGGCACCGATCTTCCTGGCGATGTATCTGGTTGTCGCCGAGAAGCAAAAGGCTGATTTCAGCAAGATTTCCGGCACGCTCCAAAACGATATTCTAAAAGAATATATCGCACAAAAAGAGTGGATCTACCCGATCAAACCGGCGATGAAGCTGGTCATCGACACCTTTGAATACACGGTCAAACACGTTCCGAAATACAACCCGATCTCCGTTTCCGGCTATCATATTCGAGAGGCCGGTTCGACCGCTTTGCAGGAACTTGCGTTTACACTGCGTGACGGTGTCGAGTATGTCCAGTACGGCGTAGATCGCGGAATGGATGTTGACGATTTCGCTCCGCGTCTCTCATTCTTCTTCAACGCCCACAACGATTTCTTCGAAGAGATCGCCAAATACCGTGCCGCCCGAGTCGTATGGGCAGAGACGATGCAGAAGCGTTTCGGGGCAAAGAATCCGCGTACGATGCAGATGCGTTTTCACACGCAGACCGCCGGAGTTTCGCTCACCGTGCAGCAGCCGCTGATAAATATTGCCCGCGTGGCGATCCAGGCACTCGCCGGGGTCCTCGGCGGAACGCAGAGCCTGCACACCGATTCCTACGACGAAGCCCTTGCCCTGCCGACCGACAAAGCCGCCCTGATCGCACTCCGCACGCAGCAGATCATCGCCGAGGAAACGGGTGTGGTAAACACGGTCGATCCGCTCGGCGGCAGCTTTTATGTCGAATCGCTGACGCAGAAGATGATCGACGGCTGTTACGATTATTTCGACAAGATCGACGGTTTCGGCGGTATGGTCGAAGCGGTCGAAGCCGGATTCCCGCAGCGTGAAATTCAGGAATCGGCCTATCAATATCAGAAAGCCGTCGAGCGAAACGAACAGGTCATCGTCGGAGTCAACAAATACGCCATGGCCGATGACGATTCGAAGATCGACACGCTCCGCATCGACGAAACCGTCCGTGCCCACCAGCTCCTCCGCCTCGAACACGTCAAAACGACCAGAGACGCCGGAGCAGTCGCCAATTCCCTCGAAAAGCTGAAACAGGCCGCAAACACAAACGAAAACACCATGCCCTCCATCATCGAAGCCGTCGCCGCCTACGCCACCGTAGAAGAAATCTGCGTCGCCCTGAGAGATGTCTACGGAATCTACGAGGAGCCGGCGTTTTAACGAACTATTGTATTACTTCCTTAATGAAAGAACCCGAAGTCACCGAGTCAATAAGGACTGGCAAATTGCAACTCGATCGTCGTGCGGCAATGTCGCATTTTGGGGTCATCGGTTGGATCGTAGGAAGTATGGCCGTCGCATTTTTAATGTGGGCCATTGAATATTTTCCATTCACTTCCGAGGAAGATTCCGTTTTGGCAATTTGGAGATTTCTGTTTTTCTTAATGGTTTTGTCGTCTATAGTTGTGTACGTTTTTCAGAGAAGCAGACTGAGATTCACTAAAATAACCACTCCGCTTTCTCGTGAACAAAGTGTTGCTATCATAGATCGCCTAGCCGCAAATCATTCATGGAAACTTACGGTTAGAAAAAAGCGGATTCGTGTTGCCCGAACGAATTCAGTGTTTGGCTCAGAGAGGCCAGGCGAACAAATTACGATAATATGGGACAAAGAGAATATTCTCGTCAACAGCATCCGCGATCCCAAAAGTGAATGGTCGTTCCGTTCGGTCGGCCGAAACAAGGACAATGTCGACACGATTTTCCGGGCCATACGCAATGCCGATCAAAATCGCGGCATCGCAGCTTCGCGTTAATGTATCCTTTCTCCTTTGTCTTATTTTAGTTTATCGGGTTTCTTAAGCTATGCCGCCCGATGTGCGGAAAGGCTGTGCCTTTCCGGTAGGTGGTTAAATTGATCTTGGGCTACGCCCACCGGAGGCATAGCCTCGGTGAATTTAGGAGGGGAACGGAAAGGCAAGCCTTTCCGCACATCGGCGGGCACAGCCCGAAGAAATTCGAACGAATCGCTTTCAAACTCCTGTCCCTGAAGGGGACGCAGATAATAGCCTGGGGTGAAACCCCAGGAACCTGACACAAAACATTCCGACCCTGAAGGGGTCACACATCCTTTGCAATGTTGCTCCCCTTCAGGGAGCGATTCAAATTAACAATTTACCTAGGGTTTCACCCTAGACTATTGTCTTTGACGCCTTCAGCGTCGGGAGAATGTTGAGCGTGACGGAATGGTTGAGCCTTTCCACACATTGGCGGACAAACCGAAATTTCATTTTCACAAATAGATTGCGTTAGGCCGCTTCACGCACAGACTGGGAAGCTTTTGGCTTTATCTTTTTTAGGATTTCGCGTTCTTTTTGTTCGGCATTATATAGATCGAGTTTCATTTGCAGATTAAGCCAGAAATCGGCGGACATACCGAAGAACTTTGCGAGACGCAATGCGGTGCTCGGCGTAAGGCCGCGTTTGCCGGAAACGATCTCGTTGACGCGTTGAAACGGAACCTGAATAGCATCCGCGAGTTCCTTTTGAGTCAGGCCCATCGGCACCAGAAATTCCTCGCGAAGCATTTCGCCGGGATGTGTTGACGGACGGTTTTTGGGAATTCGAATCATAACTTTACCTCAATGATAATCGACGATCTCAACATTATCGGCGGCGGAACCGGACCATGTAAAACAAATTCGAAACTGATCGTTTATTCGAATACTGTGCTGGCCCTTTCGGTCCGCTTTCAAAGCCTCAAGCCGATTGCCGGGCGGAACACGCAGATCTTCGAGCGCTACTGAAACATCAATTTGGTCAAGTTTGCGAAAGGCTATATTCCAAAGATTTCGAGGCAGCAACCGCCTAGCTGCCGCGGAATTTCGGCCGTCGAAAATATCTTCAGTGCCATTATCTGCAAATGACCGAATCATCAATGACACAATAGCACGGCTGTCGTGCTATGTCAATTTTTGGATGTTTTAAAGTATTGGATTAATATTAATTTGGATGAATTTTGATATAATAAGTCATCCTTTTACCATAAAGATGCCCGAAACATTATCGATATTGCAAACAAATCCGGCTCAGGCGGCAGCGCTTGAAACTGGACGGGCGGGTGAGGAATTAGCCGCGAAATTTATTGTTCAAAATTGCGGACGGCTTGTATTAGCGAATTTCAAGGTGCCGGTCGGGCGGAATAGCAAGGGCGTGCAGGTTTCGGGTGAGATCGATCTGGTGGTGTTCGATGGTGATACACTTTGCTTTATCGAGGTTAAAACGCGGCGTTCGAGCGGGTTCGGCGGGCCATTGGCGGCGGTCGATCTTCGCAAGCAGAGGCAGATCATCCGTACCGCACGGATTTACCGAAACATCTTTCGTATCAAGAACGTTAAATATCGTTTCGATGTGCTGACAGTGCTTTTGGAGAAAAACCGCGAACCTGAGATAGAATGGGTTAAAGGATTTTGGAACGAAGTGAAGTTTCGGAAGAAGGCGTGGAGCGGGGATACTTGTTAAGATGAAACCAACTTGACCCGATGAATTTACTTCAGATTTTCTTAGGCAGTATTTTCATACTCTTTGGCTTCTTCGGAACTGCCGTGGGGATTCTTGGAATTCTTGACCCGGCCGGAATGAAAGCGGCCGATGATGGCGATCCTTTCGGCGTTCCACCATCCATATTTGAGAGTTCAGTTTTTACCGCAATTTTTGTATTAATATTAATCTTTGGCGTTTGGGTCGTGGCAGCTAAGCAACAAGAGTCGAAATGATTAAGTCGTCGGAACTTGGAGCCGACCATCGGCCGTTCTGAACAAAGCTTTGGGACCAGGACGGAGTTCTTAGTCTTGTCTCATCGACAGGAGAGGTCATTGCAGCGGCGGACGGCGTGGTTGTTCTGAAGACATTCTCAAGCCCTTGAATCCTTTACAGCGACGGCATAATCGCGGCCTTGATGGGCAATGTTATGCTTTTTACGTTTCTATTCCCGCAAGTATATTAATAGGCGACGTTGCGGCGTCTTGAAATCGTCGAATCATTCTTGGTCTCGACAAGTTTTTTACCGTGCTGGGAATGGTTTCCGATTGCATTCGGTAAATCAAGGGTAGTTATAGGTGTTTTCCGTGGCATCACTTTTTGCCCGCCGTGGTTAAATCTTTTAACACACGGACGGCAAAGTGAGGACGGCACAAAGCGAATCGGCTGCTTGCCTATACAGCCCGCAATATGAACTGTCAGCGCAAACTAATAAAGATCTAAAAAAGGCCACAAAGGAACTTAACCGTATGAAAACATTTCTGATATTAATGACTATTTTTCTATCAACCGCCGCAATCGAAGTTTCGGCACAGCAGCCGGCTTTAATCGACCGCGAGATATTTTTCGGCAATCCAGAGATCGCCGGTGCCCAGATCTCGCCGGATGGCAAATACATCGCGTTTATCAAACCGTATAAGGACACCCGGAATATCTGGGTGAAACAGACCGGCGAGCCGTTTGCTAATGCCCGGCTCATCACCAACCGCACAGACCGTCCAATCCCGAATTATTTCTGGTCGCGTGACGGAAAATTCATCTTGTTCATACAGGATAAGGGCGGCGACGAGAATTTCAACGTCTATGCCGTAGATCCTGCCGAAAAGTTAGCGGCCGGTGCGGAAGTTCCAACTGCACGCAATATCACGGATGCGAAAGGCGTTCGGGCGATGATAAATGCCGTGCCCGATTCGGACCCGGACGCGATTTATGTCGGCATCAATGACCGTGACAAGGCGTGGCATGACCTTTATAAGGTGAAAATCTCGACCGGCGAACGGACTTTGATAAACGAAAACAAAGACCGTTATCAGGGAATGATCTTCGATAATGCCGACAAAATGCGTCTTGCTATGCGTTCAGCACAGAACGGCGATACCGAGATTCTGCGTATCGAAGCCGACGGGAAAGCGACGAAGATCTACACATGCAACGGATTTGAAACATGCTCCCGATTCGTTTTCATAAGGACAACAAAAGCGTTTACATACAGACAAATCAGGGTGAAACCGATCTGATCGAACTCGCTTTGCTCGATGTTGCGACCGGAAAGGTCACCAAGGTCGAATCCGATCCGCTTAAAAAAGTAGATTTCGGCGGTGCGAGCTTTTCCGATTTGACCGATGAGATGATAGCAACTTCCTACGAAGACGATCGCGAGCGGATGTATTGGAAGGACAAGAAATTCGAAGCGGAGTATAAATGGCTTCAGAAACAATTGCCGAATAAGGAAATCAATTTCGGTTCTTCAACAAAAGACGAAAATCTTTGGCTGATTTCAGCCTTCAGCGACACCGAGCCGGGTGAAACTTATTTGTATGACCGCAAAACAAAGAAGCTCACGCTGCAATACAAAATTCGCGAAAAGCTCGACCGCAATTCCCTTTCGCCGATGACATCGGTCACCTACAAATCATCCGACGGCATGGATATTCAGGCATATCTGACTATCCCGAAAGGCTCGAACGGGAAGAATCTGCCGACCGTTCTCTACATTCACGGCGGACCTTGGGGACGAGATTCGTGGGGTTATCATTCTTATGCACAGTTCCTGGCAAATCGCGGTTACGCCGTTTTGCAGCCTAATTTCCGTGCTTCGACCGGCTACGGCAAGAAGTTTTTGAATGCCGGCAACAACGAATGGGGCCAGAAAATGCAGGACGACATCACTTGGGGCAAGAAATATCTGGTGGCCCAGGGCATTGCTGATCCGAAACGTGTCGGGATCATGGGCGGCAGCTACGGCGGATACGCTGCTTTGGCCGGTGTCGCTTTTACGCCGGATGAATATGCCGCATCGGTTGCCATCGTCGCTCCTTCCAATTTGCAGACGCTGCTGCAATCGATCCCGCCTTATTGGGAAGCTATCCGTACCGTTTTTTATAAACGAATGGGCGACCCGAATACTCCCGAAGGTTTGGCACAAATGAAGCGGCAATCACCGGTTTATTCAGCGGATAAGATCAAAACACCGCTGCTCGTCGTGCAGGGAGCCAATGATCCGCGTGTCAACAAAGCCGAATCCGACCAGATCGTGATCGCTCTGCGTGACCGCAATTACCCGGTCGAATACCTCGTTGCACCTGACGAAGGCCACGGTTTTGCTCGTCCGGTCAACAATATGGCGATGATCGCAACGGCTGAGAAGTTTCTTGCGAAACATCTGAAAGGACGTTTTCAGGATTCGATGACGTCTGACGTCGCAAAGCGTTTGGTTGAGATAACGGTCGATCCGAAAACTGTCTCGTTGGAGAAAAAGCCGGATATGTCAGCAGCGCCAACGGCTAACGTCTCGGGGAAATGGACAATGACCGTCGATGCAGGCGGACAGATCCATGATATTGTCATGGATTTGAAGCAGAACGGTGCAGCAGTTACCGGAACGATGTCGTCGATGGTGGCGAATGGAACGCTCGAAAAAGGCTTGCTTAGCGGCTCGAATATGACGGCCGTGCTCAATGCCGATATTCAAGGCCAGCCAATGCAGCTTCAACTCGAAGGCAAAATCGACGGCACCAAAATGACCGGAACTATTTCCGGGCCGGGACTTCCGGCGATGACTTTCACAGGTACTAAAGGTCAATAGGCGAAACACTAAATAACCACAAGGGGAGGTTTGTAGAAATACAATTCTTCCCTTTTTTATTTCTGTGATGCATTTGCGGACGAAATTTTAATTATTTTGTAATAATGTACGGTTTTCAAACATATTGTTCGGTGAAGAATATTTAAATTAACTTGTGTAATTGTGTAATTTGGCTTACATACTGCTTTGGTATATGGATTGCATAATACATTCTCATAGCGAAAGCTAAATACCAGACCAAGGGAGAATTATAATGGAAGCTACATCACGTGGAGAAACAGGAAGTGTGTTAACAGGAATGTTTAGGGATCGCGAAAGTACAGAACAGGCGTACAACTCAATGAGAGGACGCGGCTATACGGACGACGAAATCAACGTCATGATGTCGGATAAGACTCGTGATTCGCAGTATGGCGAAGGCACGGCTGATACGGAACTCGGAAATAAAGCTCTCGAAGGAACCGGAGCTGGTGCGGCTATCGGCGGAACTTTGGGTGCGATCATCGGCGGAATCGCTGCCATCGGAACAAGCGTATTGTTGCCTGGTCTCGGTTTAGTAGTTGCAGGCCCAATTGCAGCAGCTTTAGTCGGT
Source organism: Pyrinomonadaceae bacterium (assembly GCA_037723965.1). Classification (GTDB taxonomy): domain Bacteria; phylum Acidobacteriota; class Blastocatellia; order Pyrinomonadales; family Pyrinomonadaceae; genus OLB17. The sequence goes on along the minus strand of JBBJOS010000001.1, from coordinate 13,977 downwards.
GCCGGAGCCGGTGGTTTGACTGGCGGACTCGTTGGAGCATTGATCGGCTGGGGAATCCCGGAAGAGCATGCAAAGCTTTATGAAGAAGGAATCGCAAATGGCGGAACGGTCGTCGGTGTAACACCCCGTAACCAGGAAGACGCTGATTACTTCGAAAGCGAATGGAAAAATTATCGCGGCGAGCATATCTATCGCTAGTCAGTACTCTTTTTGAATAAAGTGAGTAGGCTGCCTGAAAAGGCGGCCTTTTTCATTGTGGATTGTTTGAGTTTGAGTGGGCATTGGGTATTACGACTTCCTCCTCAAACCATTTTTCCGTCATATCGCACCACATGGCAAGGCCTTTCCATTTGCCGAATTTCTTGTAGTGCTTCTCTATTTTCAGGTCTGCACAAACCTTTTCGCGATTGTGCTTTTTATAAAAACCGGCCCGCAGCCACGAATCAAGGGCTAGCCCGTCATACCGTCCAAGCAATTTCAACAAATTATCCGCCGCGTAATCGCCAAAGCCCTTTACTTTTTTTATCTCTTTTCGGAGTTCGGCCGTCGGCAGTTCCGAATGCAGCCAAGTCTCGGGATCGAGTTTATCCGAGGCAATCAAACAAGCCATTTCGGCGAAATAAGCGGAACGGTATCCGGCCCGAATTTCTTGACGAAAGAATTCAACAGAAACACTTGAAAGGGCTTCAGCCGTCGGAAAGGCCCGTTTACCGGACGGCGAAATTTCACCTAATTTCTCGACGAGGTTGGTTACCATTTTCGTGGTCGCACCCCACGAACAGTTTGTCGTGCAAAGAGTTTTCACGAGGTCTTCGAATACGGTCGGCGAACGCAGCATTCTTCCGGCATTGGCCGTCGAAACCCATCCGAGAGCCGGTTCCTTACTAATTATTTCGTAAAAATCATCCATATCGTCGTCCAGACGAAGCATATGCCGAACGCCGCGAAGCAATTTTTCCTTATCGATATTGGTGCTTTCACACTCGATCTTCAGCCTTTCGGCCTCGCGGCGAATGGTTGCGGATACAGGCTCGCATTCCAATTCACCAGCCTTAAATACATAACTAAGGCTCTCGTTCGCCTCGTCAATTTCAAACGGCGGGAGGCTGCTCCATCCATGGCTTCGGATCGTGTGCTCGAAACTGAAGTTCGCCGGTATTTCGAGATAGTGAATATTGGACATATCCGAACTTTAAAGCGAAAATCCATAATTGACAAATCTTTACACTTTTTAAGACTAAATGATTCGTCCGACCGTCTAAACGACTAAAGCAAGGGTTTTGAAGTAGGTCCTGCATCAAGAAACCATTGTCAAAAACATATTGATTCGGCTATACGGTGAAACAAGATTAATGGCATTTTTCCCGCAATTGCCTTCAGTTTTCTTTCAGTAGCCAGCGTCGACTCGATTATTCATTGCACAACGTTAGAGGAGAACGGATATGGTTCAACAAACATCGCACCTTCCGAGGCGAATCCTTATTTTATTTATTGCGGCACACCTTTTTGTCTTTGCCGCATTTGCTCAAATTGATACGGACCCTAATTCGCCGGTCCCAATATTGCTTTCGTCATCGGAATCATCATCGCGGGTTTTGGCGCAACGGGCTTCAAGATCCGTCAAAACGGCAAAGGCCGCACCTGGAGCATTTGCGCCGAATTCAACGATCATCCTTTACATTAGAAATATAAGCCTGTTGGAAGGCGAGGGAGCGAATGCGTTTCGCGTCTATGCAGAGGATTCGAAAGGGCGTGAATACCGTTTCCCGGTTTTGGATATAGAAGTCGCGGGCGGTGTGATGAAAAATGACATTTATGCCCTGAAAGTAAGGCTTCGAGACGAGACCGGCTACGCGGAACCGCCTGCCACCGGCGATCTTTTGGTACGGGTCGCATGGCGCGGCCTGACAAGCGACCGCCTCCGCCTCGGCTTCGGCACGAAGGGCGGCGGCATCAAGGACGATGCAGCGCCGTATTCCACTTTGTACTCGGGTTCCGGCATTCCATCAAAATATGCGCCTGAAATACCGACGGACGATATAGTTGGCTACCGCTGGTCCGGCGACAGGGCGAGGTTTCTGGAACAGGCGACGTTCGGCTCGACGGCGACAATCGATTCCCGCGTCCGGCGTCTCGGGTTGAGAGTTTGGCTGAGTGAGCAATTGGAGGCCGCATATCCATCCGCATCGAATCCGTATCCAAACTTCCCTCTCAAATCGACTGACCTGCAGAATGCGACGACAGGCTGCGGGATGTTTGTAAATCCGAGTCCCGAATACAGCGTTTGCCTGCGTGATCATTACACGATGTATCCGGTCCAGAAATGGTTCTTCACAGAGGCGTTTTACGGCGAAGCTCAGCTGAGGCACCGCGTCGTCTGGTCGCTGAGCCAGATCTGGGTGGTTTCCGGTGTCGATACGCAGCAATCGCGGTGGATGACCGAATATAATAAGGTATTGTCGGACAATGCATTCGGCAATTACCGCACCCTGATGAAGCAAATGACACTGAACCCGGCGATGGGCAACTATCTGGACATGGTCCGCAGCACCAAGAATAATCCGAATGAAAACTATGCCCGGGAACTTCTTCAATTGTTCTCGGTGGGATTGTTTATGCTTAATCCGGACGGCACCCAGCAAATGAGCGGCGGCAGCCCGATTCCGACGTACGATCAGAATACGGTAAATGCTTTTACAAAAGTGCTCACCGGTTTCAGCCTCTGCGAAACGACCGCTTCCTGCCCAAACCGCGCGTTGGGAGCACCGAACTACATTGATCCGCTCTTGCTCAATCAAAACAACCACGACATCACCGCAAAAACTCTATTAAGCTACCCGGGAGCCGTCAATCAGAATATCCCCGCCGGCCTGAACGGCGGCACGGAGCTCGATCTGGCGCTCGACAATGTCTTTTATCACCCGAACGTTGGGCCGTTCGTCAGCAGGCTTCTGATACAGCATATGGTCACCAGCGACCCGACACCCGCTTATGTCGGACGCGTCGCGGCAGTATTTAATAACAACGGTTTCTCTGTTCGCGGCGATTTGAAAGCCGTGATCAAGGCGATCCTGCTCGATCCCGAAGCACGCGGGGATGTGAAAACGGACCCGAATTACGGCAAGCTGCGCGAGCCCGTGCAGTTGGCTACGAATTTTCTCAAGGCATTTAACGTCCGTTCCGCGGATGGGCTGCAGCCGAGCGACGGAGTGATTGCCTCAAGACCGGAATTCCTGAACATGGGGCAAAACCCGTTTAATTCCCCGACCGTTTTCAACTATTATTCGCCTGATTATGTAATCCCCGGAACCGCATTGAACGGCCCCGAGTTCGGCATTATGACGACCTCTACCTCAATTGCCAGGGCAAATTACGGCAATACTATGACCTTTAGCCGCGTAAATGCCGCTCCGCCGAATATACCGCTTGGCACATCGATCGACTTTGCCGAAATGGAAGCCATCGCGGCCTCGGATGTTACAGGAAATCTATTAGTTGACGACCTTAACCGGCGGATGATGCACGGCACAATGTCGGCCGGAATGAGAAACACGATAATAACGGCTGTGACCGCAATTCCACCTACTCCCGCCGCTAATATGCTGGCCCGGGCACGCCAGGCAATTTACTTAGTAGCGACATCTTCGCAATACCAGGTACAGAGGTAACGACTATGAAAAAATCAAGACGTGAATTTATAAAAAAATCAGGCTGTGCTCTCGGCATGGTAGGCCTTGCGACACAAATGGAGCATTTCGGCCTGATGAGCGCTCTTGCACAAAAGGTTGAGGACCAGGCATCCGCTCCTGAAGGAGACGCCGCGTATAAAGCTCTTGTGGTAATTTTCTGGTCGGGCGGCAACGACGGCAACAACCTCGTTATTCCGAACCACAACGATGCGACGATCAGTAACTACGGCGTATATAGCGCGGCCCGGTCAAATCTGGCGATTCCGCAGGCACAGCTTCTGCCTATCTCGGTCCCGCGGATGGGCGGCTTGACGTACGGCCTGCATCCTTCCCTAGGGCCGGGAGCGACGAATAACGGCATCCATGAACTTTGGGCGCAGAATAAGATGGCGATCGTGACGAACGTCGGAACACTCGTCAGGCCGCTGACGAAGGCACAGTACCAGAGTTCGCAATTTCAGAAACCTTACCAGTTATTTTCTCATTCCGATCAGGTTACGCAGGCCCAGACCAGTATTTCGAATACACAGTCCTTTACCGGATGGGGCGGCAGAATTTCGGATCGGATGACGCCGGCTCCGCCGAACAGCGGCCTTATACCGATGGTTACTTCGATTGCGGGTGCCCAGCTCTTCACGACCGGACAATCGACGCTGCCGTTGGCGATCGGCGACTCAAACACTTCTCTCGCTAATGTTTTGAATCCCGCCGGTTTCACCAACCTTGGCGGAGCGGCCCGGCTATCGGCGTTTAATTCCCTGCGAACGATGGATCTTGAATCGAACCATATCAAAGCCGCCAGCAATGTGACCGACGCGGCGATGTCGGCCAATGCCGCACTTCAGAATACGCTGGATACCTCGGTCGCGTTTCCGAATACGAGTATCGGACGGCAGCTGCGGCAGGTCGCCCGTTTGATAAAGGAGCGCACCGATCTTAACGTCACCCGGCAAATCTTTTATTGCCAGATAGGCGGTTTCGATACGCACAATAACCAGCTTACGGGTCAGGCTAATTTGTTTACGCAATACAGCCAGGCCGTCCGCTCGTTTTACGACGAAATGGGAATGCAGGGCGTGCAGGATTCGGTTACTACATTTACAATGTCGGACTTTGGCCGGACGTTCAATCCGGCGGCGGTGGGCAGTGCGTCCGTCGGGTCGGACCACGCCTGGGGCAATCATATGTTCGTGATCGGCGGCTCGGTGCTTGGCGGCAACTTCTACGGAATGAATACGGCCGTCAACGGAACGCCTTACCCGCAGCTGACATTGGGCGGACTGGACGATGCCGACGGCGGCACCGCTCCGCGAGGACGCTGGATTCCGACGACATCGGTTGATCAGTACGCCGCCACGCTGGCTAAATGGTACGGCCTTCCCGATGCTCAACAGGCCGCGGTCTTCCCGAACATCGGCAATTTCAATGGAAATACCAACCTTGGCTTTTTGCCTTAAGGTTCTGAGTTCAAGCTTCAGCTTGTCTTCAGCCTGAACGAAGAAGCAAGCTGAAGCTTGAACTCAGAACACTCTTGAACTTTCACGGTTCTAAACATACACTTGAACAAACCGTGAATCTGCCAAATTCTCTTTCATTCGCAAGGATCGTCATTGTACCGCTCTTAGTAGTGGTTCTGCTGACGACGGTTTCGGAACGATGGTTCGGCATTAGCAGCTATGTCCTCGCGATCGGCATTTTTCTCGTGGCTTCCCTAACGGATATTCTCGACGGCCACTTAGCCCGCAAACGCAACCAGGTTTCGACATTAGGTAAATTTCTCGATCCGATTGCGGACAAGCTTCTTGTATCGGCAGCTCTTATCGTGCTTGTCGAAAAGCAACTCGCGCCTTCGTGGGCAGTAGTAATTATTTTAGGCCGGGAATTTATTATTACAGGCCTGCGCTCAGTCGCCGCATCGGAAGGGATCATAATTCAGGCCCAAAGCTTGGGTAAGCTCAAAATGTGGGCGCAATGCGTGGCGATCGTTGCACTTCTAATCGCAGCCGCCACCGGAACTCCGCCGGTATCCAATTTCGGCCTCGATTATCCATCGTTTCGTTTTTGGGAAGTCGCAGAAGTACACACAGCGTTTTCGCACCTTTCAAATCTTGCGCTGACAGTGAACGACTGGAAGGTCTTCGGCTATCTTGTCGGCCGCGGGGCCTTGTGGGTTGCGGTAATATTGGCGATTTGGTCGATGTACGATTATTTCACTTACTTTTTCAGCGAAAACAAAAAGCGAAAGGTGCTAATAACATCCGCCGCCAAATCTTCGCCCGAACCTTCAGAGATATAAAATGAAAAAGCAGCCGAATCGTTGACGATCCGACTGCTTACTGTTTACTGCTTGCTTCTTACTGCACTTCCACCCAGTCACCGGTGTGAATTTCCTGAGCCGTTCGTGTTATTACAGCGGTTGCCGTCCTTTCTTTAACATTTAGGATCACCATTTCGCCGACTACTTTTCTCAAACCGGACGGGCGGTCTTCCTTGGCTTCTTCAGTCGTTACGACTTTTCCTTTCGCCGTCTCGCCGGATTTGCGTGCGGCCTGATTGGAAAACCTGCCGCCTCGGTATTCAAAGCTTTGATAATCCGAAACTCTTGCAGGAACTGCCTCATCCTCATCGGAGACGAAAAGGTTCCCCTTGCCGAGCGGCCGGAATATTGTCAGATAATCGCCGATCCGCACATTGTCTTCGGCTCCGAGGTCGATATAAACGATCTGATCGCGGGTAACGGCTTCCTGATTGTCGCGGGCCATAAAAAGACGGCCCATCGCTTTACCTGACGGATCTGCCAAAATGTCCAGAGACGCACGCGGCTGGTGAACAGGGCTTGTCCGCATTTGTAGCGGCTGAACGAGATCGCCGAGCAGAATGCTGTCACACGAAGTTTTAACGCGGGCGACCGAAACTTCAGCCTTCACCCGCACAATCTCCAGTGCTCCGATTTCCTGTACATAAAAGCCTAATCCATCATTCTTGTTCGTCCAGCGGGTTTTGACCTGGCCGCGGGGCCGCACGACCGACATCATATCGCCGACCTGCACACCTTTGCCTGCACCCATATTGAGGTAAACGAGGTCGCCTTCGCTGTAGTTGTACTGCTCCTGCTCCTCGACCGCACCGACCAGTTTATTGCTTGTGTCGATAGCGGATTTCTGCACGTAGCCGGCACAGTAAAGATTGTTTTTCTCCGCCACTCTCATCGGCGGCCGCTCCTGAACGAAAATAGTGGGCGGCATCGGTGTCGGCCTTGGCTGAGCCACTGCAACAGACGTAAATACGCAGAAGATTCCAAAGACGGAAACGGCGCCTTTTTTGAATAAGTTTTGAAAACTCACAATGTTCTCCTTTTTAACTGAACTTGAATTCTATTATTGATAAACCAGTGACGGACTGTCGATAAATGGCAATATTGCCCAATCAGGCAAAGTTTATTGTATAAGTTAATACAAGTTACAGTCAACAAGTTTTTTCATCGTTGTACAACAGTTTTAACCTTCGCGTACTTGCTTTTGAAAGCGTTGATTTGCTAGTATTTTCGTTTGCGGCCCATTCGGGCATGCAGGCCGATGTAGCTCAGTTGGTAGAGCAGTTGATTTGTAATCATCAGGTCGTAAGTTCGAATCTTATCATCGGCTCCAATTTAAGTTCTATACATACAACGTTTACACGTACAAAAGGCAAGCCTGAAATGCTTACCTTTCTTCGTTGGTGTGCCTATGGTGTGCCAAGGGCGAAAAACTACGTTCCAAACATAGGTTTTTCGATTTTATTTGTCGCCTCTCGCTGCATAGTGGGCAGAACGTGCGAATAGGTGTCTAAGGTTAAAGACAATTGAAGCATGTCCTAAACGCTCAGAAACGACTTTCGGATTTTCACCAGCGGAAAGCAGTAAAGTTGCCGTAGTATGTCAAAGATCATATAGGCGGATTTCCGGTAAACCGGCTTTGGTCATTAAAGGTTTGAAATGTCGATCTCGAAGATTCTTAGACGAAACCGCCGCCGCCCAGCGCATTGTTATGATGATGCGTGATTTGCAGCACGCGCAAACCGAGTTCGTGCAGTAAATCAATGCGGGACAAGTCTTCGCCGACGATTTCGCCGCCGCCTTGAACTTGCAGGAAAACAGCGGTCTTGCCGTTTTTGAAAGCCTCTTTGATTTGCCGGCCGTCGGTGGCGAGAAAAACGTCGGGCATTTGCCGCAGCTTTTGGCGCGTCTCGACAATCGAGCGCGAAGCGGCATTAAAAGTGCGTTGCCATTTGGGGCTGCCGTCACTCGTCGGAACCTGTTCGAACTGCGACGCATCAAAAATTATCGCGGTTAGACCCGAACCGCGAATATCTTCCGGCTTTTCGAATATGCTCAAGGACAATCCGTCAACAAATGGATAATCTGTTTTCTTGAGCCTCGTTTGGGCGTTAGTGAAATCGGCGATGGCAGCTAACAATGAAGTGGTTTTGAGAAAATCTCGACGAGAATATGGAAAAGTATTTGACGACATATAATCTCCTGTTTTTGAACCTCACATCACAAGCTGGACACTGAAAGGTCAAGAGGAACGTCGGGCAGAAACCGCTATCAGGCAAGCCAACGGATACGGACGAGCCGAATAACAACGTCGCGCACTCCTCCTCATGTCCGACGACTGATTCGGCGGGCACTTGTTCCACGGCAACCTAATTCAACAATAAAACCTTCAAAATTGTTAAAACGTTTGCCAGAAGGAACAAAGCACGGAACTTAGGTGCTTTGTCGCTTTGTATGGACACTCGTTATTGAATTTCGATTTTCTGAACTTTGCTTAAATCAACTTTTGCTTTCTTGCCGTCCTTCATCGTCATAATTATAACGCCGTCTCGCGGCATACAAATTTGCTGGGTTGATTGAGTGGTAGTGTCGCCGGAAATTTCCGGGATTTTCTCATTGTCAACGCTCTTGGCGGGGGCAAAAGCAACTGCTCCGGCGAACTGGAATTTGAAATACTCGACATCTTCAGTAACTTTTACTTTGAGAATAACCTTTTGCTTTTTGATCAGTTTAATTTCTTTAACTTTTCTCTCTAATGTGGTTACTTGATAAAAATCCTCACTTTCCTAACTCATTAAAACTAGCATCCGTTAGTTCCCAGGATAGATTATAATTTCCAGTAATGCCGCCGGATTTCTGGTCGGTCGTCACTTTGAGAACGCCCGGCCCGGCATTAAAAGTATAATAATAAACTACGTCTTCGCCCATACCCGGATTCTTCCCTTGAACCACGGTTTGCGTCACGACCGTCGGATTGTCGATGTCGGTTGATTGTGCAGATGCGGCAGCATTGAATAGGAAGAAGACGACTAGCAGGCTGAACGCCTTACCAAAAAAGTTTGTTTTTTTCATTTTTGTTGTGTTGAATATCCTAATTTTAGATTCAGTAGTTGGAATGTTACTCTCAAATGATAATGTTGACATATCTTTGAATTATTCATTTGGAACATCCTTAGCGGGGAAATAGAACGCACCAATTTTGGATTATCTTAGAGATTTATGCAAACTTGCTGGGGAAAGGCTGAACCGATTTGAAAATGTTGTGTTCCGCGCAGTTACAAAGGCCTTGCCCATTTCTATCCACTTAACTCTTTCCGCGCGGTTATGCTTGAATCCTTTTAGGAATTCCCGTACTGCACCTTCTGTTACTTCTGTTCTGATGGCGGATTTTGCAGACCATAATCTGCGGAATTCGGAAAAAGTAAGGTCCCTACTTGCAAAACCGAAGAACGGGTTGGCGTTTTTTTCCCAAGTCGTCGAGCGTCGTCGAAGCCTGCGGGCGGCAATCCGCACTCAGCTTTGAATTCGTTTCGATAGTGGCAAAGGAATAAACCGATCCTAATAACCTTTAATCATCGCCCATACCCGGCTTATTCGCCGTTTTCTGCTTCATTCCGGCAACGACCAAATTTCGTCAGCTTCGAACTACCGAAAGGCCCGGTTTCTGGCTTTTTCCAAAAACAAGTTATAGGTCGCGGGATGGACCTCTCGCCATTTTCGGAGTAAAAAACTTTATCCCGACGAATCCTAGCTTATATCCTCAATGAGGCGGTCAAGCGTTAAATGACCGATGACGCGAGCGTCTTGTTGCGAATCTGTTCTCGACCGAATAAAATATCGTGTAAAACAAGGGCGGTTTTTGATTTAGTAAAAAATGCAGGTTAAAAGAATCAGAACTCTAACCGGTCCGAATATGTTTAGTCATCACCCGGCAGTTGTGATGCAGCTTGAATTGAATAAGGCGGATGAAAAAGTTTTCTTTGAAAATGCAGATTTCATGAGACGGCTAGATGAAATTCTGCCGATAGCCAAAAGCGTACACCGACGAATGCGCGAGATTCGAACCGCGGATAATGGCCTGGCGGAAACGGTGAAGAACGCCGCCGTCAATTTGATGAGTTTGGCCGGATGCGGCGAATGCGGAGGGACGGTTCGCTTTTCCGGCGATGAGGGAATTTACGAAATCGCCGTCGAATATAAATGTGAACAGGCGGCCCGATTCTTACTTGAAACGGCGGTTGAAGCCGTCCATGCGGCCCTGGAAAACAAACCTTTTGAAATCTCCGGAAAAATTGCGGAAGCTCAGGCTATCAGTGAAACGAACGAACTCGGAATGATCACCGGTATCGAGAGAATTCCAATTGTCGCCATTACCGGCACAAATGGTAAAACGACCGTCACCCGTTTAACGGCGCACGTTCTGCTGGAGACCAATAAGAACATCGGCACGGCAACGACGGACGGAATTCTTTTTAACGGCGAAAGTATAGTTCTCGGCGATACCACCGGACCGGCTTCGGCGCGAAAGATTTTGGAGGATCCTCGTGTTGACATCGCGGTTTTAGAAACGGCCCGTGGCGGAATTATGCGACGCGGTTTGGGCTGGGATTGGGCAGATATCGCCGTCATCACCAACATTACCGAAGATCACATCGGGCAGGACGGCATCGAGTCGGTGGCGGATCTGGTAAACATTAAGTCATTGATCGCCGAGCGCGTCCGCGAAAACGGAACGCTCATTTTAAACGCCGACGACGCGGAATCCGCCGCTTTGGCGGGTCGCCCGGCGGTTTTGCAAATCAAAAAGCAAGTCGTTTATTTTGCGATGTCGGAAGAAAATTCGATCTTGAGAAAACGCTCGGCGAGTGATGAAACAATTTATTTCGTCCGTAATAACTGGATTTGCGAAGGACGGGGCCCAGAAGTTAATCCAATCGCCGAAACGGCTAAAATTCCGATCGCCATGAACGGTACGGCGGATTTTCAAATTCAGAACGCGATGGCCGCCGTCGCTGTCAGCCGCGCTTTAGATTTGTCGCCCGAAACAATTGCCGCCGGACTTTACAGCTTTCAGAACCAAATTCACAATCCGGGCAGAAGCAATTTTTATCGCGTGAGTAAGGGCTACGCTCTGATTGATTACGGACATAATCCGAAGGCGGTGGAAGCGATTTGCCGGATGACGGCGCGCTGGAAAGGTAAATTTATCACGGGAATAGTCAGCTTTCCCGGTGACCGCCACGACAATGTTATCGAAGCCGCCGGGCGAATCGCCGTCGCGGGTTTCGACCGGATCATCGTCAAAGGCGACGTGAACCTGCGCGGGCGGGAAAGCGGCGAGGTCGCTGAAATGCTTTGCCGTCTGGTCCTCGAAGCAGGAAATCAAAACGAATGCAAAGTTGTTCTCGATGCGGCGCAGGCGTTTGAGGACGCTGTAGCCGATATCAAAGAGAACGAAGTTGTCGTTTTTTTCTACGAAAAGCTTGCACCGGCGTTGAGAACACTTGAAAAATTCGGAGCAGTTGCCGCGACGACATTTTAAGCGTCTAAGATTTCGACATCGATCGGCTTAAAACTGTAATTGTTTGACTTCTCCGCCGAACATGCCGTCACTCCAATTATCAAGTCCATCTCCGCCCGGAAAACGATATAATCCCCGGCTTTTGAGGGCGGCGGGTCGATCCGCAATTCGCCGTTTTCCAAGACGACCACGTTCATAAAAACATTCAAGGTTGTCGGAATCATATCGGGCGTTATACCGAATTGCGCCAGATTCGTGTGCAGATTTTCAAAACAGCTCGGATGATATTCATGATTGCCGTAAAGAATCTGAAAGGTTTCCGGGCTGCACGGGGTAAGCAGAAAATCGTGACGTCCAACAGTATCTTCGATAATCGAAAACATCGAGCGGCTGCGGTTTGAATAAAGAATATTGCCGGTTGTCAAATAAATCCGGTTCGTGTAGTCGATTGTTCGGCCGGAAGACAGCCATTCGGCAATGTCCTCACGGGCAAACGCAGTTAGATCCGAAACCTGTTCACCTTGCGGATCAATAATTTTTAAGAACTGTCCTTTTTTTATCGTCAGGCCGATTCCGGTCTGCGGTTCGAGGTGGTATTTGTGCGTCATCAAATATTTTAACCAAACAATTTCTCAAATTAAATATCCGCATTTCCCGCCGTTTTAGTATGTCCGCTAAAAGGGCATTTCCAATTTTCTTCGACCGCACGTCCCGAATACTGCCGGGCTTCGCTTTGTGTGCCATAATCGCTCAAATTCGGATTGAGCGATCCCTGCAGTTTCAACTCACGCGTCCGGATTGTCTGCTGCATACGTTCATATTGATCAAGCTCGCGGAGCCGGTCAAACTGTGCATGCGGATTAAAAACCATCGCCGCCCGTGAAAACCGCCGGGCAACGCGAGAGCTCTGCGGGTGAAGTCCCACGATAAAGAACCCGGTGCCGGCAAAACTGAACGAAAAACCCGGATTCTCCGGATCGCTGCTGACCGATGGGTCCCATTCGAATTTCTGACGATCAAGCTCATGCAAACTTTCCAATTGAGCCCAAAGCGATCTTTCCCAAACATTTTCGTTTTCGAACTTCGAACCAGTAAAAATCGCGGCAAAACTCGCGTAGTTCGTAGCCGATTCTTTTTGTTCGGCCGCAAAGACGCCCAGATCGTGCGACAGAAGGCGATTCGTTTCAAATGTGTTTATTTCATCATAACAACCGACGCGGAATAGATTGCCGTTGAGCGCCGCTTTCGCCCCGATACACGAAAATTTATCATCGATGATATAAGCTCGAAAATCCTCATAAGCGTTTTCCGCGGAGTATGGCAGGCTTTTTTCCGGTTCAGATACCCGTCTAAACTTTCCGCCGTCCCATTTTGCGTAGGAACTCTCATAGGACTGATGCGACCCGATTCCTAAATTATCAATTATCATATTTGCCCTGGTTCGTTAAAAAATTTGCGGACGATAAAAAAATTATTAAAACTAAATTCGCAAAATCAAATTTGTTCAAAAATCAGTTGTATAATTTGCATACAGACCGCTGAAAAAATAATGATTCTGCAAAAAGAGTGCCACCATCTTGGATGGCCCTCCTCGCGATCGTGCCAACCACCACGCCGGGGTTTAAAGTCTCGCGCGTTTTTGGCGCCTTGATTGTGCCAGGATGAGAATGATCCGGATAGCTGGTCGTAGGTCGAGCAGGGGCCGCGACACGAGCCACGTAACATCAAGTCTGTTCACCGGTTTGACGCCGGGGTGGCGGAACTTTTATCGAATCGGCTTTGCACAAAGAAGTAATTCGTTTTATAGCATCGTTAGACGTGGACCCACGGGGTGTTCTGCACCAATGTATAAATGAGCAAAATCGCTGCTTGAAAGGCGAGGTCGAAGAAATTAACGGGAAGGCTGGCGATGTTGTATTGATGAACCCATATACTTCGCATTGCCGCGGACACAATTATTCCAATCGAGTGAGAGTTATTTGTAATTCACCCTGCCGGATGAGAAAAAGAATGAATTAGAATCGCCTCAAAACGTTGTCGGGCATCAATGGTTTAGGTAATGAAACAGTTTTAACGGTTACCGTTGCGTGATCTCCCGCAATCCACAGCCAACAATTCAATGGTCGTGAGTGCGAAACAATTTCGCGGTCTTTTCTGAGACACTTTTCGACGATGCGTCGCAACTCTCGCGGAGTTTCGCCAAGTGGCGCGGGTTCTTTGTTTAGAATCGAACCGATAACATCCAAAGCGCTTTCGCCTTCAAACGGCAGCCGCCCCGCCAGCATTTCATAAAGCATTACGCCGAAACTGAAAATATCCGTCCTTGAATCAACCTGCCTTCCCTTTGCTTGTTCGGGCGACATGTAATGTCCATCGCGATTTTAAGGTTTAGCGGCTTGGTTTTTAATCTGGAATGCAGTGTTTCGCCTTCAATGTATTCTGAAGCGATAAAA